>JAYFOS010000002.1:0-227464 GCA_034928745.1 Rikenellaceae bacterium
TTATGACAAGGCAGCCTCAGGCAATGTCCTTACCGGCGGCTCAAGTGTGATTCTTGTAGGTGGAACTCTTTCAATCCCTGCCAATACAGTTGCGGGCACATACACCAACACAACAGATCTTAAGATCACAGTAAATTACGAGTAATAATCAACTCATACAAAATATAAGGAAACGCTGCTTGTTCAAGCAACGTTTCCTTATTAGACAAAAAAACCACATCATGAAGAAAAATTCACATATTATATTGTTTGTGGCTATAATGTCCTTATTGTCAGCTTCATCAGCAAAAGCCCAGGTTAGCATAATAGCTCATGCCTCTGCTGAAATTATTGAGGCACTCACTGCTACCGAGAATTCCACTCTTAACTTCGGCAGATTCTCCCCAGAAACAAATGGAGGTGAAATAATACTCACTCCGGATGGAGTCAGGACTGCAACAGGATCTGTAGCCCTGAGCGGTGGATCTTATAATCCGGCAACTTTTGTACTTACCGGACAAAACGAAGCAACTGTGACCATAGCTCTCCCCGTAACCTCTGCATTACTGACAAATAGCACAAATGGGAAGACACTTGAGGTCTATGATTGGAAATCATATCCTGAAGCAGGCATGGGAACAGGAGTGCTTAACAACGGACTTCTTTCAGTCAACGTTGGAGCTACTCTTAAGGTTGGTGATATAGAAAAAAATCCGGTGGGTATTTATTCAGGGACTTACACTATTACATTTTCTTATAATTAATCTATTATTCTCTTACAATTTTGTTATATTTGGATTAATTTTTGAAAATATAAAACCCCTGAAAATGTATAATTCGGTCATTAACAATAAGTCAAACAAAGATAAGAAAGCTATATCTTATTTGTTTTTATTAGCATTATCACTCTTCTCTCTTCTAAATTTTCCTGAAGCAAACGCTCAGGGAAACCTTTTGATTACACCACGCCGAATAGTTTTTGACGGATCGAGAAGAGTCATGGAACTGAACCTGGCAAACACCGGCCAAGATACCTCTAAATACAATGTGTCAATAGTTCAGTACAGAATGACCGATGACGGGGCTTTCGAAGAGATAACCGAACCCGCTCCCGGACAAAATTTTGCAGATAAATATATCCGATTTTTTCCAAGAACTGTCATACTTGCCCCAAACGAATCACAGGTAGTGAAAATGCAGGTAACTAACACTTCCAATCTTGCACCCGGAGAATACCGTTCTCATGTCTACTTCAGAGCCGTTCCGAAAGAGACTGCTCTTGGAGAGGAAGATCCCAATCGTGATACCACAGCTTTAAGCATAAAGCTTGTACCGATTTTTGGTATTACTATCCCTGTTATTATCAGGATTGGACAGTCCGACACAAAGGTATCCATATCAGACTTGAAATTAGAGACTGTTAATGACACTACAAACAGATTATCTATGGTTTTTAACAGGACAGGCAATATGTCAGTATACGGAGATCTGCGAATTACACACATCTCTCCATCCGGGAAAGAGTCCATAGTAGGTATTGTTAATGGTATCGCCGTTTATACCCCAAATACCATAAGAAGATTCAACCTTGATCTTGACAACTCCCCCAAGGCAGATTTTAAGACTGGAAAGATTAGAGTTACCTACTCTTCTCAGTCGGACACACATCCTGAAAAATACTCTGAAACCGAATTAACTATTCAATAGGTTCAAAATACCTGTTTACACATAAACATAATGAACAAAAGGTGTCCATATTTATTAACTCTGTTATCTATACTTACCTACACCATCCCGCTCAATGCTCAGGTGAATTTAAGAATTAATCAGGGTTTAAACTTTGGTTCATTATACCCGGTCGGCTCGGGGGGAACTGTAACAATAAGCGATGACGGTGTAAGATCCAGCACAGGAAGTATTGTACTTTTCCCGTCTACATATAATGAGTGCTCTTTTACGATGAGCACAACAAGAAGAAACAGGACATACTACATTTACAGTTTATCTATCCAAAGCCCTATAACAATGACAAGAAGCGGAGGGGGAAGCATTACTCTCTATCTTAATACTGACGGTAGTAATGACGGTTGGAGTGTAAGTCAGAGATACCCGGTAACTTTGTATATGGGTGGCACTATTAATGTAGGATCTGTCACAGCAAATCCTCCGGGGAACTATTCGGGAAGTTTCACAATAACAGCCCATTATTATTAGTAACATGCAAACGGACAAGAGAACCGGATTAAACCGCAAATCAAAAAAAATAGGTTTCTCTGTTTTATTTACATTGCTTACAACCTTATCATTACTTTTTTCCAATGAGGCAAACTGTCAGGAAAACTCTGATTATGAAGAGATTGTTGTGTCTCTCAGTGTCCCTAGGATAGGAGGTGCAGATGTAAGTGCTCTTGTAAAGGATGAGACACTTTATCTATGTCTCAATGATGTATTTAATTTTCTAAAAATTAAATACAATACTGATTCGGGATTCAATTCTTTTTCCGGCTTTTTCATTTCGGAAGAGGTGACATACAATATTGACCGCACAAAAAATCAGATACTATACCAGAAAAAGGAATATAAACTTAAAGAAGGAGATCTAGTCAGGACAGAGACCGGACTATATCTAAAATCAAATTATTTTGGCGAAATTTTCGGTCTGGATTGTATTTTTAATTTTCGCGCCCTTTCTGTTACTCTAAACACCAAGATTGAGCTCCCCATTATCAGGGAGATAAGACAAGAGCAAATGCGCAAGAGTCTCAATCAGATAAAGGGAGTTGCCGATGCAGATACAATTATAAAAAGAAAATATCCGATTTTTAATTTCGGTAATGCTGACTGGACTCTTAATTCGACGCAGGAGAGTAGTGGAGCTGTTAATACCAGACTCGCTCTGAATATTGGTGCCATTGTAGCCGGAGGTGAGGCTGATATTATGCTCAACTATGAGACAGACTCTCCGTTCTCCTTAAAGAAACAGGACTATCAATGGAGATATGCAAATAATGATTTAAAGGGTTTAACGCAGGTTATTCTTGGTAAAATACAATCTGAAAGCATATCAACACTTACTTCTCCGGTTGTAGGGGGAAAAATAACCAACACCCCAACTACATACCGAAGATCTTTCGGTACTTATACATTGAGTGATGTAACAGAACCGGGCTGGATGGTGGAACTATATGTCAACAATGTTCTAGTTGATTACAAAAAAGCAGACGCTTCCGGTTTTTACACATTTGACGTACCGCTTATATATGGCAGCACCGATGTTAAGTTACAGTTTTACGGCCCTTGGGGAGAGGAGCGATCCCAAGAGAAAAACATAGAAATACCATTTAATTTCCTGCCAAAAGGCAGGTTTGAATACAGCATCTCTGCAGGGATGGTTGAAGACTCTACAGGCAGCCTGTTCTCCAAGGCAAACTTTGATTATGGAATTTCGAGATACATGACTGTTGGCGGTGGAGTTGAGTACCTCTCTTCACTTGACTCTCTGAAGTATATACCTTTTGCACAAGCATCTATAAAGATCACTCCAAACCTGCTTTTATCCGGTGTTTACAATTATGGTACAAATTTCAGTGGTTTATTGAACTGGAAGTTAAAGTCCGACCTTCAGTTTGAATTAAATTATACCAAGTATAACAAGGAACAAACTGCGATTACGACTAATTATACTGAGGAGAGGAAATTACTTCTCTCCATGCCTATAAGATTGAAGAAAGCATCTTTTTACACAAGGTTGTCTCTTAACCAATCGCTTACAGAGACATCCAAATTTACCAATGCAGAGTTAATATTTACAGGTACCGTTCTTGGTGTCAATGCAAATCTTACTACAGGTGCTCAGCTATATGGAGAGAGTGACCCGAGAGTATACAGCAATATGTCGTTTTCTACAAGGTTACCGGGAGGCTTTATATTGACTCCTCAGGCTCTCTACAATTACACCTCCGGGAAATTTGAAAATGCAAAATGTGGTATAGAAAAGAGACTTTTTAAGAAAGGTTACCTGAATCTCTCTTATGAGAATAATTTAAATAATAAGACTTCCAGCATCGAGATGGGATTCCGGTATGATTTCTCTTTTGCCCAAAGCGGGATTAACGCAAGAAGAAGCGGAGGATCAACAACCGTTACAGAATCTGCGACAGGCAGTATTATCTTTGATGCCCAATCAGGCTATATTTCCGGCAGCAGCCGATCAACTGTTGGGAATGGAGGACTTATACTTATACCATTCCTTGACATTAACTGTAATGGGATAAAGGAGAAAGGTGAACCAAAAATATCTGGTCTGCAAGCACATATAAGCGGAGGTAGAATTGAAAGTGACGACAAAGACACTCTTGTCAGGGTCTTTGACCTGGAACCATATGCAAATCATATCGTAACTATTGACGAAGTGAATTTTGACAATATTGCCTGGCAAATAAAGAATAAAAACATGAATGTGGTTGTTGAGCCGAATATGTTCAGAAGAATTGACATCCCCGTATCGGTTATGGGAGAGGCTTCCGGGATGGTCTATCTTTCAGGCAGGAACGGGAAATCAGGCCAGGGTCGAATCATAATTAATTTTCACAGGATTGACTCATCTCTGGTTAAGAGCACTTTAAGTGAAGCTGATGGATATTTCAGTTTTCTCGGACTAAAGCCTGGTAAGTATTATGCTCAGATAGACCCTGCTCAGATGGAGAAGGTTGGAATGACGGCGTCAGAAGCTATACATTTTGAAATAAAGTCATTGATAGATGGTGACATCGTTGACAATCTTGAGTTTATCCTGAAGAAAAACATTGAAGAGGAGGAAGTTATTCCTGAAAACGACACTATTAAGGCTACGGAGATAAATCTTCCTGCTCAACAAAAAAATGTTATAAAAGATACGCTTCAAGAGAGAGAGGAACCAAGTGATACTTACAGAATTCAGCTTCTGGCAACCAAAACAAGGATAGAGAAGGAGAATGTATTTAAATATATAATCTCATCCATGCCAGAGTTAAAAATTGAAGAAATTAAGGGAAATGACGGTTTTTATCGATATAGTGCAGGCGGATACAAATCTAAAGCAGAGGCTTTAGAAGTAATGAGAGAGATTTGTAAAAAAGGGTGGAAAGATTGCTTCATCACTGTCTGTGACCAAAAAAATATAAAATGTACAAAAAGAGAGAACGGAGCATATAAATATAAGATACAACTTATAGCAACAAGCAAACCTATTGACAAAACGGAGATATTCTGCATTTTGTTAAAAAACATAAAGAATATTGAAATATATGACACCCTGGAGAGTGACGGGTTATATCACTACACTACCGGTATGTTCAAAAGCAAAAAAGCAGCTTCTGATTTTGTGAAGCTGCTTTATGATGCTGGATGGAAAGAATGCTATATATCTAACCTTTAACCGATTATCATTGCGTGAGGTTGTATTTTTCAATCTTTGCATTCAGTGTTGGCCGTGAAATATCGAGTATTTGAGATGCCTCAAGTTTATTCCAGTTTACCAGGTCAAGCACTCTCTTTATATGTGCTTTCTCAATCTCAGCAAGTGAGACTATAAACTCTTTGTTATCTTGCTTTTCCTGATCTCCCTGGAATCTGTTTATAAGAGAGATGTTCTCTTTTTCAAGTACATCATTCTTTGCAACGATCATGGCTTGTAATACTGTGTTCTCAAGTTCTCTTACGTTACCGGACCAATTGTGCTGCTGCAGCATTTCAATGACTCCTTCACCAATCTTTGTCACGTTTCTGTTAAATCTCTTGTTAAGTTTGTACAAGAAATGTATCACAAGATCGTTTATATCCTCTTTTCTCTCACGAAGCGGTGGCATGTCAATAGTAAAGACTTTTAGCCTGTAGTAAAGATCTTCTCTGAATTTTCCTTCTTGAATAAGTTTTTCCAGACTCTTGTTCGTAGCTGCGATTATCCTTGCTTTCATTGGAATCGGGCTTTCACCTCCAACCTTTTCAAACTCCAACTCTTGAATGACTCGAAGGAGTTTGACCTGTGTATTGTGTGAAATTTCAGAAATTTCATCCAAAAAAATAGTCCCCTCTCCGGCTAGCTCGAACTTACCCTTTTTATCTCTTATAGAGTCTGTAAATGCACCTTTTACATGACCAAATAACTCACTTTCAAGAAGAGTCTCGGTAAGAGCACTACAGTTCACTACTACTAAAGGCTCTGACCGTGTTATACCGGAATAGTGTATAAGACGTGCTATAAGTTCCTTTCCTGTACCGGTCTCTCCCTGTATAAGCACATTAACTCTATTCATGGAAATCAGACCTATTGATTTGAAGATCTCCTTCATTTTCGCAGTCTTTCCAACCAATATACTATGTTCTAACGCAGTGTCTACGGGAATATCTTTTTTTATTACACCTGTAAGTTTATTGCTTCTATTGACAGAGTCCAACGCACTTTTTATAGTGGTTTTTAATAATTCCGGGTTTACAGGTTTCTCAAGAAAGTCGAACGCTCCAAGTTGTATAGCCTTAATAGTCAACACGACATCTCCAAATGCCGTAAGAATGATAACCGGCATATTGGTTTTTGCCTTTCGTATCTCAGCTAGAACTTCAATACCATTCATCCCTGGCATCTGATAATCCGTGAGAGTAAGATCAGGATGTTCTGAACGGATAAGTTGTAATCCTGTCGGCCCATCCTCTGCTTCAAGGATATCATATCCCTCTTTCATTAAAGTCATTTTAAAGACTTTACGAACCAACTTATCATCATCTATGATCAGTATTTTTTCCATGGAGATTAAGGTTATTGGTTAAATTAATGTCCTCAGATAGATCATACTTTGTTCTACAACTTTAATAATTCTATCTACCCTCTCTTTCAGGTCACTCATCTTGGAGCTGCCTGTATTTATAAGTTTAACATCCGGTATGACAGAAGTTATTCCTACATAAGTAAGTTGTGTTATTAGTTTATGAGTTGAAAATTTCAGGCTGTCATGGTCACCAGAATCGGCACTGTCTTTCATAAGTTTCATAAGGCGGGGAGCCTCATCGAGAAATATTGCAATGACCTCCTTTAATGATTCCTCATCTCCGTCTGTCATGTCTCTTAGATATGAAAGATCCGGTATTGGGTACTTCTGATTATCCTTATTATTTTCCATAATATCTAATATTAATTGTTTTACTCATTTATAGTCGGTGTAGGTATGTCAAATGTAAAAATAGAACCAGCTCCTTCCTTGGATGTGAATTTCAATGTGCCGCCATTTCTCGTTACAAATTCATTACATAGCAGAAGCCCCAATCCCGACCCCTCCTCATTATCAGTACCGAAACTAGTAAAATGGCTGTCCGGTTTGAATAATTTTTCCTGATTATCTTCACTTATCCCAGTCCCGTGATCACGTACGTAAATAAGTACTCTATCCTCTTTTTCTTCGATACCGACATCTATCTCCGAATTCTCGTAGCTAAATTTTATGGCGTTGCTTATAATATTCCTCAGTGAAGTCTTGGCCATGTCAATATCAATCCTTGCCGACCTGTTAGTAGACCCAAGAAGGTTCAAGCGAACATTCTTCAATGAAGCCACGCCTCTCTGAACCTCTACAACTCCGGTAATCATATTCATTATATCAACATTGTCCTGAAATACTGTATTTAAACGACCTGTCTGACTTTTAGTCCATTTGAGAAGGTTGTCCAACAAGGAGAAGCTATCATCAGTGAGCCTGTTTGCCATATTGAGCAACTCAAACATATCGTCTCCTATGCTTTCTCTCTTCACCTCGGAAATTAACACCTCCATGACCATTCTTATAGAGGCTATAGGTGCCCTTAGGTCGTGCGCTATCACAGAATAGAGCTTGTCTCTGCCTAAAATTGTCCTTCTCAGTTCTTCAGTCTGCCTGGTAATGATTCGTTTGGCTTCTATTAAAGATATCTGATGATTTATCCTTGTGAGCAGCTCATCTTTGTTGAATGGTTTGGAAACATAGTCTGCCGCACCGAATTTAAAACCTTGAATGATATCTTCAGTTGAGTTTAGTGCAGAGAGGAAAATTATCGGGATATCTGCAAATTCCTTCCTCTCTTTAAGTTTTCGCGCAACTTCGTGACCGTCCATTATCGGCATCATGATATCGAGTAATATAAGGTCCGGCTTTTGTTTCTCCACAGCTTCAAGAGCATCACGGCCATTAAAAGCAGCCATGGTCTTATACCCGGCTTTGGATATCAGCAATTTGAGCAGAAGCACACTAGCATCAACATCATCTACAATCAATATTGTATAATCAGGATTGTTTACTTCCATTATTTTATAAAACTCTTGTTTTAAAATAGTTAATAGTCTTCTCCAATCCCTCATCAAGCTGGACAACCGGTTCCCAATCAATCATATTCTTTGCAAGAGTTATATCCGGCCTTCTTTGCTGAGGATCATCCGACGGAAGGTCTAACTTCATAATCTTTGATTTTGATCCGGTAAGGGCAAGAATCCGCTCGGCCAGTTGCATGATTGTGAATTCGTTTGGATTTCCAATGTTAATTGGTCCGATAAACGAATCGTCAGTATTCATGACTCTGATCATCCCCTCTATAAGATCGTCAATGTATTGAAAACTTCTTGTCTGCTTTCCCTCTCCGTATATTGTTATGTTTTCATTCTTTAAGGCTTGTACTATAAAGTTGGAAACAACCCTCCCGTCATTAGGATGCATATTAGGACCATAAGTGTTGAAAATCCTGATAATCTTTATCTTCACTCTATTCTGCCGGTAGTAATCCATAAATAGAGTCTCTGCACATCTTTTCCCCTCATCGTAGCAGGACCTTATACCAATCGTATTGACATTCCCCCAATACGTCTCCGGTTGAGGATGTACAAACGGATCACCGTATATCTCACTAGTCGATGCCTGCAAAATTTTGGCATTCACCCTTTTTGCCAGCCCCAACATATTGATGGCACCCATTACAGATGTCTTTGTCGTTTTTATAGGATTGTACTGGTAATGAAGGGGCGATGCAGGACATGCCAAGTTGTATATTTGGTCTACCTCAACGTGATAGGGGTTAATAACATCGTGTCTCACCAGCTCAAAGCGAGGATTCCCTATAAGGGGCATTATATTGTCTTTGTTACCGGTAAAGTAGTTGTCCAGGCAGATAACATCATTGCCCTCATTAAGAAGCCTTGCACAAAGGTGAGAGCCAATAAAGCCTGCTCCTCCTGTCACTAAAATTCTTTTCATCATACTGGTATTCCGTATATATCCTACTCAGCCTTTATTACTGTAACTATCGAAATAGTATTACTCGTAAACAAAGATAAAAAAAATTTATACACTGTAAAGAAAATTTACAGATACAGAACTCTACTTATGTCTTTTATATAGCTCCTCTTCGATTTCAGAAATAGATATACCCTGATTTTCCATTAACACAAGTGAATGGTACAGTAGATCAGACATTTCATAGATCAACCTCTCTCTGTTGCCTTTTACCGCTTCAATAACAGTCTCCACAGCTTCCTCACCGACTTTTTGCGCGATTGCAGAGACTCCTGCAGTAAAGAGTTTTGTGGTATAAGAGCCTTCAGGCCTGTTTTTATTACGTTCTTCAATAACTTTTGCAAGAGTCCTTATAAAACCCTCACTATTCTCGGCCCCGAAGCAGCTTAATGTTCCTTTGTGACACACAACACCTTTTGGCTCTACTTTTATAAGAATAGTATCTCCGTCACAATCAGCATCAATCGAAACAACTTTAAGGAAGTTTCCACTTGTCTCACCCTTAGTCCATAGCTGCTTCCTGCTCCTACTGTAAAACGTTGCCAATCCTGATTCAAGCGTCTTGGCAAGAGAACCCTTGCTCATATAACCGAGCATCAACACCCTGAGTGTCCTGCTATCCTGAATTATTGCAGGAATAAGACCATCACTGTTTTTTTCAAAATCCAGTTCATTAAAATTTTTCATAACCTTATCTCTATATTTTTTGATTTTAAAATTTTCTTCAAATCTGTAATATTTATCTCTCCATAGTGGAATACAGATGAGGCGAGTGCTCCGTCTGCACAATTATTGAGAAATAATTCCGTGAAGTGTTCTGCTTTGCCTGCTCCTCCTGAAGCAATCAATGGTATTGAAATGCTATCAGAGAGCCTTTTAAGTGTGTCGCAGGCATATCCCTGCTTTGTACCGTCATGATCCATAGAGGTAAATAACACCTCGCCGGCTCCGAGACTCTCAACCTCCTTTGCCCAGGTAAACAGTTCCAACTCCGTCTCTCTGTTTCCACTGTGTGTGACAACAACCCATTTCCCGTTTTTCAGACGTGCGTCTATAGCCACTACCACAAATTGAGACCCGTACCTTTTAGCAAGATTGTATATCAGTGTGGGATCCTTCACTGCAGCCGAGTTGAGAGAGACCTTATCGGCTCCGGCGAGTAAAAGCGCTGAAGCCCCTTCTAATGAGGAAATCCCTCCTCCGACTGTGAATGGTATATTTAGATTTTTAGCAACAGAAGAGACCATCTTGAGGAAAGTGTTTCTACCCTCAATGGTGGCACTGACATCCAGATATACAAGTTCATCAGCTCCCTGGAATGCATACTTGACACCCATCTCAACCGGATCTCCAACCTCTTTGAGACCTAAAAAGTTGATCCCTTTAACCGTTTTCCCATCCTTTACATCAAGACAGGGAATAATTCTTCTTGCTAGCATTTGCTCAACTCCTCTATATTTATTCTGCCTTCATATATAGCCTTGCCTACAATGACACTATCTATCTTTCTGCGGTCTATCCTCTCTATATCATTTATTGAAGATATGCCTCCGCTGATAGTTATCTTCAAGTCGGGAAAAAGCTCATTCAATTTGTAATACTTCTGATAATCCGGGCCGCAGAGCATTCCATCTTTAGATATGTCAGTTGCTATCATCTGCTTTAATCCCCTTGAGTAAAAATTTCCGACAATGGTGTCAAGCCGGACATCAGTCTGTTTCTCCCAACCACTCACTGCAACAAAGTCATCCCTGAAGTCCGCACCAAGAATCACCCTTTGTGAACCGAAGTGCTCAAGCCATCCTATGAATAAATCTGGAGATGTCACTGCAACCGTACCGCAAATAACTCTGGATGCACCGGCATCAAGTACATTTCTCACCGATGTCTCAGTTTTGAGGCCTCCTCCGTATTGAATATCCAGTGAAGTTGCCGAGACCATTTTTTCGAGTACTCTCAGATTCTTAGGAGCCGAACTTTTTGCTCCATCAAGATCAACCACGTGAAGCCTTTTAAAGCCCAACCCTGAGTACATTTTCGCCACATCCACAGGTGATTTGGAGTAGACCTTTTTTGTATCGTAATCGCCCTTGGACAACCTTACACATTCACCGGAAATAATATCTATTGCTGGAATTATATACATTTGTCAAATCTTAATATTTATAAAATTTCTTAATAATCTCTCTCCCATTTCGCCGCTTTTTTCAGGATGGAATTGTGTTCCATAAAAATTCATTTTAGCCAATGCGGAACTGAAAATCTCCCCATATTCCGTGGTTGCAACAGTAAGCTCATTACACTCAGGGGCAAAAGAGTGTACGAAGTAAAAGTAGGATCCTTCTGAAATCCCTGTAAAAAGGGGAGAGTGTGTATTTTCGACGCTATTCCATCCCATATGAGGAATTTTAATTCCCGTGTCTTTAAGCTTTGAGACCTTATTTGAAAAAATTCCGAGACAATCTGTTCTACCCTCCTCACTTCTTGAACACATGACCTGCATTCCTATACAAATACCAAGCACAGGAACCTTTACAAGAGGAATAACTTTGTCCAGACCTCTCTCTGTCAGTTCGGACATAGCATGAGATGCCTCTCCCACTCCCGGCAAAATAACCGAATCAGCGGACAATATCTCATCAGGATTTGATGTCACCCTATATTCAGCCCCTATCCTTTCTAGTGCCGACATCAACGAGAAGAGGTTTCCTGTATTATAATCAACTATTACTGTCATAGTATGCCTTTTGTTGAAGGGAGTCCATAGCTGTTCTCTTCTCTTCTGAGAGCCATTTTCAATGATCTTGCAAAAGCCTTGAAAATAGATTCTACTATGTGGTGATCATTCTCTCCTTTTGCTGATATATATATTGTTGACTTAGAGGCAATTGCCAACGAGTAAAAAAAGTGGCTGAACATCTCCGATGGAATACCGCCTATGCAATTTTTTAAAAATTTAACATCCCAATTGAGGAAAGCTCTTCCACCCAGATCTATTGCAACTTGTGCCACAGAATCATCCATAGGAAGAAGAAATCCGTATCTTGCAATTCCCTCTTTGTTACCCAAAGCCTTGAGTATAGCTTCCCCGATCACAATTGCCGTATCCTCTATCGTGTGGTGCTCATCTACTTCAAGATCCCCGACAACACTAAGTCTCATGGAGATACCGGAGTGAAAGGCAAGCTGCTCAATCATATGGTTAAAGAAGGGTATTCCTGTTTCAATAGATGTATCCATATTGCCATCAAGGTCCATTTTGAGGTATATAGTTGTCTCTTTGGTCTTTCTCTCTACCACTACAGTTCTGCCCTTATTCAAATCAGGATTGCCACCTTCAAGGACACTTAAAAGCCTATTGTTCTCTTTTACCAAACCTATCGTAAGACGCAAACAACCGTCGCACTTAGGCTGAGAAGAACGATCCCTCACAACAATGCCGTTCTCAATGAGTTTTTTGTACACGACTTTGCTATTTTTAAATTTTACCAGAAGGAAGTTGGCGTTACTTGGAAATACATTTTCAACCCCTTCGACTTTACTTATTCTGGTTGCTACCCTCTCCCTTTCGGACACAGTCTGACGTATCTTCTCCTCCGGGCTGTTTTTAAGGTATTTCAATACTATGCTCTGAGTTTCGGAGCCGATATTGTAAGGATACTTAACAGCTGAAAAGAGACTTATTATACTCTCGTCCGCAAATGCCAGCCCTATCCTTAGACCGGCCATACCCCATGATTTTGACAATGTTCGGAAAACAACAATATTGGGATATTCGGCTAACTTTTTTATAAAGCCCTCACCTCCCGAGAAATCGCAATAAGCCTCATCAATAACTACCAAACCGGAAAAAGCTGAGGCAACCTTCTCTATTGCCTTATCGTCTATCAGGTTTCCAGTCGGATTGTTTGGTGAACAGATGAAGATAATTTTAGAATTGTTATCAACTGCCTCAAGTATCTTGTCCGGGTTCATTGAAAAATCATCTTCCAATAGAACTTCCCTGTATTCCACATCATTTATCTGAGCAGCAACCTTGTACATTCCGTAGGTTGGTGATATAGCTATCACATTATCTATTTTAGGCTCACAGAATATCCTATATATCAAATCAATAGGCTCATCACTGCCATTCCCCAAAAATATTTTCTTGCTATCTATCCCATATATTGAAGAGATGCTTTTTTTTAGCTCACGCTGCTTGGGATCAGGATATCTGTTGACTCCGTTTTCAAACGGACTTTCGTTTGCATCAAGGTATACAGAGAAACCAACCTCTGCCTCATCTCTTGCCGTAGAGTAACTTTTAAGATTCTTTATATTGTCTCTGACTAAATTATTTAATTCCATTTTCTATCTCTTTTAATCTGATTGACACTGCATTTCTGTGAGCAAAGAGCCCTTCGGCTTCTGCCATTGCCTCAATTGTACCACCCAATAATTGAAGCCCCTCTTTGGTTATCTGTTGAAAACTGATCTTGTGCATAAAACTGTCAACAGAGATTCCTCCGAATGATTTCGTCCAGCCATTTGTCGGAAGACTGTGATTTGTACCGGAAGCATAATCACCGGCGCTTTCCGGAGAGTAATTTCCGAGAAAGATACTGCCCGCATTTATTATGCTGTCTGCAACCCTCCACGGATCCTGAGTGGAGATCATAAGATGTTCAGCGCCATATTGATTGGCAAAATCTACCATTTCATCCTCACTGTTCATAATAATTACAGAGCTATTTTCGAGTGCAGCATGAGCAATGTTTTCTCGGGTAAGACTTTTTATCTGATCTGTTAGTTTTTCGTTGACATCGAGTCCGATTTGTTTCTCTGTTGTAAGAAGGAAAAGCTGTGAATCCGGACCATGTTCTGCCTGCGAAAGAATATCTGCAGCCAGAAATGCGGGATTTGCACTTTTATCTGCGATAATCATTAGTTCCGAAGGTCCCGCCACCATGTCGATTGCAACATTTTCGCTCACCTGGAGCTTAGCTTGAGCCACATAACTGTTACCAGGGCCGAATATCTTGTCAACCCTCTTTATGCTTTCAGTCCCGTATGCCATGGCAGCAATTGCCTGCGCACCTCCGACCCTCACAATCTCATTTATCCCGAATTTACTTGCAACATAAAGAATCGAGCTATCTATTTTCCCATCATTTCCCGGAGGGGTAAAGAGGGCAACCTCTCTACATCCGGCGATTCTTGCCGGTATGGCAAGCATCAGGACAGTTGAGAAAAGAGGGGCAGTACCACCGGGGATATAGAGTCCCACTCTTTTTATTGGAAAAGATTTTTGAAGACACTTTATTCCCGGCATAGTCTCAACCTCTATTTCACGCGGGGTTTGTGCCCTGTGAAATAGCTCAATATTGGAGGTTGCTGTATCTATAGCCTTTTTTAATCGCTCATCCAAAAATTGTGAAGAGGCATCAATCTCAGCCTGTGTGACAAAAAGTGAATCAAGAGAAACTCTGTCCAACTCTTTAGTCAGCTCTATCAGGGAGCTGTCTCCTCCTTTTGCCACGCGCTCTATAATCTCAGCGACTCTTAACTGTACTGCTTCTATACTCTTTTGTGGCCTTGCAGATAGTTCTCCCCAAAGATCTCTCTGCGGATATTCAATAATCTTCATCATGGCATCATCTTTTCAAGAGAAAAAACCAGAATACCTTCAGCTCCGATTGCCTTAAGACCTGCTAACCTTGTCCAGAGATCCTTTTCAGAGACCACTACGTGAACCGAGCACCACCCCTCCTGGGCAAGAGGGAGAATTGTCGGGCTCCGCATACCCGGTAACAATCTGGAGACATCATTGACCCTATTCTCGGGCAGATTCATAAGTAAATACTTCATACCCTTGCTTCTTTCAACTGCTTCGAAACGAACAACCAGTTGATCAAGCAGTTCTCTCTTTTCTCCTTGAAGGTTTGGAGTTGCAATGACAACAGCCTGAGACTCCATTACTGTGGTTACCTCCTTAAGACCATTTGATATCAAGGTTCCTCCGGAACTCACAATATCAAATATTGCATCAGCTAGTCCTACTGAGGGTGCAATCTCTACCGATCCAGCTATTTGGTGTATCTCCGCCTTTATTGCAGATTTCCTAAAAAACCTGGATAATATATTTGGATATGAGGTTGCAATTCTTCTCCCTTGAAAATAATCAAGCCCTGAATATTCCTCACCTTTAGGTATTGCAAGGGAAAGCCTGCAATTACCGAATTCCAGCTTATGGATCTTATCAACTTTAAAACCTCTCTCAACTACCTCATTAAGTCCCACAATCCCGACATCAGCAACGCCCATTGACACTGCCTGGGGGATATCATCATCCCTGAGATATAATATCTCCAGAGGAAAAGAACCACATCTTGCGACAAGTTTCCTTTTACTTGTCTCTACAGGAAGTCCTGCTTCCTGCAGGAGCTCCATACTTTCTTCGTTTAAACGGCCTTTGGCCTGAATTGCCAGTCTTATCATTTTATCCAATCATATACACAAAAAAAGCCTGCCTATCCGGCAAGCTTTTTTCACTATTTTAATCTATTAAACTATATCAGTTATTTATCAAACAGAAAACGCAACCTGCCACTTGTGATGACGGTGATGATGATGTAATGCGTTAATGTTTGTCCTTTTCGACATTTCGGTCTTTTTATCTGCTGCAAATTTATAATTAAATTTCTGCCTAATCCAAATTTTTTTGAAATTATATTCAATATGTATGAATACTATTCATTGCCGCAGGAAGATAACTCACTCCAAACCAGGTAATCATGAGCATAACAAAAGCAATGGGAATTATCCACATAAGTAGTTTCAAATCGACAGTAATCCTCCGAAAATGGATATAAACCAGATATGTTGCTGCAGTTATAAATGCCCACACCTCCTTAAGATCCCATGTCCAATAATCTCCCCACGCCTCTTTTGCCCAAAGAGCTCCCATCAGCATCCCCATGAGCAAGAGGCCGAGTCCTATCCTCACAAGGTTATCGACTGTGCCGGTTAAATTCTTGTGAATTTCTCCATTTCCAAAAATACATATTAATGAAGCAATAGTAGCAGCACCCATCATCGCATAAGATAAAATGTACACTGTAACATGCGGTACAAACCACGAGCTTTGCAGAGCAGGCATCAAACCTGCAGAGTGAATCTCTGGTTTCAGTATATTTATTAGTATAAAAACGGTTGAAACAAGTATACTGTACCCCATCAGCCATTTATATCTCCATCGCAGCCATGTGATGTATCCGACAATTACAATAAAAAGTGAATACCACAATCTTGTCTCACCCACAGTTCTCAATGGAGGGTGTCCATTTGCAAGCCATAGTCTTACAATAAATGTCAAAAACAGAGCTATTCCTGCGAGAAACATAATATTCGGGAGCGCTTTCCTTTTAGACAAATAGATGGCAGCAACACCTGAAAGCCAGAAAAACAGGCTTACTACAGCAAAATATATGAACTCTCTCCAAATCATGACCTGCCTCCCTTCCAGAAAAGTGAGACGGCTCCAGCAAAAAGCATGAGTATTCCCATGTAAACCGGTATAATCCACGGGTCATGGACTAACTCCAGTACAGAATATTTAGAATGGCACCCCATTTTCTGATCATAAGAAAACTGATATATCCACCAACTGCCGGATATCATCGGATGATTGACTCTTATCTCCTCTTTTCGGTCTGGATCATTATCCCGGCTCAAAATCACATGAGAACAATAACTTTTTGTCTGAAGATCACCCATAGATATATATCTGAACTTATCAATCCGAAGGAATTTAGGTGGTTGCATATTGTTGCCGCCACCAACCATTCCCACAGTATCGACATCAGGGCCTTTAACAGATATAAGAGCTTCAGGTACAAACCCGACCCTATCTATCAAAGAGTCGACTGTTACTTTCCAACCTTGCGGTGAGCTGTCTGAGATCTGCTTCATCTCCCCGTTTTGTGCATCAATAAGGAAAAACTTTGGAGCGTAGAACTCCATAACGAAATCCTCCAGTGTCAATTTAAATGGTAACTCAACTATTATACCTGTTCCATAGTGCTCCGCGTAAGACAATGTCTCTCCCTCATTTATCCTCATGAAAAGGTGACGTGAGTCAGCTGCTCCAAATCCGGAAGATACCAATAGTATAAATAAGCCTGCATGATTTAGTATAAATCCCACATCCTTCTTTAGCCGGAAAGTCCTCACCCGCCTTCCGACAATCAATACAAGGTTAATCAAAAGCATGAAGTAAGTCAGGACAAAAGGCCAAGAGTCCTTCAACGAGTTGTCAGGCATCAAGCCCATGACTATTGACTGTATGGTTATGAGAATAATCAGGAATACAGATATCGGTAAAGAGCCTGCTGTCTCAAGAACTCTTCCCGGTCTTACTGCTGCAAGAATTATCAGTACAATAGATAAAATCAGATTAACAGGAAACCTGATCACCTCATAGGGGAACGGACCTGTTGTAATCTGCAATAATACTCCGGCAGTAATTACTGCCAGGATAATCATATATTTTACCGGAGCAGCCTTTTGTTTGCTATTGCTTTCTCTCTCCATGCCGGAACTATGCTCTTGTTAAATTCATCCTTTTTCTCTCTCAGATCTTTCATATCCAATCCTATATATGCCTGTGCCTTCTCTTTTGAAGATATATCCGGCATTGGGATTTCGCTTTTCACTCCTAATGATGCAAGAACTTTATTCAGTTCTATCTGTGCTTGATATGTCTTATCGAGTGCGTGAGCTAAAATCCTTTGTGTTTCAACCGGAGCATGGAAAGATGCACCATGGGATGCCACAGCGAAATCCCATCTCCATTGGGCGGCTCTCAGTAATTTCAATACCTTTTCCATCTGTTTCTCTCCGGCCCCGTTATCCCATGCAAATTTAGCCTCTATATGAGTCTTTGCAAGTTCTTCTTCAACTCGGTCTCTCACCTCAAGTGCCTTGTCCTGATATTCATATACATACAACATGAGTTTTTCCGAAGTCTCTCTATGACAAGTCTGGCAGGTACGGTCAATATACTTAAGTGGAGAAACAAGCTGGTGATCACTGAATTTTATAGCACCCTCCGTCTTATATGGCATATGACAATCGGCACAAGACAGTCCTCTTTGCGCATGTGGTCCCAAACTGAACAACTCAAAATCGGGATGCTGAGCTTTAAGCATCGGGGCTTTGCTTAGTTTATGCGTCCAATCGGTAAACTCAATATTGTCATAATATTTCTCGATTGCTTCAACCGTCATACCACTATCCCACGGAAAAGTCAAGTATTTCCCCTCTCCCTTGAAATAGTATTCAACATGGCACTGTGCACAGGCTAGAATTCTCATCTCCTGTATAGATGACTCAGATATCTCTTTACCCATTCTTTCATATGCTTCCTTGAGAGCAGGTCTTGAAATCTGCAGGTTCATAGTTTCGGGTTCATGGCAATCGGCACAACCGATTGGATTTACAATCTCAGCGCCAAGTGCGCCCCATTTTGCAGAGTAAACCTTTTCCACACCCATCTTAGCCATCATTCTCGGCACATCCGGACTCTTACAACTCCAACATGTCCCTGGTTGAGGACCATCCTTGTCATTCATGGGAGCTCCTGTTCTCAAGGTGCGCACTACATCAGTGATTGCATAGCTGTGACCTCTAGGTTCACTGTAATCCTGAGAAAATGCATAGCCGGCCCATAAAATAACCATTGCAGGTCTTTGCTCAAGAACATCTTTTTCCGTGTTCCCGAGATGTTTGCTTACAAAGTCCATTTCCGAGGTTTTCTTCCAGGTTTCGAACTCCCTAGGGTAGTTTTGTCCCCAAATTTCGTTCCTTGGTTCAATACCCTTTATTTCAACTTTTTTATTCATATAGAGGGTTGCAATCTCTGCTCTTCTCTCATTTATTGATGCTGCCAACAAGCCCAACAGGAACACTGCAATAACAGTTGATACAAAAACAGTCCATAACAGGGCAGTCTTGTGTTTCTCAAAGAATAGCTTTAGTTTCATCTTGCAAGTTTTTTATTCCAAAGTTTAGGTAGTGGAGCAATTGCATTTGGGCTCATGGCAAGATTCGAAATCGTTCCATGAGGTGTATCTCTGTGGCAGAGCCAACAGGCGACAGCCTTTCCATCTCTGACCTGTGAGTATTTTACCATTCCCGTCTTTACAAAATCTGTGTTGAGCTCTTTATGGCATCTTATACAGTTTTCCATAATAACGGAATAGCTCGCATTTCTGGGTCTGATAACCTGAGGTTCCGCCCTTGCTGTAAAAACGGCTGCATGGTACATGCCGTCTTTTGCCTTGAAAGCATATCCCCTTATAATGTTATCCTGAGGGACGTGGCAGTCATTACATTGGGCATGCAGATAGTGAGAACTCTTCTGCCAGGATTGATAATAGGGAGTCATGATATGGCAATTTACGCATGCCGATGGATCATGTGAAAGATAGGAATATGCCCTGGACGCATATACAAGGTATAATATCAGCCCGGTAAAGCATCCAAGGAGCAGGATTAACGGGAGGAGCAGTCTCTGTGGGAACTTCTTCTCCATAATTGTAATTTCTGTTTATTTGACTTGCAATCTCTTGCCTGCGTCATTCTTCACAGCTCTCTTCCACATTTCGGTATAACCCGGCTGTGCCGGAGGTGCAGGAATTGCCCTTGAAAAGCCATTGTTGAGAAAATGACCATCAGGGCCTGTCTTTTTCACATTTCCGTCAATATATTTGACAAACAGGTGCCTTTCAAGCTCCGCCCAAGTATTAAACATATCCTGAGCTGTATTTACCGAGTAATCTGTCACAAACTCCCGCGCCTCTTCCGGAGATCTTTTGTAGAAGGTCATTGCGGCAGCATCTATTACAGATATTCTCTTTAGTAGCAAGTACTCACGTCTGTCAATTACAGAACGTACTTCTGGAGCAATAATATTATATCTAAGATAAGCAAAATTTGAAATTCTGTTAAACAACCAAAAGGCTGAAGTAGGAGAATAAGTCATCATATCTCCGTTGCCAACCCTGAAACACTCAGGCACTCTTTGGATCCCGACATAGATAGGTGTCAAAGTTGATGTTGAAGCATCATCTACTCCAAACCATAAAATACCGCCTATTTCATCCGGAAGCCAGTTTCTTGATTGCCCAACCATCCAAAAACCTGTTTGTTGTGTGGCAATAGCCCGCTCATTAGTATAACTCAGAGAGTCCACAGTAAAAGTCATCGGTCTCCATCTGTATGGCAATGCATTCCCTCCTGCACCAACATCTTTTGTCATATCAAGAGCTGTTCCTTCATAATGATCTCTCATAATGTCCGCCACCATTTTCACACTGACTTTCTCTTTAGGTTTTATGTATAGAGGTAATCTGTTAGACTTATTATAGCCCATTGCGTAATCTTCATAAAAAGTATAAGGTTTGTCACCAATCATCCCTCCGCCGAGAATATTGAAGGCCGCCCACACTCTGGCCTCACAACCACGCATTGCTCCGAAATCAAGTGGAGCATAAGTGTCTGAGAAACTGAAATCCTTATTAGAACCTTTGTAATATCCCATCTCACGGGCAAACTCAATCACATCGGGAGCATAGAGACAATTCTCCGGATCGTTTAGAGGAAATGTTGTAATCCGTGCATGGTTTGCATGGGCAGATATATAGCCGTCAGGAATTCTCACAGCCACCCAAACAGCTCCCTTATTGATATTTTTACCATTTACCATCTTGACACCCTTGCCTATCATCTCGAGAATCCAGGCTTCATCTTTGTCGGCAATCGAGAATGACTCACCAGCAGAATAGTAACCATATTCCTTAACAAAATCCGTCATAATCTTTATAGCCTCTCTTGCACTCTTGGCTCTTTGCAATGTCACATATATCAACGAACCGTAATCCATTCTTGCTGTACTGTCTTCCAGAGGTAGTCCTCCAAATGTTGTCTCAGTAATAATAACCTGATGTTCATTCATATTACCGATTTGTGTATATGTTTCAGGCACTTGAGGTATATCTCCGAGATATTTCCCGGAATCCCACTCATATATTCTAAGCATATCCCCAGGGTTATGCTTGGCTCCTTTTACGAAATACAACTCTCCAAAAAGCTGATGTGAGTCAGCAGAATATGAAACCATAACAGAGCCGTCCTTTGAGGCTCCTTTAGTTATAATAAGATTAGTGCAAGCCTCCCCCTTTATTGAGATAAGAGAAAAGAGAAACAGAGCGGAAAGGCAAAAGGTCGATTTCTTCATATAAAGTCATTTTTACAAAGATAATACTATTTTTGTATAAAAAATATGTCATGAAAGTTGCTTATCACATTGTTAATTGTCTGTTATTATTACTTTTAAGCTCTCGGCTTTTCGCCCAACAAGAGGAGCAACCACAAAAAAGCCCGTCCGAAATGGCTTCCATTCAGGCGGACGACATTCAGAAACAGCTTAAACTAAATGATACTCAGGTTTTTTATATTGACTCTATTTTACAGCACAACTATACCGCTATTTCTGTCGAATTTGAGAAAATGAAAAAAGCAGGCATACAATCATCTGAAAATTACATGACTGTGCAGAAGATATGGAATCAGAAGACAGAAGATGCCTTCAAGAAAGTGCTGACAGAAGAACAGTTTATTAACTATCTGAAGATTACACGTAGGTACAAGGATTACAAAAAGCGTATGGGTATAAAGTAATCAGTCTATCTTTATTTTTTTTGCCTTACGTCCCTTAAAGTGAGTTATACTTTCAAATCCGCAACTCTTTATTATCCGGGAATAGTGGGAGAATTGCTCCCCTATCCTGTTCAAGTCGTGCGCATCTGAGCCGAGCGATACATACTCCCCGCCCAGTTCGCGGAATCTATTAAGCACATCGGTATCAAACTTCGGAACTCCCCCACATTTTTCCCTGTAGGTGTTTGTGTTTATTTCCAGAGCCTTTCCCTCAGAGGCAAGAAATTTTAAAATTCTGTCAAACTGTATAGGGAAATCCCTGTAATATAGTGATTTTTTAGTGTAAGGGGCGTATCGTGCTATATAGTCATAGTGACCAAGGATGTCAAAACCTCGGTAAGATGTTATGCACTCGTATATTATATCCAAATAACGGCCATAGGCTTGTATAAAATCCTTTCCGTCATAATAGGGCTGATGATATGGATCCACTCCATCTACAAAATGCACTGATGCAATCACCTGATCAAATGAAGATTGCCCAATGAGTGTCTCTATCTGATCAAGCACCTGTGGTTGTAATCCGATCTCTATTCCTTTCAGGATCTCTATTTCCTCTTCATTTTCCAGCTTATCAATTGCTGCCTGCTGCTCCCCGGGATTAAACATAAAAGTTCTATCCTTTGTGGGAGTATCAATATCCATATGATCTGTAAAGGCAATCCCACCCAATCCTTCAAACCTTACCTTTTCAACAGCATCTGCCATTTTCATCCTGGAATCAGGAGAAAACTCACAATGTGTATGAGAATCAACAAATTTCACCATCTTTTATTTGCCTAGTCCTGCAATACGCCACTCTTTATTCTCCTTAACTAGAGATAGTGATTTATCCAATGGAATCGATCCCTTAGGCATTATAACACGGTAATCGACTCTAGCAGAATCACTTCCCTTAAATTTTTCGACAGATAGTATCTCTGTTTTAATCTCTTTTGACTGAGTGATCAACATCTGTTTTACCATGGGATCCAGAGACTCAATGCTCTTAAGCATCTCTTTAAGTTCTTCTGCCATAGATTGTGTGCAGAAAGTGCCGGCAAGGGCGTAATCTGTCTTGAAGTATGCATCTAAAAATGCAATAGTACTTTGTGTGATTGCCTTCTCTTTTCCCGAGCATGATGTCATCAGGATCAAAAGCAATGTCATTGACAGTATTAGTAACTTTTTCATATCTGTAATTTTATTGTCTATATCAATTTAACAACTGTTATTCCGGCCCCACCAAGTTGAATATCCTCGTCTTTTGCACTTTGTACAACACCCATCGCTTTCAGATATTTTCTCAACTCCTCCCTAAGTATTCCATTTCCCTTTCCATGAAGAATCTTTACTTCACTTACATCAACCATTATGGCATCATCAATAAAACGAGTCACGCTCTCTATCGCCTCTTCCAGCCTCTGCCCCCTGACATCTATGGTCGGTTTGAAATTAAGCTTCCTTTCAGATATGGACTCACTTTGCACTATTGAGGATTTTGTTCGAATCCCCGCACTCCCTTTAGCATCCTTCCCGCTGATTCTGGTGAGACGCTTTGCAGGGACCCTGCTTATAATACTACCTATCGCAACACTCACATCCCTCCCTTCAATCTTTATGATCTCCCCTACAACCTCTCCCTGATCTATCCTGACCTTATCTCCTGCCTTAAGCTCTCCGGACTCCTCACTTTTCACTCTTCCCTTTTCACTCTCCCCTTTCCACTTTTCACTTCCCTCCCCATTTTTCACTCTTCCCTCTTCTCTTTTCACCTTCCTCTCTTCATTTCTCTCTTTTCTTTTTAAAAGTTGTTCCATCTTTTTTGCAATTTTCTCATCTTCAGCGCTCTGCTTTTCGGATTGAACTTCATTGCTAAATTCGGACAACTCTTTTCTGAGAAGTTTCGTATGTTCTTTTTCTGCCTGAGTCTCTTTTATCTCCTTAATTGTCTGTTCAATCTTCTTGTTTGCCTCTGTGATTATTGAGGCAGCCTCCTTTTTTGCCCCTTCAATAATAGACTTTTTCAAAGATTGTATATCGGTTAGTTCCTTCTGATATTTATCTGTAATATTCTCAAGCGTTTTATCCGTACTCTTTATTTTTGCAAGCTTCTCCTCCCACTGTCTTCTGTTTCTTGCAATCTTACGCAGATGCCGCTCAAGGTCAACAAAATCGCTTCCCGCCTTCTCTTCTGCCAGTTTTACCACTTGCTCCGGCAAACCCATTTTTCTAGCCAGTTCGAATGCAAAAGAGCTGCCAGGCGTTCCAATTTCCAGCTTAAAAAGCGGTTTTATATTCTGAACATCAAACTGCATTCCCCCGTTCAAGACGCCGTTACTGCTACTGGCATAAAACTTAAGATTACTGTAGTGTGTTGTTATAACACCGAAAGCTCCCTTACGTTCAATTTCTGTTAAAATGGCCTCAGCAATAGCCCCTCCTGCCGTCGGCTCAGTTCCGGCACCAAATTCATCTATCAACACAAGAGAATGGCTATCTGCCTGTTGAATAATATCCCTCATATTTTTCAAGTGAGAGCTATATGTGCTTAAGTCATTCTCTATAGACTGCTCATCACCAATATCGATGAATATGTTGTTAAATACGCCCAACTCGGAGATTTCGGAAGCAGGAATTAAAAACCCGCATTGAAACATATATTGCAACAATCCGACAGTCTTAAGACAAACAGATTTCCCACCCGCATTTGGGCCGGAGATGAGCAATATATGCTTATCCCTTTCAAGGCTCAAAGAAAGGGGCACTATCTCCTTTCCATCTTTTTTTAGGGCAGATTCAAGCAACGGGTGCCTCCCTTTGTTCATTACAAGAATCTGTTCTTTTGATATAATCGGTTTACCTGCTTGCATCTGGATTGAAAGAAGAGCTTTAGCCCTGAGAAAATCAATTTCAGCCATGAAGATAGCAGATTGCAACAACTCCGGCAGATATGGTCTGAGAAAATCAGAGAATTCGACAAGAATCTTCACTATCTCGCGTTGTTCCGCAAAGTGTAACTCCCTTACAAGATTGTTCAGTTCGACTATCTCAAGCGGCTCCACAAACGCAGTTTTACCGGAAGCAGACTCGTCATATATAAAACCCTGTATTTTTCTTTTATTTGCAGCCAATACAGGTATCAGAACCCGTCCGTCCCTGACAGATACGGATGCATCCTCATCAACCAGACCCTCCGATTGAGCACTTTTCAGTATTGAGTTTATCCTCCTGGATATCTGATTCTCTTTATCCTTGATGGCTCTTCTTATGGTTTGAAGATCGACAGATGCACTATCCTTCATCTCTCCAAACTTATCTACAATTGAATCTATTCTTCTGGAAATCTCAGGATAAATGATAACCGGTTCGGACATCTTTTTCAACCTGCCGTACTGACCCTCCTTTGTATTCTTGAAAAAGGCAATTATCTGCCTGGTCGTGTCAAGAGAATTTCTCAGCCTCACAACGGAGTTAAGATCCAAGAAAGAGGATGATGCTTCCAGATGTTTAAGGAAAGGGTATATATCAACAAAGCCGGTATCCGGGAAACTCGACTCGAACATAATAATAAGTCTCATCTCATCAGTTCTTGACAACTCCTCTTCTATCTCGTCATACGAGGTGCTGAAAAGTTCGCTGCCCGCCCGCCCCTTGGCAAGAGAGGTGGAACATCTGGACTCTGTCATGGAGCGTATTCGGTCAAAGCCAAGCTTCTGTTCTAATCTCTCGTTCATCTATTTATTTGCGTTCTCTATTGCAAGCCTTAGCTCGTTTATACTGTTCATCTTCTTTATCTCGCCATTACGGACGAATGATATATCTCCCGTCTCCTCAGATACAACAATCACGCTTGCATCCGTTATCTCTGATATCCCCATTGCTGCCCTATGCCTCATCCCATATGATGCGGGAATATGCGGATTTTCCGATATGGGGAGAGTACACCTCGCTGCAATAATCTTGTTAAAACCTATTATCATAGCCCCATCATGAAGAGGAGCATTCTTAAAGAAAACATTTTCAATAAGACGTCTGCTTATAACAGCCTCAAGCCTGTCTCCGGTCTCAATTATAAACTCCAGTGATGAGTTCTTTGCCAGCACAATCAATGCCCCGGTCTTACTCTCTGACATCCTCCTACAAGCCTGGGTAACCTCATCCAACAAAGTCAGTGAAACGCTCTTTCCCTTAACCCCAAAAAAGACATTCATCAGTTTTAATCTCTTTTGGGAATCCATATATCTCGTTCCCATCATTAACAAAAAGCGTCGTATCTCTTGCTGGAAAAGAACAATCAAAGCCATCACACCCACCCCGATAACTTGCCCGATTATAGAGCCCAGTAGTTCCATACGGAGAGCTTTCACTATGAGCCACACAAAATAAAACACTATGATTCCCGTGAAGATATTCAAAGCAGCCGTTCCGCGTATGAGCTTGTATACCTGATAGATCAAAAGACCCACAAGTAAAATGTCTATGACATCTATTAAATCTATCTTTATAAAATCAAGCATTTTTCTGCCAAATTACAATCACAAACTTACACATTATTCCGCAAAAGCCAATGTGGCAAAAGAGACTCTGCACCCTTCAACACTCAATATCTCAAGCGCACATGCTCCTAAAGTGGCACCAGTCGTAAGCACGTCATCAATAAGTAATACATGCCTTCCTTTCAACAAATAGTCAAATCTGACCCTGAATGCCCCTGAAACATTTTTCTCACGTTGCAATGCATCCTTTTTTGTCTGGCTCTTTGTATATCTTTTCCTGATCAGTAAAGATGCATTAACAGGTTTTCTGAGAACCTTACCGACTTCACGGGCAATAATTTCGGCCTGATTATAACCCCTTTTCCACCTTTTGAATGGATGTAACGGAACAGGAATTATAATATCCACATCATCATAAATACCACAATGAAGAAGTTTTTCACCGAGTAACTCCCCCATATATGCACCAAGCTTCCTGCTCCCCTTGTACTTAAAATTGTGAATTAAGTTTTTGTAAGGGCTTTCATCTCTGTAATAAAACAAGGAGGAAGCATGTACAAAACCAACCCTCCCGGAAAACCGCTCCTCGGCAGGGTTTCCCGACCATGTCCAGAAGTATGTCAGAGGTATTTCAAAACTGCATTTCAAACAAAGATATCTCTCCCTCCTCAACAAAACCCTTCCGCACACAGGACATATCCTTGGCAAAAGCAAATCCAGAAACATTAATATATCAGTTTTACATTTAATGCATTTTTTACCTGATAGTCATTCCTAAGAATGCTCTCTATCTGACCTCTTTCGAAATAATATCTGTTTACTATCTCCTCTTCAAGAAATGTTTTAATAGTACCGACATCCCTCCTTAACATTTGCTCTTTTGTAAGCTTCACATTTTTCTCTAATCCTGCAATTTCATCCTTAACTTCCTCATATCTCGATTCTTGCTTAAGCGTTGTGATCAACTTATCCAATTCTACCTCGGATGAACTCCTGCTGTCAAACTCCCTTGTTGCCGCAAAAGAGACAAATTCCTCATACTCTTTGTCTGTCAGTATAAAATCTTTTGGTCTTGCTATTGAAAGGTGGCTCTTAAAGTAAATAATGGAATAGTCCATGAAAACCTCTCCGTAAATAAGTGAAAGTACCGTTCTTGGAATCGACTGCGGCTCAATTGTAATATCTGGGGTGATACCACCTCCGTCATAGACAGTCCTTCCCTTAAGTGTTTTAAATGCTTTTTTGAGAGAATCCGGGATATTTCCAACACTTCCATCCTCATTCCTTTGAGAATAGTCTATTGCCTGAACACACCTTCCACTTGGGGTATAATATTTAGCTGTAGTGAGTTTTATCTTGTTGTTATATCCGACATCCCTTATTGCCTGTACAAGACCCTTACCATATGTTCTGGTACCTACAATTGTTGCTCTGTCAAGGTCTTGAAGAGCCCCGGCAACGATCTCGGATGAAGATGCAGAACCGGAATTTACAAGAACCACCAGAGAGAGTGTCGTATCAATTGGCTCGTCCTTAGTGAAATATTCCATATCTGCCTGTTTATACTTTCCTTTGGCTGAGACCACCTTAGTCCCCTTAGGTACAAAACAAGAAACAATATCGACAGCTTCATCCAGCAGTCCCCCTCCATTACCCCTCAAGTCAATAAAAAGTCTCTTCATTGACTGGTTTTTCTTAAGTTCAATAAGATCTCTGCGAAAGTCCTTGGAACCGCCAAGCGTAAAACCGGTCAATCTTATATATCCTGTAGTGTCATTGACAAATCCACTGTATGCCACATCCGGGAAATGCACCTTATCTCTTGTTATGGTAACTTCCGTTGTATCTCCTCCACGAAGCCTCGTGACAAGAAAACGGACCTGAGATCCCGCTCTTCCCCTCATTCTCGCACTGCATGTATCTATATTAAGATCGGCAACACTTTTTCCATCAATTTTCAGGATTACATCCCCTGCCACAAGTCCTGCATTTGCTGCCGGAGAATGTTCATATATCTCGCTCACAAGAACTCCTGTTCCCTTTTTCCTGACAGTTGCACCCACACCACCGTAAGAACCTGTGGTCATCAACTCAACACTCTCCTGATCCTCGGCAGGTATAAAAACAGTATATGGATCAAGCGACTCAAGCATTGCATAAATACCGGTTTCAATTAGTTTGTCCACTTCAACACTGTCCACATAAAACATTGCAAGTTCCCGAAGTACAGAATACTGGACATCCAGACTCTTTCCTGTCTTGAAACTCTTAGATTGTGAATAGGCCTGAGGAGCAACAATGCATGCCATCAAGATAATGCAGAGTGATTTTAATCTGTTCATGTTTTTGATTTTATGTTAAAAGTACACAAAAGTAAAGTTTTAGTATCTTTGATGCAATATTGTTTTATGGATATTGTATTTGCAACAAACAACCGACACAAGGTAGATGAAGCCCAGGCAATACTGGGCGCGGATTTTTCCTTGACAACACCAAAAGATCTTAAACTTTTTGAAGAAATTCCTGAAACAGCAAACACCCTTCAGGGAAATGCATTCATGAAAGCCCAATTCATATGGGAAAGATTTCATATTGCTTGTTTTGCGGATGATACAGGACTGGAGGTAGAAGCCCTTAACGGAGCCCCCGGAGTATACTCGGCGAGATATGCCGGAGAAGAACATGATCCAAAGGCCAATACAGAAAAACTGCTTAAGGCTCTTGCAGGAAAAAAGAACCGGACAGCAAGATTTCGCACGGTGGTTGCCCTGATAATAGATGGAGACACCTTCTATTTTGAAGGAATCCTAAACGGAAAAATAAGTGAGGTCCCTTCCGGGAATGGCGGTTTTGGCTATGACCCAGTATTCATCCCCGAAGGATATGACAAGACACTCGCCGAACTCACTCCCGAAGAAAAAAATTCAATCTCGCACAGAGGTCACTCTTTGAGACAGCTGTCAAAGTTCTTAAACAACCACGTTAGCTGATGCCTGGTAAACTTCAGATAGTAGTCCTACACACAATAAAATATAGAGACACATCCCTGATTTTACAAGGATACTCCAATATCTACGGTAAACACAGTTTTATTGTCAAGACAGGTAAGGGAAAATCCTCAAGGGCACTGATATCACAATTGCATCCGCTTGATATTATAGATGCAGAACTTGTGGCAGGGGGCAAAGGAGAGATGCCTTTAATAAAAGAGTTTACTCCTGCATACAGGCTTGAGGCAATCAGGTGTAATATGGATAAATGCTCCATAGCAATGTTCGTAAGTGAACTGATTTACCGCACGATTAAAGAGGTGGAATCCGATCCAGATCTTTACAGATTTATCAGGGATTCAGTGCTGCAACTTGAGAGCCTGGAATCCGGTTATGCAAACTTTCACCCTTGGTTTGTTGTTGAGATGTGCAAGAGGACTGGTTATGATCCCGTTTTGTCAGAAGCCGAGTTCCCGGGAAAAAGTTCTGAAATTCTGGCAACACTTTTGAATACAGATCCGGAAAGATTATCATCGCTCAAAATAAACGGAAAAGAGCGGTATGTTTTTATAAAAGAAATGCTCAACTACCTTAGTAATCACATAGGTTACCCTCTTGAGATAAGATCTCTGGAGGTGCTGCATCAGGTGTTGGGTCAAGAATAGAGATTTATGTCAATAACAACATTTATATTCAGACAGCTTTCAAAAGGAAGACTTGCGGTTCTCGATAAGACAAGGCAGGATCCCCGGCATTTTCAAAGGGAGTGCTTTGACAATCTCTTATCTGCCGGAAAGGAAACCTCTTTCGGAAAAGAGCACAATTTTGCATCCGTGAAAACTATCCGTGACTTCCAGAGATTTGTCCCAGTTAGGAATTACGATGCTTTCGAACCATATATTGAAAGATTAAGGGCCGGTGAAGACTATGTGCTTTGGAACCAAAAAGTCAAATGGTTTGCAAAATCCAGCGGTACCAGCTCCTCAAAAAGCAAATTCATCCCCATAACAGACGAATCACTCAACAACTGCCATTACAGCGGCATGAAGACTCTTCTTGCCAGTTATACTGACACAAATCCGGAATCTTGTATATTCGACGGCAAGGCTCTCACCCTTGGAGGCAGTGCAACAATTGACGAGAGAGGTATCGGAAACACATCATACGGAGACTTGTCAGCCATATTATTGAAGAATTCGCCGTCATGGGCGGAATTAAGACGAGTTCCATCAAAATCAATTGCGCTCATGTCTGATTTCGAGAAGAAGGTTGAGGCAATGAGCCATGTAGCTGTTAATGAGGATATTACAAATTTTTCAGGAGTACCTTCATGGAACCTTGTGCTTATGAATAAGATTCTTGAAGTATCAGGAAAGAGTAATCTGCTGGAAATCTGGCCAAATTTGGAACTTTTCATGCATGGCGGTATCAGTTTTGACCCCTATAAGGATATATACCGTAAGCTTATTCCGACAAGCAAGATGAACTATCGCGAAAACTACAACGCCTCAGAGGGGTATTTCGGATTCCAGGACGATCCTGCAGACGAATCCATGTTGTTGTTGGTAGATAATGGAATATTCTACGAGTTTATTCCGATGGAGAAGCTTGATAAAGCACTGAAAGGGGAGTTCATCGACTTCGACACAGTAGAGAGTGTGGAAAGAGACATAAACTATGCGGTGGTTCTGACTACAAACGGAGGACTGTGGCGTTATCTGCTGGGAGATGCAATAATGTTCACCAGTCTTAAACCTCACAAATTCGTAATAACCGGGAGGACCCAGCTATTCATAAATGCTTTCGGGGAGGAGCTGATGATTAACAATGCTGAGAAAGCGCTAGCCAAAACCTGCTCAGAAAATGGTGCAGAGGTTTCAAATTATACCGTTGCCCCAATTTTCATGGAAAACGGAGGTAAGGGCTCGCACCAATGGGTCATTGAATTTGCCAAGAGTCCTGCCGATCTTGAAGATTTTACCGAAGAACTTGATAAGAACATTTGTTTTTACAATTCTGATTACGAGGCGAAAAGAAAAAACAATGCCACTATGCTTCGCCTGACAATCACACAAGTTGCCACAGGAACATTTTATAAATGGATGGGAAGCAGAGGGAAACTCGGAGGACAGAACAAAGTTCCGAGATTATTCAACAAGAGAGACTATGTCGAACAATTACTTGCAATCAGTAAAGGAGAGGATATTTAAGCTTGATTCTCCCGAAAAGTTCAACAATATCGCATTAGAAATATTTCACCATCAGTCTATTGAATGTGAGCCGTACAGGCAATTTATTGAGCTGATTGGTGTTGATGCTTCATTAGTCAACGATGTAATAAAAATTCCATTCTTGCCTGTTCGGTTCTTTAAAAGTCATAAGATATACTGTGCACCGGAAGAACCTGAAAAAATCTTTACAAGCAGTGCCACTACGGGCATGGTTCCTTCCGTACATTATGTCGCAGACCTCTCTCTATATCAGGAGAGTTTCACAAAATCCTTCGTTTTTAATTACGGGAGTCCTTCAGAATATGCAATCCTGGCTCTTCTTCCATCATATCTGGAAAGAGAGGGATCATCTCTTATATATATGGCTGACTCTCTTATAAGGCAGTCCGGCAATGAATGCAGCGGCTACTATCTGTACAACCACAACGATTTGTACAATATGCTTGAGCTACTCCGGGAGAAAGGCCAAAAGACCATCTTATTGGGAGTAAGCTTTGCGCTGCTTGACTTCGTTGAAAAGTTCACCATAGTTTTCCCCTCGCTGATTGTGATTGAGACCGGAGGGATGAAAGGTCGCGGAAAAGAGATACCCAGGGAAATCATTCACGAGAAACTGAGAAAAGGCTTCGGTGTTGAACACATTCACTCCGAATACGGAATGGCGGAACTTTTGTCCCAGGCCTATTCAAAAGGTAACGGCTTATTCACAACTCCACCTTGGATGAAGGTTTTAATAAGAGATCTGAATAACCCGTTCAGATTCATTGAAGATGAGAAGCTTGGCGGAATAAATATAATAGACCTTGCCAATGCAGGCTCTTGTTCATTCATAGAGACTCAAGATATGGGAATAAAAACAGCCGGGAATCTTTTCAGAATACCCGGCCGTATTAAAGGTTCAGAGCTGAGAGGTTGTAACCTTCTTCTTGGTTAACATCAACCTTGCAAAGTGTTTAGGTACTGCTCTATCTTCTTTTCCATATCAGCCGATAACTGCTCTTCACCACAGTTCTTGAGTATATCAGCCAAATGCAAGATATAGGTAAGATTTTGCTCAATATCGTATTTAGAAAGATACATACCCTTATACTTTTTAGAGAATAGATCCAGAGCCTTATATGTCTCATCAATAAAGCCATTTATTAGGGCAACACCTTTTTCTCTCTCACCTGCCTGTAAATAAATCTCAATAGCCTCCATAACCGAAATCTCATTTAAAGAAGGCATAAGTGAACAATTGAGTGGGAACTGCGATGGTATAAAATATTCCTGCATCTTATCCAGAACCTCGACCGCCTCTTTTGCCTTGCCATTTTCCATCAGAGATCTGGCAGTTGTTGTATATATACTTCTTCCTGACATCAACGCGTTGAATGTAAGGAGATTCTGATAATCTACATTTACCTTTGGATCATTCAGCTTACCCCACTTGTAGACATTCATACACTTGTCATACATAACATCCGGCAATACTCTGCCCGGACTTCCGAGAGATGTAGAACTCTTGATTGGCACAAATTTATATGCAAAGCCGTCATATTCAAGATAATCCCTAAGGCCCAATTCGAGATCACCACCCATAGATACAAAGTATATAGGTCTGTCCCACTCATAATTGGCAAGCATATCCAATATCATCATCTCACATTTGGTGAGAGCATTCTTTCCCTCCGGAATATTTAACTGAATAACATTCTGAATCTGTGCTGAATCAGCCTCCGATACGATACCGCAAGCTAAGGCATTCTTCACATTAACAGGTATAAGAAGCTGTCTAGAAGCAATAAAGTTGAATCTTTTTCCGTTATCTGCCTGTATCTTAGCATCCGGATTTGAGATAAAATCAATTACAGCTTTGATCGGAACCGGTCTGTTTATTTTATCGACAACATGTATCATGTCATTGGTACCATAGAGATAATCCTTCTTAGGAATCGAAAGTTTGACAGGCTCCGACTCGTAGGTCTTATATTTCATCTGATCTATGTACCAATCTGTTCCCAGAAGGGATGTGTTCATAATTCTCACATCTGTCCTTACACCCTCAACCTCCTGAATATACCATAGAGGGAATGTGTCGTTGTCCCCGTGTGTAACAAGTATTGCCTGTTTGTCACAAGAATTGAGATAGTTGTATGCAAGATCCCTTGCACTGTAACGCCCACTCCTATCGTGATCATCCCAGTTTTCAGCGGCCATGAGAACAGGAACAGATAGTGCTGCCAAAGTCACAAAAGAGGCAGTGATGATACCGGGTACTCTTTTCTTGAATGCATCATATAATGCAGGAACACCTAGACCTATCCATATAGCAAAGGCATAGAAAGAGCCTGCATAAGCATAGTCCCTCTCTCTAGGCTGATAAGGTGGCTGATTAAGATAAACAACTATTGCGACACCTGTAAGAATAAATAATAGAGCCACAATCCACGTGTTTTTCCTGTCTTTTGCAAGTTGGTAGAAAAGTCCCAAAATTCCGAGGAACAGAGGAAGCATATAGTAGTGATTCTTTGCCTTGCTTTCAACTATGTAGGCAGGTCCCTCGCTTTGGTCACCCAACCTTGCTTTGTCAAGAAATCCTATTCCACTCTCCCAGTTTCCTCTGAAAGCATCACCGGGTGTAGAACCGTGAAGGTCATTCTGGCGACCGGCAAAATTCCACATAAAATAGCGGAGATACATCCAGTTTAACTGATAGTCAAAGAAGAAAGAGAGGTTGTCACTCATAAGCGGTATTTTCTCATCTGAGCCGGCTATTGCCTTGCCTCTTCCCTCTGTATACATCTTATAGAACTTGACATGATCCGATGATGAGGAGCTCCACATACGCGGGAATAATATCTTTGAAGCTGCATCGTATACCGGTTGTACAGGACCTATCACCTTTACATACTTATCTCCAATTTTAGCATAATAGTTCTCCTGTTTAACGTCATAAGGCGAAGCGTAGGTCTCGCCGTAAATCAACGGGTTGCTGCCATACTGCTCCCTGCCGAGGTATCTTACAAGCGAAAATGCATTATCCGGCTGATTCTCGTTTGTCGGAGTGTTTGCCGATGATCTTATTATTACGACTGCATATGTAGAGTACCCAATCACTATCATTGAGAAACACAGAAGGATTGTATTGGCAAGAACTTTTCCCTTTTTGTGTGTATACCATACGGCAAAAAGAGATCCAAGAATAAGCAGAAGCAGGAAAAATGCAGCACCGGAATTTATACCGAGTCCGAAAACATTCACAAAAAGGAGGTCAAACCATGATGCAATCTTAGGAAGATAAGGTATTATACCATAAAGAATAACAGCCAGAATAACAGCAGAAAGCACAAGAACCCAAAAAATTCCTTTTTTGGTCACATTGTATTTTTTGTAGTAATATATAAAGACAAGGGCCGGTATTGTCAACAAATTAAGCAGATGGACTCCGATTGAAAGTCCCATCAATAACGCAATAAGAACAATCCACTTATTTGCATAAGGTTTGTCTGCGTTCTCCTCCCATTTAAGCATAGCCCAGAAAACAGCGGCAGTAAATAAAGAGGACATTGCATACACCTCACCTTCAACGGCAGAAAACCAGAAAGTGTCAGAAAAAGTATAAGCCAAAGATCCGACAACTCCTGCGCCAAGAACTGTAATTGCAGTGCTCAATGACATAGTTGCCTCGGTTTTTCCTGAGATTCTCCTTGCCAGATGAGTTATTGTCCAAAACAGGAACATAATGGTAAGTGCCGAACAGAGTGCACTCATTGCATTAATCATCATTGCAGCATGAGTGTTGTCTGTAAAGAGGGTAAAGAATCTTGCGATAAGCTGGAAAACAGGATTTCCGGGAGCGTGACCTATCTCGAGCTTATATGAGGATGCTATGAACTCGCCACAATCCCAGAAGCTCGTAGTCGGCTCTATTGTAGAGAGATAAGTGATTGCTGAGATTGCAAAAACCAGTATGCCTAAAAGGTTATCAATCAGCTTGAATTTTTTTTGTTCCATGATTTTTATTCCTGATTTATCGGGATTAATGGACAAAGATACTATTTTGAATTTTTCTACCTAAATTTGTGCCAAAATAATGAAGTATGGCTCAAAATGATTGGAAAAGCAGACTTGGAGTTGTCTACTCTTCAAATCCAGATTTTAGTTATGAGACTGATAATGAAAGTGAGGATGTGACAAAACTACCTCCCGAGAGGCAGAATCTCATAATCAGCATAGACCGCAAACAGAGAGCCGGCAAGCAAGTGACTCTGGTTAAGGGGTTTCATGGTTCGGAAGATGATCTAGAAAATTTGGGAAGGATACTTAAAAGCAAATGCGGTGTGGGAGGTTCGGCAAAAGATGGCGTTATAATCATACAAGGCGATTTCAGAGACAGATTGATCCCTATCCTCCAAAATATGGGTTACAAGGCTAAACGGGGGAATTAAATGGAGCAAACTTGCGCATATCCAAATGAATACACCTATAATCCGCAGAATGACTCTGTCATGCCTGTGGCCTCACTTTGGAGTGCAAGCATAGAGTATTACACTATTGATATGCCTTCAGGGCCACCTCGCAATGATTTTGCGAAAAATAACATAATTATTTCAGGAATATTTCTTGCCTTTTTTGTCCTGCTAATCATTAGTTCTAAAGAAATTATCAATGTCTATCCGGCTGTAATCAAGTCTTTTTTCAAGCTCAAAAATCACATAAAGCTTGAAGAGCGACTTGCCATTTCCAACCAAAGAGATATAGTTGCCGGTGTAGTGTTACTTTACTATCCCATCTTAATCACACTCACATTTGATGACCTTATATTAAAAGAATACAATATAATACCTGAGTTATATCTACTAATTGTCTTTACTGCGTTAACCTGTTTATGGCTAGTCCGTAAGGGACTCTTCAACCTTCTTTCTTGGCTGATGAGAGAGAAGAATGCCTTCCGGTTTATTGAAAAAATCAGTTACAATTATATAATATCATCAGTAATTATAACATTTCCGGCTGTAATGATAGGTTTTTTTTGGCCTGAAATCTCTGACGTGACAATAGTCAACATACTGCTTTACTGTATTTTATTTGTATATTTCATCTATTTGACCAAAACATGGCAGATAATAATTTCGCGTCGATTTTCTCTATTTTTTTATATTTTGTATCTTTGCACCCTGGAATTCTTACCTATAGCACTTATTGTGAATTTAATTCTCTCTATATAACATGAAAGCCAAAAAGATCCTGATCTCGCAACCCGCTCCAGCAAACGGATCTCCATACACAGACCTTATTTCAAAATATAAGCTGAGTATCGATTTCGTTCCGTTTTTCAAGGTTGAAGCACTGCAGGCCAAAGAGTTTCGTCTCCAAAAAATAAACATACTCGACCATACAGCTGTTGTTTTTACTGCACGAACCGCGATTGATGCCTATTTCAAAATATGCGAAGAGTTGCGGATAGCTGTCCCCGAAACGATGAAGTACTTTTGTACTTCTGAATCTATAGCACTCTATCTCCAAAAGTATATTGTATACAGAAAAAGAAAAATTTTCTTCGGGAATGGTACAAGCGCATCAATAATTGACATCATAGGCTCAAAACACAAAAATGAGACTTTTCTCGTGTGTGTTGCCGATTCCAGCAAGGCGGACATTCACAAGATATTTGTGAAGGCAAAGCTCAATCATACAAGCGGAGTTTTTGTCAAGACAGTATATAGCGATCTGAGCAATCTTGCACTGAGCAATTATGATATGCTTGTTTTTTACAGCCCCTCTGATATACGCTCACTACAAGAAAACTTCCCTGATTTCAAGCCAAATGGGATACAATTTGCAACGTATGGGCCGGCAACCCTTAAGGCTCTCAAGGGGGCAAAGCTGACCTCCACCGTTGTTGCTCCGACACCGGAAGCACCATCAATTGCGAAAGCACTCTCTATCTACTTTGAGCAGAAGTGACAATAAGTTTACAAAAGTCGAGAGACTGGTTTCGAAAACTGTAATAAATGACGTATTCGAAAAGGGGAAGCAGTTTTTTATGTTTCCCTTTAAGGTTTTTTATGCGCCAAACAACCTCGGATATAACCGGGTCTTGATTTCCGTTCCTAAAAGAGCTCATAAAAGAGCTGTAGAGAGAAATCTTATAAAAAGACGCATCAGAGAGGCTTACAGGTTGAACAGCAAAAAAGGGGAAACAACAAACTTTTTTGACATCAATATTGTTTATATCAACAACAATATTTCAAATTTTGAACAAATTCAAAACAAACTCTCAGATGTATTGGAAAGAATTCAGGAAGATAGTGCTAAAGCTGTTATCTCTGCCGCTGTTGTTCCTGATTAAATTCTACCAGTACGGTATATCACCGCTTAAACCTCCATCATGCAGGTTTACACCAACATGCTCCGCATACTCGCTAGAAGCAATAAAAAAGCATGGCCCGTTTAAAGGATTATATCTTTCCGTCAGAAGGATACTCAGATGCCACCCATGGGGAGGAAGCGGGTACGATCCCGTGCCTTAGTTTACTTCAATCCCAAACCTTTTGTAAACCCTCTCCTTGTTCGGTTCATCCTTAGACAGGTTCATTATCTCCTGTTTTGAAATCTGAGTAAGATCAAGAAGAACAAGCCCGTCAACACAATAGTTGAAATCCGGGTCAACATTGAATTTTATAATTTTCGAGTTGATCTTCAGATATTTCTTGACCAATGTAGGCAGACGATACTCATTATTACTGAGCCTCATCATAAAACGGTCGAACTGTTCAATGCTCTCCATCTTGTTTCCCATAAGGTCGTCTATATTGACCCTCAGATAGTCAGGGAAAAATGGATTTCTCGGAATTATATTCTCTTCCATACTTTTTATGGAATGTTTCCTCTGAAGATAATAGATCATGATGCTTCTATAGAACTTAGGATACCAAGAACTTATACTTACAGGCCCCATTAGATATCTCACACCCGGATCATTAAGAACTGAGTAGAAGAGCCCTTTTATAAGTAATATAAGCGGTAAGGCCTCTTTCTGATAATCGAGAACAACAAATGAACGTCCAAGCTCTATTGATTGCTTCAGAATATCATGAAATGGTTTCTCGTATCCAAATAGCGTATTAGAATAGAGTCCCTTGATTCCTCTCTTTTCAATTATATCCTTGCCAAAACCGAGACGATATGCACCGACAAGGCGTTGTTTCTGTTTATCCCACAAAATCAGGTGTTTGTAGTATTCGTCATACTCATCCAGATCCAGAGGCCTTCCGGTACCTTCTCCTACAGCCCTGAATGCCTCTTCCCTTCTTCTTCCCAACTCGTGCATCATCAATGGTATGGATCTATGTTCAGCAAGATAGCAAACATAATTACCGGTTGTGAACAGATAACAACTTTGAGGAAGAGCATTTATCTCCCGTTGAAGGTTCCTTCTGTTATTAGGAAGGGCTATCGGTGTCAAAGTTCTGTTCTCAATCTTTTTTGTAGTTGCAATATTAGCCTCAAGCGCATAGGAACGAGCTTTCAGATATGAACCGAGGGATTTTAAATCCTTGTATTCAGCAATCTCTGAGGCAGATATAGCCTTACCGATTCTCACAGAGACAACCTTACCCTCCTTATTCATAAGTTCCCTTGGCAGCCTGAGTGTCCTCAGAAAAGGATGAATCCTGCCAAGCCAGTGAAAAAAGCGTGAATTTGTACCATGACAATATACAGGAATAACAGGAACGCCGGAATTTTTTATAAGCTTAATAATGGAAGTCTGCCACTCCTTATCCTGAATAGTCATCCTTCCATAATTCGTAGAGACCTCTCCTGCAGGGAAAAGGCCCAGACAACCTCCGGCGGCAAGAGTCTCACTTGCCTGTCTCAACCCCGAAAAGCTACCGTGAATCTCAGGTTTGTCAGTAAATGGATTCACAGGAAAGAATGAATCTTTCATGTTTGGAATCATCGAAAGCACGAAGTTTGTAAGGAGCTTCATATCAGGTCTGACAGACGAAATAATGTTTAACAGAATTATACCGTCGATTGATCCGTATGGGTGGTTGGAAACAAGTATGAATGGCCCTTCTTGAGGAATATTACCTAATTGCCTGTCGTCCAACTCATAACTGAAACCAAACTCGTGCATTATAGCGGAGGTGAACTCTCGGCCCTCGTATTGGCTTATCTTACTGTATTTTTTGTTTAACTTGTTAAAACCCAAAAGGCACATCACGACCGAGGCAGAAATGTCACCAAGGATTCCTTTAAGTCTTATCGCTTTTTTAACGTCGCTGGATGTTATTACTTTATTCATAAGGCTTCACAAATATAGGATAATTGTTAATTTTACGAAAAAATATGTACCCTCTGACAGACATAAAAGAGAAGTTAAAATTACTCCCAAGCTTACCGGGAGTATACAGATTTATTAACAAAGAGGGGGTAGTCATATACATAGGCAAGGCAAAGAATCTAAGAAACAGAGTCTCTCAATATTTTCAGTCTGAAAACACCCTCACCCCAAAAACAAGAGTGATGGTTTCAAAAATCAACAACATTGAACACACTGTGGTTGATTCTGAAGAGGATGCTCTTCTGCTTGAGAACAACCTGATCAAGAAACACCAGCCACGTTACAACATACTTCTGAAAGACAGCAAGACATACCCTTGGATCTGCATCAAGAACGAACCTTTTCCAAGAGTATATGTAACCAGGAAGTATACAAAAGACGGATCTCAATACTTTGGCCCTTATAGTTCAGCCATGCATGCCCACAATCTGACTGAACTCATAAGTACCCTTTACCAGATAAGGAACTGTAAACTTTCGTTAACTCCGGAAAATATAAAATCCAAGCATTACAGGCCATGTCTTAACTATCATCTGGGAAAGTGCAATGCTCCGTGTGTCGGTTACATATCTTCTGAAAGATACCAGAAGCAGATTGATAGTATAAAGGCCCTGCTGAAGGGGGAGACATCACAACTGGAGAAAGAATTCAGAGAATTTATGAAAAGCGCAGCCGGGGAATTAAAATTTGAAGAGGCTCAAAAATATAAGGAGAAGCTTGATCTTCTAGAGAAGCATTACAGCAAGTCAACTATAGTAAATCCTTCTTTGACAAATATTGATGTATTTTCTCTTGCATCATCAGATAATCTTGCATTCGGCAACTATATGAGAGTGGTAAACGGTTCAATAATTCAATCATTAAATCTTGAGTTTAAATTGCCGATTGAAGAGAGTCTATCGGCCATAATAAGCACTTTCATAGCAGAAATCCATTCAAAATTCGGAAGATTATCTCCGGAAATTTTAGTTCCGGTAATGCCGGATAATCTCTTTGACAGTAAGAATATTCATATACCGTTAAAGGGTGACAAACTGAAATTGCTTGATTTAAGCCTGAAAAATGCAACAATGTTTAAACTTGAAAGACTAAAACAAGAGGAAACATTAAGACCCGAAGAACATAAGACGAGATTACTGACCACATTACAAAAAGATCTCGAAATGAGTGAACTGCCGTCGCATATTGAGTGCTTTGACAATTCTAACATACAAGGCCGCTTCGCGGTTGCAGCCTGCGTCGTTTTTAAGGATGGACGGCCATCGAAGAGTGATTACAGACACTTTAACATAAAGAATGTCGTCGGGGCAAATGACTTTGCCACTATGAAGGAGGTGCTTAACAGACGCTATTCGCGATTGCTTGCCGAGAAAGGAGATTTACCACAGTTGATCGTGGTAGACGGTGGAAGAGGCCAGTTAAATTATGCATATGAAACATTGCGTGAATTAGGGTTACATGAGCGGATCAAAATCATTGGTATAGCAAAAAGGCTGGAAGAACTTATAATACCGGGAGATCCACACCCTCTCTTCCTCGATAAGAACTCCTCCTCACTAAGATTGATTATGCAACTGCGTGACGAAGCACACAGATTTGGCATCACACATCACAGAAACAGACGCAGTAAAGGACAGATCAACTCAGAACTAAGAGAGATAAAAGGGATCGGAGAGAAGACCGAGGCGTTGCTCTTAAAGAGGTTCGGCAGCTTTAAAGCTTTAAAAAATTCAACTTTTCAGGAGATATCTGAAGTTGCAGGTAAGAGAGTTGCGGAGATTATAACAATCTACTTTTCCGAACAGGAAAGATGAAGCCATGTATACCAGCCGCTTACTGAGTTTGTCAGATAAAATATCCACATTATAACCATCAGCATTGAGTGCATCTCCCCATTCATAAATGCAACAACCCACATTATCACACTTATTATATTAACTATAACCCACAAAACCCACTGCTCCATATATGCCCTTACCATCAAAAACATTGCAATAATAGACAGGACTGTTGTCGCAGAATCCTTGAAAGGCTGAGGGTCTTTGAAATATTTTAAACTATATCCAACCAATACAACTAATAAAAACGAGAGTATTCCCAATATCAGCCTCTGCCGACCATTCATTACCCTTGAAGTTACAGTTACAGATTCAGCACTCTCCCTTCTCCTAATCCATATAAACCATCCAACGAACTGCATAGGAAGGTAGTAAAGAATGTTAAGGGCAGCATCTCCATAAAGCTCAGCCTTATAAGATATATATCCATAAAGAGTTACATTGACTAAACCGAAGAAATAGTTCAATATATTTCCCTTTGCAACCATAACCACGCAAATCACTCCGGTAATACCGGCAATGGAGCCGATAAAGTCAACCTCCTGTTGAAGGATTGAATAGATTATGTTAGTTGAGAATATTCCTACTATCAGGAACCAGTCAAATATCTTTAAAGTATTTACATGTCTGAATTTTACCATCACAATGGGATATTGAATAGCATCTGGAAAAAGTTCTTTTTCTCGGCAGTACGGGCGTACCTTACACCCGCAGAGAGTCCAAGGGGGATATTGAGTGCATTAAAGTCAAGCAATAGGTCTGTACCTGCCGAGAACATATTTTTATTCTCTCTAAGGCCCACATTGTATGCATAATCCACAAAAGGTATTATCTGCAGCCTTTTAAGATACAACAGCGTACTAATCTGTATATCACCAAGGTATAACGGGATTGCGTAGTCAGCCGAGACAGAATAAAACCTCTTGCCATACAGTTGATCATAGCCTCTCGGAGAAGTTGCAATATTATAGAAAAGATAGTTCTTCCCTGCATAGTTCTGATATTGAAATGCGAAATCCAGCTTAAGACCGTGATTTCTCAAAAGTCCAGGCATATATGCATAAAGCCTTGAATAGAAAAGAGAACCGTAATTCTCATTCGAAAAAGGAACCTCATTTAATTTAAATACAATCCCATAGCCCCATTTTGGGAAAATATCCCTGCTTGATCTGTTTAGGATACTATAATATTGAATACCGGAAGATAGATACTGATAGTAGTTATAACTGTAGTTTTTTATAGAATAGTAGGCATCATTGCTGAAACGCCACAAAATACTTGGTATAAATCCTCTGTTCCAACCGCCGCTCGAGAAATTCAGAGGGAGATAAGCAAGGAGAGATGACGTGAAATTCGGCGCCCCCTCAACTGGATCAATCAATTGAAACCTCTTATTGTCAATATCTTTTATCAAACGTATATTCCTTTTCCACCGCGTGTTGTAATCCATCGAAAGTTCGACTACAGGGTACCATCCAGTATATCTGAAACTCATATGTCCTGCATGAAATCCACCTGAATATGAATAACCTACCATGGACACGGCTGTTCCCAGAAGATTCTGAGAATACAGGGTGGCTCCCGGAGAGACAACGTCGTATATACTGCCAAAGGAGAGATTCATAATCTTATCTACATTGTAGTAAAAAGGAGCCCAGCTATGAATCTTAAACAAGTTCTCCCCCGCTCTGAACGGAGATGAATCATATTTCCTCTCCTTGTCAACCAAAACGGTATCTATACAATAACCCGCCTCACGTGAGAGCAAGTCCGCCAGGTCATCCCGGGCAGGAGAGTCAAAAGAAGCCGGTGCCCATTTTAAAGAACTCCTTTCTGCTTTTGCTATGAAATAGCCCCTGCTGTCATATTCTGAATAGTAAATATCTCCGTTTGAGTCCACACAGGGTTCAAAGGCCCCAAATCTGGCATTTGTCAACTTTTGCAGATATTTTAAATCCGGATTGTAACAATATAGATTATTTGTACCATCCAGATCACTTTCAAAAACAATACCGTCAGATGAGCGGTTAAGTCTGGTAATATATTTATACTGCCCGGGAACTTCCCATGTCCAGTTGCCATTAACAAAGTCAAGTCTGTACAGGCCCATGCCTGATTCTGTAATAACCGTAGCATAAAGCCCCCCTTTGTAAAACACAGACTCAACAACCTGACCACCATCAGGTATACTGTACAGACAAATCCTGCTATAGTCATCACCGCGCAGTAATACTATCCTCGATCCGCCCCCCGGCAAATATTCGTTTACGGCAATAGTGTCACATGTGACAGAAAAAGAGGGGTTGGAATAACTTGCCTTTTCTGATAGCGAGAAAGTTTTAGAAAGGCTTACATCATAACATCTCAACACAGAATGACTCTCAAGCTCCCATCTGGTGGAGGGAATCTGTTCTGTCCAATATATCCGACCTCTGACATATGTCAGATAACTGCTTCTGTTTCCCATATAGGCAACCCTCTTCTCTGCTCCGGCTGAATCTATCATCAAAAGCCTTTCAGGCTCATCCATATCACTTTTTATAGCAAATAGTGTATCAGGAGAAATTTTCACGACAGACCTGTATGAAGAGTAGTCTTTTCCTCTTAAAGATATTCTCCTATATGGAGTGAATGGTCTTTTTAAAGAGTCCTCGACTCTCCATATGCTCCCTGTCTGGAGTTTTATGTTTTCAAAATGTTGTTTGATAGTATTTCCCGTAGAGTTTCTGTATGCCTTTCTTGAAGCCGACGGATTATAGAATCTCTTTACCAGGTAATCTGTCAAATCGCCCATATACATATCATTTTCTGAAGCTTTCCTTATATGCGAATGGACAAAATAGCCCAAGCTGTATCTGTCAGGTGTGTAAAGACGACCGGAGCCTAATTTCCATTGATGCCAGTTCCTGTAGTCACCATCAAGAAACGACGCCTTGAAAAAAATCATCTGTTCCGGATCCCTTCCTCTTCCGGATCTGGAAAACTCCGTTTCAGAGACGACAGCATCTCCCTCCAAAGCCCACTTGTCAATATATATACCGACTGCCAAACCTACAATCTGCTCTCCAAGCAACCAAGAAAGAGGTCTGAAAATACCCTCGCTGAATTTTGTCATCTGTGCGACATGTCTGGTCTCATGAAGTACAAGCTGCTTTTCCCAATTCTGAGAATAGCCTCTGAGTGCCGGCGGCCTGGTCATAAGTTCCATCCTCTTTGGAGCCCATACAACAACTCCATTGCTCATTGTCGTGTAAGGATGCAAAATAACAGGAAACGGCTTTATGTCAGCCCGCAGTTCTTGTTGAATATGACTCAATGCGCTGTTCATAAGGAATGCATACCTTTGAGCTATTGAGTCTATCTCTTGCGGATAGATTATCCTGAATCTCCCCATATCTATCTCTCTCCAGGATTTTCCGGCAGGGTCATTTCCAATACTGTAAAATTGTGCAGACGACCTTTGAACAGAAAATAAAATAGTTATGCAAAAAAGGAGAGTTGTGAGGATTCCCTTCATTTCAAAAAAAATTATTCCAGATACGAAGGTAATGAATTTTATGCTCTATATTTGCACATCAATATAAGCTATATGGACGTACTTTTACAAGTTGTAAAACTCCTCGGATCACTTGGTCTTTTCCTTTATGGAATGACTCTTATGAGCGAGGGACTTCAAAAGGTCGCCGGTGACAGAATGAGAAGCATACTTGCTTCTATGACATCCAACTCATTCAAGAGGGTACTTACCGGACTATTTATAACATCAATAATCCAATCCTCCAGTGCCACTACTGTGATGGTAGTCAGTTTCGTAAATGCCGGGCTGCTTTCCCTTACTCAGTCAGTAGGTGTGATTATGGGGGCAAATATCGGAACGACTGTTACAGCATGGATTGTAACCCTTCTTGGTTTTAAGATGGATATCTCTGCAATATCAATTCCTCTTATCGGCCTTGGCTTTTTATTGCTGATGTTCAAGTCAAAGAAAAAAAAATCAGCCGGAGAGCTCATAATTGGTTTTGCACTATTATTCCTTGGCCTTGCATACTTAAAAGACTCCGTTCCATCAATAGATAAAAACCCTCTGATATTTGAATTCCTTAAACAGTGGACCAGCTACGGATTCTTGTCTGTAATAATGTTTGTAGGTATAGGAACACTTCTGACGATAGTTTTACAATCGTCGAGTGCTACCATGGCTCTTACACTTGTGATGTGCAGTTACGGCTGGCTGCCGTTTGAAATAGCCGCGGCAATGGTACTGGGAGAGAATATTGGAACTACAATAACAGCAAACATAGCTGCAACTGTAGCCAACACATCGGCAAAAAGAGCCGCATTGGCCCATACGGTGTTCAATGTTACAGGTGTAATATGGGTCCTTATTTTGTATAAACCAATCATATATGTAGTTTCTAATATAGTAATATTTATTTTTGGGACTAATCCACACGAAGACTCAGGAGCTATTTTGTTTGGAATAAGCACTCTTCACACTCTTTTCAATACAACAAACACATTATTGCTGGTTGGCTTTACCCCTCAGATAGTCAGGCTTGTAACAAGGATAATCCCCGGCAAGAAGACAGAGGAGATTTTCAGACTTCAATTTATAGAAGGTGGAGTACTCAACACAGCAGAACTTTCACTTGAGCAGGCAAAACAGGAGATCGTAAGCTATGCAAAGCTTAGTAAGAGAGAGATCGCATATGCAAGAAAGGCAGTATATGAGAGTGAAACAGAGAGTGAAAAGGGCAAATTCGATGAGTTATACAACAAACTTGTTCATTACGAGCAGGTTATGGACAACGTGGAGATAGAGATTGCCAACTATCTGAACAAGATTGGTGAAGGAGAGATAAGTGAGGAAAGCAGCCGAAGAGTACAGGCAATGTATAAAATAATAAGTGAGATTGAAAGCATTGGAGACTCAGGTGTCAGCATCGCTAAGATCCTGCAGAGGAAAATATCACACAAAGCATCTTTTGATCACTATATGCTTGAGAATATAGACACAATGATGTCGCTTCTGGAAGACTCAATCGACGAGATGATAAAGAATCTGGACTTGGGATACACAAAAATTGCCAACATTAACGAGGCCGAAGAGTACGAAAACAAGACAAATGCCCTTAGGACAAAACTCAAGGAAGAGCATATGGCAAACCTTGAAAACAACAAATACAGTTACCAATCCGGGGTCCACTATATGGACGTTATAGAAGAGTGCGAGAAGATCGGTGATTATGTGGTAAACGTATCAGAGGCAGTTTTGGAGATACAATAGTTTCCATTAAAATAAAACATATGAAGAGGCTTATCCTGACAATAACTATTATTTTCACAGGTTTATGCCTGTATGCCCAGAACGACTCCGCCACAGTCGTAAACTCAGCATGGAACCGGAAAAGTGTGACTGAAGGAGTGGCATATCGCTACATACACTTTAACAATGGTGAGTTGTTCAAATCAAACCAGTTTATATCGGTAATAGAGATCTCAGATATTCCGGGCAACAAAATCGAGATCTTCCCATCTCCTGAGTTAAAAGAAACAAGTGCCATAGCCTCGGGAAAAGGTGCTGTCGCTGCCATAAACGGATCCTTCTTTAAATTCAATTACTCCTATAACACAGATGATTACAACTCTGTTGACTACATACGTAAAGGAGGCAAACAGCTTGCCCCAAACAACACCGAGCCAAAAAAGATACGCCTAATGCATCAACTGGGAGCACTTGCCATAAACAAGGGTGAATTTTACATCCTAAAAGCAGATGAGTTGAAAAACTGGGAAAAATATATTTTGGCAGAAGATATTCTGACAACCGGACCTATTCTCATAGTTGCCGGCAAAGACGAAACACTTGCACACTCATCATTTTATTCAACACGTCACCCGAGAACGGCTGTGGGAAAGAGAGCAAACGGGGATATCCTTCTGGTAACAGTAGACGGCCGGGCAAAAGAGGCTTCAGGAATGAGTCTGGAAGAGCTCCAGAAATTGTTGAAATGGTTGGGATGCTCTTATGCTATAAACCTTGACGGGGGCGGATCAACTACAATGTACATTAAAGGCTTTTCTGACAATGGTGTAGTGAACCATCCTACGGACAACAAGAAATTTGACAATAAAGGAGAGAGAAAGGTTGCCAACGCAATTCTTCTTTACCATGAGTAAGCAAAAAGCACTTTTTATCTATACCCGTCTCTCGACATTTGTAAAAGGGGACTTGGATATCCTGTCAGAAGCCTTCTCTGTAACCACATTGCAGGTCAACAACACCTCACAGTCAAAACAGCTGCTCTCTCTTATCAGACAACTTTTTTTCCTTCTGTTCAACATCCGTAAATATGACTTTGTCTATATTTGGTTTGCAGACTATCATTCATTCTTACCAATTCTTTTCTCAAAACTTGCAGGGAAGAGATCATATTTAGTAATCGGGGGATATGATGTCTGCAGGATAAAAAAAGTCAGATACGGGAGCTTCGTCAATCCAATTAGAGGTTATTGCGCAAGATTCTCAATGAGTAATGCGACTCTATGCCTCTGTGTGTCAAATCACATAGAGCGCATAGTGCGCTTCATCTCAAAAAATGCCAACACAAAAGTAGTATACAACTGCGTCACACTCAAGGACGAAACACCATACGAACTTCCATCCTCAGGCATTCTTTCCGTAACTATTGCAGCTTCAACGCAAAGCATATATGTAAAGGGAGTTGACAGGATTATAGCACTAGCCGGAGTGATGCAAGAAGTTCCTTTCACATTGATAGGCGTAGACAAAACAATTGTTGAATCTATCTGTGGTCCGACACCTTCCAATCTGACCATAGTGGACAGAATCGCACATGAGGAGCTGATTTCATATTACAAGAGAAGCAAGGTATACTGTCAGATGTCACGAAGCGAGAGTTTTGCATTATCCCTTGCAGAGGCAATGTATTATAACTGTATACCGGTTGTAGCAAACACCGGAGGAATGCCGGAAGTTACAGGCGGTTTGGGATATATTGTTGATGCCAACGATATTGACATTTGTGTAAAAACCCTGTATAAAGCATTAGAGCATAAGAGTTCCGGAGAATACCGTAAGGTCATCAGAGAAAAATTCTCTGTGAGCGAAAGGGAAGCATCGCTTAAGGAGCTTATATGCCCAAACATAAAATAAGCCGCTTTTTCAAGCGGCTTTAGTTGACCTACCAGGATTCGAACCTAGATCGACAGAGCCAGAATCTGTAGTGCTGCCATTACACCATAGGTCAATAGATTCCCCGATAATATTACATTTTATAAAGTTGACCTACCAGGATTCGAACCTGGGCAGACAGAACCAAAATCTGTAGTGCTACCATTACACCATAGGTCAATTGTGTAATTTTTGAGGCGACAAAGATATTGCTTTTTTTAGAAAGACCAAAATTTTAAAGAAACTTGAAATCCAGCACGTGCTCTCCAAAATAATGGTACAAAAGGGCCCAGAAGGCAAATCTCGCACCCTTGCCAATTAACATGAAAATGGCACTTTTTGTAAAATTAACCTTATAGAATCCGAGAGTAACGGCAAAAACATCTCCGATTATAGGCAACCAGGTAAGGAAAGCAAGTAGTGATCCGTATTTATCAATATTGCGCTTCTGTTTGAGTAATGTATCCTCTTTGACCCTGAACCACTTTTCAATCCAATCCCATTTACCGATAAAACCTATATAATAAGATGTCAATCCACCAAGCCAGTTACCCGCTGTTGCCACAACAATGGCCACAACCGGATTAAAACCTGCAATCAGGACTCCGACCATAAGGAAATCAGAGCTGAAAGGCACCACTGTTGCAGCAAGGAAACACCCCAGAAAAAGGCCGATAAGACCAAGATGAGATAAAAGTTCCATAACCTATCTCTTTGCCTTGAAAAACCGTTTCATCAGATCTCCGCACTCATCGGCAAAAACGCCGGAAGTGACCTCACACTTAGGATGCAGAAGAGAGGGAGAGAATAGGGAGAATCCCCTTTTCGGATCTTCAGCGCCATATACAAGCTTTTTCAGTTGTGCCCAGTTGAGGGCTGCAGCACACATAGGACAAGGTTCCACTGTAACGTATAGTGTACAGTTATCGAGATACTTGCCGCCAAAACTGTTTGCAGCCATTGTAATCACCTGCATCTCAGCATGTGCTGTAGGATCATTCAATCTTTCAGTAAGGTTATATGCACGTGCTATAATCTTGCCTTCGCACACAACCACGGCTCCAATAGGCACTTCGTCAGCTTCAAAGGCTTTCTGAGCCTCTTTAAGTGCCTCATACATGAACTTTTCATCTTGTGTCATGCAAGCAAAGTTAAAATAAAATCGGAAAAACAAAATATAGCGACATTTTGTCAGTGGCCTCTTTTGGCATTTGTTTTGCGACCTTTGTATCAGTTAAAATAAAAATCTTAAATCAAATATTTAAAAAACAATTAATTATGAACATCAGACCATTAGCAGACAGAGTTTTGGTCGAGCCTAAAGAGGCCGAAACAAAAACAGCAAGCGGACTTTTTATCCCTGACACAGCCAAAGAGAAACCTCAGGCAGGAAAAGTCGTAGCAGTCGGAAACGGCAAAAAGGATGAACCTATGGAGTTAAAGGTTGGAGACAACGTACTTTACGGAAAATATGCAGGAACCGAAATCAATGTTGACGGCAAAGATTATCTAATGATGCGTCAGTCAGACATCCTTGCAGTTTTATAATTAATAATCATTAGAACTTAAAAAGAAGAAATTATGGCAAAAGAGATTAAATTCAACATAGATGCCCGCACCGAGATGAAAGTAGGTGTTGACGCTTTGGCAAATGCAGTAAAAGTCACACTCGGCCCAAAAGGCAGAAACGTGGTTATTGACAAAAAATACGGTGCTCCTCAGATTACCAAAGACGGAGTAACTGTCGCAAAAGAGATAGAGTTGGAAGACCGTTTTGCAAACATGGGCGCACAGATGGTCAAAGAGGTTGCCTCAAAGACCGGCGACCAGGCAGGTGACGGGACAACTACTGCAACAGTACTGGCACAGGCCATCATCAACGTCGGCCTCAAAAATGTGACAGCAGGCGCAAACCCTATGGATCTGAAAAGAGGTATTGACAAGGCTGTAGCAGAGGTTGTAAAATCACTGAAAGCACAGAGTCAGTCAGTTGGAGACGACACAACAAAGATTGAGCAGGTTGCTACTATCTCTGCAAACAACGACACCGAGATCGGAAAGCTTATCGCACTTGCAATGAGTAAAGTGAAGAAAGAGGGTGTGATCACAGTTGAAGAGGCCAAAGGAACCGACACAGAGGTTAAGGTTGTTGAAGGAATGCAGTTTGACAGAGGCTATATCTCTCCATACTTCATGACCAACCCTGAAAAAATGGAAGCAGTACTTGATACTCCACTAATTCTTATTACTGACAAGAAAATCTCATCAATGAAGGATTTGATGCCGGTTTTGGAACCGGTGGCACAAAGCGGCAAAGCTCTTTTGATTATTGCAGAGGATGTTGACGGTGAGGCTCTTGCAACATTGGTGGTAAACCGTCTTCGCGGTACACTGAAGATTGCGGCAGTTAAAGCTCCGGGATTCGGTGACAGAAGAAAAGAGATGCTTGAGGATATCGCTATCTTGACCGGCGGTACTGTCATATCAGAAGAGAAAGGCCTCCGCCTTGATGCTGCAACCCTTGAAATGTTAGGTAGAGCAGAAAAGATCTCTATTGACAAGGAGAACACCACTATAGTCAACGGTGCAGGAGAGAAAGATGCTATCAACAAGCGTGTCGGACAAATCCGCAAACAGATGGAGACAACCACAAGCGACTACGACAGGGAAAAGCTTCAGGAACGCCTTGCCAAACTCGCAGGCGGAGTTGCAGTTCTTTATGTAGGTGCAGCTTCAGAAATGGAGATGAAAGAGAAAAAGGACCGCGTTGACGATGCCTTGAGTGCAACACGTGCTGCTGTTGAGGAGGGTATAGTACCAGGTGGTGGCGTTGCATATATCCGTTCAATTGACACCATTAAGGACCTTAAGGGTGAAAACGAGGATGAGACAACCGGTATCGAAATCATTGCCCGTGCCATTGAGGAGCCTTTACGTATGATTGTTGAGAATTCAGGCGTTGAAGGCAGTGTCGTTGTTCAGAAAGTAAAAGAGGGTAAAGGTGATTTCGGTTACAATGCCCGTACAGACAAATATGAGCATCTTCTTAAAGCCGGTGTTATAGATCCGACTAAAGTAGCTCGTATTGCTCTCGAGAATGCTGCATCAGTAGCCGGAATGTTCCTGACAACAGAGTGCGTTCTTGCTGACAAGAAAGAGGAGAATCCTGTACCAATGGGTGCTCCCGGAATGGGTGGCATGATGTAGTCCAAAACAAGACTAAAAATAACAACCTGTCTGTTTTCAGACAGGTTTTTTTGTGTTCTGACGCATATTTTTTCACCAGAAAAGGTGCAACTTTTGTGCAACTTTTTCAAGTTTCAATTCTGATATTCTGATGTTTGCGTGATTTTTGGCGCAACTTGAGTGCAACTTAAAAAAATGAGTGGCCTACAGAAAATTATTTGTTTACTTTTACATGGGTTAATATAAATTTTACACTTCCACTTTCACTTTGCATCCTCCTTTCTCAAGAGGGTGCAAAGTTCTTTTAGCACGCAACTAAAAAAGGGTTTATTTTTGTAACCATGAAAAGAGCATTTATATTTTTCTTGTCATTATTTCTTATCTCATGTTCTACAGATGTGAGAGAGCAAAAAAATTTTACAAATAAATTAAAAGCTATTGATGAGATAGTCTATAATAATCCATTTGGAGCAAGAGACAGTCTGAACCTTATTTCAAAGGATCTGCTGTCTGAAGAGAATCTTGCATATTACAACCTCCTTTGGAACATAATGAAAGACAAGTGCGGCGAATTCTCTCAGATTACTAATGACACTCTCATATATAGATCACTCAAATGGTATCGGCAGTCATCGGATAAATACAACCTGTGCCGGACACTGCTTTATAGTGGAATGTCAAAACATAACTCCGACACTTCAGGCTTTACAGAAATCTCAGAGGCGGAAAAAATCTTTCAAAAAGAGTCTTTCACTGATGTTGAGACAAAAGCTTCTATATATCGATATCTTGGAAATATTCTCAATTATAAGTATTGGGTCATCGTTTTCAGCCCAAAACTTATAGGAAACTTACCGGATCAATATCTTAACCTGAGCATGAACCTATACAAAAGTATCGGTAAGGATAATGCAGCCGATCTGGTGAAAATAGACATGTTCCGGGTAATAACTTACGCTCACAGGCCACAGCTCGAATTGCTCTCAGAGATGGATAAGATGGCAGCAAGGAGAGATTTATCAGACGAAGTTCGATTTACACTTTATAAACTGTTCAGTTCTTACTACCAAGGCAAATCAGACTACGAAAAAGCAATATTTTACAAAAAAGAGATCATAAATAATAATCTTGCTCAACTACCTTATAGCGATGGGCTGACTTCTGAATATGAAGAACTTGCCAAACTATACAAATTTACAGGGAATCTTGACAGTAGTATAGTATATTCTGACAAGGCCATTGAATCTTCTAAAGAAGTCGGGAATTATTATTTTATGGCTTATTTAAACAAATCAGCCTGTTTAGAAGAAAAAAAAGAGAAAGAAGCGGCATACGAAGCTTATCAAAAATACTACGATAACCATGTAAAACATATCGGCATTACTAACATTAACAAAATCAAGGAGATTCGAAGTAGAGCAACAACAGACCTATTATACACCAATTTATCAAAAGAGAGATATAAACGGCACTTGTACATCTCATTAATTATATCCTTTTTAACAGCTTTATCCTCTGCTTTGCTACTCTATGTTTATCTTAGAAACCGAAAAAGGTGTATAAAGGTAAAAAACGACACCGATCACGCCATAAATGCTGTTAGTCAAGAGATTACCAAGATGCGTCTGATAAACGATATATTGAGAATCCCCACCGCCAATATGTCGCAAACACTTGACAATGTGAGTATTGAAGCGGCCAGATTGAGAAAGGTATCTAAAGAGAGTTCTGATATCCTTAATAACTTTATAATTGACATAAGGAATAATACAAAAAATGATATCTCGGAAATTGCTAGGAGCGAAAAGTTTGCATCTCAATTTCCCGAAGTTGCATCTTTAAATGAACTCTCTCCTTATGAAAAAATCATTTTGGCACTCGCCAACTATGGCTATTCCAACAAAGAGATAGCGGACATTCTGGCCAATAACCACAGCAGTATCCGAACTCTAAAATCAAAATTAAAAGAGAAAATTTTAATCTCCGGAGACCTCTCTTTTGACCCTACAACTACCTTTCCGCTCCTGAATAAAGACCTTAACAAGAGTTCAGAGGTGTAAACTTACCGCTCCAAAAAAAAATTGGAAACTTTGCTTTTCAAGCATTTAAAACAAATTTTAGCGTAACTTACCGCTCCGGCACTCTCTCAGGCAAACATTTTCACCACTTATGACCTAATTTCGTCACAGAAACTAGATCATATATCATGTCAAGCAAAAACGTATCTCCGCTATTTATTTTTCCTGAATTCAGAAAATTTTTCAGCAGGTCTTCCATATCTGTTACGATTCAGAACATTGATAACTGCAACGGATGCGGCCTTTGTTCTCAGATCTGTCCGACCGTCTTTGCTATCATTGATGACAAAGTCAGGATACTAAGACAGCCGACAGAGGAAGAAACAGAGTTAGTCAGACTCGCAAAAACAAGCTGTCCGTTCGACTGCATTGTGATAAGCTGATAATAATAAAAGAAAACAACGGAGAGAGGTGCCTATACTTTGGGTTAATATGGGGTTTTAGTCGATTTACAGGCACCTTCTCCTTTGCAATATACAACATTGAATGATTAACAGATATTTTCTAATTGTATCTTTTCTAATTTTCTATATACATCTTTCCGCCCAGTCTGCCTCTCAGACCAAGGAGCATTACAAGATTTACGGAAAAGTGCTTGAAAAGTCAACAACAAAGGATGACACAACAGGAATAGGAATTCCCTATGCAACAGTAAGGCTTCTTAATACTAAAGGGGTTGTTACAAATGTGGCAGCGACGGATCCAAAAGGGGGCTTTACAATTTTCGTAAAATCTTCCGGGACCTATCTGATAAAAATCGACGCAATGGGCTATGCTCGGGACTCTCTGAAAGTAGAGGTTAATGAGACTGCTCAGGATATTGGAACTATTCATCTGGCTGCGGGGCAGCAACTCGCCGGGGTTACACTCTCTGCTGAAAAACTCATCATGAAGGATGAGGGTGACCGGCTTGTATATGATGTGACCAAAGATCCTGAGGCAAAGAGGGTCAAGATGATGGATATCATGAAAAAGATCCCGAATTTGTCTGTCAATTCTAAAGGGAAGCTTACATATCTGGATGAGGATATTGCCACTATAAAGATAAACGGGGAGGATAATGCTATGGTCAACAGTAGCAGGCAGTTTACCATGAGGATGATAAAGGGGGATGTTATGAACCGGATTGAGGTGATACTTCCGAATACCCCCGAAAATAAAAGCGATAAGGCAATAATCAACATTAAACTGGCCAGGGATCTCCCTGACGGATACGCTGCAGACCTCAATCTTTCCGGAAATAGCCGGAATTCACATAATGGTAATGCTGATTTTATTACAAAAACAGGGAATGTCTATTTCTTTACAACTTATGGAATAGGTTATAATAACAGTCCAAAAATTGAAAACCTGACCATAAAAGAGAATTTGACGGCCAATACCGATATAGCCTTGCAGGAGAACAACTCCTACTCACATAATGACGGAATGTCGCATAATTTGAGTCTTGGGAGTACTTTCAAATTATCTGAAAAAGATTGTTTTAGACTTACTCTCAACACGCAGCAGTCAACTAACAAGAGTTCTCAAAATTCCACATCTACCGATTATAGTGACATTTCTGAGATATTAGGTGTCCAATCCAGTCAAAGCACCAATAAAAACAGCAGCAAACCCAGGTTAAACGGATCTTTTTCATATGGCAGGGATATTATGGGTGGATTGTTGAGTTTCAGTTATTCGTTAGCAGATAAAAGTGACAATGGGGAGTATCTTACTATGAAGTATGACACACCTGAGGAAGCATACTCATATAAGAGAGTTGCCGGACAAAATAATTCCACACTTGACCAATCGGCACGAATATCATACTTTATTGACGGTAATGGGTCAAACAGTGTAGAGGTCAATGCTACATATACAAACAGGAAGTATCACAACTCATCCGTAATTGATATGTGGGACAATATTGATGGGGAGACATATAGCTACGATTACAATCAGGAGGGGCTGGATTATACGCAGCAAATTTACAGCGCATACGGTTATTATAATAAGATGTGGAAGAAATGTTCATTGGGGGTTTCGTTGAACGCGGAGAAAATGATCAATAAAGGAAGATTCAACAAAGACGACTTGTTGTCATCTGTATTAGATTATGAAGATTTCATAATATTACCCGGTTTTAGCTTTAACTATAACTTTCCTAAAAGACTTAAAATAGGGTTCAGGTATAAAAGCCGTACACTTCGCCCGGGTATCTCTTATTTAAACCCGTATGAAGATAAGTCAGATCCTGATAATATCTCTATGGGAAATCCGAATCTTAAGGCAGAATATGCACATATAATCTCATTAACTTCTAGCAAAGTATTTGGCAACTACACGACTTTAACATTTAGTACAGGAGTTGAATTTATCAATAATGCCATTGAGAGAACCACAACTATAAATTCTGCGAATACCAGTATTACAACTTATGATAATCTTGGCCGGGAAAACAGATATAACATGAGGGTATCCTTAAGTTTAAGGATACTCAAAAAACTCAAATTCAATAATGCACTGTCTATCAATCACAAAAATTTTTGTAATGAACCAACAGGATTGAGAAATAATTTTACCGGATTAAGCTACTCCGCCAACATTAACTATTCTTTGAATAGAAGATCTCAAATATTTGGCGGCATAAATTTTACTCCACTTATGGAGGCAGCTCAGACAACAAAGGTGGGTTATTATACAGGCATACAATTCAGCTACTCTCAGACCTTGATTAAAGACAAATTGTTCCTTAATATTTCTCTGGAAGATCCTTTCAGTAATCATCGTTTTCTGAAGAATACGATAGGTAACGACAACTTCATCATGACTACATCCAGGGAGAGACTCGGCCGGATATTGGGATTCCGTTTGGAATGGAATTTTGGCAGGCTGAAGGACAAACCGTCCGCAGGGAAACAGGTGATGCCGACAGACCTTGTCAGGCCTGCGATGGATTAATGTTTTGCCGGAAGATGTTTTAATAGTCTATTCGTGGCTTTTCATCTGTAAATTTATATTTTTGTACTTATGTACAGATTATTACCTTTTTTTCTATCACTTATCTTGATATCATGCTCTTCCAAAAAGGATGAACAGCAGAAAATCGACAAACAGCTTTTTCAGGTGGATAAGCTTGTATACAATAATCCGGATGCTGCCAGGGACAGCCTTGACAACATATACAAGGATGAATTATCTATGGCGAACCTGGCATATTACAATCTTCTATGGAGTATTGTAAAAGAAAACACCGGGGATTATATACAAAATGATACCTCAATAATCACAACAGTTGAGTGGTACAGAACCCACAAAAATGAATGGAACTTATGCCGGGCCTTATTGTATAAAGCGCATAACAAAGTACGTTACTCAATATCCGACTCTTCTGTTCTTGACAATTTAAAAGAGGCAGAGGGGATCTTCTTAAAGAACAAATTCTCCTGCCCACAAGTAGAAGCCCTAATATACAGAGATTTAGGTGTCGCACTCAATAAGATAATTATTTATAAAAAACTCAAACCGAGTTTAATATATGATGAAAATAAGGGAAGTAATGATTTTTACACAAGAATGTTCAAAAACAGAGAGGCTAATATAGCTATTTGTGAAGCTTATCTGAATAAAAGCGCAGCTATATACCGGAAGTTAGGAGACACTTTGAACGAAGACCTTGTCAAACTTGATTTTTTTGATTTATACTATTTTCCGGGAAGAGCCGATAAAGCTTATACAGTTTTATTCCCATTTCTTGAAAGAGGCAATCTACTTCCCGAGGTTAGATATTCTCTCTATACCAAGTTGGCTCTTGTATACAGATCATACAAGATGTGGGATAAATCCATTTATTTCACGAAGAAGCTGATTACAGAAAATCTGAAAGCTTATAACAATGAAAAGAGTCTTGCTCCCTTTTATAAGTCAATATCAATTAGCTTCCACGACCTTAACCAGATAGATAGCTCCATAATATATCTGAAAATGGGTGTTGAGACAGGTGGTAAAGACGGGATTGAATTATCTTATTATTATTTTTTACTAAGCTCTTTTTATAAGGAAATCAATGACCTGGAAAATGCCTATTATTATATGAGTGAAGCTTATAGTGAATTACGAGCCAATAATACAAGGCAATTTATTATAAGAGAAAATCGGTTAAAAAAATATTCTGAAAATATTAATTATAAACTTCAAATTGTAACTAAAGAGAAGAGACAAATAATCAATTTTGCAATAATAGGATTTTTGCTAATGGTGGTATTAACAATATACTCTCTCATTACTAAAGCTAAGATTCGACAAAAACTCAAGGGGAGCAAGGAGGAATGCAGAAAAAAAATAGCTGCCATATCAGAGGAAAAGAGTTTAATCTGGTTTATAAATGAAATATTGAAGGCTACAACCGGACTTATACCTGAGTTTATAGACTCTGTGAGCATGGATGCAGCACGTAGCAGAAAGGTCTCTAAAGAGATTTATGATAGCCTCAGTACTTCTGTGAATAATGTCAGGACAAAGGCCAAGATTGGAATTACAGAGATAGCAAGAGAAGAGGGATTTGTTTCTGCTTTTCCTGAGATAGCTCACCTTTCAGATTTGTCATACTATGAAAAGGTAATATTGGTACTTATCAATAACAATTTCTCAACAAGAGAAATTGCAGAGATGCTCGTAACAAATCAGCCAAGCATCAGGACTATAAAATCCAAAATCAAAGATAAGCTGCTTGCTGAAAAAGGGCTTCCATACGATGTATTCAAGGTATTTCCTTTTCTGAATAAAGATTAGCTGTATTATTCCAAGGCATAATCTTTTCGCAATATTTAATTTCTTAACAACTGTTTTACAGCCGCTTACCGAGGTTTGCAGCGTAACTTTCCGCAACTGATGTATATGGCAGGATAGAATGGCTATATATAAGATATCTTAGTAACAAGATATTTATCATCATATTATGCAAAAAAGAATATTTATGTTTAAAACTGTGCGTCTCTTCTATATAATTGCACTATTTCAAATTCTTCCCTATTCCCTTTTCTCTCAGGTTCAGGTTGAAATAGGTGGAAGATTAATAGAAGTAGATAATAGCCTTGTGGGAATTTTTTCATATAAAAGTGAAGAACTTAGGGCTCTAATTAAAACAAATCAGGCAATGCTAAAAATAACTGATTCAGAGATAGAGTCAATAATCAAAATAGTTGATGACAGAAAAGGTGAGTATTTTGAGTTAAATAAAAAAGCAAAAGAATCTGTACCTCGTGATGTAAGCGGCAGACCTACCGGAAAAGCAGATTCAGAATTGTTAACAAAAATAAAAACAATAAAAAACGAAGTTTCAGAGTCTGTGTGCAATCTTTTAGGCGAAAAGCGAAATCGTAAATTTCATAGATTATTGATTGATGAATATGATAAGAGGAACATGGAAGCACTTAAGAAAGCCGGAAAAATTTAATAATGCTCAAGTAACAGCAAGAGATGAGACAATTTTTTTTAGTTTTATTTATTATAATGATAACCGACTTTGCAGCAAGTGCGCAACGTACGGGTACAATGAGGGCAAACATAACCCTATCGGTAAAGGATAGTTCTACCAATACACCTTTAGGGCTGGTTACCGCAACTCTAATAAGAATAGACTATAATAAGAACAGGGAGGTATTTACATATGCAATTTCTGACACGCTTGGAGCAATAAGGTTCAACAGCGTTCCCATTTCTGAATACGAAATATCCTTGCAATATATGGGGTATTTCATGAAAATTATCCCAAACATCAAGATTGAAGCAAAAGAGCTTGTACAAGGGAATAATATAAAGGACCTTGGGGTAATTAAGTTGAGGGAAAATGCCGCCGAACTGAATGCAATTACAGTCAAGGACCATGTAGTTCCTATCAAATACCTCGGTGACACCATCCAATACAACGCCGCTGCTTATAAACTCTCCGACACCGATGTTCTGGAGGATTTTTTCAGGAAGCTGCCCGGATGGAGCGTGGATAATAATGGAAGAATCACAGCCAACGGTAAGGTTATTGAACAGATAACCGTTAATGGAAGGATATTCTTCTTTAATGACCCCGTTTTTGTAAGCAGAAACCTGCCGGCTAAAATTCTGAAGAACATAAAGCTCTTTGAGAAGCAATCCGAAAGGTCCAAGTTTACCGGCATTGATGACGGAGCCCGGACAAATACGGTTGATGTCGCAGTAAGAGAGGATATGCTTAACGGTTGGCTTGGTGATGTGAGTGCCGGGGGTGGCACGGATGAGAGGTATAAGGGAAAGGAGTTTATAGCCAATTTTAACAAGTATAATCAAATTGCAATCATTGGCAATATCTCAAATCTGAATGAGCCGTCAATATTTCCGGGAGCTCCGTCTCAGACTAACTCTGCGGACTCCCGCAGTTATTCACTTGGAAGCAACCTGAACCTTTCAAGCGCGAAGAATAAGTACAATACCGACATATCATACAATCTCAAAGGGAATGACAACATTACCGAAACAGAGATATACCGGCAGAACTTTATAAAGGACAGCTCCTTTGTCTACGAGAGCAGTGCCAGAAAAGAGAATAATACGACCTCTCATATATTAAACGGTGAAATCAGCAGGAATGATAAAAAAATCATGCTAGTCATAAAACCTATGGCAAGATACACCTATGGAAATTATTCGAATTCTACCAATTACAAGACAATAGGAGGAGAGTCCGGGGTTGTAATAAAAGAGGGGGAGAGCAACGATTCAGGGAAAAGAGATCAGGAGTCTTTCTCAACAGATTTCCAGATTACTAAAAGAATGAACAAAGCAAGACGCACATTAAGTTTAACCGGGAAACTTGGTTTTGACAAAAGTGCAAATGAAGGAAGGAACCGCATCTCAGACGAGAGCGACCAGAGATATAATGTGGACAATAATTCAATTAAATTATCAACACAGCTCTCATATACAGAGCCGTTAATCAAAAAAATGATTTTAGCAGGCAACTGGGGATTCTCTACATCGTTTTCAAATCTGAACAAAGAGACATTCAACCCTGACAACAGCGGTAATTTTACTATACTGGATCCAACCCTTTCTGACAAGTCGGATAATACCGAGCTACGACAGAATTTTGACCTTCAACTTCAGAAACCAAAGGGAAAGGGAGAGACAAGTTTCTATATGGTGGGGGTATCTCTGATGCCTTCATATATCAAGAGAAATTCAGAAGGCAACAGTTTTGATAAATGGTTTGTGAATGTGGCACCTAAGGCTGAATTCAGGATAACAACCACTAACTTGCTTCAAGCTTTCTTTATTTACAAGGCCAACGTCAGGACTCCTGATCTCTCTCAGATGATGCCCGTCCCGGACAATACAGATCCTCTATATTTCAGGATGGGAAACAAGAATCTCAAGGGTGAATATGAACATTCGGCAATGATGAGATTATCAAAGATCTTCGGCAGTAGAGGCAGTTATGCAAATGGTTATTTTTTTGATATTGATGCTTCATACTTTACAAGCAGGATAATCAACAAATCATGGTTTGACGAAAATGGGGTGCAATACTCAATGCCATTCAATGATGGTGGAGATTATTCAGTACAGTCCAGATTGATGACAAACTTGCCTTTTTTCAAGGGAGTACTTGGTTTTTCAGACATAATTACTGCCGGCCACTATAACAACATCTCATATATAGATGGGACCAGGAATGTTACAAAAAGAGTTGTATTCGGAGAGAAAGCCGACCTGACCATTAACTATGGTGACTTAAGAGTTGATGTCGGAGCCTCGTTTAATTATGAATTGTCCGAAAACTCAATCTATCCCGGAAAGAAAAACTCTACATGGAGAAATAGTATTGACGGAAGCATAAGCTATATATTGCCTCTTGAGATTAACTTCAGGAGTGATATATCATATCAGTTTTTCAGCGGTTACAAAGGGCAGAACGACAAACCTTACCTTCTATGGAATGCAAATTTATCCAAGTCAATTATAAGGAACAAGTTGATTGCTACCCTATCTGCCAGGGATATTTTAAACCAAAACAAGAACATACAGAGAGCTGTCAGTGACTTTTACATACAGGAAACCCGTTATAACATTGTAAGACAATACTTTTTATTCACCTTAACATACAAGTTTTTCACCGGTGGCACTACAGGCGCTTTTAAGGAGAGGGTGAACAGTATATTCAGGAATCAAGAAAGGAACGCATTTATAAACGAGATAAACGACATTAAGAGGTAATATACGGAATAATACGGAGGGGGGTGCATTTATTTTGGGTTAATATTAGGATTTAGTCATTGTATGCACCTTCCTCTATTTTCTTTTTGCTTAAACAACAATAATTGAGTATATTGGCATAACAAATAGTTTTGTCATGGACATCAATCCTGAAAAGGTTCATTTGCTAACCCTTGATGGTGGAGGAATCAGGGGGATTATTCCTGCTTCAATTCTTGCGCATCTGGAAGCAAGATTGCAGGTTGCGAGTAAAAATCCGGAACTAAGAATTGCCGACTGCTTTGATCTGATAGCAGGAACTTCCACTGGCGGTATTCTTACTTGTCTCTACCTTATTCCTGATGAAAATAATCCGGGAAGACCGAAATACACAGCCGCACAGATAAGGGATTTTTACAGAGAGTACGGCCCGTCTCTGTTTCATAAAAGCCTGGGCTATAAAATCATCTCCGGTTTAGGACTCTTCCGGAGTCGATACTCCGAAAAGGCTTTATACTCTTTCTCAAGGAAGCTCATGGGAAACACATACTCATCCGAAGTAGTAAAGGACTTTCTGGTCACATCATATGACCTAAGCATGCGCAAGGCTCTGTTTTTCAGCAAGCATAACATCCGGAAACATGGAAAGGCAGCAGATTACAAGCTTGTCGATATTGCCCGCGCCACATCTGCAGCTCCCACATACTTCTCTCCGGCAAGAATATTTGCCAGAGATGCCACTTCGAGACACCTTGTCGATGGCGGGGTATTTGCCAACAATCCATCTATGTGTGCATATGTTGAGGGGGTAAAACTCTGGCCGGACAAGCCAATACGAGACTACTGCATGCTTTCGGTAGGGACAGGTAAGGTAATAAGGCCCTACAAGTGGGAAAAGACCCATAAATTCGGATTTCTTCAATGGCTGCAACCGATAATTGACATTCTCTCCTCCTCTGTTGCTGAGACAGTAGATTTTCAGATGCAGCAACTGTTCGGGGCGGGCGGCGTTCCGGAGAGTTATATCAGGATAGAACCTCCCCTTCTTTCTGCAGATCCCCGCATGGACAATGCCTCAGAAAAAAATATAGAGGCCCTTGAGGAGGCCGCCCGCTACTATATCGAAAACAACGAGCCGCTTTTTGACCGGATTATTAAAGGAATGATTGGAAATCAGTGTTTCAAGAATGAATGTTGATTGATGTACTCATAAAATTTCTCCTTATACTGCTCTCCTACCGGGACTATTGTCTTTGTCTCGAAAACGATTCCCGCCCTTGAGACCTCCTTAACCAATAATAAATTAACTATATAGGAGCGATGAACTCTCATGAATGTGTTAGATGGGAGCCTCTCTTCGATTGATTTCAGGCTAAGCAGTGTCATTATTGGTTTTTCATTAATCTGGTATATCTTGACATATTCGCTCTGACTTTCAATATACTTTATTTCTGATATCTTTATCTTGATTATTTTATAGTCGGCTTTTACAAACAGGAACTCCTCCTCACCCGTATTTACGGAGATCCTTCCTGTACCCTCTTTTGAGATAGCCTGCATCTCATACTGCTGCAGCGCCTTATTGGCAGATTTAAGAAAATCCTTGTAACTGAATGGTTTAAGCAGATAGTCAAGAGCATCGACTCTAAATCCGTCAATAGCATATTCAGAATAGGCTGTTGTAAAAACAACAATAGGCCTGTTGGTCAGAGACTTAACAAAATCCAATCCATTGAGGTCAGGCATGTTTATATCGACAAATATCAGGTCGATATTGGTTCTGGACAGTACGTTCAGTGCTGAAAAGGCATCCCTGCATGAATCGACTAACTCCAAAAAGGGAACCTTTTTGATATACCCTGTGATTTGGGCAAGAGCCAAAGGCTCATCATCAATTGCAAGACATCTTAACATTTTAATGGGATTATAAGGTTTACTTTATACTCTGTCTCTGTTTTTTCTGTAATCAGACTGTATGTGTTACCGTAGATAAGGTCAAGTCTTTTCTTTGTGTTTGCAAGTCCTATTCCGCCTGTTCCGTATTTTTCTCTCTGAGGTGTCTCTTCTGTGCTTGACCATACGCTGTTTCTGACATTATAATATATCTTGCTCTCATCCAATGAAAGGGAGATCTCTACAAACGAACGGTTCCTGTAGCTTATGCCGTGCTTGAATGAGTTCTCGATAAAGGAGACAAAAAGCATTGGTGGTATCTGTATGTCGGGTAATATTTTTGGTAAGGAGAGTTTTATGTCAACATCCTGCGGGTATCTGATAGACATCAGTTCGACATAGTTTCTTATAAATTCAATCTCTTTTTCGAGACCTATGCTTTTCTGACTTCCATCGTAAAGAACGTATCTCATAAGTTTTGAAAAGCCTATTATTGTCTCTTTTGCCTTCTCAGCATCAATATCCACCAAAGCATGAATATTATTGAGCATATTCATAAGAAAATGAGGATTTATCTGACCTTTGAGATAGTCCAGCTCAAATTGAAGGTTGTGCTTCTCAAGCTCTTTCAGAACCTCCTGATCATTTATGAATCTGAAAAGAAGATTGATACCGAGATTAAATCCTACAAGCAACAATGCTATGAGCATGTTGGTAAACGTAAATTCTCCCGTGCGCGGACTGATTAATGGTTGTGGTCTTTTAAACTTTTTAGGTTCCCTATTTCCGGGAGGTGGCATTATTGCCTTCTCTCCAGGAGGTCTCCCGGAAAATTTTTCAATTCCTTGGTCGGGATCATGACCAATTTGCTCTCTCGGTGAGGGAAAATCCCTTGGACGAGGCTCATCCCTTTTCACCAAAAGAGGATAGACCGAAAAAACGAGGATAATTGTAAAGATAATCACTCCAGAGTAGCTCCAATACCTTTTTTTTGCAAAGAGCACGGGTAACGCAAAGAAATTGTTCAGTACAAAGACAATGAGAAAAGGGAGCAGGGCAAGCCAGGTTCTGTAACAATCTCTCCATATCAGGGTTGCGTCCTCTGTTATAAGATAGTCAGTAAATGGCACACAGAATATAAGCAACCATAATGATACATATATTGCGTTTTCTATCTTCCGTTGTTTTCCCGAACCTGTCATCTCTTTGGATTTCAAAACAAAGATACTCATTATGATTATAACTTGTATGAATAGCCGATTCCCAGTATATTAGATCCTTCAATATCATCTTCATCTTTCTCGGAGATGTGACGATAGAAGAGCTCTAAGCAATTTCTCTTGTTAAGTCTGTATTTTACCCCGGCTGTATATCTGGTTTTTACCAGCTCATTCTTCACGGGATCATTTAATGTGTTGTAATACTCAGCGGAAATATATGGTACCAGTTTACTGCCCTTTATATCATACTCTGCCATGATTCTTGACCTTAGAATCATTTTCGGATTTGCCCTGGTTGAAGTCTCTTCCACTCCCACCCTGAATGTGCTCTGAAACATCTCTCTGATAGAAATATTAAATCTGTTCAGGGAAACATCTCCTGTTACGTATAGTTTATATCTGTGCCTTGACTCCCAATCCTTTGTGGAATGATTATAATAGATGAAATCATAAACTCCCCCGACTTTCAGGAATTTAGATAGTTTATATGAGAGTTCCAGCGAGGTCTCTGAGCGGTCTATCTCTCCAAGACTCTCCCTTAAACGAAAACTTTCTGCTAATTCCAATTGCAGCTTTGGCATAATTTTAAAGCTGATATCACCATTTAACCACAGACCTATGTCGTCCTGGGCGGACATGGCTAATGGCAGAAGTGTGGTCAGAAGTAGTATAAGAAATCTCTTTTTCATAACAATGATCTCTATTCGTTCTCTTTCGGCATCTTGAAGATTGACTCTGCCGTGTTAACTTCGTCAGTAAGCGGTTCATAATAGACTTTGATTATAGCTGAATCTTTCAGAAAATCAATGTTTCCAATCTCTATCTTGTTTATATTCAAACCTGTCCGCCTCTTCAGATCTTCCAACAACTCATCCTTTTTATCGGGTGTGATTAAGGCAATCTTGTCATATTGAATCACTTTGCATGAGATATGCCTGAGCCATCTCTTACTTTCCAACAACCATATTGTAAGGATAAATATCAGGTTGGTAAAGAGTAGTTCTAAATAGGTTATCTCCGATGCAAGCGCGTTTATTACAGAAATAGCAATTATGGCAAAGAGATATGTCATTTCGCGGATAGGTACGCTCTCTGTCCTGTACCTTATAATACCGAAAATTGCAAAGAGCCCTAAGGCAAATCCTACCTTAATCTTGACACTTCCAAGGAGAAAAATCATCAAGAATATACTGACCCCTATGAGGGTAAATGTGAAGAAATAATCTCTCCTTTTACTTTTAGGATAGTATAGAAGTCTGTTTATAATCATTACGACTATAAAATTTATCAGGAAATGTGCTGCAAAATACCACATGTTCCAGTCAAGCACAGGAGCATCTCCGGCTGTAACATCAGCGAGGTCAATTGGAATATCCATATCTGTAATCAGTTAATTTATCCATTTTTATAAGGTCACTCTTAAAGTTATTGCGTTTCATCTCTTTGTTCGTTATCAGACAGCCGACACAAAACTTACTGAATCTCGCAGGATGGACTCTCATACCCTTGAGAATGTCTGAAATCGGTGATGGTGTATTCCCGTCTCTTTTAATCTCTATAACTCCAAGTCCCGATAATTCTCTCTCGACTCCATTTAAAAAATTCATGAAACTTATATCGAAATCTATTGTCACTCTCTCTGTCATTCTCTTGTTTACAAGCGTTATCCTGTAAAAATCATTAAAGAGAGAGTGCACAAGTCTGGTGGGGTCCAAACTTGAGTTTTTGGCCACAAACTCTTTTATCCCGCTAGATTTCATGGCATACCCAAATGATGTCTCTATCCTGTTTTTCGATGTACGACCATGGTTGTTCTTTCTTTTTACTTCACAGAATGCCAGAGATGAATCCACATAATTTCTTTCCCTTATCTTTTCCCGGAATTTTTTACCATTCTGATGCATCAGGAAAAGTTCATTATACGGGGTGTCATAATAAATTGTCTGATAATGTGATATTCTTATTCTTCCCTCTAACTCCTGCATCAAATAATCATCCTCGGCTTTTTCAAGTAATATCCGGATATCAGAAGCAGTAGCAATGTATTTTTTATCATCTCTGTCCATCAGGCGAATATCCTTCATCTCTTTTAAAGAGATCGGACGATATATACCGGTGACACTCTCCAAGTCATATAAAATACCTGATTGCATATCTGACTAATTTTGATGCAATTTAGAAGGCCTTTTGCCATGTATGAAATATTATCAACGAATGGCCGATTTTAATCAACAGACTCTTGTTCACCACATATTTACATAAACAGGATATGAACAAGAGTTGATTTACAGAGAAAATTACTTATACTGGCGATTATTCAATGCTTTTCGTTGATATAGTTTTAGCCCGCTTTTTTTCGGTTGTATTTTTACTTTAGGAAAATAAATAATCACTAATTAAAAAACCAGTTAAAATGAAGCTATTATATAAAGTTACAAGTTGTCTTGCTGCTGTTCTTATATCAACATGTGTTTTTGCACAAGATGGTAATAATGCTCCGAAAAAAACAGGTATGCCCGAAAGACCTTCTGACGAACAAATTGCCAGAATGATGACCGACGAGATGAAAATTGATCTCGGACTTACAGATATTCAATATAAGAAGATATACAAAATCAATCTGCAACTAATTAAAAAACAGACTGCAGAAAACTCTGAGAAACAGATAATGCCCTCAAACGATGATATGAAGGGTGAAGAGATGGGTATGCAGGGCCCCATGGGAGGCGGTCCAATGGGAGGTGGCCCAATGGGAGGTGGCCCGATGGGAGGTAGCTCGATGAGGGGTTCAAAGGGAGGAAAACCGGCAATGGAAAAAAGTCAGAATCTCCCTCCTGTTCCATACAGGGAGAGCGTGGAGACTCTGGAAGTTAAAGCCAATAAATTCAAGAAGATTCTTACTCCTGAACAATACAACAAATGGATAAAAAAGGAGAGGGAAAAATTAAACAAGGAATTTTGGGATACGAATCCAAATAAAGAGATATCAAACCCGACTAGTGTTTCCGGCAAGAAATCGGCTTAACAAACCCCTCCCGGCTTGTGAATTTCGGCAAAAACATCTTAACACTTATTTTACTCTAATCGCCAAAATCAGATACAGCAAGCCGGGTTTTCTCTCTCTTTTCAAAAACAGGCACATCAGATGAACAATCTCTGTGCCTGCTTTGTTTTATTCAAAACTTACAAATCATGTTAAAACCAGGAGATATGGCACCGGATTTTACCGGGAAGGATCAAGATGGAAATATTATAAAGCTTGGCGATTTCAAGCAGAAGAAGCTTGTACTCTATTTCTACCCGAAGGATAACACTCCGGGCTGCACAGCTGAGGCTTGCGACCTAAGGGATAATTACCACAAGTTTGAAGCTGCCGGTTATAAAATACTGGGAGTAAGCAAGGATTCCGGAAAATCCCATAAGGGGTTCATTGAAAAGTTCAGCCTTCCTTTCCCGTTAATCTCTGATACAGAAGCAACAATTATCAAAGCATATGAGTCCTGGGGAAGAAAGAAATTTATGGGAAGGGAATTTGACGGTATACTTCGTAGAACTTTTGTAATCGACGAAAACGGAGTTATTGCAGATATTATTGAAAAGGTGGACACCAAAGCCCATTCGAGACAACTGTTGAAATAAACAGCTATCCAACCATCCAGACCATTACATGATCTTCAAAGATCGTGTATTCGAGTTCGAACTCTATCTCTTCACCATCAGGCATAGTGAATATCGCCTCTATCTCTCCGTTTTCGCGGGGAGTGAATCTTTTTATCTCTATCTGACTTGAAAAGTCCACGTCAGACAGGGACATTCTTTTAAAGATTGCCTCTTTTGCACTCCAGTATATTGCAAGATGAAGGTCTCTGTTTTTCTCGCTGAGATCTTCAATCTCGTCCGGAGAAAGTGCCTTTTTCTCGACAGCCGCAAAGTTTCTGTCAAGAGATTCTATATCGATCCCCACACTCTCCTCTGCATGAGTTATAACAGCAACAAACCTTTTAGTATGTGAGATACTTATCTCTGTAAGGCTGTTCTGAAGAAATGGCCTGCCATTATCGTGATGGCCCAGATATACCTTCTCTCCGAAAAGCTGATTGAGGAGAGCCCTGACAGCCAGTTTTTCCCTCCGTCGGTCTACACTTTTGATAAGTGACAGTTCTTCAAGTTCATCACTTGGTACAGAGCTTAGTGAGAGAAGCTCCTCTTCACTTTCAACAATCTCCCACACAGAGATCATCGCTCCACTATCCAATTCTCTGTTTAAAAAAAGTGCCATAACAATTTGCAGAATTATATAAATTTATAAAACATCCGATTCATCAGAAATCTCACCAACAATCTCTTCAAGAATATCTTCAAGAGTGACTATACCCTCTGTTCCCCCGTACTCATCTGCAACCACAGCCAGATGCATCCTCTTTTGACGAAACTCCTCGAGAAGGTCGTCAATCTTCTTGCTTCCCGGTACAAAGTAGGATTTCCTTATGTACATACGCCAGTTAAAATCGTACTCTTTATCTCTCAGATGACTTACGAGATCCTTTACATAAAGGAATCCAACAACCTTGTCTGGGCTCGAATCATAGACCGGCAATCTGGAGAAACCACATTCTATAGCCTTCTCAATCACCTCACCGGAACTCATGCTCACATCTAAAGATGCAACATTGATTCTCGGAGTCATGATTTCGTTTACACTTTTACTCTGCAATCCGACAATTCCTTTGAGAAGCAACTTCTCCTCCACCTCCGGCATCTCTTCAATAGATTGGGCTGTCATCTCATCTGTAACCTTCCCATATCTAACCATAATATGTTCCAAAAGCAAATTTAATGGTCTCCCAAACCATATTACGGCAGAAAAAAACCAACGTGACCTTTTTAAAAACATCTCGTGCTTGTTTGCTGATGTTGTTTTATAAAGGGCGTAGCCGCAAACGGTCAGAAGAACTATTGTCGTTAAAAAAGAGAGTGTGAATAACAGAAAACGGCTCAGGGTACCACCAATCAGAAGATTAAAGATAACAATAACTGTAATCAACGCAGAGAGTTTCAGTAAAAGAGAACTTTGCATTATTGCACATTGATGCGACTCCCGGTCTTTTGACTTATTGCCGGAATTTAGCAATGCAACTTCAGTTCCTTTGAGTAGGAAATAAGAGAAAAGGATGAGGATCAACAATATCCCCAAGGAGAAATAATCGTCTGTCAGATTGCTACTGGGAGGTTCCAATTCTCTAAACTAATGGTTTATGGTGCAAATATATAATTTTATATTATAAACGCAGCATACTTTTTCAACATGAAAGCAGGAATATACGATTCCTTGGCATTTCTAAGCCCTTCGTCCCCGGCATCATCCTCTCTGTTAACATACTTGAATCCCGAAGCCTCTTTTGTTACAAACTCCTTGTTTATCATTGGATAGGCACCCCTTACAGAGGCGAAAGCTTTCTCAATATGTACTATGAATGTGTCTGAATTCAAAGGTTCTCCGATGGTGTAAGCAACAATTTTACCATCAACTTTTAAAATACCCCCCTTTAGATTAAGGCTGTCATAATTTGACAGGCATTTGAAAACTGCAGCAGATTCAAGACATAGGGACTGATCTTTGCCACAGTCAATATCTTTACACCACTCCTTTGTAAACTCACCCACATCGTTTAGATTGGTCGTAGTTATCTCCTCATAGCTCCATCCCGGAGTAGAGACAAAATGGTTGATGTGATTTCTCTTTGGTTGAAGTTTTTTCCCACTCAGTGAAATCAGCTTTTCACTCTCATAAATATAGTCAAAACTATTCCTGACCGTCTTGAAGCTGAATTTCTGAGGAAAAAGTTCTTCCAATTCCGATTTTGTCTCATTGGAAACACCAATCAACACAAATGGTACGCCTCTCTCAGATGCGTCAAGCATTAATGCCTCAATAACATCTTTTTTATCTCCTCTCCCTGCGGGATAAAGATAACGGGTATCTTCGCCCTTTCCTGATATTAGTACCAGAAAATCCTTATATCTCGCGCATCGTGAGAAAAAAGCCTCATCCCATATAAAAAGGCTTGTAAAACAATACTCTGCTCCTCTGTAATCTGCATAACGGAGCAATTCGTCAATCCATTTCTTATCTGAGACAGTCAGCTGTCTGAAATCAATCATATAATATTTTTATTCGGAAAGCCAGCGTTTGATAATCTCTATAGCTTCATTTTTAAGACTATCAGGCATATTGCTTATTCGAGCCCTATGACTTCCCTCTGGTTGCACCAATACAACAACGTTATCATTTTTTGGTTCATCAACTTTTACAGAACTCCATGGATCAAACTCCCCATAAATAAACAGCATTTTCTTATCTGTGGTTGCTACAAATTTTTTCAGTTTCTTGTAGAGAGAGTTGTCAAACTTATACTCTGAGCCTTCGGGTAAAAACAAAGCAGAGAGATATCCCTTAGTGTTTTTTATAGTCAAAAGCCCTTTAAACGGCTTAACATCGTAGCCATAGTAGCCCAATTCCCTGGCTGCCTGTACAAAGAAAGCTGCTGTAGGACTGTTATTCACAAAATAGTCCGGGGAACACATTCTTATCCAATACTTAAATAACTGGTCATCAGAAGCATCAGCTCCGGGTATTCCACTTACAGGACTTCCCCATTGCCAAAAAGAGAAGGAGAATTCGAGAACGGTATAATCATATATATTCTCCAGAGGTAAATTGAACTTATATTTATTTGCCATACACAAAGAGTCAAACTTCGGCTGAAGTGTTGCTCTTTTTTCAAGAATCCTTTTCTGGAAATCGAGTACGGCAGCCCGCTGCTCCTTTGTCCCGGCAAAATTGCTGATGAAAGGTTCATGACGGCCATCTTCACGGCTTTTGCAAAGTGGGGCGACATAAGGAACGGTTATATCTACATCTTCCGGGAAGAAAGCTCTGTATATCAAGGCTGTCTGACCTCCTTTACTTATACCGGTGGCAATCCATTTACCCTTATATATGGTTTTGAAGAGCTTTGTAACTCTATGAAGGTCCCATGCAGAGTTCTCAGCTGTCAGATATTTCCAGTCAAGAGGTTTTGGTGTAGACTCAAGAAAATATCGGTGCTCTACGAAAATAATATTTGCATCAAAAAATCTTGAGAGTTCCTCCCGATAATGGGGCATTGAAGCGTAAGCAGCTCCGTATCCTTCTGTAACAATCACCGTTGGTCTATCTTTTCCCACATTCATGACAAACACTCTTTGCAAGAATGTCCCGGCTGTCGGATTCTTATGATCCAGAGGCTGCTCCACAAAAAGTACATATTTATCCTTGAACTTATCTGTTCTGAGTCGCTCAACTCTACTGACACCCGACAAAGAAGAGATAGTCTCCTTTAAAGTGTCGCATGTATTCTGGGCATAGTTCTGTTGTACACTTGTACAAAGAACGGATCCTGTAACAATAAACAGGATAGCTATTTGTCTTAATGTTGTTTTCATAAGGCAAAAGTAAAGAAAAAACCCTATTTTTGTCGAAATATCACGATATAAAGACAACGATGAACAATTTTGTCCAAGAACTTACCTGGCGGGGGATGATCCACAATATGATGCCGGGTACTGAAGAACAATTACAGAAAGAACTTACCTCTGCATATGTTGGAATTGATCCAACAGCAGATTCACTACATATCGGTCACCTGGTAAGTATTATGATGCTCCGCCACCTTCAGTCATGCGGACATAAACCCATTGCACTTGTCGGAGGGGCAACCGGAATGATTGGAGATCCTTCAATGAAATCTGCCGAGAGAAACCTTTTGGATGAAGAGACTTTAAGACATAACCAGAATGCCATAAAAAAGCAACTTTCAAGATTCCTCGATTTTGACTCTGATGCACCTAATGCTGCAATACTTGTTAATAATTATGACTGGATGAAGGACTACACATTCCTCCACTTTATAAGGGACATCGGCAAGCACATAACTGTCAATTATATGATGAGCAAGGATTCTGTAAAGAAAAGAATCTCAGGGGATGAACGTGAGGGGATGTCATTTACAGAGTTCACATACCAGTTGGTCCAAGGTTATGACTTCCTCTATCTATACCAGAATCACGGATGTAAGCTCCAAATGGGCGGAAGCGATCAATGGGGGAACATTACTACCGGAACTGAACTTATACGAAGAAAAGAGGGAGGAGATGCCTTTGCACTTACCTGCCCTTTGATTACAAAAGCTGACGGGGGGAAGTTCGGTAAGACAGAAAAGGGAAATATATGGTTGGATGCAAAATACACCTCTCCATATACATTCTATCAGTTCTGGCTGAATGTAAGTGATGAAGATGCTCAGAAATATATTAAGATCTTCACCATGCTGCCAAAAGAGGAGATTGAAACAGCTATAGCAGACCACCTTGAAGCACCTCACATGAGGGAACTTCAAAAGCTTCTGGCCAAAGAGGTCACCGTTATGGTACATGGAGCCGAAGAGTATGAAAAGGCTGTTGATGCATCCCAAATACTCTTCGGACAGTCTACATCCGAAAAACTGAAAGCCATTGACGAACAGACCTTCCTCTCTGTATTTGAAGGTGTGCCTCAATTTGAAATTTCAAGAGAAGAGCTTCCTGCAAACACCATAGATCTACTTTCTGTAAAATGCTCAATATTTCCGTCAAAGGGAGAGTGCCGTAAGATGATAGCGGCCGGAGGTGTCGCAATAAATAAAGAGAAATGTGTCTCTGCAGAGGCTCTTGTAACCGAGAGCGACCTGCTCAATAATAAATATATCCTAGTTCAGAAGGGTAAGAAGAATTACTTTATAATTAAACTGCTATAACCATGGAAGGAGAGAGTACGCGACAACAGAAAGTCGGTAAGCAGATTCAAAGAGATCTGGCTGAAATTATCCAAGGTAAGGGTATGGCATCATTTGGCGGTGCTATGGTTACCGTGACCTCAGTAAAGGTTAGCCCGGATCTGGCTGTGGCGAAAGTGTACCTAAGCATTTTCCCTTCAGCTAAAGCCCAGGATGTATTGAAACTTGTGAATTCAGCATCAAGATACATTCGCGGTGAACTTGGAAAGAGAATCTCAAAGCAGTTGAGAATTGTTCCCGATCTGCTTTATTACATAGATGACTCTCTTGATTATGTAGAGAGAATTGACGAGCTCCTGAAGAAATAAATAACAGATAGTTGAATCTTCCGTTTTTCATAGCCGGGCGCTACCTTTTTGCAAAAAAGTCGCATAACGTTATCAATATAATATCCCTCATCAGTGCTGCGGGAATTATGTTGGGGACAATGGCACTCATTGTCATATTATCTGTTTACAATGGGTTTGACGGGCTTATAAGATCTCTGTACAGCACACATGAGTGTGATCTTCTGATTGTTCCTGCAAAAGGAAAGAGTTTCATCCCCCACTCCGCCGAATTTGATCAGATTAGGAGTTCGAGTAACGTGGCCAGCTTCTGTGAGGTTGTAGAGGAAAATGTTTTTGTGAAATATGGAGAAGAGGAGTCTGTCGCCACAATAAAAGGTATTGACTCTGTATTGATGGGTATCTCCACCTTGGGTAAATATCTTGTGGAAGGAGAGTTTTCTCTTTACCACGGAGAGGTGGCACAAGCTGTAATTGGCCGTGGAATAGCCCAAAAACTTGGGTTGAGGGTCCATTTTTTGAGTGGACTTAATCTCTACTTTCCATCAAGATTCAGACCAGTCTCTTTTATTAACCCTATAGCTTCACTTAATATAGAGACGGTATTTCCTGCAGGTGTCTTTTCGTTGGAAAAGGGCTATGATGAGCGCTATATCTATATTCCCATAGATGTGGCAAGAAATCTTACCGAGTATTACGACGGTGACGTCACATCAGTGGAACTCTATCTTAAAAAAGGTGTCAATATTGACAAGCAGCAAGCGGAGTTCGCAGAAATGCTGGGAAAAGAGTTTGAAATAAAGAACAGATATGAACAGAACGAGACTCTCTACAAGATGATGGGATCAGAAAAACTCTCAATATACCTCATTCTGCTTTTTGTAATTATCATAATCTCATGCAACCTGTTTGGCTCTCTTTCCATGCTTATTATGGAAAAGAAGGAGGATGCAGAGATACTGAAAAATCTTGGTGCCAAAGAGAGTAATATAAAGAATATTTTCCTTATCGAGGGGTGGATGATCTCATTTTTGGGCATTATCGCCGGAGTTGTTCTTGGCTTGACTGCCTGCCTGTTACAGCAGAAATTCGGGTTTGTAAAAATGCCGGGCAATTTTATCATTAACGCCTATCCTGTGGTCATTAAATGGAAAGATGTCATATTGACAATAGCGGGTGTGGGAATAATAGGATTTTTTGCCGCCAGGCTTCCTCTTCTTTTTTTAAAAAAAATGAAAAATTTTGATTTTTAATGCAACATAACCGCCTGCAAATGCATCTTATATGTGTAGGTTTAGGTTTTAGTACACAAGTAAGGGCTGATTTCTGTAGTAGGGAGTCGCCCTTCGTTTTTATAGAGTAGGGTAATTTCAGTCGCGGAACAAGCCGTAAACAGCTGAGCCGCTGCCTGACATTGAAGCGTAGATTGCTCCTTTGTTGTAGAACTCCTGTTTCTTTGCTGACAATACAGAGTGCGTTTTAAATATATGATCTTCAAAATCATTCTTCACTAAATTCCTCCACTCACCAAGCGGTCTGCACAGTGTCTCTTTAAGCGTTTCAGAGCCCTTTTTAGGGCGAACTCCGGCATAGGCCTCCGCAGTTGACACAAAGATATCCGGCACCTCAATCTTAACCTTAATTCCGGCCAAATCCGGTATAATCATCCGGGTTAAAATTTCACCCTTTCCCTCACCATACATTCCCTCACCATTTTGGACATCAAGAGACGACGCATGAATAAAAAAAGGACAATCACTGCCTAATTGTGAAGCATATGCACAAAGCCTCTCCTTGTCTATTTCAAGATTAAAGAGCTTATTGACTGCTATCAGCATATTTGAAGCATCCGACGATCCTCCGCCAAGCCCTGCTCCAAAAGGAATCCTTTTAAGCAAGTGTATCTCTACAGGAGGTAAGTCAAAATCTTTTTTCAGAAGGTTATATGCCTTGAAGCACAGGTTGTCTTCCATCCTGCAATCCAACTCGTTGCCATAAACAGAGAGTGTTGTCTCCTCAGACTCTACAACTTCAAGTATATCTGTCATCCCTACGGGAAAGAAAAAAGTCTCAATGTCATGGTAACCGTCAAGACGTTTACCAATAACATTAAGACCGATATTTATCTTTGCACAGGGATAAACAATCATTATCCACACTTTGAAAATCCACAGTTCAAGCAACTCAGACACCCCTCCTGGTAGACAAGTTCCGAAGATCCGCACTTATCGCACTTTTTACCGGTATCATCTTTTGTACCATCAGGAATATATCTCTTGAGTGTCCTCTCAACACCATTTTTCCATGTATTAATAGCCTCACTATCCAGTTGCAGCCCGTTAACAAGGTTTACGATATCTACTATCGGCATACCGTTCCTCAAAACTCCTGAAATCAGCTTTGCATAATTCCAGTACTCTTTGTTGAACATATGCGAGATTCCGCCTACTGTATTTCTGTACCCGTAACGGTCAATGTATTGGAAGTCATAACGTGAGTTACCGGAATCGTCCTTTTCCTTGACAATAAAGCCCATTGTGACTGATTTCGGGATATTTCTGGTATCTTCATCCAAAAGACCTGTAAATATCTCATAAGGGACTCCGTTCATGAGTCCGACAAGTGCAATCCATTGTTCCGGACCGTTTTTGAATCTTATCACCTCTGCATCAAGAGCTTTAGGTCTCTCAATTCTCCTTACTGCCGGTTTAGCCTCCTTATCCTTAGCTGAGACAAGCACTCCGGCTCTTGAACCGTCCCTGTACACAGTCACGCCCTTACAACCATACTCCCATGCTGTCTTATACACATCTGCGACCAACTCCTCAGTAGCAGAATTAGGAAGATTTACGGTAACGCTTATAGAGTGGTCTACCCATTTCTGCATACGTCCCTGCATCTTAACCTTGGCCAGCCAATCAATATCATTAGATGTTGCTTTATAATAGGGTGACTTAGCAACTAATGCGTCAATCTGGGGACCATTCATTGCCAACACTTTCCCCTTGTCATATCCGTTGATCTCGCACCAAGTCATGAACTTATGGTGAAATACATAGTACTCCTCCCATACATCGCCCACCTCATCTTTAAATGTAACCACAACGTTCTTGTCGTTAGGGTTTACCTTTCTCCGCCTTTTATATACAGGCAGGAAAACAGGTTCTATTCCTGATGTGGTCTGAGTCATTAATGAAGTGGTGCCTGTAGGTGCTATTGTCAACATAGATATGTTTCTTCTTCCGTATCTGACAATAAGGTCATACAACTCCTCATCTTCTCTCTTAATCCTCTGAATCATAGGATTGCCTTCCTCTCTCTTAGAATCAAATATCGGAAAAGCTCCTCTCTCTTGCGCCATGATTGTTGAAGACCTGTAAGCCTCCACGGCAAGTGTTTTCTGAATCTCAACAGCGAAGTCGATTGCTTTGTCTGTGCCGTACACAAGCCCCAAAGCCGCAAGCATGTCACCCTCGGCTGTTATTCCAAGCCCGGTTCTTCTGCCACCCAGTGTCTTATTCTGTATTTTTCTCCACAGATTAAGCTCTGCCTCTTTTACCTCGTGATCCTCAGGATCTGCATCAATCTTTGCAATTATCTGATCTATCTTCTCCATTTCAAGGTCAATAAGGTCATCATTGAGCCTCATACCCTTCTTCACATGGTCCATAAAAAGCTCCTTGTTGAACTTTGCCTCCGGTGTGAAAGGATTTTCCACATAAGAATAGAGATTAATCGCAATAAGACGGCATGAATCATAAGGACAGAGTGGAATCTCACCGCAAGGATTTGTGCTGACAGTCCTGTAACCCAGATCTGCGTAGCAATCCGGTAATGATTCACGTATAATTGTGTCCCAGAAAAGAACTCCGGGCTCTGCAGACTTCCATGCATTGTGGATAATTTTTTTCCACAATGATGCAGCATCAATCTCTTTGATTACTTTCGGTTTATCGGAATCTATCGGGTATTGCTGAGTATAGTTCTTACCCTGCAACGCTGCCCGCATAAATTCGTCATCAATCTTGACCGAGACATTTGCCCCGGTTACTTTTCCCTGTTCAAGTTTTGCATCAATAAAATGCTCTGAATCCGGGTGTTTAATTGAGATGCTAAGCATAAGAGCTCCCCTTCTTCCATCCTGCGCCACCTCTCTTGTTGAGTTTGAATATCGTTCCATGAAAGGAACAACTCCTGTAGACGTAAGTGCACTGTTAAGTACAGGACTTCCTGCCGGTCTTATGTGTGAAAGGTCATGGCCTACGCCGCCCCTTCTTTTCATAAGCTGGACCTGCTCTTCATCAATACGCATGATTCCACCGTATGAATCTGCAGGCTTATTGTGTCCTATAACAAAACAGTTTGACAATGACGCAATCTGATGATTATTACCGATTCCTGTCATTGGCCCCCCTTGCGGAATAATATATTTAAACTCTCTTAAGAGCTCGTATATTTCCTTTGCTGTCATTGGGTTTGGGTACTTCTCTTCTATCCTGGCAAACTCATTAGCCAACCTCCAGTGCATATCTTCGGGAGATTTCTCATACAAATTGCCAAAAGAGTCTTTCATGGCATATTTGTTAATCCAGACAGATGCAGCAAGCTCATCCCCCTTGAAATATTCCAAGCTGGCAGCCATTGCCTCTTCGTAGGTGTATGTCTTCATAAGTTTGTAATTATTAAAATGATAGAAAAAGTCGAGAGATTGCTCTTCCGACTGTTACAAAAATATAGCAAAATGATGGAGAAACTTAGTGAAAGTCTTAAATCTTATCAACACTTAATCAACAGAAGGGGCTTTTTCCCATGTCTGATTTCTCCCTAAAAGGCCCGACTTATCTAGTGATCCTCTGACTTTTAGCTTACTCCCTCCCTTGTCCAGAGAGATTGTACAGCTGTACACCTTTCCGTTGGCAGGATCAAGGATAGTGCCTCCGGATAGCTTTCCGCCTCCCGGTCTGAGATTTTTGATGAAAATCATTCCGGTGATTGGTTTTCCTTTATCTGCTCCAGTGCAATTTACACACTTCCTTGAAGGATCTCCTGTCAGCAGTTTCTCTATAATTCCCTCAAATGTTCCGTTAGTTGCCCTGTATATTTTAACGAGTGATTTCTTGTTTCCCTCTTCGTCTATAGTATACCACATGCCGACAATCTTGTCTGTCTGGGCATGGATTGATTTGCCTGCCAATAATAAAAGCAGGACAATAATAAGTTTAGGTATTCTCATATCTATTGGTTTTAGTGATTAACAACAGTTCATACTGCAATTTGTGCATTGCCCGAACTCTCCTCTTAGCCGGGACTCAACAAGCTCCTGAAGCCTCAAGCGAAGAGTCTCGTTATTTATCTTCTCAAGCACATCATAAACAAAAGCAAGTTGCTGGAGTAACTTAGCCTCGTGCAACCCTATACCTCTGGAACGCATATAAAACAGGGCAAGTTCGTCCAATCTTCCGCTTGTTGCTCCATGAGAACACTTAACATCATCTGCATAGATTTCAAGCTGAGGCTGTGTATATACCTTTGCTTTTCTCGAGAGAAGAAGATTGTGGTTGGCCTGATATGCCTCAGTCTTTTGTGCATCCTTTGCAACATTTATCAATCCGCTGAAAACAGCTTTTGACTCATTATCAAGGATTCCTTTGAAAAGCTGTGAACTGTGACAACGAGGAACAAGGTGCATCATATTGACCGATGTGGTAATCTCCTGTTTCCCGTCAACGAGGTACAACCCGTTTAGTTCACATACAGCACCCTCGCCTTCGAGTGCCGTATTCACAAAATTTTCAAGCTTTGCCCCATGTAGAGAGATAATATTCATTCTCAAATATGAGTCTTTTGCCTGTTTGATATTAAAGTTCATCTTATGGGAAGAGCCATTGTGCTCGTTCTGCATAATGACTATGTTTGCCCGGCTTCCCTCTGAAAGATTTATAGAAATATCCGACTCTGTTCGGAACTCATCCATTGACAATGTATGAGTACAAAGAAGTATGGCTGAGTCAGAACTTTCTCCGAAAGATAAGCTGTTAGAAAACCTCAAATCGCTTATGTCTTCTGAATCCCTCACACTGATAATCTGCAGAGTATCGGCAACAAGTGCCTTAGGATAAACCTTGACATTGAATCCGGTTGCATCTTCAGCCTTCAACTCAAGTTTCTCCTCAACCTTGAGAGTCTCACGCAGATGCCCGTTCAGAAGATAGGCCTGATTTGTACCGGGTAGTGGCACCCGGCATCGGAAAACCTCCGGTATTTCAGGATTGTATTTATACTGCAATGCCATAATCTAACCGTTTATTAACCAATCATATCCTCTTGTCTCGACCTCCATGGCCAACTCCTTACCAGACGTCTTGATTATCCTTCCGTCATATAAGACATGGACTATGTCCGGCACAATATAATCCAAAAGCCTCTGGTAATGTGTAATTATAATAAATGCGTTGTCCGGTGTCTTTAGTTTGTTGACACCTGACGCAACTATTCTAAGAGCATCAACATCCAGGCCACTGTCTGTCTCATCCAGAATGGCAAGTTTCGGATCAAGCATGGCCATCTGGAAGATCTCATTCCTTTTCTTCTCTCCTCCGGAAAAACCGACATTCACGCCTCTGCTTGAGAAGGAGCTGTCCATCTCCACCACTGCCATCTTCTCTCTCATCATCTTCAAGAACTCTGCAGCTGTGAGTGGTGGAAGATTCTCGAACTTCCTCTTCTCATTGATAGCCGTCTTCATAAAATTAACATTGCTTACCCCGGGAATTTCCACAGGATATTGAAATCCGAGAAATATACCCATATGGGCTCTCTCCTCAGGAACAAGTTCCAGAAGATTCTCACCCAGATATTTGACCTCTCCGGCAGTAACATTAAAATGGTCTCTTCCCGCAAGGACTGCAGAGAGTGTGCTTTTGCCCGATCCGTTCGGCCCCATGATAGCGTGAATCTCCCCTGCCTTCACAGAGAAATCTATCCCTTTTAAAATCTCCTTGCCCTCGACCGAAGCACGCAAACCTTTAATTTCTAACATATTATTTAATATTTACTTTTTAATTGTTACTTTTCCACTCCTTTCTCCACATTGAAAATCCGAAGAAGGCCAAGATGAGATATCCTGCACTCACAAGAGGCATGAATACCAATCCGGCTAATATATAGAGTGTTATATTTGTTGTATTTACAATAAACCAAGCTCCCCAGCACTCAAGTCTTTTTTGTGCAGAAAGATATTGTGCTGTGAGAATTGTAACTGTTATAACCGCATCAAGATATGGAGTTCTGGCTTCATTGAACACAGTCGGCCAGATGTTGTCCAGGAAAGTGAGGGCTGTTCCCCATATTGCCCCGAGCACAACTATCTGTGCCAGGAAATAGGCTCTCTTTTTATTTGGCATTACTGATATTTTCAGTTGGTGCTTCTCATTCTGCTCCCCTGTACGAGGGTGCGTCCACCTGTAATGTCCGTAAAAATTAATTGCAAAAGAGACCGGTTGGACCAGCATGCTGGAATACAATCCTTTTTGGTAAAAAAGAATGAACAGCAGTATATTGTATGCATAACCAACCCAAAAATTTGCTACTTTGGCTTTTGTAGCCAGATAGACACAAGTGAGCCCGGCTACCACCGATATCAGCTCTATAAGGCTCACTCCCTGGCCTCCTATAGAAAACAGAATGTTATTTATGCTGAAAATTTCCATCTCTTGTTATTCAGAAATTAACCCACACTTCCCTCAAGTGTTACCTGCAAGAGTTTCTGAGCCTCAACCGCAAATTCCATAGGAAGTTGATTAAGAACCTCTTTTGCATAACCATTTACTATTAGTCCTACAGCATCTTCCATGCCTATACCTCTTTGCTGACAATAAAAGAGCTGATCTTCACTTATTTTCGAGGTTGTAGCCTCGTGTTCGAGAATTGCTGTCTCATTTTCGTTTTCTATATAAGGGAATGTATGAGCCCCACACTTGTCGCCTAGCAGCAAAGAGTCACATTGCGTGAAGTTCCTTGCACCTTCAGCATTAGGCAAAACTTTAACCAAACCTCTGTAGCTATTCTCGCTTACTCCGGCAGAAATTCCTTTGCTTACAATCCTGCTTCTTGTGTTCTTGCCGATGTGAATCATCTTTGTACCGGTATCTGCCTGTTGGTGATGGTTTGTCACAGCCACAGAATAGAATTCAGACATAGAGTTGTCTCCTCTGAGAATTGTACTCGGATATTTCCATGTTATTGCAGAGCCTGTCTCAACCTGAGCCCAGAAGAGCTTACTGTTTTCACCTTTACAGATACCACGCTTTGTCACGAAGTTGTATATCCCTCCGCGACCTTGCGAATCACCCGGATACCAGTTCTGAACAGTTGAATATTTTACCTCGGCATCTTTCATCACCACAATCTCAACCACAGCCGCGTGAAGCTGATTTTCGTCCCTTTTAGGAGCGGTGCAACCCTCCAGGTAACTTACATATGAACCCTCTTCTGCCACTATGAGAGTCCTCTCAAACTGTCCGGTTCCTTTTGCATTAATCCTGAAATAGCTGGAAAGCTCCATGGGACACCTTACCCCTTTGGGAATGTAACAGAAAGACCCGTCACTGAAGACGGCCGAGTTCAGGGCTGCAAAATAGTTATCCCCATATGGCACGACAGATGCGAGGTGTTTCTTTATCAGATCAGGATAGTCCCTTACAGCCTCTGAAAAAGAACAGAAAATTATCCCTTTCTCCGCCAGAGACTCTCTGAAGGTAGTCTTTACCGACACCGAATCAAAGACAGCATCAACAGCCACCCCTGCAAGGACATTTCTTTCGTCCAGGGGAATTCCCAGCTTATCAAATGTTGCCTGTAATTCAGGATCAATCTCTGTGCTCGCCTCCTTTTTTATAGGAGCAGCAAAATAGATTATATCCTGATAATCAATTTCGGGAATTCTAAGATGGGGCCAAGTAGGCATTTTCAATGTCAACCACTTGTTGTATGCCTTAAGTCTGAATTCAAGCAACCATTCCGGTTCATCTTTCTTTTTGGAGATATTTTTAACAATCTCCTCATTCAGCCCCTTCGGGAAGTATTCCTGATCGAGAACCGTCTCGAAACCATGCTCGTAATCGGTCTCCGTTACCTTCTGAATTATATCATTTTCGCTCATCGTGGTGCAAAGTTATATCTTTTAAGCTATTTTTGCGAACAAATTAAATACCATGACTAAAGCAAACGACAGCACTCCTAAAAGAACACCGGTAGAAGAAATTGGCAAGGTGAGACTTATCGACCGCCTTCTTACAACTGCCGGAACTTCACTCTCCGATACTGTCAGCTTCGGTGAGGAAAGCGGAAACCACTGGATCTCTTCCCAAAAACTATTGTTGGAGGGAATTGATTTTGATCTGATATACACCCCATTGAAACACCTTGGCTATAAAGCAGTTCTAGGTGTATTAGGACCCATCGCAGCCCATAATTATACCCCTTGCACACTTTCTCTAAACATAGGTTTATCAAAAAGATTCTGCGTAGAGGATATAGAAGAGCTCTGGAGTGGAGTTTCAGCCGCTCTGCAAGAAAACAAGATTACAAATATATCTTTGGATTTGTCCTCATCTCTAACAGGGCTCACCATTAGCTTATCATCCCAAGGAAAACAAAAAACGGAAGTGTTTGTTCAAACACCGAAACCACAACCAGGCGAACTTCTGTGTATAACAGGGAATGTCGGTGCGGCGTTTATGGGTCTCCAGCTTCTTGAGAGAGAGAAGGTTCTCTTTAACAACAACCCGGAGGTCCAACCACAATTGGATGGACATAAGTTTATACTTCAATCCTATCTGAGTCCTCAGCTTAACACATCTATAAGAGAATCTTTCTCAGACAATAATATTCTGCCCTCAGACGGAGTTTTCATCACAAACGGACTAGCTGATGCAGTAAAATTTATCTGCAAAAAGAATAACCTGGGTGCAAAAGTTTTTCTGGACAAAATTCCTATTGCCTCTCAGACATTCGAAATGGCCGAGGAACTTCATATGGATGCGATAACTGCCGCCCTCAATGGTGGTGATGATTTCCAGATACTCTATTCAGTTCCATTGTCACAATATGAAACAATCAAGAGAGAATTGCCTAATCTTGACGTAATAGGACACCTTACATCCGACAGTGGTTACGCATGTCTGGTAACCCCGGACGGAGCAGAGATAGAGCTAAAAGCTCAGGGTTGGAGTGAACGAACAACCGATTGACACTGAATTAAAAAAATTAAGCATTTCCTGGTCTAGAGAGACTTTAAATCTTGTGGAGATAAACTCTACACTTAATTTGTTTGTATAATCAAGTACATTTATTGTCAAGGCAGCTGTTCCGGGATTTTCCTTTAACCTTTTGACAAGATTTTTCCTTACATCTGATGTGAGAGATGTAACAGGAAGATCCAATGTCACCTGCTTTATAAAATCCTCTTTGGTATTGGCAAGATGTCTCATCCCTTTAATCTTCAGTTCATATTCCTTTGGAGCCTCCTGTTTATTGCCTCCGAAAAAGAATCTCGGTAAAATGGCACACTTTATAAGAAGCGGTAGATTTGGCTGCATATATTGCATATAATTCTCATAATCCTTTGAGAAGAGAGTAAAGTTGAAAGTGCCGCCGTAATCCTCAATTGTAAAATTGGCGTAAGGTTTAGAGCCCACCTTTGTGTAAGAGATTTTCACGTTTGTTATTATTCCTGCAATGATAAGCTCCTTACCCTGTATTGCACTCTCCTTGGGGGCTCTCTCCAACAACTCCTTTATCTGTGAAAGGTTATTTGTAGTGAAATGGTCCACTTCAAAAGCAAACTGGTCCAGAGGATGAGCCGATAGATACATACCAACCAGCTCCTTCTCGCGGTTGAGCAGATCGTATTTATTGACCTCAACTGTAAGTGGCGGGATCTCAGGAGGAGTCAGCTTGATTGTTTCGCTTTCACCGAAGAGTGAGTTGCCCCCGTTAAGGACATCGTACTGAAATTTATTGGCATATTTAAGAAGAGCATCCAGGAAAGTATCTTCCTTTGGAGTTGGTAACATATACTGAGCTCTTTTTACCTCCTCAAAACAGTCCAAGGCTCCGGCAAAAACCAGGGACTCTATCGTCTTTCTGTTTACCACTCCTATGTTGATTCTCTCTATGAAATCAATAACTGATGAAAAAGGAGCATCTCCCTCCTCCCTGGCTTTCACAATACTGTCAACAGCCGCAGAACCGACTCCTTTTATGCCGGCCATACCAAAACGGATATCACCTTTCTTGTTTACCATGAAGTTGTTTGAACTCTCGTTCACATCAGGACCAAGCACTTTTATACCCATCCTCTTACACTCATCCATAAGTTTTGTAATCTCCTCAATGTTGTTGAGATTCCGGCTTAAAGTAGCAGCCATGTACTCTGCAGGGAAATTCGCCTTAAGATATGCTGTCTGATATCCAATCCAAGCGTAGCATGTTGAGTGAGACTTGTTGAACGCATAAGCTGCAAAAGCAGTCCAGTCTTTCCAGATTTTTTCAAGAATTTCCTCGGAATGTCCCCTCTCAGTTCCACCAGATATGAATCTTGCCTTAAGCTCATCCATCAACTTCTTGTCTTTCTTACCCATAGCCTTTCTAAGCTTGTCAGCCTCGCCTTTTGTAAAGCCGGCAAGTGCTTGGGAAAGAAGCATGACCTGCTCCTGATAGACTGTAACCCCGTAAGTCTCGGAGAGTATCTCCTCCATTTCCGGAAGATCATATTCAATTCGTTTTCTTCCCTGTTTTCGGTCTACAAAATCAGGGATGTAATCCATAGGACCAGGTCGGTACAAGGCATTCATTGCTATGAGGTCTTCCAGTTTAGTCGGCTTCAACTCTCTCAGCCATTTTCTCATACCGTCACTTTCAAACTGGAATGTTGCGACAGAATCCCCACGGCTGAAAAGGTCATAAGTAGGCTTGTCGTCAAGAGGTATTGCATTTATATCCAGTACCAGTCCCCTGGATTTCTTTATGTTCTCAAGAGAGTCTTTAATGATTGACAAGGTTTTAAGACCCAGAAAATCCATTTTGAGCATCCCTACCTTCTCTATATGAGACCCCTCATATTGAGAAACCCATATATCCTCACCGCTCTCCTTATCCTTTGCCGTAGAAATCGGAATAAACTCCCGAAGGTCATCCCTACCGATAATAACGGCACAAGCATGAACACCCACATTTCTGACGTTACCTTCAAGCTTCTTGGCATACTCCATTGTGTCTCTCACAAGAGGGTCTTCAGACTTGAAGGCCTCTGCAATTTCCGGTACGTGCTTTATACAATTGTCGAGAGAGACTTCAACCTTGTCCCCGTTATCATCATCACTAAATCTCATCGGTACTAGCTTGGCCAGTCTGTCCGACTCGTTCAGCGGCAACTTCTGTATTCTTGCAATGTCCCTGATTGCAGTCTTGGCACCCATGGTTCCAAAAGTAATAACATGAGACACATGGTCTTTACCATATTTCTCCTCGACATACCTGTATACCTTCGATCTGCCGTCATCATCAAAATCAATGTCAATATCAGGCAGTGAGATACGGTCGGGATTCAGGAAACGCTCAAACAGGAGCTTGTACTTAATCGGATCAACGTCTGTAATGGTGAGGCAATATGCAACCACCGAACCTGCTGCAGAACCTCTGCCCGGCCCGACAGAAACTCCCATGTTCCTTGCAGCAGAGATGAAATCCTGAACAATGAGAAAATAGTCAGGATAACCCATTCTCTTGATAGTCTCAAGTTCGAAGTCAATCCTCTCTGTTATATCCGGAGTAAGGTCACCATAACGGCTGACCGCTCCTTTATAGGTCAAATCACGCAGATAGTCATCAGAATTGTCGTATTGTTCCGGAATCGGGAAAATAGGTAAGATAGGGTCAGATTCTATTGAATATTTTTGAACCTTTTCAACTATTTCAAGAGTGTTTTCAAGCACTTGCGGTATGTCTCCGAATATGCTCTCCATCTCCTCCTGGGTTTTAAGGTACTCTTGTTTAGTGTACCTCATCCTTTTCGGATCGTCTATATCGGAATTTGTCGTAAGGCAGATAAGACGATCGTGAGCATCACCATCCTCCTTGTTAACAAAATGGACATCATTTGTTGCAATGCATTTTATACTATGCTTTTTTGCAAGTTTTAAAATCTCCTCGTTTACAAACTGTTGTGTGATAAAAACAGTAGAATTTGCCCCCGGCAGATTCGTTTCATGTCTTTGTAATTCAAGATAGTAGTCTTCTCCGAAAAGATTCTTGTACCAAAGAATTGTCTCCTCAGCTTCTCTGAGATTCCACTCTATAATTGCCTGGGGGACCTCTCCTCCGAGACATGCAGATGAACAAATCAAATCTGAAGAGTATTTTTCAAGAAGCTCTCTGTCTATTTTAGGTTTATAGTAGAAACCCTCTATGTATGCATACGAGGCAAGCTTGATCAGGTTTTTATAACCGTTGTGGTTCTTTGCCAGCAAAATAAGATGGTACGCACCCTGGTCCTCCCTTCCTCTTTTATTAAAACGACCTTCTCTCGTGAGATAAAACTCGCAACCCACAATTGGCTTTACATCAGGAAACTTTTTGGCCGCATCAAGAAACTCCTTGACTCCGAACATATTTCCATGATCGGTAATCGCAAGTGCAACCTGCTTATCTTCGGATGCTTTTTTAAAAAGGTTTTTTATGTTAGCTGCTCCGTCAAGGACAGAGTATTGAGTGTGAACGTGAAGGTGAACAAATGGCATTAGAAAAGATGTTTTTCAAGTCGGATAAAGGTACAAAATTTAGGCTGACCCAAGGGACAGCCTAAACAAGAAATTAATTTTTATTTGCTCTTTCTATATTAACGGCTGTCCTGTCATATCTTTCGGTGCAGGAATGCCCATCAGTTTCAGTATAGTCGGAGCTATATCTGCAAGAATTCCGTCTTTTACAGATTTCACATCATCATCAACTACAATGAAAGGAACAGGATTCAGAGAGTGTGCCGTATTTGGAGTTCCGTCAGGATTAACGGCATAGTCGGCATTTCCGTGGTCTGCAGTGATGATAACAGAGTAACCGTTTTCTCTTGCCACCTTGACAACCGCTGAGGCACACTCGTCAACTGTCTTGACAGCCTTACGTATAGCATCGTAGACTCCGGTATGACCAACCATATCCCCATTTGCAAAGTTGAGGATGATCAGATCTTGCTCTTTTTTTGCAAGCTCGGCAACCAAAGCATCTTTGATCTCGGGAGCACTCATCTCCGGCTGAAGATCGTACGTAGCAACCTTTGGCGAATTTATCAAAATCCTACTCTCATTTTCAAAAATAGCCTCTCTACCTCCAGAGAAAAAGAATGTGACGTGCGCGTATTTCTCTGTTTCGGCTATTCTTAATTGCTTCTTACCGGCAGCAGATACAACTTCACCTAGGGTGTTCTGTACATTATCCTTATCATAAAGAATATGTAATCCCTTAAATTTATCATCATACGGAGTAAGAGTGCAGTAATAGAGAGGAATGGTTTTCATACCATGCTCCGGCATATCTGTCTGAGTAAGCACATTTGTAATCTCCCTCGCACGATCATTACGGAAGTTGAAGAAGATAACCGCATCACCCTCTTTAAGAAGACCTACCGGGTTGCCATCTTCTCCGACTGCCACCATCGGTTTGATAAACTCATCCGTAACACCATTATCGTAACTCTTCTGCATTGCCTCAACGCCACAGGTAAATGGCTCACCCTTTCCCTCTGTCAAAAGGTCATAAGCAAGTTTCACCCTCTCCCATCTTTTATCGCGATCCATGGCATAATAACGACCGATTATTGATGCAAGCCGTGCTTTAGATCCCGACAAATATTTCTGAAGTGTATCGATATAGCCCTTACCGCTCTTAGGATCCGTATCCCTTCCATCCATAAAGGCGTGAACGTACACATTATCCAGTCCCCACTCCTTTGCAACATCCAAAAATCCGAAAAGATGCTCCATAGAGCTGTGTACACCTCCGTCACTCATCAGCCCGAAAAAATGTAAAGCTTTTCCTGATTTCTTTACATATTCGTATGCTGATTTTATTTCAGAATTCTCCATAAGTTTCTTTTCGCGGCAGGCTTTGTTTATCTTTACAAGATCCTGGTAAACGACCCTTCCTGCCCCGATATTCAGGTGACCCACTTCAGAGTTGCCCATCTGACCATCCGGAAGTCCAACATCCTCCCCGCATGCAGAGAGTTTTGCTACCGGATATTTAGCTCTTATTGCATCAATATTCGGTTCTCCTTGGGTATAAATAACATTTGATTTGTCGTGTCTCCCTTCCCCCCAACCGTCGAGGATCATTAAAAGTACCTTTTTATCCATATAATTAATTAATTTTGTTGTCATAAATCAGGCAAAAATAGAGAAAAAATGCATAATAAAAGAAACGAAAAAAACTCCGGAAAGTTTAACAAAAGGGGTAAAAGTGTCTCAAAGACTCCGAAGGAGGAGACAATTGGACGCGTCAGCATGACGAGAGAGGGATATGGATTTATTATTCGGGAAGGTTTTGATGATGACATTTTCGTTAGTGCACGAAAAATGAGGCATGCTTTGCACGGTGACACCGTCAAAGTGGTTATGACAAGCAAGAAAACAAACACAAGAAGGATCGAGGGTGAGGTTATTGAAATAATCGAAAGATCAAAGAAGCCGATAATAGGCATTTTACAGATAGCCGGATCGCAAGCCTGGGTTATTACCGAAAGTAAAAATATGCCTTATGACATCAGAATCCCCCTAGAAAGCATTGACGTAAAGGAAAATGGTCTAAAAGTGGCTGCTCTTGTAGATGACTGGCCAAGAAAATCCGATGAACCATTTGGTCACATAATTGACATTCTCGGTGCACCTGGTGATAACAACACTGAAATGCACGCCATACTTGCAGAATTCGGCCTTCCGTATAAGTTCGAAGCAAATGTTGAGAAAGAAGCAGATAAAATATCTGAAATCATCTCTTTAGATGAGATCAAATCAAGAAGAGATTTCAGGAAAGTTCCAACCCTAACTATCGACCCTGCAGATGCGAAAGATTTTGACGACGCTCTCTCTTTGCAAAAACTCGAGAACGGAAATTGGGAAATTGGGGTACACATAGCAGATGTCACCCATTATGTAAGGCCGGGCTCACTTATTGAAAAAGAAGCTCTGGACCGCGCAACTTCTGTTTACTTGGTAGACAGGACTGTTCCGATGCTTCCGGAAAAACTGTCAAACAAACTCTGTTCATTAAGGCCGAACGAGGAGAAGCTTTGTTTCTCGGCAGTATTTGAGATGAACGACAAAGGCAAACTTATAAATAAGTGGTTCGGCCGTACCGTTATCAACTCTGACATGAGATTCAACTACGATCAGGCACAAGAGATCATTGAAGGCGGTAACGGACCAATGAAAAATGAGATTCTCAAACTCCATGAACTGGCCACAATACTGAGAAATGAGAGATTCCGCAGCGGTGCAATCAGTTTTGAACGTCCTGAAATGAAGGTGGAGGTTGATGAAACAGGAAAACCGCTGGGAGTGTATTCAAAAATAACAAAAGAGTCCAACTGGCTCATTGAAGAGTTTATGTTGCTTGCAAACCGTGAGGTTGCCTATTTTATCGGAGGCAAGGGAAAGGAGGCAAAAACCTTTGTATATCGTATCCATGAAGAGCCAAACATTGAAAAAATCATTGCATTCAGAACATTTATAAAGCATTTCGGCTATGAAATGAAGCCTACAAAGAATGCCAGGGAGATCTCTTCAGAGATAAACAAGCTGCTTGAGACAGCCAAGGGCAGACCTGAAGAGGGTGCGATCGAAATTATGGCTCTCCGCTCTATGGCCCGCGCGCGATACTCTACAGACAATGTCGGCCATTACGGACTCGCTTTTGATTACTATACTCACTTTACATCTCCTATAAGAAGGTATCCCGACATGATGGTGCACCGCCTACTGGCCATGTACCTTGACAAGGCAAAATCTCAGGACAAGAAATACTACGAAGAGCGCTGCAAATACTCGAGTGAGAGAGAGCAGCTTGCCACCGAAGCAGAAAGAGCCAGCATTAAATATAAGATGGTAGAGTTCATGCAGGACAAGGTGGGAATGGAATTCGAAGGAAATGTATCCGGAGTTACAGAATGGGGAATGTTTGTTGAACTTGCCGAGACTAAGATTGAAGGGCTCGTTGCTCTCAGGGATATTAAAGAGGATTACCTCGAGTATGACGAGGATTCAATGTCCCTTAAAGGTAAAAGGAGCGGAAAGAGATTCACTCTCGGGGACAAAGTCAGGGTTAAGGTTGATCGCGCGAACCTTGAACAGAAACAACTTGATTTTCTGTTAATCTGGGATAAAAGCGAAGAGAACGTGACCTCACCTGAATCTCAAAATTCAAAAAAGCCTTCCGGGAGAAGTCCGCGAAAACCAGGTAACTCATCCAGAAATACAAACACCACCTCAAAAAAGAGTGTTAAAAGCAAAGATAGCAAGAGACCAAGTCGTAGAGAGAGAAAGATTGACAGGGAAGCATAGTCTGACATCTGAATTTATGGATATTGAAAACCACCCCCTGAAGCCTTTTCTTCCTACCGGAGCTAAAATCCTGATTCTAGGGAGTTTCCCGCCTCAACGAAAAAGATGGTCGATGGATTTCTTTTATCCCAATATGCAGAACGATATGTGGAGGATTTTCGGTATCATTTTTTTCGAGAATAAAGAGTATTTTATAACAAATGAGAAGTATGACGCTGACAGAATTATGGATTTTTGTGAAAATAAGGGCATTGCACTATATGATTCGGCAATATCAATTAGAAGACTGAATAACAATGCTTCAGACAATTTTCTTGAAGTGGTGGATAAGGTAGATCTTTCAGCGCTTCTTATAAATATCCCAAATTGTAAAACACTGGCAGTCACAGGACAAAAGGCTCTTGACATAGTTTCGGAGCTTATAAAAATCGAAAAAACCGAAATTGGCAATTTTACTGAATTTCAATATATCGGAAGGAAGATGAGGCTTTATCGTTTACCCTCATCATCAAGAGCTTATCCAAAACCTCTCGCACAAAAAGCGGAGATCTACAAGAGGGTTTTTGATGAAATTCTGTAATTTTTAGTCCGGAAAATAAGCCGCAACCTGTCGTTCTTCTTAAGGTTATATGTTTCATTCGCAAAAACAGCACTAATTGAAAATGGAAAACATAGCCTTTGGATCGAACGGCAGGTCTTGGCGACTTAAAATCTTCTCTTTTATTTTTGACTTCTCTCCGCTAATACAAGATTGTGTCCTATCCAGCAGAGTCGCGATTTGTCTGATTGAAAAGCCATTGTCGAGAAGGACAAAGATTACCTTCTCAAAATCTGTAAGGTTCGAAAGGTACTGTAAATTAGGATAGTCCGAGATAAAGTTGTTCTGTACTATCTCAGCAATTCGCTCCTTAGAACTTTTTTTTGTCTGAACAATGCATTGAACAAGTCTGTCTGCAGTGTCTGATGCCCCGGTCCTGCTTCTGTCAGCCTCAATGCTTACACTACGCATCAACTGATATAGCAGGCCCGTAGACATCTCATTCAATTCATTCACAAATTTCATCTTACTAACCTCATCCTCAGCCTTTCTTATCTCTTTTTTTGCCAAATGGCTTTCATTCCGAAAATTTCTTACCCTCTTTATCAGCAATACTGTTATAGAAGTAAGCACTCCTATGATCATAAATCCCAACAAAATGAAGTATTTCCTAGTATTTCTGGTATTTTGCAGGTCAGCCTCTTTCATAGATGTCTCATACAGAGTTTCTATCCTCGAGACATTTTTACTGGCATAGTTGGAATAAGTGTATTTATGTGATTCATAGGCTTTTTTGTAGTTGTCAACAGCGTCGTCAAGATTACCTTTTGCCTCATAAAGACCGGCTATGTAATTGTAATATACATGTCCGTTAGTAGAGGCATTTCCGTTAAGTGCCGCCAATGAAAGTTTGCTATAGTTGATAGCTGAATCCAACATATTCTTGCTTTTGTAATACAGTGAAATCCTATGATAAAGCTGTGACCTGTCAATTGTTCCATTCTCAATCTTTCCGGACATATCAAGCATGTTTTTCAGGTAAACAATTGCAATGTCAAACTCCTTCCTCTCAATGAAGAACTGTGAAACAGCCTCATTTAACTCATAAGCCTTCAAAAGATTAGTCGTATCTGAGTCAATATAATGGGCAATATTTGCAAGTGCTTGTGAATAATCCTTCTGTGAAAGATTGACATAAAACAATTCCAGATCAAGTCTGCGTATCTCCAATGAGTCGTTGATCTCTTCACTCAATTGTCGGCTCTTTCTAAGGTATTCCGCTGCATTTGCATACTCTCCGCTTGCTCTTTTCAATTTACCGAGATATTTATACAACGTCCCTTTTGTAGCAGGGTCACTAACACTATATCTGAGCATCAGATTTCCGGCATTTGTAAAAAAGGCGGCAGTCAATGTGTCCTGTTTATATTGGTTATATCTGATAACACCTTTATATAGGACAGAACGGCAGAGGTTCAGGTAATCCTTATGCTTTTTAAAATATTTTTCAGAGTTGATAATCATTGAATCCTCCTTTTCAATGACACCACATCTTTCATTGGTCACTGCACTTAAGAGCCAGTAATATGCCAAATTTGCCTCATCCATGGCTGCCACCTTAATTTTATTAAGAGAGTCCCTGACCAAATCCGGATCAGAAAATAATGCCATCTCCAGTTTTCTAAGTCTATTTGCATCTTCTCTATTTGCCTCTCTTTTGCAAGAACTGAAGAAGAGGGTAAGAATTAAAACTAATATATAACAGGGAAATCTCATAGCTTGTGTATCTCTGTATCTTCTTCAAAATTAAATGTCTCCGCAGGAAGTATATCTCCCGTAAGTGACAACGACCGGTTATAGTATACACTATTTACGTTTCTTCTGATGTTTATACTTGCATAGTTGTTGCCTGCTTTCATATAAATAGTTACAGTTCCGGAATTGTTAAGGCCCTTGTAATAAAACTCAACTTTTACATTTCCCTTTTTGTCTACATTTACTTTATAATTGTTTACAACAAACCTATGTTTCGATCCGGATGGGGTAAAAAGTATTCCTTTCATTACCAGAAAATCTCCTTCAAAACCGACGAAGCTTCTGGTTATATTATCCGTAGTATATGGAGTTCCATAAGGTTTTACCGAAAACGCCTCGGCGGCAAGTCCGAAATTTTTAGTTTTCAGTGCCTGAACAGCAGTAATGTATCTGGCCATTCTCTCTCCCTCCCTTATTTCTTTCTTGGATTGAGCTATTGCCCCTGACGATATTAAAATCATCACAATAAGCAGCGAACAGATCTTTTTCATAATATTCAATTTATTTGCCTACACAAAAATATACAGATAAATATGATTTTCCTCCTTTAAAATAAACGTAGCGTAAAATAGTACTTTTTCAGCTTTTATATATCTACACTTCATGTCTTTAGCTTATATGTTGTAGCAGAATTTAGTCTCAATAAATATAATTTTTTAATTTTTTTTTTGCACTTATTGAAATGTATATACCTTTGCATCGTTGATATAACAACTATTGTCTATGCAACTAAATGAATTTTTAAAAATCACCGAACTACTCGATGTGCTAAGTGGAAGACTATCTGCTTCATTAAACCGCCTGCTGAATAGAAAGTTTAAGGAGGCCGGGCTCGATATCTCTTCTGAACAATGGCTTGTGCTGTTATCACTATGGAATAAAGACAAAGTCACCCAACAGGTGATCAGTGATCAGACAGCAAAAGATAAAGCCAGCATCACACGTCTCCTTGACATACTGTCAAAACATGACCTTATTGAAAGACGGCCTTCTTCTACAGATCGGCGGATAAACCTTGTACACCTTACAGAAAGAGGGAAAGAGCTTGAGTCAAAGGCCATGGAGATAGTAAGAGAGACATTTAATCAGGCGACTTCCGGAATTACAGAGAATGAGCTGATTTTTACCAGAGAGATTGTATGCAGATTACTTAACAATCTGAGTATTCAACCAACTGTAAACTAAAAAAGTAATATTGATGAGAAGGTTTATCACTATGTTAATCGCTGCCTGTACAGCATTGTCATTACAGGCACAATCCATCCTCACGATTGAAGAGTGCCGCAATTTAGCCCTAGAGCACAACCGTTCACTTATGATTTCTCAAGAAAAGGCAAATATTGCAACGGAGACAAGAAAGTCCGTCTTTACACAATTTTTGCCAAATTTCTCAGCCAATGGCACATACATAAGAAACGAAAAGAACATCTCTCTTTTGAGTGAAGATGCCCTTTTACCAATTGGAACAAAATTGTCAGACGGGTCTTTTGGGTTCAGACAGGATCAAATTTCCAACCAATGGGTAAAAGTCAGTGATGGGGTTTATGCTCCGCTTGACTCAGACGGAGTTCCTTTTGATCCCAAAGTAAATCCTGAGAAGATTATCTGGAAAGACTATGCATTGCTTCCAAAAGAGGCTATGGAGTTCGATACAAAAAACATTTACGCAGGTACAGTTGGTTTTATACAGCCCCTGTTTTTAGGGGGAAAAATACGAGAACTGTACAAAATGTCCCGTAGCGCAGAGGCCGTTGCCAAACTCGAAAACGAAAAGGCTATTGATGACCTTATTGTAGAGGTTGATGAAGCATATTGGAGAGTCGTGTCAATAGAGAATAAGACAAAACTGGCAAAAGAATACTGCAATCTTATGACAAAGCTTGAGGGAAATGTAAAGGTTATGATAGAGGAGGGCGTTGCCACAAAGGCGGATCTTCTGAGAGTTATGGTAAAGAAAAATGAGGCGGAAATGATACTGGCAAAAGCAGAAAACGGGCTTCAACTCTCGAAAATGGCCCTGAATCAACTCTGCGGTCTTGAGATGAACAAGGAGATTATTTTGTCAGAAAGCAATTTGGAAACAATTGAAGATGTATTACCGATTAACGGGTCAATTGAGTCTATGATTAATAACAGGTTTGAGATGAAAGCACTTGCAGAGGCGAAAAACATCGCAGGATCATCATATAAAATCGCTCAATCCCGCTTTATGCCCAATCTTGTACTATCAGGCAATTACATCATCTCAAATCCAAATGTATATAACGGATACAGCAATAAATTCGCCGGGATGTACTCCTTCGGGCTTGTATTAAATGTCCCGATATTCCATTTTGGAGACCGGGTACATACATTAAAAGCTGCAAAAAGTGAGATGAAGATTGCCGGGCTTCAGATTGAAGAGGCAAAAGAAAAAATAGAGCTTCAGATAAATCAATCCAAATTTAAAATTGATGAAGCTAAAAGAAAACTAAAAATCGCCGATAAGAGTGTCGAGCAGGCTAATGAAAATCTAAAATTCGCCAATGAAGCATTTGAAGCCGGTATAGTAAGCAGCACTGATCTTATGACAGCACAGACAGCATGGTTGTCTGCAAGTTCCGAAAATATTGACTCAAAAATTGAAGTTAAATTATGTGAACTTTATCTTAAAAAAGCACTTGGAAAATCGTTGGAAAAATAAAAAATCAAAATATGGAAACATCAAAGAATAAAAACAGCTTGTTATTTGGCCTTATTGGGCTTCTTGGAGTAATAATCCTTGTGGCGATAATAGGTTTTTACGCAGCAAAACCTGAACCCTTGATTATTCAGGGTGAGGCCGAGGCCAATGAATACAGAGTATCCGGTAAAATACCCGGAAGAATAAGTCAATTCCTTGTCGAAGAGGGATCTCAAGTTAAGGTCGGTGATACTCTTGCTCTCTTAAACAGTCCCGAACTTATGGCTAAACTTGAACAGGCACAGGCAGCTCAGTCTGCCGCCGAAGCTCAAAACAGAAAGGCAATCAAAGGTGCAAGACAAGAGCTTATTCTGGGAGCATATGAGATGTGGCAGAAAGCCGAAGTTGGGGTAGATATTGCCAAAAAGTCGTTTGACCGGGTACAGAAACTTTACGACAAAGAGGTTATTCCTGCACAAAAACGAGATGAGGCAGAAGCTCAATATAAAGCAGCCGTTGCAACAGCTAAGGCCGCAAAATCACAATATGACATGGCCATTAACGGAGCCGAGTCGGAAGATAAGGCCGCAGCTCTTGCTCTAGTAAGCAGAGCTAAGGGTGCAGTGGATGAAGTTAAATCATACTTGGGAGAGACCTATTTTATATCTCCGGTTAATGGCGAAGTAACTGAAATATTCCCTAAAACAGGTGAGTTGGTTGGTACAGGAGCTCCTATTATGAGTATTACAGACATGAATGATATTTGGTTTACCTTTAATGTAAGGGAAGACCTTCTCAATGGTATGGCTGTCGGATCTGACCTTAAGATTAAGATACCGGCTTTAGGAGGTGAGACATATGACGTCAAAGTCACTTTCATTAAAGCAATGGCATCTTACGCAACCTGGCGAGCAACAAAGGTAAACGGACAGTTTGACGCAAAAACATTTGAAGTAAAGGCCAAACCGATATCGGCCATAGAGAATTTACGTCCGGGCATGACTGCTATCATAGAAACCTCACTTAAATAGTTTCCCATGAAAGCCGACGCATTAAAAAATGTCTGGAAGAGAGAGTTGAGAGTGATGTTCAGTCGCCCTATATATCTCTTTTCGACAGTATTTGTGATGGGCTTCTGTTATATCTTCTTTCTCACAATGATGAAAGAGGGTCTACCGGAACGGCTTCCTGTCGCAATAGTGGATCTGGACAATTCGGCCATTTCAAGGAGGTTTTATCGTGAGTTAAATGCAACACAGGCGGTAGAAGTTGTTTCCAAGTGCTCAAGCTATTCTGAAGCCAGAGACCTTATGCAAAAAGGCGAAATCTATGCTTTTATACTTGTCCCGGACAATTTTTACAAAGACTTGCTTGCAAGCAAAAGACCTGAGATATCATTTTATGTAAACAACGCGTATTTGGTTGCAGGAACCCTAACTTACAGAGATATGCTCACAATGTCAACCTTGGCTTCCGGAGCATATCAAAGGGAGATTCTGAGAAAAAAAGGTATGTCCGATGATAATGCAATAATGGGGAGGATACAACCAATAGTTATTGATTCCCATCTTGTTGGAAATCCATGGTCAAACTACGGTGTTTACTTGATTAATCTTCTTTTACCCGGAGTATTGCAACTTATGATAATCCTGCTTACAGTCTTTTCAATCGGCATCGAGCTAAAGGACAAAAGCTCTCGAGAATGGCTGGCCACAGGAAACGGCTCTGTCATCACAGCCCTTACCGGAAAATTGCTCCCATACACAATACTCTTTTCGGTTCTTGGAATTGCAGGAAATGTGCTGTTATACAAGTTTGTGGGATTTCCCATGAACGGATCATTTGTACTTTTCTCAATAGCTACGTTTCTGTTCGTACTTGCACATCAGGCTATAGGTATATTTATGATCGGACTCTTCCCTGTCCTTAGGGACGCTATAAGTTTTGGAGCTTTATACGGCATTCTTTCATTCACATATGCCGGGTTTACCTTCCCAATTGACGCCATGCCGCCTCTTGCTCAGGGACCGAGTATACTTTTCCCGATAAGACATTACTTTCAGATATATACAAACGAGGTACTTAACGGAGCACCGTTTGCCTACTCAATTGTATATTATGCGGCATTGTTATCTTTCCTGATTCTGCCATTCATTATTGTAAAACGTCTGGAAAAGGCATTGATAAACCAGAACTACCCTCTTAAATAGAAAGCGATGAAAAAGAGTTCAGATTTTATTAAATATTTGAAAGACGGCTTAAACGACATGTTGCGTATTAGTATCGAAGAGTTTAAACGAATCTTCGGCGACAGAGGTGTAGTATTGATCTTTTTTGTTGCAGGACTAGCTTATCCGCTTTTATACAACGGCTTATACAAAAATGAAGTTGTATATGAACTGCCGGTAGCTGTTGTAGACCTTTCTCAATCAGCAGAAAGCAGAGAGTTCATAAAAAAGATTGATGCCACTCAGGAGGTTTGTATAAAAGAAAACTGCATGAACCTTGAACAGGCGAGGGATCTTTTCCTCAGACACAAGGTACGCGGGATAGTGTACTTTCCGTCAGATTACCACTTGAAACTACGCAACATGGAACAGGCTACCGTCTCTATTTATAATGATATGAGCAGCTTCCTCTACTACAAAGCTATGACAATGGGCGTAAGCTATGCCATGCTTGATGAGATGAAGAGCATCCAGATAAACAGATACAATGCCGCCGGAATAACAGGAGAGCAACAAGCCCAGATAATGCAGGCAATTCCGGCAAATGATGTTGTTCTTTACAATCCCGGAAGCGGCTTTTCAAGTTTTCTTGTTCCTGTTTTCCTGATTCTTATCATACATCAGACTCTTTTCTTCGGAATCACAATGCTTTCAGGTACTGCCCGAGAGGAGAGCCGGAGTCATTCACAGATACCCGAGCATCTGCATGGCCGTGGCATATACCGCGTTGTTTTTGGCAAGGGTTTGAGTTACTTTATTCTCTATTTCCTAATAAGCGTTTATATCCTTGTATTGGTTCCAAGATGGTTCAACTTGCCCCATATCGGATCTATATGGACATTATTCCACATGATTGTACCATTCCTGATTGCAACGATATTCTTCTCAATGAGTGTATCGGTGTTTGTTAAAAACAGAGAGACCGGCCTTATATCATTTCTCTTCTGTACCTTGATATTGCTCTTCCTTGGAGGGTTCTCCTGGCCAAGAGCCAGTATGCCTGATTTCTGGAAATATCTTTCATATTTCTTTCCTTCGACACACGGCATTCAAGCTTACATAAAGATAAACTCAACCGGAGCGCAGCTTTCTCAAATAAGATTTGAATACATCTGGTTATGGATACAATCCGGTATATACCTGATAACAGCATGTCTCTCGACATTATATGTTGTAAAGAAAGAAAAAAGCCCTGATGCCATACAGGCATAGGGCTTTTCAAACCTTTCGGGAATTCCCGGTTGCTTTTACCTCACCGGCTCTAATTCAATTGTAAAGTGTCTCATTATAGGCAACTCTTTGGTAATGGCATAACCCTTGGTTATCTTTTCCCTTCTTTCGTATACATTCCTTACTGCAGCAGCGATATAATCCATATGGTTGTTTGTGTATACCCTTCTTGGAATAGCAAGGCGCAGTAACTCAAGCTCAGGATATCTGTTTTCTCTTGTTTCCGGGTCCCTGTCAGCCAAAAGTGTACCTATCTCAACCCCTCTTATCCCTGCTTCTAGGTACAGCTCAATCCCAAGAGTCTGGGCAATTAATTGTTCTTTAGGAACATGTGTTAATATTTTCTTTGCATCAAGAAATATAGCATGTCCTCCCGAAGGTCTTTGGTAAGGTATTCCATATTCGTCAAGTTTCTTGCCGAGATATGCAACCTGAGAGATTCTGGTCTCAAGGTAGTCGAATTCGGTTCCCTCATAAAGACCGACTGCCAAAGCGTTCATATCCCTGCCCGACATACCGCCATATGTAATAAAACCTTCAAACATTATGTTGTACACCTGACACCTCTGCCAATCCTCCTCATGACGGAACCCGATGAATCCGCCCATATTGACGATGGCGTCCTTCTTAGAAGACATTGTCATAAAATCAGCGTAACTGAAAATCTCTCTGGTTATATCTCTTATGTTCTTATTCTCATAACCCTTCTCCCTTGTCTTGATAAAATATGCATTCTCTGCAAAACGGGCCGAATCGATAAGCAGCTTCACCCCATATTTCTTTGCCAAAGCCGATACACCCTTGATATTCTCCATTGATACAGGCTGTCCGCCGGCAGTATTGTTAGTAACGGTCAACACAATGCAAGGGATTCTCTCTGCCGGATATTTCTTAAGTACATTTTCCAGCTTGTTCAGATCCATATTCCCTTTGAAAGGCAGTTCGAGTGTTGTGTCAGCAGCATCGTCTATTGTGCAGTCGATTGCATGAGCCTTTCTGAACTCTATGTGGCCTTTAGTGGTGTCAAAATGTGAATTGCCGGGTAATATGTCATCAGCCTTCACCAATGATGAGAAAAGGACGTTTTCTGCCGCTCTTCCCTGGTGAGTGGGTAAAAAGTACGGGAATCCGGTAACGTCAAGAATTGCCTCTTTCAGCTTATAATAAGAGCGCGCTCCGGCATAACTCTCGTCACCCTCCATCATGGCAGCCCACTGCTTGTCGCTCATGGCTCCAGTACCAGAATCGGTAAGAAGGTCTATAAAGACAAAGTCGCTTTTTAAGTTAAACAGATTATACTTAGCATCGCTAATCCACTTCAATCTCTCTTCACGGGTGCTTTTTCTGATGCTCTCCACCATTTTAATTTTGTAGGATTCTGCAAAAGGAAGTTCCATTTTATTATAATTTTTATGTTTCTTGTACAAAGTTGACAATAAACCGAGCTTTATGCAAGAAATTCTTAATTATTTTGTTTAGAAATTAATCTATTAAACCATTTCGTCTCAATCGTCATAAAATAAAAAGAGCCTGTCTAAAATATGAGACAGGCTCTTTGCTATATATTTCCCCTTTTATGCTATTTCTTAGAAGGGTTTGAGATCATCTTGCGTTCACCTCTCCTCTTGAGCCAGTTAGTCGCATCATATACAACCGGAGTTGCAATGAACACTGAAGAGTAAGTACCTACTGTCACACCAAGGATAAGCGCTACTGCAAAACCTCTGATAACTTCACCTCCGAAGAGTGAAATTGCTATCAATACAACTAGTGTAGTTCCTGCGGTATTAATTGTTCTGGCAAGAGTACTGTTCAATGCCTCGTTTATATTTATAGACAAATCCCTCTTTGGATACAGTCCTCTGTATTCACGGATCCTGTCGAAGATAATCACAGTGTCGTTGATAGAGTAACCGATGATTGTCAGGATTGCCGCAATGAATGTCTGGTCTATATCAAGGCTGAAAGGTAAAATACCAGAGAACAGAGAGAAGAATCCTATGACAATTATTGAGTCGTGGAATAGGGCAACTATACCACCTGTTCCCCAAGTCCATTTACGGAACCTGAATGCAATATAGAGGAAGATTGCCAATAAGGCTATAAATACCGCTATTACTGCATTTCTCTGTATATCATCCGCAATAGTCGGACCGACTTTTTCAGAACTGATAATACCGTTAGGATTAACTGTTGTTGCTGTAAAGTCCTCATAAGTAAGAGGGTTTGCATAGAAGCCTTTCAATGCACCGTAAAGTATACCGTCAACTAATTCGTCTGTCTCTGCTGAGTTATCATCAATCTTATATTTGGTTGTGATCTTCATCTGACTATCCCCACCATACTGTTTAACCTCAACACCCTCTTTGAATGCATCATATACGGCTTTACGAACTTCCTCAGTGGTCACCTTTTTATCAAATCTGACAACATATGTACGACCACCAGTGAAGTCAACACCATAAGAGAAGCCTTTGAAGGCTATCGATGCTATTGAGATAATAATCACAGCTGCTGATACAAAATAACCAATTTTACGCACCTTCATGAAATCAAACTTGGTGTTGCTCATGAAATTCTGAGTAAATTTATTAGAGAATGATATCGATTTGTTCCTTGCAAGTCGGCCTTCAAATATCAACCTTGTAATGAAGATAGAAGTTGCCATTGAAGTGATAATACCTATTACAAGTGTTGTTGCAAAACCTTGTACAGGACCTGTTCCGAAAATTGCGAGAACGATACCTGTGATAATTGTTGTCAACTGACCATCTATAATTGCAGAGTAAGCATTGCTGTACCCATCCGTGATTGCAAGCCGGAGACCCTTACCGGCTCTCAACTCCTCCTTGATACGCTCGTAAATGATTACGTTCGCATCCACAGCCATACCCATCGTAAGCACGATACCGGCTATACCCGGGAGTGTAAGTACTGCACCGAATGAAACCAATGTCCCAAGCAGGAAGAGTACGTTCGCAATAAGAGCAAACGCTGCTGCCACACCTGCGCCGTGATAGAAGAATATCATATATATAAGTACCAGAATAAACGCTATCAGGAATGAGAACATACCGGCATTGATAGACTCGGTACCAAGTGTAGGTCCGACAACTGCCTCCTGTACAATTTTGGCAGGAGCAGGAAGTTTACCCGATTTAAGAACGTTTGCAAGGTCTTCTGCCTCCTGTACTGTAAAGTGACCTGAGATAGCCGATCTTCCGCCTGTAATTTCAGAATTAACTCTCGGATAAGAATATACCATTCCATCAAGGACAATTGCAATACATCTTCCAATATTGTTAGATGTCATAGTTGCCCAAGTTCTTGCGCCCTCAGCATTCATACCCATATCTACTTCAGGATTACCTGATGTATTACCGAAAGTCTTGTTCGCATCAGTTACAACACCTCCGTCCAGAGGGGCCTTACCGTCACGGGTGTTTGCCTTGATTGCTATAAGTTCGAATATTGTTCCGGCCTCATCAATAGGCTTAACAGTCCAGAGTGGTTTTAAGTCTGTCGGGAAAACCGCCTGAACCTGAGGAAGCCTCAGCCAAGCACCGATTTTGGCAGTATCTTTATAGTGAGCACGGCCAATACATGGACCTTCCAGAATCTGACCCTGACTTATACTAGGATTCAATACAAAGAAGAGTGGGTTTTCCTTTGCAAGAGTCTTGTCATCTACAGAGAGTGAATCGTTGGCCTGAATCTCTGAAAGAAGAGAATCGGCTGCAGGTGTTTTTGCAGAATCGACAATAGCTTTTGAAAGAGAGGTTGAATCAAGTGCTGTTGATAGAGTATCTTTAACAGAACCCGAAGCAATATAATCCTTAATAACATTATTTGCCTCGGCAAGGTATTGATAAACTTCAGGATTTTCATATGTCTCCCAGAATTCGAGAGAGGCTGTTCCCTGGAGAAGTTTACGAACACGTTCCGGCTCTTTAACACCAGGAAGCTCAACAAGGATACGACCTGAGTTGCCGATCTTCTGAATATTAGGTTGGGTTACGCCAAAACGGTCAATACGGTTTCTCAATACGTTGAATGAGTTGGAGATTGCACTCTCAGCCTCTTCTCTGATAACAGAAATAACCTCGTCATTTGTAGTTTCAGGTTTGATTTTGTCTCTCAGCTCATAGGTACCGAACACCTGCGAGAGCCTTTGACCTGGCGCTACTTTATCCCATGCTTCAGCAAAGAGTGTTATGAAATCCGACTTAGAAGCAGCCTGGTTTTCACGAGCAATTCTAATAGCCTCTGTAAACTGAGGATTGGTATTGTTTGTTGATGCAAGAGAGTTTACAAGTTCAGCCACACTAACCTCAAGCATGACGTTCATGCCGCCCTTCAAGTCAAGACCGAGGCTCACCTCTTTCTCTTTTACCTCTTTGTAAGTAAAGCCGAGGTAAACCTTTTCGGCAGAGACAGAATCAATGTAAAACTTCTCTTTCTGACTACGCAGAGAGTCAAGATAGAAGGCTCTGTCAAGCTCTGATACGCTTTGGAAAGACGGGAGTGTCTGCTCTAACTGGGCTGCTTTTTCTGCAAACTCAACAGCTTTTTTCTCCTGATGTTTTGTTGCCCATGTAAATGATAGCTGGTATAAACAAGCCAGGGCGATCACAATTGCCAAAATACGAATGGCACCTTTACTTTGCATGAATATTTAATTTAAATTATATATAATTCAAGGAAATTAGGGCACAAAATTAGTATTTTTTCCCAATATATAAAGAAATTCGTACTTTTGTTAGCTACTATATTATGTTGATCTATGAATAAGTCTATCCGCTTGCTTCCCTTTTTCCTTCTTGCTGGTGGTCTTACGTTCGGACAAACTCCTGATATAAAATCCAAATATTTTACAGCTGAGGAGTTAAGAAGAAACTACCGGTTCCAGGAAGCAATTCCAATATATAAAGAGATCCTTGAAATAAGCAAGGATGCTTCTGTTAATAAAGCCGTGGTTTCCAGCATTGCCAATTGTGAAAATGGGCTCAGCATGTTGGAGTACGGAGCAAGGCCAAAGGTTTTCGGCTCTGCTTTGGTTCCTTTGAAGGATTTCTTTCTATACTACCCGGACATTTCAGACAGCACATGGGTACTTGTTCCCCAAAGTCTCAACAAGAACAAGAAGGATTACCCAATCAACAATGTTCTGATGAGCAACGCCGGTGGTGATGCAATATTTTTTTCAGCGCAGGATGGCGACGGGAAATGGGACATTTTTAACATTAGGAGAATAGACGAGACCAAGTGGTCAAGCCCCGAGCCTCTCACAACAGTTAACTCACAGGAAGACGAGATTCTGCCATATCTCAGCAGAGACGGAAAAAAATTATATTTCTCATCAAACGGCTTATCCGGCATGGGTGGTTTTGACCTATATGTAAGCTATTGGAATGAAAAGCAGAAGATTTGGGACACTCCTCAGAATTTAGGATTCCCCTACTCTTCTCCTGAAGATGATTACCTTTTCATGGACACAGAGAGCGGAGAATTTTCAGTTTTTGCCTCAAACAGAGACTGTACATCAAAAGACTCAATCAAACTATACAAGCTCGGATTCGAGAGCAACCCTGTAAAGAGTCCTGTAACATCCAACGATGAAGCCCTATGGATCTCCTCCCTTCAAGGAGGCAGCTATAAAAAAGAGAGAAATAAGTCCGAATCGTCCGACACCATCAGGGCAAATCCTGATACGAGCGAATATACAAAGATGATAAAGGAGTTCCGAAGATTACAGACAGAGATCGATGAGAGCATCAAGCAGATTAATGCTAACAGAGCATTATTGAGCTCTACGGGCAATGAAGAGGACAAAGCCTTTTTGGCCAAAAAAATCGGTGAGGACGAAATGACTCTTCTAGAGAAGCAATCGAGACTTATGGCTTCAACACAAGCCATACAGCAGAGAGAGATGGATTTTCTGAGCAGGGGCGTGATTATACCTCGCGATGAGCCGACGAAAGAGAAGATTCAAGAAGAGAGTACCGCCGGAACGATAAAAGTAAAACTGGCACTTTACGGCAAACTCCCATATATGGAGATTCTGGAGCCGGTAGTGAAGGCAGACTATACATTTCGGACACAAGGCTCTTTAACATTGGTTGAAGAGAAAGAGATTCCGGAAGAACTTTTCTACACTGTCCAGCTATTTTTAGTTGAAGAGAGGGCTGACTCTGCTTCATTCAAAGGAATATCACCTATTTTCGAAAGAAAGACAAAGACAGGTAAATTTATTTATACCGCAGGTAGGTTCTATACATACCGTGAAGCCAGTGCTGCCCTGCAGCAAATAAAATCCTTGGGGTTGAGAGACGTTACGCTGTCTGCATTTAACGAAGGAGAAAGCATAAGTGTTAAAAGCGCCCGCTTAATAGAAGATAAAGTGTCGTCTACAAATACATACCAGATCAAATTGACAAATTACCCCGAGGGAATTCCACAACCTGTTCTTGAGATTCTAAGAAAAAGCACTGACAAGGACATTGCAATGAAACCGGTTGAAGGTAAAAACATCTATTTTGTAGGTCCTTTTGCCAACAAGACTGAAGCCGAGTCTGTAGTTTCCGCACTTGGGGAGCTTGCAGCAGAGGGTGTAAGCATAGAAGCTATAAAAAACAAATAACCTAAAGAATATGTCTCTTATTATAACTCTTATATTTATAGGGCTCATACTTTTGATTGTTGAGTTGCTCATAATACCCGGGTTTGGGGTAGCGGGGATTCTAGGATTGGCCTCAATTCTTGGTTCCATATATTTGGCATTCACACAGTTCGGGCAAACAACCGGACTCATTGTGCTGGGTGTTGTAATAATACTGACACTCGCGACAACTGTGATAATTTTAAGGTCCAAGACATGGAAAAACATCTCCTTGAAAGAAAGTATTAAGTTTAAGGTATCAGAACATCCCGAATTAAGAGGGCTAAAGGTTGGTAACACTGGTGTTACCTTGAGTAGAATCTCCCCTATGGGAAAAGCCCGTTTCAATGGTTCAGATTTTGAGGTGAGCTCAATTCAAGGAGTTATCGATAACGGAAGAGAGGTTGAAATCGTTCAGATTGAAGACTCTAAAATAATTGTAAAACAAATTAATAGATAAGATATGGAAAGTATGACAATGTTTCTTGTATGGATAGGTATCTCTATAGTAGGTCTGACCATACTGCTTTGGTTTTTCCCTGTAACACTTTGGTTTCAAGCTCTGATTTCAGGTGTCAGGATCTCTCTTTTACAACTCGTTTTGATGAGATGGAGAAAGGTTCCTCCAGGGACCATTGTGATGGCAATGATAACAGGCACCAAAGCAGGTCTTGAGCTTAATGCGAACGAACTTGAAGCTCACTACCTTGCCAAAGGGAATGTCCCGAATGTTGTAAACGCCTTAATATCTGCCGACAAGGCAAATATCTCGCTAAACTTCAAGATGGCAGCAGCAATAGATCTAGCTGGCCGTGACGTTTTTGAGGCAGTACAGATGTCTGTCAATCCGAAAGTGATCAACACTCCACCTGTAACAGCTGTTGCAAAAGACGGCATCCAGCTTATCGCAAAAGCTCGTGTGACAGTCAGGGCAAACATTAAGCAACTTGTCGGGGGCGCAGGAGAAGAGACCGTTCTTGCGAGAGTAGGTGAAGGCATTGTATCAAGCATCGGCTCTGCCGAGTCGCATAAATCGGTTATGGAGAATCCGGACTCCATCTCTAAGGTGGTTCTTGATAAAGGCCTGGACGCCGGAACAGCATTTGAAATCCTCTCTATTGACATAGCCGATATAGATATCGGAAGGAATATCGGTGCCGTGCTTCAGATGGACCAGGCAAATGCAGATAAGAATATCGCACAGGCAAGAGCTGAGGAAAAACGCGCAATGGCAGTTGCCCTTGAACAAGAGATGAAAGCGAAGGCCCAGGAGGCACGCGCCAAAGTGATCGAGGCAGAAGCACAGATTCCCCTCGCAATGGCAGAGGCCTTCCGTAACGGCAACATGGGTATAATGGATTACTACAAATTCCGCAATATCCAAGCCGATACAGAAATGCGCGAGAACATAGCCAAACCTCAGAAGTAAACACTCAGAAGCGCACAAAACCTCAGAACAATTTTTTGTTCGTAAAAAGAAATTCATATCTTTGCAGTCCTTGCATCGAAAACGATAGTTAAGAAGCAACAAACCCAAAGATTTGGTGAGGTGGGTGAGTGGCTGAAACCAGCAGTTTGCTAAACTGCCGAACTCGTAAGGGTTCCGGGGGTTCGAATCCCCCCCTCACCGCCAAAGATAAAAAGCCCAGCCCGAAAGGGCAAAGCAAAAAGAGAAAACCGCCCAAGCTTGCTTGAAGGCGGTTTTTTTATTTTTTGCTTTTATCTGCCGCAAGGCAGATGGGCTTTTTCCACTTTGAAGCACCCCCACCTGGGGATCACCGACCGAAGAGAGGTAATCCCAAATGGGGAACGCCGAGTGAAACGAGGTAATCCCACCTGGGGATCACCGACCGAAGAGAGGTAATCCCAAAGGGATCAGTGAGCAAAGCCAATAAATTACTACAATCTGTCTAAAGGTTTACGATCATAACTTAATCAAAAGAGCTCCCCATTCCACAACATTGTCAAGAAATTCATAGCTGGCAGAACATCAATTTCATTCATCCTGCGGGGATGCTTGTCCATAGAGACAATTATCAGACGAGCGCCGGGAAATTCCTCTGAGAATGCCTTCAACCCTCTTGTATGATGTGAATGCACCTCTTCTGTCGATTTAATTTCAATAGCAACATTGGCGTTCCCAATAACTGCATCTACTTCGTATCCTGAAGTTGTACGCCAATATGACAATGAGAGCCGGGACTCAGAGTACCCTATATAAGCAATTATTTCCTGTATAATAAAGTGCTCGAATGTATAACCAAACTCTGCAGAGCCCGGTAAAACAGATCTCCTTTTAAGCAGGAAATTGGCAATACCCACGTCAAAATAGTAAAATTTCGGAGACTGAATAACTCTGCGTTTTACGTTTCTGGTAAAAGCCGGAATAGTGTAACCGATAAGAGTCTCCTCCAGAATAGAAAAATACTCTTTTACCGTAGGAGCACTTACGCCACACTCCGTTGCAATATTGTTGTAATTAAGAACTTCTCCATTACTCAAAGCCGCAATTTCCATAAAATGTGAAAATGTTTTCAAATTTCTGGTAAGAGCTTCGGCTTTAATTTCTTGTTGCAAATAATCACCCACATAAGCGTGGATACGCTTGCTGGCATCATCCACCAGATAGTGCCTTGGCATCATACCATTATTGCAAGCTTTTATCAGATTAAAATCCGGAATTTCTGCACTTACAAAAGGATACAAGTGCTTGCGGATAGCTCTGCCTCCTAACATGTTTACTCCGCTGCGTCTCAGCTTACGTGCACTTGATCCGCTTAAGATAAACCGATGATTTTTATTGGTCATTAGCCATTGCACCTCATCAAGTAATTCCGGAATTTTCTGAATTTCATCTATTATAATCAGCTCATTTTCCGGAAGTAAACTCAACTCTTCGCGCAATAACGATGCACGACGATTATAACGTTCAAATTCGTCCGATTTTAGTAAGTCTATATATCGGGTATTGGGAAAAATCTGTTTTAATAACGTACTTTTACCTGTCTGTCTGGCTCCCCACAGAAAAATGCTCTCATTTTCTGAATCTTGAAGATGAATTTTACGAGAAAACATAATATTATATTTCTTACCATTACAATTTCGTGAGTAAATATATAAATTTTCATGAATATTTAAAGTGGAACTTTATTTTTTCATGCATATATAAAGTGCAACTTTATATTTTCACACAATTCCAGACAGTGCCACTGAACTCTTCTTTGACTTTTAGATAAGCTGATACCGCGCCCCACCACCGACATATTATCTGTTTCACAGACATTTATGGCATCATTGTTGTTTTTACCAGTATTATGAGCTCCTATTTAAAATCAACACTATTGTGCCATGAAAAAGATCCATCTTATAATTGTTACTCTGCTGAGCTTTTCAAACATCGCAATTTCTCAGAACTCTTACTCAGGAACCGTTTATGAAGAAAACACCGGCACAATCATTCCCTACGCAATTGTAAAAGTTCAAAACAAAAACATAGGTATTGTAAGCAATGAGTACGGAAAATTCAATTTATCAGATAGAAGAATAGAAAACACCGACACTTTAACTATTACCTGCCTTGGATATAAACCGAGATCTTTTTCTGTAAAAGATTGGAAAAATGATTTAGCCATTTATATGATTACCGATCCTGTTCATCTAAATGAAGCAACAATCACTGCAAAGCGATCAAAGGAAATTAAAATAGGCATAACAAACGGAGGCACAAAAACTCTTTTCATCCCTCTTTTCACGAAGAAAGAGTATAGCAACAATATCCTTATTGGCAGGGAAATCGGAACGATATTTAACATCGAGAAAAATTGCAGCATCAAAGGAATTCACATATTTGTCGCCAGTAACAAATACGACAGCATAAAAATGAGGGCCATTTTCTATAGCGTTGAAAATGGTTTGCCAAAAGACATTATTGTCAATCGTGATATTATCTTTAATGTATCTGAGAAAAAAGGATGGGTAAATATCGATATCAGCCAACATAACATCTATTTTAATAAAGGCCAGCAAATAGCATTAACACTAATGACTTTAGATGAAACCAACAAAGATCAGTTTTTCATCTATGCAAAAATGGTCAGTAAAAATGGGCTTTTGAGAAGAGATCAAACTCTCGGAGATTGGGAAAAAAGTAAAGGAGGCATGGCAATATATCTTTCTGGATATGTCAACTAAAACTTACTGTTGATTTCAAATATTAAAACCCTAATTGATAAACAAAGAATAAATTGTGGATCTCTTAGATACTTTATAAGATTCTATTACACTATGGAAAATATTTAATGAGCTGGCTTCGACCACATTTACATTGCCCCGCTTTTTTAAAATATCTCACCATTCCACAGCATTGTCAGAAGATATTATTGGATATTACCACTCTGGACAAATTAATTATTATCTTTGATATACAACCAATTAAATCATTCCGTAATGAATAAGATTATTGCCGTTATTATTTTCTCTACTTTGTGTTCTGCAACTCTCAGATCACAAAATCAGACATCATCCCCTAAAAATTTCTTCGCAGAAATCCAGTTAGGAGCAATTTATACAGATCCCATAATTTCATCTAATGACTCCGGCACCCTTACCGAAGCATCAGTAACCCTTGGCTACAACATAAGCCAAAGATTTTCCGCGGGTATAGGACTCTCGACTATACATTTTCTTACAGCAACACCTTATATTTACGGAAAAATAAAATTTGGAGACATATCAAAGAAAAACACTATCCCATTCCTTTCACTAAGCGCAGGTTACACAGAGAGTTTTGAAAAAACGGATACCCGAGTCGACATGATAACCATACAACCAAAACTCGGGCTTTCATTCTACGGCAAAAAGAAAAAATCTTCACTCTTACTTTATGCTGGTGCACTTATCTACCAAAACAAAGTTTTACCGTCAATAGGTATTGGTCTCGGTTTTTAATTTAGTCCCATATTTCTTATCCAATTATTTGTAATAAAGAAGATTAAATACTATCTTCAATCTGAAAACTTATAAGACTTGAACTATGAAAAAAACGTTAAAGATCATTTCCATCATTTCACTCATCATTTTTGCAATCTTATGGATACTTGGCAAATTCATTAACATTGACGCCTTTAACACAACAGAGATTGGTAATATCTTTGTCATAATTTATCTTCTGGCAAGTTTAAAATATTATCAATTAGATTCCAGGGAGAAGGATGCCATCATCAAAGAGCTAAAAGAAAAGTTGGGTAAATAAGCTCAATATGAGCAGCAAGGATTATTGGCAACATCACTTTCCAGTCGGAAGAGACTATGAAAAAAGCCCGGCAGCGTTTACTCCCGAAATTAGGTATTGACCGTGATACTAATCTGGTAATCTTTTGCAGAATATATAATTAATACATTCTAATCACCGTTTTAGCTGTGATAACTGTTGATAATTCATTATTTTTACGTTCTAAAACCAATCTTTAACCAAACAGAAATAACTGAAAATGAAGAAACTTATCTTTTTCTTACTTCTATTTCTAACTATCCAGTCACTTCGCGCACAAGAGTTTAAATATACCGAAGCCAGCACTCTGAATCTTATCGGAAAACCATTACCAAACACCCCAAATCCGTATCATCGCGTGGACACATTGGTTTTCAAAGGATTCAACGAGACCGAAAACAAACAGGTACGTTGCCCGGTAGGTATGGCTGTGCTGTTCAGAAGCAACACCAGCAACATTTCCATCAGCACAGAATGGGGATATGTCTATAACTCCGTAGCCACAATGCCTATAGCTTACAAAGGATATGACCTGTATATTAAAAATTCAAAAGGAGAGTGGCAGTATGCTGCAAGCGGGGCCGGCAAACTAGCCGAAAAGGGAAAGAGCGACACTTTCACCCTAATAGAGAACATTGATGGAGACATGCACGATTTCATGCTTTACATGCCGATGTACTCCGAGGTTAACTCCTGCAAAATAGGCATTGATCCGAATGCTTCGATAGAACCGCTTGAATCTCCTTTCCGTCACCGTATTGCAGTTTATGGTTCCTCTTTTACGCATGGAGTGAGTACAAGCCGTTCCGGTATGAGCTGGCCGATGCAGTTCATGCGTCACACCGGACTTCAGATTGTCTCGATGGGGTCAAGCGGACGTTGTTTGATGCAACCCTATTACACAACGGTTCTCGAATCCATGGATGCCGATGCCTTTATTTTTGACACTTTCTCAAATCCGGATTCTGCAATGATAAAGGAAAGGCTACTTCCTTTCATAGACAGGCTTATTAAGGCACATCCCGGTAAACCTCTGATTTTCCAAAGAACTATCTACCGTGAAAGGAGGAATTTTGACACAGCTCTTGAAAAGAGAGAAGCATCCAAGGCACACGCTGTTGAAGAGATATTCGCCGAGATTAAGAACGGACAGAATAAAGCCAATTACAAAGATGTTTATCTTATAACACCGAATGCGTCCGACAACCATGAAACATCAGTTGACGGAACGCATCCGGATAATTATGGTTATTCATTATGGAGCCGCTCCATAGAAAAACCAGTAAAGAAGATATTGAAAAAATACGGTATCAACTAGATGCCCAAAATTTTTCCCATCACTTAATTAACTTTAAAGAATGAATAGTTGACATTTATCCTAAATGTCATAATTTTACATTGTATTGTCTCAGACTGGTTAAGCAGATTAACTCAAAAATAAACAATAGATACTAGCTGACAATGAGAAAATTAAAATTATTAATACTGATCTCGTTATCTACACTTTACTTCGATTCTTATGGCCAAAATAGCTGGAAAACACACGATTATCCTGAAAGAAATTTTAAAATTGATTTTTTTCAACAACCTGATTTCTCTGTCGATACCTCTTTTTTACAAGAGACATCTCTTTTGACTTATAACTGGGAAATCAATGTAGATGATACACTGCATGAAAATAAGTATTACTCAGTAAGTCTCACAACATATCCCTCTGAATATATTTGCTCTGATTCTCTGTTATCTGTTGTAGAGGGCTTTATTAATTCTTCTCAAAATGAATTATTTGAAGACAATACATTGTTACTCTTGTCATCAACCTTGGTAGAGAAGGATGGTTATCCCGGAAAGATTTTTAAATGGAAGAATACCAATACAAACATTTTCTTTGAATTTCATGTATTTCTTGTAAAAAATTCTCTATACCAATTATCCGTTGTTACAAGAGAAGATAACAATTACAATATCTATATAGATAAGTATTTTGACTCATTCAATCTATTGAACACCCCAAAAGGAAGCTTTATTATTCCGGATAATTCGATTGAGCAAAAATATTCAATTGATTTTCCTGATAAACCAAGCGTAGAAAATAAGCTGGTTGACTCCGAATGTGGGAAATTGACACTTTCCCTTCAGGTATTAGAAACCAAAGGAATTGCGGATAATATTGTTTATATTGCACTTCAGACTAAATATCCAACTAAAGTTGTCAATCAGGATGATATTTATGAATTAAATAAGTTTTATAAAAAATCTATTGATAGTTCATTGCAATCAGTAAATGGTGATTTAATTTCAATCAATGATATATTCTATAATAATAAATTGGGCAAAGAGTACAAATGCTATTATTCTAAGGGAGAATATCTTATGGTATATCATGTGTTTTTAGTAGACGATGTTTTATACTCTCAAGGGGTGATTACATATCCAAGTAAAGACAACAACAAGGCAATGTTAGATTTTTTCAAATCTTTTAAAATTGTGAAATAAGTTGTCTTTGCAAGAGAATAAAAAATGAAAGAATTTCTAGAAAACATTGATAAACAAATAGAATTTAATCAAAATAAGAACATATTTCTAGATAACCTGGACATTTTTAAATTTGCCAAGGAAACTGTTATTGCCATTTCTAATGTTGATCAACTAAAATCAAATACAAAACCATTCTTAATTAATTATGCCACTGATAAAGCAATTGAAGAGTTTTGCAGAGTAAACCAATACTACTCATTTGACTTAAAGGCAAAAAACAATTTAAAGGGCATCTACTCTGATTTATTTGAAGATATTCAACTTAATAAGTTTTCTATTGAAGACCTATCAAAAAGGCACTTTGAAAAATTAAGAAGCTGGCTTAAAGAGAGTAACTCCTTCGCTGAAAATATTTATAAAAATGGCGATTCAAAAGTTCTTTCTGTTGCTTGTTCTGAATATACCCCGAATTTACAAATAACGATTTTAAAAATTGATGTCGGACACTTAATGGAACCTGTCTTGGATATAGGTTGTGGAGCAAACGGAAACTTGGTCCATTATTTTGTAAATCACGGCATTGATGCATATGGTATTGACCGATTTACATTTCAAAACCTAAATTTCATAACCAAAAACTGGTTGGAATATAATTATGAGAAAGAGAAGTGGGGTACAATTGTCAGTAACCTGGGTTTTTCAAATCATTTCATTCACCATAATCTGAGAGAAGACGGCAACTATATTGAATATGGAAAAACATATATGAATATTCTTCAGTCACTGAAGATTGGAGGAAGCTTCCATTATGCGCCCGACTTACCGTTTATAGAAAAATTTCTTGATAATAAGTGCTTTACGATAACAAAATATGATGTTGATAAAAATGACTTTAAAGCAACCGTTGTAAAAAGAACTAAGTAAGACATTTTTATGGAACAGAACACAAAAACTTCCCGCTACTGCCTGACGGCAAACCTAATTATGACATATTCCATTGGAATACAGTTGTCAAGGATTGGTTAAAATGGTTAGAGCTCTGTCATAAATGATTAGACAAACGGCAGTATGGCAAGTATTTCGGATAACTTTTTTATATTGCGAAAAAATAGCAAAATGAGAAGGAAATTTTTAACAATATTAACAGGGACGGTTATATTAAGCAGTTGTTCTTCATTTTACCAAGTTGTAAATATAAGTCCGTCAACAAGTCTAAAACAGATTTCATACTCAGCGGAAACTCCTGATACCCTTTACAGATTTATTTATTCAGACACATCTTCCAACGACTATCTTCGAGAATTAAGAAACACGTATAAGCTTGATATTTTGACAAAAGGGCAAGAAAAGGAATTCGATAAAATCCTTAGTATATTAGACTGGAGCAGTAAGCAGTGGGAACATAACGGGCAAAATAGTCCTACTAAACAAGATGCCCTGACTATACTAAAAGAAGCGGGTGAAGGCAGGCAGTTCAGGTGTGTGGAATATGGAATTGTAGCAACATCTGCCCTAAAGAGCATAGGAATACCGGCGAGGACACTTGGCCTGAAAACCAGAGATGTCGAAAAAGTAATGCGTGGAGCAGGTCATGTAGTCACCGAGGTCTATTCAAAAGAGTATGATAAATGGATTTTTATTGATCCCCAGTTTAATATTGTCCCGATTTTAAACGGAAGCCCTTTAAATGGTGTGGAATTTCAGAAAGAAATTTATAATAAAAACGTCAATCTAAAGCTGATAAACAAGCAGGGAGAACTTAATCAGGCGGATTCGCAGAATTATATAAAATGGATTGGTAAGTACCTGTTTTATTTCGATGTGCTATTCGACCAATCAACACTGAATTCAGACAACTTTAAATCAATAAACGGAATGACCAAATTGACATTGGTTCCTGTTGGATACAAAGAACCCAGAATTTTTCAACGTCGCAGCAAAATAGATTATAGTTATTATACTAATTCCTTGAACGACTTTTATAAAAGGCCCTATTAAAAGAATTAATATTTGACATCTTACCTGGAATCAATTTTATTCACGAATCTGATTGGCTTATTTTACCGACAAATAATATTTAGATATGAAGATATTTTTGTAATGAAAAGCTGGGTAACAAAAAGTGGTTATAAGATCATCCGCGTCCTCTCCGGAAGAAGCAATGTTTTCTTGTTGACAAATGGAGAAAAAAACATCCTTATAGACACTTCAATATCCTATTTATGGGGAAAACTCCAACGGCGAATTGAGATGTTAAATATAGAAACCATTGACTATCTGGTTTTAACTCATTCTCATTTTGATCACGCTGCAAATGCAAGCAGGATAAAAGAGAAGTATAAATCTACTGTTGTTATTCACATGAATGATGCCCAGCTTTTATCAAAAGGAGAGACTGTAATTCCGAAGGGAACTGTTTTGTTTACAACCCTGCTGGTCAATACACTGAGCAGATTTATTCCCAAATCATTAATAAAATATACTCCATGTGAACCGGATTTACTTATTGATTCTGATTACTGCCTGAAAGCCATAGGTTTCAATTCTTATCTGACACATACACCGGGACACACGGAAGGCTCTTTGAGTCTGATAATTGATGATGAAATAGCAATTGTCGGAGATGCTATGTTTGGTGTCTTCAAATGGTCTGTATATCCACCATTTGCTGATGACAGGAGTAGGATGATTAAAAGTTGGGAAAAACTTTTAAATACTAAATGTTTAATATTTTTGCCTTCCCATGGCAGTGCAAATAACAGATCGTTATTGGAAAAAAATTTTAGAATGCTCCAAAAGGGTTTAGGCAATGTCAGAAAAGTGAATAATTTTTAAAATGAACACTCAAAATCGAAGCCGTCAGGAATACACGGCAAGAATAAACAGGGTGACTGACTATATTGAGCAGCATATTAATGAGGAGCTCTCTCTTGACAAACTGGCCATGGTTGCTTGCTTCTCCCCTTTTCATTTTCACCGTATATTCACAGCTATTACAAATGAGCCCGTCAATGCCTTCATTCAAAGGGTAAGAATTGAGAAAGCTGCCCGCATGCTTGTAAATGAGGACATTTCAATAAGTGAGGTTGCGTATAATTGTGGCTTTGGCAGTGTAGCCCATTTCAGTCGCACATTTCGTAAATATTTCGGAGTTACGGCAAAAGAGTACAGACAGATAGAAAAGGCGGTTTTTGCGAAAGACGGATTGTATTTTAGCAAGAATGGTCAACTCAGAAGCAAGATAGATCAACAATACCCCGATTTTAGAAATCAACTTTGCAGTGAAGAAATCAATCAATTTAATCACTCAAATTTAATTTTTATGGAGACTAAAATCGAAATTAAAGAGATGCCCTTGTTCAATGTCGTCTACTGCAGACACAAAGGGCAGTTTAACAAAATCGGGGAGGCTTACGAGAAGTTGATGAAGTGGGCCGGTCCAAGGGGGTTGCTTAAATTTCCGACAACCAAAACCTTAACTGTTTATCACGACGATCCTGCCATAACAGCTATTGATCAAGTTCGTCAGAGTGCTTGCATTACTGTAGAGAATGATGTCAAGGTAGAGGGAGAGATCGGGAAAATGAAAATTGACGGCGGACGATATGCTGTCGGCCGCTTCGAGATTGATGAGAAGGGATTTGAGAAGGCATGGAATACAATGTGTTTGTGGCTTACAGAAAGTGGACACCAACCGAGGGAGGGCTATCCTTACGAATTGTATCATAACTCTCCTGAAGATGATATGAACCACAAATTTGTATTGGATATCTGCATTCCGGTCAAGCCTCTCTAGGGTTATGGGTTAGTGAAAAATAGACAGGACGGTTGTAATTCATTCAATCGTTCTGTTATTTTATATATTTGTGTCATATTCAAAACCATTAACCATCAATCAATACCTCCCATGAAAACAGTCAAACTGCTATGTCTGCTTTTTGCATTAGCTGCCGACAACTCCTTGAAATCCCAGGATATATTCCAAAAGCATGACCTTAAGATTATTAACATCTCCACCTATGAGCTAAAAATGCTCAATCAATACAAGGACTCTTCCATAGATACCAGAAACAGGATATTTACCGACTCTATTTACACTCCCAATATTCATCTTTGGGAGGGATATGTCGGAGAGGCGAACAATTTTTTGTATTGGGTCAATCAAACCGCTTACAAAGAACTGGATGAACTGAATCAGAAAGAGAAGACAATAGACATTATGGCTCTGAACAATTACTTTGCTAAGACTATAGATAAGATGACAGAGATGACCGGTTATAGTCCAAAAGGAGTCTGGTATATTTTCTATGGACCTAAATGGATGAACCTTGGCGGCATTGATGATGGTACTATGTTGATAGATTTGGCACACAAGGCTAACAAGTGTTTTGATGACATTGCTGCATTCTTTCCTCACGAAATCAACCATCAGATTTTTAACAACATAAACCCATATAAGAAAAACACAGTCATAAACAGAATTGTTGATGAGGGTTTTGCTTGCTACGTTAGTTACTTATACAAGGGTAAAAAGAGTTCGGTTGCGCAAGAGCTCTGCTATACTGAGAAGGAATTTCAGACCTGTGTTGAAAATGAGAGGGAGATATTCGCCCTTATAAAAGAGAACAGGAATAGTAAAGAGCGAAATGAAATTGAGAAGTTTGGAGCCAGACGATATAAGTTTAAGGAGGAGTATCCCGGCGCGATAGGCTACTATATTGGGTTCCGTATTGTAGAGGAATATGTGAAAAAATACGGGAAGGATTCTTGGAAGGATCTCTACACAAAAGATCCTGAAACAGTATTCTTAGAAAGCGAAATATTAAAATAACCGATTTATAAAAAAAATTTGTAAATTGATTTTTACTCCATATCTTTGCACTCCCTTTCAAAAGAGGGATAGTTCATATAAATCGGGGTGTGGCGCAGTTGGCTAGCGCACCTGCTTTGGGAGCAGGGGGTCCTCCGTTCGAGTCGGAGTACCCCGACAAAATTGATTTCAACAAAATTAAAACCTGTAAGTCGTAAGATTTGCAGGTTTTTTTAACTATTCACTTATAGCTGGACGAACCGTCAATTGGACTGCATTCTAGGGATACCGAGAGGCTGCACACGGTTCTTTCGCGTCTGAAAGAGAAGGGAAACAGTGTCTTTATAGTTGAGCATGATCCGGATATCATAAAACAAGCCGACTGGATAATCGATATAGGACCGGAGGGCGGTAAAGCAGGAGGAGAGGTTATTTTTGAGGGAACTCCGGAAAACCTTATTAAATGTGAAAAATCATTTACCGGAAGATTTCTTCAATCAGTTATTCAATAATATTATTACATTTGCCGCATAAATCAATTTATGATTAAATCATTACATAGTTCCGTGTTGGACATTGCATAAAGAGAGCTGCACCTTCATACAGCTCTAATAAAACCTCACTTTTCGGTGAGGATTAATTCTATATTACAAATAATTATACATTCCGGACAAACCGGATGGATAACAACATTTAACACAACACAATGGAAACTAATAAATTAAATAAAAACAATTGTCTTACACCAATTATAGATTTCAATTTAATCACCGATTTTTTCAAGCAGATTGACCGACAAGGACCTGGAGCAGTTGAAATGACAATTAAGGCTCTGGAATTTGTCGGGCCAATGGATGAAAATACAAAAATAGCCGATATCGGCTGCGGAACCGGAGGCCAGACTCAAACACTTGCGGAATATACAAAGTCTTTAATTAAAGCCGTGGACCTTATTCCTCAGATGATTGAAAAGCTGAGAGAAAGAATCTGGGAAAACAGTCTGGGTAAAAAAATTGAGGGCATAGTTGCTTCAATGGACAACCTTCCGTTCCGCGATGAGGAGTTTGACCTGATCTGGGCCGAGGGCTCTATTTATCATATCGGTTTTGAAAGGGGTATAAATGAATGGAAAAGATTTCTCAAACCCGGAGGTTATCTGGCTGTATCGGAGGTTACCTGGTTAAGGGAAAATCCCCCGAAAGAGATAAAAAAATACTGGACCGACGCTTATCCTGAGATCGATTTCACATCAGCAAAGCTAAAACAGATGGAAAAAGCAGGCTATGAGCCTGTAGCAACCTTTGTTCTCCCTGAATACTGCTGGATGGAAAACTACTACAAACCAATGCTTCCTCTGTTTGACAAATTTCTTGAACAGCAGAAATTCAACACCTCCGCAAAAGAATTCGTGAAAGAGATGCAGGAAGAGATCTCTTATTTCCAACAATACAAAGAGTTCTACAGTTACACATTCTTTATAGGGAGGAAATATTGATATGGAAACAATGTTTATATCCGAAGGATTCGAAACAGGTAGGGTAATTGCAGAGCATAAAGAGTTATACATAGTCAAGACTGACTTCGGAGAAATTGAGTCCGAAGTTACCGGGAACATTCGTTTCACATCACAAGGCAGGGAGGATTTCCCTGCCGTTGGTGACTGGGTAGCCTTGAAAATATATAACAACTCATTTGGAATAATTCACAAAATTTTCCCCAGGTCTTCATGCATTAAAAGAGAGTCAACCGGTAAGCAAAGTGATGTTCAGATAATCGGGGCCAATATCGATTATGCACTGCTTGTCCAGGCTGTTGACAGAGATTTCAACCTTAACAGGTTGGAACGATATATCACAATATGCAATGAGTCAAAAGTCTCTCCAATTATTATAATGACAAAGACCGATACTATTTCCGATAACCTATCTGAAGATATCCGGCAGAGAATATGTGACAGGATAAACGAGATTCCGGTTGTTTTTATAAGTAATGAGAACCGGAGTGGGTATCCGGAACTCCTTACCCTGATAAAAGCCGGAAAAACCTATTGTCTGCTCGGCTCTTCAGGAGTCGGTAAATCAACCTTGATAAACAATCTGACAGGAAGAGAATCGATGAAGACACGAGAGATAGGATCTCAGACTAACAAGGGACGGCATACAACCACACACAGGGAGCTCTTTTATCTGGAAAATGGAGCCATCCTAATTGATAATCCAGGAATGAGAGAGGTTGGAATAGCCAATGCCTCTGCAGGAATGGAAGCCACTTTTGACACAATATACCTTTTGGCCAGAGGTTGCCGTTATACGGATTGTACCCACACTAATGAGTCAGGGTGCAGGATTTTGAACGCCCTTTCCAATGGTGAGCTGAATGTGGAGTTATATAATAATTATATGAAAATGGAAAAAGAGAGGAGTTTCTTCGAGATGTCTGAACAAGAGAGAAGAAAGAGAGACAGATCTTTCGGAATGATGGTAAAAAACTATAAAAAGGAGCATAAAAAGAAATAAATACCTAATTTTGTCACGATAATTCTGCCGGTTTCCATACAAGAAATATGAAGGAATTAAAAGGGAATCCTGTGAGATGCAGGAGCTATCCCCGTAGCTGTAAGTCCATTATTATGACTGGCTATCTGTAGCCACTGCCCTATCGGGCGGGAAGGCAGCCAGGAAAGGACAAGCCAGAAGACCTGCCGGCAAATAGTATTCGTAGCTTTCGGGTGAAAGGCAAGATATATAGAGTCTTCGAACCTTATATGTTTAGCCTCCCCGAAAGCTGTAAAAATGTTAGTGATATGCATTATTTCAAGAAATTTGCTCTTTTGGTTGTTTTGCTATGCTTGACTATATTCGGTTATTCTCAGGTAGCTAAGAGAATAGTCTCTCTCGCTCCGTCTGTTACAAATATGATTTATCTGATGGAGGCTCAGGAAAAGCTAGTAGGGTGCACAAATTACTGTCTTGAGGGAGTTAAGGATAAAAAGAGCATAGTTGCATCAGCTATAGAAGTAAATGTGGAAAAGGTTCTACTTTTGAAGCCGGATATTGTCTTTGCTACAAGCCTCACAAAACCTTCTGTAAAAGATGCGATAAAGAATCTTGGAATTAAAGTGGTAGCATTTAATAGTGCCACATCTTACGATGAGATTTGCGAACAATTTATCCTAATCGGCAAATTTACAGGAAAAGAGCCACTGGCAAGAAAAATTGTTGAGTCACAGAAAAAACGGCTGGATAGTTTAAAGTCATTGATCCCCAAAGGGAAAAGACCGAAAATTTTTTTTGAGATAGGTGCTAAACCACTCTTCACTGCCGTTCCAAATACATTTATGAATGATTTCATAAACAAGGCCGGAGGAGTGAATATAGCAACAGATATAACTACCGGTACTATCACTAGAGAAAATGTACTTCTTAAGAATCCGGATGCAATAGTTATCGTAACAATGGGCATTGTGGGAATTGAGGAGAAGGCTACCTGGGAAAAATACACGACTCTCTCTGCTACAAAAAACGGAAAGATTTTTACGGTTGATCCTTATAAATCGTGCGGACCGAATCCCGTCACATTTGTAGATGTAGTTGAAGAACTTATAGCAAAGCTTTACAAATGAGTTATTCCAGATATATTAAATGGGGACTTTGGCTCACCCTTTTTATCTTAGTTGTAATTGCCGCTGTTCTCTACTCTCTTTCTAGAGGTGAAATAGACATACCTCTTTCAAAAATCGCAGGAATACTTATAGAGGGAAAAGGAAGCATTGAGTATACCGTTCTTAGTGAAATTCGTCTTCCCAGAATAATCCTCGGGCTTTCGGTAGGAGGGGCATTAAGTCTTGCCGGGGTCATTCTTCAGGGTATATACAGGAACCCGCTGGTTGAACCCTATACTTTAGGAATATCAGGTGGTGCAGCTTTAGGCGTGGCATTTGCCATAGTAGCCGGCCTCAGTTACACAATAGGGTCGATTATATTGCCTGCTGCCGGGTTTATCGGAGCTTTGGCAACTGTTGTATCGGTATATATACTGAGCGTTAGAAAAGGCAAAATTCATACTCAGAATATGCTGCTAATCGGTGTTATGATAAGTTTCATAGCCTCCTCTGCCATGATGTTCCTAATGGCCACTACCACCAATGAAAACCTCCACAATATAGTCTTTTGGGTCATGGGTTCTCTTGACGAAGCAAACGAAAACCTTATAAGAATTGCCGCCATTATTTCAGTGTGTGGACTTTTAGTCTCCTATCTCTTCATTCACACACTAAATGCACTCCGTTTGGGGGAAGAAAAGGCAAGACATTTGGGAATAAACACGGACATATCTATAAAACTGTTGTTTATTATAGCCTCCATGCTCACCGGAATGTGTGTATCCGTGGCAGGCGTAATAGGATTCGTAGGACTGATAATTCCACAATTCATAAGGATTATTGTAGGTTCAGACTTCAGAATACTCCTTATCAGCTCATTCCTTACAGGTGGCGGTTTTATTGTATTCTGCGATACTCTGGCCAGAACTATAATAGCCCCCAACGAACTCCCTATTGGTGTTATTACAGGTGTAATAGGAGGAATTTCTTTCATTTTTATACTTATCAACCTTGGAAAACGATCCAAATTAATCTAAAAAAGCAATGAAATTCTTAGAAATAGAAAATATGTCATGCGGATATGAGAAAAAATTTCTCGTATCAGATATTGACATCTCTATATCAAAAGGAAGCTTTGTGGGAATAATTGGGCCGAATGGCTCCGGAAAGACAACGCTTTTCAAGGGCATCTCGGGAGATCTTAAGCTGAAAAGCGGAAAAGTCTCTCTTGGCAACAAGAACCTTAAACTCTTTTCTCATAAAGAGAGAGCCAGGAACCTGGCGGTAGTAACTCAGGATATTGAGAGTCCTGACATTACTGTTGAGGATTACGTGTTGATGGGACGACTACCCTATCATAAAGGTTTTCAGTTTTTTGAGAATGAAGAGGACATAGCGATTGCAGAGAAATATATGAAGTTAACCGCAGTCATTCATATGAGAGATAAGTTTCTTTCCCAGCTCAGCGGCGGAGAGAGACAGATGGTTGCAATTACAAAAGCTCTGGTGCAGGAACCGGAGTTGCTGCTTCTTGACGAACCTACTTCACACTTGGACATTGCGCTTCAGATTCAGATACTTAATCTCGTTCAACAACTCAATGATGAATTAGGGCTCACAGTCATGATGATAATCCATGATTTGAATCTTGCAGGAGAGTATTGTGATGAACTGATTCTCATGAATAAAGGAAAAATTAAGGAAAAGGGCTTACCTGAATATGTATTGACTTACAGCAATATTGAGGAGGTTTATGGGACGGTTGTTTTTACGCAGCCAAACCCTCTATCCGGAAGACCTGCCATTTTCCTTGTTTCAAAGAGAATTCTAAACAGCATTAACAAAGAGAGGTAAAGTATGCTTAAAAGAGAGCTGGATATATTCTTTGCAACCCTTATGTTCTATACACGCATTCCGGTACCATACAGGACCGGCCATTCAGATGAGATTCTCAACAAAACAACAAGATACTTCACTCTTGTTGGTATTATTGTGGGTGCAATAGGAGGTTTGACTTTCTGGTCACTCAATCTTATCCTGCCGGAAAATTTAGCTGTCATTTTAAGTATGATTGCCACAATATTCGCAACAGGTGCTTTTCACGAAGACGGGTTTGCAGATACATGTGACGGTTTCGGAGGAGGCTACACAAAAGAAAAAGTGCTGGAAATTATGAAAGACAGCAGAATCGGGACATATGGAACTGTCGGTCTTCTTTTGATACTGATGACAAAATTTTGCTGCTTGTCTTCCTCTCCGGTATATTTAATTCCCGCAATTTTGATCAGCGGACACTCTTTCAGCCGTTTTTGGCCTGTGTGCATGTTATATTTGCAATCATATGTCCGCCCCGCAGACCAAAGTAAATCAAAGCCCGTTGGAAAAAGAGCATCAAGCACTTCTTTAATAATTGCAGCATTTTTCGGCTTTATTCCTCTTTTGTTGCTTCCATATCAATCAATACTTTTTAGCGCGAGTCTTTGCATGATTGTCTTCGTTTCTTTTTCTTCTTATACAAAACGTCGTATAGGAGGATACACAGGGGATGTACTCGGTGCAACCCAGCAATTATGCGAAGTGGCTTTTTATCTGGGATTCCTCATTTATATTCATTTCGCTCATTGAATCTCACAATCATACGCCACACATCTGTCAAAGTTTCTGCAGGTATATGTTACGGCAGATCAGATGTGGAATTGTCTGGAACCTATGATTCAGAAAAAGAGATCATAATTGAAAATCTTAATGGGATCTCTTACGATTTCATATATACCAGTCCTCTTTCAAGATGTTTTAAATTGGCTGCTGATATTTCCAAAGACCATGAGGTAATCTGTGACAACCGTCTGTCAGAACTTGACTTCGGAGATTGGGAAAAACGCCCTTGGGAAGATATTTACAAAACTCCGTATGCAGAAAAATGGTTTGAAAATTGGATGGAAACACCGTGCCCTAATGGAGAAGCATTCATTCAGATGGTTTCAAGGGTAAAAGATTTCATTCTCGAAAAGGCCTCGGAACATGAGAATAGTGATTTATTAATTGTAACCCATAGCGGAGTAATGAGGATTATTATATTTTTATTGCAGAATTTAAATATTGAGGAGATTTTCAAAATTCAACCCCATTTCGGTGAGATAATACAAATATCTTTCAATCCTGACAATTTGTCCTTGGTATAGAATGTGTATCACTCCGGTCAATTAAAATATTTTTCTCGCAGACCTTTATGAAAGTCGAAATTTATATAAATCCGAAATACTGCTTTCTCAGAAATTTTATTGAAAAAATTCCCGGGAATTTTGATGATCTTGGCGTTGCAACCCATCTTGGCAGGAATCACATACGCATTGTAGAAGTTGATGGGAGAAAGCTTGTTATTAAGTATTTCAAGAAAATTACCACCGTAAACAGACTTATATATGGCAATGTCAGAAAAAGTAAGGCTAAAAGGTCGTATGAGAACTCACTGAAGTTGCTGAAAAATGGAATAGGAACCCCTGAACCCGTTGGTTATATAGACACATATAATCGTTTTTCTCTTCAAAAGAGTTTTTACATTTGCTTATTCTCAGATTATAAGGATATAAAAGAAATTTTATCTAAACCTTTATCTGAATCTGAAGAGGGCATGAGAGCTTTTGCAAGACTGACAAGTAAAATGCATCACTCCGGAATATATCACGGTGATTACAACCTAAGCAACGTACTCTACAAATACGACGGGGAAAAATATGACTTTTGCCTGATAGATAACAACCGGATGAAATTCAAACACTTTTCCCTCGGTGCTGGTGTCAAGAACCTCAAAAGAATGAAGCTATCCGTAGAGCAGATGGCTATTATTGGAAGTGAATATGCCAAAGTTTCCCATCTTGACAGTAATCAAGTGGTTATCGGTATGATTTTTTTTAGGAAACATTTTGCTTCTGCTGCAAATTTTAAAGTCTCGGCAAAAAAGTTCATAAAAGGATTATTTAAATAATCTTTCTCTTTCTCACATTATATTGATTATTTCTTTAAATTTGGCAATACGTCCCTTAAAAACAGATTGCCCATGCCAAGATGTGCTTTACAATGTTTTCTTGTGGCTCTCATATTTGAGATTCTTCTTCCATCAACTCTTTTTTCTCAGGATGCCAAGGAAATAGTAAGACGTGCCGATACTAAATATAATGGAGAAAAATCCAGTTATAGCGAGATGTCTATGACTATAGTGAGGCCGAAATACAAAAGGAGCATAGAATTCAAAGGATGGGCTCAAACAGGCAAGGATGCTCTCACATTAATTACTACTCCCGCAAAGGAGAAAGGGCAATCATTTCTCAAAAGCGGCAATAACCTTTGGAGTTGGAATCCGACAATTCAAAGACTCATAAAACTTCCTCCATCTATGATGTCACAAGGATGGATGGGGTCAGACTATACTAATGACGACATATTGAAAGAGACATCTCTGATAAAGGATTATAACCCTAAGATTATCGGAAGAGAGGTGATAAATGAATTGAAGTGTTACAAAATTGAGCTTCTCCCTCTTGAAAGTGCTGATGTAGTGTGGGGAAAGATCATTATATGGATATCAGAGAATGACTATTTTGAACTTAAAAGTGAATTCTATGATGAGGAGAATTATCTTGTAAAATCTCATATTGCTTCAGGAATTAAAACATTTGAAGATCGCAGACTACCTTCCGTCATTGAGATAATCCCGGCAGACGAGCCGGGAAACAAAACGGTTGTGACAATACTCTCCATGAAATTCAACATAACCTTTCCTCCGGACTTTTTCTCGCAACAGAATATGAAGCGGATAAAATAGATGAAAGATATAATAAAAATAGCCTGGAGAAATCTGTGGCGAAACAGGAGGCGGACAATAATAACCGCCTCTTCGATCTTTTTCTCGATTTTTTTCGCCATACTCATGAGGTCTTTTCAACTCGGAACATATGACCATATGATCAGGCAGAGCATTGAGTCATACTCCGGCTATCTTCAGGTTCAAAATAAAGAATTCAAGGAGAATCCTACTCTTGATAACACCATTGATATAGCTCCGGAAGAGCTTTCCGCAATCAAGTCCGATCCAAATGTCAAAGTTGCCGTTCCGAGAATTGAGACCTTCTCACTGGCATCTACCGGAACTCTTTCAAAAGGCGTAATGGTAGCGGCCATATCACCGACTGTTGAGAAAAGTATGACAAACCCTGAACATAACCTCGTCCATTATATACTTTCTGAGGTTGCTATTGACAGTCTGAGCAAGAATAAAGAGGTACCGGAAGAAATAGCACACAGAGCCTTTGAACTTAAAGAACAGCCATTTACAAGCAAAAAAAATCTAGCAGCAGAACTAAAGCTCAAAGATGATGATTCCCTATTAATCAACACAATATCATCTATATGCTCAGTTAAAGCTAATTATTTAAACGAAGATGATTCCGGACTACTTGTTTCATATAGATTATCCCAATATCTGAAAGTCGGTGTCGGCGACTCCATCGTCCTTATAGGCCAGGGATATCAAGGGATGAGTGCTGCCGGTGTTTTCCCGGTCAGGGGAATAATAAAAGTCCCCTCTCCGGATCTGGACAATAAATTGATTTACATGACTCTCTCTAATGCGGAAGAGTACCTCTCCGCCTATGGAAAGTTGACATCTATCGCCATAAATCTCAAAAACACCAATGAGATGATAGCCACTCAAAAGAGAATATCTGCCATATTCAATAATCAGAACGAAATAGTGATAAAGAATTGGGAAGAGATATCACCTGTCCTTAAACAGCAGATCGAAGGTGACAGCAATGGCGGTATTCTCTTCATAATGATACTTTATGTCATCATTTTCTTCGGAATTTTCGGAACCGTTCAGATGATGATATCCGAGAGGAGGAGAGAATTCGGTGTTATGATATCATTGGGAATGAAAAAAGGTAGACTAGCTCTGATAATAATCACGGAGATGCTCTTTCTGGGAAGCCTTGGAATATTTTCAGGAATGGTCGCCTCAATCCCTTTCATAGTATATGGTCATATTCATCCCATACGAATAACCGGGGAGATGGCAAAAATGTACATCGATATGGGTTTTGACCCTGTTATGCCGATGCTGCTCTTTGAAAGCTACTTCTTCATCCAGGCTGCGGTTGTATTTCTGATGGTACTGGCAGCTACTGTTTTACCCGTAAGAAGCATTCTAAAAATCAATCTAATAAAAGCTCTTCATGGATAGGATATTGTCAGTTTCTTGGAAAAACGTCTGGCGTAACAAAAAAAGAAGCCTGATTGTCATTTCTGCAGTTATGCTGGGAACTGCCGCCGGAGTATTCACCTCCGGGCTTATGAACGGCTGGGTGGATCAAAGAATCAGGTCTGTGATAAATATAGAACAGTCTCATATAAAAATATATAATCCTGAATTCTTGAAAAATGAGGAGTTGACAAACTATATAAAAGGGGTTGCTCAGGTGGAGAATTATCTTGAAACTAACAATACAATCAAGGGATACAGCAAGAGGATCAAGATTATGTCCCTGGCCGCCACCTCAAGAGGCAACACCGCGCTGATGCTTGTAGGTGTGGACCCGGATAATGAGAGGATTGTTTCAGAACTATATAATCATATTGTACCTGATGGTGGTGAATATCTTGAAAATGGCAAATCCGGCGGAATCCTGATAAGTGATAAAACCGCTGAAACGCTCCGGATCAAGAACAAAGAGAGCGGGAAATACAAACTCCGCTCAAAGATAGTGCTTACATTCACAGGTAAAGAGGGTGAGATGATAAGTCAAAGTTATCGTGTGTGTGGAGTATATAAGACCAGCAATACTGCATTTGACCAGATGTATGCATTCGTTCTTGATAAAGAACTCCGTTCCGCCATACCTCTTGCCGGGAATGAAATACACGAGATTGCCGTAATATTGAATGATAACGATGATCTGATTTCCGTTCAGAACGATATTAATAAAAGGTTTCCTCAGATATCTGCACTAAACTGGATGGAATTGGCTCCCGATGCCGGTATGATGTCCGAATATATGTATATCTACTATGTGATTATCATGGGATTCATTCTCTTTGCCCTGGCATTCGGAATCATAAACACCATGCTTATGGCCATTCTCGAAAGAGGCAAAGAGATAGGAATGTTAATGGCTATCGGAATGAATAAGTCGAAAGTATTCAAAATGATAATGCTTGAAACCGTTTTTCTTACAATGGTGGGTGCTGTGGTTGGAATGGCTGTAGGTTGGATATTAATTACAATAACCGGAAAAACCGGGATTGATTTCTCTTCCGTTGAAGAAGGATTCGAAGCGCTTGGCTGGTCTTCTGTAGTTTATCCCAATATTCCTGCAGGGTTCTTTTTTGGAGTTACATTAATGGTAGTGCTGACAGGAATCACTGCCTCTTTGTTACCTGCCAGAAAAGCACTTAGAATGAATCCTGTAGAAGCTCTTAGAACTGATAATTAAATGAATATATGAGCGTGATTGAAATAAAAGACTTGATTAAGATATATGACGGTTCGGCTGTAGAGGTCACAGCTATTGATCATGTAAACCTCAATATCGAAGCCGGAGAATTCACGGCTATAGTCGGGCCTTCCGGATCCGGCAAGACAACTTTGCTCAACATGATCGGCGGACTTGATAACCCGACATCCGGAAGTATAATTATTGACGGGGTGGATATAACCCGCCTAAAGTCAAAACAACTGACAGACTTCAGGTTAAAAAATATCGGCTTTGTATTTCAGTCATACAACCTGATTCCCGTACTTACTGCAGCAGAAAATACCGCTTTCGTCATGGAGCTTCAGAAAAGGGAAAAGAGTTTTATCATCGAGAGGACAGAATCGATACTCACAGATGTGGGACTAAGGGCAAAAATGAACAGTCGTCCCAATCAGATGTCCGGAGGAGAGCAGCAGCGCGTGGCTGTTGCACGGGCAATGGCATCAGGCCCGAAATTCATAATAGCCGACGAACCGACTGCAAACCTTGACACCAAAAACACGGAAAAGCTACTCGAAATGATGGAGGAGATGAATGACAAGAGAGGCATTACTTTTATCTTTTCAACACATGATCAGCGAGTTATAAGCAAAGCCCACAGGATAATTGTCTTGGAAGACGGAAGAATAATAAGAGACGAAAAAAAACAATGAGAAAGCACCTCTTTGTCATATCACTGTGTTTTATCTCATTACCTGTTATGGCACAAAGAGTCTCTTTAACAGGATATGTGAAGGATATGCAAGGAGTGTACTATCTGGAAAAGGCCATCCCGCTTAGTGGCGGGGACTCACTTCAATGGACTACCTATAATCAGGTGCACAACAGGATAAATATTGACTGGGAAGTAGCCGAGTCTTTTCACGTCAATGTCGGTTTGCGCAACAGAATCCTTTTGGGAAAGATGCTGGGCAGTATTCCGCAATACATCGATATGTTTGAGAATGACAAGGGCTTACTTGATCTCAGCGTAAATATCTTAGAAGGGAATAAGTGGTTTTTAAACAGCTCCCTGGACAGGCTCTACTTTGATTACACTATGGGGAGATGCCAGTTGAAAATAGGGAGACAGCGCATAAACTGGGGTATTGACCTTATCTGGAATCCAAACGATTTGTTCAACGCTTTTTCATATATAGACTTCGATTATCCGGAACGTTCCGGGAGCGATGCAATTCTCTTTACATGGTACACCTCGGATAATTCATCCCTGGATATTGCCTGTAAAATTGATCACAACAAAGAGAGTACGATTGCCGCCAGATACTTGTTTAATATCAGAGATTATGACATCCAGTTCATTGCAGGTAAATGCATGAAAGATATAGTAGCAGGAATGGGTTGGTCCGGCAATATAGGTGCTCTCTCTTTCAGAGGAGAAGGAACTGTTTTTACTCCTTACAATGGTACAAAAGACACCTCCGGTACCTCCACTGCAATTACTTTTTCCTTTGACTATACCACAAAAAGCTCGCTTTATCTCCAAGCGGCATTTTTATTTAACAGTAACGGCACAAAGAGACAGACAACAGGAGTATCATTGTTAAATCCGGATCGAGACCTTGATGCAAAACACCTCTCTTTGGGAAAATATGAAATTTTCGGACAGATAAGCTATCCTGTAAATCCTGTTCTGAATCTGGGCCTCTCCGGAATATATAATCCATCAGACAACTCCTGCTATATAGGTACTTCTCTTACTCTATCTCTTGGGAAGAATTTCGATTTAATTGTCAATAGCCAGTTATTGCTTGGTGAAGAAGGAAGTGAGTATGGAACATACGGAAAAACATTTGCCGGATTCGGGAGCATAAAGTGGAGTTTCTAGAAGTGTAAATATTTTCTATATTTGTAGGAGTAAACACACGTCACGTACGATGCACTTTGTTTTACGCATAACTCTCCTTTTAACCCTATTGTTCTCTATGAACAGTAGCCTTTTACCAGCCCAAGACATTAAAGACATTAAAGAAAACGGCATAACTGCTGAGGGGGGCGTAGATTTTCTGAATAACTATATCTGGCGCGGACAGGATTATCTGCACAAAGGAAGCATCCAACCCTATATTTCTACTTCATGGAAGAATTTCACATTAGGGATGTGGAGTGCTTTCAGAATTAAAGGAGATGGCACCGACGAGGTAGATCTCTATCTATCAAAAAGTATTGGTCCGGTAATTCTTACTATCTATGACTACTGGTCATACAGCAAGAGTTCACCTTCGAAATATTTTGATTTCAATTCCAATTCGACATCACATATTCTCGAAGCACAGGTGTTACTTTCCGGAGGAGAGAAAATTCCTTTCAACTTATTGGGTAGTTATATGTTTTACGGGGACGACCCTTCCAGAAGTGTCTATCTGGAACTCCAGTTCGTCCAGCCGATAAAGGAGGCAGAACTCACCCTGTCTGTCGGATATCAGGTTAAAGGGGAGTATTATGCGGACAAGGCATCTTTTGTAAACACAAGCATAGGTTTTACACAGCCAATCAGACTTTTCAACAAAATAGCAACCAATCTGATTTCAAATCTCACTTATAACCCTTCAGCAGATAAGGTTTATTTTACTATAGGGTTCGGGTTTAACAGTTTATGACAATACTATGACAATAATTAGTAATCTACAGAAACGTCTCCTTGCATTGATTATTGTTACAGGATTAGTCTTTATTATTATCTTTTTTATTCTGACACTTATGGAACAACGAGCTTCCAGAATATTGTCAGACTCCTCACAGACACAACTTGACATAGAAAGCGATGGTTTTTTGAAAATGAGCACAAGTCTCATTCATCAGGTAGCCTGGGATTACTCATATTGGGATGAATTAGTCGAGTCTATTGAAAATAGGGACAAACAGTGGTATGAAGAGAATATTTCAACAATAATCACCTCATTTCACCTTGACTATACTGCCGTATACGATAAATCTCAACAAAAAATTCATGATGCTCACTCTGAATTGCTGCAAGAGACCCCAAAAATACCGGATGGTGTATTTAAAGCTCTTAAATTCAACCCAAATATCTCTTTTTTCCTTCCAACAAAAACTGGCTTTCTAAAGATTAACGGTTGCTCTGTGCATCCGACAAACGATCCTTCCCATATTACAACTCCAACTGAAGGATATCTTTTCGTAGCCATTCTTCTTAGCAAATCATATCTCAAAGAACTTTCCATTGTTAGCGGTTCAAATGTTTTTGTAAGCAATGCCGTAGACTCATCTTATAAAAAGGGGAGCTACAATCTGGTCTCGACAAAAAAACTTAAGGGTTGGGATGGCAAGACGATTGGGTACCTCAGATTTGACCGTAAATATGAAGTGTTAAGATTACATAGGAACGCTTCTATTCAAATCACTCTTTTTCTGATCATTGCAATTATTACGATTTGGTTCACCTTACAGTTTTCACTAAAACAATGGGTGATAAACCCTATAAGGACTGTAAGTGAGATCATCGAAACTGAAGATTCAGAAAAAATTCATCTACTAAACAAAACCTCCGACGAGTTCAGGGAAGTCGGACGCCTTTTCCGTAAGCATATTTTACAGAAAGAAGAGCTTGTTAAAGCCAAAGAGAAGGCCGAAGAGTCCGATCGTCTTAAATCTGCATTCCTGGCAAACATGAGCCATGAAATAAGAACTCCGATGAACTCAATAATCGGCTTTACCGGGCTGTTGAAAGAGCCGGATCTTTCTGACGAACAGAGGGAAAAATACTCATCCTTGATCGAAGAGGCCGGAGAGAGAATGCTGAATATAATCAGTGATCTGATTGCAATATCACGAGTAGAGTCCGGGCAAGAAGAGGTGAAGGTCTCTTTGTTCAATTTAAACGAGTTACTTGACTACAACTATATATTTTTCAGAAACAGTGCCACACACAAAGGCATAGAACTTCACGTAGATAAGAAAGAAGAAACATCTAAAGTTAACATTAACTCCGACAGGGATAAGGTATATACAATCCTTACAAACCTTCTCAGCAATGCTATTAAATATACTGAAAAGGGAAGTGTGTCTTTCGGGTATGAAATAGTAGACGACTATGTGAGATTTCATGTAAAAGATAGCGGAATCGGCATTCCCGAAGATAAAATAGATAAAATCTTCAACCGTTTTGTTCAGGTTGACCAATCTTTCACAAAATCTTACGAAGGAAACGGACTTGGACTACCTATATCGAAAGCCTACACAGAAATGCTCGGAGGGAAAATTTGGGTTGAAAGCAAACCCGGTAGAGGATCCTGTTTTTACTTTACAATAAAAAATATTGCTTTATAACTATGAAATTATTATTAACTTGCACAAATTAAAGAGCGAGAGAAGCCGCAACTCAAGTGGCCATTGGTGTAACATGTTGTTTTATATTTTGTTGTCTTGATTACAATTTAACCCTAATATTAACCCAAAATATATTCTAAAGTGAAAAAATTTCTTGTTCTAATGTTTTTATCCATTTGGATAATCTCTCCTCAATTGCTTGCCCAAGGGCAACAAAAGTTTACTCTTGAGGGGAAAGTTACTCTCTATGGTACAGACGAACCTATCCCTTACGTAAATGTGCTCATAAAGGAGCTCAACGTTTGGGGTATTTCAGATGTCAATGGTGCATTCAAGATTACCGGCATAATACCGGGCACACACACACTTGAATCGAGTTCCCTCGGTTATCAGACTGTAAAGTATCCGATAACTGTCAACAGGAACATAACAGACTTCAAAATCCAACTGAAAGAAGAAAACCTTACTCTGGACGATGTTGTTGTTACAGCTGTTGTCGGCAACTCGCTCAACTCATCATCCAGAATTGAGAAAGCAGCTATTGAGCACGTTCAGGCATCCAGCCTTGCAGGAATAATGCAACTTGTTCCTGGAAACGTTACTGTTAACCCAACCCTTACCTCAGCAAACAGTGTTACAATAAGAAGCATTGGACAGATAACAACAGGAGAAGGCGGTGACCTCAACGGAAATAATGAACGTGGTGTCGGACTTATGATAAATGGTGCTAAAGTATCATCAGATGCTAAAATCACAAATGCCGGAACTTCTACACCCAATCAGATTGACTATCGTAATTACTCGACAGACAATATTGAGTCTGTAGAAGTACTAAAAGGTGTCCTCTCAGCCGAATATGGAGACGTTACTTCTGGTGCTATTCTTGTAAAGACAAGAGCTGGACGCACACCGTTTGAGGCCAGGATTAAGACAGACCCGAACACAAAAGCTGTAGCTTTCGGAAAAGGTTTCTCCCTCGGTGATAATGCAGGAAACCTGAACATTGATGCCGACTATGCAAGAGCATTCAGTGACTGGGCATCTCCTGTTGCTATTTTTGACAGGACCACAATCGGTGTTACCTATTCGAACACATTCAATACAAATAAAACCCCGTTGAGATTCAACGCGAGAGTAAGTGGATTTATCTCAGGCAACAACGTGGAGTCAGACCCTGATGTCTCATCCCTTGACTTCACAAAAACCAGAAGCAAGAATCTTACTGTTTCACTTTACGGTAGTTGGTTGCTTAACAAATCTTGGATATCTACATTAAATTACAATTTTTCGGGTTCGTATGAAAAAGATACAGAACGAGAATATGTTGTAAGCAGCTATCTTCCACTTCCTTCAACCAGAACAATGACAGAGGGCATCACAATTGGATACTTTACAAGTTCTACCGCTCCAAGGGACAAAAGGGCTGAGGATATTCCAATATATGCTAATGCAAAAATATCAGGCAACCTGAACAAAATGGTTGGCGGGACACTCTCTAAGACCATGCTCGGTATTGAGGTTAACACAAAAGGAAATAATGGACGCGGTATATATTATGAAAGTAATGTACCTCAATATTTCAGGGAAAGACCATATACAGAAATTCCATTTATGACAGACATAAGTGCTTTCCTTGAGGAAAAAGTAACCGTACCAATAGGCAAGACCTCATTGGAGTTGAGTTTGGGTGCACGTCTGAATAAAATGATAGTTGACGGTTACAACTACGATCCTACAATAGATCCACGTTTCAATGGTAAGTACAACATTATCAAAAGCAAGAGAAACGGCATCTTTAGATCTTTAGCAATAAGAGGTGGTTGGGGTATCATGCAGAGGCTCCCGTCAATATCCACACTCTATCCCGGAACAAATTATCTTGACAACTGCCTTTTCCAATATAGCAACAGCACTACCGGAGAATCTCTGGCTGTAATACAGACAGACATAGTTGACGGAAAGCTTCCATATAATCTCAAGCCGGCAAAGACAAGAAATGCTGAAATCGGCCTTGACTTCAATATTTTAGGCATTGACGCTCAAATTACCTATTTTAACGAGAACCTTACAGATGGCCTTTCAGGAAATAGTTCATATGTAACGCAGACTTATGACTATTACAACACTGTTACAAGCCTGACAGCGGCTCCTAAATACGAGAATGGAAGAGTTTGGGTAAAAAACTCTGAGGGTGTTTACGAACAACTTGGTTACAAAACCAATACTGAGTATAAATCATACTCAAGGCCGGATAATCGAGCAAATATGAAGAAATGGGGTATCGAGTATGATTTTAACTTTGGCAAGATAAACGCAATAAATACATCTGTTATTGTCAACGGGTCATATATCAAGTCTGAAAACTCATATGACGGGTTACTCAATTATTATGGAAATTATACTGATCCTATAGTCTCTTCACAAAAACTGGAGTATATAGCAATATATGAAGGAGACAATAGCATGACTAAGGGAACAGGAAGAGAGAGGCTATCAACAAATATCAGCCTCGTGACACACATCCCTTCAATCCGTATGATTGTATCCCTCGTAACACAATGCGTATGGAAATACAACACATGGAATCTCTATGACGAAGGGAACATTTACTCTCTCGATGCTAACGGGAACAGGGTATTCGGAGACTACAACAACAAGAACAATGATGTGATACTTTACAGGGACCCTGTAGCCTATATGGATTTTGAGGGCAATGTAAGGCCTTTCAGTGACTATTACACAACTACAGACCAGAACCTTAAGACTCGTCTTGGCATGTTGAGAAAAGCTACAGATGCCAGCTATTATTTCAATAAACAAGGATATAAACCTTTCTTTATGGCCAACATCCGTGTCACCAAAGAGATCGGTAAACTAGCATCACTCTCCTTCTATGCAAACAACTTCACCAATTCCACACCTATTATGAAGAATTCGGCAAGGCCAAATGCAATAGGAACACGTGTAAACTCGGAGATTTACTTCGGTGCCGAGTTAAAATTAACCTTCTAATACTGAATCATTATGAAAAATATAAAATTCCTTTTCCTTCTGATTGCATCCGGCATATACCTAAGTGGATGTATGAAAGATATGAAAACAGACGAGTTCACCGATGATGCAATCAGTTCTACCATCTCGGTGACTGTCAATATGCCTGAAGGTTATAACTACCCAACCGAAGGCCTCCCTGTCTATTTCGTGGATCCAAGCTCCGGACTTGAATTCTGTGATACAACAAACGCATCCGGTGTTGCAACAATAAGAGTCCCTCACGGTGCATATATTGCAACTACCGAAACCAAACATAGTGCAGCCGGTGGTGTTGTATACATCTTCAACGGGACCTCAGAAAAAATCAGAGTTGCTCCTAACGATCCAAAAAGCGCTAGTTCTACAATAGATCTCAATGTTTCAAAAGCGGGACAAATTGTAATTAAAGAGATTTATTACGGAGGATGTATGAATCCTGCCACCGGTAAGAGCTACTCAAAAGACCAGTATTTTATACTATATAATAATTCCGGAGAGGTTGCATACCTTGATTCTCTCTGTCTTGCCGTTGTAGATCCTTATAATGCACCTTCCAGTGGTAAATCATCAAACTGGGTTAAACCTAATTCTACTGAATTAAGAGACTCCATACCTGTATCCGGCATCGGTTGGATGTTCCCCGGGACAGGGACTGATCTTCCTCTCCAACCTGGAGAACAGATTGTCATCTCTCTTAATGCAATTAATCATACAACAATAAGTTCAACTTCAATTAATCTTGGTATTGAGAATTACTGGGCAGCATATGATCCATTGCTCACCAAAGGTCAATCCACACCTAATGCAGGTGTTAACCTTATGCAAGGATTCTGGAAAGTAGGCACTGCAACATCGTGGGTTGTATCAACATTGAGCCCGGCAGTATTCCTTTACTCTATGGGTGGCAAAACCACAACTCAATTTGTGGCAGATACATACACATGGAATCCCGGGTATGCCTCTAACAGAAACTTTGACTGTCTGATGGTTGACAAAAACCTCATTATTGATGGTGTGGAATGCTTTAGGAATACCACAGACTCCAAAAGGCTTCGTCCGGAAATAGACAATGGTTTTGCAAAGATTGACGGAAGCGGTCAGGGACAAAGCGTCCACAGGAGGGTTGATGCACAGGCAACCACAGCTGCCGGCGGCAGAATTGTATATATGGATACTAACAACTCATCCAACGACTTTGAAAAGAGAACAACTGCTTCACTGGTTGGTGTAAATTAAATTTAATAAGATGAAAAACAAATTAATATATACAGTAGCAATTGTGGCAATGGTTCTCTTCTCAGGAACACTTTTGGCACAAAAACATAAAGTATCAGACAAATGTCTCTACTTTTTTGACAGGCTTGAGAAAAGCGCCCCGTGGATTATTTCTGATAACGGTGCAGGTCTGGTCTTCAACTCTGCAATGAACTTCTCCTCTTTCGGTGCTTTTTACGGTAATGAAAAGGGCGATTTCAAAAATTACTACGATCCTTCTGATTACAAAACATTTGGAATCTCGACAAAATCCTACGTAAAATCTAAAAACGTATACTATTTCGGTGAGTTGATATACGATTATGGAATAAAAGAAAACCAGGCTTGGCTTGGGACGATCTATCCTAACACCACCTTCAACCCTATCGTGGACTCTATTCCGGGGAAAGTACTAAGAGAAGATTATTATCTGAATGCAAAGGTAGGTTACCCTGTTTCAAATAGTCTTGCAATCGGTGTCGGCTTCAATTACCACACAGCAACCGCTGCAAAGAGGACAGACGGAAGAAATAACAACACACTTTCAAGCTTTAATGTCGCTCCCGGTATAATATTCAGCAAAGGCATACTCAATCTTGGACTAAATCTGTCATACAAACATGACGTAGAAAGAGTACAATATGAGTATCTGGGTGATGAGACAGGAAAGAGTATATACTATATGGAGGGCCTGTTTTTCAACACTGAAAGCGGTATTACCAATACAACCATTCTTAGCAGAGGCTATTTTAAAGATGTATTCGGTGGCGCCTTGCAGGTGGAATTAAGAAAAAACAAATTTAAATTCTTCAATCAACTTAAGGTTAACTACAATCAGGAAGATGATTTTGAGGGGTCCAATTTGATGAAACGATATGCCTTCACAGACGGACTGCAGTATGATTACGCTGGTACTCTATCATTATCAACAAAGGCAACTGACAATTACCTGAAACTATCCTTTATCAATAACCAGCAATTCAGCTATAATGTTGTAACCAACTACGAACTCGTTCCCGGTGAGATTAGCACATGGAACTATTTCGAATATGGCAAAACACTGAGATATATGGTTGATGAAACTGAGTACGGAGCAGAATACAAAGGTTATGTTAAACGTCAGGATGGCTGCAAATGGAACTTCTCATGGATATTTACCCTTGGAGGCAATTACAGTAAAGTTGAGAAGGATTTTAAAATCTATCCGGCCAAATATCACCAAGATTACGAAAATACACAGGTGTATGCAAATATTGAGAAAAACTTCAGGATTAAAAACATAGCCCTTATTGATGTGAATTTAGGAGGAAGTTATATTGATGGTAAGGGTATTATGTTGGAAAGTGAAAACCCGATTACTGAAGGAAGTCTTCTTCTCAACAACTCACTACTTATGCATGATTTCGCATACAAGACTGCAGACCGTGCTAAAATCGGCGGTGGTATCAAGTATACACATATACTGAACGCGACAAAAGGTATGACAGCATTCTGCCATGCTACATATGCACATCAGTATCTGGTAAATGACGGTGGTCTTTCAGCTACACTTGACGGAGTCCTTCCCGGCACATACAAATCATTTGTCAATATCAGTGTCGGCTTGAACTTCTAGTCGTTAACCTGTACTATATAAAAAGCATCTACGTTTATCCGTAGATGCTTTTTTATTTTAATATCAAATAATGGTTTTCTTATTTCCCTCCGAAATTCTTCATAAACTGAACTCTTTCGAACTTTCTGGGATCTTCAATATTCGAATAGTTAAGAATACCTTTAAAGTCCTTTAGTGTTTTAAACCCGTGCTTTTCCATGAAAATATGGATATCCTGATTAACATCAGAAATAGCCTTCGCCCCTCTTTTGTACAAAGCTGTACACATCTGGACGGTCGTTGCACCGGCAAGAATCTGCTTTATGGCAGTCTCTCCGGTATGAATCCCTGTACTTGATGAAAGATCTATCCCCGGTACAAGAGCAGATACAATTCCCATCCATCTCAACTCCCTCAAAGACTCAGTCTCTGTTGAAAAAGCCTCTGCAGCCACAATTTTCAGCTTTGTGATATCGATATCCGGAGTGTAGAACCTGTTAAACATAACAACCCCTTTTGCACCGTATGCTTTGAGATTGTTGACAAATCCCGGAAGGTTGGTTACATAACCCGCTATCTTTACTGCAACAGGGATCTTAAGCATCTTTGTAACTGTTCCTATAACATCCAGATAATCTTTTTCCACATCTGTCGAGCTTTTGTGAATGTTTAAAGGCAAAGAGTAGATATTGAGCTCAATGGCATTTACACCTGTTTTTTCAATCTCCCTTGCATAAGAGACCCACTCTCCTTTCGAATAGCAGTTTATACTTGCGATTACAGGGATTGACACTTTTGCCTTGATCTCTCTCAGAAGGTTGAGATATTTCTCTATTGAGTACTGACGCATATAATGGTGTAGATAATCAGCCGACTCAGGATAATCGTTGCTGCGCGAATTGAGAAAATCCGCCTCATCAACTATCTGTTCCTCGAAAAGAGATTTCACTACAATTGCTCCAACCCCGGCCCTCTCAAAGGATTCTATCTTATCAAGCTGTGTTGTGAGGCCGGAACTTGCTGCTATGACAGGCGAGTTCAGGATCAAACCCATGTAATTAACCGAGATGTTTGTCATTATATAAAGTTTTTAGATGTTTTCCAGAACATTTCTAAATCCAACCTTTTCCCCTACGATTTGTTTCAGTTCAGAAACAGGGATACGCTCCTGCTTCATTGAATCTCTGTATCTGATAGTCACACAATTGTCCTCAAGACTCTGGTGGTCGATTGTAACACAGAAAGGAGTGCCAATCGCATCCTGGCGGCGGTATCTCTTACCAATACTGTCCTTCTCGTCATATTGGCAGTTAAAATCAATCTTCAAATCCTTCATTATATCCCTTGCCATCTCCGGAAGGCCATCCTTTTTAACAAGCGGAAGTACCGCTAATTTAACAGGCGCAAGGAATGCAGGCAATTTCAACACTACCCTCTCCTCTCCGTCCTCAAGTTTCTCTTCACAATAGCATGAAGAATAGATAGCGAGGAAAGTCCTGTCCAGACCTATTGAAGTCTCAATAACATAAGGGATATAGCTCTCATTTGTCTCCGGGTCGAAATACTGCATCTTCCTTCCTGAGAATTTTTGATGCTGGCTAAGGTCAAAGTCGGTACGAGAGTGTATCCCTTCAAGCTCCTTGAAGCCGAACGGAAAATCAAACTCTATGTCTGTAGCCGCATTTGCATAGTGTGCAAGTTTCTCATGATCGTGGAAACGATATTTTTCCTCCCCAAGGCCTATTGCCTTATGCCATTTAAGGCGGGTCTCCTTCCATTTGCGGAACCATTCAAGCTCTTCTCCCGGTCTTACAAAAAACTGCATCTCCATCTGTTCGAACTCTCTCATTCTGAAAATAAACTGTCTTGCAACAATCTCATTCCTGAAAGCCTTTCCAATCTGTGCAATTCCGAAAGGTATCTTGAGCCTTGATGTCTTCTGAACATTCAGAAAGTTGACAAATATCCCCTGGGCTGTCTCGGGACGAAGATATATTGTGCCTGACTCGTCACTGACACTTCCGAGTTGCGTAGAAAACATGAGGTTAAACTGACGAACATCTGTCCAGTTCCTTGTTCCGGAAATCGGACATACAATTTCACAATCTATGATCAGCTGCTTAAGAGCGTCAAGGTCATTAGCCCTAAGAGCATCGTTCATCCTCTTTGAAACCTCTTCAGCTTTTGATTTATTTCGTAGCACGTTTGGATTTGTAGCACGGAACTGGGCCTCATCGAAAGAGTCACCGAATTTCTTGCGTCCCTTCTCTACCTCCTTATCCATCTTCTCCTCCAGTTTGACAATATAATCCTCAAGAAGAACATCTGCGCGATATCTCTTTTTTGAGTCTTTATTATCTATCAAAGGGTCATTGAAAGCTCCCACGTGTCCCGAAGCCTCCCATATCTTAGGGTGCATGAAAATCGCAGAATCGATCCCCACAATATTCTCATTTAATCGGACCATAGCATCCCACCAATACTTTTTGATGTTGTTCTTCAACTCCGCGCCCAATTGCCCGTAATCATACACCGCGCTCAGGCCATCATAGATCTCGCTTGACTGGAAAATAAATCCATACTCTTTTGCATGAGCTATAAGGCTCTTAAATAACTCCTCCTGTGTCATCTCTTTAATTTTGTAACAGGCAAAAATAGTGCATTTCTGGGGAATTTTAATAATTTTGTCTTCATCCCTAAAAATATTATCAATGAGACGGTTTTTTCTCTCTTTAATTGCGATTATAACTTTTAGTGCTGCCTCAGCACAGATAACTACCACTTCATGGAGCTACGAGCAGAAAGACAATGGAGACGGCACCATAGATCTTATATTCAAAGCAGAGATAGTGTCACCCTGGTATATTTATAGCAGCGACTCTGTTCAGAAAGGGCCACTGCCCACCACTCTTGAATTGAGAGGGATAAAAGGATACGAAGTTGTCGGTACCCTCAGAGACGAGGGTGAGGCGGAGATAAAACACGACAAGGCTTTCAACATAGACGTAAAGGTTTTTCACAATAATGCAACCTTCATTCAGACAATAAAAAAGTTAACCGACTCTACCTTTAGCGTTGAAGGAACTCTTTCATGGCAAACCTGCAACGGAGGCGAATGTCTTATGGATGAGACAGATGTAAGGTTTGAAATCAAGGGTTTGGAGACTACACCATCAGCTCCTTCTGCAAACCAGAGCGAAGGTCTTCTGATGTTCTTACTTTTGGCTTTCGCTGCCGGTTTAGGTGGAGTATTTACCCCGTGTGTATTTCCCATGATTCCCATGACCGTCGGATTCTTTATCAGTGGATCCGGTAACCGTAGGAAAGGAATTTTGAAGGGTTTGGTGTTTGGCCTTTCTGTTACATTAATTTATACCCTGGTCGGGATACTTGTTGCTCTTTTTAAAAGCACCGACGCAACAGACACTCTTGGTTCACACTGGATTCCCAATGCAATCTTCGGAATTCTCTTCATTGTCTTTGCAGTGTCGTTCCTGGGCGCATTTGAGATAACTCTGCCCGGCGGTCTTGCCAACAAAGCGGATTCAAAAGCAGACAAAGGTGGCATGATAGCCTCATTTTTTGTGGCTCTTGCTATGGTAATAGTCTCTTTTTCATGCACAGGACCATTTGTGGGATCTATTCTGGCTGCTGCAGTTTCCGGAGGAATTGCAATAAAACCTGTTCTTGGGATGTTGGTTTTCGGTCTGGCCTTTTCATTACCATTTGTGATTTTTTCTTTCTTCCCCTCTTTAATGAAGAAAATGCCGAAATCAGGCGGGGGGCTTAATATGGTCAAAGTTATATTTGCATTCATCCTACTTGCATTTAGCATGAAATACCTATCCGCGGTAGATGTGTGGTTCGGCTGGGGAATTATCTCAAGGCCACTGGTTATATCTGTCTGGATAGGAATCTCTGTTTGCCTTGGCCTCTATCTACTAGGAAAGATCAAAACATCCCACGACTCCCCTGTTTCAGACGTCGGAGCCGGAAGAGTGATTTTTGCCATTGCATCCTTCTCTTTTGCAATATTCCTTATTCCGGGCTTGTTCGGAGCACCCCTCTCCCGCCTTTCTGCCCTCCTGCCTCCGGCTTCAGAGACCACATACACTATTTACAACAATTCTGCCCCTTCAACATCTAATCAGGCAGGTTCCATACAATCCGGAAATACGGAGAGCGGGCCATGTACCCCCGCAAAGTATGCAGATCCCAACCATGCGGCACCATATGGCCTCAAGGCATATTACGACATTGCGCAAGCTATAGAGTGTTCAAAAGCCCTAAAAAAGCCCGTTCTGCTTGCTTTCAAATCGACCACATGCAGCGGATGCAAACTTATGGAGGCAAATGTCTGGAATGATGCCGGTGTTCAGGATATTTTAAGGAATCAAGTTGTACTTGCAACTTTGTATGTTGACGACAAGACCATACTTACGGAAAGTGAGCAGATAGTTTCAACCCTTGACGGAAAGATTAAAAATACACTCGGAAGGAAAAACAGAGATTACCAGATATCCCGGTTTAGTGTGGCATCACAACCATATTATGTATTGATTGACCAAAATGAGATATCCCTGGCAGAACCTGTCGGAGAGTGTTCAAAGGATGAATTTTTGAAATTCCTGAAAAAAGGAATTCAAAAATTCACCTCTCAATCTGTCAGATAGTTTCGAAAAGCTCTTCTATCGGTTTCCTGACCTTTTTCAGAAACTGGTTTGTATCCTCTTCTGACCTATAACCAACTGCACCTATGCAGGCAGAAGTAAGGTTCCTCTCTTTTAGTCCCAGAATCTCGTCAAACTTCTCCTTATCGAAACCTTCCATAGGACATATATCAATTTGTTGTTCCGAAGCAGCGCAAATTAAGGCTCCCAATCCGATATAGGCCTGTTTTGCTGTCCAATTCGAGAGCTGAACCTTAGAAAGTGAAGATATCGCCCCATTAATCATGTTCTTGTAATTCTCAGTCTTTTCGATGGGATAATTATTGATTTCCGCTCCCAATTTCAGGAATTCATCTACTTTTACAGAGCTGTATTCTGTATAATTAACGAAGATGAAGAGCTGAGAAGCCTCAGTAATGGCAGGTTGCCCGTATGCAGCCTCGCTTAGTCTCTTTCTTGTATCACTATCCTCCACAATCAACACCTTGTATGGTTGAAGTCCGTAGGAGGAAGGAATATAGTTCACCGCCTGCTTAAGATACTCTATCTGATCTTTATTTAGTTTTTTATTGACATCAAAACGCTTTGTCGCGTAGCGCCACTTTAATCCCTCTACAATATTCATTTAAAATAGATTTAGTTATTCATTGCAAGGAGTTATATCTTGTAACTCCTTGTAATTAGAATAACATAAATCCGGGACAATTGTTCAGCGGTTAAGGCCACAATAGCACATCCGAATTATCGGGACAACTTTTTAAAAGCTCTTTTACACTCTTGCCGAATCCCGGAAAATAATAATCTGGAACAATATCGGCGAGGGGTTCAAGCACAAATTTTCTTAAATGTGCTCTTGGGTGAGGAATTTTCAATCTCTCTTCATCCACAATATATTCGCCAAATAGAATAATGTCTATATCAATCTCTCTGGAATTGTATCCGACGGATTCCGGATCTCTTTTCCTTCCCAGATCACTCTCTATCTCCATCAGTTTATCAAGCAATTCAAGTGGAGGCAAATCTGTTTGAATAGATACTGCCATATTTAGAAACCATGTATTTGAATCAAACCCCCATGGTTCACTCTCAAAAATGTGAGATACCACAGGCGTTTGTAAAGAGATCCGGTCAATTCTGTCCAAAGCGAGATTCAGATAGTTTAACCTGTCACCCTTGTTACTGCCCAGTAATAGTAAAACCTCACTCATCCTACAAAAAGCCAAGTTCAAGCAAAGCCTCCTCACTCATTCTGCTCTTGTCCCATGGCGGATCAAATACCAGCTCAATAGCAACGTCAGAAATGTTGGGAACATCCGACACAGCATCATGAACATCCTGAAGCAAGTCATCAACCATAGGACAATTAGGTGCTGTCAGAGTCATTTTTATATGAGCTTTTTTATTCTCATCCACATTTATCTCATATATAAGACCCAGATCGTATATGTTAACCGGTATTTCCGGATCATATACCTGTTTGAGAGCAAGAACAATATTCTTTTCTAGTGTAACATCTGCCATAACTCAATTATTTATTTGCTGAAAAAGCCAGTGCATAGAATTTAATCTGTTTGATCATTGATAACAAGCCATTTGACCTCGTCGGGGATAGATTGTCCTGTAAACCGATTTCCTTAATAAAACCAAGATCAGCATCTATTATCTCCTGCGGGGCTCTCCCCGAGAAGACTCTAATTAACAAAGAGATAATCCCTTTAGTTATAATAGCATCGCTATCTGCGGTAAAATATATCTTTCCGTCTATGTAATCGGCAGCAAGCCACACCTTAGATTGGCAACCCTTAATTAAATTAGTCTCTGATTTACTGCTCTCTTTTATTATCGGCAAAGATTTTCCCAATTCAATCAGATACTCATATTTATCCAACCAGTCCGTAAAAATTGAAAATTCCTCAATTATTTGATTTTCCGCCTCTTTAATAGTCATTATATTAGTAATTATGATAACATTTTAAGAACTCGTTTCAACGAATTTATAAAGTAATCTATCTCCTCAACAGTATTATAAACAGACAAAGATGCACGCAACATACCCGATACACCGAAATGCAACATCAACGGTTCTGCACACATCATTCCGGAACGTAAGGCAATACCCATTTTGTCCATAAGCATCGCTATATCCGTAGGGTGTACATTCGCTACATTAAAAGAGAAGAGAGATATTTTACGGTTTGAGACTCCATAAAGCGTAAGATTATCAACAGAAGCCAGACCTTCAAGCATCTTTGCAACCAATATCTCTTCATGCTCCTTTACAAAGTTTTTTTCGATTTTTGATAAAAAACCTATTGCTTCACCAAGCCCGGCAGCTCCAATAAAGTTCGGGGTTCCGGCCTCAAATTTCAAAGGCAGGTCGGCATATGTAGTCTTTTTAAATGTGACCGTTCCAACCATATCACCACCACCCATCCATGGAACCATTTTTTGTAAAAACTCCTTTTTCCCATATAACACGCCAATTCCCGTCGGACCGTAAAGCTTATGGCCGGAGAATGCATAGAATTCACAATCAAGCTGTTTTACATCAACACTTGAATGAATGATTCCTTGAGCTCCATCTATCATCACCGGAACATCAAACCTATGACAGGCTTCAATTAGTTCCTCTATAGGATTAACTATTCCCAGGACATTCGAAATATGAGCGACTGAGGCAATTTTAACTTTTCCGTCAGAAAGAAGTGAGTCGAGAAGTTCCATCTTCCAACAACCGTTTTCGTCAACAGGAAGCACTCTGAGTTTCGCTCCGTGGCGTTCACAGGCCATTTGCCAAGGGACAATATTGGAGTGGTGCTCTCCCTCAGTGAGAAGTACTGCATCACCCTTTTTTAGGAAAATTTGAGAAAAAGAGTTTGCTACTAGATTTATAGAAGCTGTCGTTCCGGAAGTAAAGACTATCTCCTCCCTTGAACCTGCATTGATAAAACTTCTCACACTCTCCCTTGAAGATTCGTAAAGTTCAGTCGATCGAGCACTTAATTCATGAACGGCTCTGTGGATATTGCCATTTACGCCGGAGTTCATCTTATTAACCAACTCTATGACAGCATCGGGTTTCTGGGAAGTTGCCCCATTGTCAAAATAGACAAGCGGCTTACTGTTTACACTTTGGGTTAGTGCAGGAAAATGGCTCCTTATATCAGAAATGTCTTTTATCAACTCCATATCTCTCTTTTGTTGCAAAAATAGTAAACAATGTTTCTATATCTGTTTTAAAAAACATATTTTTGTCATAATTGTTTATTTAAAAAGAGAATGTACGACTATATAAAGGGCACTATTGTAGAACTGAATCCTACAGAGACCGTTTTGGAAAACAACAATATCGGATATCGTATCCTGATTTCCCTGCAGACATATTCTCATTTAACACCCGGTATAGATGCCAAATTGTTCCTATACCATCACCTCCGGGAGGACTCCGAATTACTTTACGGTTTTTCTGATAAAGAGGAGAGATATCTCTTCACCCTATTGATTGATGTTAATGGCGTCGGTCCTAATACAGCAAGGATGATGCTCTCATCACTCTCAACTGAAGAGCTCAGAAACGCAATTATTGGGGGTGATATAAACAAAATCAAAGGAGTTAAAGGAATTGGACTGAAAACGGCCCAAAGGATTATCATTGATCTAAAAGATAAGATCGTCAAGGGAGCCCCATCAGGGCAATTCGGCAGTATAACACTCAGTGCGAATGCACAAATAAGGGATGAGGCATTGAGTGCTCTTATTCTGTTGGGCTTCTCAAAACCAAATGTTGAGAAGGTTCTTGATTCTATTTTGAAAGAAAAACCTGATAATAAACTCGAGACTCTAATTAAAGAGGCGTTAAAAAGACTCTAATCTGATTTTTTTAGTACATTTGCCAAAATATTAAAACTTTTAGACATAATCATGAATATTCCTGCAAATCTAAAGTACAGCAACGACCACGAGTGGGTTAAAGTTGAAGGCAGCATTGCAACTGTAGGTATCACCGACTTCGCTCAAGGTCAGTTGGGAGATATCGTCTTCGTAGACATCCAGACTGAAGGGGAAACTCTTTCTTCAGGTGAAGTCTTCGGAGCCATCGAGGCAGTTAAGACAGTAGCTGATGCACTTATGCCTGTTTCCGGCAAGATAGTCGAAGTAAATCCGAATCTCGAAAACGCTCCTGAATCTGTCAATACAGATCCTTATGGAGAAGGTTGGATGGTTAAAATAGAGATGTCAGACCCATCAGAAGCAGACGCTCTTCTTGACGCTGAAGCATACAAAGCTATTTTGTAATCAGGTTTAATTAAGAATACTAACCCGCAGATAATTCACTGCGGGTTTTTTATTATATTTACACCATTATAATCTAAGCTTTGATCCGGAGGAGATAATGTTACACAGTTTTGGAAGTGATAATCATTCAGGAGTAGCTCCTGAAATTATAGATGCAATTATAAATGCCAACACAGATTTCTCGGAAGCATACGGAGAAGATGAGACCACAAGACAAGCCATTTTCCTGTTTAAAAAGATTTTAGGTGAAACCGCTGAATCTTTTTTTGTTTTTAACGGAACCGGAGCCAATGTCGTTGCTCTGAAGGCTCTTACACAAACTTATAATTCTATCCTTTGTCCGGAGACTGCACATATAAATGTAGATGAGTGCGGCGCTCCAGAAAAAGCCACCGGGTGCAAGCTTATCCCGTTAAATTCTAAAGATGGCAAAGTAACTCCGGAAGAGGTGAGAAAAGAGTTGAAGGATTTCGGTTTTCAACACCATTCTCAGGTCAAAGTATTGTCAATATCACAACCGACAGAATTAGGGACTCTCTACACACCTCAGGAGATAAAAAATCTTGCTGACCTTATGCATGAATACAACTGTTATCTTCATATGGACGGTTCACGGATCTCGAATGCCGCTGCAGCTCTGGGCTTGCCGATAAAAAGTTTCACGGCAGATATCGGAGTTGATGCTCTCTCTTTCGGTGGAACTAAAAATGGCCTTTTAATCGGAGAGGCTGTGATATTTTTCAAAAAGGAACTTTCAGAGGATTTTTTGTACATCAGAAAACAAAGCACACAACTCTTTTCAAAAAACCGCTTCATAGCCGCGCAGTTTATCGCCTATCTTAAAGACGGGTTGAACCTAAGACTGGCCTCCCACTCAAATACTATGGCAAAGTATCTGGAATCAAGGCTCAAAGAGATAAGTGAAATAGAGATAAGCCGACCTGTTGAGACAAATGCCGTTTTTGCAATTATACCCAGATACTTATGTGAAGAGTTGCTAAAGAAGCATCTCTTCTATTTATGGGACGAAACAACCAACGAAGTTCGCTGGATGTGTTCATTCAATACAACCAAGGAGGATATTGACATTTTTGTAAATGATATTATTAGAATTGTAACAGTAAATAAAATTTAAACCTATGAATGTCACACGCACATTTGATCTTTTGGAAAGGCTTGTTCAGCTCTATCCAAAAGATGACATACTAAGCAGAAAACATAACGGCAAGTGGATCAAGTGCTCCTCAGCCGAATACAAGGAGAAATCGCATATTTTGGCATATGCTTTTCTTTCCATAGGGTTAGAAAAGTTCGATAAGGTCATTACTATTTGCAATAACAGAGAGGAGTGGAACTTTATCGACATGGGTCTCTCTCTTGCTCACCTTGTACATGTTCCTGTTTATTCTACACTTGGCTCAGAAGATTACAAACACATCTTCAAACACAGCGATGCTAAGATAATCTTTGTCGGAGGTGAAGCCATTTATAAAAAGATCCATCCTATTGTTTCAAAGATGGAGAATCCAGCATTAATTTATACTATGGATGAAATTACCGGTGTAAGAAATCTTTCTGAACTTTTTGCTCTTGGAAAAGAAAAGGAGAAGGAGTTTGCCCCTGTGATTGAAGAGAATAAACGCACAATTGACGAGAATGATCTTGTCACAATTATCTATACATCAGGAACTACTGGCACTCCAAAAGGAGTAATGCTTTCACACAAAAACCTTGTATTTACTTTCATAGGTTCAGCAGTACAACAGATAAAAGATCATAACCACAAGATGCTCAGCTTCTTACCCCTATGCCACATATATGAAAGAAGCATGAACTACGACTATCAGTATCTGGGGATAAGCACCTATTATGCAGAGAGTCTCGCCACTATAGCAGCAGATCTTGCAGATTGCCATGCTGACGGATTCTGTGCTGTACCAAGAGTTCTTGAGATGATGTATAATAAATTTGAAGCAGCAGGCAAAGACCTTAAAGGAATAAAGAAAATTATATATAGCTGGGCTTTCAAAATTGCAAATAAGTATGACTATACAAAGAAAGGAATACTTTATAATGCCATGTACGGCCTTGCAGACAGATTGGTTTACAGCAAATGGCGTGAGAAGTTGGGTGGTAAAGAGATGCTGGTTGTTTCAGGAGGATCTGCAATCCAGGCAAAAATTGTCAGACTTTTTACTGCCGCCAAAATGTATATTTTCGAGGGTTACGGAATGACAGAAACCTCTCCTATTATAGCAGTAAATAATCCGAAGGAGATGATAATTAAAATTGGCACAGTGGGAAAAGCAACCGTTGGCACAGATTTGAAGATTGCAGAAGATGGGGAAATCCTTACCAGAGGCCCCCATGTTATGTTAGGGTATTATAAAGACCCTGAATACACAAAGAGTGTTATTGACGAGGAGGGTTTTTTCCATACTGGAGATATAGGTACTATCGTAGATGGTATATTTTTAAAAATTACCGACAGGAAGAAAGAGATATTTAAACTCTCAGCCGGAAAATATGTTGCTCCGCAGGTCATAGAGACGATGATGAAAGAGTCCTCTTATATAGAAAACTGTATGGTCGTAGGAGAAAATCAAAAATTTGCCTCAGCTTTAATTATACCTGCTTTTAGTAGACTCCACTATTGGGCTGCCAAACATAAAATACAGTTTGAAGACAACGATGATCTGATTAAAAATGCCGAAGTACAGAAAAAGATCAATAGTGAGATTGAATCAGTCAATGAGAAGCTTGCTGCCCATGAGCAGATTAAAAGAATAAAACTTATAAATGACGAGTGGACACCTCTTAACGACATGTTGTCTCCTACTCTCAAATTAAAAAGAAATAAGATTAACTCTAAATACAGCTCTCTCATAAACGAAATATACAAAATTTAAGAAAATGATCTTTAGAGAAGCATCTGGCGACGATATCCCCGGATTATATGAGGTATGGACAACCTGTTTTACTGATGATTATTCCTACATCGACAATTTTTTCAAACATTGCTTCCCTCATACAAGATCTCTTGTAGCAACCACAGATTCGGGAGAGATAGCGTCAAGCATAACACTAATCCCTGCAACTGTTCAGATAAAATATGAAATTATTAAAGGATATTACCTCTATGCTGTTGGGACAAAACTAAAACATAGAGGTTTCTCTTTATCTTCCGCACTTATAGACATTGCAAAACAAATCTGCAGGGATGAGAACTTATCCTTCCTTATAACAAGACCTGCAAGTGAAAGCCTTTATGATTTATATAAAAGATACGGATTCTGCAGGACCTTATACGAGGAGGAACTAATCGAGCCTCTTGACAATCAAGATACCCTATTAACTGAAGATATCTCCATCTCTCCTCTCTCTCTTGACAATTTTGAAAGAATCCGAAACGCCTCCGGCAACAAATTTCTCTGGAGTAGAGAAATTTTAAATTACGTCTTATTAGAAACCGCTGAAAGAGGTGGATTTAATATGTTTTTAGAAAACCGGGAGAATATATCAGAAAGCAATTATTTCATCGCTTACCCTGAACCCGACTTTTCTAAGACAATTCTTGTCCTGGAAACAAATTTTAAAGAAAGTAATTATTCGTTTTTATATAAATCAATCCGCCAACTATACCCTCAAGCTAGTGCGATTAAGATTATCCGGCCTAATAACTCCGGGACAGTTCCCAAAAAACTCAAACAGAGCGGGCTTTTATTTCCCATTCGAAAAGAGAGCGACAATACTTTTGATAATTTTTCCATAATGTTGCCTCTTGAATAAATTGTCTGGACAAAAAAATTCAACAAAAATGCTACCCCATGTTCCACGGGGAACATTTATAAAGTTCTCCTTTATACAAATCGTCACTTTGTTATTTCACCAAACAGATCTATTGTCAAAATAATATTCGGCCCAAGCTATCTTCCAAAATATATTATTAATACTGATATGTCAGCTGGAGAGACTCCCGGAATTCTTGATGCTTGCGCAATTGTTTTGGGCCTGTGCTTTTCCAATTTTTGTCTTGATTCAATTGATATCGATTTTATAAGCGAATAATCGAACTTATCAGGAATTTTCACATCTTCAAGTCTCAAAATTTTATCAGCAAGCCTCTTTTCTCTTTCTATATATCCTTTGTACTTAATTGCAATTTCTGCAGAAGAGAGCAATTCTCTGCCGTAAATTTTTTGCACACTCTCTTTTTCTATAATCGGGCTTTGATTGTATGGCAATATGTTTTGCAAGTCTGATATCTCAAAAGCATCGCCCAGACCTTTTGAAAATTCGCTTAAAAATGATTGATTACCTGAATCACACTTATTTGCTTCTCGAAGTGCATAAATTATATCACACTTTTCTTGTTCATTTTCTTTTGATCTCTCCTCTATGTAAAAATCAAATGTTCCACGAGGAACATTTTTTAACAATGAAGCAAGATCCGTTTCCGGTCTCGACAAAATATCAGAAAGTGGTTTTTTTTGTTGGATATCACTTGAGCCTACTGAATTCAAATAATTATTAACTTCTGATGGCTGTATTGATACATTCTGAATGAAATCTGAAATTTGCTTTACCTGCGAGTATTTCTTCTTTGTCAAATCGTATCTTTGTCTCGTGGCAAGTCCTATGTAATATGATGCTTCTGTTAATCGCCTGTCAGCATTGTCTTGCCGTAAAAGTATTCGATACTCTGCCCTGGATGTAAACATTCGATAAGGCTCGTCAACTCCTTTTGTTACTAAATCATCTATCAATACTCCTATATATGCTTGATCTCTCTTCAAGATAAAAGGTTCTTTATCAGAAATCTTTAAGTGAGCATTTATACCTGCCATCAAGCCTTGTGCAGCAGCCTCTTCATATCCGGTTGTACCATTAACCTGCCCTGCAAAATATAGGTTTTCTATGCTTTTTAACTCAAGCGTATGGTTTAATTGTGTCGGAGGAAAATAATCATATTCTACTGCGTATGCTGGTCGGTATATAACCGCAGATTCAAGACCGGGTATTGCCCTTAATGCGGCATATTGTGTTTCAAGAGGTAATGACGAAGAAAATCCTTGTAGATAATACTCATTTGTGTTCCACCCCTCAGGCTCAAGAAAAAGTTGATGTGCATCCTTATCAGAAAAAGTTCTAAGTTTATCTTCTATGCTTGGACAATATCTTGGACCTTTTCCATGAATTTTTCCTGAGAACAAAGGAGAGTCTTGAAAACCACTCTTCAAAATTTCATGCACGTCTTTATTCGTATGAACCATAAAACATGGCATTTGATCAATATTTGCCTGTATAGGTGAAGGTATTGTCAGAAATGAAAACTTTTCCGGAGATGAATCTCCTTTTTGTATCTGAAGCCTTGTTAAGTCTACCGAACGAATATCCAAACGTGGCGGAGTACCGGTTTTCATTCTATCAACCTCAATTCCCATCTCTTTTATCTGATCCGACAAGAAAAGAGATGGTGGTTCCCCAACCCTTCCCCCTTCTGCAGTATTATGACCAATAAATAATTTGCCGTTTAGAAAAGTACCCGATGTGATTATTATTGATTTTGCAGAAAACTTTGCTCCAAGAGATGTCTTAACACCAACTACTTTTTTCCCTTCAAATATCAGCTCAGTTGCTGAATCCTGCCATAGACTCAGGTTTTTTGTGTGCTCAAGCACATATCGCCAGTTCATTGAAAAATGTTGCCTGTCGCATTGTGCTCTCGGACTCCACATTGCGGGGCCTTTTGACCTGTTCAACATTCTAAACTGGATTGTACTAGCATCTGTAACTATTCCCATATAGCCACCCAGAGCATCAATCTCTCTTACTATTTGTCCTTTAGCTATACCGCCAACGGCCGGATTACAAGACATTTGAGCTATTTTTCCTAAATCCATTGTAAGCAATAAAACCTTCGAACCCAACTTTGCGCTTGCATAAGCTGCTTCACATCCGGCATGTCCCGCACCGACAACTATTATGTCATACTTATCTGTTATCATCGAAATCTCTCTTTGCTAAATAGTAATCTTCTTTGGATCTCATAATCTCTTGTTCAGAATTTGTAGCGTCATTATACCCTGAAAGATGTAAGACTCCATGAATCATAACTCTATGAACCTCATCTACAAAGCGTTGATTATAAGTCTTTGCGTTATTTTCTACCATATCAACACTTATGAAAATATCTCCTGAAAAGGTTTTTTCCTCAGAATTGTCGAATGATATAACATCTGTGTAATAATCATGACTTAGATATTTTTTATTCATATCTAGAAGATATTCATCTGAACAGAAAATAAATGATAGTTCTTCAAATTTTCTATTTTTAAAAATTCCCTCCTCTTCTAAAGTAGACAGAATCCATTTCTTGCAAGCTATTTTATTTTTTAATTTGAAGTTTATACCCTCAGAAAAAAAATTAATCATTATATATTATTTTTATTATCAAGATTTTCCAATTCTTCCCAATACTCAAGTGCTCTCCTTGTGTGCGGAATGACGATTGAACCACCTACTAAGTTTGCAACAGAAAATATCTCAAATAGTTGTTCTTTTGTTACTTTTAAATCATAACACTTTTCAAGGTGATATTTTATACAATCATCACACCTTAAAACCATTGAAGTTGCCAGTCCTAACATCTCCTTTGTCTGAGCGGGTAAAGCCCCATCCTCATAAGTTCTGGTATCCAGATTAAAAAATCTTTTAAAAAATAATTTATCCTGATCAAGGATTTTTTTATTCATTGTGGCACGAAATATGCGGAAATTATTTACTTGGCCCATATTAAAATATTTGTGCAAAACTACAAAAATATACTCATTTAAAACTTTTTTAAACCATGTCAAAAGTTAGTGTTATTGGTGCCGGTAATGTTGGTGCAACTTGCGCTTATGCAATGTGTCTTATGCAAGTAGCGTCTGAAATTGTCCTTCTCGATGTTAAACCTGGATTATCAGAAGGTAAAACAATTGATATGATGCAGACAGCTAAGCATCTTAAATTTGAAACTAGAATTACCGGCGTAACAAATGATTACGAAGCAACTTCAAACTCTGATGTTATCGTAATCACCTCAGGTATACCTCGCAAACCTGGTATGACCAGAGAAGAACTTATTGGAACAAACGCCTCTATTGTAAATGACGTTGTTTCCAATTCACTCAAGTATTCACCTAATGCAACTATCGTAATAATTTCCAACCCGATGGATACCATGACTTACCTTACTCTTAAGTCTTCCGGTCTTCCTAAAAACAGAGTGATAGGTATGGGTGGTATGCTTGACAGCAGCCGGTTTATTTACTATTTGAGCAAAGCTCTTGATGCTCCGGCAAGTGACGTTGCCGGTCTTGTAATAGGCGGACACGGTGATACAACAATGATTCCTCTTACCAGGTTTGCCAACCTCAGAGGAATTCCAGTTTCTGAACTTACTACAAAAGAGGTTCTTGACCAGATTACTGAAGACACAATGAAGGGGGGTGCAACACTCACCAAACTTATCGGCACTTCAGCTTGGTATGCTCCCGGAGCAAATGCAGCTGCACTTGTAAGGGCTATTGTTCACGATGAGAAAAAGGTATATCCTTGCTGTGTATCTCTTGAGGGAGAATATTATCAAAACGATGTTTGTATAGGTGTTCCTTGCGTTATCGGTAAAAACGGATGGGAGAAGATTATTGAGCTAAACCTTAATCCTGAAGAGAGGTCTCTCTTCCAGAAGAGCGTTGATGCTGTAAGATCTACAAACGATGTTCTTAAAGATCTGAAACTCGTATAGTTTTAGCTATTTGGAATAGTTTTTGCACACATTAAAGTGTGCAAAAACTCACGGGGTATTAGCTCAGTTGGCTAGAGCGCTTGCATGGCATGCAAGAGGTCATCGGTTCGACTCCGATATGCTCCACAGAAAAGTTTTGAACAATTTCACTAACTTTTAACGTTCTATTATTGTTGAATTTAAAATTATTTCCAAAAGTTTATCCACAATTACTTTTGTCAAATAATTATTTCTTATTACTTTTACAAACTCAAAAATCGCAGAGACAAAGTTATGGAAGTAAAGAAAACACCTAAAGCCAATCTTGAAGGCAAGAAATTTTTCTTCAGAGAAATAGGATTAATAGTCGCTTTAGCAGTTTCACTGCTAGCTTTTGAATGGAAAAGCACTGACAAACAGGAATCAACTTTGACAAATGATGCAGCTGCTACCATTGAAGATGAGATGATTCCTATTACACAGGAGACACCTCCACCACCACAGACAATGGAGATTCCTATAGTATCTGACGAGATCCAGATTGTCGAGGATGACATGAAAATTGAATCTGAGCTCATTATTAATACTGAGGATGACAGTAATCTTGGTGTAGAGATTAAGAACTATGTAGCCGGTTCGGGTAAAGCAGAAGAGGTTGAGGAAGAGGAAATTCCTTTCCAGATTGTAGAAGAGAAACCGAAATTCCAAGGTGGAGACGAGAACACTTTCACAAAATGGGTTTTTGAACGCTTGGTTTATCCTGAAATGGCAAAGGAAAATGGAGTTCAGGGTCGCGTTATACTTCAGTTCCTTGTTAATACAGACGGTAGTGTAAGCGACGTTAAGGTTGTCAGAGGAGTAGATCCCTCACTGGACAAAGAGGCTGCACGTGTAGTTGCTTCTTCGCCAAAATGGACACCGGGAAGACAAAGAAACAAACCGGTTAAGGTTCGTTACATTTTCCCTGTGATATTCCAGTTGAGATAACTATTTTTTAGATATTGAAGAAAAGGCTGCCTCCTTAAGATGCAGCCTTTTTTAATAATTTTAAGTACATTTATTTCTAAAAATATATATGGAATTGGAAAAATGTGTCTTCGTAGGAGTTATTTCCCAGAATGACGACGAAAGTAAAGTCCTCGAATATCTTGATGAGCTTGAGTTTCTTGCAGAGACTGCCGGAGCAGCCGGAGATAAGAAGTTTATTCAGAGACTCGAAAGGCCTAACAACAAGACCTATGTCGGTTCGGGAAAGCTCGATGAGATAAAAAGTTATATTGCTGAAAATGATATAAAGCTTGTCATCTTTGATGATGAGCTCACTCCATCGCAACTGAGAAATATTGAGAGGGAGCTGATGTGTCGGGTGCTTGACAGGACAAGCCTTATTCTCGATATTTTCGCACAAAGGGCTAAGACTGCCTATGCAAAGACACAGGTTGAACTGGCACAATATCAATATCTTCTTCCTAGACTTACACGTATGTGGTCTCACCTTGAAAGACAGAGAGGCGGTATCGGAATGAGGGGACCGGGAGAGAGTCAGATAGAGACAGACCGAAGGATTATTCTTGACAAAATAAGCAAGCTTAAGGAGCAGTTAAAGAAAATTGACCGCCAGATGTCTTCTCAGCGTGGCAATAGAGGTAATTTAGTAAGAATTGCTCTTGTCGGATATACAAATGTCGGGAAGAGCACTCTGATGAACCTTCTTGCAAAAAGCGACGTGTTTGCAGAGAATAAACTTTTCGCAACATTGGATACTACAGTAAGGAAGGTTGTTATTGAGAATGTTCCTTTTCTTCTGAGTGATACAGTCGGTTTTATAAGGAAACTTCCACATCAGTTAGTGGAGTCTTTTAAAAGCACGCTTGATGAGGTACGCGAATCGGACATTCTTATGCATATAGTAGACATATCTCACCCGGGATTTGAAGAACAGATCAGAGTAGTCAATGAAACACTGTCCGAGATAGGAGCTAAGGAAAAGCCGCTTTTCCTTGTTTTTAACAAGATTGACCTTTATAAGTATACTCCACAGGACGAATATGATTTTGCGCCTAAAAAGCAGGAAAATTACAGCTTGGAAGAACTGAAAAATTCTTGGATGGGAAGAGAGCACAATCCTTGTATCTTTATTTCAGCGAAAGAGAAGACGCAGATTGACAAGCTTAGGAATGATATATATAAAATGGTTGCTGAAATACACGCCGGGAGATATCCTTTCAACAATTTCCTCTGGTAGGTATGTTACTTTATTATCTTTTCCACAGGAAGTCTCTGGACTTCCTTGTTATTAATTCCCTTTACAGTTTTTGCCGCAAACAAAGAGTTGAGTAATGCCTCCTCTGTTGCCTCTATTGTAGCCATGAACAGAGGCGACATAGAGTCATTCTGAAGTTCCTTGGGAGTATAGAACGGTTTTGATTCGTCAATAAAATTTTCAGGTGCTACTGACATTGCAATTACATAATCACCGCTTCCATTTGAAGCAATTCCTCCTGTCCTGGCCATTCCCATAAATGCTCTCTTTGCAATACGTTCAAGATTTCTAGCAGTAACCGGTGCATCTGTAATCACAACCATCATGCATGATCCGTCAACATCCTGAAGTATATTCTTTCTAAATGAGTAGTTTTCCAATATTTCACCTGCCTTGATTCCGTCTATATCAAGGATTCCTCCATAATTTGACTGTACGATTACACCCACAGTGTATCCGCCCAATGATTCAGGAAGCACCCTCGAAGAGGTTCCTATACCACCTTTGAAACCAAAGCAGATAGTGCCCGTACCTGCTCCTACCCCGCCCTCCTCAACAGGACCGCTTTTTGCAGATTCGATTGCTTTCAGGACATCTTCCGGTTTAACATATCTTGCTCTGATGTTGTTAAGGCCACTGTCGTTTGTCTCGCCTACTACTCCATTGACAGATGCCACATTTTCATTACCAGGTTGTGATATTGTATAAGTTATAAGTGCGTCAAGAGCAGCAGCAATACTCATTGTGTTAGTCAATATTACCGGAGTCTCAATATTGCCCAGTTCCATAATCTGAGTCACACCAGCCAATTTTCCAAAACCATTTCCTACAAATATCGCTGCAGGAACCTTGTTTTTGAATATATTTCCACCATGAGGGACAATTGCCGTTACGCCTGTTCTCATATCCTCACCTTCAATCTTTGTCACATGACCAATTTTAACTCCCGGGACATCAGTAATTGCATTGAACTTTCCGGTTTTGAAAACACCTGGTTTTATTCCAAAGTCTCTTGCTCTGTTTTGTGATAAAGCGCTTGTCAATGACAAGGTCAGTGACAACAAGACTAACGATATTGTTTTTTTAATCATATTTTACATTTCTAGGAATTTCAATATCTCTTCTTTAACAACCTGTGGCTCTTCTAAAAAACCGTTATGGCCGGAGTGTTGTAAAAATATGCACTTTGCTCCCGGTAACTCATTTTGCAGGTACATTGCCTTATCAACAGGTATATGGTAATCATCCATTCCAAAAAAGATTAATAAAGGAATTTTAATCTTTTTCATAAATGCCAGATTATCCTCTCTGTTTTTTAACCCGTAGATTGTTGCTACAATCCCTTCAGGATCGTGTGTCTCTGATATTTCCTCTATTTCTGCAATTTTTTCATCCATCTTTCTCAGGTTCTCTTTTGCAAACATTTTCGGGATACCCATCTTCACAATCATATGTAATTTTGCTTTTCTTATAAGCTCTATTTCCCTGTCTCTGTCAATTTTTTTCTCTTCAGAGTCTGCCCCGGGGCCTGAATGCATCAGGATTATCCCCGAAAACCTCTCACTATGCCTCTTAATCGCCTCAATTGCGACGTATCCCCCCATTGAATGACCAACGACATAGGCAGATTCAATCCTGCACAAATCAAGCACTGATTTAACAACATCTGCCATAAACGCTATTGAATTCTCATCTTTATTTGATCCTGAAAGCCCGTGTCCCGGAAGATCTATCGCGATAATTCTCAGTGATTCTGGAAGTGTCTTTATAAAATCGTCCCATACATAAAGTGTTTCGAGGTATCCATGAAGAAAAACCAGTGTCTTTTCTCCTTTTTTCGAGTCTGAAATATGAACGGGAATCCCGTTACAAGTGGCAAAAAATTCCATTTTTCGATATTTGTTCAAATTTAAATGTTTTTAAACTAATTTTTATACATTTGTGAGATAACGAAGGCTTTTTAATATAATCGTCATAATTGCGTATATGAGACTGAACCGGTTTGTTTTCTTCACAGTAGTCATATTTATCACCCTAATGGTTTCCGGGTGTAATAAGACGGAAGACTCTGTCAGTTTTGTGGGAACATGGAATATTGACACCTCAAGTTTCCTTATAGTATATGATGAACAGGTTGATAAAGCCCATCCGGAAGCGAAAACATATCTTAATAACAACAAATCGCAGATTTTACAGAATATTATGAAACCGGAGCAGATTACCTTTGACAAGAGCTCTGTAAGTTTCATTTATAAATCATATAAACCTGAGCAGGTTTTCACAGGGACCTATACAACCTACGAGATTTACGCAACAATCTATAACAGGGTCTTTGCCTCTGGCATAACCGCAGCATGTAATTCCCGAAAAATGGAGCTCTATTATCCAAGGGAGTATATGATGTCCATACTTGAAAACATGCTGACAGCAAAAGACCCCGATAAAACTGTTTTTGAAGATCTTATTGACAGTTTTGACGGGGTCGGAGTCTATTATAAAGCTGAATAGCCCTACTTTAATCCTTTATTTTTGCCAGCAGGAACTCTCTGTTCAGTCTTGCTATGTGTGCTACAGAAATGTTTTTAGGACACTCCATCTCGCATGCGCGTGTATTTGTACATGCACCGAAACCGAGTTCATCCATCTTTGCAACCATTGCTTTAGCCCTTCTGGCTCCCTCTACCCTACCTTGAGGAAGAAGGGCGAGAGAACTTACTCTTGCTGAAACAAAAAGCATTGCTGACCCATTCTTACAAGTTGCGACACAAGCTCCGCAGCCTATACATGCAGCGGCATCCATGCTCTCGTCTGCCTTCTCTTTTGGTATAAGAATGGCATTTGCATCAGGAACACCCCCTGTGCTAGCAGAGGTGTAACCTCCGGCCTGAAGAATCTGGTCGAAAGCATTTCTGTTCACTACCAAGTCTTTAATTACCGGCATAGCTGCTGATCTCCAAGGTTCGATAGTGATAGTGTCTCCATCTTTAAACTTGCGCATATGAAGCTGACAGGTTGTGATTTCATTGTCTGGACCATGGGCTCTTCCGTTAATGTAGAGTGAACACATACCGCAAATACCTTCGCGGCAATCATGATCAAATGCAACAGGACCACTGCTTTTGCAGCCCTTGTTAACTGCAACAGGATCAAATCCCTCTCTTATAAGCTGGTCATTAAGAATATCCAGCATCTCAAGAAACGAAGAGTCAGGAGATATGTCATTTACCTTATATGTTTCAAAATGACCTTTATCTTTAGCGTTTTTCTGACGCCATACTTTTAATGTTAAATTCATAATGAAAAAGTTTCTTAATCTTTATAGTTCCTGGTTGCAAGTTTTACAAACTCATATTTAAGAGATTCCTTATGTAAATTAGGCTCTTTATCCTCTCCTGCATATTCCCATGCACTAACATACATATAGTTCTGGTCGTCACGGAGAGTCTCTCCGTCTTCTGTCTGCATCTCCTCACGGAAGTGACCTCCGCAGGACTCTTTCCTGTTCAAAGCATCAAGGGCCATAAGCTCACCTATTTCCATGAAATCTGCAACCTTAAGTGCTTTTTCAAGCTCTTGATTGAATTCAGCCTTGTCTCCCGGAACATTTACATCTTTCCAGAACTCTTTACGAAGGGCTCTTATCTGCTCTATTGCCTTTTTAAGACCTTCTTCGTTTCTAGCCATTCCAACATACTCCCACATAATGTGGCCAAGTTTCTTGTGATAAAAGTCAACAGTCTGTTTTCCCTTTATAGACAAAAGCTTCTCAACCCTATCTTTTACTTTCTTTTCAGCTTCAGCAAAGGCAGGATCATTTATATCTGTCTTTGGTACCTGAATCTTTGAAGCCAGAAAATCTCCGATTGTGTATGGAAGTATAAAATAACCGTCTGCAAGACCTTGCATAAGAGCAGATGCACCCAAGCGGTTTCCGCCGTGGTCGCTGAAGTTGGCCTCTCCTATTGCATATAGGCCAGGGATGGTTGTCTGGAGATTGTAGTCTACCCATATTCCACCCATTGTGTAGTGAATTGCAGGGAAAATCATCATCGGTTCCTTGTATGGATTAACGTCAGTTATTTTCTCATACATCTGAAAAAGATTACCATATCGCTCCGCTATAACGTGCTCGCCAAGTCTTTGAATTGATGTCTTAAAATCGAGGAAAACGGCAAGCCCTGTCTCATTAACTCCATAACCGGCGTCGCATCTCTCTTTTGCAGCCCTTGAAGCCACGTCACGAGGTACGAGGTTACCAAATGCAGGATATCTGCGCTCTAGATAGTAATCTCTGTCCTCTTCAGGTATTTGTGAAGCCTTTATCTTTTTCTCCCTTAATTTCTTAACATCTTCCAATTTCTTAGGAACCCATATTCTGCCGTCATTCCTGAGAGACTCACTCATAAGTGTGAGTTTGCTCTGCTGGTCTCCGTGAACAGGTATGCATGTCGGGTGAATCTGTGCAAAAGCTGGATTTGCGAAAAACGCACCTTTTTTATAGCATTGCCATGCGGCAGAACCGTTACTGTTCATTGCATTGGTTGAAAGGAAGAATACATTTCCGTAACCTCCGGTTGCCAAAACAACTGCATGGGCACCATGTCTCTCTATCTCTCCTGTCTCTAGATTTCTTGCTATTATACCTTTTGCCTCACCGTTGATCATTACCAGATCCAACATTTCATGCCTATTGTACGACTTAACAGTACCAAGATGTATCTGGCGGTTTAATGCAGCATATGCACCTAACAGAAGTTGTTGTCCGGTCTGCCCTCTCGCATAAAATGTCCTGCTTACCTGAGCTCCTCCGAACGAACGGTTGTCCAACATTCCGCTGTACTCTCTGGCAAAAGGAACTCCCTGAGCTACACACTGATCGATAATAAGGTTGCTTACCTCAGCAAGACGGTATACGTTTGCCTCTCTGCTCCTATAGTCTCCACCCTTTATGGTGTCATAAAATAGACGATAAATAGAGTCGTTGTCATTAGGATAGTTCTTTGCCGCATTGATACCTCCCTGCGCTGCTATTGAGTGAGCTCGACGAGGTGAATCACTGATGCAGAAAACCTTAACATTGTAACCTAACTCTCCTAGAGATGCTGCTGCAGAAGCTCCACCAAGACCGGTTCCAATAACAATAATCTCTAATTTTCTTTTGTTTGCAGGGCTGACAACTTTTATGTGTGCCTTATGCTCTGTCCACTTTTGGGACAACTCCCCTTCCGGAATTTTTGAAATTAGTTTTTCGGACATTTTCTACCATTTTAAAAAGTCCACAAAAGTAGACATATTAAAGTAGATATCAAATTATATATCAAAATTTGTACCTTTACGGACAGTATGGTCAGATGAGCTATTTATCTGTTTTACAAATTTTTACATAAAATATTAAATAAAAACAACATTAATCCCCGCAAGAAATGAAGAGATTACTTTCCACGTTTACAGCAATGATTTTTGCCCTTGCATTAAGTGCACAGACTGGAATTATTCCAAAACCTCAAAAAGAGATTATAAGAGAAGGTTACTTCAATCTGGATAAAAATTGCGTAATATACAGCAATGAAAAAGAGAGTTTCAACACTCAATACATCCAGGAAAAACTCATAAAAGCCACCGGATTTTCTTTTCAGAGAGTTAGAAAACAACCTTTAGCCAATTTTATAATATTTGAAATCAATCCATCTTTAACAATTCCTGAAGAGGGGTATTTGCTGAATATAGATGAAAATGGTATTACTGTCAAGGCAAAAAACAGTTCCGGCATTTTTTACGGAATACAGTCTTTCCTGCAGCTCCTACCCCCGACTGTTTATTCCGGAAGGGTAACAGGAAAGGAATATTGGAAAGTTCCACTCGTAAGTATTGAGGATTATCCGAGGTTTTCATACAGAGGAATGATGCTTGATGTTTCACGAACATTTTTTGACTATGATGTTATCATCAAATACATAGACTGGCTTTCATATCACAAGATCAACAAGTTTCACTGGCATCTAGCAGATGACAATGGTTGGAGGATAGAGATAAAAAAATATCCTGAACTGACAGCCAAAGGAGCTTGGCGGGGCCCGGGAGAGGTTCTCAACCCATCCTTCGGTTCCGGAAATAAGAGATATGGAGGTTTTTACACTCAGGATCAGATTAAAAAAATTGTTGCTTATGCTGCTGATAGGAATATCGAAATCATTCCGGAAATCGATTTGCCGGGTCATAGTAGAGCTGTAACCGCCACATACCCTGAGGTATTGTGCAGAAGGACCGATGAAAGCCTCAGCGTTCAAGGCGAGGGCAAGAATGTCTGGTGCGTTAGCAAGGAGTCAAACTATGAGATGCTAGAAAATATAATTAAGGAACTGGTTAAACTTTTCCCTTCAAAGTATATACACATAGGAGGGGACGAGGTTAACTATTCTGCATGGAAAAATTGTCCTGACTGTCAAGAGATGATGCAAAAGAACGGAATGAAGGAACCCGTTGAACTTCTCAACTATTTTGTCAGGAGAATGGAAAAAATTGTAGAAAAACATCACCGTCATATGGCCGGATGGGAAGAGATAATAGAAGGAGGAGAACTCAAACCGGATACAAGAGTCTATGCCTGGAGAAGCGTCGATAAAGGCATTGCGGCAGTTATGAAGGGACAACCGACAATAATGCAACCCGGTCCGTACTGCTATCTTGACATGAAACAATCGGAGGTAGAAAGAGGACACAACTGGGCAGGGATTGTCACTCTTGAAAAGACATACTCACTTGACCCTGCAGGACATGATAATCTTCCTGATAGCTTGTCTAAACTTATTTTAGGAGTTCAAGGCGGCTTATGGACAGAACTTCTAAACAAACCGGTACGTTTTATTGAATATCAAACTTTTCCAAGAGTGGTGGCTATTGCAGAGGTTGGCTGGACAAATCAGGAGATCCGGAGTTGGGCTGACTTCAGGACAAGATTGGAAAGAAAGCACTACAGCAGGATGTACAATATGGGAATATCCTTCAGGTTGCCGCCTCCTTCAATCAGTTATAATGATGGAGTCCTTCGAAGTGAACTTCCTTATCTTTGGGCGGTTGTCAGATATACATCCGATGAGACAATTCCGACTGAATTCTCTCCTGTTTTCAGAGGGGAGATATATACCGATAATCCTTTTAAATACCGATTTGCAACTTTTTACAAAGATGAAATCATAAGTCAGTCTGTTATGGTAAGCAATGTTTCATACGAATATCAGAAGCCTTCCATAACAATAGAGACATCTCTCTCTTTCCAACCAAAATTCCCTTTAGGCAACCTGAAAGACAACATTTTCTCCACTTATGCAAGAACAACAGAAAGGCTGAAGAAGGGAGATTATCTTACCTATATCTTTGAAAAGCCTGTATTTACAAAAAGAATCACAGTATCGACAGGTATTCCAGATATAGACTTTTATGGTATCACAGAAGGTTATGTGGAGTACTCCTATGACGGAAAGGAGTTTATTAAAGGAAACGAATTCGCTGATGGTATTTCAGTAATTTTACCTAAAGAACCTGTATTTGCAGTAAGAATAGTGATTACTGGTGAAAGTGACGGATTTACAGCAGCCTTTACAGATTTGAAAATAGATTAATTATTAAGAATGCTTGATATGCCGGCGTATGTTGCCTTTACAACAGCGTCGGCATTTTTATTTGCTTCGCCGAGCTCTTGTAAATTGAGCCCGTTAGCTCTCCACCTCGCTATTTTTTCCTTGTATACACTAAATATTACACTCTCTGCTTTTTGTATCTCTTTCATATAACCACCATTGTTTGAGTTATATATAAGATTGAAATTCATGTACTTTCCTCCGTTCCCCCTTTTAAGTGAAAAGGTTTTGTATTTCAAAGATAACGCATTGTCACATGCAAATGCATTATTTGATTGTGATGATTTTACCATAACCGATGGCTGGTTATCACCTCCTTTAACCCACATTGGAATGGCTATTCCTGCAGGAGGATAACCAAGAACTGTCCACATTGTTGTCATTTCGGGATTTTCTCCTCCTTTTACTCCGTGAAAAACCACAGATGCTGTTGAACTCTTTCTTGGAATAAAATCCTGATCTAAAACCCAACCACTTGCTCTCTCCGGTGAAAATTCAGGTTTTAAAAGATCTATTCCCAATAGTGAATGATAAAAAGATCTGGAAAGATTATTGAAAATCCAATGTGGAGTAATATCGGCAAATGGTGCTCTTTTTGAAATAATATCGGTTGCATTTTTATACCTAATATAACCCATTCCTTCATCCTTTCTTCCTGTATATGAAAAGTTTGTATAAATTAGATAACCTTCAGGTGCTATTCTCGGATCATTCGCATCCACTTTTACAAATCTCTGATTGTTTACCTCATAATATGCAGCACCTCCTTCGGCATCTATAACACCAAAATTCGCTTCTACCCTGAGCGGTTTTTTCCTGTTTGTCAGAAATCTCTCAAAATCATCGATATTTTTGCATTCTGATAGTGCATCAAACATAAGCACTCCCTCCATATCCATCTCTTTAATATTATCATCCTTAAGGTTATATGATGCAGTATTTATTATTGAAAAACCCGCTGAGTTTGTTCCTGCCCATACAATGCCCGTTTCATCAGGACTATTGACTAGACCGAGAAAGTCAAATTTTTTCCCTTTGAAGAATTGAATTCTGTTATTGTCTTCTCCTGTATCTCTATGCTTCCATAAAAGTGGTCTTCCATCAGGAGTCATTTTCCCGGTTATTATTGCTGATGTACAAGCTATTGAGTCTGTGGCTTGGAAAATAATAAAAGCAATGAAAACAATACAAATTTCTATTTTCTTCATTTTTAAAAATTTTAAAAAAGAGTTATTTCATCCCCTTTTCTGTTTCTGGGAATTTTTAAATGCTCATAAGCAAGGTCTGTTACCTCTCTTCCTCTTGGAGTTCTTTGAATAAATCCCTCTTTTATCAAAAAAGGTTCATACACCTCCTCCAATGTACCGACATCTTCACTTACGGCAGTTGCAATAGTGCTTATCCCCACAGGACCACCTTTAAACTTATCTATAATTGTTGTTAAAATCTTATTGTCCATAAGATCGAGTCCTCTCTTGTCAATATTCAAAGCATCAAGAGCATATTTAGTTATTTCAATGTCAATTTTTCCATTTCCCTTGACTTGTGCAAAATCCCTTACCCTTCTCAAAAGAGCATTTGCAATTCTTGGTGTTCCCCTGCTCCTTCCAGCTATTTCACTCGCAGCATTTATTTCTATAGGAATATCTAGTATAGAGGCACTTCTTGTAACAATTTTTAAAAGTATTTCAGTGTCGTAATATTCCAGATGAGATTGAATACCAAACCTTGCTCTCAGAGGAGATGTAAGAAGGCCGCTTCGTGTAGTTGCCCCTATAAGAGTGAAAGGATTTAAAGTCAATTGAACCGATCTTGCTCCGGGACCCTTATCTATCATAAGGTCTATAGTAAAATCCTCCATTGCAGAATAAAGATATTCCTCAACAACCGGGGATAGTCTATGTATTTCATCAATGAAAAGAACATCTCCTTTATCAAGCGATGTAAGAAGACCTGCAAGATCACCCGGTTTATCCAAAACCGGTCCTGAGGTGATTTTCATTCCAACACCAAGTTCGTTTGCAACAATATGTGCTAGAGTTGTTTTTCCTAATCCGGGAGGACCGTGAAGTAATACATGATCCAAAGATTCACCTCTGAGCATGGCAGCTCTTACGAAAATCTTGAGATTCTCTATTATTTTTTCCTGTCCCGCAAACTCAGAAAAATCCTGTGGTCTTATCTCACCGTCAAAATCCTTATCTTTGTTTTCTCTCTCTTCGTGAGGATCGAAAGCCGTCATATATCCTTTCTTTATTAATACAAATATATATTATTCTTTTTATTAATTCTTTTGATTTTTATTATTGCACGTTGATAAGTTGATAACTAAACTTTTTCACAGAAACTATCACTTTATTAACAAATATTAACATAGATAATAACAATCATTAAAAAGGTTAATACAATTATTTATAAATATTTAATAAAATATTTTTAATGTTTTCAACAACGGTTTATAAGTTGAAATTTAATCTTTCAACAAGAGAGAAGTGTGAATAAAAAATGGAAAAAATGATGAAAAATTGTGGATAGAAAATTTGGATAAATCAGATCTATTCTTGTATAAAAAAATTTCCTATTTATAGAAAATTATTTATTAATATTTTTCAACTCTAAAATTTTGCATTATTAACAATTGTTAATAATTCATGTTAATAATTTATATTTGCTGCCGTTTTATGAAAGACACCATATTAGAAGAGGTAGATTTTATTGGACAAGAGCCTAATAAAGAGCTAATTGAATGGGTACGCAGCTCCAGAAAAGGTTCTCTTGTCGCAGAGGGGCTCTATTGTTCTGCCAAAGCATATGCGATGGCCTCTGCTATGGATAAAGGTATCCATTTTGTGCTTCTAGATAATAAAGAAGATGCAGCTTATTGTTCAGCCGATCTCTCGGCTCTTTTGGATTGTGACAGCGTCTTTTTCTTTCCGGCATCTTTCAATGTTTCATTGAAAAACAGACATAAGGATTCTTCTTTTCAAGTCCAAAGAACTGCAGCAATTGGGGCTATCAGCTCCTATAAAAGAGAAAAAAGGGGAAGGAGAGTGATTTTAGTGGGTTATCCGGAATCTTTCTCAGAGAAACTGATTAATGAAAAAAAGCTTAAATCGGCCGTTCTTGAGATATCTGAAGGGGACTCTCTGTCGCACGAATTTATAAAGGAGACTCTTTTGGCATACTCTTTTACAAAGGTTGACTTTGTCCAGGAGCCCGGGGAGTTCGCTCTTAGGGGAAGCTTGATAGATCTTTTCTCATTTTCAGACAACAGGCCGTACAGGTTGGATTTTTTTGGTGACACAGTCGAAAGTATAAAGGTTTTTGATATTGATTCTCAACGTTCTGTTGAGGAAAGAAAGAAAATAGAGATTTTTCCGAATATATACGAGGGAAACAAGGTGTCCGAATTGACGGATATATTTTCCTTTGCAGACAGTAAATCTACTCTATGGTTCACAGATTACGAATATTTTGTCCGTAAGACTGAAGCACTCTATAACGAGAGGTCAGAGGAGACAGAGGGGTTGCTGGTCAGACCGGAAGAGTTTATGAGTATATGCGATAAGCACAAGAAAATATATCTCTCTTCAGTCTCTCAGGCTGTCGGTTATGATGTGAAAATCATGTACAGGACGGTACCTCAACCCACATTTAACAAAAACTTTGAACTTCTTGCCAAAGATATAAAGGATAAACAGGCAAGCGGATATAAGGTATCGATATTAAGTGTAAATCCAACACAGATAGAGAGGCTGAAAAATATCTTTTCTGCTTCTGTTGACTCTATGAATATAGGATTTTCGACAAAGGAATTCTCTCTTCATGAAGGGTTTATAGATCATATTGCCAAAATATGCCTGTATACTGACCATCAGATATTTGAGAGGTATCATAGGGTGAAGGTAAACCGTTCGGTCGAAAAAAGCGAGAGGCTTACGATAAACGAGTTGAATTCGTACCAAGTAGGGGACTATATTGTTCATATTGACCACGGTATAGGTATGTTTGGAGGTCTTGTAAAGACTAATATTAACGGGAAACAACAGGAGGCAGTAAAGCTTATATATAAAGACGGAGATGTTATTTTTGTCTCAATTCATGGATTGCATAGAATTTCGAGATATAAATCCGCTGATTCTCAACCCCCTAAGGTGTATAAATTAGGTACCGCCGCATGGCAGAAACTTAAAAATCAGACAAAATCCAAGGTAAAGGATATTGCGAAGGACTTAATCTCTTTATATGCGAAGAGGAGGGAGGCACGAGGCTTTGCATTTTCTGCCGACTCTTTTATGCAACAAGAACTGGAGGCTTCATTTCTGTATGAGGACACACCCGACCAGATAAAGGCGACAAAGGCCGTGAAGGAGGATATGGAACAACCGTTCCCTATGGATCGTCTTATTTGCGGTGATGTGGGATTCGGTAAAACAGAGATTGCTGTGAGGGCGGCATTTAAAGCCGTAGCAGACAGCAAACAGGTTGCACTACTGGTTCCGACAACAATTCTGGCGCTGCAGCATTATAAGACTTTTTCCAGGAGGCTTAAGGATTTTCCTTGTAAGATCGAGTATATAAGCCGGCTAAGGGGAACAAGAGAGATTTCTGAGATATCCGGCCAACTTGAGAAAGGTAAAGTTGATATAATAATTGGCACCCACAGGCTTCTCAACAAAGAGATAAAATTTAAAGACCTCGGGTTGCTGATTATAGATGAAGAACAGAAATTCGGTGTTGCGGCAAAGGAGAGGCTTCGTCAGCTAAAGCTAGATGTTGATACTCTCACTCTTTCCGCGACTCCCATACCTAGGACACTTCAGTTTTCCCTTCTCGGGGCAAGGGATCTTTCCATTATAAACACTCCTCCTCCAAACAGGTTACCTATCGAGACTGAAATTGTCAGTTTTGATGAAGATATAATAAGGGAGGCAATAAATTATGAAGTTGACAGGGGTGGGCAGGTCTTTTTTGTCCACAATAGGGTAGAGGATATAAGGAGCGTTGAGGATATAATAAGGAGACTATGCCCGGATGTTAAGACATGTGTAGGTCACGGTCAGATGGAGCCGGGTCAGTTGGAGAAAATCGTACTTGATTTCATGGAGGGAGATTATGATGTATTTGTTGCTACCACAATTGTTGAAAATGGGATAGATATACCAAATGCCAATACAATTATTATAAATCAGGCACACAATTTCGGGTTGAGCGACCTTCATCAGCTCAGGGGAAGGGTGGGACGTTCCAACAAGAAGGCTTTCTGTTATCTGATAGTTCCACCTATCGTGTCTATAACAGATGATGCAAGAAGAAGGCTTAAGGCAATTGAATCGTTTTCTGAGCTTGGAAGTGGGTTTAATATTGCCATGCAAGATCTTGATATAAGGGGGGCCGGAAATCTTCTGGGAGGAGAGCAGAGCGGATTTATCGGAGATATGGGCTTCGAAACATATCAGAGGGTTCTTGCGGAAGCGTTTAATGAATTGAGAGAGGAACAGGGGATAACATACAACAATACCGGGGGAAAGGCAAAAGCAGGGGAGGAGTATATTACTGACTGCACAATCGATACTGATCTGGAAATACTTATTCCTGATGAATATGTAACTATTACGGCAGAAAAGATAAGGCTCTATAAGGAGTTGGATGCCGTTACTGACGAAGCGGATATTCAGAAATTCCTCGAAGAGATGAAAGACAGGTTCGGTCCGGTACCCCTTCCTGTTGAGCAACTTGCATACACAGTCAGATTGAGAAGGATTGCCGTACAACTGGGTTTTGAAAAGGTTATTCTTAAAAATGGAATTATGCTGGCATATTTTGTAAGTAATCAATTATCCTCATATTATAAGTCCGAGAGATTTGCGAGTATCCTGTCCTTTTTGCAAGCGCAGTCAAAACGTTATCACCTCAAGGAGCAAAAAGAGAAACTATATATTTCTGTAGATCCTGTGGATAGTGTGGAAAAGGCATACAAAATTCTTTCAGAGATGAATCTCAGTCAATAAGCAACTTTAAATGAATTTATTAATTGACATAGGAAACAGTTCTGTTAAGGCAACATTTGCAAATAGGTTGGAGTTATCTGAAGTACATCTCAGCCGTGATGAGAATGTTGTCGATTTTATCAGAGGGTTGGTCAAGCATGAGCTGCCGGAAACAATTGCACTCTCTTCTGTGAGAAAATTGGAACAGAATTTCCTTACGGTACTTGAATCTTTATGCGACAGACTGTTGGTAGTAAATGGCAATTCGGATTTTCCTGTTAAAATTGATTATCTGACTCCTGAAACCCTTGGTACAGACAGAGTCTGTGCGGCAATAGGGGCTTCGGTAATCTATCCGGCCAGAGACTTGGTCATATTCGACTTTGGAACAGCACTCACAATTGACCATCTCTCATCTTCAGGAGTTTTCTGCGGAGGCAATATTTCTTTGGGATTAAAAACAAGAATCAGAGCTTTACATGATTATACACAGCTACTTCCATTAATTGAAATACCGGAAAAAATAGTGAATATAGGTCGTTCAACAAAGGAGGCGATTGAGTCTGGCATAATTTTGGGAATGTTATATGAAATAGAAGGATATATGGATCGCTATCCGGACAGTTATTACATTTTTACGGGGGGAGATGCGATTTATTTTGCGGAGAAGATGAAAAGGCCGATATTTGTTGTTTATAATTTAGTATTAATGGGCTTAGCCCATATTGCAGATTACCATGCGAAAACTTAAAGTAACAGGAAAGGGGTTGTTTTTAGTACTTACAATCTTGATTAGTGGCAAAGCAGGCGCTCAGACAACTGATGCGCTTAGTACTTATACTCCTTATTCTATTTTTGGTATCGGAGATATTTCCAGACCCGGAACTGCTTACAATAAGAGCATGGGCGGATTGGGTGTCGGAGTAAAAGATCCGAGATATATAAATTACATAAATCCGGCATCGGTGGTGGAGAGGGATTCTATGTCATTTATGGCCGATTTCGGAATGGAACAGAGGAACAGCTATCTGTCAGGGAGCGGAGCTAAATCTGCCTACAACAGTTTTAACATGCATCACGTACTCATCACTCTTCCTATTTACAAAAGATCTGCATTAATTCTAGGTGCTGCTCCGTATAGTAGCGTAGGATATAAATTTGCAAAGATAGAGACAGATCCTGAGTTGATAAATGAGATGGGTAATGTCGAATATCAGAAATATGGCACCGGTGGCATAAGTCAATTATTTGCCGGAGCTTCTGTCAAGTTGTTCAAGAGACTGGCTGTAGGAGCGGAGGGAATATATTATTTCGGAACAATTGACCGCTATTCTAATATCGTTTTTGGTTCAAACTCTGTATACAGACAAATAAATACAGGCTATGACTACGTTGTGGGTGCTTTTACCGGTAAGCTGGGACTTCAGTACACTCAAAAAATGTCTCAGGACATTAGTGCTACAATTGGAGCTACATATACCCTAAAGGCTAAATTGACCGGAGATATGACCAGGTACGCTACTGCGACCACTATAGCAAGTACCATTGATACTATAGTTTTTGACAAGTCAAATAATACTCAGATGTCCATTCCTTCTGAATTTGCCGTTGGTTTTTCTATAAGGAAAATGGATAAGTGGATGTTTGGCGCTGACTATGTCATACAGGACTGGACCGGTACAGAGTTTACTGCAACACCGGGTGTTGATTTCAAAGCGGGCAAGAGCTCTTCCATAAAAATCGGGGCGGAGTATACTCCAAACCTTTATGATGTACGTTACTATTACAAGAGGATAACTTTCAGAGGAGGGCTCTATTATGACCAATCCTATCTGAATGTTTTGGGAAAACAGGTTAATTCCAAAGGTATCACAATAGGTGTCAGTATGCCTATTTCTCGCTGGTTCAATTCATTAGGGTTGGCGTTGGATGTTGGTCAAAGAGGAACAAGTTCAGATAATCTTGTTAAAGAAAATTATTTTATGTTTGGTATTAACTTTGCCCTGCATGATATATCATGGTTCCGTAAACCAAAATATGATTAGCAATTTATAATATATTAAATCCATAATTATGAAAAAAACGCGCATTTTATTTGTAATTGCAATTGTTCTTCTATCTTCTTCGTTTGGTTATTCTCAAGGCAAATACGGAAAGGATAGTACCGCTTGTATAACAAACCTTCAGTTCTACCTCGATGCCCAGAAGGCAGGTAATCTGGAAGAAGCTGCCACATACTGGAGACTGGCTCTCAAATTGTGCCCTCCTTCTGCAAGTGAGAACATGTTCAAGAACGGTGCAAACATTATGACTGATCTTATAAACAAGACAACAGACCCGAAGTTAAGGGCAAGTCGTATTGATACTTTGCTTAGCCTTTATGACATAAGAATGGCTAATTTCCCAAAATCCCTGGCAAATGCCACAACTTTCAAGTTTTACAAGATAGCGACATATTTGGGAGATCAGGATCAGAGAGTCATGGATGCTTTCAATGAAACAATGAAAGTATGCGGAGACAACATCGCAGCAGATATACTGGTGACAGGAATGAACAAAATGTATGAAATGTACACCAAGAAGACTGCCACCGCAGACGATGTTCTTAAGATGTATTCAACCGTAACTCCAATAATTGAGAATCAAATAAAGAACAGTCTTGAACAGGATGATCAGGCTGAAGCATTGGCTGCTAAACAGAAGATTGACTATATATTTGCAAACAGCGGTGTCGCAAGTTGTGAGAACATTGTTACACTTTTTGGCCCTAAGTTCAAAGAGACACCAACCGATAAAGAGTTGGTGGGAAGGATAGTGAAACTCCTGAGCGATGCTCAGTGCTATTCGGAGGATCTTTATATTCAAGCTGTTGAAGAGCTATACAAAATAGACCCTTCTTATAAGTCTGCATCGGCCCTTTCAAAACTATATGCTATTCGCAGCGACTTCCCTAATGCAATAAAGTATCTTCAGGAGGCAATAGCAAGTCCGGAGTCCGGCGATGTTGAAGATGGATCTTTACTGATGGAAGTTTCAACTTATTATGCTAAAATGGATCAATACGGAAAGGCAGCCGAAGCTGCAAGGGAGGCTATGCAGAAAAATCCTGCAGTTGCAGGTCAGGCGTATATGATGATCGGTTCTGCATGGGGTATGGCTAAGTGTGGTGGCAATGAGATCGAGTCAAGGGCACACTTCTGGGTTGCTGTTGACTATTTCATTAAAGCAAAAAATGCTGATTCTTCACTTGCACAGGATGCCGACAAATATATCAGACAGTTCAGTCAATACTTCCCACTTCAGGAGGAGGCTTTCATGTATGATATTACAGACGGCAGCTCTTATACTGTAAATTGCGGTGGTATGAGCGCAACAACAACTGTTAGAACAAGAAAATAACCATGTATTCAGGGAAGAATCCCGTATATAAAGAAATAATTATGGTAGCAGTCATTTCGATGATTGCTACCATCGTTTTATCCTGCAAAGGTGATTTGCCTGCAACTGATGCAATATCAGCAAAAGAATTTCCTACCCAAGTGATTGACAGGATGTCTTTTCAGCAAACAAGCGGGGGTATTGTGGTACTAAGGGTGTATGCAAAGAAAATGGAGAGATATACTACAGCCCAGGAACCTTACGACTTTTTCCCCGCGGGTATAAATGTTAAGGCATATACCAAGGATGGAGCTTTGGAAACAGAGATAAGGGCCAATTCCGCCAAGCACAAGACTGCTGCAAGCAATGAAGTGTGGGAGGCGTATGGCAATGTAATCATAAACAACTATGTCAAGGGAGAGAGGATGGTTACGGACACTCTTTACTGGAACAGGCTTACCAAAAAAATATATACTCATTGTGTCGTTAAATTGACCTCTCCCGATATTTTTATGCAGGGAGTCGGTATGGAATCTGATGATATGGCAAGAAATGCTGTTATTCTTAAACCTTTTGACAGTTATGCGGTTGTTGCAAAAGATTCTCTCGAGATGCCGTATATTGATTCTGTAAACTTTATTGGTCCTTTCAAACCTAAACCCAAAGTGGCCAATAAGCCGCTGCCTTTCAAATGATTGTGACTATAATAATATTGTTTGTATCCCTGATGACTGTTTCAATTTTTACAGCACTTGCCACTGCATTGCAGCATTACAATATTGTCAGGATTGAGGTTGATAAAAGGCAGGAGTATAAATACGCTGAGGTGGTTGCAAGGTTGTCGGGAGACAGGAGAAGGGCAGTGTCAGCCATGAATACGGGCAAACAGATTTTTCTGCTAATTTTCGGCATTTCATTCTATGCACTGACTTTTGATCCGGTATGCAACTTATTGGGAGATGTGGTTTTATTAGCAGTTATCTTGCAAATAATCCTTTCTGTGGCGGTTGTACTGCTTGTGGCAGAAATTGTGCCGAAGGTTGTTGCTTCTGTTAATCCGGACATAGTTCTAAGGCTATTCTACGGGCTTGCTGCTGTATCATATAAAATTTTCTACCGCTCTGTGAGGAAAGGGGAGATAAAAGAGGATGAACCGGTAGGTCAGGATGTAATGATGATACAGAATGCTTTGAGTTTTTCGGATGTTGTACTCAGGGAGTGCATGATTCCGAGAACAGAGGTGTGTGCGATAGAGGAGGGAACCTCGTACGAGGAGCTTCTTGCTTTATTTGCCAGAACAAATTATTCGAGGATTATTGTTTACAAAGAGAGTATAGATTCTATTACCGGATATATTCACTCAAAAGACCTTTTCAGGGGAAAAAGACCGGTATGTGAACTTATCAGAAAGATTGACTTTTTTGGTGAAGAGACAAAAGCCCAGGACCTTCTTGAAACCTTGATAAAAAGCCGGAGTGCAATAGCTGTGGTACTGGATAAATTCGGAGGAACTGCCGGAATTGTAACGCTTGAGGATTTAATTGAAGAGATTTTTGGAGAAATTTCCGACGAGCTTGATAGTGATGAACTTATAGAGAAGAAATTAGAAAATGGCGACTATATCTTCTCAGGCAGACTGGAGGTAAAATATCTGAATAGAGAATATGATCTGAATATTCCTGAATCGGAAGATTACGAGACGCTTGCGGGCTTTATTACCTATTTTAACGAAAATATACCTGCTGAAAGGGATATTTTGAAATATGATAACATGGTTTTTAAAATATTAAAAAAAACATCAAACAGGGTAGAGGTTGTCTCTCTCAGAATAGTTGAAGAATAAAGAGGTTGAAAAAATATTTTTATTATCTTCGCGGTTTACATAGAAATAACTAAAAAAATATATAAAATGGCAGTTCTAGAAAAGATCCGGGTAAAGATGGGTGTCTTTATTACATTGATAATAGCTGTGGCACTACTCTCTTTTATAATCGATCCGGGTACATTACAATCGGCGGTCTCTATGTTCTCTTCCAAGTATGATATTGGAGAAATGAATGGGAATTCTATCACCTATCAGGAGTATCAAAAGAGGATCGACTATTTTACAAAAATATTCCAATTGACTTCAGGATCCGCAACTATGAGCGAGGAAAACCAGGAGTACATCAACCAGAGCGCATGGCAGGATCTTCTTACAGAGAACGTACTGCTTCCAGTTATTGATGACGCAGGTGTGAAGGTGGGTGACGATGAGATGGTGGATCTCAGCCAAGGGTCAAGCATCTCTCCTGTACTTTTGAGAGAGCGCTCTTTCCTGGGCGAAGATGGCCAGTTCGACAGGGGAAAACTTGTTGCTTTCATTAAACAGATACCTCAGGACGAAGCAGGAAATTTAGCTACATATTGGAAATACCTTGAAAGCAATATCAAGAATGAGCAGATTTTTACAAAATATGTCTCTTTGCTGACAAAGAGTTCAATATACAATCCTGTTGAATTGAGAAGGACAATTGAGGAGAACAATATTACCTCTGATGTATCTTTCGTAATGCAACCATACTCTTTTGCACCGGACAGCACAATTGCCGTCTCTAAGCAAGAGATCAAGGATTATTATAACAAGAATAAGAAGCTGTTTGAACAAAAAGCAAGCAGGGATATCGAGTATGTAGTGTTTGAAGTTGTTCCTTCCGAGAGAGACCTTGAACTTGCCAAGGCAAGTATAGACAATGTTTATCAGGAGTTTACAACAACTGACAACCTTAAAAACTTCCTTGCCAAGAATTCGGAAAAACCGCTTGACACATATTATTACAAATCAGAAGAGCTTGCGTCTGTATCTCCAATCCTGGACAGCTTTGCATTCAAGTCTCCGGTTTCTTCGGTACTTCCGGTGTTCCTTCAAGGAAACACCTACATGGCAGCAAGGGTAAACAGTGTAAAGCAAATGCCTGACTCTGTATTTATTCAACATATTTTGATTCAGGATGCAGATAAGGCCGTTGCACAGGCAAAGGTTGACTCTCTTATGAAAGTGCTTGCCGCTGGTGGTGATTTCTCGGCACTGGCAGCACAGTATTCAGCAGATAAGAACCCTAATGCTCTTCCGGGAGACATCGGGTGGATGACACAACAGCGTCTTATCCCTGGATTTGAATCATGCTTTGATTTAGCTCCTGGTAAGCTTACAACATTGGAGACCAGCTACGGATTGCATATCGTTAAGGTAAAAGAGAAGACAAAACCGATAACTAAAGTGCAGCTTGCAGTTCTTGTAAAGGAGGCTGTAGCGGGCAAAGAGACATTCCAGAAGTTCTATTCAACAGCTAATGATCTTGCTACTAAGTCTGACGGAAAGATTGAGAAATTCAATGCCGCTGTTAAAGAGATGAACCTTACCCCGATTCCTGCCACAGGTATTGAGGCCGGAGCAAAGACTGTCGCAACCTATAAAAATGCACGTGAGATCAGCCGTTGGGCATATGAGACAGAAGTTGGAGACGTTTCTCAGATCATTGCTGTTGACAATAAATATTTCTTCATTGCAGCACTTACAGCAGCAAATGAGGAGGGTATACCGGAGCTTTCGGCTGTTGAGAAAAAAATTGCTGAAATCGTAAGAAAGGAGAAGAGCGATCAAAAAGCGGTCGCTGAAGTTTCTGAAAAGATCAAAGGCCTTGCTACAATGGACGAGATTGCAATCAAGCTCGGAACAACAGTAAGCAAGCAGACAGGAATCTCTTTCGGTGCACCGGGTTCACAGACTTTTGACCCTAAATTCATAGGAGCAATTGCCGGAGCAGATGTGAATAAGCTTACCGGTCCTATGGGAGGAAATGTCGGAGTGTATGTTTTCAATGTTGATGCAAGACAGACAGGTGCATTCTTCACAGAAGACGATGCAAAGGCAAGGAACAATCAGATATTGAGTTTCAAGATGCAGATGCTGTCTCCGATACTTGAGAAATCAGCCATGGTTAAGGATAACAGGGCAAAATTCTTCTAGAATCCGGCCACAGGCGATATAAGACAGAAAAGGCTGATCAATTTTGACCGGCCTTTTTTAAATAAATTTGCTTTATAAAATAAACTGGTTTATATTTGTGGCGTGCTGGCAGAGATAAAGGCACTTTTTAAATGGCCCTGAGGTTTATAAAGTAAACAACTTTATTAAAACAAATTATTTTTTATCGAATAAATTTAGAAAAACGAAAAATTATGGAAAATGAAAATTTTACTCAAAACGAGAGTCTGGAACTTATCAGCAGGATGATTAAAGAAACCCGCAATAATATGGAGAGGGGAGGAGGCAATATCTTTCTGCTTTGGGGTTATGTCTGCCTCTTTGTATCACTGGCTGTCTATTGTCTGCTGCTAAACACGGGAGATTACAGGTTTAATTGGCTTTGGTTTGCCATTCCGGTGATTGGTTACCCGGGGATGATTTATATGCTTAAAAGGCGGGAAAAAGGTGCTGTTACAATTGTGAGCCGTGTTATCTCAAATATTTGGATTGTGCTGGGTATTGTGGCAGGTTTACTCTCTCTTTATATGTTTGTTGACTATAAAGCTTACCCGATAATGTTTGTGATGTCTCTGCTCATAAATTCCGGTGTGGCTATCAGTGGTCTTGTAATCAAGTTTCGTCCGATTGTAATTGCCGGTTTTCTCGGAATTTTGCTCAGTTTCGGCATGTTGATGGTGGCAGGGATAAATCAGATTCTTATCTTTGCCCTGCTTGCTTTGATTATGTTAATTGTGCCGGGCCATATTTTAAACAATGCAAGTCGTAAAGTTAAAGCTAATCAAAATGCCTAAAGATAGTGTAAACCCATTCAGGGAACTTGATCCGTTGATCCATTCGCAGTTGAGGCTTGCGGTTATGTCTTTGCTCATATCTTTAGAGGAGGCAGACTTTGTTTACTTGAAGGAAAAAACGGGATCAACTGCAGGGAACCTGAGCGTCCAGCTTGACAAACTCTACCAGGCTAAATATATTGAGGTTGATAAAGGGTACTCCGGAAAGAAACCTCGTACGACATGCCGGATTACAAATACGGGACGCAAAGCGTTCGAAGAGTATCTGGAAGCCTTGAAAACCTATATCGGGTAGAGATTTTACACGTTGAACCGGAAGTGCATTATGTCGCCATCCTGAACAACATACTCCTTGCCTTCCACGCCCATCTTGCCGGCCTCCTTGCAAGCAGCCTCCGAGCCGTATTTCACATAATCCTGATACTTGATAACCTCAGCTCTAATAAAGCCCTTCTCGAAGTCTGTGTGGATTATTCCAGCTGCCTGAGGGGCTTTTGTCCCTTTGTGGTATGTCCAAGCTTTAACCTCCTGAATACCAGCGGTAAAATATGTCTCAAGGTTGAGTAGTTTGTATGCTGACTGAATAAGACGGTTCACACCGGATTCTTCTAACCCTATCTCATTGAGAAACATCTGCCTCTCTTCAAAGCTTTCCAATTCAGCAATTTCAGATTCAATTTTTGCAGCTACAACCAATAATTGTGCGTTCTCATCTTTTATTGCATCTCTTACCTGATTGACATATTTGTTGCCGTTTTTTGCCGAGGCTTCGTCAACATTACAGAGGTATAGAACAGGTTTGTCTGTGAGAAGGAAAAGCTCTTTTGCCAGTTTCTTGTCTTCAGGATTGTCGAAAACAACTGTACGGGCAGAGAGACCTTGTTCCAGTGCTGTCTTGTATTTGACAAGTATCTCATAGAGACGTTTTGCTGTTTTGTCTCCTCCTGTTTGCGCCTGTTTCAAAACCTTCCCGATTCTGCTCTCTACAGTATCAAGATCCTTGATCTGAAGTTCGGTATCTATTATCTCCTTGTCCCTTACAGGATTTACACTGCCGTCAACATGCACCACATTAGGATCGTCAAAGCATCTCAGCACATGTATTATAGCATCTGTCTCGCGTATGTTGGCTAGGAACTGATTGCCTAGACCCTCTCCTTTACTTGCTCCTTTTACCAATCCGGCAATATCAACGATCTCAACTGTGGCAGGAACAACTCTGTGCGGATGCACCAATTTTTCAAGCACCTGGAGCCTGGAGTCAGGAACAATTGTTGAACCGATATTTGGTTCAATGGTACAAAAAGGAAAGTTTGCTGCCTGCGCCTTACCGGAGCTGATGCAGTTGAAGAGTGTTGATTTGCCGACATTAGGAAGGCCAACTATTCCGCACTGAAGTGACATTTATCTGATTTTAAATTAACAGGCGAAATTAGTTAAATTTTATGGTATTTTCTAGTATCGTATAAAATAATCTTATAATCAGATATTTATAAATGTGTTGTATATGTGGGCACTACCATAATACTAACTTTGATTAATAAGAAAAGTTGCTGTTACAATGAAGTTTTTTTTGTCTCTATCGGTTGCAGGTACTGTTGTCCTGTTTTCTGTTTTTGTACTGATAGTATCAATTAATACCGCACAACTTCAAGCAAGTTCATCTAAGAGATATGTTGCTGATGAGAGATATAAAATTGTTTTCTGGAATCTTGAGAACTATTTTGACCCTTTTGATGACCCTGCCACTTCGGATGACGAGTTTACGCCAACAGGAAAAAAACGTTGGAGCTGGAAGAAGTATGTTAAGAAACGGAACGACATAGCCAAAGTAATTATCTCTTTAGGAGGGGATAATTATCCGGCCCTTATAGGGCTTGCCGAGGTGGAGAACCGTTTTGTGATTGATCAATTGGTGAGATCTTCTCCTCTGGCAATGCTGGATTACAGTATTATTCACAGAGATTCTCCGGATGAGCGAGGTATCGATGTAGCCCTGCTCTACAAACGTTCTCTCTTCAGACCTTTGAAAACCGCTTTTTACATGGTTACAAACAATGATTCATCTTTAAAAACAAGGCTTATTCTTTATACAAAAGGAGTGTTGGAAGAGTTGGACACCATTCATGTTTTTGTCAACCATTGGCCTTCAAAACTGGGCGGAGAATCTGTCTCAAGGCCCAAGAGAGAATCTGCCGCCAGAACACTCAGACGGGTTTGCGATTCAATATTTACGGTAAATTTCCGGGCAAACATTATAATTATGGGAGACTTTAATGACACCCCGGACTCCAGGCTTTTCACAAGTAGTTTTATAAATTCCCCCCAAAGCCAGCCTCTTGTAAACCTGGCCTTTGCATTAAAAGAGAGAGGTTTGGGGACTATAAAGTATAAGACGGAGTGGGAGCTTATTGATATGTTTCTTGTATCGTTAAATCTTATTGACAAGAGTGAGCCCATTTTTTGTTCGGACACAGCAATGAGTATATACAAACCACGCTTTCTGCTTGAAGAGGACCGGATATATCTTGGCAAGAAGCCATTCCGTTGCCTGACAGGTCCCAGATATAACGGCGGTGTAAGCGACCATCTGCCGATAGTGCTATCAATAAACAAAATGTGGAAAAATCCTGCTAAAAATAAGTAGCTTTGCGCTATGAATGTAACTCCGAAAAAAGCATTGGGACAGCATTTTCTTAAGGATCTTAAGATTGCTTCCCGGATAGTGGAGAGTCTCTCTCAGGATGACGGGACTGCTGCCGGTAAGAGATGGAACACACTTGAGGTTGGCCCCGGCATGGGTGTTTTAACTCAATTCCTGATAAACAGAAACGATCTTGATATCAAGGTCGCTGAGATAGACAGAGAGTCGGTTGTCTATCTTGAGAGGAATTTTCCTGAACTGGCTGGTAAAATTATTGAGGGGGATTTTCTTAAAATGGAGCTTGACGGGATATTTGACGGAGAGTTTTTGGTAATAGGCAATTTCCCGTATAATATTTCATCTCAGATTTTTTTCAGGGTTCTTGAATATAAGGATAGGATACCGATGGTGGTCGGAATGCTCCAGAAGGAGGTTGCTGAGAGGCTTGCATCTCCTCCGGGAAACAAGGATTACGGGATATTGTCGGTGCTACTGCAAGCCTGGTATGATATAGAATATCTTTTCTCTGTGGATGAACATGTCTTTAATCCGCCACCTAAGGTGAAGTCAGCGGTTATAAGGTTGAAGAGAAATGGAAGAACCTCTCTCGGTTGTGATGAGGTGATGTTCAAGAAAGTTGTCAAGACATCGTTCAATCAAAGAAGGAAAACAATAAGGAACTCTGTTAAATCTCTCTTTCCTCCCACTCCCGGATTTTCTGCAGAATCTCCTTTGTTTGCAATGCGTCCCGAGCAACTTTCAGTCGAGGAGTTTATTGAGCTTACCACAATATTGACTTGTAGTACAAAATAAACTCGACAAAACCTGTTTTATTTTCAGGCTATCTTTACTTGGAGTTGATAGCATCAACCGGGTTGAGGCGGGCAGCAGTATATGCCGGGATGAAACCTGCAACAACTCCTATAATTGATGAGATGACAAGACCCCTGAATATGTTGTATGCACTTAGAGTCATTGGAAAGGCCGGATTCCCTTTCGTGACAAGTACCACACCCAAAACCATCAGGATTCCTATCATTCCTCCTGCAAGTGCAAGAAAAGCAGCCTCTGCGAGGAATTGTGTAAGTATCATATATCTTTTGGCTCCCAGGGCTTTCTGAATTCCAATAAGGTTTGTCCTCTCCTTGACTGAGACAAACATTATGTTGGCTATTCCGAAACCTCCGATCAATATTGAAAAACCGCCTATTATCCATCCGGCAAGATTTATTCCTCCGAATATACTCTTTGTCTGGTTAAGGAGAAATGTCATCTCGTTGAGTGCGAAGTTGTCGGCCTGGTTAGGCTTAAGCCTCCTGACCGACCTCATTAATTGTCTCATTTCCGAGATGAACTCATCTCTATCAGCATTTTCGAATGGCTTTGCGCAGATCATGGCATCTGTATTCCTTGCGTTTACAAGTGTGCTCATAAAACGGTAAGGCACAGTTATGGAGTTGTCGGTATCGAATATGTTCACAATACTTTCCCCGGCCTTTTTGTTTACTCCTATTACCTTCACGTTGCTTGATCCAACCTTGATGATTCTGTTTACGGGATCCTCTCCTTCGAACAGTGCTTCAGCGACAGCATTTCCGATAACGGCGACAGGTGTTGAGGATTGTGCTTCGAATGTGGAGAAATAGCGGCCGTTGTCTATCTCTACATTGGAAATCTTATCCCAGTCGCTCGTCGGGGCTGTTATGAACCCGCTATTGAAAGAGTTCCTTTTGTAACGTATGTTTTTTGAGGTAAAGATTACAAATGCAATAGCTTCTGAGTTCTTGCTGTTCTCTTTGAGAAACCTGTACTCTTCCAGCTTTGGTGCCGGTCTTTTGCGATACTCCCACCATTTATACTCTTCTCCTTCAGGGGGAGACCATGGAAACTCCTGAATGTAAAGGGTGTTTCCTCCAAAGCTTTTTAGTCCGTTGGCAACATTGCTTTCAAGGGCATCAATAGCTGTGAAGACTGTGACAATTGAGAAAATACCGATACTTACCCCGAAGAGGGATAGGAATGTGCGGAACTTGTCTCCTTTGAGTGATCCGTACGCAAAGTATATACTTTCGTATATAAGCTTTAAGATCATCGTAATTTTTCTGTATAATCGTATCATAGCCCCCTTAAATTATGTTATAATCCTATTTTTTTCTTCAGTGCCCGCAACTTGTCGAATGCATCGAGCGGAGACATGGAGTTGATATCCATTTCACGGAGTTCATCCCTTATACTAACCAATAATGGATCCTCCAACTGGAAAAAGGAGAGTTGCACTGCATTTTCACCGTATGAGCCGCCTTTTTCACCACGGCTTGTTTTCTTTGCCGGAAGCGTGTTATCTGTGGCATTGGTCTCATCCTTACTTTCCAACTGCTTAAGTATCCTTTCTGCCCTCTTTACCACATCTTGCGGCATACCGGCCATTTTTGCCACATGTATTCCGAAACTGTGCGCTACACCGCCCGGGAGAAGCTTGCGCAGGAAAATAACCCTGTTATCTACCTCTTTGACTGCTATATGGAAATTTTTAACACGAGGAAATAAATCCTCAAGGTCGTTTAGTTCATGGTAATGTGTTGCAAATAGAGTCTTGGCATGGAACTCTCTGTGCTCATGTATGTATTCGACGATAGCCCATGCAATAGACATTCCGTCATATGTGCTTGTACCCCTTCCGATCTCATCAAGAAGAACCAGTGAGCGGTCTGAAAGGTTGTGGAGGATTGTGGCCGTCTCTAACATCTCAACCATGAATGTTGATTCTCCTCTAGAAATGTTGTCTGAGGCACCCACGCGGGTGAATATCTTGTCGATAATGCCTATTTCGGCCGACTCAGCAGGCACAAAAGAACCGGTTTGTGCCAGAAGAACTATCAGGGCTGTCTGCCTTAAAAGCGCACTTTTACCGGCCATGTTTGGTCCCGTGAGGATTATTATCTGCTGGGAGTCGTTATCCAGATAGAGGTCGTTGGGTATATACTCTTCCCCCGGTGACATGAGGGTCTCAATAACCGGATGTCGGCCGTTCCGGATAATGATTTTATTATCGAGATTAACCAGTGGTCTGTTGTAATTATTGTTGCGGGCAAGTTCTGCAAAACCGGCCAGGACATCAATTTTCGCAATAAGGGCAGCATTTTTCTGCATCACGGAGATGCTTTTTCTTATTTGCTCGATTATTCCGAAAAAGAGAGAGCTCTCCAGGTTCAGGATTTTCTCCTCGGCTCCCAAGATTTTCTCCTCATACTCCTTGAGTTCTTGTGTAATGTACCTTTCGGCACTGACAAGCGTCTGTTTGCGTATCCACTCAGGCGGTACTTTATCCTTGTGTGTATTGCGTACCTCAAGATAGTATCCGAATACATTGTTGTAGCTTATTTTCAATGAAGAGATTCCGGTTCTTTCAACTTCCCGCTCCTGAATTTGTTCTAATATCTCCTTACCGTGATGCGCGATATTTCTAAGAGAGTCCAGCTCTTCGCTCACCCCTTCTGCAATAACATCTCCTTTACCAATCTGTCCGGCAGGTTCAGGGAGCAACTTCTTGCGGAGCGTCTCCAGGAGATCCTCACATAGGTCAATCTCTGAAGAGATATTTGTGAGCTCCTCTGTACCGAGTTGATTCAAAATCATTTTCAGAGGGCCGGTATGTTCCAACCCTCTACGGAGCTGAACGACCTCTCTCGGGGTTACCTTTCCTGCTGCGGCCTTTGAGATTATTCTCTCCTGATCCCCGATCTCTCTTAACAGTGCTCTTATTTTTTCTCTGCTTTCATTTTCAGTTAAGAACTTTTCAACGATGTTGTGCCGATGGTTGATCTCTTCTGAACTTTTAACAGGCATAGATAGCCAACTTCTGAGCAATCTTGCCCCCATAGGCGAACTCGTTTTGTCAACCACATCAATTAGGGAATGGCCGTTTTCTGCAGCGCTGTTGAAGACTTCAAGATTCCGGAATGTAAATCGGTCAATCCACACAAATTCGCCTTCATCAATTCTTGAAATAGAGCAGATATGGCTAAGACCCTCATGTCTTGTGAGTTCGAGATAATAAAGAATGGCTCCTGCTGCTGTGACTGCCAAAGGGAGTTTGTCAATTCCAAAACCCTTGAGGCTTTTAACACCGAAGTGATTTTGAAGTTTCTCGTATGCCGAATCTGTTACAAAAGCCCATTCGTCCATGGTCGAGATATAAATCTCTTTTCCGAAACGTTCTTCGAATCCGCGTTGATAGCTTTTCTGCATGAGGATCTCCTTCGGAGCGAGGCTTGCAAGAAGCAGCTCTATGTATTGGAGTGGGCCTGAGGCAACTTTATAACTGCCGGTCGAGATGTCGAGAAAAGCAACACCGGCCTTATCGTTCTCGAAGTATACTGCTGCAAGGTAGTTATTTTCCTTGTGAGAGAGCAGTTGATCATTGTAAGCGACTCCGGGTGTAACCAACTCTGTAATTCCTCTTTTTACAATCTTTTTCGTCAGCTTAGGGTCTTCCAGCTGGTCGCATATTGCAACTTTATGTCCTGCTCTGACCAACTTTGGAAGGTATGTATCTATTGCATGATATGGAAAACCTGCCAGTTCAACATGTTGTGCCGAACCGTTTGCTCTCTTGGTGAGCACTATCCCTAGTATTTTAGATGCTATTACCGCATCGTCACCGAATGTCTCATAAAAGTCCCCGACTCTGAAAAGAAGAATAGCCTCCGGATATTTGGATTTCACGGAGAAATATTGCTTCATTAATGGGGTCTCTACTATTTTTTTATCCTCGTTCATCCTTACAAAAATAGATATTATCTTTGTATAATTTCCCTCAAAAAAATCATAAAATGAAAATTATTCCGTCACTTCTGATCGCTCTGACAATCTCCTCCGCTGCTTTCGGTAAGGAGAAAAAGGAGAGCATGGCTGCTGCTCAGTTACAGCAGATAATGAAAGATAACAATACGGTCGGCCTTGCGGTTGCTGTTGTAAAAAATGGAAAAATCATATACACGCAATCTTTCGGGAAAAAGAGTATTGAAAACAATATTGACCTCAAGGAAAGCGATATTTTCAGGATTGCATCCATTTCTAAATCTTTTACAACCACCGCATTAATGACTCTTGTTGACAAGGGTTTGGTAAATCCGGACCAGGATGTGAGTGATTTGATTGGTTTCAGGGTTCGTAATCCCAAGTTTCCTGATATTACCATCACAGTCAAGATGCTGTTGTCACATACATCAAGCCTCCAGGATGCGGCCGGATATTTCACACTTGACGTTGTAAATCCGGATAAGGGAGAAAACTATGTAAAGGCTTATCATGATTATGCTCCGGGTACTCAGTACGAATATTGCAACTTGGGTTATAACATTATAGGCACTATTGTGGAGAAGGTCTCAGGTGTGAGATTTGACAATTATGTCAGAGACAATGTCATCAAACCTTTGGGACTGTATGCAGGATATAATGTAGACTCTCTTGATGCATCCAGATTTGTAACTCTGTACGGAAATGACGACAATGGTGTATGGGGACCGCAACCGGCAGCATACAGAAGCAGGGCGGAGGATATAGAAAACGGTTATGTAATGGGATACAGCACTCCGTTGTTCTCGCCCACAGGCGGCATAAAGATATCAGCCCGCGATCTTGCCCGCTACATGATCATGCACATGAATTACGGCAAATCCGGAAAGACAAGGGTTATATCCGAGATGTGCTCTAAAATGATGCAGACTCCTATTGTTAAGGTAAATGAGAATATAGGTTATGGCATGGCTCTTGAGAAGGCAACCAATCTTATAGAAGGAGAGGTAATGACCGGTCACACAGGGTCTGCCTACGGAGTTTACAGCGCGATGTTCTTCAATCCTGAAAAGAGATTCGGAATAGTCATGATTACAAACGGTTGTCCTCCGGTGTACAAAAATGGCTTTACTGTTATCCAGAGAGACGTGATTAACGCTCTTTACAATATTTTTATCGCAAAATAACCTACTTTGAAAAAAATCCTGATAATTTCGTATTACTGGCCTCCTGCAGGAGGTTCCGGTGTTCAGAGATGGCTGAAATTTGTAAAATATTTCAGAAAATACGGGTATGAGCCGATTGTCTATACTCCGGAGAATCCAGAATATATGGCACAAGACCCCGGGTTGCTATCAGAGATTCCTTTAGGGATTACGATAATCAGGAAAAAGATACTGGAACCTTATAACTTTTATAAGATACTGACAGGTAAAAGAGGGGAGAGCATCAAGCCGGGCTTCATTGCAGAAGGGGCAAAGAAAGGAAAGGGAAAAATTACCGAGAAATTATCTCTCTTTATTCGAAGCAATGTATTCATCCCTGACCCTAAGTGTTTCTGGATAAGGCCATCGATAAGATTTCTCAATAGATACCTTGCTGAGAATCCGATAGATGCGATTATAAGTACCGGTCCTCCGCACTCCATGCATATGATTGCCAAAGCTGTGGCAAAGAGAAGGAACATCCGATGGATTGCCGACTTCAGGGATCCATGGACAAAAATGTATACTTTCAAATACATGAATAACACCTTTATGACAACCCTTCTGCATAAACGTATGGAGAAAAATGTTGTCAGGAGTGCAGATGCAGTTGTTGTTGTCACCAATCTTATGAAGGAGGAGTTCCTTGAACTTGGACCTCGAAGGATAGAGGTTATTACAAATGGTTATGATGCCTCCGATTTTGACTCTCTTCAGGAAAAGGTCGAGGATAAGTTCACGCTAACTTATACAGGCCTTTTCGTAAAAGACAGGAACCCATCTGTATTATGGAGAATTCTCGGTGAAATGGTCCGGGATATTCCGGGATTCAGGGAGGATCTGGCAATAAGAATCATCGGTCACACAGACAGTTCTGTCTGGCATGAGATATCTGCAAACACACTTGACAATAATTTGGTCAATATGGACTATATGCCTCATAATGAGGTGGTGAAATGGCAACAAAGGGCTCGGGTGTTATTGTTGGCAGGAGGGCAGGAGCCGGAAGCCAAGGGTATCCTTACCGGAAAGTTCTTTGAGTATCTGGCAGCAAGACGTCCGATTTTGAGTTTTGGCCCTATCGGAGGAGATATGGATGTAGCATTGAGGGAGTGTGAAGCCGGAGCTATGTTTGATTATGCCGACTATTCAGGAGCTAAGTCTTGGATTGAGAAACAGTATGAGTTGTACAAGAAAGGAGAAATATATATACCTTCGGGTAAAATTGAAAACTACTCAAGAGAGGGGCTTTGCAGGAGAATGTCCGCTTTACTTGATGAGATAATATAAAATTGAAAAGATGAAGAATTTTAAACAGTACATACCTTATCTGATAGCTGTTGCATCATTCGTGGTGTTGGCATATTTTTTCACTCCGCAAGTCTTCAGCGGAAAGGTTGTTAACCAGTCAGACATCGCTTCATGGAGAGGTATGGCAAATGAGATAATTCAATACAACGAGGCGAACCCTGATAAAGATCCTGCACTTTGGACTAACTCAATGTTTTCCGGAATGCCGGCCACCTCAATATCTGTGGTTTACGAAGGTGACTTTACAGATTATATCTACAAAATGCTTTTTGTAGGGATCAGGCCGCCAAGCTATCTATTGATAAGTATGGTGGGTGCGTTTCTAATGTTCCTTGCATTCGGAGTGAATATCTGGTTGTCTTTCATAGGAGCAATTGCTGTAACGCTTTGTGCATATAATCCTCAGATAATACAGGTGGGGCACAATTCAAAAATGGTTGCCATTGCCTTTATGCCTTGGGTTATTGCTGCTGTTGCATATGCCTACAGGAGAAAACCTATTCTGGGTTCACTGCTTTTTGCCTTTGCCCTGAGTTTCCAGATAAAGGCGAACCATCCCCAGATAACCTATTATCTTGCAATCATTATTATAGGTTATGGTATAGCCCTGTTTTACAATTCGATTAAAGAGAAGAGCTTTATGAAGTTCTTCAAGACATCCTGCTTTCTTCTTGTTGCTGGTTTGCTGGGTATTGCAACAAACATCAACCATCTCTGGCCGACTTATGAGTATTCAAAGTACACTATGCGTGGAGGGTCGGAGCTTACTTCAAACAAACAAGGGGAGAAAAACGGAGGTCTGGACATAGCCTATGCAACACAATGGTCCTATAGTCCGCAGGAGTTGCCAAACCTTATGATTCCCAATTACAACGGAGGTTCTTCTGCAGGAGAGTTGTCAAAGAAATCCGAGACATATAAGGTGTTCAAGAGTGCCGGTTATCAGGATGCAGACAATGTGATAAAGCAGATGCCTCTCTATTGGGGACCCCAGCCGTTTACAGCAGGTCCTATGTATATCGGTGCCATATCGGTTTTCCTCTTCATATTGGGACTTATGCTTGTTCCGGGATCCATGAAGTGGTGGATTGCCGGGGTATCTCTTGTTGCCGTCCTTCTCTCGTGGGGCTCCCATTTTCTGTTCTTCACAGAGCTTTTCTTCAAGTATGCCCCTCTTTATAACAAATTCCGCACGGTCTCAATGATACTTGTGATATTGCAGGTTCTTGTTCCCCTTCTTGCGTTTGTGACAGTTGACAGACTGTTGAAAGGAGAGTACGATCAGAAGAAGGTGAAGCAGGGTATGGTTGTTTCATTAGTAATAACAGCAGGATTCTCTTTATTGGTTGCTTTGATGCCTTCGCTTGCAGGCGATTTCGTTTCTGCATCGGACGGGCAACTTCCTGAACAACTGAGAAGTTCTCTTATTCAGGACAGGATGTCACTTCTAAGTGCCGATGCGTTCAGATCCTTTGCCTTTATAGTACTGGCCGCCGGAGCATTGTGGCTAACAATTATCAACAAACTAAAGAGATCATATTTGTATGTTATACTCGGCCTTTTAGTGATTGTGGATCTCTGGGCGGTTGATAAACGCTACCTGAATGACTCACACTTTGTTTCAAATACCGAGTTCAAGGATCAATATGCAAAGAGACCGGTTGATGAGCTGATTCTTCAAGATAAGGATCCTGATTACAGGGTTTTGGATTTGAGTGTAAATACGTTCAACGATTCACATGTAAGTTATCATCATAAGACAATCGGAGGATACAGCCCTGCAAAATTGCAGAGGTATCAGGATCTCATTGATTATTACATAATACCGGAAATTCAGAGAATAGGGACAGATATAAAGGGCTCAACAACGATAGCCGAAGCCGAGTCAAGACTTGGCAACTATATGGTAATCAATATGCTTAACACCCGTTATATTGTTGTAAATGGAGGGAATCCTCCTCTGCGGAACAGTGGTGCAATGGGAAATGCATGGTTTGTTGACACACTGATCTGGGCAAAAGGTGCCGATAGTGAGATATCTCTGCTTGGTCAGGTTGATCTAAAGAGAGTTGCCGTGGTCGATGAAAATTTCAAGGATCAACTGTCAGGGGTTGTATTCACTAAAGCGGAGGAGTCGCCTGCTGCAGAGATGGCAGAACAGAGTGATCTTGGAAATGAGATAACCCTTACCTCTTATTCCCCGAACAGGCTTACTTACAAAAGCAGATCATCAAAAGAGGGGGTTGCCCTGTTCAGCGAGGTATATTATCCTGCAGGATGGAGTGCCAAGATAGATGGTAAACCAGTTGAGATATTACGGGCAAACTATATCCTTAGAGCTCTGAGATTGCCTGCCGGAGAACATGAGATTGAGTTCAGCTATATGCCGGAATCGATAGTCAAAGGGGCAAAATATTCAAGTATGGCATCCGGCTTTCTTATATTACTTTTAGTTCTCGGAATATTTTTTGAGATAAAGGGTCGTAGTAAATAAAATGTTAAGGGCAATAAGAGATTATTTAAGTGTATTTGGGTTACTGTGCCTGATACTTTTACTCACAATGATGACTCTTGAGAGGAAAAGTGTCTTGAGTGTCCAACCTGTAAGCCCTGTCCAGGAAAACATTTGTACATACTCACCAATTATCGGTCAGTCAGGTGTGCGACAGGTCTTGTCAGAGACAACTGCCCCGGTAGTAGCTTCGCCCGGAGGTTTCGCAACAAATCCATGCACCGCAAACTTTCACCAGAAGGTTCTTGCTTACTCACTCTTCAGAGAGCGACAGATCGGGAAGTTCAACAACAAGTTAGAACAACAGTTTCTTGAACTAATCAATTCGATACATACTCCGGCTTGTACCTTCTTCGTTTATGGTCTGAGAAGGATAATCATATAGTTTTTATTGAATTTCGCGTCAGCTACCCAGTTGTAACAGGGCAGAGGTACTACATGCATTTATACAAGAATAATTCAATAAAAACATTTATGAACACAAATATATCACATCCGGAAATTGCCAAAGTTTTCGACATAAAAAGTCTTATTATTACAGCTATCATAGCTGTTGCAGGAATTGTCTCACTAATCCTCTCTTGGTTCGGAATAGCAAGCATTTTGCTTATTATTGCCGTACTGCTGTTTTTTCTAAAATCGAAGGCCAATGTATACAAGCCTTCTGGCAGCTTTGTGAAAAACGAGTCCTTCTATCTTGACAAAGAGGATCTTCCATTCCTACAAGCAATGTTGGAGGGAAAAGAACATGATGAGTCAAGGGTAATAAAATTCGCTTCAACAGGTAGCGCAAGAGTAGATTTTATATTCTCTGCCGACAACCAGTTTGCTGCATTTCAACTATTTGAGTTTATTCCACACAAATATGAGGAGTATTCAAAGATGATCAGCTTTACAGGGGCACAGGCCAAAAAAATGATTAGCTATATTGACAAATGTAAGAAGTAGTTTAATCATATTTTTCTCCATACAGGCAGGAAGAAAACTATGCCGATAATAGAGAAGATCAATCCACCCATAGTACCTACGGCAAACGAAAACCAGAACTGCTCGTCTTTTCCGTCGAAAAGGAATGGCAACAGACCGAGAACGGTAGAGATAATTGTCAACAGTATTGGGATGATCTTATAATTATAGGCTTTTATATAAAGGTCCAAAGGATTGCGTGCGTTAACAAATGCTGATCCTGTGGGCCTTTTTAATATATTGTACTGGTTTATAATGTATATGCCGGCATTGACAGATATTCCGCAAAGCATAATCATGGCGGCAAAGCCTCCCTGGTCGAATGTATATCCTGTAAAATAGAATGTAAGGAAGAGTCCTATCAAAGAGAGCGGAATCATCAGTATTATCAGGAGTGGTTGCAACAGAGACTCAAAGAGCATGGAGCAGATGAAATATATTATTGCAATAACTAAAAACAGAAGCAAGAATAGCTTACTTTTTGAAAAATCCCATCTATAATCCTCTGTTTCTGCTTTATATCCTATTGGCAACACCTCTTCGTTCAATCTCTTAATCTCCCTTTTCTTTACTCTTGAAGCAAGCTCATACGATCCGATGAAATCATATGCGACAATCAGCCTATATTGCTGATTCTCCTTGAAAATGTCATTCCCGCTCTTTCTCATCTCAATCTCGCCTATCTCAGAGAATTTCACATCCTGCTCATTTTCTATTGAAAGGTGCTCATTATAGAGATTCCATACATCAAATATATTCAGGTTCGAGGATACCACTTTTACCGGAACCTTTTCTTCACCCACATCCAACGATGCGGCATTTTGATTGAAAAGTTGTTCTTGCAGAGCACTATATACATCGGCGGGAGTCATCCCGAGAAGAGCCATAGTGCTGTAGTTATAATCTATAAAATACTCATTTCTGGCGATTTGCTCACCATAACGCATATTGCCGCTTATTATTGGTTTGCTGACTCTTTGATTATCAGACAAGCTCTTGATTGCATCGAGACAATATGAATACAGTTGATCGTAATTATATCCGGTTATTACAATGTTGTTAGAGCCAAATGACCCTGAACTCACATCGTTATTGAATCCGTTTTCGTCTATCCCGTACACTGCCCATGTAGCTCCGCCAAAATCAATTGCCTTTGCAATCACCTCTTGTTTTAGAAACAGAGGAAACTCACTATTCTCATACTCTTTCTTGAAAGTGACCTCTATTGAGGCATTTTTATATGAACTAATAGTAGTGTTGAACATTTTTATCTGAGGAAACTTTGTAAGGAAATTTTCCATATTCATTACAATGTCATTCAACTGTTTGGTTGTACATCCGTCCGGCAGGCCGGCTTGTATATATATGGCCTTTTTTGCAGGTTCCCTTCCGTAGCCGTATGTCTTGACGTTTTGCGAGAAAAGCCGGAGGGTTCCTCCGAAGATTTTCTCAGCAATATTTTTTATATCATTTTGATAAAAAGAGCTGCCGATTGTCTTATTGTATGCTTTATCCCAAAAACTCCCCTCCTTTTCAATCTTTGAAGGAAGATAGTGTAAAGGAAGGCCAAACCCGAAAATCAGCAGCAGGATGAAGATCCACCGGTGACCCCTGCCGAAAGAAATATACCGCTTGTAAAAGTTGTTCAGCCTTATAGTCTTTCTTAGTGAAGATATACTCTGTGATGACCTGACACCGCCGACAGGAAGCTTGTCTACAAGAGCAGGTACAAGCAATAGTGATATGATCAGGGAGACTGTAAGGTTTATTATTATTACTGCCGAGAATTCCACTAAGTTGACTCTCTCTTTCTCCGGCAGGAAGAAGATGACAGTCAGCGCACCTATTGTGGTAAACAATGCTCCCAGAATTGCCAGAAACGCCTTTCTGTCCCGGAAATAGCCGTAATGGGAGATCATAATAATGCTGGAGTCTATAATCATTCCCAGAGAAACCGTTATTCCGGCTAACGAGTAGATATGTATCTGAAGCTTGAACAGATAGTAAAATATAAATGCAATGAAAATGTTTGCTATGAGTGTGATAATGATGATGGAGAGATAGCGCAGGCTCCGTGTTGCCAGAAATACGAATGCCAGCAGAAAAAGGAAAGAGAGGATTGTCCTTCTTAATATCTTGTTCAGCTCCGTTTTGAGATCCTTCGAAACATCATAGGAGAGGGTTGCAGAAAACTTGTCGGGAAACTCGCTTTCAAACTCTTTCATTTTATTCTTGACTCTATTGCAGATATCTATGGTGTTCACCCCTTTTTCGGGTACAATTGAGAGGTTTATTGTATTTAATCCGTTTATACGATTGTAGTAGGTAGGCTCTTTCTCCTTGTAAACCATGTGGGTAATGTCATCAAGCCTTATAATGCGTCCGTCAACATTCTTAACGGGTATTTGTCCGAATTTACTCCCTTTTGAAGAGGTTGTAAGCAATATAGCCTTGCTCTCTATGCTGCCTACGACATCGTCTGAGCCGGCGTATGAGCTAATGGCACTTGCTATGTCTTCGGGTGAGACTCCTATTTTTCTCAAATAGTCAGGATTAAACGAAACCTCTATGAAATAAGGAGTGGCCCCGGAAAGGTTTATTTCGGCAATTCCGTCAATAAGTGACAATTGTTTTACAATGTGTTCCTTTGCGTACTCTTCAATCTGATTGGTGGGAATTCCTGCATTAATAGTGTATAATAAAACTGAACTTGTGTTTTCTCCGCTATATGAGGCAGAAAACAGCGGATAACTTACACCTTCGGGAAGCTTCGGATAAATTCTCCTTATCTGTGATGCTATTTCAAAACGGACAGCATTTATGCTTGTCTTTGGTTTCAGTGTTATTGAGATCCTTCCTATCTCCTTGCCGGAAACTGAGCTCACCTGTTTGATACCGGATATGGCAGATATTACCCCCTCCAACTTTGAAGTAACTTCAGATTCAATCACGCGGGCTGAGGCTCCCGGCCAATTGTAGCTGATTGATATATTCTTTTGCTCGTAAGTGGGAGTGTACTGGATGCTCAGCAAAGGGGTTATCCCTGCTCCGACTATCACAAGAACAACAAATACAAGTATCACAGAGAATGAGGAGAGTTTCATCCTTTACGCTTGTTATAAATGTTGTAATAGAAAACAGGTATGAAGAAGACACTGACAATAGTTCCCATAACCATTCCTCCAATAAGCGCAAGGGAGAGTGGGTATTGAAGGTCTGATCCGATATCACCGCGGACAAGAAATGGTGCAATTGCAAGAATGGTTGTCAAACTTGTCATAATAATTGGTTTCAATCTTCTTGAGCCTCCGGTCATAATTGCCCTCAGAAGGGAGTAGCCCTCCTTTCTTAAACGGTTTATTGTGTCGACCTTAAGTATAGAGTCATTGATGATTATGCCGGACATTACAACCAGCCCGATCATGGACATAAGGTTTATCCCTGAGCCGCATATCCATAGCAGCAACATGGCTGCAAATACATCCACTACAATTTCGGATAGTATTAAGAGTGGTTGTATAAGAGACTCGAATTGAGCAGCCAGTATAAAGAAGAGTAAAAGAAGAGCAACGGTGAGAATTATGGCAAGTTCCCCTATCATCTCCCTGTTTGAGAAATAGCTGCCGGAGAATGTTACATCGAAATCTTTATCTCTGTTTGCAATACTTTTTATTGTACTCATGGATTCTTTGACATCCTTGTCCGGTATGGTGAGATTCAGCGGGTAGTAGTCACCCAAAGTTCCGGAGGTAATGCTCTTGAGGTCTTTTATGCGTGTTTCGTGCATAACAACCGAGAGGGGAATCTCAGTGCCGTCCTCATTGATGACTGTTGTCAAGAGTAAATCTGAAGTAGGGTCTGAAGCCTCTCCAACGGTCACCGGTACAGAATAGCTGCCCTCATTTATCGCGAAAACAGTATTTTCCATTGTTGCTGTCTTCAGGGCGTCGTATACATCGCTGTATGTTATCTTATATAATGACAACATCTCCGGATCTGTCACAAACATTATCTGTTCCTGCCAAAGTACAGGCTCCATGTATAGAGAGGGCAGTGTGTCGGATATTTTTGACAGGAAATTATTCAGCTTATCCGGGTCGGGAGCGCCTCCCTCCTTAGCCATAATCCTTGCTGTAAGATTGTAATCCTTATCTGAAAAGACCAGGTTAAAGATATTATCTGTCTGTGACAAGCGATATGCTGCATCCGGGTATTTCTCCTTGAGAAAATCTGTAACCCGTTTCTCCAAATCAGGCAGGCTTGATGGTTTATCAGCCTTCAGGTAAAGTAATACCTCGGACTGTCCCAGATCCGGTGTGTGTGAAAGTAGAAATTGCTGGTTTCCAACAAAAGAGCTGCTCTGAACAACATTATTTCCTGCAACCTTCAGGACTTCGAGTGTTCTTCTGTCACTCTCCTCGGTTGTTATTGGAATATTCCAGTCTATCGAGACCATTATATCATCATGAGTGACAGGAGGAAGCTTGGACTTGTCTATAATATTGAAAATAAAATATGCACCGGGTATTGTTGAGAGAAATAAAACCCAGGCAAGTCTTTGATGACGGAATGTCCACTTAAGTCCCTTTTCGTAGAGAGCCACAATGTCTATCAGGCGCAGTTTCCCTAAGATCTTATTCTCTTTGGACTCTCCTTTTTTCTTATATAACTGGTAGTAATATACAGGTATTACAAGAACAGCCACTATGAGAGAGGAGAGTAATCCTATTGAAACTCCGAGAGCCTGGTCGTAAAAAAGGGCTCCGGCTATACCACTCAGAAAGACCAACGGGATGAATACAGAACAGGTTGTCAAGACAGAACTCAACATAGCAGAGAAAACTTCATTGACACCCTTTACAACAGATTCCTTGAGTGTGAAACCTCTTTCCCGCAGTTGCGTTATATTGTCAATAACTACAATGGAGTTGTCAACCATCATTCCAATACCGAGAATCAAGCCGGAAAGAGATATGATATTGATTGAGATTCCGACCAGGAAAAAGAAGAGTAAGGCCACTATTAATGAAAGGGGTATCGTAATGGTAACAAGCCAGGGAGAGCGGAAATCCCTCATGAAAAGAAAGAGCACGATACAGGCTAGTATTGCACCAATGATAAGGTTGTTCTTGAGATTCCCGATTGAATATGTCAGAAGTTCTGTTTGATCTCTTGTAACCTTAAACTCTACACCCGGATACTCCTTCTCAAACTCGGCCAATGATTTATTAACCGCCTTTTTCAGGTCATCCATTTTGGCATCTGACTGTTTTATTATTGCGAGAGAAATGGTTCTTTTACCGTCGCTTCTTACTAGCCCTCTCTCCTCTTTTGCCTGTTCGGTGACTGTTGCAAGGTCCTTGAATTTATAGATCCTGCCGTCTATGTTGAGTACTATGTTCTCAATCTCCTCACGTGTACGTATTTCAGAAATAAAACGGATGTCCCATCTGTAGTGCCCGTCTTTTATAGAGAGATTCCCCAATTTAAGATTGCTGTTTGAGATAGCGTTCTTCAACCGTTTCTCCGTAATTCCGAGAGCACGCATTTTCTCGCTTTTGGGAGTAATAATGATTTCAGGCAAAGAAAGTCCGCTGATATCTACAAGTGCAATTTCCGGAACCTGTTCCAACCTTTTGGATATAACTTCAGAGGCAAACCTGCTTAATTCAAGAAATTTCTCAGAATAATCCTCTTTGGCAGTCATGTTGATAAAGAAGGCGGGAATATCTGTTGCATTTGCCTTGATAACCTTTGGACGCTCAATATCATTCGGCATGGATGATATGGCCTTGTCAACCTTTTCATTTACTTCGATAAATGTAAAGTCAATATCAGTGCCATGGTCGAACTCCATAAAAATATCTGCCCCGTTATCTTTAGACTCACATCTCAGCTCCTTGAGATGCTGTGTCTGCATAAGTTGTAAGCTGAGCGACTTGACAATAGTCTTGTCAACTTCACGCGCAGAGTATCCGGGTGCACTTATCTGAACTGTTACCTGCGGAATCTCAACGTTAGGCATCAGTGATACGGGAAGCATGGATATGGCAACCAGACCCAGTACGACAACAGCTATAATCGACATTGTAACTGCTATGGGACGCTCAATGAGTTTGCCAATCATAACCTACCTCTTTTTTCTCTTTATTTCCACATTTGAACCATCTGCCAGGTTGAGATTTCCGGATGTGATAATTATATCACCCTCGTTAAGTTCCGCATTTTTGTCAACATTTGCTATAACAGCATGTGATTCTGTGTTGGACATCTCTATTGTCACATATGTCCACATGGCTTTGTTCGTTTTTTTATCCAGCCTGAAGAGGACGTCAAAGTCATCCCTCATCACAACGGCACTCTTTGGTACCACAAGTTTTCCCCTTATAAGATCCTCAACAATTACCTTTGTGTTCATCCCCTCTATAAGTTTGCCTGAGCTGTTTGTTACCATTGCCAGGACTTTTATCTGGCCTTTGTCATTTACAAGAGGATTTATCTGGGTGACAGAGCCGGAGTAAAACTTTTCAGGGTCAGAGTATGTACAGACTTTTATGCTGCTTCCGACTTTGACAAAGGGAACTTCCGACTCAAGCAGTCCGAATTCCACTTCAAACCTTGTATCATCAATAAGGGTACATACAATATCTGAAAAGGCTTCGTGAGGTTTTGCGGTAAGATTTGCAACCTTGCCTGAAAACGGGGCGTATAGTGTTGTGTTTCTAAGGGCCTCTTCGGCTTGTCTTAGATCACCCTTGGCAGAAGTATATCCTGACCGGATCTTGATGGTTTTAAGCAAATCAGGAGGAACAGAGGAGGTGTCCTTAGAATACCCGTAACCTATCAGTTGGTCATAAAACTCAAGTTCGGCCTTCGACATGGACAGTTTGGCCTGTTCAAGCTTATATTTCGCATCCTTTTGGTCGAGGCGGGCAATGGCTGTTCCGACCTTAATGCTTTCACCATTCTTTACAAGAATTTCTGATATTGTACCGGAGTTGAGAAATTTCAGATCACTCTTAGTAACCGCTTTTAGCTTTCCATTGCTGATTATCTGCTTGTTGAAATTAACCCTCTTCAGGACCATTGTGTCCACCATGTTTTTTTCTGATACATAGTCGGCCTTATCCGTTACAGACTCCTCTTCCTTTGTCTTGTTGCCGGAGCAGGCTGCAATCATTAGCATTGACAGGAGAAATATTGCTTTTTTGTTCATAGTGGTTTAGTTTTCTGTTAGAAGGTTAAAATCTGTGACTATCTCTTTTTTATCGAGGTAGTCATAGAGAGATATTTTACGTATTGAGTAGAAGTATTTCCAATAGTTGTTAAGGTCTGAGATATACCTTTTTACAGCGTTGTCTTTCTCTGTTTGAGCCGTATTGAGTTCGGTCACTGAAATCGATCCGTTCTTGAAACGCTCCATGGTAATGTCATACCTGAGTTTTGCTATTGAATCATTGCGTGCGGAGATGCTGCATTGCATTTTCTGGTTGTTGAACTGCATAACTTTGATTAATATCTCCTGGCGGTATTCCGATTCAGTCTGTTCTATCTGGGTTTTTGCTATCTCTTCTCTTGATTTGGCAAGTTTGATCTTTCCTCGTCCAAGGCCCCAGTCAAGTATTGGCAGAGAGAGGCTTAACCCTACGATTTCCTGATCCATCGGGTTTCTGTATGTATCTGCCAGTTTCTCTCCCTTTTGATTTACTCCGAACTGTGCAAAGAGTTTGGCATTCAATCCTGCATTGGATTTGGCCTCAGCCACCTCTTGCCTGGCCGCAAGCATGTCAAGTTCATTGCTGAGGTTTTCAGATGAATTCTTTAGAGCACGATCCAGTACATCGGAATAGTCGAGCTGTATCTCAGGTCCCATTTCGGGCATAATAAGCTCAATTATGACACTTTCGTTATATCCCAGATAACTCCTTAATTTGAGCATCTCGGATTCGAAATTCATCTTGCCGTCGTTGATTTCGAGTTGCGCATTATAAAGGCTCATCTTTAGCTGCAACAACTCGTTGTTTGTGATAGATCCGATTTCATACCTCTTTTCGGCAATGCTGACCGATAACTGAGTCGCGGCATAGTTCTTTTCTGCCATTTCAAGATTTTTCTGAGCAGAGAGGACTGAGAAAAACCGGTCTGCGGCCTCAATATTTATACTCTCCATACTTTCAAGATATACTTTTTGAATCCTATCATACTCCTTAGGTTCTATCATCTTTTCCCACCTGAAGGAGTTGTATCCGTTTATCGGTTGTGAATAGACGAGGCTGACAGGAGTTGAGTTGTATGTTAAATTATCATAAGGTGCAAATTGGTCCAGCCTGTTGAGCGAAGAGGTCAGGGAGAGCGTTCCACCTGTAAGCCCGATGTTTTGATCTACAGAGAGAGAGAGGCTGTTGCTCATATTGTTGTTTTCAACATAATTGAACTTTCCGGTCTCTGCATCCTGCAGTTTTGCAAGGTAACGGCTGTAGTTTCCCAATGATGCATTGAGATTGAGTGATGGCAGGAATTTTGCCTTATATGTCCGGTACCGCCAGTATCCTGCAAGATAGTTATATTTTGCAATCATGGCTGCAGGAGACTGCTCCCTTGCCGTAGAGATTGCTTCGTCGAGAGTCATCCTCAAACGGTGCTCATTTGGCAGGAGATTTTGTTCCTGAGAAAATCCGTTTACGGAAATTATTGTCAAAAGTGTTAAAAAGGCAATTCTTACCATCTGAATTTACTATTTGAGTTTAACCAGGATAGCTATCGGATTGTCGTTTTCATTAATGTTTCCGGCCATCTTCTTGATATTTTCGGGACAATCATTATCCTCAGCGTAAGTTATGAATTTTATCGCATCGATATATCCCACCATATATTTTCCGTCACTTGTTATTGATTTTGGCCAGAAAGGAGGGCCGCCCTTGAGATCATCCTTGAAACCCATCATGCCCTCTGAAGGCTCTTTCATTATTATAGTCTCTCCCTTTTTCTTGTCGAAATATCCGTAGACCAAAGTCGTTGCCACTGTTCCTGCCCCAGTCGTTACAGGGGATATGTACTTTTTGTACAAACCTCTGAGGTTCAACCAGAGAAAGATCTGATTGTCACTCTCAAGGCCTGTCATGATGTTGGTTATTACATCTATGTCAAAATTGAGCATTTGCGACTGTGTCTCGGGAGTGGGAGCATATTCCCCGAGATTGAAAATATAGAGGCTGTCTAGTTGATACTGTTCGTTAAGGTTGTAAATCACATTCTCATCGGTGACAGTAGCCCGGGTTTTATCGTGAAACGGATATGTATTCATCATCTTAGCGCTTACCATTATTACTTCCTGAACTTTACCATTAATCGTCATACTTTGCCTTCTTATCTTACCGCTAGTTGATGTTGTGTCTCTGTTCAGAATTTTTCCTATAGTTTTTGAGCCTTTATCATATATATAGGCGAGTACGCTTTTATCAGCCGGAGATGTGCCGTCAAGCTCTTCCATTATACCAATCGAACAAATGTAATTCCCATCGGACATGAATGTTGCACTACCTATTCTGCGATTTTCTGTCTCTGCAGGGACTTTTACCCTGTATACGAAATCACCATCAATAGTATATTCACATACATCTCCCATGGCATCGGAAACAAATAGCCTTCCTGTGTTGCAGTTGTATCCTGCCTTGAATGGAAAGGCGTACTCCTGCGGTCCTCTGCCGTTGTGATCAATTGTCTTTTTAAAGTTGCCGTCTTTGTCGAAGAGCTTGAAAACCTTATTGTTGTCAAATAGAATGAAAATCTCTTTTTCAAAGAGCATAGGCTTGGATACTCCGTTCATCTCGCCCACGACACCGTTTTCGGTTGTCAGAAGCGGAATGTATGTTATATCTTCTGCAATCTCGCTTAGGTTTGCGACACGGGCATCGGGAAGGGCTCCTGCAATGTCGATTACCTTGTTTTCATTTTCTTTGGCCGAGCTGCAAGAAATGAGCATTATTGCTATTATCAGGTACGCTATGTGCTTGATAATAAAAATTATCGGGCTTTTCATGGCAATGGTTATTAATTCTCTTTTAATTTTACAAGGATAGCTACAAGATTGTCGTTCTCATCGAGTTTTGCACCCAACTTCTCAAGCTCGTCGGAACATTCATGCTCCTCAACATACATTTTCAAATCCATTGCACTGGCGTACCCAATCAGTATCTTACCATCATTTGATACAGATTTAGGCAAGAAAGCCGGACCTCCTTGAAGATCTTCCTTAAATCCCTGGCTGTTGTTCTCTGGCATATGCATGATGGTAACCTTGCCGCTGTTTTTGTCAAACATAGTCATTGAGGATTTATACATAGACTTGGTTTCACTTGTGACCATTGGGTCATTGTTAAGACCACGTAAATCCACACTTTTAAATATGACTTGATTTTCTGTCTCTAACATCAAGTCAGACACTCTAATAAACTTTGCATCCTTTGCTTTTGCCTTTTCCCTGTTTGCATTTGTTATTTTATACTCTCCGAGGTTGATCTTATAAAGCGTGTCAACTGTGTTGTCCGCGTTTATATTGAGAATATAATCGCAAGAAGAGATATTTATACGGGGCTGATTCTTGAACATGTAAAAATGGAGGATAAGTACTTTTTCTTGACTATCTGTTGATTGAGAACTACCTATTGATATAGATGAAATATCAGAAATTGGAATTTCAAACTTGGGAGTAGGAACTTTTGCAACGATGTTTGACAAGGAATCAAAGATATAAGCACAAAAATCCGAGGTCTTTTTGCTATCGAAGAAATTTGCAATATATCTGTTATCGCCGATTTTTGCAATATTGGAATACATACCATGGAAAACACTATCGGTAGGTGCAAGTACCTTGCTTACAAAATCTCCCTTGTCCGAATATTCGATAATAGACAACGGGTGGCTTATCTCAACTTTTAGATTACCGCTGATTGGGTCTATGCCGTCAAAAATACCATAAACAAACTCCTGGGGGCCTCTTCCTTCCCTGTTAAATGACCGGAGAAATTTCCCTTTTTTATCAAAGAGCTTGAATGTACCACGATTTCCCGTGTAGAATGTTTCATTCTCGTATATGAACAATTGTCTGGCACCTCGTGGTTCGGTCACAAGCGAGCTGTCGGTAGTCTCAAATGGGATGTAGGTAATTTCTTCGGCAATCTCGCTGAGGTTGACAACACGGGCATCGTTGATAGCGGCGGCGATGTCGATAATGTTATTCGCCGCCCTCTTTTCGGAGTGGCAGGAGATTAACAATGATGAACTAAATAATAGTACGGCGCACTGGAATAAGGTAACAGATTTTTTCATGGCAAGGATGAATTTAAAAGTTTAGGGTTACCCGGGGCAGAACTGAAAAACACTCACCTCAAAATACATGCCGTACAGCCCTAATTCTCAGGATATTTCTTTATTTTGTAAAAAAAGTGATTGATATTATCGTGCAATGGCTATTACCGGATTGTCGTTTTCTCCAAGATTACCAATGATTTGGGTCAGGCCCGGATAATTTGCGCCCTCCTCTTCTGCCATTGATATAAGATTGACAGCATTATAATATGTTATCAGTTCACCTCTTGATGTTGAAAATACAGGCCAGAACACAGGGCCGCCCTTTATATCGTCCTCCATACCGGATCTGCATTTAACCGGTTGTTTCATAAGAGAGAGTTGCTTCCTTTTCTTGTCGTAGATTCCACAGACTGTTGTTACCAGGTCTATCGGGCCGTTTCCCTGTAACTGCATCTCTGTGCTTCTTTCAAACGGTTCCGGGGCCAGGGCTCTCAGGTCAAACTTTATAAAGATATAGTCATTTGTTTCAAAAATTACTGAATATTTCGTTATTACCTTTTTCTCGTAAGCTTTTCCCGGTATCAAGGATCTGACACTTTCATCCTTGTACTTGCCCAGATTGAATATAATATGCGGTGTCATTTTGTATGAACTGTCAGCTTTTATACAGAATATGGTATCATTGCTTGTCTGTGATGCATAGAAATCTTTGCCGAATCTGTAAATGTTATATGGGTCTATCGCTATAACAGGTGCCGGGCTTCCGGTATTACTTATCACATATCCGTTCATGTCAGATCCGCTTCTGATTACATTGAGACTATCGTCAATTATGACATAGCAATTTTCCGGAGAAACTCCCTGATGAAATTTAAAAGTACTGATAAAAAAATTATCGTTTCCGAGTGGCATGAAACAGAAAGGATTACCTATACCGTCAGGAGAGCCTATCCTCCTGACAAATTCACCGCTTATCCTATATTCGACAATCTCTCCTGTAGGTGTAAGTATAAGCAGGTTGCCATTAGAGGGGTTTACCGCAATATTTCTTATTTCATTGTACTCTTCAGGACCTCGGCCTATTCTCTTGATTGAACGGATGAACTTTCCGTTTTCATCAAAAATCATGCAGCAATCATTTATGTCAGAGATGTATAAATGTCCGCACTCATAACATATGTCGCTGATATTTCCGAGCAAAGAACTGTCTGTGGTCTCGAGCCTTATATAACGGATCTCATTCATATAGTCGCTGAGTTTGCCGAATGTGTAATTTCCAATAGCTCCTTCAACATCAATTATAACCGGACCGGTATTTCTTTTTTCGGATTTGCAGGAGTATATACTGGCTATAACCAATAATAAAATGATTGATCTAAAAATGTATCTCTTCATGTAAAGTTTAAGTTTTGGTATAGCTAATTTACATATAAACGCAATGTTTTGAATGTTTTAAAACCCGGGGAGCGCCAAGTTTCGCTTCTTGGCTTAGCACATATTTGATAATCAATAATATGCGAAAATTTTTGGAGCGCTAACTTTACACTTAGAAAAGTTTAACAAGCCCTATTCCGTTCAGTAAAATCAGGGTAATTGCAATAGGTGCGAGAAATTTTATGCCTATCATAATCCAACCGAAGAGTGTTTTTTTTAAAGAAATTGCCCCGCCATTAAACAGTTCATCCCTGACATCCTCACGGCTTACCTTCCATCCCACAAAGAGAACAATTAGGAATCCTCCGACAGGCAGCATTATGTTTGAAGTAGTGTAGTCAAAGAGATCAAACATATTTTTACCGAAAATAGTAAACTCCTTCAGTTCTCCGAGAGAGAGCGAACACAGAACGCCAAAGATACCTATCACGACAAATGTAATTAGTGTAGCGATCCTGCGGCTCATCTTCAACTCTTCTACAAAATATGCCACCACAACCTCTAAAAGAGATATCGAAGAGGTTACGGCTGCTACAAGTAAAATAACAAAGAAAGCAAGCGATATTATCTGCCCGAACGGCATTTGTGCAAAAATCTGCGGCAAGGTGATGAAAACAAGCCCGGGCCCCTCTCCCGGTGATATTCCAAATGCAAATACGGCTGGTATTATAGCCAGGCCGGCAAGTATCGCAAATGTTGAGTCTGCTATTGCTGTTGTGAGAGATATGTTAATCAGATTCTCTTTTTTATCGACATAAGAACCGTATGTTATTATACATCCCATACCTACACTTAGGGAGAAAAATGCCTGACCGAGAGCTGCCAGGACACTGCCGGCAGAAAGTTTCGAAAAGTCCGGATTGAATAAAAATCTAAGACCCTCATTTGCTCCAGGAAGAGTCAGGGATCTGATTGCAAGAATAATAATAAGGACAAACAATGTTGGCATAAGAATTTTCGCATATTTTTCAATACCGTTTTTTATCCCGGCAGAAACAATTAAAGCGTTTATGGCCAAATATATAAGCATCATAATAGCCGGTCTGACAGGAGATGTCGTGAAGTCGGTGAATGCATTTGACAGAGTATTACTGTTATTTACAAGAAACCCCGAGGAGACAGACTTTACGATATATTCAAGAGTCCATCCGCCTACAACAGAATAGAAACAGGATATCATAAAAGCTGTGGCTACGCTTATAATGCCTATTGAAAGCCATCCAGATTTAGGCGCCATCTTTCTTATAGCTCCTATTGCATTGGATTGTGTGCGCCTTCCTATTATAAACTCAGATATCATTATCGGAAGGCATAGCACAATTGCCATAGTGATATATACAACAATAAAAGCAGCACCACCATTGTTCCCTACGAGATAAGGGAATCGCCAGAGATTTCCTAGACCAACGGCAGATCCGGCAACAGCAACCAAAACTCCGAAACGGCTTCCAAAGCCGTCTCTTTTTAAGTTTGTCATAAAATAAGTTTTAAGTTTAAACAAAGATAAAAAAATGTTGGCTTTTACCTATATTTGCCATATTCAGTAAAGGATAAAAGTGATGACAAACAGAGTATGTGAGCTTTTTGGAATAGAGTATCCGATTATTCAGGGAGGAATGGTATGGTGCAGCGGCTGGCGTCTTGCCGCCGCAGTGAGCAATGCCGGAGGGTTGGGTCTTATTGGCGCAGGATCAATGCATCCGGACAATCTCAGGCATCATATTCAGAGCTGCAAAGCTGCTACAGACAAGCCTTTTGGGGTGAACGTCCCGCTTCTTTATCCTCAGATAGAGGATATTATGAAAATTATCGTAGAAGAGAAGGTTCCTATTGTATTCACATCGGCAGGATCTCCGAAGAAATGGACTTCATTTCTTAAGGAACACGGAATAATAGTTACCCATGTTGTTTCCAGTGCTGCATTTGCGGTTAAGTGTCAAGAGGCGGGTGTGGACGCAGTTGTTGCTGAAGGATTTGAAGCAGGGGGGCATAACGGCAGGGAGGAGACAACTACATTTTGTCTAGTCCCGAATGTGAGGCAGGTTATTGATATTCCGTTAATAGCCGCCGGAGGAATTGCCTCTCGTCAGAGTTATGAAGCAGCATTTGTGTTAGGGGCTGAAGGTGTGCAGATAGGTACACGGTTTGCCCTGTGTACTGAGAGTTCGGCACATCCTCTGTTCAAAGAGAGATGCAGAGGTTTAAAAGAGGGTGAAACAAAATTGTTACTTAAAAGACTTGCTCCCACAAGACTAGTGGAGAACGGCTTTTCAAAGGCTGTGGAAAATGCGGAAAACAGAGGTGCATCAGAAGATGAACTCCGTGAACTTTTAGGCAAGGGCCGTGCAAAAAAAGGAATATTTGAAGGAGACCTCTCTGAGGGAGAACTTGAAATCGGTCAGGCTGCATCTATGGTTACAACAGAGGAATCTGCCGAAGATATTATTAAGGAGCTTATACAAAAATAATGACAATCAAAACTTCGTAACAACTGACTAAGATTAGATTACTTAACTATATGATTTTAATCTTTCATCGAGTTTTACGAAGATATTGATATGCCATTTATTTTACTTAGTTATTTCACGAGTGCCTCGTACTTGCCTGAGACAACATCCCAGTTGATAATCTGCCAGAATGATTCTATGTAGTCCGGGCGTCTGTTTTGATACTTCAGATAGTATGCATGTTCCCAGACATCCATCGCAAGAATTGGTGTTCCCTGTTTCTCTGCAACATCCATCAACGGGCTCTCCTGATTTGCTGTTGATGACACGAATAGTTCACCTTTCTCATCTACGCTCAACCAAGCCCATCCGCTTCCAAAACGAGTCTTGCCGGCATCGGTAAACTGCTTCTTTAATTCATCAAGTGAGCCGAACTTCTTGTTGATTGACTCTGTAAGTTTTGCCGAAGGCTTGCCTGTGTTCGGCTTAATGCTTTCCCAGTAGATTACATGGTTGTAAAATCCCCCACCGTTATTTTTTACTGCTACAGGATATTTGCTGATGTTCTTGAATACCTCCAGGATTGTCAGTTTTTCAGCATCTGTCCCCTTGACTGCTGCAAGGAAGTTGTCAAAATATGCTTTCTGGTGTTTACCATAGTGAATCTCGACTGTCTGCTGATCGATGAATGGTTCTAGTGCGTCTGTTGAATAAGGAAGTTGTGGAAATTCGAGTGTGTTTATTGCTTTCATGGATATACATTTTTTATTGTTAGATAGTCCGTTATTACTGATCTGTGCCGTTCCAACGAGCGATACAGTTATAAAAATCAGAAGTGATATTATTTTTTTCATAAATCTCTTGTTTATAGAAATAACAGACAAGAGAGCTTTTTGTTTAAAAAACGGAATTATTTAACCGTTACGCTCAACGACAACAAATTCAAACGGGTACTCAAATTTTTCTCCACGCTGAAATGATTCCCTGTGAATCTCATTCCAGTCAGAAAGGTTAATCTTAGGAAAAAAGGTATCTGCATCTTCTATGGTTGTGTGAACCAATGTAGCATAAATTTTTTTGGCGACAGGAATTGCTTGTCGGTATAATTCTCCGCCACCGATGACGAAAATCTCTTCTTTAGAATTGTCTGGTTGTGCGGGATCTTTGGGAATGGAGGCAGCAGCCAGAGCTCCCTCAAAAGAGGAGTAGAATTCTACTCCGGGAATCTGACTTTCTGCTAGAGACCGGCTTACAACTATATTTCTTCTGTTGGGAAGAGGTCTTCCGATTGATTCCCATGTTTTTCTGCCCATTATAATAGTGTGCCCTCCTGTAATACTCTTAAAGTACCGCAAGTCTTCAGTAATATGCCAAAGCAAACGGTTGTCCCTTCCGATTGCCCTGTTGTCGGCAAATGCTACGATTATTGATATGTTTGGTTTTTCAGGAGTCATATGCTGTGTTTTACTGACTATTCTTTAAGCATGGTCAGACCGCAATTGGGGCCTTAATTCCGGGATAAGGGTCATATCCTTCCAGCGTGAAATCTTCGTATTTGAAGCCGAATATATCTGTAACTGCTGGATTTATAACCATTTTTGGGAGCGGCCGGGGGGTGCGTGTAAGCTGCAGTTCCACTTGCTCAAAATGGTTTGTATAGATGTGTGTGTCACCGAAAGAATGAATGAACTCCCCCGGCCGCAACCTGCACACTTGTGCCACCATCATTGTAAGCAGGGCGTACGATGCAATATTGAAAGGGACTCCGATAAACACATCGGCACTTCTCTGGTACAGCTGGCAGCTCAACTTACCATCTGCAACATAGAACTGGAACAATGCATGACACGGAGGCAGAGCCATCTTGTCAATCTCAGCGGGATTCCATGCTGAGACGATATGTCTTCGTGAATCGGGATTATTTTTTATTCCTTCAATAAGAAGTGATATCTGGTCGATGCTTTTTCCGTCCGGGGCCGGCCAGGAGCGCCACTGATGCCCGTAAACAGGACCAAGCTCCCCGTCCGGGCCGGCCCACTCATCCCATATACTCACACCATTGTCGTGAAGGTACTTGATGTTTGTATCACCCTGCAGGAACCATAACAACTCGTGAATGATTGATTTCAGATGCAGTTTTTTTGTCGTAAGCAACGGAAAGCCTTCATCAAGATCAAACCTCATCTGGTAGCCGAACACACTTTTTGTTCCGGTTCCCGTACGGTCACTCTTAAGGTTCCCGTTTGTCATTATGTGTTGTAGAAGAGTCAGATATTGTTTCATTTTCGGATATTCACATTAATAGATTCAAATATTCGTATAAAGACAAATATAAGGACTTTTAGGGTATTTGCCTTCTGGTGCGTCTTATTATATGTCAACACGGATTTTAAAGAAGAAAGTTATGTTCAGGAAAGCATTTATTGTGATTGAATCGATTTTGCTGGTTACATTGCTATATGCAGGGCCACATTATAAAAATGGCGTATACACAGGCGTTTCAAGATCCTTTTACACGCAGGAACCATATTACGGGATAACGCAAATCACTGTAGAAAGAGGTCTTATTGTGAGTATCAGCTTTGTTGTGAGGGACTCTCTCAAACACGAGGACTTCTCAGAAAAATATGAAAGACACTTTGCCGGTTATCCAGAATATATCAAACAGTGCAGGAATGACTGGAAAGGAATTTGCTCCTACCCCAAGTCCCTTATGCAGCAGCAAGACATCTCCAAAGTAGATGCAATATCAGGTGCAACCTGGTCATACAATCTATTCAAAGACTCATTCAATGATGCTCTAGGTAAGATGAACCGTCAGCCCCGATGAATGCCGGGTCAGATTATTTTCTTATATTCATACGATTTTGACTGATAGATACTTTTTTTAACTATTTTTCAAAAAATCCTACCGAGGATTTTTGAACTCTCGCAGTTGATATTATTGACTCTCTAAGTTAATCTTATTAACTATGTCTGTTGGCTTATGAATTCAGTTTGTTGATTATATGAAAAAGAAAATTGCCGTAATTTTTATTGTCACCCTTCTGGTCATACTGACGACACTTTCAACTTGTGCCGGCATCGGTTATATCACGCAAGCCGTCAATGGCCACTTCAGACTTATGAGATCAAGGATTCCAATTGATAAAATCCTCAATGACCCCGCTCAGGACTCTCTACTAAAACAGAAGTTACTTCTGGTCCGGCAGATACGCAATTTCGCGGCAACAGAACTCGGCTTGCCGGACAATGACAGCTATACACTCTATACTGAGATAAAAACCGAAGAGCTGGGATGGAATATATATTGCGCACCTGAATTCTCCACAAAACCCAAGGAGTGGCGTTTCCCGATAGCAGGCAGCACTGTTTACAGAGGCTATTTTTCAAAAAAAATGGCTATCAGATATGCCAGAAAGATGCAGAGCAAAGGTTATGATGTCTACATTACACCGATAACGGCATACTCCACACTCGGCTTTTTCAACGACCCTATCCTCAACACACACCTCAGAATGGACACCATTCGCCTTGCCGGCATGATAATCCATGAGCTTGCCCATCAGAGGTATTATAACAAAAAGGATTCCCGGTATAGCGAGAGCTTTGCCGTTGCCGTGGAGCGGGCTGGCGTATTACGATGGCTTCAATCTATCAATCGTCCCGAACAGATTGCCAAAGCACAAAAAATGTGGGCCAGACAAGACTCCATCAACAACCTTTACCTTGCCGTCCGCGACACCCTTTCAAAACTCTACACAAACGCCGCCCTGCCATTGACCCCGCAAGACAGCTCCACCCTCCGCCGCCAGAAAGATTCCGTATTCAACCGCCTCTCACTCCGGATCAAAGAGCTGAACCAAACTTTAGGAATGTCCGCAACACAAGGTACCGGCACCCATGTAAATATCCCTGAAAACCTCAGGAAATTAAATAACGCCCGCCTGATTCCCGTGAGTACCTACTACTCCCTCGTCCCCACATTCCTCCGCCAACTCGACAGCCTCAACGGAGATTTCAGGAAGTTTTTTATTTTATGTGGCACTGATTTTTCTAAATAACAGAAATACTTATATTTATAATCTTTTAAATACTATGGTTCTTATCAATAAAATATTATAAACATTAGATAATTAGTCAGATATAAAAATCAGTGCCACATATTTTAAATATTTTAATAATGAGAATGTTGAGAATAATAGCGGCCATATTTTTATTGGCAGCATTGGTGTGCACCATTATTTTTGATGGTGTGATTGAAAATATCGCATTATTTGTTTTGGCTACAATATTAATAATTAACCTAATAATTAACGCAGTTGATTACAGAAACAGATTCATGAAGAAGTAGTACTATAAAAAATGTGAGGATCGTTCAACGACCGTCGGGAAGATATGAGAATCGGCGATTTGCCTCTTAATCCGCATATAAGTTAGTGGAATAATACTGGATCAGGGCATTTCAACGCGAGTGAGGATGGATTGCCCTGAGATAGTATTCCACACATTATAAAAAAGCGGCTTAAGAGGCCATTAAATAGAAACTTTTGGCTGCAAAAAAGATATATGTGGCACAGATTTTTGTATCGCTCAGGTATACATGTGGTTGTGTTTTTGAGAGCAATAATCATGACAGGCAGTGTTTTGCAATCACCTGAAATGCAATCTAATACAAAAATCTGTGCCACAAATATTACTATATTTGTAATATTTGCCCAACTTATTCGTCTAATAATAATGAACACAAATCTGACTTAAAATGAAAAAAATCTTTTACCTCACAGTAGCGTTGATTATAATAGTAATGTCATCCTGCATATTCCCGGGAATGATTTCTGTAAGACCGGAAGGAGCATATATATCAAAGGATATACAACCGGAAAGCTTTGAGAGCATCTCTGTCTCCAGTGGATTTGAACTCGTAGTTACACAGGACTCCGTACAAAGTCTGTCAATAGAGACATACGAGAATGTTTTCAAACACCTGGAAGTCCGGATAGTAGACAACACGCTAATGATTTCGCCAAAAGAAGGAGTGAGCTTTTTTGGCGAGCCTAAAGTCAAGATACATATCACCACACCGGTTTTAAAAGAGTTGTCGCTGTCTGGAGGCAGCAGAGCTGAACTGATAAACGGATATAAAGGTGAGCAGATTGAGGTTTCTCTCAGCGGAGGAAGTAGGGTATATGGCCTGACAAACGTAAAATTCCTGGAAGTGGACCTCTCCGGCGGATCCAGATCAGAACTAAATGGAATGGTAGATTATTTTTCTCTTAGCTCTTCTGGCGGAAGTAAAAGCAGACATCTGGAAATGCATGCCAGAAAGTGCAGTGCATCAATTTCCGGCGGAGGTACTCTTGAAATATCGGTATCGGACAGCTTGGACGTTGATTGTTCCGGGGGATCAAGAGTGAATTATAAAGGCTCACCGGTCATCTCATCACAACTTTCAGGAGGCTCAGACCTGGAGAAAGTTGATTAGTTGCCGATTTTTGCGTTTGTCGTTATTTATCTTTAAAATTGTACTATCACCTGCTTCCTCGATACAAAACGACATTAATGCAGACACAACGGCGCTTCTATGATAATCTGAACAGTAAGGAATTGCTCAAAGCTATTGCTGAGGGTAATGAAGATGCCTACTCTTCACTTTTCACCATGTTTTATAGCCAGCTTTTCTCATATGCCTGCAGAATTATGAATGACAGTGACGAAGCAGAAGAGTGTGTTCAGTCAACATTCTGCCATATCTGGGACATACACGGAAAACTTGAAATAAGAGACTCTCTTAAGTCTTACCTTTTCAGATCTGTATATAACAATTGTGTTACAAGACTTAGACAGAGAAAGGCATTGGCTAAGTATGAAGAATCTGGACAATTGGATCTCTACTTTACCAGAGTAGTACAAAACCCTCAAGCAGAGATGAGATTAATTGATTCTGAGACAAGAAGGGAAATATTGCGTACAATTGCATCTCTTCCCGAAAGATGCCGTGAGATATTTGTAAAATGTAAGATTGAGGGAAGATCTTATGCCGAAGTCGCTGAAAACATGGATATTTCGGTCAAGACCGTAGAAAATCAGATGACAATTGCATACAAAAAACTTAGGGAGAAGCTCAACTGGCTTCTTCTGATGTATCTTTAAAATTTTTCAAAAAAAATAGAATCACTTTGGGGGTTTGACTCAATATTATCGTCTTAGGATAAATATCAAGAGTCATGCATGATCATCAGGATGAGAAAACAGACCGTCTTTTATCCAGAATCCTAAACGGAAGTGCAAATTCCGCGGATATTGAACTCTTTGCAGAATGGATAAAGGATCTCTCAAATGAGAGGTATTTCGAGCAGTACAAGGAGATGTGGCATGTTGCCAATGAGGTTGGGGTGAGTAAAGAGCACCTTGAAAGTTCATTGTCGGTATTTCTGGGCTACATAAGAAAGAGAAGAAGAGAGAGGCTTGTCAGGAGAAGGTTTCTTTATTCATTGTCTGCTGCTACTGTCATATTGTTTGTTGGTCTTTTTATGTTTAATGACAAGTATGGTCTTTTAAATATTGGAGGAGAAGAGTCTTTTGCAGATCTTGCATTTTGTAAGGATTCTATAAAAGTAGAGCTGTCGGACGGACGTATTGTAAATCCAATAAACAACACAATTCCCGGTTTTAGTGTAAATCCGGTGAATCATCGAGAGATATCCTATGCTGAGAATGAGCAACTCAAACAAACAAAAAAGGACAGTGTCAGATACAATTCTGTTACAATCCCTGCTGGTGAAAGATTTGCGGTTGTATTGTCTGATGGGACAAAGGTCTATTTAAATTCAAATTCTTATATACGATATCCTGTAAATTTCAGTGGGGATACCAGAGATGTGACCCTTGTCGGAAGAGCATACTTTGATGTTGCTAAATCCAAGATTCCTTTCATTGTCAATACTTCTGACATGAAAGTCGAAGTGCTTGGAACATCATTCGATGTTGAGTCTAGAAAGAACGGTAAGAGTACCTCGGTGATTCTTGTAGAGGGCTCTGTTAAAGTTTTGGCTGATGGTCAAAGCCGGATTATCAGTCCAGATGAGAAACTCTCTATAGACAGATTTAAAAGAAACATATCTGTTACAAGCGTGGATGCAAAAACCCTTACATTATGGAAAGACGGAGTACTTGTCCTTAGGGACAACACTTTTGATGAAATGATTGAGGCACTGTGCTCTTGGTATGGTGTAGAAATTATTGACTTTTCATCTGTGCCTGAAACGGAAAAATTCAATGGACGTTTTGACAGGGAGAACATTGCAACGGCTGTGGAGACCATCGCCCTAAGCGCAAAAGTCGGCTACAGGATTGAGGATGGGAAACTAATTATAGAAGATTTAAAAAAATAAAGAATAAGAAAAAAAATTAAAAAAAGCGGGAGTAACTAAGGCCTGGTAAACTTTATTCCCTCCCGCTCAACTGATCGATACCTTAATATAAACCAGTTATTTATTTATGCAAAACTATGAAAACTTTTTCACTACGGCAATTCATTTTGCTGTCGCTCTTTTTCGCGTTTCTGTTTCCTCCTCTTGCACATGGAATTCCTCAGCAGGAAAGGATAACAATTAACTTAAAAAACGTAAAGATTGTTGAGTTCTTCCAGGAGATTGAAAAAATCACTGCTTACAAATTTTTTTACAAAACCTCTCAGGTAGAGGCTGTTCCGCTAATTTCCGTGGAGACAAAGGATCTCCCGCTTATATCTGTCCTCGATTTGGTTTTTGCAAAAGCCGGGCTGACCTACACTTTAAATGACAACCAGATTGTTGTTCAACAGAAGGAGGGGGTAAAACCGGGAAAAGCAAAGAAGAAGGTCACAGGAACTATTACTTTTGCACAAGACGGAACACCGATACCCTATGCAAATATTCAGGTAAAAGGTGTCCATGGCGTGGGAGCCACTACAGATGTTTCCGGAAAATTTGTCATTGACGACTTGCCTGAAAATTCGGTTTTGGTTGTCTCTTATATAGGATACACTCCTCAGGAAATAGCTGTCAATGATAGAAACGTGGTAGATGTAGCACTGTTGGAAGATGTGGCAAAACTTCAGGAAGTATTTGTCACAGGTTACTACACCCAGAAAAGGGAGAGCTTTACCGGCTCTGCTGTATCGGTATCTGGTGAAGATTTGAGAAGAATCGGAACACAAAATCTTCTTGCCAACATACAGGTGATAGACCCGTCGTTCAGACAGGTTGTCAACAACACCGCAGGTTCTGACCCAAACGCTCTTCCTGAGTTCCAGGTAAGAGGTGCTACAGCAATAAACACCGGAACAACCTCTTCGACGGATGCTTTGGACAGAAGGACTCTGAGCTCTACCAATCCAAACCTTCCCACATTTATTCTTGACGGATACCAGGTCTCGATAGAAAAGGTGTATGACCTTGATATAAACAGAGTTGAATCTATTACACTGCTCAAAGATGCTGCTGCAACCGCTATATATGGTTCAAGAGCTTCCAACGGAGTCCTTGTTATAAAGACAAAAGATCCAAAAGAGGGACAACTCTCTGTTGCATACAATTTTGAAACAACCATCTCAACTCCGGATCTTTCTGTATATAAGCTACTTAATGCAAAAGAGAAACTTGATTATGAAATACTTGCCGGCCTTTATGAACCGACAGTGAGCATTTCTGAAGATGAGCAAATTGCAAACTACACTAAAAAGAGGGAGTATCTTGCTGCAGGAGTTAATACAGATTGGATAGCCAGACCTGTAAGAAATTCCTTTGGACAGAAGCATTCAGTGTATATTGAGGGCGGTTCAAAATCTATCCGTTATGGAATGGACCTGAGATATCAGACAGCAGACGGAGTCATGAAGGGCTCAGGTCGTGACAGGTTGGGAATAGGCATGAACCTGTCATACAACTACAATGAAAGACTACTTTTCAAAAATTACCTTTCTGTTGAAAGTGTAAAATCCAGAAACTCTCCTTACGGGAGCTTTTCGACATATGTTCAGCAAAACCCGTATTATCCCATTGTAGATCAGAATGGCAATTATATAAGGGAGATGGAGATATGGCAACATCAGCAGGATAACGGGGCAGTTACCGAGTCTACCGTTCTTAATCCGCTTTATGATGCAAAATTAAACAGTTTTGACAGATCTGAATATGCAAACATAACAGATCAGTTTTCACTGGAATGGAATATATTACCAGGAATGCGTTTCCGCACGTCATTAAGTTTTTCTTCTATCAGGTCAACATCAGATACATTCACATCTCCGCTTGACAATGACTACTATGCATATGCAGTAGAGGATTATATCAAGCGAGGCAGCTATATGTACACAACCGGAAATACAAATAACCTTGATGGACAGGCCGTTTTAACATACAGTAAAGGATTCAACCGGCATTTTATAAACTTTGCTTTAGGTTCTAATATTACTACCAGTACTACAGACAACAAAGGCATCAGAGCTATCGGATTTACAAATGACAGATTCACCCAGCTGGGTTTTGCCAATGCATACCAGACCAGCGATTCTCCGGTTAGTCAGGTTGTAAAGAGCAGGTTGTTTGGTACATTTTCGAGTATAAACTATTCATATGCAAACAAATATTTGTTTGACCTCTCCTTAAGGGTTGACGGTTCGTCGAAATTCGGATCTGAAAATAAATATGCTCCATTCTGGTCTGCAGGTATCGGATGGAATATACATAAGGAGAAATTCATGGAAAACACAGTTTTCAGTGAATTAAAACTTAGAGCCACTACCGGTTTCCTCGGTGAGGTCTCTTTTGACCCATACATGTCAAAGACTATCTATGAATATTATACGGAAAACTGGTATTCCACAGGTGTCGGTGCCGGTTATCTGGGTTATGGTAATGAGCTTCTCAAATGGCAGAGAACACAGACATCCGATCTGGGTGTTGATCTCGGACTCTTTGAAAACAGGGTGTGGGTTTCCGGACGTTACTATTACAAAAGGACAAAGGATCTGCTTGCTGATATAAACACTGCTCCGTCTCTAGGTTTCTCAAGCTATAAATCAAACCTCGGAGAACTTGAGAATAAGGGCGTGGAGTTAAATTTACGAGTAGACCTATTAAGAAAAAACAAGAACTGGAGGGTAACCCTAAACGGAAACCTTTCACACAACAAAAATAAGATACTCAACATCTCGGAAGCCTTGAAAGCCTATAACCAGGAATTAATTTCGGATGACGAAAACGATTACACCAAGCCAATATCGCAGTACGTAGAGGGTCAGTCCCTTTCAATGATCTATGCTGTAAGATCCCTTGGAATAGACACTCAGACCGGTAAAGAGGTATATGTTAAAAGAGACGGCTCCCTGACATATACATACAGTGCTTCTGACATGGTTCCAATTGCTGAGGCAGCTCCAAAAGCAGAGGGTTTTATCGGCGCAACAGTCTCTTATAAGCGTTTTATCTTGACAGCCAACATGCACTATAAGTTCGGAGGTTATATGTTCAATCAGACTCTTGTTGACAGGGTTGAAAATGCTGATCCTCGTTATAATGTTGACAGAAGGGCGTTAGAGCAAAGATGGCAGAAACCAGGAGATGTGGCATTTTTCAAATCAATCACCAGCACATCACTAACTAGGGCAACATCTCGTTTCGTTCAAAAAGATAATGAGGTGGGCTTAACTTCACTCAACCTTACATATGAGCTTCCAAAAGCATCAGCTAAGAAGCTGCTTATGGAAAATCTCCGTTTCGGCATTAACATGGGTGAGACATGGAAATGGTCCTCTGTGGATATTGAGAGAGGTATCGACTACCCATTCTCAAGGACAATGACATTTTCAATAACTGCACAATTTTAAACATTAGACATTATGAAAAATTATATATCAATTTTTTGCATATGCGTGTTGATGTTGACCTCTTGCAGCAAATGGCTTGACGTCAGACCTGAATCGGAAGTTGACATGGAGACACTACTCCAGACAGAGACCGGTTTTCAAGAGGCTCTCAACGGGGTTTATACAAATTGCAACACGACCTCTATTTACGGAGAGCTGATTTGCGGCTTTCCGGATTATCTTGCCGGTTTATATTCATTGAATACAATGAGCGGAATGTCGAACAATGAATATAAGCCATTCTTTACCTATGACTTTGAAGACGAGGATGTTATCAGCAAGTGTAACATGGTATGGGGTTCAATGTACAAAGCTATTGCTCTTTGCAATATAATATTAGAGAAGATTGATGCAAAACAAAAGATCTTCACAGGCAATAACTATGCTATAATAAAAGGAGAGGCCCTTGCTCTCAGAGGTTATCTCTACTTTGACCTTCTCAGGCTCTTCGGACCATCTTATGCAAGTAATCCTACCGCTAAGGCTATCCCTTACATAACCGAATTTTCACTAAAAGGTGCACCACAATCCACAGTAACTGAGATATTAGATAAGATCCTTAACGATCTGAACGCCGGAAAGGCATTGCTTAAGGGAGTAGACCCGATTCTTACAGAGGCATATGTAGTCGGATATCCTTTCGTTAAAGAGGATGAGACAACAGAGCTTACAAATGAGGCTACTGAGCAGGATATCTTCAGTAATTCAAGAAGAGACCGGCTTAATTACTATGCTGTATGCGGAGAGCTTGCCAGAGTTTATCTATACAAGAACGACAAGGTGAATGCTCTTTTAAATGCCAAGGAAGTGATAGCTTCTCAGAAATTTCCATGGGCAACAATTGAGAGGGTGACAACAAGCGATCAGCTATACAGAGACAGGATATTCTATACAGAGTTGGTGTTTGGATTGTATGCCCCACCGTTGGAAGATAATCTTACAGCAAAATTTGAGAACGGGCAGCAGGGGCTGTTTGCCGATATGGTCTATTTCAATAATGCTTTTGAGACAGGCTCAGGCGGACCGGGCGGTACCGATATAAGGTATGCAAATATGTATACACAATATTCAGGATCAAGCATGCTTGTATATAAATACCACTGTGAAACCGAAGATAATATGTACGAGCTGCGCCTCCCTGCAATGCGTCTCAGTGAGATGTACTACATTGCCGCAGAGAGTGTTTTTGATACAAATCCGGCACAGGCATGGGAATATTTCAACACTGTCCGTTTTCATAGAGGTATACCTGTCGCTCTTTCAGGAGACAAGAGTTTATTCATGTCTGAGCTTATAAAGGAGTACAGAAAGGAGTTCTTTGCAGAGGGTCAGCTCTTCTATCTGTTTAAGAGATTGAACTTGCCTGTAGCTGCAATAAACGGAACAAGCACCCCTGCAAACGATAAGATATTTGTACTCCCACTCCCTGATGCGGAGGTTCAATATGGAAAAATAACCAAATAAAAGAGAGAAACCATGAAAAATAGCATACTTACAAGTTTTCTCATTATACTTTTGCTTGGCTCATGTCAGAAAGCAGAGGAGATGAAGTTTGTCGGAGAGACATGCGCGGTATTCGGCACAAGTTCAGATACACTAAAATATATTGCCTACTCTTTTCTTGAGCACCCTGAAACATCTGGTGTGGATACGATACTTATTCCTGTAAGGATTATGGGAAACAGAACCCCATATGACAGAGTAATAACACTCTCTGTTGTTGATTCCAAAAGTACAGCAGTTAAGGAGACACATTACAAGCCGTTGGAAAATCAATATATAATGCCTGCAGATTCAGGTCTGGTATATATTCCTATAATTGTCAGAAATACCGACCCTAAGCTGAGCGTTGAGCCGGTAAAGCTGGCGCTGAAAATTGAGGCGAATTCTGATTTTGGATCATATCCGGCTATGCAGTCTACAATTGTTACATTTTCAAATACAATAAAAAAACCGACATGGTGGGATTACTGGCAAACAAGTCAGAGCTCATTCCCAAAATTTTCCGTTACAGCTTATGGCCTTGTTACAAAGATTACCGGAAGAACAGAGTTCGAGACATCGGCCGGAGGAAATATGTCAATGTTTTATATCTCTGTATACTCCATGTTAAATGTATGGACTCCGTTCTTCAATGCAGCTACCTCAGGTGTGCAGACATTCAGAACATGGATAGAGAGTCATCCGGGATGGGTGCTGGTTAAGCATACAAGTGATGAATACTATGATTTTTACCAAGAACTCTATACCTCAACAAAGTATAAATACGGACCTGTTTCTGCGGGCTCAACCGTATTTGGATTCTTTGACGAGAACGGAGAGGTGGTGTCAAGATAAATTTAGAATAAGATACAGTTATGAAAAATAGATATTTACTATTAATTACAGCCGTTGTTCTTTCCATCTCCTCTTGCACTATTGAGGATCATGGTAATTATGACTATGTGGAGGTTCCAAAACCGGTTGTTACCAACCTTGAAGATGAATACGATGTTCTTCTAGGTGAAAAGCTCACAGTAACTCCGACTGTCACCATTGAAGGAAAAGCCGACTTCAGCTTTCATTGGAAGGTTCTTCTGTCCAATGGTTATATTGAGTCTGACGGACCTACTTTGACCTTCTCTCCGACAGCAGAGGTAGGATCATGGTCTTCAAAGTTGATTCTTACAAACAATGTAAATGGGGCAAAGTACATATATACGTTTAAAATAAACACCACAACTGTGTTCAGTCGTGGCGTGATGGTTCTCAGTAATGAGGGTGGAGTAGGAAGACTCTCTTTCATTAAGCCGGACAACAGTGTTATGCCAAGGATATACAAAACCATGAATGGGAAAGATCTTCCTAACTCCCCACAACAACTTGTGGCTGCCAACTTCTGGTGGGGTATGCAGTTCTATTGGATTCTATGTGGTGAAGGTGAAGATCCGGGGATGAAGCTTGATCCTAATACATTAAGTGTTATGCGCACAGTAAGGGAAAACTTTATCGTGCCAAGTTCAACTCCTATAACATTCGGATTTCAGCACCAGAGATCAAACGGTTCCGCTCTTATTGGAATCATAAACGGGAAACTGGCTCAGACTTACGCTCTTGGGTATCCACTATCTGATCCATACGGAATGTGGGGTGACGGTTATCTGGTTAAAGGTGATGGTGCCTATAAGATGGGAAACTCATTTATTTATGTGGATTACCAATATATGTACGGTTATGACGAGAATGGGAAAAAGTTAATAAGGTTCGAAACGGATGGTACATGGGTAGGCGATGCATACGATGTTTCATCACCGGCTGCCGGCCAGACAGCGGCTTTTGACCCGAAAAATATGGGAATGACAAAAGTCCTTTATATGTGTCTGATTGGTACGACACATTTTGCCTTTTGCCAGGATGCAAACGGTACTGTCTTTGAATTCCAGTTTTCAAGAGTTCCTGCAGCCAAGGATATCATAACACCGCTTATTAAGAGACAGTTTGTCGGGTCATCGATAGTCAAGAGTGACTCAAAATGGCTATCTTCCGTTACAAATGAATTTTATATCTCATCGGGTGACAAGATATACAGATATAACAGGATAACACAGGATCTCGCCGTACTTTCCGCCAACTTTAACTCAGAACAGATAACCATGATGAAGTTTGCCGATGACAATACTCTTTTGGTTGGTGTTCAAAGCGGAAAGATATACTTTGTGGATATTACGCTCGGAGTAAACGGTGTAATCATTCCTTCCAAAACAATAACCGGTATCCCGGGCGCTCCTGTGGATGCATATATAAGACAGTACTAAAATGAGAAAGATTGCGTATTTATTGATTATTTTTTCTTTATCCCTTTCAATCCAGTCAAACGGACAAGATAGGAGTGGATTCAAGATAACCGGATCAATTCCGGGTTTACCTGATTCTGATATTTATCTTGCTTATATGGTCGGAGGAAAACAGGTGACCGACACTGTGGCAGTAAAGGGAGGGGAGTTCACATTTGAAGGGTCAATCGAATACCCTTGCGTCTCGATGTTGTTTAATTCCAACTACAGTGTACAGCGTCTCTTTCTGCTGGACAACTCACTTATTGAGATGAAGGGTGTTTATGGACCTCCGGCAAAGATTAGTGTCAGCGGTGCCAAGAATCAAACAGAATTCGAGGAGCTTGAGAAGCAGGTTCAGGACAACAGAAGCGAAGTGATAGCAGCATCGGAAAGAGGAGACAAGAAACTTTCAGATTCGCTCTACAAGTATGAGGAGCGGATAATACTGAATTTTGTACAAAACCATCCGGACAGCTACTATAGTGCCAATCAGTTGTTCTACCACTCATCGGAAAAGAATCTTGAAGAGGTGGCTGCATTGTATGATAACTTCACCGAGCGGGTGAAAAACTCTATGGATGGTAAAAATGTGGCTGAAAGGATTGCAACGTTGAAGTTAGTTAAGGTTGGACTAAAAGCTCTGGATTTCACTCAAAAGGATACTTTAGGTAAAGAGGTTCATCTTTCAGACTATAAAGGAAAATATGTTCTTCTGGAATTCTGGGCAAGCTGGTGCGGACCATGCCGTGCTGAAGGACCAAATATTTATAAGGCATATCAGAAATTCAAAGACTCGGGACTTATTATTCTCGCAGTGTCGCTTGACAAAGACGCAACTCAGTGGAAAAAGGCTATAGTAAAGGATAATCTGCCATGGATACATGTTTCGGATCTTAAATACTATAAAAACGAAGTGGCTGAATTGTACGGTGTACACGCAATACCGGCAAACTTTCTCATCTCACCGGAAGGTAAGATAATCGCTAAAGATCTTAGGGGTGAGAAGCTACATGAGGTATTGGGGCAGATTTTCAAATGAATGACAGTTATTAAAATTAGGTTAAGTTAAGGGGAATAATGTCATTCCTGAGGGGGCCGGAAACTCAGTTTCGGGCCCCCTCTTTTTTAGTGGCACTGATTTTTTAATCTTCATTCATCTCTGAAGGGAAAAGGGGGGGCAGTGGCGGCAGGGCTGTTGCTAGCCTAAGCATTTCCAATCAAAATGCTGACTCGCCTTCGGCTCAGACAGACGCATTTTGCTAATAAATGCTGTCGGCGCAACATTTCGCCCTACCGTCAACGTCCCCCTTATCCCGTCAGAGATTCAGATAAAAGATAAAAAATCAGTGCCACGAATAAAGCACCCTGAAAACTGCAAGAAACGGCGTCAAGAAAAACCAGCGTCCTTAAAATTGCCCGGCACTTTGGCGCAGTTTGAGGTATGGGTCTATATAGCAACTTTTTACAAATCGCATTTTTTGGATTTTCAAAAGATGTTCAAAAAATGCGATTCTAGAACACCTTAAAATCATGCACATACCACAAACTGTGGCAAGGTCCCCCCCTTTTCACTCCCTCACTCTCCACTTTTCACTTTTTCACTACTCACTCTTCACTCTCCACTCTTCACTCTCCACTCTTCACTTTCTCACTTTTCACTTTACCTATCAACTGTTGCATTTTCAGTAATTTGTCCAAAAACAAGAAATGGTGTAAATAGGAAAGCCCCTAAATAAAGGGTCGTAAGATGCTTTTTTATAAAAAGTGTAATTATATCGTTGTAATTTTATGAATACCAAGCAAGAAAAAACTGACTAATAGATAAATATATTTTTATATATAAAGATATA
>JAYFOS010000014.1:0-89983 GCA_034928745.1 Rikenellaceae bacterium
TACTTCTGTAATTTCAAAATACTCCAACATCCCTGTCGGCAACAACAATGAATAACCACTCTTTTGCATTTTTCTCATTCCTTTTTCGTAACGCAAAGATAAAATTTTGTTACCCCTGTCCCCAACTTTTACTTATGATCCGAAAGCTTGCTTTCAAGGCTGCGGAGCAAAACAAAAAAACAGCCACTCCGTGGCGGCTTTTCTTCTGTTAAAGCCACCCCACAACGGGATCACCGACCGCAGGGAGGTAATCCCGGCAAATGAATGATTTTCGCAAAATTTCACGGGGATCACCGACCGTAGGGAGGTAATCCCGGCAAATGAATGATTTTCGCCGAATTTCACGGGATCACCGACCGTAGGGAGGTAATCCCGACAATATTTAAGATTATTCTGTTTGTCTGAATTGTTCAATTAATTCAGGTGTTATTATGAGTGTATACTCACTGAATGTACCAGTGATTTCATGTGCCACCCCTAAGTCCCAGTTATTTATATTTGAAAAGTATTCCTTTGGAATTTCTACACCATCACATTCTATTGATTTAATATATTCCCATGGTAGAGTAAGAGAGGAGGGAATTTCATAAGGGTCAGGATTATCTCCTACAATTTTGTCAAATATTAAGGATGAGTGTGATTTTATAGCCTCGCTCGGATGAAACTTATACTCAGAATTATAGGTCCCATTTATATACATACTGTAATTTCCCCATGAGGACAAATTCATAGTCATCGGTTTATCAGTTCCATTATAAATTTCAAATCTATAACACACATCTCCCTCTTTAACGCATGATGATGCCACACCAAAGAATAACAGAATAAAAAGAATTTTTACGGCAGATTTCATAAAGTATAATATTTACTAAGGTTTTGGAAGCAAAGTTATGCAATTACAAGCGGAAGTTCTTGAACTATTTCAAGAATTTCTTTAAAGGTATTATGTTGCTTTACACGTGTATTGTGCTAAAGTAACATCAATTAGTCTAATTTCTTCAGTTAAAGTCCCCCGCACGGGATCACCGACCGCAGGGAGGACATCCCGACAATCATGTAAAATTGTTTATAAAATTATTTGTGCAAAGAGCATAAAAATCATAATTTTACACAGCATTGCTAAGAACTTTACATAGCAACTTGTCCTTTTGATGTAGGATTATGTTTGAGCTAGATTCGAGAGTTGCCAAGCCCCAAATGCAGTACCAAAACAGAGAGATATTTGAATATTCTGAATCATTCTAAAAAAATGATGATTTTGATAAAATATATTAAATAGAATGTTTAATAACTATGCACTAAACATCAGGGATTTGACGAAACTTGTACACATTGTATAAATATATAAACAAATTAATGGGTCAGTTGCGGGAGCCAAAACAACAGAGGAAAAAAGAGAGGATCAAAATGTAAAGTGTCTGTCTAATAGCAAAAAGGATCGGTCATTTGCAGAAAATGAGAGGCAGCAGGGTCGATGAGTATTTTAGATACAGTTAATGATGTAGTAGTTGACAGAAAAAATATAACGACTAACCAATAGCGCAACCGGCCCATAACAGGTGTCTACGCCCATAAAACTGACTTAGCCGCCGAAACGTTACCAACAAGCCTAAGAAAGAAACGACAGTGGTAATTTTGCAGTGAGAAAAAATGAACAGCCAACGTAACCACGGATAATTGTATCTTTAGGATTTTAAAAATAATAGACCAAATTAGTATATGCCAACATTACACTGGATAGGGAAAGAAAAAGTTATAAATCACCACATGGATGTTCCGTTTAAAGTATTGGAGCATTCTTACGGTTACGACAACGGAAAGCAAACAAAAAACGAAACTAAAAGCGGTAACAAAATAATTCACGGAGACAACCTTGAAGCCTTAAAAGCCCTATTGCCTGAATATGAAGGAAAAGTAAACTGCATCTACATTGACCCACCATACAACACAGGAAACGAAGGTTGGGTATACAACGACAATGTAAATGACCCTAAAATTCTGAAATGGCTTGGACAAGTTGTAGGCAAAGAAAGTGAGGATTTAAGCCGACACGACAAATGGCTATGCATGATGTATCCACGATTAAAATTACTCCACAAATTGTTGGCTGACAATGGAGCAATTTTTATTTCGATTGACGATAATGAACAAGCAAATTTAAAATTATTGTGTGATGAGATTTTTGGTGTTTCTAATTTCTTAGGAAATATTTTATGGAAGAAAAAGACTAATGGAAATAATATGGGGCACATACCGCCTGTACATGATTTTTTTGTAAGCTATGCAAAAAATCAAGAAGTTTTAGTTCTACCTGGTTTCCCTTTATCGAATGATTATATAGAAAAGAATTTTTCAAATCCCGATAATGATATAAGAGGCCCGTGGAAAACTACAGATTTATCCGCAAATCATAAAGGCCCATACTTTTCAATAGTTAACCCAGAAACGGGTGAAGAATATTTACCTCCCAAAGGAAGATATTGGGTTTTTAATCAAGAGGAAGTTTTAAAAAGAATCGAAGATGGTAGAATAATATTTGGTAAAACTGGGAAAACTAAACCTGTTCAAAAAGTTTTTTTTAAGGATAAAACAGGACGTAAAAAGCCAGAAACATGGTGGGGTAAACATGGGTATAATTCTGATGGGATGGCGGAATTATCAGCGATACTTGGGACAAAAGTATTTGACCATCCAAAACCATCCATAACTTTAAGTCATATTATTAATATTTCAACTAATCCAAATGATATCATTCTTGATTCATTTGCTGGCTCAGGAACAACAGCACATGCAGTACTAAATCTTAATAAAAAAGATGGAGGAAATAGAAAATTCATTCTTGTTGAAATGGAAGATTATGCTGAAAACATAACTGCAGAGCGTGTAAAACGAGTAATAAACGGTTACGGTGATAATGAGGGAACAGGAGGTTCTTTCGATTTTTACGAATTAGGGCAATCTCTTTTCAATGAGGATAGAAACCTTAATGAAAAGGTTGGTATAGAAAAAATTCGTAGTTATGTTTGGTATACTGAAACAAAAATGGCTTTTATTGAACCTGAAAATGCAGATAATAAGCAATTTTTAGGCAAAAAGGACGAAACCGCATATTATTTCAATTATGAATCAAACGAAGTTACAACGCTCAACCATGATTTTTTAGCAACTATAAAAATAAAATCGGAACAATATGTGATTTATGCCGATAATTGTTTGCTAACCAAAGAATTTATGAGCAAGCACAATATTATTTTCAAAAAAATACCACGGGATTTTACAAGATTTTAGACAATGGAACTTAAAGCATACCAACAAGAAGTAATAAACGACCTTTCTTTGTTTCTGGAACACGTTCAGGAAACTAAAGACACGAAAGAGGCATTTTACGATTTTTGGGCGAAACACCCACGTACTCCATTACAACCGTTTTCAGGAACATCAATTGAACCATACAAAAATAATGTTCCCCGTGTTCCTCACATTTGTGTAAAAGTTCCAACTGCTGGCGGAAAAACATTCATAGCTTGTAATGCCCTTAAAACTATTTTTGATGCTTTCGATTACGACAAACCCAAAGCGGTAATGTGGTTGGTTCCATCAATTACGATTTTGGAGCAAACATTAAAAAACCTAAAAGACCCGTCGCATCCGTACCGCCAAAAAATAAATTCGCATTTTGGCAACAAAGTAGAGGTTTTCGATAAAGCAACTTTGCTTCAAGGAAGTGGTTTTAACGCAACTTCAATAAAAGAACAACTGAATATTATGGTGTTCAGTCTCGACAGTTTGCGAGCAAGAAACAAAGAAGACCGCAAAGTATTTCAGGAAAACGGCAATTTGCAGTCTTTCGAAAATCTTTTAGGACAAAACACAGATATTACTCTTGGCGAGGTTATCAAATACTTGAATCCCGTGGTTGTCGTGGATGAAAGCCATAATGCCGAAAGTGATTTAAGTGTGGATATGTTAAAGGAAATCAATCCAAGCTTTATCCTTGATTTAACAGCAACGCCACGAAATAACAGCAACATAATCAGTTTTATTGATGCCCTTGAATTGAAAAAGGAAAACATGGTAAAACTGCCTGTGATAGTTTACAATCATCAAGACAAAACCGAAGTAATCAATTCAGCTTTACAGCTTCAGAATCGTTTGGAATCACAAGCGAGAGACGAAGAAACGAAAGGCGGAAAATACATCCGTCCAATTGTATTGTTTCAAGCACAACCCAAAAACGCTGACGACAACACAACTTTTGAAAAGCTAAAAGAAAAACTGATTGAATTAAAAATTCCAGAAGAGCAAATTAAGATTAAAACAGCCAATCTGAATGAATTAAGAAACATTGATTTAATGGACAAAGATTGTCCCGTTCGTTACATCATTACAATTAATGCGCTTAAAGAAGGTTGGGATTGTCCGTTTGCTTATATTTTGGCATCATTGGCCGATAAAAGTTCGGCAGTTGATGTTGAACAGATTTTAGGCAGGGTCTTACGCCAGCCGTATGTAATGAAACATAACTTTCCACTTTTGAATCTGAGTTATGTTTTAACGGCTTCATCAAAGTTTTTAGATACACTTGACAATATTGTAAAGGGCTTAAATAAAGCAGGTTTCAGTGATAAAGATTATAAACTGGCTGATACAAATACAATAGAAACGCCAAAACAAACAGACCCTTTACAACAATTGACATTAACAATGCCGACTGCTGAACCTATTCAAACTACTGAAACTTCAGATGATATTACTTTGGACATTGATACATCAAGGATTATTCTACCAACGGCTTTAGTTACTCCAAGTGATTCAGTTACAGAAATAGAAAATTCAGCGTTATCTCAAACTCAGGAATTTGAAAAAACAGTTTCTGAAATGGAATCGGGCAACACCGTTTCTTTACCCAACGAAATTAAGGAGCTTGTGAAAACTTATACAATTAAAGACATTTTCAAAGATAAGGCCGATAAAATAAATTTACCTCAGTTTTTCCTTAAAATACCTGCAAACGACTTATTCGGAACACGAGAAGAAGAAATTGCACTGGAAAAAGAAAATTTACTTGAAGGTTTTGCATTAAGCAAATGCGACATCAATATTGCATTTGACAATATCGCTTCTGAACTTTATAAAGTTGATTTGGACGAAACAAAAAAAGAGCACACTCCAACTTTTGTAAGGCTTGACGGCACAATAAAAGAAAGTATTTTAACCTATATTCTTGACCCTGCAAGAAAAGACAGTAGGGTTAAAAACTTTACAAAACGGATAATGGATATTATTGGCAATATGTACCCAATTCCTGACAAAGAAATTGAAAAGTACATCAGCCGTATTTTGGAGGACTTCAAAGACGAGCAATTTACCGACTTTGCAAATAATGAATACACTTACACCGATAAGATTAAAAAGAAAATAAAAGAATTGTCGGAGAATTTTGCCGAACAAAAATTTAAAGACTTTTTGGACACCGACAAAGTTTACATTAAGAAAGCTTATAAATTGCCTAAAAAGATTTCTCCAGGAAACACAGCCAAAGACATAACAAAGGCATTATACGAGAAAGAAGGCAATATGAACAATTTCGAGGAACGAGTAATCAATGAAATTGGAAACATGCAAAACATAGCTTTCTGGACACGCAATATTGAGAAAAAAGGATTCAGAATAAACGGATTTGTAAATCACTATCCTGACTTTATAATCCAAACCAAAAGTGGTAAGACTGTTGTACTTGAAACAAAAGGAGACCATTTGGACGCAGAACAAAAAATAAGACTTGGCGGACTATGGGCAAGTAAAGCAGGAAATGATTACAGATACTTCATGGTTTACGAAAGACGGATAGTTGATAATGCATATAAATTGGAGGACTTTTTAAATATCATAAAGAATATTTAATACCTACGCTATACAGTCACATACATTGCTAAGACCAAAACCAACAAAGATACTTCCCTCACTTACTGCATACCTAAGCCAAGTAGAAAATGCTCTAAAATAGCCTCCCCCTCTAAACTCTCAACAACTATGGAAAGACTAATAACCAACGATAAAATTTACAAATATTACGAGTATCAGCTCGAAAACGAGTTTGAGAAAGTTATAGTTGAAAATTACCATCAAATTTTCGGTATCAACACCATATACATTGATATTAAGAAAAAAATAGGAGATAATATTGTAAAGATACCAGATGGCTACCTGATTGACTTTTCATTTTTTGAGAAACCTCGGCTCTATATCATCGAAAACGAGTTATCAACCCACGATCCTTATAAACACATAGGTTCACAGCTACTTAAATTTGCTATTTCATACAAATCAAGCGGACGTAGTATCAAAAAATTCATACTTGATTATTTAATTTTAAATAAAGAAAAATATGAATTTGTAGAGAATCGACTTAAACAAGCTGGGTACAGAAATATTGATGCTTTTCTGGATTCATTGATTTTTGATATACCAGTAGCAGCAATAGTAATAATAGATAAAAGTTCCGATGAACTAGAAAATGTCTTGAGTCAGTTAACGATGGATACTGATGTGATTGAATTTCAGACTTTCTATAATGCTGAAACCAAGATTCATAAATTTACCCCTTTTAACGAAGAGATTAGAGAGATTGAGGAAAAGAGCAGACCAGATTTGAAGATTGAGGAACTTGATACAATTGTAGTACCAGCAAGACAAGAGGGATTTCAATCAGTTTTTATTGACTCTAATTCTTGGTGGGCTATCAGGATTTCAGCGTCAATGCTAGACAGAATAAAATTTATTGCCGCTTATCAAGTGGCACCTGTATCTGCTATTACTCATGTGGCAGAGGTAGCAAAAATTGAAAAATATAAGGATACAAACAAATACATATTGTATTTCAAGGACTCAGCACAAGAGATAAAACCAATTCTACTTGATGCCAAGAAAAAAGGATTTGCGCCTCAAGCTCCTAGATATACAAGCTATACAAAATTGATAAATGCTAAAAACCTATCTGATATTTTTTAAAATTTTCAGCGACTAACTAACGGTTCTATTTAAGGCAGGAGCAAAAAAAGGATCTATAACAAGGGATTTCTATCTTGATAAAGAAATCGAAATAATATACAACTAATTATTCTTAACTTAGTTGTAAGATTTACCCACCCTTAAAAAAACCTCCCCATGCAAGATCTCATCCCCCTCAACACCTACGATCACCTGATCCGCTCCCTCGCATCCTCCTTCCTCAAAAGGAAGACCCCAATCAACACCCCGCGACTCGCCGGGCTGCTCTTTGCACAACCGAACAGCTTTACAAAAGAGGAAATATTATCAGGTATAGACTATTTCAATTATCGCTCAGGAAAAACCATCGATTTTTTCTGTGTAGGTTACCATCCCCATATCTCCGGGTCAAATTTCCCTGTAATAACCACAGTAAACAACGTTCAGTGGTCTTTCACCCCCAAGATATTCAATGACCTGAGACAACATTTCGAGAAGACAACAAATTGGAAATATTCAGGAAGCGTGGAGTTGATCCTCTTCAACTCATATTTCGATCAACCCGAATATAATGTCAAACTTGACTTCTCAGACGCCTTGGCTATTGACCTGAAAAAAGCACAAGAAGATAAACTTATCACTAGTGTCGGTGAAGTATTTGAGAAGATCTTTAACATAGCAGAAAACATATCGACTGATAACCCTTCCAAGGAGATGAGTTTCAAATTAATTGGAGATACCGGCAAAAAGTCAATAGTAAGCATTCTGTTTAATATTCTGCCTAAATATATTCAAAACGAAGCCAAAAGAATATATCTCTACGGAACCTCAGACTACTCAAAACAACCCTGCCCGCAGTAGTTTAAAATTATCATAAAACTCATACTAAAAGTATGATTATACCGACAATGATTAACTCGAAAATTATTGTTTTGACAACTTTATGTTTATATTTGTTGAAATATTCATACAAATAGTATGGTAAAACAGACTGCAATAAACCAGACCAAAATAAATAAATTGATACAAGACACCCCTAAAGGACTTGTATTACTTTCGTCTTGGCTTCTCTCCAAGGGCTATTCATACGAATTGCAACAAAGATATAGAAACGGAGGTTGGTTGAAGTCCATAGGAAATGGCGCGATGCTTAAATCAGGCGATCCACTTTTATTATCAGGTGCTCTTTCTGCATTGCAGACTCAATTAAAAATAAATCTCCATTTCGGAGGACGTTCAGCATTGGAACTCCAAGGGAAGACCCACTATCTTCAACTTAACTCTCCTGAAGTAACATTATTTGCCCTTGGAAGGACAGAGTTGCCACCATGGTTTGTAGATAATAAATGGGATTTTAATTTTAAAATATTCCGGATAGGTATTTTTAATGATGATATGCTTGGTTTGACAAAATATCGGGAAGGCGAATTAGAAGTAAATATATCTAATCCGACTCGCGCAATGATAGAATGCTTAGCATTGTCTCCAAATGAGTTTTCCTTGAATGAAGCATTTGAACTAATGGAAGGATTGGCGACTCTGCGCCCTGGACAGGTTCAGGAATTATTGGAAAATTGCAAGTCAATAAAGGCCAAAAGGCTCTTCCTATTCTTCGCAGAAAGAGCCGGACATAGTTGGTATAAATACATAGATCAAACAAAAATAGGCCTCGGTTCAGGTAAAAGAAGTATTTCTCCTAATGGTGTATTCGTCCCAAAATATAATTTGGTAATACCAAAAGATTTGGCTGAAACTGTTAACCAAAGAAGATAAAGAATTTTTGTTAGCTTTTTCAAAAGGCGAGCCGAACTGGATAAAAATTGATTACAGTACATATCCTGCTATTAGATGGAAATTACTCAATATTAATAAACTAAAGGAGAATAATCCTCAAAAACATGCAGAGCAAGTAGCGGAGTTAAGAAAACTACTAAACCTCACACCATGTTAAAACATCTATCGTTAAGATGACAACAGAGCAAGTCAATCAAGATGTAAAATATAGATAAATCAATAAAAACGCCATAAAATGCATTATTAATAAAGATATATCTATATTTGTAGAAAAATCAAATGATATGCATAGCGAATTATACGAAAAATCAGGAAGCGACATAATCCGGGAGTTGGGGAAACGTTATAGCTATTATCGTAAACAAATGAAGTATACACAAAAAGACGTTTCTGAAAAATCCGGTTTAAGTGTATTCACAATAAGCACTTTTGAAAATGGTACCTCTACAGGAATTACTTTGGCCTCATTCATTAAGATGATTCGGGCGATTGATTGTCTTGATGAAATAGAAAAACTATTGCCTGAATTACCGGTAAGTCCGCGGAAATTATATAAGAAACAGACTAAAGGATAACTTATGGAAACGAATGTGCTAAAGGTGAAATTATGGGGAATTGATGGAAAATTGATTGATAGTATTAAGGCTGATTTTGTAAAAGTGTAATCTTACTGACTTAATATATCGTATAGCATCTTTCTTAAGGTGGCTCATGCAGATCTAACTCTCCCTGCAACAGCACCCTACCAGATGGTCATTGACAAATCCGGCCGCCTGCAGATGCGCATAGCAAATAGTGCTTCCGAAAAATTTGAATCCCCTCTTTTTCATATCCTTGCTCATCGCATCCGACTCAGGAGACGATGCCGGAATCTCACTCAATGACCGGAAAGAGTTGACAATTGGTTGTCTGTCAGGAAAGAATGAAAGCGTATAATTGTAGAAACTGCCGAACTCCTTTTGTACAGCCAGAAATAATCTAGCATTGGTAATTGTCGCCTTGATTTTCAGCCTGTTTTTCACAATGCCGTCAAATTTCACCAGCCTCTCAACATCTTCATCACTCATTTGTGCCACTCGCCCCGCATCAAAATCGCAAAAAGCCTGACGATAACCCTCGCGTTTCCTGAGAATGGTTATCCAACTCAATCCTGCCTGGGCGCTCTCAAGCACAAGAAACTCAAAAAGCCTCTTTTCATCCGTTACCAACTTTCCCCACTCCGTATCGTGGTATTTCACATAAAGCTCGTCACTCCCGCACCACCCGCATCGTCCGTTTACAATACCCTCTCTTATCATATTTTAATTCATTTAATGAGACATCCTTTACAAAAATGGGAATAATTTATTACCATCCGAATTTCTTTTTCATATATTTGCACCCTATTATCCATCGATAATATAATCAAGCAGATGAGAACTGTCCTAAGACTAATAATCGCAGCTTAGTTAACCTTTAAGACCATAGGTTAATGATCCATAAATTCAGATATGCTTCTGGAAGGGTCTCTCATTGTCATAATTGACATAATTTTACAAATCTTAAAACCGCAAATTGCTCTTTGTCAACTTTGTGGAAAATACAGGATTTAATTTTACGATTATTTAAATTTAAAAATTTACAAAATGTTTGATATTAGAAAAATTCAGGAACAGGTAATATATAGTGCAGTAAAAGCCGCGAGTAATGACCAGGTTGCCGGAGAGGTGGTGAATCACAATGACGAGCCTGATCCATTATGGGTAAGAAACACCATGAAGAGATTGGAGAACCGCTTTAATGCCGCATCTGTCAAGAAAATAAGAATGAATTGCCAATGCGGCTACGGAATCGATGAAAAACTGGAGCTGCTAAGGGAGATAATATCTCAGACTTCGACTATTGAGGAGTTCGGCAATCATCCTAAGGCTAGGGCTGCCGGTCTCTCATATTCTGAGGGTGCTCTCTATCTTCAGTTCCCTTTTTGCCCTTGCCCAATGCTAGAGGGTGTGGACCGACTGGAGACAAATACCTGGTGCCAGTGCACTACCGGTTACAGTAAAGTTCTATTTGAAAAGGCATTCGAATGCCAGGTTGATGTCGAGTTGCTCAAAAGCGTGAAAATGGGAGATGAGATTTGTTTGATGAGAATTGATATTATTAAGTGAAGAGTGAAGAGTGAAGAGTGAAGAGTGAGAAAGTGAAAAATTAAAAGTTAAACAAAAAAGATTATGCCTGATAAAAATTTAGTATATCCTCGTAGTAATGATAAGCTTATAGCTTATCTTAAGAGTTGTGTGAAGAGCCCTTTTATTGAGGTGGGAGATTACTCTTTCTACCACGATTTTGAAAATCCTCTCGATTTTGAGAAGAAGTGTGTGCTCTATCATTATCCTTATGTGAATAATGACCGCCTGATAATCGGGAAATTCTGCTCGATTGCCAACGGAGCAAAATTTATATTCAATGGTGCAAACCATACACTTGGATCACTCTCCACATATCCATTCCCGGTGCTGGGGGAGGAGTGGGGTTTGCAGACTCCGATAGCCGAGGCATGGGACAATAAAGGAGACATTGTAGTCGGAAATGATGTGTGGATTGGATATGAGGCAGTCATAATGGCCGGAGTTACCATCGGTGACGGTGCTATTATAGCGACAAGGGCTGTTGTGACAAAAGACGTTGAGCCATATTCAATTGTAGGTGGTGTGCCGGCCAGGTTGATACGCAAACGTTTTTCAGAAGATAAGATAGCTCAGTTGCTGGAGATGAAATGGTGGGATTGGGATGAGGAGAAAATCAAAAGTAATTTGAACAAGATTATGGATGTCAACAAAATGTCCGAGCTGACAATTTCATGCCGATAAACAGAATCACACCCGAACAACTCTGGTCAAGACAGCAGATCCGGACTCTGGATGTCGATTATGACCTTTGGGAAAAAGAGAGAGAATCCATAACCGGATTTGCCGAACTTAGCCGGAGTTGTATTTTTACCGTTGATACCTTCAAGCGGAGGTATGACTATGCCTCTGATTGCTTTGCAGAGCTCTTCGGTTACGATATCTCAAAGATCAGAACCATTAGGGAGCAGGGAGACCTGCTTGAAGAGCGTATTCATCCGGACGATAGGTCGCAATTGCTCGAATACCAGATAGAACACGGCAAATTTATCTATTCGCTGCCTCCGGAGGAGAGAAACAACTACAGGCAGATATTCCAGATGCGTGTTTTGAATGCTGACGGGCGTTATGTCAATGTAACCAGCCGTCATCAGGTGTTGAGGGAGGATCTGAGTGGAAAAGCATGGATAATTCTTGGCATTATGGAAATTTCACCTGACCAGTCATTTACTGCAAAAGTAAAACGTTCGGTTATCAACAGGATGACGGGGGAGATTCTTATAAGCGAAGTAAAGCCGGAGGGGAGGCAGCTTACCTCAAGGGAGAAGGAGATTTTAATGTTAATCCGTGAGGGAATGCTAAGTAAAGAGATTGCAGCAAAGCTTAATCTGAGCATTTATACTGTCAATAATCACAGAAAGAGCATTTTGGCTAAACTGGATGTGGATAACGTCATGGAGGCAATCAATACTGCAAGAGATTTGGGTATTGTAATCTAAAACAATGCATTAACGGTATTTAGGGAAGCCACTCGAGGCTGTTCTTCAGAGGATTTGTCCGCCGCCACTGTTCCAATTCTTTATAACTTTTTACATTGCCGTCAAATACGGCATGGTATATCTCTATGCCCGGTATACTCTCACCCTCCGGGACTTCGAATTTTATCTGGAGTATGGTTTCCCTTATTTCCGGCGTCAATTTCCGGATTATCTCTTCTGTAACTCTCTCCACAACCCCGTCATATTTAGACCCCCTGCGGATATGGATCATATCAAGTTTCCACAATTTCTGATTATTCTCCTCATATAGGGCATGCCACTCCAGACACTCCTCCTCGGTTTCGATCAGATTCTTGTATAGAACCTCCTTGAAGGGAACACGTTCCGCAAGGTGCTGCATAACGGAGAAACTCTCGGTAATATCTATCCTGTCCGAATATATGTGCATGTCAATGTCATGATTTCTCATCATGAGCCCTGACTTGAGTGATCCCACAATGTTAACCGTCGCACCAATGCTCTCCCACGTAGGAATAATGCCGGTGTGATTCAGCACCTCCCATGCAGCCTGGCAGTTTTTTCCGGCAATTTTTAGGATATCCATATTGAAAAAATATGCACAAAAGTACAAAAAACGGGACTATATAGCTACTTATAGCCATTCCCGATTCCATACCGACAGGCTAATTTTGCAATTCTATTTTTTATCAATTTTTTTATCATCGGAGAAATATGATATTCAATCAGACAGAAGAGCAGGAGAGGGAGTATCTGAAACATGTGATAGCCATTGTCAAAAGTATTGTAGAACGTGCGGATCTTTCTGTAAAGGAGCATGTTGACACCCTTCAGGAGTACAAGGAGTATTTATGGAACAACAAGGACATCGATCCTCAGGAGATTCGTTCAATGCGTGAGTCAATACTAAATCTCCATGCATCGGGAGAGAACGGGATTTCTAAACGCTCCAAAATTGCCAGAATCGTTGACAACCCATATTTCGGCCGTATAGATTTTAGAAGAGAGGGTGAAGAAAGTGTTGTGACACCTATCTATATAGGAGTTCAGAACTTTTATAATCAGAAGGAGTCAATGAACCTGATATATGACTGGAGGGCTCCTGTTGCAAGTATGTTTTACGATCTGGAGACAGGAGAGGCCGGATATGAATCTCCGTCAGGAGCTGTCAAGGGTGAGATTTCACTGAAACGGCAATACAGGATAAGGAGAAGCTGCCTGGAATTTATGTTTGAGAGTGCTGTCACAATACAGGATGATATTCTTCAGAAGGAGCTCAGTTCAAATTCCGACGAGAAGATGAGGAATATCGTAGCAACTATACAGAAGGAGCAGAACAGGATAATACGAAATATGGATGCGCAGGTTCTGATTATACAGGGTGTGGCCGGATCCGGAAAAACCTCAATTGCTCTCCACCGGATTGCATATCTGCTCTATGCAATGAAGGGTGAACTCAAATCTTCCGATATTCTTATTATCTCTCCTAACAAAGTCTTTGCGGACTATATATCAAACGTGCTGCCTGAACTGGGAGAGGAGACAGTCCCTGAAAGCTCTGTAGGTGAGATCCTTTCAGGAGTGCTTAATAATCGATACAGATATCAGACTTTCTTTGAACAGACCGAAATGCTAATTACCAATCCAGAATCTGCTTATGTGGAGAGGGTCAGGTATAAATCATCCTTTGAATTCGTAACCCGATTGGAGAGGTACATAATCTTTGCGGAAAATAATTTTTTTAATGCTGTGGATATTAAGCTTACGGATTACATAACAATACCGGCAGAGTATATTGAGGCGCAGTTCAGACGCTTTAACCGTTATCCCATACGTGCCAGGTTTGATGTGATGGCAGACTATATTGTAGAGATGGCTTATACTGATTGTAGGATAGTGGTCTCACTATCTGACAGACGTATGCTCAGACAGAAAATAAAAGGTATGTTTGCCGGTAATGATGATATTGAGGTATATAAACAGTTCTATAAATGGATAGGAAAACCTGAGTTGTTCGAATTCAAGAAAGATAGTTTACTGGAGTATTCTGATCTGGCTCCTTTGGCCCTTATTCATCTTGCTTTTGATGGAGCTGGCTCTATATCAAAGGTTAAACACCTGCTTGTGGATGAGATGCAGGATTATACACCTATACAATATAAGGTACTGAAGAGACTCTTCAACTGCAGAAAAACTATTCTTGGAGATATGGAACAAACGCTAACTCCTTATAACCTGTCAGGTACAGATATGATTAAAAAGATGTTTGCTGACGGAGTGTTTATGAAGTTATGCAAAAGTTACCGTTCGACATATGAGATTGCTGATTTTGCCCGTAAAATAAGGATTGTTCAAGAGTTGGAGCCTATTGCGAGGCATGGAGAGAAGCCTGAAGTTGTAAGGTTTGACAGCTATAAGGAAGAGATATCCGGAATTGTAGGATTGATTAATGATTTCAGAGGCTCTTCATACGAATCCTTAGGTATAATTTGCAGGAGTGAACATATTGCTGCCGAGATGTCAAAACAGTTGGGTGCCTTTGCAGATGACCTAACTCATATATCCACACAATCGGCTGCCTTTTCAAAAGGAGTTGTAATAATGTCCGTGTGTATGGCAAAAGGCCTTGAATTTGACGAGGTTATCATCCCTTGTCTGGATAGTTATAAATCTGATTCAGACTCAGGGCTGCTTTATATAGCCGTTACAAGGGCTTTGCACAGAGTCTCCCTTACGCTTTCTTGTGGAAAAAGTGATTGAAATTAGCTTACGGATTGACTTTCCATTAATATTTATATATTATATAATAGGTACCTCTTAATTGGCATGTAATGAGGAGTATAGCATAGGTGCGTACGGCTGTTTTGTCTCTTATATTGCTATTTATCAATAAATTCAGGAAATTTTTAATTGTAAAAGTTCTCAAAAACGGAAAATTTGTAGAAATATTTATATCTTTGTTTTCAGAAATATGAGAAAATAGTTGCATTTATGTGAGATATGTCTTGCAGATGTTAAAATGTTTATATACATTTGCAATGATATAGCTATGAAAATGAAAAAATCAATTACCTATATTTGCCAATCAAAAATTATGTTTAACAAAAAGAATTTTTAACTTAAGAATTAAAAAATGAAAAGAAAATTCACATTTTTCGGTATTTGTGTACTAATGTGTGCACTCGTGCTCTCTCTTGGTTCTTGCCAAAAGGACTATTCAGAGGACATCGATCAACTGAAAGCTGATGTTGCTGCAAATAAGCTTGCTATCAGTGCTTTGCAGACAGCTATCAATGCAGGTAAACTGGTAACAAATGTTACAGCTAACACTGCCGGTTACTTGATCACTTTCTCAGACAACACTACTATTCAAGTTAACCATGGTGCTGCTGGTGCTACTGGTGCTACTGGTGCAACTGGTGCTACAGGTGCAACTGGTTTCACTCCGATTATCGGTGTGGACGCTGACGGTTACTGGACAGTTGTTACATCGCAAGGTGGAACTCCTACCCGTATCACTAATGCTGCCGGGGATCCGATCAAAGCTGACAGTGAGCTTACAGTCGTAGGCGGTGTTCTCTATGCAGGTGGCGTTCCTACTACAGTTGAGATTCCTGAAGTTGTATACGATTCAGCTACTGACCAGATATGGGTTACTATCGAAGGAACTACATATAAACTTCCTTTATCAGAAGATGTAGTATTTGGTACAGATATCCTAAGTCTTACTTCACCTATCGGAACTACAACTGCTATCGTAAGTTACGGTCAGGTTCCTACAGCTGCTAATAAAGCTAATGTTCACCCGGTTGCTGCTACAGCTGACGCTGCAGTTGCATGGGCAGGTCTTTCATATGGCCAGCTTATTCGTTCTGCAGGTAAAATTCCTGTAATCGTTAACCCTGCTGCTGCTTCTATCGCAGGTTACACCTTTGAAATTATTAAACAAGACGGTTCTTTATACAGAATTCAGCCATCTTCTATATCAGCAGGTTATACTGGCGACTTCGCTCAGTTCCTAACTGCTTCTACAACTAATGGCCTTTACACTCTTAACCTTACTCCTGCTCTTGCTGATGCTATTGCTGCTGTTGGTACTACTACACAGCTTGCTATCCGTGCAGGTAAGAATAGTCGTGAAATCCTTTCAGGATATCAATACAGTGTAAGAGTTCAGGCTGACGTTGAGACTGAATTTTCTATGAAACCTGCATTTGCCGGTGTATACCCTCCAGTATATATCAAGATAGGTACTCAGAAAGATCTTCTCAGCTTCTTTGACAGGACAGACTTAACTCCTGACAGGACTTTGATCCCTACAGATTTCTATAAGAGCGCTGCTGTTATTGACCCAATTCCTGGAAACTCAGACGTTGAGGATCTTATCACCACAACTGCATACAGCACAACAGTAAGTACTGCTACTACAACTGCTACTGTATCTAACCTTAATGATAAGGCTGTAAACTTCAAGATCAGAACATTTGACTGGATTGCTAAGTATAAAGAGACTGCTCTTCAGACAGTATTCTATTCAGCTCTTGACAACGCTATAAGCGCTATCCCTGTTGGTACTTTCACTCTTACAGCAAGTACTACAGTAGGTGCTGACACAAAGACTGTTATGTTGACTTCTATGTTCACTGAACTTGACGCAGTCGGTAAGACTGAGCTTTGGAGAAACCAGGCTACAAACGTTAAGATCGTAAACGTTCCTGCAGGTGTTTCATATCAATTCCTAGATGCTGCAAACAACGCTGTTGGTGCTGTAAATGCTACTCTTACAGCTGTTGCTGATGTTCAGGCTATCCGCAAGGTTGCTTTCATCTTCGATGAGACTGTTGCTGTTCCTAACACTTACAGCACAATGAAACTTACTTTCGCTGATCGTCGTGCTTATTCAACAGACGTATTCTCAGTTAGCATGCCTGTAACTATAGTTAACCCTACAGTTGACCTTTCAGCTGCTGCTGCTCACAAGGCAAACATGTTCAACGGTCAGGTTCTTACAGTATATGGTACACACCCTACCAACCCAGTTGCTCAGAGTGCATACCCTACATACTATGACCTATACAAGGCTTATGTAAATCTTACAGCTAACGCAACTGAAACTCTTCCTGCAATTGGATACAACAACTACAGGTTTGTTTCAACTGATGCAGTTACAGCTCAACACCCTAATCCACTTTCAGGTGTATTAAGCGCTAACAGCAATGAGCGTTTCGCAGTAAATAACCTTACTATCTACGATAACTATACTGTAGATCTCTACTACTATTACTTCGGTAATACTGATAATAAGGTTAAACTCGAGACTATCACTGTAACTTCTAAGAGTGAGGTTAAAGAAGGTGCCGTAGTTGCCCTTACACCTGCATCTCCTGCATTGCCTATACTTCAGGTAACAAACGGTGACCTTGCAACTGTTAAGCATTTCGCTCCTTATTACAGGATCAACGATTACCTTGGAAACAACCTTGGCGTATTCGCTACAAGAGACGTAAGAGTAGCAGCTGTTACTGCAACTCCACAGGCTGACCTTGCACACCTTGTAAGTTTGACTCCTAACGGAACAGACTGGGATATCAAGGCTACCAACGCAGTTGCTGAGCTTCCTACAACATACGTAGATGTACCAGTAGTTGTTACAATTACTGACCTCTACAGTGTGACTAAGTCTTACTCTCTCAACATCAGAGTTGTGAAACCGTAATTAAACATACATTTTTGATATTAGGAGCACCTTTCGAGGTGCTCCTTTTTTTTACAGCTATATGAACAAACCCTAAAAAAGACTGTTTATATCTGAATATATTTCAATAGTATGAAAAGAAGCTACCCTGTAAGAAAACTGAGTTGTGCAAACTGTGCAATCGGTGTGGAAAAGAAGTTAAACCAACAGAAAGGTGTTAGAAACGCAAATGTTAATTTTGCCTCAGCTATTGCAATGATTGACTATGATCCGGCAATCATTGATCCCGAGAAATTGAGAGATGCTGTCAGATCGATAGGTTATGATATGATCGTCGAAGGAGATGAAGAGGATATGCTTAAAAAGCAAGAGGGAGAGTCAGAAAAAGAGTTCAGGAGTTTAAAGAGGAAAACCATATTTGCATGGATATTCTCATTGCTAATCATGGCTATTTCTATGAATCATCTGCACGGGTGGTTTAATTATCTGCAACTTGCTTTGGCAATTCCTGTAATTGTGGTATTCGGAAGAGATTTCTATATAAGGGGTTGGAAACATGCTGTAAATGTTAGCCCTAATATGGATACTTTAGTCGCTTTAAGTACCTCAATAGCTTTTCTGTTTAGTCTTTTCACAACATTTTTTCCCTCTTTCTGGGAGAAAAGAGGTATGGATGTAATGCTTTATTATGAAGCTTCCACAATGATTATCGCCTTTGTCCTTTTAGGAAAGCTTTTGGAAGAGAGAGCCAAGGGAAAAAGCTCTTCAGCAATTAGAAATCTTATGAGTTTACAGCCAAATGAAGCAACAGTTGCTTATAAATCTGATGACGGGACATTTATATATGAGATAAAAGAAATGGCTGAACTTAATATAAAAGATTTGATTTTGGTCAAGCCGGGTGAAAGGATTGCTGTTGACGGTGTGGTAATAGAAGGAGAATCGTTTGCCGATGAGAGCGTTGTTACCGGGGAATCTATGGCCGCGGAGAAGCGAGTAGGGGATAAAGTTCTTTCAGGAAGTATAAACATAAGTGGGTCTCTTCTTTTTCAAGCTGAAAGAGTTGGTAAGGATACAATACTTTCCCAAATAATCAAGGTTGTAAGAGAGTCCCAGGCAAGTAAGGCTCCTGTCCAGAGAATCGTTGATAAAGTAGCTTCTGTCTTTGTCCCTGTTGTAGCTGTTGCATCAATCCTCTCTTTTGTTATATGGATTGTATTAGGTGGGAGTGAGGTCTTTTCAATGGCTTTGTTATCTGCAGTTTCTGTGCTTGTAATTGCCTGCCCGTGTGCAATGGGTTTGGCTACACCTACAGCATTAATGGTCGGTATAGGAAAGGCAGCCCAAAATCATATTATCATTAAAGAGGCCACAGCGATTGAACAGATGAGAAGGGTTGATACAGTAATTTTGGATAAGACAGGCACAATAACAACAGGAAAACCAGCAGTTACGGATTGGATATGGATGGATGACAGTCAATCCGATAGTATTGATGGATATACAAGGGATGAATTTCGGTCTGCCATTGCATCAATGGAAATGAGATCTGAACACCCTCTTGCCTATGCAATAGTAAATTATCTAGAAAAAGAGAAAATTTTACCGACAGAAAATCTTGAATCCTTTGTAACTACTGCCGGTCATGGCGTTTCTGCATATTATAAAGGAAAAAATCTATGGGCTGGTAACAATAGGCTTGCTCTGGAAAGAAGTGGGGAGGATTATATATCAAAGAAGGAATCATTCAAAAACGAGGGTAAGAGCATTATTTTCATGGGAGTTGAGAATAGATGTGTTGCAGTTGCCGCCATATCTGATAAGGTTAAAGAGAGCTCAAAAGAGGCGGTTAGAGAGTTGAAAAGGATGGGTATAGATATTCATATGCTTACCGGCGATAATGAGTCTGTAGCTTCAAATGTGGCAAAGAGTACAGGTATATTACACTATTTATCTGGAGTATTGCCTGCAGAAAAACAGGAGTATGTAAAAAAATTACAACAACAGGGAAGGGTCGTGGCTATGGTAGGTGATGGAATCAATGACAGTCAGGCACTATCGGTTGCAGATGTGAGCATTGCAATGGGAAAAGGAACTGATATTGCCATGGATGTGGCTATGATGACACTTATGACATCTGATTTAAGACTCCTGCCAGTTGCATTTGCTATCTCGGATAAGACAGTAAAACTTATACATCAGAATCTTTTCTGGGCATTTTTTTACAATGTTGTTGGTATCCCAATAGCAGCAGGGATACTATATCCTTTTACAGGTATAATGTTAAACCCTATGATTGCAGCTGCAGCCATGGCGTTCAGTTCTGTATCGGTTGTACTAAACAGTCTCCGTTTAGGAAGGTTCAGCTACCATCCAAAAGGATGACTAGCCAAAGGCAATCTGGCAAATGGGTGGTAGTCGCCTTTTAAACCTATAGGCTGAGCAACTTCTATATCGTGTACTATCTCTATGGATGGACGGGCATCTGCAATACCAAATCCCTCTCCCTTGAGTATCTTCTTGTACGATTCTGTATGAAGGTCTGCGAATCCGTCTGTGAAGTCAAGGGTTTTACCGTCAATAGTGATAGCTCTGTAGATTCTCTGGCCTGTTGCACTGATCTCGGGCGGCAGTGTATCGGAATTTATGCTGAGAAAATATCTTACTCTTGCTTTTTCTAATTCAAGGTAGCCAGCAACCCGGTCATGTGTCTTGATATGGACAATATTCTTTGATACTTTGCCGAAAATCCACTGGAACATATCGTAAAAGTGAATACCGATGTTTGTGGCAATGCCGCCGCTTTGAAGTGGATTTCCCTTCCAACTGGTATAGAACCAGCTTCCGCGGGATGTCGTGTAGTTTAGATCTATATCATAAATCTTATCTGTGGGTCCCTCTTCTATCTGTTTTTTCAGGCCAAGTATGATTTCGTGATAACGTAGCTGTAATATGGTGTTTACCTTCATTCCACTGGCTTTTTCCGTAGCCTCAAGCTCATCTAGATTTTTTGGATTGAGTACCATTGGCTTTTCAGTAATGACATTGGCTCCGATCTTCAGACCGTAGCGAATGTGTGCATCATGCAGATAGTCAGGCGTACACACTGACAGGTAATCAACACCATTGCCTGCACTCTTCAATTTTGAGAGGTGACGGTCAAAAAGTTCGAACTGGTTGAAATATGAGCATTCCGGAAAGTAACTGTCCAGAAGGCCGACGCTGTCAAAAGGATCAATGCATGATACCAGATTATTTCCGGAATTCTTTATTGCTTTGAGGTGTCTTGGAGCTATATAGCCTGCAACACCCATTAATGCGAATTGTTTTACTGTTTCCAAGTTGTTATTTTTTTCTCTTTTATTACCAGCCGAATGGATGAGGAGTCTTTTCAAGACGGGCGTATGGGTGATAGTCACCCTTCAAGCCAATCGGTGTGGCGTTTCGGATGTCATGTACTATCTGTATGCATTTGCGGGCATCCTCCAGCCCGAATCCGTTGCCATTAAGGATATGTTTGTAAGATGTGGTGTGGAGCTCTGTGAATCCTTCAGAAAATTCAATCTCCTGTCCCTCCATCATTAGAGATCTGTATGTCCTTTTGCCGGCATCTTTGGCTTCTTGTGGCAATGTATTTACGTTAATGCTTAGAAAGTACCTGACACGTGCCTTTTCAAATCCCAAAAATCCTGCCACACGGTCGTGTGAGTATACATGAACAATATTTTGTCTGACCTCTCCGAAAATCCATCCGAGCATATCATAAAAATGAACACCTATGTTGGTAGCAACCCCTCCGCTCTTGCGGGGATCGCCTTTCCAGCTTGTGTAGTACCAGTTTCCTCTGGATGTTATGTATGTAAGGTCAACATCATAGATTTTATCTTTAGGTCCTTCGTCAACCTTTTTTTTCAGGGCAATTATTGCATCATGAAGCCTAAGCTGAAGAATGTTGTATATCTTGTGTCCTGTCTCTTTCTGCGCAAATTCGAGTGCATCGATGTTCCAAGGATTAAGGACTAGGGGCTTTTCGCAAATTACGTCTGCCCCGGCTCTGAGACCGAATCTGATGTGGGCGTCGTGAAGATAGTTGGGGGTGCATACAGATACGAAATCAAGCTTACCCTTAGGGTAATTATCTTTCAACACTCCGCTTTCAGAGACAGCCCGTTTTTTTGATATGTGCCTTTCAAAAAGTTCATATTGACTGAAAAAGGCACATTTAGGGAAAAAGGAGTCAATTATTCCTACGCTGTCATTGATGTCATAAGCCGCGATCAGATTATTCCCCGTATCCTTTATTGCCTTCATGTGGCGGGGAGCGATATATCCAGCTGCGCCTATTAATGCAAAATTTTTCATTATAATTTTTGTAAACTGCGGCAAAGATAAGTAAAAATAGCTATTGATGGCTGTACATCTCTTGGTAGTATTTCTGGTAATCTCCGGAAGTGACGTTGTCCAGCCACTCTTGGTTACTTAGATACCAATGTACAGTCTTTTCAAGACCCTCTTCAAACTGAAGTGATGGCTTCCATCCGAACTCAATGTGAAGTTTTGTGGAGTCTATCGCATATCTCAAATCGTGGCCTGCTCTGTCAGTAACGTATGTTATGAGAGAGTCGCTTGTTCCCTCTTTTCGTCCTAGTTGTCTGTCAACAATGCGTATCATTAGTTTTATCAGGTCAATGTTCTTCCACTCGTTGAATCCGCCGATATTGTATGTTTCACCAACCTTCCCCTTGTGGAAAAGCAAGTCAATTGCTGCGGCATGATCTTCTACAAAGAGCCAGTCACGTACATTTTCTCCTTTACCGTACACAGGAAGAGGTTTGTTGTGGCGTATATTATTTATAAACAGAGGAATCAATTTCTCGGGGAATTGATAACTTCCGTAATTGTTTGAACAGTTTGAGATTATAGATGGTAATCCGTAAGTGTCATGAAAGGCCCTTACAAAATGGTCTGATGAGGCTTTTGAAGCAGAGTAGGGGGAGTGTGGTTCGTAACGGGTACTCTCTGTAAAGAGTGTTGTATTGTCATTTAGTGAACCGTAAACCTCGTCTGTAGATACGTGGTAGAAAAGTTTTCCGTCATAATTTCCATCCCAGGAGACCCTTGCGGCCTGAAGCAGTGATAGTGTACCAACGACGTTTGTCATGGCAAAAGAGAATGGATCCTTAATAGATCTGTCTACATGTGATTCTGCAGCTAGATGTATCACTCCGTCAATATTCATTTTGTCGAATATGCTCTTTATAAGATCAAAATCGCAGATATCTCCCTTGATAAATGTGTAGTTCTCTCTCTTCTCGATATCTTTAAGATTGGCAAGGTTGCCGGCATATGTCAACTTGTCAAGGTTTATGATTCTATATCCGGGATATTTGTTCACCATAAGCCGGACAAGATGTGAGCCGATAAAGCCGGCTCCTCCTGTGATCAGTATGTTTCTCATCACTTTATGTTATTTAATGAGTTTATACATTTTTCAAGTGAGCTTTTCCAATGTGGTATGTTCAGGCAATAGATGCTTTTTATTAACCCCTTGTCAAGTACAGAATATGCGGGACGAGTGGCCTTTGAAACAAATTGTTTACTCGTAACAGGCTCTACCCTAACAGTTGAAATGTTGCTCATTTCAACGATTTCGAGGGCGAAGTCATACCAGGAACATACCCCTTCATTTGAAAAATGATAAATTTTATTCTCTGCTTTTTTACAAAATTCTGAATCATCCTTATGCGAGACAATTTCTGATATCGCATTTGCCAGGTCTCCTGCATAGGTAGGCGTCCCGGTCTGGTCAAACACGACGTTGATTACATCTTTCTCACCTGCAAGTCTGATAATGGTTTTTAAAAAATTGTTACCATCCTCGGAATAGAGCCAGGCAGTACGTATTATTATGTAACGGCATCCTGATTTCTCAATGGCCTTTTCACCGGCAAGTTTTGTCTTGCCGTATACTGATGCAGGAGCGGTCCCGTCCGACTCTTTATATGGTCTCGGACCTTTACCATCGAAAACATAATCTGTTGATACATGCAGTAATAGCGCCCCGTTATTTCTGGCAGCCTCCGCAAGTATACCTGCAGCACCTGAATTAATCATTGCAGCCATATCCGGCTCATCTTCGGCCTTATCTACTGCAGTGTATGCGGCACAGTTGATTATAAGGTCAATATCCCCGGATTTTATATAATCGTTAACAGCATCTCTGTTGCAGATATCCAGCTCCTCTATGTCAGTAAAAAAAAGTTTACCTGGCATCTTGTCTGCAATCTTTCTGAGACTCTTTCCAAGCTGTCCGTTGGCTCCTGTTATTAAGGTTCCTGCCATATCTGGTTCTTAGTAAAGGTTTCTCTGATAATCAAATAGATCTGCTTTTTCAAGTAATGGATGACATTTGTCCTTTTCACTCAGCAAGATATCGTTCTCCGGAATTTTCCAGTCAATTTTTAGAGACGGGTCGTTCCATAAAATTGCCCTCTCATGTTCCGGAGAGTATAAATTGTCTGTCTTGTACTGCACAATAGTGTCGTTTTCAAGAACAGAGAATCCGTGTGCAAAGCCTCTCGGAATAAATAATTGTCTTTTATTCTCTCCTGAAAGCTCAATAGCAACATGTTGCCCGAATGTGGGTGAGCCTTTTCGTATATCAAGTGCTATGTCAACAATCTTCCCTTTTATTACTCTTACTAGCTTTGATTGTGCGAATGGCTCTGTCTGGTAGTGCAATCCTCTGAGTACACCGTATTTTGAGCAGGATTCATTCTCCTGAACAAAGTCTGTTTTTAAAATGGATGTCTGAAACTTATCCAACAAGAAAGACTCCATGAAGTATCCCCTTGCATCTCCATGTATTATCGGTTCTATAATAAATACTTCAGGAATCTCGGTTTTAATAAAATTCATCTTTTATTCTTTATCAGGTTGATCAGATACTGTCCGTACTGATTCTTCAACATTGGGCCGGCCAGTTCAGTTAGTTTTCTATCGTCTATCCAGCCGTTTTTATAAGCAATCTCCTCCAGACATGCAATTTTCAGGCCCTGTCTCTTCTCTATTACCTCTACGAAAGTGGACGCATCTGACAATGAATCGTGTGTGCCCGTATCAAGCCATGCAAAACCACGTCCGAGTAATTGTACATTAAGGAGATTCTCTTTAAGGAACTCTTGGTTGACAGTAGTAATTTCAAGTTCGCCTCTATCGGATGGTTTTATGTAAGCAGCTATGTCAATTACCTTGTTGGGGTAGAAGTATAGACCAACCACAGCATAATTGCTTTTCGGATTTTTAGGCTTTTCTTCTATACTCAGAACTTTACCGCTTTTATCGAACTCTGCTACACCATATCTTTCGGGATCGCTTACCCAATAACCGAAAACAGTTGCTTCTGCATTATTTTCGGCACTCTTGACAGCTGTTTTGAGCATTCTTGAAAAAGACTGGCCATAGAATATGTTGTCTCCAAGAACAAGACATGCGGAGTCATTTCCAATGAATTTCCTTCCAATAATGAATGCTTGTGCAAGACCGTCCGGAGATGGCTGCTCTTCGTACTCAAAACGCACTCCGTAATCACTTCCGTCGCCAAGTAGTCTTTTGAATCCTGGAAGGTCTGCCGGGGTTGAGATTATAAGAATCTCCCTTATACCTGCAAGCATAAGAACAGAAATGGGGTAGTAGACCATCGGTTTGTCGTAGATTGGCAGCAACTGCTTTGAGACCCCTTTTGTAATAGGGTAGAGTCTGGTACCCGACCCTCCTGCAAGGACGATTCCTTTCATTGTCAATTTTTTTACTTTGTTACTTAATCAAAATTAGTAAAATAATTGCAAAGCTATCTGAACAACCCTCGTTTTTTTATCTTTGGTGCAATATCTTCACTTTGGTGGAAGATGTCTGTTGAGAAACACTCATCAGGACGGTTTTTAAGCGAGTTGTATATGAATCCCCAGTCCGGCATGCCCCCGAAATTTCGGTCATCAATGAACATATCTGCCATTAGCTTTCGCGGAGAGTCAGACATTGAACTTTCCGGATGATTCTGGTTTACCGCATAAAATTCAAGGCCTCTGGCACGGCAATACTCCACAGCTTCCTCCAGAAGGTCTCCCTCCCTGACAGTCCAGAGTATAATATGATGTCTCAGGTCGGATTGAATCATCCTGAGTGTCTGGATCGCAAAAGGTATCTCTTCACCTATTTCGGGATATTTGTGTTTGACGATTGTCCCGTCAAAGTCTACGGCAATAAACATCAGTTCTTTTTTAAAGTGCAAATATAACAAAATCGGGTTTGATTTGTTATATATAAAACACTATAAAACCAATCATATATGAAAGTTAATATACAAGTCGAAGAGGTCTTGAATAAACAGATGAATGCCGAATTCTGGTCTGCTCATCTATATCTGTCAATGTCTGCGTATTTTGAGACACGGGCTCTCAAAGGTTTTGCAAACTGGATGAAGATTCAGTATCAGGAGGAGTTGACTCATGCAATAAAAATTTTTGATTATATAAACAGTAGGGGCGGTGTGGTCAAGCTTGAAGCCATACCTGAAGTCCCTGTAAAGTGGAATAGTATTCTTGAGGTTTTTCAAGAGACATATAATCAGGAGTGTAAAGTTACAGCAAGTATCCATAATTGCTATGAGGTTGCACTTGCTCAGAGAGATCATGCTGCGGCAAACATGCTACAGTGGTTTATAGATGAACAGTCTGAGGAGGAGGAGAGTGCACTCCAGATTGTAGATCAGTTAAATCTCATTGGACAGGAGAACGGACAGGCAATTTATCATCTTGATAAGGAGTTGGGGACAAGGATCTTTGTTGACCCGACACAATCTGCTGTATAAATTGGTTACTGATTATTGCAAAAGAAGCCGCAATGTGAGCAATATTTCACATTGCGGCTTCTTTGCTTGGAGAAAGATTTTGTATATTTGTACACCAACTGATTCTTAGATGGATTTTTCTATAATACTGGGTCTTGTTCAGAATATTGCGATACTAATTTCTTTCACACTTATATATGATCTGTTGTGGGAAAAGAGTGGTTATTTTTCAATGATTTTATACAAGATATTCATAGGTGTCGTTATCGGCATAATTGGAATAGTCTTGATGCTCTCCCCGTGGGTGATGATTCCGGGGTTGGTTTTTGACACCAGATCAGTTCTATTTGTGAATGCCGGTCTTTTTTTTGGGCCTATTGCCACGATTGTAGCAATTACGATAGATGTGGCTTTCAGATCATTCCAGGGAGGACCCGGAATATGGATGGGAGCACTTACAATTGTCTCATCCGGCTTAACCGGTCTGATTTGGAAAAAAATGTTTCCTGAATGGAGGAAGGGGAGATATATCTATCATCTGTTCATTGTTAGTATTATAGCTCATATTTTTATGCTTTTAAGCACCCTTGCCTTACCAAGTGCACTGATAATACCAACATTGAGGAATATCACCCTTCCAGTATTGATTCTTTACCCTCTTGCAACTGTATTGTTAGGAATAATTCTGGTCAAGAGGATGAGGTATTGGAAGACAAGTAATGAACTTTCTTTCAGTGAAGAGAGAAATAGAATGTTCATGGATGCCAATAAAGATTGTATGTTCGTTAAAGACGAAAATCTGCGTTATATTTTCTTTAATGCAGCCATGCAGAAATTCCTTGGGAAAAAACCAGAGAGGATTATGAACAATACAGATTCGGATTTAATAGAACCAGGGCATGCGTCACTGTGCTCTTCAACGGATCTGCGAGCGCGGGAGGAGAAGAGGATGATCATAGAAGAGGAGCATGTTGGCAAGAAGATATATAAAGTAATCAAATTCCCGCTCAATTTCGGTAATGAAAGAATAGGTGTTGGAGGTATAATCAGGGATGTGACAGAAAACAGAAGGAAGGGAAAACTGCAACAAGCTCTTCTGAATATATCACGGATTTTTCTTGAAAATATCACCATGAAGGAGTTCCTTAAACGTTCACATGATGAGCTTCGTAAGGTGGTGGTTGCAGACAATATTTTTATTGCAATATATCACGAAAAGGAGGATAAGTACTCTTTCCCTTATTATGTGGATGAATATGACAAATTTGATGAAGACAACCTTGTGTCGCTTGATCATACTTTAACTGACTATATTCGTAGAAGTGCAAAAGGAAGGCTTGTTACAATGGATGTTGAGAAAGAAATTGACAAGGAGTTTGGCTTGTCTACCTGGGGAACAGAATCACCTATTTGGATGGCTGCCCCATTGTTTGACATTACTCACAAAAAAGTCCTTGGGGTTGTTGTACTTCAGGATTATCATGATAAAGAAGCCTACAAGGAAGATGATCTTGTTACTTTGGAAATTTTTGCAGCTTACATCGGTTTGTATTACGACAAATTAATGAAGATTGAGGACCTCAAGCTGGCAAAGGAGAGGGCAGAGGTGAGTGATAAGTTGAAAACGGCTTTTCTTGCAAATGTCAGTCATGAAATAAGGGCTCCGATGAACGGAATAATTGGTTTTTCTGACTTATTAATGAATGAGGTCAAAGAGGAACATTTAAAAAATTATATTTCAATAATTAGCAAGAGTGCATACAGATTACTTGATACGGTAAACGATGTCGTTGATATGGCAAAACTTGAGGCAGGTCAGGTTGTAACTCAATGTGAAAAATTTAACCTTGGCGATGTAATCAAATATATATATGTCTTTTTTAGCCATAAAAATTATCCTGTCGAACTAAAGGTATTCCCGTCAGAGGATGTAGACCTTATAGTCTATTCTGATAAGGCTAAACTGACTCAGATATTTGTAAACCTTGTCAGCAATGCATTGAAGTTTACAATGAGTGGGTCCGTTGAATTTGGCTTCTATTATGATAAAGATCATGAAGGGGATCCTGACCATATTACATTCTTTGTAAAGGATACGGGCTGCGGAATTGCAGAAAGTGAACAGGGAAAGATCTTTGAACGCTTTTATCAGGTTGAGAGTTCTCTTACCAGAGTCTCAGAGGGAACCGGTCTGGGGCTTGCTATTGTTAAGGAGTACGTCTCAATATTGGGAGGAGAGATTTGGGTCGAATCAGAAATTGAAAAAGGGGCAACATTTTTCTTTAATGTCAAATTGACTGATAATTAGAGACTCCAGTACCTCATTTGTTTTATCTTCTCTTTATAAATACCCTTGATATCAACTAACACAGAGTTGTCGGCAACTATAGGCAAGAAGAAATTCTCGTCAAGGTTTCGGTATTCATTGTGGGCGACTGCTATGACAACGGCATCATACCCTCTCTCTTTTCCATATTGGGCAATCTCTTTCTGATTTGATAGCTTGATGTTGTATTCACGCATAACCTCTTCTGCAGCTGCATAGGGGTCGGCTATATCTACCTTGCATCCGTAATCTTCGAGCTCCCTAACGATATCTACAACTTTGGAATTTCGTATATCGGATACATTTTCTTTGAATGTTATTCCTAATACTAACACTCTTGCTCCAAGGACGCTTTTTCCTTCAGCAATGATCTGCTTGACGATTTTTTTCCCGATGTATCCTCCCATTGAGTCGTTTATAAAACGGCCGGCGTTGATGATCTGTGGATGGTACTTCAGCTCTTTGGCCTTATGAACCAGATAGTATGGATCTACACCAATGCAATGACCACCAACCAATCCCGGAAAGAATCTTTGAAAATTCCATTTGGTGCCTGCAGCTTCCAGCACGTCGTATGTATTGATATCCATCCTGCTGAAGATGATAGAAAGCTCGTTCATAAGAGCAATGTTTACATCCCTCTGAGTGTTCTCAATTATTTTTGCTGCCTCTGCTACCTTTATCATAGGTGCTTTGTGAACTCCAGGTATAATTATTGACTCATAAACGGCGGCTATGGTTTCAAGAGCCTGATAGTCACAGCCGGAAACGATCTTAACGGTGTTTGTCAGGGTATGAACTTTGTCCCCGGGATTTATTCTCTCAGGTGAGTAGCCGAACTTGAAATCTACTCCTGCCTTTAATCCCGAATATTGCTCGAGTACAGGGACACAGTCATCTTCGGTACAACCGGGATAAACAGTTGACTCATATACCACATAGTCTCCGCTCTTTAAGGCTTTGCCGACAGATACAGAGGCTGAAATCAAAGGCTTGAGGTCCGGCTGGTTGAACTTGTCGATTGGTGTAGGAACAGCTATAATGTAAAATGAAGCCTCTCTGAGCTTATCAATAGACGAGGTGAATTCTATATTTTTTTCGCTGAAATTTTCCGGGCCAAACTCATTTGAAGGGTCAATTCCCTTTCTGAGTTTGTCGAGTCTATTTTCGTTTATGTCAAATCCAATTACAGAATATTTTTTTGCAAATTCCAATGCGATGGGTAGTCCCACATATCCAAGCCCGACCAAAGCAATTCTGGCACTCTTGTTTCTGATTTTGTCTATCATTTTCTATAATTAGATTTTCTACAAAAATATTAAATCTTCTCTATTTATCGATTGATATCTCATCAATGAATATATAAGCGTCACCTCCAGCGCCGAGATGCCAGTCAGGTATTTTGCCGAAATTTTCCGCAAAAATCCTGACATATCGGATGTTGTGGCCATCTGCCTCTATAGAGAGATCTTTGACGATAGGCTCATAACTCTTTATGTCAATTGAGTTTTGTACACGGCCGATAGAAGTATACTCTTTACCATCAGTAGAAATGAAGAACTCTATATATTTTGGCATCCATATCCAAGAACGGACATCTTGAAGGAAGCCTGCAGATATTTTGCTTATATTCTGAGGTTTTCCAAGATTAATAATCGCTTCGAAATTGGAATTCTGATATCCTTGCCATCCTCCTAGCCTGAAGTTTTTTTCGCCACGAAGCCCGTCAATTAAGCCTTCATCTCCGTTTGCAGTGTATAGTGAGCTATATTTGGATAAAATGTTGATTTTCCATTCGGGATTCACTTTATTGAGTTTTGTGAAGACAATATAACTCCTCTTTCCGTTTTTATCTTCCGAATAGGCACTTATTGAAGTTGTTGAGTCTATTCTGAGAGGTGTTGAGTATAATTTGTATGACTCTTCCGATTCTCTTTTGTAAAATATTGCTTGCCCTTTGTCTGCATTTATCTCAACATAGGTTGAATCACGGAAGGTTAGTGAAGGTGCCTCAAACCAAGGATTAGTTACAATTGGATTTGAGTCTATTCTGGAGTGAGGACGGTCTTCAGCAGAGAATCCGAATTTTAGTTCTGCCTTATTGCCCATCTCTAATGTCAGGAGTCCTCCGGCTATAATGTCCCTGTGTCTGATATATGATTTCAGTTTATTCTGAGGAGCCTTCTTCAATGTGGCTGATTTCACATATATATTCTCATCGCTGTTTGACTCTGCATTTATTTTGAAATTTCTCCCCTCTCCGGTATTAATCACAATTTTCCTGAAGAGGGGTGAACCTATTGCATATGTCTCATCTCCGGGACAAACAGGATATATTCCCATTGCACTCATGACATACCATGCAGACATCTGGCCGCAATCTTCATTTCCGCATAAGCCCGAAGGATCTGGTGAGTATAAAGTGCTCATTATCTCTCTCACTATCTTTTGGGTAGAGGATGGTTTGCCGGCATAATTATAGAGATAGGCAATATGATGGCTTGGTTCATTTCCGTGTGCATACATTCCTATAAGTCCTGTCACATCAGCAGATTTCCACCCGCTGGTTTTGGTAGAGGCATTAAAAAGGGCGTCCAGTCTTCGTATGTATGAAGAATCTCCTCCTAAAAGCTTTATATGAGTCTCTATGTCATGAGGAACATAAAAACTGTATTGCCACGAATTGGCTTCAGTATAGTGGACGTTTATTTCAGACGGGTCAAACGGGGAAAGCCATCTGCCCTTTAATTTAGGGCGCATGAATCCGGTAGTGCTGTCAAAAATGTTTTTGTAGAACTGTGCCCGGGTGATGTACTCCTGATATAGATTATAATGCCCGAGGTCTTTGGCCATCATTGCTATATTCCAATCATCATAGGCATATTCAAGGGTTTTGGAAACAGATTCGTGCTCTATGTCTGCCGGTACATAACCATAAACAGGAAGTAGATCTATAGCGAACTCTTTTTGTCTTGAACTCTCTACCATAGCCTTGAGAGCAAATTCCGCATCGAATGTTTTCAGTCCTTTTATATAAGCATCATAGATTACAGGAACAGAGTGATAACCTATCATGCAGTTTGTTTCGTTGCCACTAAGTTCCCATATGGGGAGCTTTCCGGCTTGAGTGTAATAAGCAAGAAGGGATTTTATAAAATGGATGTCTCGATCTTTCTCAATTATTGTAAAAAGCGGATGTAATGCTCGGTATGTATCCCATAGGGAAAATATTGTGTATTGCTCATAATCAGTGGCAATGTGAATTTTTCTGTCCATACCCCTGTACTCTCCGTTTATGTCAGAGTAGAGAGAAGGAGAGATAGCTGTGTGGTAAAGAGCTGTGTAGAATGTTGTCAGTTGCTCTTTACTCTTTTTATTGTCAGTCGGGGTAACCAGAATCTTACTTAAATATTTTTCCCAGGCTAATTCAGTCGTTTTTCTAATTTTGTCAAAATCCCAGTCATCTATTTCCGATTCTAGATTTAGACGTGCATTCTCTTCAGAGACAGATGAAATTGCTGTTTTTACGACTATTTTCCCGGATTTATCTGGAGCAAATGTCAACAGGGCTTTTTTATTGTCCACTTTTTCGAAGGTCATCGGTCTTGAAAATTGTATGTAAAAATAGACTATCTGATTCTTCGCCCAAGAGGAAGAACGTCGGAATCCTTTTACCGTATGTTTGTCTACCACCTCTATCTTAGATTCAAGAAGGTTGTCACGATGTGTAAGATCCAATATTATCTGAGGATTGTCCGGAAAATGTGTGTATGTGTAGCGGTGCATACCTGCCCGTTTTCCTGTGGTCAGCTCTGCAATAATATCACTATTATCCAGGTATACTTTATAATAGCCCGCAGAGGCACTCTCTCTGGTGTGAGAGAATGCAGACTTGTATAGCTCCCTATCTATTACATTGCAGCTATATCCGGCAACAGGCATAATCAATATGTCACAGTAATCCTCGCAACCGGTACCACTCAGGTGTGTGTGACTAAATCCATAAATCAACGAGTCGGAGTAGTGATAACCAGAACACCCATCCCAGCTTGAGAGCCTTGTGTCAGGACTGAGTTGGATCATCCCAAAGGGGTATGTTGCACCGGGAAATGTGTGCCCGTGCCCGTCTGTTCCTATGAAAGGATTAACATAACCGACAAGATTTTTTGAGTTGCTTTTTGCGGAAAGTGTTGTTGTGAATATTAGAGCAAAAAAAAGACAGGTTAAGTAGAAAACTCTTCTCATTATTTATTATCAAAATTGACTTATACAGGGTCTTTTCCGTACATGCTTTCATATAAAGCCTTTACGCCATCTATGATTGAGGTCTGAGGCTTATAGCCGAACTCCTTCTCCAGTTTTGTTGTATCGGCATATGTTATGTAAACATCGCCGGGTTGCATTTCAGTATAATGGAGGATTGCCTTTTTTTCTGTAACATTTTCAATAGCATTGATGAAATCCATCAGAGCTACCGGTTTGCTGTTGCCTATGTTGAATAATTTATAGGGTATTTCACCGGATGGGGCGGGCGAATTGATTACTGCTGCAATACCCTTGACAATATCATCTATATATGTAAAGTCCCTGAACATGTTCCCGTGGTTGAAAACTTTTATAGGACGATCTTCCATGATTGCTTTCATGAACAATACCGGAGCCATATCCGGTCTTCCCAGTGGTCCGTAAACGGTGAAAAAACGGAGTCCTGTCGAGGGGATCTTATACAGGGAGCTATATACATGTGCCATGAGTTCGTCAGCTTTTTTTGTCGCAGCATACAGGCTCGCAGGTGTGTCACACTTGTCATCTTCTGTGAACGGTGTTTTTTCAGTCATGCCATAGACACTGCTTGAGCTTGCATATACAAGATGTTTCACCGGATTGTGCCTGCACGCTTCCAGAATGTTTATGAAGCCTACAATATTCGATTGAATGTATGAGTAGGGATTCTCTATTGAATATCTTACTCCTGCCTGCGCAGCAAGATTACATACAATGTCGAATTTCTCCTCTTTAAACAGCGTGTCAATAAAATTTTTATCTGTCAGATCTCCCTTGATAAATCTATAATTTGGGAAAACTGAGCTTATTGACATCTTGCCGGACTCCATCACATTAGAAGAAAATCCGCCTATCTGACCTCTTTTGTATTTCAGGTTGATATCGTAATAGTCATTTATGTTGTCAAGACCGACAACATCCTCTCCTTTATATGCGTAATGCATGGCTGTGTAGTGGCCGATGAAGCCTGCAGCTCCTGTGATAAGTATTTTCATTGTCTAAAGGATAATATAACAATAGCTTCCAACAGGATGTTTTTCAAATGTCTTAAGAAGCGATGCGGCTTCCTTGTCTTTATCTAACAGATGACTTTGCCTGAGGAATAGTATCAGTCGGTCCGGTTTTGGTCTGGATGGATCAGCATCGTTCAAAGATCTTTCCTTAATAATGTTCCTGAGTTCTTCATAAGAGACCTCACGTGGTTGTGTCCCGAGATAAACATCTGTGTTCTCAGCCTTTTTAAGCCTGTAATATCTGTAATTGGTGATTCCCTCCTCTCTTGCAACCTCTTTGGCTTCCTTACACAACGCTCCCATACCTATTGAAGAGTTGTATTGTGGTATTGCGAAAGAGAAACTGAACAAGGCCACAAGAATGGCTGAACCGAGAACAATAATAATCTTGTATATCTGCATCTTCTTACTGTGAAGGATGTATAGTGCCGTAACTCCTGCCACCGAAACAATTAATAATGCAATCAGTATGAATAACGATCCCGGCCATATAACATCTTCCAAAAATGACACTCTGATGAGGTATTTTAGAACGACAAAAACAGGTGCACCAAGTGCAAAAATTATTGCCGGTAATTCAAGAGAGGCAAGAACAAATCCTGAAGGTCCTCTTCCTGTCGCGCCGAATTTCGGTAACCATAGAAGAGTAAGGTATATAAAAAACGGAAATGCAGGTAAAAGATATATTTGTAGTTTTGAGCTTATCAGAGATAACACAATGAATGTTGAAAGTGCGATAGTCATGAAGAAAAGCTCCAGGAGAGAACTCTCGCCTGTCTTTATCTCTCTTCTTTTCGACAACCCTTTTGCTATCATTGAGATGACCAGCAGAGACCACGGGAACAGGGAGTATATGATAGAGACAAAATAGTAGTAAAAAGGTTCTTTGTGGTGGAATGAGTTGACTGCCCTGTTAACTGTCTGGTTAAAGAGCAGATTATTCAAATACTCATTGCCTCCCTCTATCCATACCGCCAAAAACCAGATAAAACAGAGGCTCACTAATACAAGGAGTGTCTTCTTTCCCCAAAAGCGACCTATTACCTTATAATCCCTGCGCATCAGTAGAAATATCACTGTTGAGATCAATGGGACCATGATCCCTATAGGACCTTTTGAAAAAATTGCCATAAAGACAAGTAGCGGGAATAGGTATCCGTCGTATTTTTTACCCTCACCTGTGTAGACCCTGTAAAAGACATATAGTGATAACGTTATGAACATGCACATCAGCATATCCATACGTAGTACAACTCCTGCTCCAATAAAATAAACACTTGAAAGGAGCATTAATTCTCCGGCAACAGCAGCCTGTTGACTGGCGAATTTTTTTATCCAGCGGCCCATGATATAGATAATTATCAGGGCAGGAATGTATGAAAACATAGCAAGAAAGAGCATACTATGGTGACCGAACAATAATTTGCCCAGCATTACTATCCACAGATAAAGCGGTGGTTTGTCCGCATAGTTCAATCCGTGATTTGTAAATGTGAATAGATGCCCTTCACGTATGGCTTCGTCGGCGATGCTCATGTAACGAAGTTCGTTATCCGGTGTAAAATCCCTGGATAGAAACAGCGGAATCACCGCAATCAGATAGAGTAAAAAACGATATTTTACGAGATATTTCATGTCAACCGTTCGTGCTTGTGGTAAATAGCAATATTTCTGATATAGGCTATGAAGCCTGCTGATTGACCGAGTATCAGAATCGGATCCATTCTAATTATTGCATATGCAATTATCAGTGTGGATCCTGTGAGGCTGATAACCCAGAATCCGAGCGGCAGAATTGACTCCTTCCTTTTTGCTGAGTAAATAATCTGATAGATAAACCTGAATGTAAAAAGTACTTGCCCGGTAGAACCGAAGATAATCAACCAGAGAGGTACATTGTCGTTGCGCAGGAATGTTGCAATGAACTGATCTGCATTTTCTGCTGCAAGGGTAATTGCCACAATTGGGGTTATTACCAGAAGAATCCTGATAATAATATGTGTCTTTTGCCAGACTCCCTTTATCTTGAGATTCCAGATGTATATGTAATATGATATAATCTGCCCTAATATTATTGCAAAATCTTCACGAAGCCATCCGTAAATAAAGAAGAGATATGATCCTAATATGCTTAAAATCCAGTAGATTGCGGGAGAGAGAACTTTTTTCGCCCTCTCAGACAAAATCCATTGGAAGATTGTTCGGGCACCGAAGAAGAGCTGTGCTAGAAGCCCTATTACATATATCATTTCTCAAGATTATTAGTTGAGATGCCATAATTTATATAGCGTCCCTTCATCCATCTGTATGCAAAGCAGTCCATGAACGGGCCCACAAGTCTGTTTGCAAGATTGTATTTGGATTTACCTGCAACTCTGGGGAAATGCCTTACAGGAATCTGTTTTACTGTTCCATTCTGCAACATTATAAGCGCAGGAAGGAAGCGGTGCATACCGGTAAAAAGTGGAATTCGTTTAGCATAGTCAGTCCTGAGTATTTTCAGCGGGCAACCGGTGTCCTCTATTCCATCCTTGGTCATGAAGCGTCTGAAGCTGTTTGCGATTTTTGAAGAAATCCCTTTTACAAAGGAGTCTTTGCGGTTTTGTCTGATTCCCATTACCATTGTGTACTCACTTACATAAGGTATCAGTAGGTTGAAATCTTCGGGGGCTGTTTGAAGATCTGCATCGATGTATCCTAAATATGGGGAGTATGCATAGTCTATTCCGGCCTTCATGGCTGTACTGAGCCCTCCGTTTTTTTCCAGGTTTATGAAAAAAAACGATTTTTTCCTTCGGCACATCTCTTCTATCTTAGTTCTACTGGTGTCAGTTGAGCCATCGTTAACAAATAGGATGCATGCCGGAAAACCGGCGGAACCTGACACGAATGCTGACAATCTCTCCTCTAATGCCTGGATGTTGTCTTCCTCGTTATATACAGGTACAATAACTGTAAGCTGATAATCAGCAGTTCTGTTCATATGTGAAAATAAAAATCTTCCTTTTCCGCAAATATAGTGCCTATTCTTACTTGTCAGAGCTTGATAAATTCAACTCTTCTATTCTTTGCCTTTCCCTCCGGACTTTTGTTGTCGGCTATTGGTTGTGTCTCTCCTGATCCGTCTGTCTCGATTCTTGCACCGTCAATAGAAAACTCCTTAGTCAGATACACCTTAACATTAGCTGCTCTTCTCTTTGACAGATCCATGTTCAGAGCATCCTGTCCGTCACTGTCGGTATGTCCTACAATCTTTATCCTTACATCAGGGTTCTCTGTAAGAACGGCTGCGATCTCTTTAACTGAGGCATACGATTCCGGTTTGACAACATCTTTGCCGGAATCAAAGTAGATGCCGTATGAGATTAACTTGCCCTCAGTGAGAAGCTTGCTGCGCATGTCGGGTGAGGCAGTGGTAATCTTCAGATTACTTATAAATGGAGCGCTGTGTCTGTCCCAGCCTGAAAACCTTAGCCTGTCCATTTTTATCTCCGGGTATAGATTGGTGGGAGAGTCAAGTACTTTTGCCCCCTGATGATAAATACGCACTCTCCTTTTTTGTACCCAGATTATTACATGATTTGGCTCTTCTGCAATAACAGGATTTACATCACCCTGAGCTTCCAGCCCCGGTTTGTCAGGGTTGTCAACGTATCCCCTTGATTCCCATCCATTTTTTAATACCTCGAGGTGAAGACCTCCCAATCCGGGGTATAGGTCGTCATTGACCTCAAGAGGATTGTCCGGGTTCTCCTGAAAAAGTGTAAGCTGGATTCCGTATTGAAATTCTGCGTCCGGTATTATGTCAAACTCAATAATAAAATTCTCCGGGAACTTGACCTGCTTTGTGAAACAGTAGACAGCGTCCTGTCCGTTCAGATGGAACCATTTGCCGGAAGCCTTGTTAACACTTTTAACTTCACCACTTCCGTTAGATGTCCATAATGCCGGGAAATCGCCAATTGCATCCTGTGAAAAATCTTCGTAAAACAGTATTTGATCACCCGGTATGAAATCATATTTTGTAGTTGAAGTGAGCTTTGTTTTTTGTTGAGTTGATTTTGTTTTCTCTGGCTCTTCACCTTCGGATGTACTCTTCTCCTCTGTTCCGGTTATCTCACCTTTTTTCTTTTTCAATACCTCCTCAGTTTTATCGAGAGTCTTGTTTACTGCCTCTTCGGCTTTTTGCTCTACTTTATTTTCTACAGCCTGTTTTGCTGTCTCTTTAACCTTCTGTCCCAGGCCTTTCACCCAACCTTGCCCATTAACTTGTAATGCAGTAAAAGTCAAAATGGTAATCAATAACACTAATTTCTTCATTTCTGTATTTTTTAATATTTAGATTCAGATAAATGCAATTCTGAGAATTATGCCTAGAACAATAGAAATGCCTATCATACATACAAGAGAGACAATAAAATAGAGGCTGTTTGTCTCGTTTGGCGCCTTCATCATAGGCTGAAGTCCGACATATAAAGTGTAAAGACTGTACAACCCTGCAAGAAATGCTATTGAACCAAGAATGTTGAAAAGATAGAATATTCCTGCAACACACATAGCTGTATAGCAGTAAGCGACCAGTTCAAATGCCTTGTTGAAATTTTTCGCACCATTGTATCTTGGCGCGAGCTCATTGATTACCCATGCTGTCAGATATGAACCTCCAATAATGGTTGCAAATTGCTTTATGGCCATCTTTATGCCAAAATTGATATCGGAACTCCAGCCTATCATGATTGATATGGCAGGAATTAAAGCTAACCATATTAGGTAATTTGACAGGACATGGTTATGTGAGTGGTTTTCACTGTCAATTACAATCCATTCACTTTTTGGATTGAGAATGATACTCTTTGCCCTCTGAAATATCTCACCGGGATTTGTTTTCATAGACAATTAAAATTTAGGTTATTATTACCAAAGTTAATATTTTTTTGCGATGTATATAAGATCTACTCGCCTATTATCTTAATAAGTACTCTTTTGCGGCGTAATCCGTCAAATTCCCCGTAAAAAATCTGTTCCCAAGGTCCAAGATCCAGTCTCCCGCCTGTTACTGCAATAATCACCTCTCTTCCCATAATTTGCCTTTTGAGATGAGCATCCGCATTGTCTTCATAGACGTTATGCTGATACTGTGAGTGAGGCTTTTCTGGGGCTAACTTTTCAAGCCATTTTTCAAAATCATTGTGCAAACCGCACTCATCGTCATTTATAAATACACTTGCAGTTATGTGCATTGCATTACATAGTATTATGCCTTCGGTTATACCGCTCTCTTTAAGAGATGTGGCTATTTGAGGAGTTATATTTACAAAGCCTCTTCTTGTCGGGAGCTCAAACCAGAGCTCTTTTCTGTATGATTTCATTGTTTTTGGCTATTTTTGAAATAGTTTTCTAAATGTAAAGATAATGCTAATTGAGTCAATGCAATTTTCCGGATTGCTTATAGGTGTCTGCACTTTTTTGATAATCGGTCTCTTTCATCCGATTGTAATTAAGGCGGAGTATTATTTCGGTACAAGATGCTGGTGGGTTTTTCTTGTCTCAGGAATATCCGGGATTATTGCCACACTATTTATTGATAGCTTTTTTTTCTCAGCCCTGACAGGGGTATTTTCCTTCTCCTCCTTGTGGTCAATAATGGAGGTATTTGAGCAGGAACAAAGAGTCCTTAAGGGGTGGTTTCCTATGAATCCGAAGCGTACCGCCTATTATGCGAAAAAACGCAACGCCATTAGTTCAAAATAATTTCACTCCTCACTTTTCACTTTCTCGCTTATCACTTTTTTATCTGTATCCGCACGGAAAGTCCTCCCCACCTTACGGTGGGTCCCCTCCCTTTTCGGGAGCCAAAGCTTTCCTTAGCCGTATACAGATAAAAAAGTGCTCAAAATTGCTTTTGAACACTCATCTTGTCACTTATCGTTTTTCACTTTTTCCTGAAAAGCCAGTTGCGAAATTGGCTAAAAAAGCAACGCTCCCTTCTGAATAGCTGTCGGAAGTTCCTTTATGCAAATGACACTTTGACGCAATTTGAGGTATGTCTCTTAACTGCAGGCATATGCAAATCGACTTGTTTTTGGTAATATTAAAAGTCTATTTTAGAGTTTCTTAAAATCAAGCACATACCTCAAACTACGCCAAAGTCCATCGAAATTATTGGCAATTGCCTATTATCTGATTACCTTTAAGGAGTTTAGCATTCAGACGATGATTAACCCATTAGATTATTTATACTACAAAATATATGTTGCCTGGTCCTATATTTCAGGAGGAGGAAGACCGATTAACCACATATCGGCGATAGGATTTCTTATGCTTTCAAATATATATACCATTCATGAATTAATTTTTCATACTTTCTCTGATACTTTTGGAATAATTAGTGCATTATTCGTTGTAGTATTTTGTGCTATTTATTTTAATTTTAAAAAAGAAGACAAGATTCTTGAAAAGTATGAAAACGAATCACCAAAATCACAAGTAATCGGGAGTATTGCAGTGATTTTATATGTAATTATTTCTATTGTTTCATTAATCTGTGTTGTGTTGTACTCTGCAAAAATAGTCACCACATAATTTTGCTTTTTATGATTCAATCCGGTTATTGATTATGATGATTGAAAAAACAAACCAAAGAAAATATATGCTTAAAAATGATATAGAAATAATCAAAACAAACAGTGGGTTAGCCGTTTATGTAGGATCAAATGTAACTAAGGCTATTGAAGTTATAAATTCCAGAAAAATTAAACATGTAATAGTTTCTCATGATCATGGCTATAGTCAGGATAACGTGATATTTTTAAATAAAATTCCATCTGTTGAAATTTTGACAATACAACACTACGGTCCGATTGATATAAGTGGAATACATGTGTTACATAATCTTAAGATACTTGGTTTGAATATTATTGGAGGAAATAACCAAGTCATTGATTTTTCATGTTTCCCTAACATTGAGGATTGCAGTTTTACATGGATGTCAAAAGCGAAATCATTGTTTGATTGTACATCATTAAAAAAATTGTATTTAAATAAATTTAATAGAAATAATTTTGAGGATTTTAAGAATATGTATAATCTAGAGGAAATAGCTATTGGTTCGTCTCCGATAAAATCATTAAATGGACTTGAAAATACAAATGTACATTCCTTATATTTATACTTTCTGACTAAATTAGAGACATTGAGGGGCATTGAAAGCCTTGCAGATAAAATAGTAGAATTAGACATAAATACATGCAAAAAGATAAAAAATATTAAGGAGGTTGCGTCATTAGTAAATTTGGAAAGACTAGGGTTTAATAATTGTGGTGACATTGAGAGTATTAACCCAATAAGTAATCTTAAAAGACTTAGCCGGTTTGAATTTTGGGAATCTACAAACATCCTTGACGGAGATTTGACACCTTGCTTAAATCTAAAAGAAGTTGCTTTTCAAAACAGAAAACATTATACACATACTAATGAAGAGATTGATAAAATTATTAGAAAATAATAAAATACTCACTTAATTTAGAACACCTTGAGGAGTTTTAATTATTTTGGGCAAGGATTTCTAATATAAAAAAACGAATAAGGGCAATTTTCAGCCGATGAATAGGATTTAGGAGCGATTGAAGACATAAAGACGAAAAAGACCTTGGTTTTTTAGTGATTTTATGAGTGTTTTTCCGAAATAGGGCGAGAATGTTTGACGACCGAAGGGAGGAGTTTCGGAGCCCCGGAAAAACACGAAATCAAATCACGTTAAGAAAAACCAGTGTCTTTAAGGCTTACGACTTCAATGCAACATCGGATGGACTTCCCTGATTAATGTCTTTAAGGCTTATGACTTCAAAGTGTTCAGTTACTCACTTTCCAGTTCTTACTGAATTTACCTGTCAGGGCTTCATTAACTTCAAGCTTTTCAGGAACAACATTCTCGACCGGAATTTCTGAAGGCTTTTTACCCTCGAGAATATCCGCAGCAATGTTCCCGATCCTTTTCCCGACATCAATGTAATTAGCACCCAGACTGAAAAAAGACCCAACTTTAACATGATCCACATTGTTAGTGAATACAGGAATACCTCCTGCATCTGCAGCCTTTATCACCATTGCAATAGACATCTCAACCACATTGTCACCACCGACCCAGATTGCATCTACACCCCTGGCCACAATTGATTGTGCAGCTTCAAGAACAGCTGTCGTATTATCGACTGTTGCCTCTATGAGTTTTATGCCGAGAGAGTCGCAGACCGGCCTTGCAATATTAACACAGGCTTCCGAACAGGTTTCAGAGCGGCACCAGACAACTCCTAAACTCTTTAATCCGGGGTTCATCTGTTTCGCAATGATAAGCAGCTTCTTTACCGGTTGGAATGTTCCAGCACCTGTGAGATGTGGAGGCTGTATAGGGTGATTCCCTCTGGTTAATCCGACACCTGACGCAAATGGATCTGTGACGGCACCGAAAACATGTATAAGCTTCCCCTCTTTATTTGCATTGGCCATTACCTGAAGGGCTGGAGTGCTGGCTGTAAGCACAATATCATAATTCCTTGTCACAATCTCTTTGGCAATAGTGTTTGCGGTAGGCATGTCATTTTCCGCATTGTACCTGGTAATATGAATGTTTTTGCCATCGATGTAACCTCTCACCCGAAGGGCCTCTAAATATCCTTTTTCTGTGTCGGCAAGTGTCTCTCTGGAAGAGAAAATAAATGACGCAATCCGGAATGTCTTATCTCCTTTGTTTGATGATCCGGAAGGAATAATAAGCAAAATCAGAGACAAGATCGCTATGACAGAAAGTCCCGCTGATATTCTCTTAATTGCTGTTATATTCATAGGAGCTCCTTATTGCAAACTCTTTTTGTTGCCGGATTTATTCATCAAAATTCTGACAGGCTCGATTGTCACCAGACACCCTTTTTTCATCGAGTCAAGATCATCTTTGATTAAATCGTAAAACCTCATTATACTCTCGGTCGTGTCGATTATCTCAATCATCACGGGAAGCTTCTCAGTAAGTTCCCAGAATTTTGATGTGCAGATATCCTTGCTGCTGCTGCCATATCCCATGATTCCTCTGTATACTGTGACACCGGATATGCCATGTTCCCTGGCTTTTAATACTATATGCTCATGCAGGAGCTTATGGGCAACCTTGTCTGTGGTGCTTGCATAAATTTTGAGGACACTGTTTTCTTCCGGTTTCATAATTATAAGATGTTAGAGAGTACATAACCGAGATAAACGGCTAGGAAACCCAGGATTACACTCAGGGATGTGTACAGTATAATTGATAATATCTCTCCGGTATGAAGCAACATCAGATTCTCATTTGCAAAAGAGGAGAAGGTGGTGAAACCTCCGCAGAAACCAACCATTAAAAAAAGTCTCATATCGGTGGATAGCAGATTACTTTTGTCCGAGATTCCGCTCAGAAATCCTATTATAAAGCAGCCGGCTATGTTTACCAGAAGTGTACCTATCGGTATAGATAAAAAATCCCAGAGCAAATTGAGCTTCGACACGTAGTATCTGGCTACGCTGCCTATAAAACCACCTGTACCTATCAGCAGAATGTGCTTAAGCATTTTTTAGTTTGCTGTTTTTTATTCCGTATGCAAAGTAAATAATAATTCCGATAGCAAGCCATATTAAGAATCTCATCCAGTTTGTGATGCCCAGCTCTGTTATCAAATAAAGATTAATCAGCAGTCCGAGCACGGGAATTATTGAGAGAGATCTTCTTATTGATATGAAAACAACGTATGAGGCACAGATTATGAATCCATACATGGGAATATTGTGTTTGCTGTATTCTTTGAAGAAACCGGCAATACCGTCAAAATTCAGCGCAAAAAGCAGAACCAGTACAATTAAAACTATTGGAGGCAGAAATGTCCGGCTGTTGTAGTAAGGTACCCTAAAGCCTCTTTTGCCATCTTTCTCCTTAGGTGCGTCGTATCCATCCTTGTTAATAATAAGTACTCCAGCACAGACCACTATAAAGGCAAAGAGAGTTCCAATGCTAGTCAGGTCAGTAACCTCTGTGAGATTCAGAAAAAGAGTCGGGAGAGCTACAAAGAATCCAGTTATGACTGTAGCATACGAAGGGGTATGAAATTTCTTGTGAACCTTGGAGAACCTCTTCGGCAGAAGCCCGTCACGGCTCATACTCATCCATATTCTCGGCTGACCTACCTGGAATACAAGAAGTACGCTGGCCATTGCGAATATGGCACTTATGGCAATAACTCCGGAAAGCCAGTTAATGTTGAGCCTGTGAAAAACAAATGCAAGGGGGTCGCCTACTGCAAGCTCGTTGTAACTTACCATGCCGGTAAGTACCATGCTGATTGCCACGTATAGGACAACACATATTATAAGAGAGTAAAACATTGCACGAGGAAGATCTCTTTGAGGATTACGACACTCTTCTGCGGTTGTTGAAATGGCATCAAATCCTATGTAGGCGAAAAATACAGCGGATACACCTTTCAGTACTCCTCCCATCCCGTTGGGAGCAAAAGGAGACCAGTTGTCCGTATTTACATAGAAGGCCCCGACAGATATTACCACTATTAAAATTACCATCTTTACCAGTACCATTATGTTGCTGGCTATTTTTGTCTCCTGGATTCCTATATAAACAAGAATGGTAATTAGTACAACGATTGAAAAGGCCGGAATATCGCCGATCAGCCTTAATCCGCCTATTTGCGGGGCATTGCTCCATGCCATATAAGACTCCCGTAAAGAGGAGGTCAGGGCATTCAGATCTGTTCCACTAGCCAGTTGAGCGGAGGCTTCCCGGAAACCTCTGGAGGCAGATAGAAAATCAGTTGTCATGAATTCCGGGATTTTTAACCCGAAACCGTTCATCATCCCGGTGAAATAGTCGGACCAAGAAATAGCTACAGCTATGTTTCCTACTGCATATTCCATAATAAGAGTCCATCCGATTATCCATGCGACTAATTCACCGAAACTTGCGTATGCGTATGTGTATGCGCTTCCGCTAATAGGTATCCGGGATGCGAATTCCGCATAACACAAGGCAGAGAACCCACAAGCCACTGCTGTAAATATAAAGAGGAGGGAGACAGCCGGTCCTCCATTATATGCCGCATTACCAATAGTGCTGAAAATTCCTGCACCTACGATTCCTGCTACACCAAGAGCGGTAAGATCTATGACTGACAAACTTTTGTTGAGATGTAAACCACCGGAGTCCGATTCGGTATTTTTCAGAATATGCTTTATGGACTTCTTTCTTAAAAGTTCTTCAATCATCAGTTTATGTTTAGGTTTGTCGAATCGTGCACAAGGCATCTCTTAAAGATGCCATTATTAGATACAAAAATAATTAAATATACAAGAGAATGAATACTCATTTTGGAAACAGCAGGAATCTCGCATCTTAATCCGGTCTGAAATCATTATTGGCCAAATTGCAGCATGATAAACCCTACAAGCAACCACACCAACATATTAATTGCTTTTACTTTAATAGAATCTTTTCTTTATCCGCTAAGAAATGGCAATAACCTGTGTCCGTCTTGTACAATGCTGATGGTAATTAATATGCAGAAAAACAATGGGATATGAGAGAACGGGGCAAAAATCAAGTTAGGGCCAGACTCTGGGATTAAACTAACCAATATGGCAATAATTAGAATAAAGTAGCTGTTGCCATTACTGATTATTTGAGCGTAGGTATTAGCATTACTGCCACATGTATTAAAATGTGAAAATATCCCCTGTTTTTACTTTATTTTCTCCAAAGCTATTATAAAACAGTTCTTTTGCCATCTGTTCGGTACAGTGAGACGGGTAGACCTGTTCAACATGATTTTCCAATAAATATTTTATGGTTTCTTTTGTCTGTATGTCGGCTTTTTTTAGATGAAAGCCACCCATAATTCCATAAATTCTGCTTTCTCCGGTTACTTTTTTTGCATGTTCAAGAGTGTTTACAACTCCTGAGTGCCCACAACCGGTAATGACAAACAATCCTTTATCGGATAAAAGTGCGATACCGCTGTCATCCATTACAAAATCAGGATTGCCGTCTTCAAGAATAAACGGGGTGTGTTTTGATTCGAAGTCGGTCAGTCTGGGTATTTCCCCAAGAAATACAATTTTTTCGAAGATATTATGTGGTTTAGAGCTTGTAATCAAATTGAACTGTTCAGAGAATTCTTTTTTTGACTCCTTTAATCCGATGTAGGAGTTGTCAGATCTCCTATAACGTTTAATAAAGCAACCCGGGTGACAGATTAAATCGCCACCTGAAAGATACTGAAGCCCATTGCCATGATCAAAATGACCATGGCTCAATACAACCGTGCTGACATCTTTCATCTCAATCCCCATGATTGATGCATTATTTAAAAATAAATTGCTTTGGCCTGTATCAAAAAGCAATTTTTTCCCATTATGTTCTACAATGAATGACAAGCCATGTTCGGCAGAGGTATTGATGCCCGCGTTATTATCTGTTAGAATAGAAATAGTCATGACAAAATTTTATTCAAAAATAGTTTAAATCATTTTAAAATGAACAAAAGTTCATTTAAATTTGAGGTGTGGATTTGCATAAAAATCTTCCGGTAATTTGAATGCTGACGTAAAAAGTGGGTTTTCGCGATACTGTTTTGAAGGGCAATACTGTCGGCAATATGTTTAAAAGAAAAATTTTAAAGAATAAGCAATATGATATTCACACCTGAAAAATATACAATAGCTGACAGGCCAATGCAACCATTTATTAATCCATCTGAGATTATCGGATATTTAGAAAATACGGTTGTTTCAAAATGCAGGGTTAAAGAGGTGATTTCAAAATCACTTGAAATGAAAAGATTATCATTGGAAGAAACTGCCGTTCTTGTTAAGGCAGAAGATCCAGAATTAATTGCTGAGATTAAAGAAGGTGCACTTCGGTTAAAAGAAAAGGTTTATGGTAACCGTATTGTGCTATTTGCCCCACTATATATCGGCAACAAATGTATCAACAATTGTCAGTACTGTGGTTTCCGTACTGACAATAAGGAAGCTGTCCGGAAAACCCTCTCACACGAAGAGATGGTTAAAGAGATTCAGGCATTGGAAGATAACGGACAAAAACGGCTTATTCTAGTATTTGGAGAACATCCTGAATACTCTGCCGATTTTATTGCTCAGGCAGTCCAGACTGCTTATGAAACTAAAAAAGGCAAAGGTGAGATACGCAGGGTCAATATCAATGCCGCCCCTCTTGACATTGAAGGATTCCGTAAAGTAAAGCAAGCCGGTATAGGAACTTATCAGATTTTTCAGGAAACATATCATCCTGATGCTTATTTGCAATACCATTTGTCAGGTAAAAAGAGAGATTATGCAAACCGTCTCATTTCACTAGATCGTGCACAGGAAGCAGGAATTGACGATGTTGGCATTGGGGCGCTGTTTGGCCTTTATGACTGGCGTTTTGAGGTATTAGGGCTTGTTCGCCATGCCAATCATCTTGAGGCATGTTATAATGTTGGTCCTCATACTATATCATTTCCCCGGATTAAAGATGCTTCAAGTTTGAATATCCCGATAAAATACCAGGTCAGTGATTACGATTTTGGTCGGTTGGTTGCAATATTAAGACTTGCCGTTCCTTACACAGGCATGATACTGACTGCAAGAGAATCCCCTGTTGTGAGAAAAGAGGTGATGAAGTATGGGGTTTCTCAAATTGATGGAGGTACTAAACTTGAAATTGGAGCTTATTCACAAAGTGTCAATGACCAACAAAATCTTAACCGGGAGCAGTTTTTTATCAGTGACTCCCGTACGCTTGATGAAATTATCGAAGAGTTATTAGACGAAGGGTTTATTCCATCATTCTGTACGGCTTGTTACCGATTAGGCCGTACCGGAGAACACTTTATGGAAATATCGGTTCCCGGGTTTATTCATAACTATTGTACCCCCAATGCCATGCTTACACTGTCTGAATATTTAGTTGATTATGCATCCGAAAATGTCAGGAATAAGGGGTGGAAGGTAATAAAAGAAAATGAGCATAATATTGAAAGCCAAGCAGTAATAAAACAGCTGCACGAGAGGATAGATGCTATCAAGAATGGTAAAAGGGATTTGTTTTTCTAACAGATTAATTGTTGTGATAAGTTAACAAGTCAGATTTTATAATATATAAGAAACAGAATAATGGATTACCCAAATGCCAAATCGTAAAATTCACAGAAGAATAACCATGCCTCCGCCAATGGAGGGTTTTAAGCCTTTTGGCATACCTATGCGAAAACTGGATTCAGTAATTTTATTATTTGAGGAATTTGAAGCTGTCAGATTGACAGATTATGAGGGGCTTATTCAAGAAGAGGCGGCTGTGAAAATGAAGATTTCCAGGCCTACATTTACAAGAATATATGAGAAAGCCCGTAAAAACATCGCCAAAGCGTTTGTTGAAGGAAAGGCTATTATAATTAAAGGTGGAGACTTTATTACTGACGATTATTGGTACAGATGCAAAGACTGCAATGAGACAATGGTTTCGATGGGACCTGTTATGCATTGTCCTACATGTGATTCAGACAATATCTCACTCATAAATAATAAGGAAGGAAAATGAATGGATATATTCAGGTGTATACAGGGAATGGTAAAGGAAAAACTACGGCAGCACTTGGTTTGTCAATAAGGGCAGTCGGAGCCCGCAAGAAGGTGTTTTTCGGACAGTTTGTTAAGGGTAAATATTACTCTGAGGTAGAATTTATCAAGAATAATATTCCGGAAATAACAATTAAACAATTCGGTCTTGGCTGTTTTATCGTAAATTCTCCAACATCCAAAGATATTGAGGCTGCACAGAAAGGTCTTATGGAGGTTTCATCAATATTGGAATCTGGAAAATATGATGTTGTTGTGTTGGATGAGGCCAATATTGCAATATATTACAACTTGTTTTCCGTTGATGACTTAATTAATGTCATTTCAAAAAGAAAGGATGAAACAGAGATTATCATTACAGGTCGGTACGCTCCGGATAAGTTGTTGGAACTTGCAGATTTGGTTACCGAAATGAAGGAGATAAAACACTATTATACGAAAGATGTTGAGGCGAGAGAGGGAATTGAGTATTAATATCACCTACTGTTAAGATAAATACCATGAACGATGAATTAGAAATTCTTAGCGGCGAAATTTCACATTGTTCAAAATGTGGCTTGTCCAAAACGCGTAATCATGTGATTTTCGGTGAGGGGAATCTTTCTGCAAAAATCTTGATTATTGGAGAAGCTCCAGGTAAAGATGAAGATATCTTGGGGAGGCCATTTGTGGGTAAGTCTGGCCAGTTACTCGATAAAATATTGGCTGCATGCGGGTTCACTCGTGAGGAACATGTATTTATTAGTAATATTGTTAAATGCAGGCCACCTGACAATCGAATTCCCACAACGGACGAAGCTGAGATTTGTATGCCTTGGCTATTAAAACAGATAGATATTATTAATCCCAGCATATTGATTTTATTAGGATCAACGGCATTGAAGTATATGGCAGGGAACGAACTCCGGATTATGCGGGAGCGAGGCAAATGGTTGGATTTAAATGGAAGAGCGGCAATGCCAGTATATCATCCATCTGCTCTTTTACGCGACCCGCGATTGAAACGTGATACTTGGGAGGATTATAAAAAAATTGTATACAAGTACAGGGAGTTGGTAGACCCGAATCATCACTCGAATTACGTTTAAGAAATTAAAAAATAGATTTTAGTTTTACCGGGGTTTAAATTTGATGTCTTGAGTGAAAATATGGTTATTTTATATATTTGATTTTAATTTGTAAGCAAATTGAGCCAAGTTCTCTCTCTTTATAATTTTTTTGTCCATTATTGTTTGCAAATATACAGATGGTTAGCTTTCTATTATACTATAATATAATGCTTGATATTTGTTAAATTGTGATTTTGAAAGTAAATATTTTAATAATAATTTATAATCTATATATTATTATATGTCAGTAAAATAGATTCTTTTCTATTGCTTTTTGGTTGTACTGCTTTATTGAAAAAGTTAAGAAAATCCTTTGTGGAATTATATTTTGTTATACATTTGCATATCCGGAAAGAGGATACCGGATTGAAACAATATGAGTTTTTCAACAAATAGTAAAATAGCGAATCATTCTGCAGGCAATCTAGTCCTATCGCTAGTGGGTGACATTCATTTTGTGATTGTCTCTGTCATTACTATTTCAGTCATTATTCTAGTCATTAGCACGGTATAGGATCCTTTAAAGTAGAGAATTATAATGAAAGCTTGCTTTAACAGGGTCCTGTAAAGCAAGCTTTTTTTTTTGAAAAAATTAAAATGGAAAATAATGAGACAACTTAGAAGCAGTCAGACCACAACAGGAAGAAAGATGGCGGGGGCCAGAAGCCTTTGGAGGGCCAACGGTATGCATGAAAATCATTTTGGAATGCCTATAATAGCTATAGTCAACTCGTTCACTCAATTTGTCCCCGGTCATGTACACCTTCACAACATAGGACAAGAGACAAAATCACTTATAGAAGCTGAGGGGTGCTTTGCCGCTGAGTTCAACACAATAGCAATTGATGACGGTATAGCCATGGGGCATGATGGCATGCTTTATTCGCTGCCTTCCAGAGATTTAATCGCAGATAGTGTTGAATATATGTGTAATGCACACAAGGTTGACGGAATGATATGCATTTCAAATTGTGACAAGATAACCCCGGGAATGCTTATGGCTGCCATGAGGTTGAATATCCCGGCTGTGTTTGTCTCCGGTGGTCCCATGGAAGCAGGAAGGATTGGAGATTCTGAGTATGATCTGATAGATGTTATGGTTAAGGGTGCAGATGATCAATACCCGGAAGGCGATCTTCTTAAATTGGAAAAGAGTGCTTGCCCTACTTGTGGCTGTTGTTCCGGTATGTTTACAGCAAATTCCATGAACTGCCTTACAGAGGCTCTCGGAATGTCTCTTCCCGGAAACGGGACTATTCTGGCTACGCACGCAATGAGAAAAAAACTCTTTGAGGATGCTGCTAGATTAATTGTGAAAAACACTAAAGATTATTATTTCAATTCCAACGAAAGCGTCCTGCCTAGAAATATAGCCACAAAAGCAGCTTTCATGAATGCTATGGCACTTGATATTGCTATGGGAGGGTCAACAAATACAGTGTTGCATCTTCTTGCTGTTGCAAATGAGGCTGAAGTCGATTTTAAAATGAGTGACATAGATCAGTTGTCAAGGCGGATTCCGGTATTATGTAAAGTTGCTCCCAACGGAAAATATCATGTACAGGATGTAAACAGGGCAGGAGGTATTATGCGAATACTCGGAGAACTGGCGTCAGAGGGATACCTTGATCTTTCTGTATCAAGGGTGGATTACTCTACTCTCGGAGAGGCTATTGACGAGAACAATATTAAGAATCCTGGAATAAAGCCGGATGCTAAAAAAAGATACCTTGCCGCTCCGGGAATGAGAAGAAATCTGGAATTAGCCTCACAGTCAAACTATTACAAAGAGTTGGATGTGGATTCTGAAAATGGTTGTGTAAGAGATGTAAAGCACGCATACTTCAGAGATGGAGGTATTGCTGTCCTTACAGGCAACCTGGCACTAAATGGTTGTATCGTAAAAAGTGCAGGGGTAGATGAGTCTATTTTGAAGTTTAGGGGGAGGGCAGTCGTGTTTGAATCTCAGGAGGAGGCATCGGATGGAATACTAAACGGTAAAGTGAAATCCGGAGATGTTGTTGTTATCCGTTATGAGGGACCAAAAGGGGGACCGGGGATGCAGGAGATGCTTTATCCTACCTCATATCTCAAATCTGTAAAATTGGATAAAGAGTGTGCCTTGGTTACAGACGGAAGATTTTCCGGGGGGACATCAGGGCTCTCGATAGGGCATGTATCACCTGAAGCTGCAGCCGGTGGCAATATCGCCCTGATTGAAAATGGTGATATAATAGTTATAGATATACCGAATAGGAAGATATATGTCGATTTGGACGAACCAGAGCTTGGAAAAAGGAGAAAAGCCATGGAATTAAAAGGCAAAGAGGCATTCAAACCTATGTGCAGGGATAGATTTGTAAGCAAGTCGTTGAGAGCATATGCGATGAATGTCTCTTCGGCAGATAAAGGTGGAGTAAGAGTTATTGAATAATTTATATTAGTTTATGAAAGGAGAGATAAGAGGAACTGAGGCACTTTTGCTGACATTGCTTGAAGAGGGTGTCAAGACAGTATTCGGATATCCGGGCGGTACGATAATGCCGTTGTATGACGAGTTGTATAATTTCAAAGAGGAGATAAACCATATACTTGTGAGGCATGAACAGGGAGCAGTCCATGCAGCCGAGGGTTTTGCAAGAGCTACCGGTAAAGTTGGTGTCTGTATGGCAACCTCCGGTCCCGGAGCAACAAATCTTGTCACCGGTATAGAGGATGCACATATTGACTCTACTCCGGTAGTCTGCATAACTGCCCAAGTGAATGCGGATAAATTGGGAACCGACTTTTTTCAGGAGGCTGATATAATAAGCATAACAATACCAATCACAAAATGGAGCTATCAGATTACAAAGGCATCAGAGATACCTGATATAATCTCTAAAGCCTTTTATATTGCCGCTTCGGGTAGACCGGGACCAGTTCTGGTAAGTATAACCAAAAATGCCTTGATTGAGGATGTCGATTATCAATACAAAAAATATACTCCGGTAAATTATCTTGGTGAGTTGTTGAAAAAGAGAGACCCTGCTGATACTTCGGAGGCTGTGAGGATGATCAACAGTGCCGAAAAGCCGATGATAATAGCCGGACAGGGCGTAATACTCTCCGGGGCAGAAAAAGAGCTTGCAAAACTTGCTGAAAAGGCTAATATACCTGTAGTTGCAACATTATTGGGAATTTCCGCTATGCCGACAGGGCACCCGCTTTTTAAAGGGAATGTTGGCATGCATGGAAATATAGCTCCAAATAAGATGACTCAAAAGAGTGACCTAATAATTGCGGTAGGTATGCGTTTCAGTGACAGGGTTACGGGAAACACTTCAAAATATGCCCCTAATGCAAGGATAATTCATATAGATATAGACAAGGCAGAATTTAATAAGAATATAACTGTGGATCTGCCTCTTTGCGGTGATGCCAGGGAGATACTGAAGAGAATTATCCCTAAGGTGGAGTTCAGAGATAGGTCAGAGTGGTTCTCATACATCGATCAGAAATGGGAAAAGGAGAGACGTGTTATTATAGATGACCTGATGCGGCCCGGCAGCGGTGGAGGAATTAGCATGGCCAAGGCTGTTGATTGCGTTGCAAGGATAGCTAAGGGTGACGCTATCGTGGTAACTGATGTAGGTCAGAACCAAATGTTTAGTGCGCGTTATTCTAAATTTAAAAAAACAAGAAGCTTCATAACCTCAGGAGGTCTTGGGACAATGGGTTATGGATTGCCTGCAGCCATCGGTGCCAAGGTTGGGATGCCGGACAAAGAGGTTGTACTTATTCTTGGTGACGGAGGTTTTCAAATGTCTATTCAGGAGCTTGGAACAATCTTGCAGTCAGGAATTAAAATCAAAATACTTCTCCTCAATAACTCATATCTGGGAATGGTGAGGCAGTGGCAACAACTTTTTTTTGACAGGCGTTATTCATATACAGATATGGTGAATCCTGACTTTATGAAAATTGCACAGGCTTACAACATTCCATCCAGAAAAGTTGAATCTCATTCTGATCTGGAGAATGGAGTGAGGGAGATGATTGCAAGTGACTCTCCATTTCTTCTGGAAGTTGTCGTAGAAAAGGAGGAGAATGTATTTCCGATGGTTCCTAACGGGGCATCACTCGATGAAACAATTTACAATGCAAATAAATAAACTGATATGGAAAGAGAGTACATAGTAGTGGCTAATGTCAACAATCAGATATCCGTTTTGAACAGGATAACATCTGCTTACTTGAAGAGACATATAAACATAGAGAGTCTCAATGTTTCAGAGTCATATATAAAAGGAATCAGTACGGTTGTCATTTCAGCAATAACATCGACCGACATAGTCCGGAAAATTGTAAATCAGTTGGATAATATAATTGATGTCTATTCTGTGGATTTTTACCTTCCTGAGGAGATTATATATAAAGAGCTGGCTCTTTATAAGGTTGATGCAAGGATCCTGACAGATAAGAAGGAGTCTGCTTTTTTGCTCACAGAATCTAATGGAAGGATAATCGAGATAAGCAAGGAATATGTGGTTGTCGAGAAATCGGGAACCAGGACAGAGTTGGAAAAATTGAGAGACCGACTGGATATAAAAGGTCTTCTTGCCGGTTATTCAAGATCCGGGAATGTTGTCCTTCACAGGGAAGAGTCAATAGCAAGTATTTTACAAAATGTATCTTAATAATTAACACATTAATAAATAATTACAATCATGGCACAAATGTATTTCGGTAAAGTAGCAGAAAATGTAGTAACAAGAGAGGAGTTTCCACTTTCAAAAGCATTGGAGACATTAAAAAATGAGACAATAGCAATTATAGGATATGGCATTCAGGGACCAGGCCAGGCACTGAACCTTAGGGACAACGGATTTAAGGTTATTGTTGGTCAACGCAAGGACTCAAAGACATGGGACAAAGCAGTTGCTGACGGATGGATACCGGGAGAGACACTTTTTGAGATTGAGGAGGCTTGTAAAAGAGGTACTATTCTGCAGTACTTGCTTTCTGATGCCGGGCAGATTCAACTTTGGCCTGTAGTAAGCAAACACCTCACTCCGGGTAAGGCTCTCTATTTCTCTCATGGATTTGGCGTTACATACAGTGAAAGAACAGGCATTATACCTCCGAAAGATGTAGATGTTATCCTGGTGGCTCCAAAAGGGTCAGGAACATCTCTCAGGAGGCTGTTCCTGGAGAAAAGAGGGTTGAATTCAAGTTACGCTATATACCAAGATGCCACAGGAAAGGCATTTGAAAGAACTGTATCTCTTGGTGTCGGTATTGGTTCCGGTTATCTTTTCGAAACTACTTTCAAGAAAGAGGTTTACTCTGACTTGACCGGTGAGAGAGGTACACTAATGGGAGCTATTCAGGGAATATTTGCCGCTCAATACCAAACACTGAGGGATAATGGACACACACCATCCGAAGCATTCAACGAAACCGTAGAGGAGTTGACACAGAGTTTGATGCCTCTTGTTTCTGAAAACGGAATGGATTGGATGTATGCAAACTGCTCAACAACAGCCCAACGTGGTGCATTGGATTGGTGGAAAAAATTCCGTGATGCAACACTACCTGTTTTTTCAGAGTTATACAGTGAGGTGGCAAAAGGTAATGAGGCCCAGCGTTCTATCGATTCAAACGGAAAAGCGGATTATAGGGTTAAACTTGATGCAGAACTCAAGGAGATGAGAGAGAGCGAGATGTGGCAAGCAGGAGAGGTGGTCAGGTCTCTAAGACCTGAAAGAAATAAATAGGTGTGATAGAATGACTTATTTCCCCCACATAAAGGATATTTCTAAAGCCAGGATAACGATAAGCCCTGTCCTGGCTTCTACTCCTCTTATGCATGACATGAACCTTTCAGCTAAATATGCTGCAAATGTAATGCTCAAGAGAGAAGACCTTCAAATTGTACGCTCATATAAGATAAGAGGGGCTTTCAATAAAATAAACAGTCTTGGTAAAGAGCAGCTTAAAAAGGGTGTCGTGTGCGCTAGTGCAGGAAATCATGCTCAAGGTGTTGCCTTATCTTGTTGCAAACTTGGAATAAAAGGTGTTATCTATATGCCTGCCACCACACCCAAACAGAAGATAAATCAAGTCAGGATGTTTGGCAGGGAGTTCGTGGAAATAGTTCTGACCGGTGATACATATGATGCAGCATGTGAAGAGGCAAAACTTTTCTGTCAGGAGAGCGGGATGACATTTATTCACCCTTTTGATGATCCGAAAATAATAGAGGGTCAGGCAACGGTAGGAATAGAGATAATGCAGGATATACATGAAAAGATTGACTATATCTTTATTCCGATTGGTGGAGGTGGACTGGCTTCCGGTATCGGAGCATATTTCAGACAAGTCAGCCCTGAAACAAAGATTATCGGGGTTGAACCTGCCGGAGCTCAAAGCATGAGACTGGCCTTTGACAAAGGAGAAGTTGTCACACTTGAGAACATAGATAGTTTCATAGACGGGGCTGCAGTCAAGAGAGTGGGAGAATACACATATCCAATATGTAAGGATGTTCTTGATGATCTTATAGCTGTTCCTGAAGGTGCTGTATGTACAACGATACTGGAGTTATACAATAAAAATGCAATTGTCGCTGAGCCGGCCGGTGCATTGTCGGTAGCTGCACTTTCTCAATATGCCGACAGGATAAAGGGTAAGAATGTTGTCTGTATTGTCAGTGGAAGCAATAATGACATCACAAGGATGGAGGAGATCAGAGAACGATCTCTCCTTCACGAGGGGCTCAAGCATTATTTTATAATTCGCTTTCCTCAACGTTCCGGGGCTTTACTCTCATTTATAAGAGATGTCCTCGGGCCGAAAGATGATATTACTCATTTTGCCTATTCAAAAAAGAATAACAGGGAGCAAGGTCCCGCCGTCATAGGAGTGGAACTGGCTGAAGCTACTGATTTTCCGGGGCTTATAGAAAAAATGGATAAAAAAGGGATTGTCTATCAATATCTGAATGACAATCCTGATCTGTTTGGGTTTTTAATTTTATAAATAATAGAAAAGATGGATTGGTCAAAACTTGCATTCGGTTATATTAAGACAAACAAAATTATATGCTCATGGTACAAAGATGGTGAATGGAGCACTCTTTCCGCTGAAAGTGACGATAGAATTACGATAAGTGCCCTTTCAGGTGCACTCCATTATGGTATCGAGGCTTTTGAAGGATTAAAGGCCTTCAGAGGCGTTGACGGTAAGGTGAGACTCTTCCGTCCTGATGAAAATGCAAAGAGGCTGAGACGTTCTGCTGATTTTCTCGGCATTGCCTCTCCCGATGTTGAAATGTTTGTGGAAGCCTGCAAAAGAGCGGTAATTGAAAATATTGATTTTCTTCCTCCTTACGAAAGCAGGGCATCAATGTATCTGAGACCCTTCTTGATTGGTGTTGAGCCTCAGATCGACCTTGTGAGTTCGAAGGAGGTGCTCTTTGCAGTTGCTGCCATTCCGGTCGGAGCATTCTCCGGGAAAAACCTAACCCCTGTAAGGATGCTTCTTGCCAGGGATCATGACAGAGCAGCTCCTATGGGAACTGGAAGCTACAAAATCGGTGGAAATTATGCAGCATCAATGTTGGCAGGGACCAAGGCAAAAAAAGAGGGTTTTGCTTCAATCCTTTATCTTGATTCAGCAGAAAGGAAGTACGTTGATGAATTTTCTTCCTCTAACTTTTTTGCAATAAAAGACAATCGATATATAACACCTGATTCCTCTTCAGTTCTTCCGTCAATAACAAATAAATCGTTAATACAGCTGGCCGAGGATCTTGGTATGAAAGTGGAGAAAAGAAAAGTTCCGCTTGAAGAGTTGAATGAATTTGATGAGGTGGGAGCTTGTGGTACAGCTGTTGTCATTACTCCTGTATGGGAAATTGTCGATAAATCGTCGGGCATTTCATACTTGACCGGAGATAAAAATAATCCCGGAATTATAAGTAGAAATCTTTACAGGAAACTTACCGGAATTCAATATGGTGAGGAGCCTGATGATCATAATTGGTGCATGGAGATTTAGACTCTCAGTATATCTCGCATCTCTGCTTCGCTATACTGCCCGGGCGCACTTTCATGTGAGCCCGGAGCAATTACAAACGTAAAGGGAGCTCCATTTTTCAGGGCTTCAATCCTGGTTATTCTTCCTATTGGACCCATGCCTATTGCCAGTACGGATCTTCCGGGAATGTACAGAGATAAGAGAGTGTAGTTATCATGTACACTGTTTGACATTGTGGCAATCTTTACCAGATCTGCGCCTTGGAAAAGAGATTTCTCAATGATTCTTTCCAGATACTCTTTATCAGGCGTAGATTGATAATTATGATAGGATATGATTACCTTGCAATTATGATCTTTGGCATACTTAACCATCTCGCTAATATACTCGTCACTTGATTCTGTTTCAATATCAACCCATTCTGCCCCTCCATCTATTGCAGACTTTAACAATATTGCTCTTTTATTATCAGGAATGGTTTCGGGGCGGCATGTAGCAATAAGAGATTTATGTATACCAAATAGGGTTTTTACCTCATCGGGTATTAATCCGCTGACTTCAATTCTTATTTCGGCCATTTCTGCGCCATCCATATGTGTCAGGATATTATCCAGACCTTGTTCTGCTATCGAGCGGCAAAGCATACCCATATGTCAGTTGTTCATTATTATTGTCTGTTTATTGATAGATTCCTGATGTATGGCCTTGAATACATTGCTTATAAACTCCTCGCTGAGGTCATTGGCCTTGCCCTTTTCTACCATCTTATCCACGATATCCTTCCATCTTCCTGCCTGAAGTATGGTGATGTTATTCTCCTTCTTGTAACGGCCTATTGTTTCAGAAATAGTCATTCTTTCATGGAGAATTCTGATCAGCTTCTCATCGCATAGGTCAATTTTCTGCCTGAGCTCATCGAGTGTTAGTAGGAATAGAGGATTGCTTGTATTCACATCTCTCAGGATAAGTTTGTCAATTATTGCTGCAAGTTCCGCGGGAGTGACCTGTTGCTCGCTGTCGCTCTTTGCTATTGCAGGATAACAATGCGACTCAATCATCAAACCATCGTAGTTGAGGTCCAGAGCTTTCTGAGAGATTTCCTGGAGAAGCTCTTTCTTTCCTCCCATGTGGCTAGGGTCACAAATCATAGGGATCTCCGGAATTCTCTGCTTAAGCTCGATTGGTAATTGCCACTGGGGTATATTCCGATACCTTGTTTTATCAAATGTGGAAAATCCTCGGTGTATTGCACCAACTCTGCGTATTCCTGCCCCTTTGATTCTCTCGATTGCTCCTATCCAGAGATTAAGGTCCGGATTAACCGGATTTTTAACAAGAACGGGAATGTCAACACCCCTTAGTGCATCAGCTATTTCCTGCATTGCAAAAGGGTTGGCGGTTGTTCGGGCCCCGATCCAGATAATATCCACTCCGTATCTTAATGCATCGTATACATGTTTGACATTACCTACTTCGGTAGATATCTTCATGCCGGTCTCTCTTTGGACTCTTCTCATCCATTCAAGGCCGGTGCTGCCTACTCCCTCAAACTGATTAGGTCTGGTCCGGGGCTTCCATATTCCTGCACGGAACACCTCTACCCCTATATTTTTCAATTGAAAAGCCGTTTCCATTACTTGTTCTTCAGTTTCCGCACTGCATGGCCCTGCTATTATCACCGGCCTTTCCGGTTTGCTTAGTCCCCATCCCTCAAAAGGGGAATTATTAATGTTTTCCATATTCTTAATGTTTCAATACTGCTTTTATTCTATTAGATTCTTTAATCAAATCCCTGATTTTTTCACTTTCGTCTTCTTTAATCAAAGTGCGGAATTTTTGGAGTTTCTCGATATATGTTTCCAGAACGGTTACCACATTCTCCTTATTCTGGTGGAATATCGGAACCCACATGTCAGGGGAGCTTTTTGCAAGTCTCACTGTTGAATCAAAACCACCACTGGCAAGGTCAAAAATATGCTTCTCATTTCTCTCTTTTTCTAAGACAGTCAATGCCAATGCGAAGGAGCTGATGTGTGATATATGTGAGATATAGGCTGCGTGGACATCATGGTTTGTGCTGTTCATGTAGATGATTCTCATATTCAGTATTTCATACATTCTTTTTACTTTGGCAACAGCCTTTATGTCAGATTCTTCTGTATCACACAATATTGCACTCTTCCCGTCAAACAATCCGGACATTGCGGCCCAAGGTCCTGAAAATTCGGTCCCGGCCATAGGGTGGGAGGCAACATAACATCGCCGGTTCTTGTGGTATTTAGTTATTTCACATATTCTGCCTTTTGTGGAACAAACATCTGTCACGACCTTCCCTTCTGCAAGGTCAAGCACTTTAGGAAGCAGTGTGACAGCCGAATCAGCAGGAACTGCAACAATAATCAGATCGGCTCTGCCTACACCCTCTTCAAGTGTGCATATCTCGTCAACCAACCCGATTGACAGGGCTCCGTTGGCATTTATCTTATCATTGTCTACGCCTAGTATCTTATTGGCAAATCCTCTTTTTCTAAGGTCAATTGCGGCTGATCCGCCGATCAGCCCCAATCCAATAACTGTTATCACCATTATCTATTCACTATTACTATTTTTCACTATTACTATTTTTCACTATTCACTTTCCACTATTCACTTACCCTCTTCAGCGCCTCCATAAGTGTCTCCTCATTGCAACACAGTGAGATTCTGGCAAATCCCTCACCGTTTGATCCAAAAATATGACCAGGCGTAATAAATACATTTCTCTCATACAGATATTTGTCTGAAAATTTGTCAGAACTATGAACGTTACCGGGAATCTTGGCCCATACAAACATCCCTTTCTGTTCCTTATCGTAAACAGAACCTGTTGCATCAAAAATCTGCCAGACCAAATTCCGTCTTCTTATGTACTCTTTGTTAAGTGAGGCGTACCAGTCCCTGTTGCAGGAGAGAGCCTTTACTGCTGCAAGTTGCAAAGGTTTGTACATTCCGCTGTCCATATTGCTTTTAACTTTGAGCACATAGCTTATAAGCCGGCTCTCTCCGGCAACCATACCAACCCTGAATCCGGCCATGTTGTGCGATTTGCTCATTGAGTTAAGTTCTAATGCGATACCTTTTGACCCTTCAATCTCAAGTATGCTTATTGGTTTGTCGTTCAGGATAAAGCTGTACGGATTGTCGTTGCAGATGAGAATTCTGTGTTTTTTACCAAAATCGACAAGTTTGCGGTATAAGCTGTAACTTGCCGGTTGTCCGGTTGGCATATTAGGATAGTTAACCCACATTAGTTTGACACCAGAAAGATCCATATTTTCAAGCTCTTCAAAATCCGGCTCCCATGAGTTCTCCGGTTTAAGGTTGTAATTTATCACATCGGCGCCAACCATCAGGGAAACGGCTTTATATGTAGGATACCCCGGGTTCGGAACCAAAACTTTGTCTTTTGGATTGATGAATGCCATTGAGATATGCATTATGCCCTCCTTTGACCCTATCAGAGGTAATATTTCATTGGCTGGATCAAGTTCAACTCTGTAAAATTCTTTGTACCAGTCGGAAAAAGCTTTTCTTAACTCGGGTATCCCGATATAACTCTGATATCCGTTAGTGCCATAAGAGCGTGCGGAGTCAATCATTGTCTCTATGGCATCTTTCGGAGCAGGCATGTCTGGATTTCCTATTCCAAGATTTATAACTTTCTTTCCGGCTTTATTCATCTGCTCAATCTCTTTGAGTTTGACAGAAAAGTAGTATTCGTTGACCAACGTGGTCCTTGTTGCGGGAGTTATCATGATTATTTACATATTATGGACATTTTCCAATGATTCGATTGCGTGTGTGTATTCTCCTAAAATTTGAAAATCTACTATCTGGGGGCTTATCTCGAATATGCTCTGAAGATATTTAGTGTAGTTGTTGAATGTTACATCTACATAGAAAAAGTAGCGGAACTCCTTTCCTAATATCGGCATACTCTGTATTTTGGTTAGATTCAAATCATTTTCCGCCAAGGTCCCGAGAACACCGGCAAGGCTACCCTTTTTGTGAGGGAGGCTGAAGCAGAGAGAGGCTTTTGTCGGTTCGCATGACTTGGGTGTTATATCATCACTATGAGAGAGAACAAGAAATCTGGTGTAGTTGCGTTTATTTGTCTCAATACCTTCGGCCAGTATTTCCAATCCGTACATTCCGGCGGCCAGATCACTTGCGATAGCTCCATGACCCTTTGACCTTTTTATTTGTATCTCTTTTGCACTCAGTGCGGTATCTGAGGATTCCACAAGTTTTATCCATGGGAATTGTTTGAAGAACTCCCTGCACTGGTTTATTGCCATAAAATGGGAGTGCACTTCGCTTATATCCTCCATTTTCTGACCGGGAAGCGATAGTAGGTTCTGTTTGATCCTAAGATACTCTTCACCAATGATTTTAACAGGACTCTCCCTGAGGAGTACGTAATTAGAAAGTAGACTCCCGGCAACAGTATTCTCAATTGCCATCAATCCGAAATCAATTTCTCTTCTTGCAAGTAAATCCGTGATCTCCTCAAATGTTTCACACTCCACAATCTCTATCGGTAGCTCTCTGAAATATCTGTATGCCGCTATCTCGTGGAAGGCACCATGGATTCCTTGTATTGCAACTTTTTTTGTCATAGTTTATAAAAAAAAGACCCCGCTGTGTTCAGCGGGGTCAATTAATATTGTAATCAGTCAGTTTACATCATATCAACCCCGCTTTACTTCTAAAGAAATAAAAAAAGTAAAATGAGGTATATCCGAAAATGTTGTTCACTGGTCTCTTTTTTTCTGATTACAAAGGTGAAAAAAAATCTTGAAATGCAAACAAAAAATTAATTTATTTTACATTAATGTGCCGATTGTCTTTATATACAACATTCTCGGTAAGTTATAAAGTGTAAGTGAAATTTACTATTTTTTGACAGGTGAAAACATCAAACCACCCATCATGATGAAAGATGTGATAATAACGACTTGAATCATTAAAGAATAATTTATCAGAGGTATTTGCTGGGAGGCAGGTATCGAAAGGACAAGGAGTATTGTTATAAGTCCTCTTGGTGCTATAAAGAGCAATGGTCTCAATGGCTGGGATGAAATCTTAAGCTGGACAGCCCTTATTATAAATATTAAAGAGACGATGATAACACTCCATAATAAACTGTCAATATCGAGAATGTCTGAAGTTTTTATCAGATACCCGAATAACATGAAGAAGAGAGCTCTCACAAGAAACGAAATTTCAGATACGAACTCCTTGAACTTGTTGATCTCCTTTCCAAGTACATCCGGTTTGAAATGTCTGGCCCATTTATACTCACTGAGCTTATCGAGGTTTCCAAGGAAAAGTCCGAATATCATAATAAATATCAGTGACGGAAGTTTCAATTCATGGGTAACTATGTACACAAGTAATATTACAAGAATTATGGGAATAAAACGTATGTGGTGATCTACCTTGCTTAGGAAAAGAGAGAGACCCACGGTCGTTACCAGTGATATTACAAACATCACTAATAATTGCACCCCGAAATTGCCAAAGGCATTGAGATCTATTACTGTATTAACAGTCATGAAGTTAAAAAAGAGGACGCCGAGAATATCGGAAAGGCTACTTTCATAAACCACTGATTCCCGTATTGATTCTTCCGAAGATCTTACACTCGGTATCGCAATCGCACTACTAATAACACTAAAGGGAATTGCATTAATAAGTGATTGTTCAAGTGGATATCCTTTAAATTTGAAAAGAATAACGGCAATGGCAAATGCCAGTACAAACATTGAGATAAAAGCGCCGATAAAGGATTTTTTTACTATGGCAATCTTTGTTTGCTTCAGCTCAAGCTCAAGGGAACCTTCCAGCACAATCAACACAAGACCTATTGTACCTAAACCGGGCAGGATTGGAGTGAGATCCGGAAGTGCGAAGCCGGATAACAGTGTAATTTGCCTGACTCCCCATCCAAGCAAGAGTAAAAGAATAACAGATGGTATTCTGGTTTTAGATGCTGAAAGATCAAACAAGTATGCTATCAGCAGAAGCACACATATGGTAAGTATTACAAGCGCCGACATTCTATTCTTTTTTATTTGTCATGAGATACCCATATTAAGTTACTTACTTTGTATCCGGCTGATTCTGCCTCCATTAAAAATTCTTGCCTGATTTCATCAGGGATTGTTTTATATCTTGAAAGAATCCATAAATATTTGAGATTTTTTCCGGCTATCAGTGCATATTTATAATCATTGTCAAGTGCTATAACATTGTAGCCTGAGTAAAAAGGACCGAAAAATGAGACTTTTAACATCGCCTTATTGCTTCCATTGACAAATTTTGCCTTTCCCACAGCTTCTTTCCACTCTTTTTTCTCATAATTGAAACCTCTGTTGGTCACTTTTATCGATCCATCATTGTTGATGCTATAATTGGCTTTTGTATTGTTGAGCCCGCGCTCAAAACGGAAATCCATTCGGGCTATCTCATACCAGTCTCCGAGATATCTTGACTGATCAAATGGTTCTACAGCTGTTACTCCCTCAGGAATAGTTGCACATGATGAGAGAGTTAATATGCAAAGAGCACTGACAAAAAAATACTTTTTCATGCCTTTAAGTTTAAGTTAATCAGCTGGTTGCTGTAAATTGCAATTTGCCGGATCCTGTTCTGAACTTTATGTGTCCGGTCGTATTGTCCTTTATACCTATAACAATTTTATTGCTACAAAAGTTTTTATTGCGCCATACAACTTTTCCGTTTGCCTTTATTTCTCTGAAAGAGTAATCAGGGATACCGATTATAGCCTCAGTACCTTCAGGTATTGTAACATCAAGCACAAATTGCCTTTTGTTGTTAATAAATGTGCTGGATATCTCTCCTTTAACACTCTGAATCTTTGCGGATGCTCTTTCTATGCCTGAAGGTCTCGGCGTAACCTGGAAAAGAGTATACCCGGGTTCTATAGGTTCTATCCCACACAGATACTGCGATAGTATCGTAAGGGCACAACCGCTCCAGGCATGGTTGACTGTTCCTCCGCCGAACCCCTCTGAACCAATACCCCATCCTTCAAACAGGGTCGTGTAATCCGGATTATTAACCATAGGAGAAAACCTCTTTTTCATCCTTTCAAGAGCATAATCACCGTATCCCATCTGGAACAGAGCCTCAAGAATATATTTTTCCATATATGGGCTTGCGTGTTCTTCTCTTTTTAGCACCTCCAGTATGGCGGGAAACTTCTCTCTATCTGCAAGGCCTGATACAACTGCAAGACCTTGACTTCTGTCATCCGTCTTTCCTTTGTATTCAGGGTTTCTATATTCTTTACCAGTCCAGTATTGTTTGTTGAATGCTGTTTTCAACTTCTCCATTATTGCCCTGTACTCATTCGCGTCATCTTTTCTCCCTATTGCATCCGCCATATTTGCACCTCCCTTGAGAGCCATATAATAAAGAGCGTTGAAAATAAGGTGAAGGTCTCTCTCTTCTCCCCAGTCTCCCCAAGTCCATTCGCCCTTACGGAAAACCACCGTTCCTTGCTGGTTAATTTTCCATACATGAAGATATTTCCTGACACCCTCATACAAGTCGCTGATTGCCACCTTGTCACCTGTATGCATATAGTAGTTCCAAAAACCATAGTAGCCGATACTGTTGAGCATCTGGCAAGGAAGTTCCCTGTTCCAGTTTGCAGAAGGAATCGGAGAGAAGAGTGTACTATCGGACCTTTGCCAACCTATCAGTTCATACATACCCTTTTGGAAAAGTTTATGACTTTCAGTGCAGAGAGAGTAGAATGCCTCACCACCTTCGTTGACCTCATCTCCCCACCATTGTGCCCGTTCCCTGTCAGGACAGTCCATATATGTGTCCCTCATTGTGACATAGAGTGTCCTTCGCGATTTTTCCCAGATTTTGTTCAGAAAAGTGTCAGAGCAGGTGAAGCTGCCGGCAAACTCGGTATTGTAACCGGTCTCCCTGTATTTTAAATCAATTACCTTGATTCCTTTCGGAATCCTGTAATACATCTTATGTCCGTTAATCCAGCCAAAGCTCTCATACTCCTGTATGCCATCCTTTGTAACATACTCGGCTCTGTTATTCGGAGTGCTTCCCCCGAAAAAGTTGTCTGTACGAAGGTCAATTACATAACCGGCAGGAGATTCAACTTTAAGATACGGTGTTATATGAATATTTGCGGGAAGCGTACAGACGATAACAGTATCTTGTGTAGTGACAAATGGGAAAGAGTGTTTGGAAACATAATCAGTAAGCCCGGAATTTTTCCATTGAGGAATTGGCCTTAGCACAAGTATGTTCCAGGGTTTCATCGGAGGAATGCCGAGTTCCCGGGCTTTATCCCATCCGGAAGTCTTATATAAAGAATCCTGCCACTGTCCTATATCTTCCCGTGCATCAAATCTTAAATTTGGTTCCGGTAGCCTGAAATTGGGAAATGGGAGTGAACAGCTTTCGTATGCGGGGTGTACAGTGCTTCTCCAGCTATTATCGCTTATTATCTCAACACCAGGGGCATCGCATTGGAACAACAAACCTGCCTTACCGCTACTATTGTGGGAAAAACCATCCTTTCCAAAAAACCATGTAAGTATAGATATGGAATTTTTGCCTTTTTTTATGTATGGGGCAATATCAACCTCATCAAAATATGTGTCATTTGGATTGGGCCCTCTTTTCAGCCCTCCTTCAAAAATTACAAGATTTCCGTTTACCCAGAGCCAGTATTTTGTATCAGTGGCGATTTTGGCAACAGCAGATGCAGGAGGATTTTCAACCTTAAAATCCTTTCTGAAGCATAACCATGTGTTGGTTGCGTTTTGTGCTTTTGGATCAGTAATCCATTTAGCTCTCCACTCTTCGGTGGCTGAAAGTTTTCCTGAAGAAAGGGAAATTGCGATAACCGCTAAAAAGTACTTGATATATTTCATCTTCTATTTTGATTGTTTTATTCAGAGACAAACTTCAATCCCACTATTGATAAAATCAGAGTTGTCAGAAAGAAAAGTCTCCAGAACTCAGCCGGTTCACGAAAGAACATAATACCAACTATGACTGTCCCTACAGCTCCGATACCGGTCCACACAGCGTAGGCGGTTCCAACCGGTAGTTCCTGTACAGCCTTTACTAACAGTATCATGCTTATTGTTAGAAAGACGATGAACCCCAGGTACCAATATGCCGCATTTATACCGCTAGCCTCTTTTGCCTTTCCCAGACAGAAGGCAAAGCCTGTCTCACAAAGTCCGGCCACTATTAAAATAATCCAGTTCATTTTATGGATTCGTAGATCCGTTTCCAGATTAATTCATTTTTCATTAACTCTCTTATTTTGCTGTCGGCCAGATGAAAACCATTCTCGCCCTGTTCTTGTTGCATATGTATAGTGAGGAATCTGGTATATTTAGCTTGGCTGAGAATTTTGTCAAGGGCGGGATTGACCTTGACCAATGTGTCAGCACCCTTGTTGTGACCTACCTTTACAAGACCGGAGACGCTTACTCTCTCATCTATTGCTGAAAGCGAAAAGAAAGCAGGAAGCTTCCTTTCATTTTCAGGCATTTTATCAAGCTCTTTCTTTAAAAGATCAGGGTAATAATCCTCATCTTTTGTCACCATACCCTTTAACTCTTTTTTTATTTCATCAATCCCTTTTTTTACCTCTTCTGCAGCAGTTTTGTCCACTTCTAGAAGCTGCCGGTAAACTCTCTCCATCTCTTCAATCTCTTTAGAGGCTTTACTCTCTGTGAATTTCTCTGATTGTGGATAATCTTTCTGTGCCTTTGCTATCATAGCGTTTAGAAACTCCTCTCTGGTTGCCGGGACAAAAATGGGCAATTTCTGTTTAGTAATAACAACTGTCTCATATCCACTTGCGCTGAATTTTGGGAATCCCTGAAAAAAACCGCATTCAACAGGCTTTATATATATACCGTCAACTACTGTCATGCCACAAATATCTGCGGGATTGTTAATTGAAAATGAAATGCTTGTTGCTGAATGTGTTGTCCGTTGACCCTCTCTCTTGATATATGCGGCGAAAGACATCTCAAATGAGTTATTAATTCCGGAGAAGCGAACTTCAAAGCCTTTTGGTGGCAATATTTCTTTCCAAGTTGAGATAATGGCGGACAGTTTTTTTATTTCAGTCTCCCATAGACCTGACACCATGTATCTAACCTCGCCACGGCTGTTTGGAAGGAAATAAAACCCGCCAATCATTGTCGGTTCGTCAGAGTAGTTTTCCTGGCAATATGATGTGACGGATAATGACAATAAAATGATAACAGTTATAATTTTCCTATACATATGGCTTGTTATTAATTTGATAATATACGAAATTAACTATTTCCAGCCATAATGCAATGAGAGGTCTTTAAAAATAATTAGTCGTTACTTTTAAGGAAATCACCTGTAATCATAATATATTCCTTTGGATTTTCAAGATGATGTGAATGTGAGCAACCTTTCATTAGATGAAGCTTAGAACCGGTAATTTTGCTTTGGAAGTATTTTACACTCTCAGGAGTAGCTTCATCAAACTCACCGCATGTGAAGAGTACCGGAATTTTAATTTTATGAAGATCATTAGTCAGATCGGCATTCTTCAATGTGCCTGTTACACAAAATTCGCTCGGCCCCCACATATAAAGATAGATATTGACAGCCATTTTGCTGTTGGTGCGATTCATCGGCTCTGGCAGAGGATTCAGACGACACAGATGGATTTTATAGTATTCTTGAATAGCATTCTGATACTCTTGAGAAGTGTAATCTTTATTATCTTCACATCGGGAAATTGTATTCTGAATTGTTTCTGGGAGAAGAGTGACCAATCTGTTCTGGTCTGCCATCCATCTTGGGGAACTGAGTAAAGGTCCGGATAATATAAGACTTGTTATGCCATCCGGATTTTCTCTTAATATATACTCAGTTGCAAGCATTGCTCCCCATGATTGACCGAGGAGGTGGATCTTCTCAAGTTTCAACTCCTCCCTGATTAACTTAATCTCTTCTACAAATCTTTCGACTTTCCACAGGAGGGTATCTGTAGGGTGATCTGAATTACCGCAGCCAAGTTGATCATAAAAAATGACAGGTCTAATATCTGCGAGAGTCTCAAGAGGTTCAAGGTAGTCATGGGGTGCGCCTGGTCCACCATGAACCACCAGGAGCGGAGTCCCTTTTTTGTCTGCCCCTACAATTTTATACCAGATTTTGCCTCCGGTTACGGCTATATGGCCTTCAATAACCTTATTATTAGCGTTATTGGAGTTTGAGTTACATGACGTCAGGATTGTTGCAATCATTACAAAAAATATAAATCTTTTCATAAAGGGAATTTTTAATTCCTGTTTACAAAAATATAAACCTTTTGTGGACTTTCCCTTTACATGTAAAAGTTTATTTATGAAAAAACTGAGTGGTTTGTTCAATAATTCTGTTTAATTTTAGTCACTTTTTTATCAACCACATTATGTTCAACATTTCAACTTCAAGTACTGAGTCTCTGGTAACTCTTGTTCCTGAGGGCTGTCTGGACACAATTAACAGCAAAAGTTTTGAATCAAACCTAAGTCCGTTACTCGACAATCAGGATTTTGTCATTATTAACTTTTCAAGATGCACCTATTTGGCCAGTAGTGGTATCCGTCTTTTGATCATGGCGACAAAAAGTCTTACAACTAAAGGTGGAGGGCTTTTCTTATCAGATCTTTCACCTGAAGTATATATGGTACTTGAAATGGCGGGATTGATTTCTGTTTTGCAGATTGCTAAAAGTGAGGAGGTGGCAAGAAAACGGATATCTTTAATGAGGGAGGAGAAAATAAAAAGTCACGAACTACAATTTGGCGGATCAACTTATCTTGTTGAGTGTCTTGTTGATTCTGTCCAGTGTTCCTATATGTGGTATGATACGGATATCGTAGGATATAATGAGTTGGTAATAGCATCGGGAGTTGGTTCCCCGGCAGAGTCTACAGATGACTCTCCTGATGACAGGGGGATATTTGTCTTGATAGGAAATTGCTGTGGTTTTATTCCGTTCAACACAACAATTCCCTCTGATTTCAGAGTTGTGAGTGAGCCTTCTAAAGGTGCTTTGTATATTGACAGAGCTTTTTCTTTCAAGGGGGAGGCAACTTACAGGGTAAGGTTGATATCTCCTGAAAATGTGACAATGACAAATATAAAAGAGGCGTTGATGCATATTGCCGAGAAATCTGCTTCAGATAGCCTCAGAGCTGTTGCGATTGCTGACTTCAATCAATCCGCACCCTCTTTAACCATGATATTCAAAACCGAGAATGCCGCAAATGGAATATTTCCAACAACAATTTATGGTGCCAGATTTTCATTATTGAATATTTCCAAACCGGAGAATGAGGGCTCCTTCATCTCTTTTGCTTTAAGGAATCTGACTATTGATAATATAATATCAGTTACGACTACTGATGTTGCTCCTGTGCTCAATAACCCGTTAATGTGGATATTTTGTTCTGACGGATGGATTACGCCCGATAGTGAGAGAATAAAGGTGGAATGTTCTGAGGGGCTTGAAATGCAGCCTTATAAAAAATACCTTTCCAGAAAACTATATGATGATTCATCTAGAATAGTTGTTAAAATGTTGCATGGGGGCTATTCTGCCGAAACTTTTCAGGTAGACTCGTATGACAGAGAGGGCCGTAAAATGAGGCCTACTGTGTTGAAAATTGCAGGCAGAGAAATTATTTCCCGAGAAGCAGAGCGATGTACTAGCTATGCCCTTCCGTACATTATGAACAATAGTGCGATGGTACTGGGTACCGTGAACTTCTGTGACAAGGGTGCTTTAAGGTACAACTTTGTCGGTATAGGAGGTGAAGGAAGCACATTGGAATGGCTGACTCACTATTTCAATACAATGCCTGTTGAGCAGCTTGAATCACTTTTTGACAAGATTTTCCTTAAAATTCTCAAGCCATGGTATGGTCAACCTGTTCAAAAGAAGATCCAACAGTATAAAGACCATGATCCAAGGTTGACATTCTTTCCCAATTTGTGTGAAGTTGCCGAGAAAGAGTTGGATATATCTGTAGATGATAAATATATAGTAATTGATGGGATTGATATTGAGCAGATCAATCCTTACTGGTTTTTAAAGTATGAATACAAGAGGAGGGAGGAGAGGACTGTTGACTACAATGTCTCGGTATGTCACGGAGATCTCAATATGCAAAATATTCTGCTTGACAAGGATATGAATGTGTATCTTATTGACTTCTCAGAAACAAGGCCGAGAGCTGTGATATCCGATTTTGCAAGATTGGAAGTTATATTCATGATCGAGAGTGCTCTGCTGGATACACCTAAGAATATTAAGAAAACCATTGATTTGGTTTCTGATTTCTATAATCATGATGTAATAGACAAGAAACCCTCATTTATATGGAGAGGAGAGATTCCGGAAATAGTCAGGCGAAATGTGAGCCTCTCTTACAAAATGAGAGAGTATGCAAACCGTTCGCTCGCGGAAGATAAGTCTATAGTGCAATATTATATTGCAATGCTTGAATGGACACTGCCGATAGTCTGCTACGGTAGTGTCAGCCTTAATCATAAAAAACTTTCGGCATTTATTGCCGGCAAGTTGTGCGAAAAATTACTTGAACTTGATTAGTTCTAGTTTTATGAGAGTGAAAAGTCAACACCATAAATAGCATGTAGCTCCGTAGTGTTGAAAATAGGTACTTTTACATCATTTTGACTTATAAGAAGAGGTATTTCGGTACACCCAAGGATGACTCCCTCCGCTCCATCGTCTGCCATCTGGTTTATTATTCTTACATATTGTTTTCTTGAAGATTCTTTTACCACTCCAAAGCAAAGCTCTTCAAATATGATGTTATGTACAGTTTCACAATCACTTTGTCCCGGGATTATAACATTAATGCCAAATTTGTCGAGCAATGCTTCTCTGTAAAAACCTTCCTCCATTGTGAAACGTGTTCCAAGCAATCCGACCTTTTTTATGTTTCTTTTCACTATCTCATTTGCAGTTGCATCTACTATATGAATAAGCGGTAAGCCTGTTGATTTCTCCAAACAATCGGCAATCTTGTGAAGTGTGTTAGTGCAGATTATAATAAAGTCGGCTCCGCCTCTCTTCAATCGTAGGGCAGCATCAGCTGTAATTTTTTGTACTTCTTCCCATTTACCTGAGCGTTGTAAAGCTTCAATTTCTGCAAAATCCACAGAGTATATCAAACATTTGGCAGAGTGATATCCGCCTAACCTCTTATTTATCTCTTGATTGATTATCCGATAATACTCGAGTGTGGATTCCCAGCTTACGCCACCGATCATTCCAATTGTCTTCATGTTTTTTTTATAAAGATATTGAAAAGGAGCAATAAAAAAGGTATCAGGTTAAATCTTGATACCTTTAGTTGAAATTTAAAAGAATTATTTTCGTTTCTTGTTGTATTGTTCATAAAAGTACTCATATCTCACAGAGTCAATTTCTCTATACAATTTATCGAGCTTCTTCATGTACTCACTATACCTTATCCTGGATGAATCATTGATAAAGTAATCGTCAAAAAAAGAAAAGTGAGATGAAGGGAAAAACGAATCAAAGCGCTTTTCAAACTCTTTATAAAATGAGTCTTTCATTAATGAGTCTGCACCGGTGTAAACATAAGTATAAGTAGAATCATATCTTATTAGATTTCCATTCTTGTCATACTCTTTGTTTACCTTAATGTTTGCTTTTGGTTGTGTGGAAGCAGCCGGCTGACCTTTCTTCTCGGTTTGACCGAAAACGCCGGCTGTCACAATCATAAGACATATAAGTGATAGAACTGACTTATTCATAATAATAAAGCTTTATTGAATCTCAATTTGTCTCATTGGTCTTGGCTTAGCCTCTTCTTTCTTAGGAATTGAGACTTTAAGTACACCATTCTCATACTTTGCAGATATCTTTTCGCTTTCAGCAGAGTCCGGTAAATTGAAAGATCTGCAGAAAGATTGATAACTGAACTCTCTTCTGGTATACCTCTGACCCTCTTTGGTCTCATTCTCTAATTTCTTTTCCGAAGATATCGTCAGGATGTTGTTGTTAAGTTCAATCTTGAAATCGCCTTTTTCAAGGCTTGGTGCAGCCATCTCCACTTCGAAACCGTTCTCATCTTCCAGAATGTTTACGGAAGGTAATGTCGTGTTTGTAAGTGAGAAATTCCTGTTCGACCAGTCAAACAAATCGTTGTCAAAAAAGCGGTCGAACAAACTTGGATACTGATTTGAAAATTTTACTAGTGACATAATTTTATCCTCCATGCTTTTAGTTAGACATTATTTTCACAAGAAGAAAATTCAAAATCAATGCCAAATAGGTGTTTGGAAAGCTCTAATATCAGTAAATCAGTAGTATATATATAGTGTGAAAGAACAAAAAAAAGAGTGCCAAAATGGCACTCTTTTTAATTCATCTGTCAGAAATTTTCTAATACCTTGAAAATTATTGGTTATTACTTTTGGTGTCTTTCAGTATGACATCATGTGCACCACCCTCAATAATACTTGTGGATGAAACCAGTGTAATCTTGGCTATTCTCTTTAGTTCCTCTATACTTAATGCACCACAGCTGCACATTGTGGACTTAATCTTGCCGAGTGTTATATCGAGGTTGTCTCTTAGCTTTCCGGCGTAAGGGACATAACTGTCCACCCCCTCTTCAAATTTAAGAGAATCTACTCCTCCCATATCATATCGCTGCCAGTTTCTTGCCCTGTTTGATCCTTCTCCCCAATACTCCTTTACATATGTCCCGCCAACCATAAGCTTCTTTGTAGGACTTTCGTCAAATCTGGCAAAGTATCTTCCCATCATAATGAAATCAGCCCCCATTGCAAGGGCAAGAACCATATGATAATCCTGTACAATTCCACCGTCTGAACATATTGGAATGTATTGTCCGCTCTTTTCAAAATACTCATCCCTGGCTTTGGCAACCTCAATCAAGGCTGTAGCTTGTCCGCGTCCGATACCTTTTTGCTCTCTGGTTATACATATGGAGCCACCTCCGATACCGACTTTGACAAAGTCAGCACCCGCGTCTGCAAGGTAGTAAAATCCCTCTTTATCAACCACATTGCCTGCCCCAATCTTAATCTTGTCACCGTAATTGTCCCGCACATACTTTATGGTTTCCATTTGCCATTCAGAAAAGCCGTCGGAAGAGTCAATACAGAGAATGTCCACTCCTGCTTCAACCAACTTGGGAATTCTATCTGTATAGTCTCTTGTATTTATACCTGCTCCAACTAAAAGCCTTTTGTGGGCGTCAAGAAGCTCATGGGGATTGTTCTTATGGTTTTCGTAATCTTTTCTGAAAACAAAGTATTTAAGACGTTGTTGCTTGTCGATTATCGGCAGAGTATTTATCTTGTTATCCCATATAATATTGTTGGCCTCATCAAGGGTGATGCCGTATTTCCCGGTTATAAGCTTTGAAAAAGGTGTCATAAAGTCCTTAATCTTCTTTTCAGGACTGTCTACTCCCGGTCTGTAGTCCCGACTTGTGACCAATCCGAGAAGAACTCCGTTGGATGATCCGTCATCCGTGATACCTATTGTTGAAAAGCCATTAGCTTGTTTAAGGTCTATCACATCCTTAAGAGTGTGCTCAGGAGTAAGGTTTGCATCACTTACAACAAAGCCGGCCTTGTATTTTTTCACTCTGCGGACCATATCTGCCTGGTCTTTTATAGATTGCGAACCAAAGATGAAAGAGAGTCCACCGTTCCTAGCCAGAGCGATTGCCATTTTGTCATCTGATACAGATTGCATTATGGCGGATACAAAAGGGATATTAAGATTTAAATCCGATTTGGTTCCTTTGGCGAATTTTGACAAAGGTGTCTTAAGGCTTATTCTGTCCGGTGTACAGCTCTTGGTAGTCAACCCGGGAATTAGTAGGTACTCGTTGAATGTCCTGGAGATATCATTTGCGATCTGTGCCATAGTAACCTTTTTTAAAATTTGGCAAAAATAAGGAATTTCGATTAAAAAACATCCTTATTCTGATAAAGATAATGCGAAAATTCAAATTATTTATCAAATCAACCGGAAATCTAACATCTCATTTTGTACCTTTGCACGCGATAAATCTTAACAATATGGAGACAAAAGGAGCACCGATGGCGTTGGGTTCGGAGAGAATATGGAAATTGCTCCTGCAATATGCAATTCCTTCGGTCATAGCTATGACCGCATCATCTCTCTACAATATAATTGACAGTATTTTTATAGGTCAGGGAGTTGGTCCGCTTGCCATATCCGGGCTTGCGATAACATTCCCTCTAATGAATCTAAGTGCCGCATTCGGTTCTCTTGTCGGGGCAGGAGCCGCTACATTGATGTCATTGAGATTAGGTCAGAAGGACTATTCGTCTGCTAATGCCATATTGGGAAATGTCTTTACAATGAATGTTATAATTGGCCTGACATATTCAATATTTGTCCTTTCATTTTTAGATCCAATACTTTACTTCTTTGGGGCAAGTCCCGATACAATATCATATGCCAGGGAATATATGTTTGTGATATCAATTGGTAATGTGGTGACACATATGTATTTTGGCTTAAATGCCTTGTTGCGTGCCTCTGGATATCCGGCCAAATCTATGTATACTACAATATTATCAGTGGTTATTAATATTATTCTGGCTCCGATATTTATTTATGTGGCCGGCTGGGGTATCATGGGTGCAGCCCTTGCTACTGTTATTGCTCAGACATCCATGCTGATATGGCAGTTAAAAATATTTAGCAATACACAGAATTTTATTCATTTCAAAAAGGGGATGTTCAGGTTGAGAAAAAAGATTGTAAAAGATGCGTTGTCTATTGGTCTTGCACCGTTTCTCATGAATGCCGCATCTTGCGTTATTGTTATTATAATCAATCAGGGTCTTATAAAATATGGAGGAGATCTGCAGGTTGGCGCATATGGAATTATAAACAGAGTTGCTGCTTTATTTGTTATGGTTGTGATGGGGCTGAATATGGGAATGCAGCCGATTGCCGGCTATAATTACGGGGCAAGGCAAATGGAAAGGGTGAATAAAGTGCTTAAACAGACTATTATTCTTGCAACTTCGGTGATGGTTGCAGGATTTATAATCGGAGAGTTTTTCCCGAGAGCTGTAGCCTCTGTTTTTACAAGAGATAAAGAACTTATAGAACTTGTAATTCCGGGAATGAGGATTGTTTTTATCTTTTTTCCGATAATCGGATTTCAGATGGTTGCCTCAAACTTTTTTCAAAGTATAGGTATCCCCGGTAAGGCAATATTCATGTCCTTATCAAGGCAGGTGTTATTCTTATTGCCATCTTTATTGATTTTACCACATTTCTTAGGAGTGAACGGAGTGTGGTATAGTCTTCCGGTGGCAGATTCAATGGCAAGCATAATAACCGCTTACCTACTTATCAGACAATATAAGGTAAATAAAAAAGTAATCTAATATGGAAAACAATCATATCATATGCATAGGCCGTCAACTTGGGAGCGGTGGTCATGAGATAGGAGAGAGGCTTGCAGCAAAGCTTGGTTACTCATTTTTTGATAAGGAACTTATTAAACTCGCATCAATGGAGAGTGGGTTAAGCAGTGATTTTTTCGAGAAGGCTGATGAAAAGATAAATACAACTATGTTTGACGGAATTTTCAATATGTCTGACAATTGTCTTAGTAATGAAGCCCTTTTTAAGATTCAGAGCGATGTAATAAGAAAGCTTGCAGAAAATGGATCTTCAGTTTTTGTGGGGAGATGTGCAGACTATGTACTCAAGGATTATCAAGAGATTTTTACTGTTTTTATCACAGCCGATATAGAGGATAGAGTAAGAAGAGTTATGATGCACAATGATCTTTCAAAAAATGAGGCAATTTCCTTAATCGAAAAAACAGATAAGAAAAGAGCAGCATATTATAATTTCTATAGCAATAAGATCTGGGGGAGGGCTGAATCTTATGACCTTTGTATAAATTCTTCAGTCATGGGTGTCGAGGGGACTGTCAATTTCTTATCCGGGTTTGTGGAAGAGAAATATAAATAGTTAATTTATTTCAAGCCCTTTTTATACATAATCAGTTTTCTCAGATCTTCAAGCTGATCCGGTTCTTTGATCTCAAGTACTACCGGATGTAGTTTTCCGAATATTTGGGATGACTCAATCTGTTGTTTATAAGATTCGTCAATGTCCAGTTCAAGTATACCGGGACAATCTCTCTCCCTGAAAAAGAAACTGGTTTTGAAATATCCGTCCCAGACTGACAACCAGAAAACAGTCTTGCTTTTGAACGCAACTTTGCATAGCCAGGCTTTACCGTCATTGTAATAGCGCCATTGAGGAATAAGAGTGAAATCTGACTCTTCGTATCTTTTAAGCAATTCAGAATATGCACCGTTGCTTTTTCCAAGAATTTTTTTCAATAGTTGTTCTGACGGCGGTACCAAAGGGTCTCGCAACATTTGGCCTTCCATTTTGTTAAAGAATTTATATCAGGGGTTTTTCTCTGTACGAACAAATTTAGAATTTTTAAATAGTTCATCAAGCTTTTCTTTTATGGATGAAGGATTTGTAACAGGCATCCCTTTTTCGTTGACTTCATACTCGAGTAACTCTGCCTTTTTCATCTTTTCCAATGTCGGGAGCTTTGTTCTGTTTGTTGTTTCTATGTGATTTCCACTTTTATCGACAATGATGAGTTTTGGTAGAAATACACCTTTTCTGCCGATAAAACGATCCATGATGCTTACTCCGTCCCGGAATTCCTCAATTTTTGCCCTGCCTAACGCCTCGTATCTGAGGAGCTCTTTGTCATCCCATGTATATACAGTAGCATAACTTTCTGAAATCTGTTCATCTATTCTGGATTCAGAATTAAGTGTGTCATGACCGGAAGGCATGAGTACGACTTTGCCGCCTCCGCCTTCTACATTTGCTGCATATCTTGGTACTGTTACACCGGACATCCACCCCTGTAGATTTTTCATATATATTTTCCCTATCTGGATAGGTGTGATAAAATGGACGATCCCTTTTTCTTTGTGGCATTGGAGAAGGTAATACGGGTGAACCCCTATCCAGAACATTCTTCTGAATGTTTCTGCAAGAGTTTTATAGTAATCGTTAACATGATTAAGTAAAACAGTCTGATTTCGTATCATAAAACCATGCTGGCGAATTTTGTTGACAGCTTGTGCTAAATCTTGTGTAATTTCATGATAATGATTTATATGTGTCATGAAATAAACATATTTTGCGACTCCTTTATTATATTTGTTTGAAGATACCTCAATAAGGGAGAGCAGTTCATCTGTTATTGCCATTGGAAGTACGACGGGAACTCTTGTAGCTATGCGTATCACTCTCAGATGAGGGATCCTGCTTAACTCCTCAAGAATGTATCTCAGCCGAGAATGACTTATCATAAGGGCATCCCCGCCGGTTACAAGCACTTCATTTATATTCTTATTATAGCTTATGTAGAATAAACCTTTGTCTATCTCCTCTTTATTGACCTCCACTGTTCCGTCAAGAGATTTAGCCCTTTGGCAATGTACACAATATGAGGCGCAACTAGTGTTTTCCGCTACAAAAAGTGCAACTCTGTTTGGATAACGCTGATATACAGCTCCATAAGACCGTGTCCCTTCGGACATTGCCCCTTCTAACCCTGTGTTTGGAAAAAGTAAATTTGCGGGTGTGGGTATGCTTTGCCAGAAAATAGGATCTAAACGTTTTTCAGGTTTTTCTCCTTTTGGCATTGTCGGGTGAAATGGATCCTCTTGCATCAGGGATGCATAATAGGGAGTAATTCTTAATGGCTCCTTACCTTCATTTTTCAATGATGTTATAACTCTTTCTATTTCTGATTTCTGATAGGCGTTTAGTTTAATTACCCTTGATAACTCATCTATACTTCTAATAGAATTCTTAAGTTGCCATACTGGATTATTCCAATCATTTTCATTCACATCTTTCCATAATTCAATTGATTTGTAATTTCTTGGTTTATAGAAGATTTTATTATTAATTTCCATGATAAGTAAGTATTTGTTGTATTAATGAGTCAATAGTATTTTACTTTCAATTGTAATGCTGTAAAATGTCTATTAATCAATGAAATATCTGTTTCATTATATTTGCGTTGAGTGTGACATTGGCCCCAGCTTTCATTAAATTTTATAACTGTGAAAAATGACATCTCATGTTGATGCTAAGGCTTCAGGAGTAAGTCCACTCCAAAAAATCAACTCTGCAATATAATCATGAAGCATATGCAGAGTTGATCTATTATCAAGATCTCTATTATTTACCTTCTGTAGGTTGATCCAGATGAACTGGGCTGCCTTGAGTTCTCTTTCTTCTCAGTGTTTCTGTCATCGGATTTTTTACTACTATTACTCCCCGATTTTTTCTCAGGCTCTTCCCTCTTTTTATTTACAGAGTTATCACGTGTTGACTCTCTTCTTGGTTGTGAATATTGATATTGATCACGCTTATTATTGTATGTCTCTGTTTTTTTATTGCTTCTCTCTCTTGAGTTATATTGCTCGTTCAACTCTTTGTTTGTATTGGTAGGACTTTGTGTGTTGTTGCCCCTTTTTATTTGAGATTCCTGTCTTACACTGTTTTGTCCAGAAGGAGTCGGATTACTTCTTGTAGTGGTTTGGTCTCTTCTTGCAGGAGTCTGATCTCTCCTGACTTGATTGGTCTGGTTGACCCAGTTGTTTCCGTTCTTTGCTTTGTAAACATTGCCTTTCTCGTCAGTATAGACATTATTTGGACGCCTTGAAGTATTTGGCTCTCTTTTGTATGTAGTTTCGCTAACCCTTCTCTTTTCGTTCTCCTTTTTATTGTATAGGTTGTTAAGTGCTCTGGAATCTCCGTGATGATTGTTGAAATCATTTTTCGGAGGTCTTGGCCTGTCAGAAGAGAATCCTCTTCTGTCGCCGAGGCTATATCTGTGATATTCTCCATGTCTGTATCCAACAGGACCCCAATAGCCGTGAGAATATTTATGAAAATGATTGTCGAATCTTATCCAGTTTATCCCGCCAAAAGGAGTCCCGTAAGTGAATCCCCAACCTGTGTATGGGTTGTAGTGAACATTGAAACCATATGTGAGAGGTCTTGGAAAATAGTATGACCTGTACCATGGTTTGTAGTGGTAACCTGTTCCGTAGAAGACGCATCCTCTGTATATGTAATTATGAGTATATCCGGGGTAGTATCCAATTCTTACAATATCAGGTGTGTAGTCGTAAATGAACACATATCTTACATTGTAGACAGGGCTGTCCGGAGGAATTGACATGAACTCGGCAGGAATACTTACAGAGACCTCCCACGGCCCGTATGGATTGGAACTTTCAAACCATACTGCATCGTCACAGCAGTAGTAGGTGCCGTTATAATAGATAACAGCCTTATTAGTGTTTACTGCATACTTCAACTGTGTACCTCTGATGTAATCAAATACAGGATTTCCATCATAGTATATGTCAAGCTCTACTCTGCCCCGTTTGATTTCAGCAGTTTGTGGAATCCTGGTCTCCAGGACAGCCTCCATAGCCTCTCTGGTCCCTGCGACACTTGACAGAACATTTTTTACTGGAGAGTCGGCAGGAATAGTGCGGAAATCTTCAGGCAGAAGGTCCGGAGGTATAAATGTCCAGTTATCAGATATAAGGCTTCTTGATCTGTACCATCTGCCTGAGACCAGTACATAGTACTGCTGCGTATTGATGTCCATCAGAATATCATCATCACTGTTTGTAACATAAAGCAGAGAGGTGTTCCTGACCGGAGAGAATCTAGGAGCTCCGTTAGAGGACAATAGTTCTGCAGGATGAGTACGGACGATTATACTTGAAGGGGCACTTCCACGGGTCATCTCTTCACTGTCAGAATAGTCCATCTTCTCGGTTTTAATTATTTTTGCCGGGACGTTGCTTGTGAGTCTCCACCCCTCATATATGGAACGGGATGTATACCAGTAATTGCCTCCTTTTAGATAGAAGAGATCTGTGTCAGGGTCCATAACTATGAAAAACGGAGTGTTGACAACATATTTGAGATTTGCTCCGTCAACTTTTTTTAGAATGGGGTCTCCGTCAATTAGGACAAGCGCTGTTGGTTTTGTGACGAACAGTATCTCAGGCGAGTCATTATTGAGTTGTTCCGATTCTGTCAGTTGGTTTTGTTCTAGACCTACAGTAAGCTCATCCATTGACATTACCATATCCCATTCAGGAACTTCCTTCTCTACAAGAGTGTTCATTCTTGAGATTGAGGCATCATCAAGTCCCGGAAATTTGTTGGCTACAATATCGATATCCAGCAATCTTACACTCCTTTCATCTCTATCTGTGGCTATCCTGCACACGTACCATATTGCACCGTAAACTTCATTCCTAGTCCCCGGTGTCTCAATTAATACAGCCGATCTGCATTCCATCCTGTTCCTGTCTAAAGACTCAATTTCAGGTTGAAAAATTGTGATCTTGCCGCTGGAAGATATGATCTCTCTTGGCCAATTCCGAATTTCAGCTGCATCCATTATTGAAAAAGAGAGCATTATGGATAACATGAATGTCATCGTCGATTTGATAGTCAGAGGTTTCATGATAGTGTTGTTTTGTTGATAATTATAGTTCAAAATTCGGGCCATAACTCGGCGATCAGAGGTGTGTTGATTACCCTATTTTGCTCTGTATACTAACTTCATGGTTATTGAAGCTGTCTTTTCGCGCGAAGATGTGTTGAAGGTTCCACCCCAAGAGTACTCTTCGTTGGAATTCTGACCAGTAATCTGGATTATACCCATTTGAGCAGCAATAAGTTTTCCTATTGAACTGCCTGATTTTTCTGCAATCTTCTCTGCTCTCTGCCTTGCATCTTCTGTCGCTTCTGAAACAAGTTCCAACTTGAGGTCGGCAAGCTTGGTGTAGTAGTATCTTGGAGCCTTGGAGTTAAATTGCACACCATCGTTTATAAGTTCGGTGATATTTCTTGACAACTCCTCGATTTTCTCAATCTCTTTGGAGGTTATCTGAATTGACTGAATCAACTTGTACCCTGTGAAATCCTCGCCAATATATTCCCCTGATGGAGAGTATTTTCTTTTGACTTGTTCATTTATTTCAATTGCACTGAATACAATATCCTTTTTCTCGATACCATTTCTTTTCAGGTACTCTCCGATAAGTTCCTTGTCCTTGTTCAACTCATATGAGGCACTCTTCAAGTCCGGTCTTACCTTAGAGAAAAATCCCTCCCAGACAATCAAGTCAGAAGTGAAATTTTTCTCGCTCAATCCTGTTACTGAAATCTGTCTCTCAGCCTGACTCCTTTTTACATAGGCGTTACCTAAAACAATTGCGGCAATTATTATTGCAGCTGAGATCAAAATGTATTTGTAGCTGTTATTCATATTTTTTGAATTAATATTCTTTCTTTCTCAAACGACCTGTTGCATCTGCAGCAATCATTGCTGAAACAACGCTTTCGGGTTTTATATCACACGCCTCATGGTGTATGCTCTCCTCCGGACGGCATGTAGCAACGGCAACCTTCATAAGATCGTCATAACTGACATCTTTGATATTTATCTCGCTGAAAGTTGTGGGAAGTCCTACACTTTCGCAGAATTGATAAACAGTTTCAGTCTCAAGTGGATCATTGTCAGTCAGGAGTAATGATGCCAATAGTCCGAAAGCAACCTTTTCTCCGTGATATAAACCATGTGTCTGTTTCAGAGCTGTTAATCCATTGTGTATGGCATGAGCCGCACTAAGTCCTGAACTTTCAAAACCTATGCCGCTTAATAGTATGTTTGCCTCGACTATGTGGTTGAATGCAGGTGTTATGACCTTATTATCGTTCGCTATTTTTGCAGACAATCCATGTTTAAGCAAAGTGTCGTAGCATAATCTTGCAATACTGAGGCCTGCGAGAGTGCTGTAACCTCCACAGGCGTTTTCTGAGTTTGTCCGTTCGCATGACCTTGCCTCAAACCAAGTGGCTAAAGCATCTCCCATTCCGGATACCAGAAACCGTGAAGGGGCGTGTGATATTATTTTGGTGTCTACCAATACAACCTGGGGATTCATTCTCTGATAGTAAACATAATCGAAAATTCCGTTCTGGGTATAGACCACGGCACAACCGCTGCATGGAGCATCTGTAGATGCTATGGTAGGTACAATAATTACCGGTATTCCTGTACGGTCGGCTGAAATTTTTGCGGTGTCAATCGTTTTTCCCCCGCCCATACCGACAATGACATCAATTTTCTCATTTCGGACAACACTGACAACTCTCTCAATCTCCATTTCTGAGCACTCACCTGTAAATTCATTAATCATGATGTATTCATCCCATTCTTTTTTTGCAGTATACAGAGGAAGAATGTTTTTTATCACTGTGGGAGATGCGATAATAAGCCCTTTTGTACCTAGTAATCTGATTAGCTCCGGTAATTGTGTGACAGCTCCTTCTGTCTGTATGTATTTACCCGGAAAAACGGCTTTCAATGGTTTCATATAAGAATTCATTCAGTGTTTTAATTAATCACTTAAAGTTAATTACAAATTTTGTAATTAATAGCTATCTTGTAAATTCAAAAAAAACTAATTGATATGAGACCTGTAACAGAAAATCAAGACAGAAAACCTGCAGTGGCTGGTCTGTTTTATCCCGCAGAAACTGAAAAGTTGCAGGAGGAGGTGGAGCGTTTGTTCAAATCGGCTCTACCATATAAAGGAGATCATGTTCGCGCTATTATTACCCCTCATGCCGGGTATCAATTTTCCGGCGGAGTTGCTGCATCATCTTACAACCAGATTAATGGAGATACTCGTTATAAGAGAGTTTTCATTATTGCATCCTCTCATCATCATAAGTTCAGAGGAGCATCTATCTGGTGTGACGGAGACTATATTATGCCATATGGTAAGGAGCGGGTTGACAAGGCCTTTGGGAAGATGCTAGTTGGAAATTTCCCTGATATTTTCACTTCAGATCAAAAAGCTCACGTGGAGGAGCATGGCATCGAGACCCAACTTCCATTTCTGCATCATGTCATGAAGTGTAAATATTCAATTGTTCCGATTATTATAGGAACTGATGACCCATATATATGCCGAGAGATTTCCAAGGTGTTGGCTCCCTATTTCTCTCCTGAGAATCTGTTTATTATTAGTTCTGATTTTTCTCATTATCCGGGATATGACGATGCCGTTGAAATTGATAGGAAAACCATGGAGGCTATTGTTTCGGGAAACCCTGAAAGATTATTGAGAAGACTACGGAAAAATGAAGAGGAGGCTATCCCAAACCTTTTGACAAGTTTGTGTGGGTGGACTTCGGTACTAATCCTGCTTGAGATAACTAAGAATGATGAATCTGTCAGATACTACCCGGTAGTGTACAAAAATTCGGGAGATGAGCCTTTGTATGGGGATCATGAGAAAGTTGTCGGTTATTGGGGTATTAAGGTTATTCAGGAGAGTGCTGACAGGGTAGAGTTTGATCTCACAGATGCTGATAAACAGACTCTTCTGAGTATTGCAAGAAAATCTATAGAAGCCGCTGTAAATCACAGGAAGCCTCTCTTCAACGAAAATAGGAATTTATCGGAAACTATTCAGTATCAGTGTGGTCTGTTTGTAACGATATACAAGAATGGAGAGTTAAGAGGTTGTCTTGGCCGGATGAATGGTGACATGCCTTTATGGAAGCTGGTGCAGGAGATGGCATATGTAGTTCCCGTACATGATTACAGGTTCGATCCACTCTCACCTGAAGAGCTGGATGAAATTGAAATTGAAATTTCCGCCCTTTCACCTCTGAGGAGAATTCATGACAAATCCGAAATAAAACTTGGAGTTCATGGAATACACATAGTTAAGGGAGGAGCATCTGGTGTATTCTTACCTCAGGTGGCAGTAGAGACAGGGTGGAGTGTTGATGAGTTTCTTGGTTATTGCTCACGCGATAAAGCCGGAATAGGATGGGAGGGATGGAGAGATGCAGAGATCTATGTTTTTACGGCAACGGTTTTCAGATAGTTCTATTTCCAGATGCCGGGTATACTCTCTTTGCATGAAGGGCAAAAATCTTGTTGTCCCATAATATTTTTTACAATATATCCTTCTCGGCGAATCAGTTCAGTCCCACATACCGGGCATGTAGTGATTCCTGAGTCCGGAGTGTTGATATTGCCAAGATAGATATATTTCAAACCGCATTTAAGGGCTATATTCTTTGCTTCATACATGCTTTTTTCGGATGTTGGGCTGATATCAGTGAGCTTGTAATTTGGAAAAAAACGGCTGAAATGAAGAGGTGTGTTGCAAAATCCGTTGTCAAACAACCATTCGCACATTCTCTTTATTACTTGCATGTCATCAGACCATCCTGGTATGAGAAGATTGGTTATTTCAAGCCATACTCCCTTGTCCCTTAACACTCCAAGAGTTTTTAGCACTGGTTTCATCGATCCGCCGGTAAGCCTCTTGCAAAGAGAGTCGTCAAAGCATTTCAGGTCAATATTGGCTGCATCCAGCCAGTTGCACAGCTCCAATAAAGGTTCTTTTTCAATAAAACCGTTTGATACCATTACAGTGTGAATACCTTCATTCCTGGCAATGCGGAATGTGTCGAGCATATATTCAAAAAAAACAGTAGGTTCGCTATATGTGAATGCAATACTCTTACTTTTAACTCTGACAGCCTCTTCAATCACATCTTCTGGCATAAGTGTGTATCTCTCTTCTCTGTCCGGAATTTGCTGAGAAATGGTCCAGTTTTGGCAATTAAGACATCTAAGATTACATCCCTCAATGGCAAGAGAGAGAATGTCAGAACCCGGAAGGAAGTGGTAAAGTGGTTTCTTTTCCATGGGGTCAATTGAAATTGAACATGGATTCCCGTATGCTATGGAAATCAGCTCACCGTCCATGTTTATCCTTACCCTGCAAATTCCGCTTTGGCCGTCTTCCAACTGGCATTTATGAGGGCACAGAAGGCATCCGACCTTGCCTTCCGCTTTAGTATGTTGATATTTTGCAGTAATTTCCATCTTTGGCAGTAAATTTAATATCTTTTTTGTGCTTTTTGTCATTTTCGGGTACATTTGCGACTTAATCCAACATCTTAAAACAGGAATTCAATGAGCGGCTTTTTTGGAAGCGTATCCAAGACCGATTGTGTCGGTGATGTATTTTATGGGACAGATTATCATTCCCATTTGGGAACAAAAAGGGCAGGCCTTGCCTATTTCAACAAACAGAAAGGCTTTCAGAGGGCAATACACAGCCTTGAGGACGGCTATTTCAGAAACAAATTCGAGAATGATATCAAGAATTTTTCGGGAAACTGCGGCATTGGGGTGATAAGTGATACTGAGGCACAGCCGATAGTGGTTAATTCTCACATGGGACGATTTGCCGTAGCTACTGTCAGTAAGATAGTAAATTCAGAAGAAATTGAGCACTACTTCCTCGAAAATCACCATACATTTTCTGAGACAAGTCAGGGTACTGTAAATCCTACAGAGATGATTGCTATGCTTATAGCAGAAGGAAAAGATTTTCTTTCTGGTATTGAGAATGTTTCGAAAAGGATAAAGGGATCATGTTCAATGTTAATACTTACTGAAAATGGAATAATCGCAGCCAGGGACAAGCTTGGAAGAACTCCTGTCATTATTGGGAAAAAAGAGGGTGCATATGCCGTAACCTTTGAGACCTGCGCTTTTTCTAATCTGGACTATGAAATTGAGAAATATCTGGGACCTGGAGAGGTGGTTATGGTAACTGCCGATGGATATGAGCAATTACGCAAACCTAATGAGAAGATGCAGATTTGCTCATTTCTCTGGGTTTATTACGGTTATCCGCCATCATACTATGAGGGTATTAATGTGGACGAGTGCAGATACAGATGTGGAGCAGCTCTGGCAAAGAGAGACAATCTAAAGGCAGATTTTGTTGCAGGCATACCTGACTCCGGAGTGGGGCATGCTATGGGATATAGCCATGCAACAGGGATTCCTCTGAAGAGACCATATTCTAAGTACACTCCTACCTGGCCTAGAAGCTTTATGCCTCAAAGCCAAAACATGAGAGAACTGGTTGCTAAGATGAAGCTTATCCCGAATAAAGCAATCATAGAGGGTCATAGCGGTGTTTTTCTGGACGACTCTATCGTACGGGGAACACAGTTGAAAGATAATGTGAGCGACTTGCACCATGCGGGAATAAAGGATGTGAATATGTGTATTGCATGTCCGCCGTTGACCTATCCGTGTGAGTTTATAAACTTCAGCCGCTCCCGTTCCAGTCTTGATCTGGCAACCCATAAAGCCATAAAGAAGTTGGAGGGAACTACAGATAATGTTGATTTAAAAGAGTATTCTGATTGTAACAGTGAAAAGTATAAGGCTATGGTAGAGGAAATCAGGAAGACTCTGGGACTCTCTACACTAACTTTTCAAAGATTGGATGACCTTGTCGAGGCAATCGGGCTTCCAAAGGAGAGACTCTGTACACATTGTTGGGATGGGTCAAGCTATTTTTAAAATTGTTTATTTTTGCAAATTGAAATATATCACAGAGAGATGACAAAACGGAGAGTACGAGTAAGATTTGCGCCAAGTCCTACAGGCCCATTGCATATAGGTGGAGTGAGGACAGCATTATTCAACTATTTTTTTGCCAGACAGAACGGAGGTGATTTTATCCTTAGAATTGAGGATACCGACTCTCAGCGTTTTGTCCCGGGTGCAGAGGAGTATATAAACGAATCACTTAAATGGTGCGGTATTAAGATTGATGAAGGTGTGGCCGAGGGAGGTAAGCATGCTCCTTACCGCCAGAGTGAACGTAGAGCAATATATAGGCAATATGCAGATCAGCTTGTTGTAAATGGTTATGCATATTATGCTTTTGATTCCACTGAGTCGCTTGATAACTTGAGAAGAGAGGCTGAGTCAAAAGGAGATGCCTTTACTTACAATTTTAAAATAAGAAATAGTATGGAGACCTCTCTTGTAATGACTGAGCAAGAGGTACAGAATAGAATTTCCAGAGGCGATCAGTGGGTTATCCGTTTCAAAATGCCAGAAAATGAGGAGGTGCACATGACAGACCTTATAAGAGGAGAAGTTATGGTTAACACATCAACATTAGATGATAAAGTACTTTTTAAAAGCTCGGACCTATTACCTACTTATCATTTGGCAAATGTAACAGACGATTACCTGATGGAGATTACCCATGTAATCAGAGGTGAGGAGTGGTTACCGTCATTGCCACTACATGTAATGTTATATAAGGCATTCGGATGGACAGAGAGTATGCCTCAGTTTGCACACCTTCCGTTGTTGCTTAAACCTACCGGAAATGGTAAGCTGAGCAAGAGGGACGGAGACAAGATGGGCTTCCCGGTATTTCCTCTTCTTTGGAAATCCCAGGAGGGTGAAACTGCACGTGGTTATAGAGAAGATGGATACTTCCCGGAGGCATTTGTAAATCTTCTTGCACTTCTTGGCTGGAATCCCGGTACAGAGCAGGAGCTATTCTCTATGGAAGAGCTTATTGAAAAGTTTTCTTTCGAGAGGGTAAACAAAGCCGGTGCAAGATTTGATCCGGAGAAGGCGAAGTGGTTCAATCATCAATATCTTGTTCAGAAGAGTGACGAGGAACTTGCAGAGTTGTTTGTCGCTTTTATGAGTGTAAAAGGAATAGTGATTTCACTCCAAAAAGCCTTGAAGATAGTTTCATTCATGAAGGTACGCGTGAATTTCATACATGAGATATGGGAGAAGGCGCAATTTCTCTTTATCAGACCGGAGTCATACGACGAGGCTTCAGTTAAAAAATTCTGGAAAGAGGAGTCCCCTGCGGTTATGAAAGAGGTAATCTCTCTTCTTGAGAATGTGGAACCATTCAAATCGGAAGTGATAGAAAGGAGCCTTGAAACATTTATAGCTGAGAAGGGGTATGGAATGGGTAAGGTGATGAATGCGTTGAGGCTTGGTTTACTAGGCATTTCAAACGGTCCGGGAGTGGCTGACGTGTGTGAGGTTATAGGTAAACAGGAGACTATTTCAAGGATAGAGAAAGGTATTTCCAGTTTATAAGATGGTGTTTTTAAATCCGGGATTTTGTAAATTAATATAATTGTAATAATTTTGCACCCACAAAACCGATAATGGCGCATTCTTCTAACGGTTAGGAAGCGGGATTCTCATTCCTGAAATAGCAGTTCGATTCTGCTATGCGCTACAAAAACAGAGGCTGCATATTAATGCAGCCTCTGTTTTTGTGCAGGTATTCACCACCGACATTATTAAGGATCACGAACAAAAGTTGGGGGATTTGATATTTAGGCATAAATTTTAGATAGTCTAAAAAGGAAATACGGAATATTATTAACTCCTCTGAACTGTGTTCTGAACGCTTTGATTTTCGCGTTGAAGGATTCGGCAGAAGCA
>JAYFOS010000019.1:0-92162 GCA_034928745.1 Rikenellaceae bacterium
GTTAAACTTGAGGGGAATAGCTATAGAATGGACAATAGAAAAACAATATTTAATAAACCATCACCCAATGGGGAAGCTTAATTGCGAAAAAATGAGGAATCTTATTTACGAAAAAATGGGTAATTTTATTTGCTGATTACAGCTCCCAACCGAAATTTAGCGTTGAAACGTTATGATGCATTTTTTCGATTAAATATTCCGAATTTGTAATTCTCGTAAAAAAGTAATTACTTTGTATGTACAAATTATAAATTATGGAAATACCAGTTATCAACATTGGAAACTCAAAAGGAATTAGACTTTCTAAATCCATTTTGGAACAGTATAACATTACTAGTTCAATTGAATTGATTTTGGAAAAAGGAAGAATTATCTTAAAACCAAAATCTGCACCGAGAAAGGGATGGAAAGAATCGTTTAAGCAAATGCACTTGGCCGGAGACGATAAGTTGGGAATTGATGACATTTTTAACGATGAAACATTTGAGGAATGGAAATAAGTCAGTATGAGATTGTTTTGTTAAATCTTGAGCCTACAATAGGCTGTGAAATGAAGAAGACTCGACCGTGTGTAGTACTTTCTCCAAATGAAATGAACAAGTACCTTCAAACGATTGTAATTGCCCCTCTTACAAGTTCTTCAAAGCCATATCCGACAAGGATTGAGATAACCCAGAAAGTAATAAAAGGGTGGATTGTATTAGACCAAATTAGGACTGTTGACAGGATCAGGATAATTAAAAGTTTGGGTTATTTGACAGAAAAAGAGACTAATAATGTGAAGAATGTAATCAAAGAAACATATATTGATTAATAAACGCCTCATAACACGCGTTAAATTCCATTAAAACGGGAATTTTACCGCGGGATCGTTACCGCCAAACATGAAAATAGAAAAATGCGGAGATTAACCGACATAATCAGAGCATATTTTGCGGAGAAAATATCATTTGCGGTGAATAAGTCTTATATTTGTCGCATAAAATGCGGAGAATGAAAATTTATTTACACGAAAGAGAGGACTGGACTGACTTCACTTGGGACAACAAAAAAGTGATGATAAAACTTGGTGAAGCTAGAAATCAACAAGGCAGGCTTCTCGGGAAAATGGAGTCACTTGGATTTGACTTACAAAATGAAGCAGTCTTAAATACACTGACATTAGACGTAATTAAATCATCTGAAATTGAAGGAGAATTCCTCGAGGCAGAACAAGTTCGTTCTTCAATTGCAAGACGATTAGGAATTGATATTGCTGGTTCAATGGAATCAGAACGCTATGTTGAAGGAGTAGTAGAAATGACGCTTGACGCTACGCAACGATATAACTTACCTCTTACAAAAGATAGATTATTTGGCTGGCATGCCGCTTTGTTTCCATCAGGATGGAGTAATCTTTATAAAATTACCGTTGCTGATTGGCGAAAAGACACAACAGGGCCGATGCAGGTTGTATCAGGGCCAATGGGAAAAGAAAAGGTTCACTATCAAGCTCCCGATTCTGATAGAATTGAATTTGAAATGGATAAGTTCTTAAACTGGTTTGAAAACGAGCATGAAATAGATTTGGTTCTTAAAGCTGCTATTGCTCATCTATGGTTTGTGTCAATACATCCTTTTGACGATGGAAATGGTAGAATAACAAGAGCAATCACCGATATGACATTAGCTCGTTCGGATAAAAGTGTCAGGCGATATTATAGCATGTCTGCTCAAATTAGAGTTGAAAGAAAAGACTATTATAAGAAACTTGAAAAAGCTCAAAAAGGAAACTCTGATATTACAGAATGGATATTATGGTTTTTGCAATGTTTAATTAATGCAATTGATTCTACAGAAGAAACTTTGTCGATAATACTTCATAAAGCAGAATTTTGGAAGTTACATTCTAAAACGATTTTTAATGAGAGGCAGCAAAAGATAATTAATCGACTACTTGATGGATTTGATGGAAAGTTAACAACTTCAAAGTGGGGAAAAATTAATAAATGCTCCCAAGATACAGCTCTTAGAGATATTCAAGACTTAATAAAGAAAAATATTTTACAGAAAGAAGCAAGTGGAGGACGAAGTACAAATTATGAATTAAAAGAAATACCAGGCGGTAACAATCTGTATATGTCATAGCCGGTTTTATGAGTAATTGCAGGTGCATCTCCCGCATTTACTTCATCTCGGTTTGACACAGAATCTAAAGGAAAATTGAAACATGGAAAAATTAATAACACTTGATAAAACAAACATTGACAAGGAGCATATTTGCTGTGCTATTTCAGACAAAAAATGCAAAGACAGTTATGAATTAAAAAAAGAGTGGCTTAAAAAGGAATTTGACAACGGATACGTTTTTCGCAGAATTGATGCAAGAGCAAAAGTATTTATAGAGTACGGACCAGCCGAGAAAGGTTGGGTTCCAGTTGATGCACCAAATTACTTATTGATAAACTGTTTTTGGGTTTCAGGACAATATAAAGGACAGGGTTATGGCAAAGAATTGTTGAGCCTTGCGATTGAAGATGCTAAAGCACAAGGTAAAGATGGATTAGTAACAGTTGTAGGGACGACCAAATTTCACTTTATGAGTGATACCAAATGGCTGTTAAAACGAGGATTTGAGACTTGTGAAAAATTGCCGTCGGGATTCAGTTTACTTGTATTAAAGATAAAACCCAATGCTGAAAACCCAAAGTTTAAAGATTCTGTAAAAAGCGGAGAATGTGAGGATAAAAATGGATTAGTGATATATTATTCAAATCGCTGCCCTTTTTCGGAGTATCATGTAACGACTTCATTAACAGAAACCGCAGAAAAAAGAAAATTGCCATTAAAAGTAATCAAACTTGACACGATGGAAAAAGCACAATCGTCACCGACACCAGCGACAATTTTTAGTCTATTCTATAACGGAAAATTTGTGACTACAGATTTGAGTGCTTGTATGGACAGTAGATTTGATAAAGTAATAGAAATAGAGATGAAATAAAATAAAGCACGAACGCACAACATCGTATGTAAAACATTTGGCAGTTAAATGAAAAAGCAATGACTTGCAGGCAGAATTAAATATTAAAAAATCATAAAATAAACTCTATAATTATTGTCTGCCCAAATTTAGATAATAGTCGAGGTATAAATTCCTCATCGGAATACAGAGAGGTTAAAGACCCATTTGGCAAAATAATAAATAATGGAATGTACGAGGATTATTTTATAAATGAGGTTATTCCGACAATTGGGCTAAATACGACCCGATTATAATTGCAAAAGAAATGTAACCTATTGATTTCAAGGTTTATCTTGATGCCGGAGACAAAGATGAAGGAGAATTTTACAACGGCTGTTCTATCTTAGATAGAATATTAAAATCAAGAGGGATTGAATCTCAAAATTATGTTTTCGAAGGTCATCACAATATTGAGTATATAAAATCAAATATGGAAAAATATATAATGTTTTATGGAAGTTAAAAAGAAACAAAAGCCGAACGCATAACACTTTGTATAAGTAATGGCAGGCGATGTAGTAAATATCAAGGTTTGTAGCCCGCTCAAACTGCGTAGCGGTTTGACAGGAAACTACCACGCCATCTGCCACTACTCATACAATTTATCGTTATGTGCCAAGTGTTAAGATGACAAAAGCAACAATATGAACACTCAGAAAAAAATAGAAAGAATAGTTGACAAAAGAATAACAATCATTGCTATTATTGTTTTTTATGTGATAGCTGTTTTACTTAGATATTTGACTAACAAGACAGAGTTGTTAGCAGGAATTAACAGCACTTTTATAGTGACAATATTACAGGGCATTGGACCTGCAATTGGTGCGTTAGTGGCAATTAAGCTGTTCCACATTCATTTCAAAATGAACCTGAAAGGTAATTTTGCAAACATTCTTATTCCATTGTCAATTTATTGGCTATTGCCTGCAATTTTAATTGGAATTGTTGCATACTTCGCAAAGGGGACATTCCCACTAATAGCAATTTTTACAGTCTTGATTTACGGATTACTAGAAGAAATTGGTTGGCGTGGTTTCTTGCAACAATTATTAGTACCATTACCAAAATTTGTCGGAATACTGATAATAACTATTTTGTGGTTTGTTTGGCATTTGAATTTTAACTTAACCGGCTCAAATATAATTTTCTTTTTTATCTTATTGTTAGGGAGTTGGGGGATTGGTTTGGTGGCAGAAAAGACAAACTCGTTATTAGCGGTTGCAGCATTTCATTCTCTTAATAACTTCTTTGCCGAATTAAATTTACAGACAGCTATTTTATTGACAATTCTTATAACTGTTTGGATTGTCAGCATTATATATCGACTTAAATTAGAGAAAGTTAGTTTTAAAAGTAATCATCACACCAGCCCATAACACGGATTTTGCTTCAGGCGAGCTGACGTGTAAATTTGAAGTGTTGTGCTTCTATTGAGCATTCGTAATAAATTGAAACTATGTGCTCCGAAACCTGCCCGAACGCAAAACCAGAAATCGTTATGCACTACTTTATGAAACGTTAATCATAGGTTTGGATGTGAGAAATTTTTATTAAAAAAATAAGCAATGAAAATGAAGAATTCTTTTTTACACTTTTGATCATTTTTTTGATCCCGACATTAGCTTCAGCGCAAAAAGTCCTGGATATTAATAATTCACAGTTGGTCATTCTCAACTATCCCATGTCTTTTAAAAACTTGACAAAGCAGTTTGATGGTAAAGTTATTTACATTAACGTGATGGCTTCATGGTGTAAGCAATTGTAAATAAGAAAGGTGAGATTGTTGTAAAAAAAGCTGAGAGACCAAGCAATCCCACAGGACTGACAACACAACTGGAAAAATATAATAATTAAAAGTAATGTATTGTTGTAGAATTTTTACGTATTTTGTTACGCCAATCAAGTTGCAAATATTAAACCGTTTATATATAAGACAAAAATTGAAAACCAAAAGCAGTGCATAACTTCAGCTACAAGTCAAGTGCTGTTGCAGTGTTTTTCGGTGTGCATCTTTCCGCTCAGGCCGTCTTTCGGCTTGACAGGAAACCGTCCGAAATCCGTCCCTGCCTGTAGCTTCCTACGTTAGTGTACATTGTAAAAAACGCACACAAACAGATAATTACAAAATGAATAAGAAAATAGAAGACTACTTAAATAATATACTTTGACTAACTCGCGTTAAATTCCATTAAAACTGAACCTTACCGCGGGAACGTTGTAGGGCATTTTAAAAAACGACTATGAAACAGACAATATTACTTTTGACTTTGACAGTTTTCGGGCTGATATCTTGTAAGGAAAAACAGACGACTGAAATTCGTGACGACTTTAAAAAGTATTACGACCAATTCCATGTTGATGGCTCTTTCGTATTGTATGACCCACAAGACGACAAATATATTTTATACAACCAAAATCAATTCAAACAAACATTTATACCTGCTTCGACATTTAAAATTTGCAATTCACTTATCGGACTTGAGACAAGAGTAATTAAAGACGAAAACTTCATTATTCCATGGGACAGCGTTATCAGAGAATACCCAAAATGGAATAGAGACCATGACTTAAAAACAGCGTTTAAAAACTCAACAGTTTGGTATTATCAGGAACTTGCACGACAAGTTGGTGGACAACAAATGAAATATTGGCTTGACAAAACAAACTATGGTAACGCTGACACTTCTGGTGGCATTGACACGTTTTGGTTAACTGGCGGACTTCGTATTTCACCAAAACAGCAAATTGATTTTTTAAAACGATTTCACGACAACCAACTTCCTTTTTCACGGCGTTCATTGGACATTGTGAAAAACATAATGATTGCAAAGGACACTTTGGGTTATACTGTAAGAGCAAAAAGTGGTTGGGGTAGCCAAGACAATAAAGAGATTGGTTGGTATGTCGGATATTTTGAGAAAGATGATAAAGTATATTATTTCTCTAATTGTATTCAAACAGATGATTTAAACAATAAAAACTTCGTAAAAGCAAGGATTGATATAGTATATAAGATTTTTGATGAACTTAAAATATTTGTTAAATAAGAATTACAGCTGCCAACACACGCTAAGCCTCACGGAAGTAAGTCTGGTTTCGTCTTTTCTCTCTTGTATAGTTTTCTATCGGCTGATAAACGCTGTTTACGAATTACTGCCACGAAGGCTTAGCACGGGAACGTTGTAGAGCATTTTTAGAACTATAAATAAAGGATAATGAATAGAGAATATTTTGATATTAAAGATAAGTGCAGAAAAGGTCTTTTAAAATATCTTGAAAAAGCTATTTCAATATTACCAATAATTGAAAATCCACAAATATTAGATGCTGGTTGTGGATCAGGTGTGCCAACATTGTTTCTAGCAGAAAAATTTAATGGGAAGATTATGGCTATTGACTCTGATACAAAATCAATAGCTGTTTTGAGAGAAAAGGTAAAAGAATTCAGCCTTTCTAATAAGGTTAATCCTTCCAACTGTTCCTTGTTTGACATAACAGCTGACAATAATCAATTTGACTTAATTTTAGCCGAAGGACTTCTTAATGTAGTTGGTTTTCAGAAAGGATTCCAAAAAATTATTAAACTATTAAAAAGAAATGGATTTATTATAATCCACGATGAGTATCAGAATCAAAATAAAAAAATCGAATTTATTGAAAAAAATGGCTGTAAAATATTAAATTCATTTGTGTTAGATGAACAAACCTGGTGGAATGACTATTATAAATGTCTTGAAAAAGAAATAAATTCTAGTTCGAATAAAGAATTTTTGAAATTATTTAGATCTGATTTACAAGAAATAAAAATGTTCAAAGAAACCCCATCTAATTATATTTCAACTTATTATATAATAGAGAGAGCTTGATTTTAAAAATTGCCACACAACACACGCTAAATTCCATTAAAACGGAAATTTATCCCACGATCGTTAGCTGCAAGTTTAAGAGACGAAATTGCTTACATAAAACAATAGTTATGAAAAATTTATTGATTCTAATTTCATTGGTTCTAATTTCTGGATGTAGTAGAAAAGATAATCAAACAATTAAAATTGTTGGATTTTTGAAACATTCTGAAGTAAGTGTTGCAGAATTGAAAACGAATGATTCAACATACATCGACACAATTGTTGATGGCAGATTTTGTTTTGTTGTTAGCGACTTGAATGAAACTTACATTGATTTAAAATTTGATGAATGGATTCCATTATATGTTGAATCTAGTGATAGCATTTTTATAAATTATGACAGAAAAAATAAACAGATTCAGTTTTCTGGAAGAGGGTTTGAAGAAAGTGCATTTTTATTTGAGGAAAATAAGTTAATGAAAGAACTTGGGTTTGACGACCCGAGAATGGTCGACATCTCTCTTTTTTCTTCAAAACCAGATAATTTCCTTAAGTCTATTGACAGCATTAAGCAGGTAAGAACTAAACTATTGAGTGAATACAAAAAAATGAATCCAAATATTTCAGATAATTTCTACAACACTGAAAACCTACTTATAACCTATTTCTGGATTAACCAACAATTTGGTTATCCAAGCTTCAATGAGATGTTAACTAAAATTAAACCAGAGCTTCCTGATAATTATTATGAGTTTACTAACCAGATTGAAACCAGCAATATAGAGCTATTCAAGTTCAATGTTTACAAGGAAGCTGTAAGTTCATACTTAGATTTTAAAGCAAAAGAATTTAATGACAAATATATATTGGCAAAGAAATTATTTACTGAAAAGGAAATGTTTGAAAATATAATATTTACAAAATTTGTAAGTCATATAAACTTCAATGGCATAGATGAAATTGACAGTATATATCAGGACTTTCTACCTTATATAAAAGACCAAAAGCGGAAAGAATTCCTAACGGAGAAGTTTAATAGCTGGGGCAAACTCGAAAAAGGAAAGAAAGCCCCAGAATTTGAAATAGTAGATGAAGGTGGAAATACAGTTAGGCTTTCTGACTTTTACGGTAAATTTGTATATATAGATTGCTGGAGTTCATTTTGCGGACCTTGCCTAAAAGAAATGCCAGAAATGAAAAAGCTTACAGATGTATATAAAAATGAAAATATTGTTTTTATTTCAATCTCTGCTGATAGTGACAGGGAAAAATGGTTAAGAATAATAAAAGAGTTTCAGTTAACAAATACGATTAATCTTTGGACAATCGGAACAAATCATAATTTCAATAACGATTATAATGCAAAAGCTTTTCCTAGATACATTTTGATTGATGATAAAGGAAATATTTTGGATGCAACAGCAGATAATCCCTCAATGATTAAAGAAAAATTAGAACAATTATTATAAAACCAGCAGCCAACATCGTATATAAAACACTTGGAAATCAGTGGGATATTGAGCATTCCGGCTCGTGTAAAAAGTACTTGTGGCTTGACAGGAAAGTGCCTCGATATGCCAAACATTTAATATACGAAACCGTTAGCGGTCAGCTTAAGTGCAACATAAACATTAATGAAATGAATATAAAATTAATTCTTTTTTTAAGTTCCTTTCTATTATTCATTTGGACATCTCTGTTTGGACAAGAGATAAAATTGCCATTAGAAATGAAATCTGGACACTTATGTTCGGAATGGCAACTAAATGATTCCATTGAAGCAAAAGTATTTTTAGAAACAGGCTTTCCTAAAATCGTAATTAATCTATCGTATGCTCAAAATAATTTATCTGAGTTAAAAATAGAAAAAGCCTCCGAAGATGCCAGTATCTCTTTATGGGGAAGCCAAAACAAAATCAAAGTTTCTTATCTTATAAAAGACACTATAACAGTGAATGGGAAGCAGGAATCTTTTAATGCCTTAGTTGCTGATTTTTCCACAGTAAAGTCGTGGAAAGATTATGATATTATATACCCAATACGAGATTTAAGTGAAACTATTGAAATTAATTTAAACGACAATTATATGATTGTTGACAAAGACATGAAAAACTTGAGTCCCGATTTTATAAAATTTAAGGCAAAAACTGATGAAAAAACCAAAGGGCTATACATAAATACAACCCTGCAAGTTTACGACACTTTAAACTCAAAAGAAAAGTTAAAAGGAAACTTTCTACTTGATTTGGGCGCACCAAACACCATATTTCTTAATAGAAATCTTCTCGAAGTAGAAAAATTTGTGACAAATTCAGACAGATTCCTTCTTAAAGACACCTCGAAGTTTAAACCAAACCCGAAAATAAAATTGGCTATATTAATGCCCAATAAGTTACGATTTGGAAATATTTCATTAAAAAACAATTTTGTTGTTGCTATGAATATGTTTAAATCAGACAAATCGAGTAAATATATTGGAATGGTCGGAAACCAATTTTTTATGAATTTCGATTTGATATTTGATTTTAAAAACAACAAGGTTTATATGAAACCAAATTCAGAAAATATCAAGATAGAATAAAACCCGAACCGCGAACTTCAGCTACCCTCAAGTCGGGTTTTGGTTGCTTGTTTAAAGGGAATTAGTATTTTGAAAGGCAGCTTATTGTGGACAATTTATCGGGAAACTCCCGGCCTGCGTGTAGTTTCCTTAATAAATAAAGTGTCTATCTTTATAAGGCAGAACCGTGAGCCAAAGGCGATTTAATCTTGTGAGAGACACATAGCGGGTTATAACACCTATAATTCAGCCACCGGAGGCATAAGGTTAGCAGAAAATACAAATTAAAAATGATAGAAGAAATTACATCATTAAAAGACGAACGTATTCAATTGGCGAAATCGGTCAATTCACAGAAAGGACGGACTGAGAAACAGAAATTCTTAATAGAAGGATTTGAAGCGATTGACTGGGCTATTGATTCAAAAATTAACCTGGATTTTATATTAATATCAAATAAGCAGAAAGATCTGAATGAAAAATATTCAAAACATAAAATTTATCAGACATCAGATGGATTGCTGAAAAAAGTGACTGATACAAATTATTTAGTGCCGGCTATTGCTGTCGGGAACGTTAAAAAAGATCTTTCTAACTCTGACTTTTGCATTGTTTTGGACAACTTAAATGATTTTGGCAATATTGGAACAATTGTTCGTACTTGCCATGCTTTTGGAATTAATAATATAATAAGTACAAAGCCCGATTTTGATTTATTTCAAAAGAAAACTGTCGATGCTTCAAGAGGCCGTGTTTTCAACACAAATTTAAAATCCTTTAAAAACCCCAAAGAGGCAGTAAATTATTTAAGAGAAAACGGTTTTCAAATAATAACGACTTCGCCACGAGGAACCCAGTTGCAATCATTAGTTAAACTTACAGATAAACCTGTAGCTTTGGTTGTTGGCAATGAAACAAACGGAGCATCGGTCGAATTTATGAATAGCGCAGATATTACTGTTCAGATTCCAATGTATAATGAAGTTGAGAGTCTGAATGTCGGTGTCGCAACTGGAATAAGCATTTACGAATTAAAATTAAAACGCGTATTAGGAATGATAGAAAAACAGATAAAATCGACTCTTGGAAGAGAAATCAATGTAGTCGCAATGTTGATTAGAGAAACGTTGGATAAAGAGTTGAAAAAGGTTTCAAGTCTCTCAAGTAATCAATTGGTCTTTATGATGGTGTTGAAATGCGACAGAATAATGAGTATTTTAGATGCCCAGAAACAGTTTGGCATTCCTGACAGTGAAATTAAAAAACACTTTCAGCCACTTTTGGATAATGGTTTTATCATCACTGATGCTTCTGACAATTTAATAATTACTGAAACAGGAGTTGAAGCTATTGGAAAGCTCTGGACAACAATCGAAAATACAGAAAACAAAATATTGGAAGATTTTACGGAATCCGAAAAGCAGGAATTTAAAAGGTTGCTTATAAAGATTAAAACCAAATGTGTTGAAATAAAAAATATGCCCTAACAAGTGGTATAGCTAATTGCCGGTATAATGCCAACACGAGTCAAAAAAACATTATGCAGATTAAAATATATTGGATTGTAACAATAATAAACATTCATTCGTCATTATGAGAAATTATATTAATTAAATGAAGAAAATCTTTCTACTAACCTTGCTTCTTGGATTATTTAACACTGGTCTTGTTGGACAGACTAAAACAGACATCTTTGACCAACTACAGGAAAATGTTTGGTATTTGCCAACTTCTGATGCTAGTACACGATTGTATATTACCAGTATTGGTGTCGGGGATACAATTGTTACTCTTCATGGTGGACCGGGTAATGATTTTAATTACTTGGTTGATGCGTTAAAAGAAAATTCAGAAAAAAATACATTTATACTTTTTGACCAAAGAGGAAGTTTGTTATCTCCTGTAGCTGATTCCCTTATTGCTAGTCTGACCCTCGATGTAATAGTGGAAGACTTAGAAACACTCAGAAAATCACTTAATCAAGACAAGATGCTTTTGTTTGGACATTCTTTTGGGTCTTTAGCTGTTATGTTTTATTACATGAAATATCCTGAACATGTGAAGGGAATTATTTTATCAGCAACAATGCCTCCTTACATAAATGAAGACAAACCTTTTAACGAAATATTGAAAGAGATTCACAAGAGATGTTTAGACTTGAGAAACAGACCGGAAATTACAACTGAATTAGTTAAAGCAGACTTGATGGATGATTCTGTATTAACCCCAAGACAGCGGTCAGATAAGTTTAAAATATTAGGACTGGCTTCTTTCAATATGATTAATATAGCTAATTGGAAAAAATTTCAAGGAGGAAGAATATATTATAACTCATTAGTTGACAACGCCATTGGGGGATCTATCCCTAATACATATGACATACGATCTACGCTAAATACGTATCCTATACCAATCACTATTATCCAAGGTGAAAAAGATTACATTGACCCATCAGCATATTATTGGACATCTGTTTTCTCTGATTATGAATTTGTAAAATTAATTGTCGTGAAAAATGCAAGCCATTACATTTGGCTAGATGATAAATTAAAATTTGATGAGTCTCTAAGATCTGCAATTGATAGGATCAGAAATTAAATTCTATTTTCGTCGTTGAATTCTTAAAACGCAATGATGAAAAATACGGAAATTCAAGAAAAGCGGATGAAAGAATACTTCATTCAAGCGACAAAAGACATTCTAAAAGAAGGAGGTTTGAAAAGTCTAAGTGGCAGAAATATAGCTGACCTGACTGGTTATTCTTATGCAACTTTATATAATTGTTTTAAAGATGTTAACGATTTAGTAGTTATATGCGTCAATGATTTTCAAGATGATTCTAAATTGTTTGTTGCCAATCAGACAAAGAAAACTCCTAAGGGATTGGATAGGATTAAAGCGATAATTTAAGCATACATAGGCTATTTTGTTGAATACCCCGGGATTTTTGATTTATTTTATTTAGCCAAAATTGGTGATTTAGGAAATAATCAAACAATAATTAATAGCGAGAATTCAAAAGTTAAAATCTTTGTTTTTAGTTAATATTGGGTAAATGATTAATTGCCAACAGCTAGAATTCGGTATAAAAATTGCCGGGACAATAGGTTGTTAAAGGGTAGAAAAATTACCACAAAATGAGAGAATCTTTATATAGATACATTAATAATTTAGTTCTATTATCGAGGGAAGAAATTGTTTTCCTTGAAGAAATATTAATCAGTAAAAAGATAAGGAAAAATGAACTTGTTGCTGAAACCGGTAAGGTTTGTCAAAAAGTTTGGTTTACTTCCGAAGGGTATTTTCGATTTTATCATATTGATTTCAAGGGAAATGAAATAACGAGTGATTTTTATTTTGCTCCTTCGTTTATTACATCATATACAAGTTTTATCACAGGCACTCCTTCTTTTGTAAATGTTCAAGCCATGAATGATATGGAAGTTTTTGAGTTTTCTAAAACAGACCTCCTTTACCTTTACGAAAAATATCCTAGAATTGAAAGAGTGGGGCGTTTAATTGCAGAGGCTATAGCCATAACTTCAGAAGAACACCTATTCTTACTATTAAATCAGACGGCAGAGATGCGATACAGAAGATTGTTGGAAAAGAATCCAAAATATGTTAATACAATACCATTACAATATATTGCCTCATACCTTGGAATAACCCAGGAGACTTTGAGCCGGATAAGAAAATCTGTTTAATAGTTTTTTTGACATTTATCAAAAGTTGTCATTTTTTTGATTTGTTACTTTGCACTGTAATTATCATTAACAATTTTATTACAATGAAAATGACAATTTTAAGCGTTTTAATTTCAGTGTGCATGTTTGTTTTACAATCATGCGAAAAAGAAGATCTATCTTTTGAAAGTGGAGATATAGAAATCGAAATTAAAACTGGCGACCATTGGCTGCACGATTTCCCACTATTTCTTGGATTAACAAAAAAGAACCCTCCGCAATTTGTAATTTGGTTGGAGGACACCTCTGAAAATTACATTTCAACTGTTTTTGCAACTTACAAAATTGCTACTGAAGGATGGAAATTAAATGATGGAAACAGACGAAAAGAAAGTTTGCCTCATTGGTGCCATCAGCGTGGTGTTGTGTATGAAGACGGTTTATTTATACCGACAAAGAATCACCCGCTAACGGACGGGATTACCGGAGCAACGCCCAATGAGAATAAAACTATAAAAATAACGCCTGTAAATCTTAAAAAACCGTTTGTGATAAAGGCTGAATTCAACCATTCTGTTGATTTTAACAACTATTATCCTAAAAATGCAAAAAAAGGTGATAATAATTATTCAGGTGGTGAGATGGGGAGCGGTCAGCCTGCTGTTGTTTATTCTGCAACAATTTATCCCGAAACGAAAAATACTGTCCTTGTGCTAATTGGACACAGTAGTTCTGATGGTTCTGACGGTGATATCTATCAGGATACGCAAACATTAACTACTGCAAAAACCATTGTGAAAAGTATAAATGTGATTATAAATAAATGATATGAAGAAGATATTTGCAATTACATTTTTTGTTTTCCTAATGTCGCAATATACAAAAGCACAAGATAGAAAAATAATTACATTTCAACTGTCATATAACCAGGTTGAACTCGGGCTTGAATATAAAATTCTAAATAGAAATCTATATATAGAGTTAAATGCCGGTATTGCCAATCAGGATATTAACAGCAATTTTGATGATTTTACAAGCAGGTTAGGGTTCGGTTATACTGCTCTTTACAATCCTAAAAATCTGATTTCAATTCATGCCGGATTTGGTTTATATTTCACGAATAATGATTATTATACTATTACAGTTCCCTTGGTATATACAGGCACACGCTACACACGGCTTTTAGGAAAAACCGGTAAACACAGAATATTTGTTAATGCAGGTTACAAATATGGTAAAAAGGATTACAAAGAACACTATACGTCTGATATAGTGAATGTTACAGCCATTAGAACATTAAAATTAACGCCATTGTACCTTTCAATTGGCTATGGATATAATTTGTAATTAGTTATGAAAGTTGTTGTAATTAACGGACATCCGGATAACAATAGTTTCTGCCACGCATTGGCTGAAAAATATAAACTTGGGGCCGATAGGGCTGGCAATGTTTGTCATTTAATCCATCTTTCAAATCTTAACTTTAATCCTAATTTAAAATATGGATATAATATGCAGATGGAGTTAGAACCTGATTTAGCAGAGTTACAAAAACTCATCACTGATGCCAATCATTTGGTATTTATCTATCCAACATGGTGGGGTACATATCCTGCGTTATTTAAAGGGTTTGTTGATAGATTATTTGTGCCAGGCTATGCGTTTAAATATCAAAAATGCTCGCCACTTCCTATTCCATTAATGAAAGGAAAAACAGCACGAATTATTACGACTATGGATACTCCTGTCTGGTTCTATTGTATTATTTATAAAAGTCCGGGTGTCAATTCATTGAAGAAATCTGTTTTACAATTTTGTGGTTTTAAACAAGTAAGAAATACTATCTTTACACCTGTGAGAAATTCTGAAATAATAAACAGAAAAAGATGGTTGAAAAAAACAGAAAAAATGGGGAGTAAAATGAAATAACTCCAACATTCAATATGTGGTATAAAACATTTACATTTAATAAGTTTGCCAAGTGCATCGCTCGCTGGCAGGTACGGCAACGTTAGATTGCAGGACGCAATAACCGTAAGAAAAAGAATACTGACCTGAATAAATTGAATCTATGAGTGAAATGAAAGCCCCAGGAGTTTATATTGTAGAAAAAAGTGGCTTCCCCGATTCTGTAGTCGAAGTTGCTACTGCTGTTCCGGCTTTTATCGGACATACCGAAAAAGCAATCATCGGGAATATCCCGTTGCTAAACAAGCCATGGAGACTTACTTCAATGGCAGAATTCAACGCCTGTTTCGGGTTTGCTCCATTTCCCTCTTTTTCAATCAATGAATCGCCCAAATCCCCAGACTTTGTTAAAAACAACAAGGGCTATGGATTGAGACAGGAGTCAGGTAAATACCTCCTTTACTATAGTATGCTGATGTTCTACGCCAATGGCGGAGGACCTTGTTATGTTGTTTCAGTTGGAGATTACGAAACAGCCATTAATGCCGATCTGATGATTGCCGGTATTGAAAAACTTATTCACGAGCAGGAGCCCACTCTGGTGGTAATTCCCGAAACAGTATTGCTGCCAGATTCCGATGCCTGTGCCAAAGTACAGAAAGCAATGCTCAGCCACTGCGGGAATAAAATGAAAAATCGCTTTGCTATTCTCGATATTTATGAAGGCTACAAAAGCCGTACAGATCCATCTGGAGATAAAGTGCTTGATTTCAGGAATAAAATAGAGACTAACAATCTCGATTACGGGGCGGCCTACTATCCTTGGATTAACACATCAATCGTACAAGATAAAGATTTGAGCTACCTTAACATTGCCAACAAAGATGTGCTACATCATATTCTTGTTGCAGAGTTGATTCCTGAAGGGAATGAGATGAGTGATACTAAAAAAGTTGAAATTAAAGCGAAAATAGATGATATTGTAAAAGACGATCTGCCCGAAGTGGAAAAAGGCCTGCTAAACCAAAGCCTGGCTGTCCTAAGCTCCACATTCAGTTCCATGCTTGGCGCCATGAAAGTTAAACTGAACCTGATGCCCCCCGGAGCTGCAATAGCCGGTATTTATTCTATGGTTGATAATACAAGGGGCGTTTGGAAGGCTCCGGCAAACGTCAGAATGCAAGCCGTGATCTCGTCTTCGGTGAACATTACTCAGGGCGACCAGGAGGAACTGAACGTTCCACTTAACGGGAAGTCGGTCAACGCCATCCGTACCTTTATTGGCGAAGGAACACTTGTATGGGGAGCACGTACTCTTGACGGAAACTCATTCGATTGGCGTTACATCAATGTCCGCCGTACAATGATTATGCTTGAAGAGTCCATAAAACTTGCCAGCAAGGCATATGTTTTCGATCCCAATAATACCAACACCTGGTCAACAATCAAAAACATGATTTCCGGTTTTCTTACCGGTATCTGGAAAAGAGGCGGACTGGCAGGTTCGTCTCCCGATGATGCTTTTAGTGTCCATGTGGGTTTGGGAGAAACAATGACTGCCGAGGATGTCCTTGAGGGAATTTTACGTATATCGGTACTAGTAGCGCTAATTCGCCCTGCAGAGTTTATGGAGATAACTTTCCAGCAACAAATGCAGAAGTCCTGAAACAATATAAACTTAAATATTATGGCAGTTAATGGATTGTTTGAAGGGTTACAAATTGGCAAGGTGACCCAAATAGATGGAGATCCCGCCAAAGAAAACCGCATACAAGTCAAGATCCCGGTTTTGAACAGTGATCCCAAAACAGTTTGGGCAAGATTGGCTAATATGCACGGAATTGCAGAATCAGATGAAGTTATTATCGGGTTTATTAATAATGATCCCGAAAACCCTGTTATTTTGGGTAGTTTGCACAGTAATAATCCGCCATTCAAACTGATTGCAGAAAGTGGTAAGACGATTGTCGGGGTAAATGGGGTAATTGTTGAATTTGAGGAAAATAGAAACGAGATTACCATTAAAACCCCATCTAAGAATGAGGTGGTAATCAGTGATGCCCAAAAAATCATAAAACTCTCTGATCAAAACGGAAATACCGTAACGATGAACGATAATGGCATTAAGATTGATTCGTGTAAAGATGTAATAATAAGCGCAAAAGCCGATATTAGAATGCAGGGGTTAAACATAGCGGGAAATGCCGGTGTTGGTATGACCATGAAAGGTAGTGCCATGGCTGAGTTTTCTGCATCAGGGCAAACCACTGTTAAAGGAGCGATAGTAATGATAAACTAAAATTAACTAAAATGCCACAAGCAGCACGATTAACAGATATGCATATTTGTCCGATGCAAACACCGGCATTGCCTTCGCCCATATCGCATGTGGGTGGCCCGATCCTTGGACCGGGGGTGCCAACCGTTTTGATATGTAAAATGCCAGCCGCCGTTGTGGGCGACAGTTGTGTTTGTGTTGGCCCGCACGATACCATTGTGAAAGGGTCGGCAACTGTAATGATCGGAGGTAAACCGGCTGCCCGTATGGGCGATACAACGGCTCATGGAGGAATCATCGCTATAGGTGCGCCAACGGTAATGATAGGAGGCTAAAGTCATTACTTATGTCAGAAAATAGAGTTAACACTAACGAGTTTTTATCGAAGATACCGGTCTGGTACTTTGTAATCCATTTTTACCGCAACTTTTTCTCGTTTTGAGCTGACCGGGGAAGCTGGATTTAAGAACCGTGAAAGTACGGAACATACAGTACTGTTGTTGCAGTACATGCTTTATTGATAGGCCGAAACATTGAAAGGTATAAAAAAGAGTGATTTACACTGCAGAACATTGATGGAGAGACCTTGCAGGAGATTGGTTATCATATTATTAAGACTTTTTTGCAATTAATTTATTCTTGTTCTGAAATTGATAATAAGGCATCACAAAGGGTTTCTGTAAAAATAGGAATGAACAAGATAAAAGTATTTAAAAGTGATGGAAAGGATAAAGTTGTTTATAAATATAAAGCGAGTGATTTAATAACGATAAAATATAAATAATCAAAGATGAAAAAGACTATACACATTACAATTCTCTTGCTGTTTGGCATCATTTTCAGTTTAATATCATGTAAAAAAGCAGATGAAATAAATATTATTCAATTGGTTGGCAAATGGTATATCTATAACGACGACCCAAATTTGTCAGTTGATGGTTCTGTGTCTTATACGTTTAATGCCGACGGAACCTGTTTTATCCATAACAGTGATTTTTTGTCGGGACGCGATACTATAATTGGCAGGACTTATATTGTTGGCGCTGAAAACACGTTAGTAACACTATTCAATGATGAAGGCAGATATACTGAGCAGTATAACATACGCAAATTAACATCGAAAGAGATGATATGGGAGAATGCATCTCCAAATGATGGGAATTCTGACAAAAAGCTACGAAAAGAAAATGATTGAACATCTATACACCTAAATATTATAAGGGAAATGTCTCATATTAAAGTAAATTGTTGAAAGACGAATACATCTTTCATATACTTTTTTTCATTATCTTTATTAAGTTTTATATTCCAGAGTCTGAGAAACATAAAACTTTTGAAATATGTTTGACTTCGAAACATTGCGAAAGCTGCAAATCCTTTTTAAAAAGAAAAGAGGTAATCATTATCTGGGCTCGGAAGCTAAATATCGGGATATAGTAGAAAATTCAATAGTCGGGGTATATATTATCCAGGATGAGTATTTCAGGTATGTCAATAAAAAATTCTGCGAAATATTCGGATATACTTATGAGGAGATTGTGGATAAGCTAGGACCCATATCACTTGCTTTCGGTAGTGATAAAAAATTTGTACAGGAAAACATCAGGAAACGTTTATCCAACGAATTGGCGTCAATAGAGTACGAACTCAGCGGAGTAAAAAAAGATGGAAGTCTGATATGGGTAAGGGTTCTTGGTAATTTAATAACCTATAAAGGAAAACCTGCAATTAGCGGAACGCTTATAGACATTACCGACAGAAAAATGGCTGAAGATGCTTTGTGTGTCAAGGAGGAACGTTTACGTGTCACACTTGAGGCTACAAAGATCGGTATTTGGGATTGGGATGTGAAAAATGATACCTGGATAGCCTCACCGATATACTACACAATGCTTGGGTATGAGCCGGTTGTCGGACCGTCGGACCGGACGATCTGGCTCACCAGAATACATCCTGATGACAGAGAAAATGTCAGGAACAAAATTAACGATGTACTTTCCAATAATGATGTAAGCTATGTCTATGAAGCCCGTATGCTACATGCTGACGGAAGCTACCGTTGGCATCAGGTGATAGGCCATACTATTGAAAAAGACAGCCGGGGCCGGATTAAACGTATGGTTGGCATAAGAAAGGATATTTCCGACTTTAAACATGCTGAGGATGAGCTTAAAATAAGTAAAAGCCGTTTACGGGCACTTATAGATACGATACCTGACCTTGTTTGGTTAAAAGATCCACAAGGAGTTTATTTACAATGTAATCAGCGATTTGGGCAATTTTACGGAGCTGCGGAAAACGAAATTGTGGGTAAAACTGATTACAGCTTTGTGCGCAAAGATATGGCTGACTTTTTCAGGCAAAAAGATAACGAGGCCATATCCGCCGGTAAACCGACAATGAATGTGGAAGAGTTAACTTTTGCCGATGGACATAAGGAAATAGTTGAAACAATAAAAACCCCAATATACGAGAATGACGGGGCGTTTATAGGTGTATTGGGAATTGGCAGAGATATTACCCAACGCAAGAAAACAGAACAAGAATTAATCAGGAAAGAGGCTTTAATCAGCACTGCTGTTGAAAATCTGCCAATTGTTTTCTTTATAATAGACAATAATGGCGTTTTTACTCTTTCTATCGGGGCAGGACTTAAGGGGCTTGGCTTAACTTCCAATCAGGTGGTCGGGCTATCGGTTTTCGATATATACAGAGATTTTCCGGAGACAATAAAATCAATAAAAAAAGCACTTTCAGGAGAATCGGTTATGTTTGAATCTATTATTAATGGGGCATCATACCTGAATATAGTCAATCCTATGTTAAGGGACGATAATCAGGAAGGCATAGTGGGCGTGGGGTTGGATATAACTGAACGAAAAAAGGCAGAGATTGAATTGATAAATGCCAAAGAAAGGGCCGAAGAGAGCGATAGGTTAAAATCGGCATTTCTGGCTAATATGAGTCATGAAATACGAACTCCGATGAATGGTATTTTAGGCTTTGCAGCTTTGCTTAAGGACCCGGAATTATCCGGAGAGCAACAAAAAGAGTATATTCAGGTTATTGAAAAAAGCGGTGTACGGTTACTTAACATTATAAATGATATTATCAGCATTTCCAAAATTGAATCAGGCATAATTGACATTAATCTTTCTGAAACAAATATAAATCATCAATTGCAATTTGTTTACGATTCTCTAAAACTTGAAGCGAATCGTAAAAAACTCAAACTTTCATTTAAGTATGTATCGCTAGAAAGTGATACAATTATTACTACCGATAGTGAAAAATTATACGGAATACTTTCAAATCTGGTAAAAAATGCCATTAAATATACCGACAGTGGAGAGATTGAGTTCGGATATGTTGTTAAGGGAGAAGATGTGGAATTTTATGTGAAGGATTCCGGGATAGGAATTCCAAAAGAAAAGATTGGAGTCATATTTGAACGTTTTATTCAAGCTGATGTTTCCGATAAAATGGCCCAACAAGGGGTAGGGTTGGGATTGGCTATCTCAAAAGCGTATGTTGAGATGTTGGGTGGCAAAATCTGGGTGGAAAGCGAAGAATCCAGAGGGTCAACTTTTTTCTTTACTCTTCCTCGTATAGATAAGAAAGTCGATTTATCTACTGATGTTAATCCAGCTTCCGAAGATGAAACTACAATTCCTGAAAATTTGGAAATAAAAGTATTGATTGCCGAAGACGACGAAGCCTCTGTAAGGTCACTTGCGATAATGATGGAGAAAATCAGCAGGGAAATAATGGAAGCAAGAACCGGGACAAGTGCCATAGAGACTTGCCTCAGTAATCCTGATATTGATTTGGTGTTAATGGACATTCAAATGCCTGGCATGAACGGCCTTGAAGCTACCCGGGAAATAAGGAAGTTCAATGAAAAGGTAATTATTATAGCCGAAACTGCTTTTGCTTTCGAAGGAGATAAGGAAAAGGCCATAGAGGCAGGTTGTAACAATTATATTTCAAAACCCATTACTCAAGATGTGTTGCTGTCATTAGTCAGATCATATTTTGAAAAATGAATTCACAAAAGATGATTTTTAATAATTATGATGTGGCGTAATACTTTTATAATTTACATCACCATAATGGAAGTTATTAACCTATATCTTTGTTTTCAATGTTAGTTATGAGTGTTCTTGATAATAGCCTGATTGAATGCAACTTAAAAGAGCTATTCCTAATATCATATCCGTACTCCGAATAATACTCTCTTTCGGATTATTGCTGACGTTGGATAACAAATATCTGTTCTCAGGTCTAGTCTTATTTATTGGGTTGACAGATATTGCAGACGGATATTTTGCACGGAAGTATAACTCGGTTTCAAAATTTGGAGCTAAACTGGATTCTTTAGGTGATTTGTTTTTCTTTGGTATAATCATATTTATCCTTTTTTATCGCTATAAATGGATACTGGCAGAGAATTATATCTGGTTCCTGGTAATTATATTATTGAAAACATCTACGGCTGTAATCTCAAAAATCAAGACAGGAGAATTTTTATTTATTCATACAATAGCTAATAAATTTACAGGCTTGGTGGTATTCTTGGTTGCTGCCATAGCAGCAGCGGAAGAACTTGGTATTGTGATATTGAATAAAACGCCGTATATAAATCAGAAGAGTATTTTTAAAAAGCCTTATAAATAAAGTTGTTATCTTTATAAAATAAAAAAGAGCCAAAGGTGATTTGTTTTATTCATAGTAGTGTCAGCTATACATTGAATTACTGCTAAGATGTTATAATTTAATTATATGAAGAAATTTTTATTAGCATTATTTACAGTTATATGCACCGAATCATATTCTCAGGTTATTTTTGAAGAAGGTTATTTCATCAACGAATCCAATAAAAGAGTTGACTGTTTAATTAAAAATATTGATTGGAAAAATAATCCAAATGAGTTTGAATATAAACTTTTCGAAAACGACACAGTTCAAAAAGCAACTATTCAGACAATTAAAGAATTTGGAATCAATAATTTTTCCAGGTATATTCGGACTAAAACCAAGATTGATAGATCCTCTGACCAAATAGATGGTTTGAATTCAGAAAAAAATCCACAATTTCAGGAAGAGTTATTATTTCTTAAAGTACTCATTGAGGGGCAAGCCTCTTTATTCCTTTATGTTGACGGCAGTTTAATTCGATTTTTCTATAAATTTAATGATTCAGATATAACTCAATTAGTTTACAAAAGATATTTGGTAGATGGTGAAATCTCAAAAAATAACTACTTTAAACAGCAATTATTCCTTCAGTTGAAGTGTGAAGGAATAAACTTAAATGATTTTAAGAACCTAAATTACAATAGACAGGACTTAGAACGATTATTTATTAAGTACCACAAATGCATCGGGTCAAATTACATCAACTTTGAGTCAAAACAAAAGAGGGATTTATTTAATTTAAATATTCGACCTGGTTTAAATTTTAGTAGTTTAAAAATTCAAAATTCTACATCAGGTTCTATGGATACTGATTTTGACAGTAAAATAGGAATCAGGTTTGGTGTTGAAACAGAGTTTCTTTTGCCGTTTAATAGAAACAAATGGGGTGTAATAATGGAACCGGTTTTTCAATATTATAAATCAGAAAAATCGAAAGAAACTGACATTGTCGCAGGCGGAATTCTTGTATTGAAAGTTGATTACAAATCGATAGAATTTCCAATAGGTGTTCGACACTATTTCTTTTTGAATGATAAATCAAAACTATTTGCTAATATCTCTTATGTTTTTGATTTTCCTTATAATTCATCCATTAAGTTTTTAAGAAAAGATGGTTCAGAGCATTCTGAACTTGAGATAAAATCAAGAAGGAACGTAGCCTTCGGTGTCGGTTATAAATACATGAACAGGTATAATGTAGAATTAAGATATAACACAAAGCGTGAAATTTTAGGCGATTACATGTTGTGGGGTTCAAACTATAATAGTATTAATATAATTTTGGGAATATCTCTTTTTTAATAATTCATTCAATGAACAGACTAGACCGACTCACAAGCATACTGATACAACTTCAGTCTAAACGATTGATAACTGCTCGTGAAATGGCTGAAAGGTTTGAAGTTACAAACAGAACAATATACAGAGATATTCAGACATTGAGGCTTGCGGGTGTCCCGATTGGAGAAGAAGAGGGAAGAGGCTACTTTTTAGTTGAAGGTTATCGGTTGCCGCCTGTGATGTTCACAATGGAAGAGGCGAGAGCTTTGGTGACAACAAGTAAAATTTTAAACTACCATACAGAAGACTCTCTTAAACAAAATTACGAATCTGCCCTTTTTAAAATAAAAGCGGTTTTGTCGCTTAACGACAAAGACAAGCTGGATTTTTTAAATTCAAGAATCATGGCCCATGAACCATGGGCCCCGCCAAGTTTGTACCTGGACACTATTCAGCAAGCAATTACCGAAAGCGTAAAATTGAAAATCGCCTATCATACAAGAGGGGAGGAGCAACTAAAAGAAAGGACTATTCAACCCTATGCGGTTTATTTCAGTGGAGCTGTCTGGTCAACTATTGCTTTTTGTGAGTTGCGCCGGGAAGTGAGGGAGTTTCGTCTTGACCGGATTAAAGAACTCAACATCTTGCCAACACATTTTACTCCGGACAAGAGTTTCAGCATTGAACTCTATTTGGAAGAACGTTCTAAAAGATTATTTCCAGACCCCTGACAAAGGGTTGTCATAACTCCATTTTTTCTTTGCTTAAAATTTTAACAAAAATGAAAAAAGCAATTTTATTAATCGTCATTGCCACACTTTCAGTATGTGCGGTTGCACAAACACAAGAAAGACTGAGAGCAAAACAGATCTCAATCAGAGACAAGCAGGCTGAAATAAATTATTATCAACAAGGACAGGGTGACACAACACTTCTCTTTATACACGGATGGTGTATTGACGGAACTTATTGGAAAAATCAGGTAGAATATTTTTCTAAAAAATATAATGTTTACTCAATTGACCTGCCGGGTTTCGGTAAATCCAAAGCCGAAAGAACCAACTGGACAATTGAAGAATATGCCAATGATGTAACAGCGTTTATTGATACAATGAACCTTAGAAATGTCGTAATCATAGGACATTCCATGGCAGGCGATATTATGTTGCAGGCAGCATTGACCAACAATCCCAAAATATCAGGTATTGTAGGAGTTGACAATTTCAAATCCATTGATGTTGCTTTTACACCTGAGCAGATGAAACAAATGACCGATTTTCTCCCTTTATTGGAGAAAGATTTTAAAAACTCGGCACCTGTTTATGCAGATATGATGCTTTTTCACCCGACAACTTCAAAGGAGGTGAAAGAGAGAGTAAAAAATGATTTTGCAAACAGCAATCCTGTTATCGGCTATGGAACAATTATGACCCTGATGCAATATGCGTATACCGATGCTCAAAGGCTAGAGCAGCTTAATTATAAGCTATACTTGATAAACAGTGACGGTTCTCCGACAAACGAAACAGGACTGAAAAACCATTGTAAAAACAGCTTTCATGTGGAACCAGTCCCTGCAACCGGACATTATCCAATGATAGAAAAACCGGCTGAATTTAATTTGGCATTGGAAAAAGTGCTGAGAATCATGAAATAAATTGTGGATTATTATAAAAGCTTCGATGAATTATCCGAAAAATTAAAAATGCATAACGGTTGTTGTGGGTTTTATATATTGCCCAGAGTGTGAGAAAAATAATTAACTTTATATTGATCAGGGATCAGGTGAAAATTGAAAATTTAAAGGATTTTCAAAATGAAACAGGTTAATTACAGAATATCGAGCATGGCAAACTTGTGCGAGATATTACAGTCTAAAGAGATAGTTTCCTTTTGTTCCTTTCAATCTCAACTGGTTCAAATATATTCTGCAAAAAATGATGCCAAATGGTATCACTCCATTGGGAATGAGATACGAAAGGTTTTTCCTTCGGCTGTTATTGTCGGAGCCTCCTCCGTAGGGGAAATATGCGACGGTAAAATGTTCACTGACTCGACGGCCATAATATTCTCGTTTTTTGAAAACTCATCGCTCAATCTATTTTCTTATGAATGTAAACTCGGGAGAGAGGCACCAATTGCAAAAGCGTTGGTTAAAGAGGTAAACGCACTGGGCGTATATGCCAAGGGAATGCTATTGCTTTCAACACCGATCACAAGCGATGCCGGAAATTTATTTAATAATATTACTTCATGCAATTTGGGTTATCCGGTTTTCGGAGGAGGTGCAGGAGATTATGCAAATAAGCGGAACACTCTGGTATTTGACGGAGAACGCTGTTATGAGCAAGGCGTTATATCTGTGGTTTTTTCGGGAGACACTCTCCAAATTGAACCTTTTACATATCTTGGGTGGCAACCGCTAAGTAAAGAGATGACCATAACCGAAACAGGTGAGTTGTCAATTAAGTCACTTGACGGAAAGCCGGCCTTTTCAGTCTATGAAAAATATTTAGGAATAAAAGCCGACGACAATTTCTTCCAGAACAGTCTTGAATTCCCGTTCCTGTTTTATCGTAATGGTCAAATGGTTGCGCGCACACCATTTTTTGTGAATGAGAAAGATGGTTCAATCCAGATGGTGGGAGATTTGAAAGTGGGCGAAAAAGTCAGAATCGGATACGGCAATCCTCAGATGATTTTAGCAGAGTCGGGGCATATTCAAAAGCAGATGCAGAATTTTAAACCTGAGGCAATTTTTTTATACACATGCATTTGCAGGAGATTTCTGTTGCAACAGGATGCCAATTTAGAAACAATGCCATTTAACGACATCGCTCCGACAGCGGGTTTTTATACTTTTGGCGAGTTTTGTTCAAATGGTACTGTAAATTCTTTACTCAATTCGACAATGGTTGCAGTGGGCCTTCGTGAAGGGGCAAATGGCAAAGAGACAGCGCGGGATAAGTCAGTAACTGCAAAAAATGTCAGGCCGCAACTTGACCCTTATATGAACAAGCATTCCAGAATTCTGTCACGATTATTATATTTTATCAATGTAACCACAAAAGAGCTTGAAGAGCAGAATAAATTACTTAAAACCCTCAATGAGCAAAAAAATGAGTTCTTGGGAATAGCTGCGCACGATTTGAGGAATCCTATCGGAGTCATCCTGGGTTTCTCAGAGCTTCTTAAAGAGAATATTGGCGATGATTTCAAGGAGTATACAGGTGAGATAACAAAAATGAGTTCCAAAATGCTCAACTTGCTTGATGATCTTCTGGATTATTCCAAAATAGAAGCTGGTAAGCTGGATATTAAAAGGGAGATTACAGATTATAATGCTTTAGTTGCCCAGAACATAAGAATGAATGAATTGTTGGCGAAAAGTAAGGGTATTAAGATTTTTAGTGATTTTGAAAAAACAGGGTTGTTTGTTTCTGTTGATGAGGGAAAAATCAATCAGGTTTTGAACAATCTTATAGGCAATGCAATAAAGTATTCCTATCCGGATTCAACAATAACCATAAAAGTTTTTAAAGAGGATGAGCAGGTTATGACTCAGATAATAGATGAAGGTCAGGGTATTCCCGAAAAGGAGATTGAAGGGCTATTCAATCCGTTTAAACGAGCCAGTGTGCAGCCTACGAATGGCGAAACAAGCCACGGATTAGGCCTTGCAATAGTTAAAAAGATTATAGAGGGTCATAACGGTCGTGTGGGGGTTACAAGTGAATATGGAAAAGGCTCTGTCTTTTATTTTACCTTGCCTATGTGAGGATTTTTCAATAAATTCTTTGATAAAGTATATAAAAATCATAAATTTACACTGTCGGGACAAGGTGAAATAACACAACCTGCTTCTAGTAATACCGAGCGACATTGAAGATGTGGGGTAATGGGTGGTTGTTAAAACATACGATTGATCTATTAACGAAAATGTGATTCAACTATATGAAAAAAAGTCTTTTACTAATTATTTTTATCTTAATATATACCTCAACTTTTGCTCAGTCCAAGAGTGAGATAGCTGTCTTTTATGGCAGGTCTGCCGGCCCGGCGACTTTCAGCATAATAAGAAACGGATTTCTTAAGGGAGTGCCCTCAAGTTCCCTGCGGGATAATAATTCTATTGGAATCCGGTATTTTGCCAGCATCAAAAACAAACCAAAACTAAGATTCGAAACAGGAATAGACTATCTGGCCGGTAAATTGGAAATAAAACCGGCTCCGGTTGGCGATCCAATACAAGATGCATCACATATAGAGGATTTTAAACTTGTTACTGTCCCATTTTATTTGAATCACAGTTTAGGAAAATATTTCTATATAAATGAGGGGATAATGCTTGATTATCAAAAAACAAAATCAGACACCTTTTCTGGTTTTGGAGCAGGAATTGGGTTCGGAATCGGAGGTAAATATGAATGCAAAAATTTCTCATTTTATGTAAATCCGAAAATTGAACGGCACCTGTTTTTAAGTAAGAAATATGGGCTGATTGAGTTGGGAATAATGGTTGGAGTAGGGTATAAATTTTAATATGTAAGTGAAGAGTGATAAGTGAAAAGTGATAAGTGAAAAGTGAAAAACAGACAATTCATGATTTTGATTTGAATATCATTTATGAATTTTTTTCAAATACAGAGCGTCAGGGTCCCGGTAATAAAGAGGAGACGCTTAAGGCACTCGGCTTTATAGAGGGTCTTGGCAAAGAGTCAAAAATTGCGGATATAGGTAGCGGGACCGGAGGTCAAACTATGGTGCTGGGAGAGAGTACGCCATGTGAGATTATCGGTGTTGATACGTGGCCGGGTTTTATTGATCAATTTAACCAAAATGCAAAAGATAGAAATTTTCAGGGGAGAGTAAGGGGTATTGTCGGAAATATGGAAAACCTTCCCTTCGGAGAGGAGGAGTTAGACTTGATCTGGTCGGAAGGAGCGATTTATAATATTGGGTTTGAGCGTGGTCTGAACGAGTGGCGAAAGTTCCTGAAAAAAGGGGGCTATATTGCTGTTACAGAGAATACCTGGTTTAGTGAAGAGAGACCTGCAGAAATTCAGGATTTCTGGCAAAAAGCCTATCCCGAAATAGACACGATTCCGAATAAGGTTGCCCAGATGCAAAAAGCCGGTTATCTTCCGGTAGCCACCTATATCTTGCCCGAGACTATATGGACGGACTATTACACATGGCAGGCATCGAGGCGAGAGTCGTTTCTTAAAAAGTATAAAGGTAACGAGGCTGTTGAAGAATTTATTGCCTCCATGCAGTATGAGGCCGAGCTCTATTATAAATATAAAGCTTATTACGGCTATATGTTTTATATCGGGAAGAAGATATAATGAAAATCGAAAAAATTACTGAAAACAAGAAACAGTTTCTTGACTTACTGTTGTTGGCAGATGAGCAGGAGGATATGATTGACAAATACTTGCCGGGTGGGGATTTGTTTGCATTGTATGACGATGATTTAAAAAGTGTCTGTGTTGTAGTACAAATAAACAGTGTGACATGTGAGTTGAAAAACATAGCAACTTACGAGAAATTTCAAGGCAAAGGGTATGGCAGGACTTTGATTAATTTCATTTCAGATCTTTACAAAAACGACTACAGGACAATGATTGTCGGAACAGGCGAAATCCCCTGGATAATGTCGTTTTATGAAAGTTGCGGATTTGAAAAATCTCATCGTATAAAGGGTTTTTTTATAGATAATTACGATCACCCCATGTTCGATGGCGACATCCAACTTGTTGATATGATTTGTCTTAAAAAACGTTTATAGAGATTAAAAGAAATTATTTAAAACAGAAATAACATGAAGATATCAGCAACCAAGATAAAAACACTGCAAGTTCTTTTGTTACTTACATGTTCACTATTGTCGCTTTCTTGTGATAATAATCAGAAACGTACGGAAATCAAGCAGGAATTGCTAACAGGATCATGGAAAGACACATCTCCGTCCGCTTTGCACTTTACACTTTTTAATGATGGTACGGCGCGTTCGGATAATATGAAAACGCTGCTCTATAAAAACTGGAGTGTAAAAGGGAATCAGATAACCTTTACTGTAGAGAGTATCGGGAATGGAACATCCTCTACCGACAAAATAACATATATTGTTGAAAAATTGACTGATAAAGAGATGGTTCTCAGAAGCGGAGAGAGTATTTATAAATATAAGAAAAAATGAAAGAAACGCCTTTAATGTATCATATGCATATAACCAATTTAGTACAAGATTAAATTATACTATATCAGAATAATGAATAAAGATTGGTTCACGATTGAAGAGATCGACAGCAATACATATGTAATAAGTGAATATAAACACTGGGAAGAGACTCATTGTTATGTGCTTAATGGAAATGATAGATGTTTGTTGATCGATACGGGACTTGGAGTTGAAAATATTTGGGAACAAGTACAAAAGTTGACAGATAAACCAGTTGTAGCAGTTACAACACACGTGCATTACGATCATTTTGGAGGGCACAAATATTTTCCCGATTTTTATGTACACGAAGCTGAGGTTGAATGGATAAATGGTGGCTTTCCTTTGACAATAGAACAAGTACGAAATTTTTTAATAGAAGAGCCGTGTGATTTTCCCAAGAATTTTGATGTAAATGATTATTATCTGTTTGAAGGAGTGCCTACAAGGGTTTTGAAAGATAATGATACAATTGAGCTGGGAGGGCGGACAATCCGGGTTTTGCACACACCAGGGCATTCTCCTGGGCATATGTGTTTCTTTGAAAAAGATAAGGGTTTTTTGTACACAGGAGATTTGGTTTATATCGGTGAATTATTTGCTTTTTATCCTTCAACAGACCCATTTGCCTATATGAATTCTATAAAAAAGCTGTTGCTTTTGCCAGTAAAGAAAATATTGCCGGGGCATCACGATTTGAACGTTCCTGTGTCAATTATAAAGGATATGGATAAAGCTTTTACAGATTTGTATAAAAGAAAATTGCTAAAACATGGTAGCGGAACTTTTTCTTATTCTAATTTTGGAATAAAACTTTAAAAATCTAGGTATAATATTGCCGAGATGATTCCCGATTAAATTTTGATTTCGGATGCGTTATAAATAATTGCCACTCATAAAGGAGAATAGTGACTAATATTTAACAAACAGATAGTTATGAATACTTGTAATAATAATTTGAAAAATATAACATTCTGTCTGATTTTCCTTATGTTTTCGTGTTCTGCGGAGTCTGTCGCCCAGAATAAAAGAGAGATGAATCTGAAGTCCGGACAGATATCCCTTTCTTTAATCCAAAATAGCGATTTTCTTAATTCTGTCTTAAAAACATCGCAAAGAGAAAAAGATACTGTTCTTGCTGCATCTTCTAAAATCCTCAGAGATCAGATTCATTCAGTAACAGATAAAAAGCACAAAGACTATGTGCCGGAAGATTTCAAAAATGTAATTCCTATAATAGATTTCATGCTGGCAATTGATTCACTAAATGGTCATGCAATTTATTTTAAAGGGGAGGTCTACAGGTTGCTGAATGTTGAGGACAGATTTCTTGAGTTTTTTAAAATGTACATTAAAATAGAGGATTCAATAGGGCCACAGCTGAAGGACGTGACAAATCCGCGTTTATGCTATGATACTGCGCGAGGATATTGTGAACATAGAACAGCATGGATATATCAGCTTCTGGCTAATTATTATTACAAGAAAGGAACCACTGAGACTGACTTAAAACGAAGAAATGATTTACTTAATGCAGCCAGGATATATATTCAGAAAGTAAGAACCCATTTTCCGGCCGGGTTTAATTCGAGTTCTGTGACCATGTCAACAACAGAGTTGGAAAATAACTTAAATTGATAATGAAATTCCAGAATGAGAAATATTAAAGATGAAATACTAGAAAAAATCTGTTATACCGATCTAGTCTATGAAAGAATAAATAAGAAGTTGAAAATAAAACTATCAAAAGACAAGATTGAAGAAATGATTTTTACGACGATCAAGGAATCCGATTTGAATAATTTTCTAAGAAAGGGGAAAAATATATACATTACAAATGAGTCAAGAAATATTGTGCTGACAATTAATTCATTTACATACCGGATAATTACGGCAGACAAACTCAAGAGATAAAAATAGTCCTGAAAAGCTTATTTGTGCTACATAACTGAAACGTTAGTAGTAATTTGCGTATTTGTTTTTAGCCCAATCAGTATTTAATTAAGAAATAAAGTTTATATCTTTATAAGGCAAAATCGTGATTATAAGTCGATTCTAACACTTCTCAAAAATGGATATGAAACACTTATTTAAACTGCTTATTATTCTTTTATTGACATCTTGTGCGTCAATGAAGAGTATTGAATTGGGAGAGAAGGCGGCCAAGGCAGGTGCTGAGGTATCCCAAAAGGCTCTGGACATCTATTCTCTGTTGGCCAATCAGGTATATATTGATAAATCTCAGCAAGACAAAGTGAAGGTTTTAACTGACCCGAATCCCTCTGAGATGATATTACCGGACTCAAGAGTGCAGGATTTTTCGGGGCAGTTTGCTTCAAGAATTGAGGCCTACCAGAGTCTTCTGAACACTTATACGACATTCACTCTTTTAACTGACAGTAAATATGGAGACAAAACGAAGGAGGCTGTTACTTCATTACAGCAAAGCTATAATTCGATTGAAAAACTTCCCGACTTATCGTCAACAGTTTCCTCAAAATTGCCGGAGGTTTCGAAAATGATCACTCAGGCAATCCAGGTAAAAAAGATAAAGGTTCATAATGAAATCTTATTCCGTTTAACCTCTTTGTATATGTCGCTTTGGGAGGAGGACAGGAAGGCTTGGGATAAGTATATTGACGGGATATACAATCACTACCTGACTGGGCTGAATTCTGTAGACCCCAAAAAATATAATGTAAAGAAGATTTCATCTGCCTCTAAAGAGCCATATAATGATGATTCAATATTAATTCTATTGTACAGGCTTGAGAAACGCGATGAAATCGTCAGGCAGAAAAACGATATAAAGAGGCAGCTGGATAATTTTGGCAAGGCTTTAAGGGAATTGAATCAGATACATATTGAAATGTCTAGATCAAAAACGGATATTTCCGGAGTGATAAATAAGTTGAAGTCAGTAGATCAACTTTTAAAGCTTGAATAATATGGAAGAACATTTAAGAGTGTTGTTATCCCAGACAATCGGGGAGTTTAACAGGAAAAGATCTGAAATTCTGCAATTAGCCTACAAAGAGGGAGGTCGTGAAGCTGTAGATAGAGTGATTAATGAACATGATGTATTAAGAGACGCATATTTTGAAATACTCAGACGACAACTCGACCGAAATAACTATCAGTATGAGCAACTGATTAATGCCGCAAATTCTGAAACTGAAAAGCTTAGAAGGAGTGTCAGCCAGCTCAGGAGTGTGGGCGAAATTATCACTCTGTCCGGAGTTGTGATAAATTTACTCGGGCGGATTTTGATTATTCTAGGAATTTAATAAACATCACAATTTGGACAGGATTTTGTGGTAGAAAAATTAAAAAAGAAAATGTATAATTGTTTGATTAAAAAGATTGTCCTGCTATTTGCAATACTACTATCAGGCTTGTTTTTTAGTTCTTGTAAAACCTTGGTGGATCAGATAGATTCCAAGAAGGAAATAGAAAAGTGGAAAAATGAACTGATAAATGAGAAAATGATTGGGGTACCTTGCAATTATAAAGATGTCTCAAGTCAACAGGCTTCAGAGTGGTCAAAGGAAAATTCGGGACAAATGGATGCATTTCCTTCGGATGGCAAGAGCATTAGTACTGTTAATGCCGATTTTGACGGAGATGGTAAACAAGATTTACTGTTATATTTTATCAGTGAGAATTGCACAGGACATAATGGAGATACCCCGACATTTGCAAGGATTGTATATGCTAACGGGACATACACTTCAGATCTAATGCAAGAGATCAGGCTCTCGATTCTGGCTAAGTACAATGAAAAGAGGAAGTCAGAAAAATTGAAAGAGGTAACTGATTCATACTTCAACGAGTCAGTAACGATCTCATATGATAATGGCATAAAGGGTGAGTTTAAATTATATGCAAATGATGATGCGCATTGTTGCCCTTCGTATAAGGGTACTTACTTTTATGATGTAAATGGGAAAAAGATTGAAATATTGCTAAATTGAAACAATTTTAAATTGTGAAATAATAAATAGATTATAAGGGGATTGTAAAATGGATAGAAAATACGCTTGTTACTGCGGTCTTTATTGTGAAAACTGTCCGGTCAAGGTAAAAGTAGAACCTGCAGCAAAAGTTTTGTATGAGGAGATGCAGAAGCTGGGATTTGAAGGAATCATGTCATTTTTTCCTGATGGCGAAAAGTTTTGGTCGTTTTTATAAGGGATGTCTGTTGACGGAATATGTAGATCTTGTAGGGAAGGAAGTGGAAATCCGGCGTGTAAAGTCAGAATGTGCGCTAAAGAGAAGGGTGTTGAGATGTGTACGTTTTGTGAGAGTTATCCTTGTGAGCACTTTAATGAATTTTTTAAGGGCTACCCTGCGTTGAAAAATGATAATTTAATTTTACGCGAGAAAGGCTGGAAGTGTTGGGGGCAACTTCAGGACGAACGTCTTACAAAAGGGGTCGAATTTTCCTACTCTAAAAACGATAATGACGTAATCGTCTGAAAATATTTGTTTAACATTTTTTTGTTGTTAATTTTAATGCGGATTTCTATGTATTAATTAAGAAAAAACTATGAAAACACTGCGTATTTTATCGGTTGTCTTTTTATTCTTTTTGATAATGGTTGGCTGTAACAAGGAACCTGTACCCTCTGGAGATGACCAAAAAATTGAGGACAGAAGTGTCCTGAACGGAACTTATACAGGAATATTTACTGCAAAATATGGTTCGGAAATTAAAACAGGATCTGTAACGTTAGAAATGAAGAATGGGTATTATACTTGTTCCGGAGATTATAACACAATTCCTGCCGGCGGGGGAGGAACATTCTATACAAAAAAAGGTAAAATTACCTTCTATTCGACTGGTGCTATAGGTGCAACTGTCTTTGACGCTAACTTAATCCTTGTTGGCGACTATTATTATTCATTGATTGGAAAGAAACTTATAATATCAAAGGAGAGAAGCAGCGATATAAATTATGAATACAATCTCGAAAAGCTTTAATCTTAATTTGATTAAAAATAGTTTATGAAACTATAGGCAATTTTTTGTGTTAGGATAAAATCACTCACTATATATTTTTACACATTCGTGAATGAATAATTCACACCCGGTAAATTAAATTATCGGAGATAATTTTTTTGAATTATTCTTGCCATTGGTTACCTTTAGTGCTATATGAGAGGAATTTATCAATTATAAAATCCCATATATGAAAAAGATTATTTTACTAACATTTTTATTGTTTCCACAAATGAGCTTTTCACAAAATTTAAAAACAGACATATCCGGAACAATCATAGCTTTGGAAAAAGCAGCTCTGGAGATGTGGAACAGCGGAGACCCAAGCGGTTATATCAATCTTTCAGCCGAGGATGTCTCATACTTTGACCCCTCTTTGTCACAGAGACTGGATGGGCTTGAAAATCTCAAGAAATATTATGAACCGATAAAAAAGGCAGTCGAAGTCCATAAATATGAGATGATTAATCCTCAGGTTGTTGCTATGCAGAATATGGCTGTTTTGACTTTTAATTTTCATTCATACAAAGCCGAAGGGGTCTCTAAATGGAATTGTACAGAAGTATACAGACTTGAGGCTGACGGTCAATGGAAAATTGTTCATACACATTGGTCTTTTTGCATAAAACCGTAATAGTTCAGAGCAGGAGAGGCTGTTAAATCTTCTGACAAATCTCCATTCATTCTCAAATTTTGCGCTTTTGGGTATGATTAATACACAACCGGTGAATTAAATTATCCTAGAGCTCTTTTCTATATTATTCTTGCAGTGGATTTTATATATGATACATGATGAGAATTTTATTTATTTGCTTGATATGCATTGCTGATGTATTTGTGCTGAATGCTCAGCATATTAATGGATTTCCTTTGCTGGACATGAAGCCTCCCGGAAAAGAACCGGTTATTTTCGCTCCTGGGATTGTCTCAGATGAACTAATTAACAGAGATATTGCAATATCTCCTGATGGAAATGAAATCTTTTACTCTGCATCTACACCCGGGTTCAACTATTCGGCAATAATACAGGTTAAGAAGGAAAACGGCATTTGGGGGAAACCCGAAGTTGCAAGTTTTTCAAGGGATCCGAGGTATAGGTATCTTGAACCTGCCTTCAGCCGTGACGGGAATATACTGTTTTTCTCTTCAAATATGCCGCGAAATCCTGAAGGAGAAATTTCGGATAACGATATATGGGCTGTTAAAAAAAATGGCGATTCCTGGGGTATTCCATATAATTTAGGACCACCGGTCAACAGTGACGGGGGTGAATATTTCCCATCTCTGACAGCGGACGGGACAATCTTTTTTACCAGAAACAGAAAGGACGAGTCAACCTCTTATATATATAAATCGACATTTGACAAAAGTTCAGGATTGTTCTCGGATCCAATAAAGCTACCCGCTGAGATTAATTGTGGTACAGACCGCTACAATGCTTTTGTTGCCCCTGATGAAAGTTTTGTCGTAATTCCGGCTGAGGGTGTTGAAGATTATGTCTATGGCTCAAATTATTATATTACCTACCGGCTGGAAGATGGAAAATGGACCAAACCTGTTAATATGGGACCGGTGATTAACTCTAAAAGGGAAAATGGTTGGTCATTCTCAATGTCACCTGATGGTAAATATATTTTTTTTATGGCAGTAAGGATACCTGTTAAAGATGATAAACAACAGAATTTGTCATTGGAATTCATGAGAAACCAGATAGGCCTGCCTGAAAACGGAAACGCAGATATTTACTGGATGGATGCAGGTATTGTAAAAGAATTATTTTCTAAGACAAATATAAGAAGAGATACTTTTTATGTGAAAACGCCGGGTATAACTATTCATTCGGTTCTTTCGAGACCGGTTAATACAAATAATAATGTCCTGGCTATTATAATTCCAGGTTCCGGGCCGACAGACCTTAACGGAAATCAACCCAAAATGAAGAATAATAGTCTTCTTTTCTTGTCAGACGCATTAGTCCGTAACAATATCGCTACTGTAAGGTATGATAAAAGAGGGGTTGCCGAGAGTTCAAGTAAAGATATGGACGAGTCAAAAATGAATATTGAATCTGGTTCAGAAGATCTCATCGGGCTTATTGATTTTTACAGAAAAATGGGTTTTGAAAAAATATATCTGATAGGCCACAGCGAAGGATCTTTATTGGGACTTATAGCGGCACAACAGAGGAATGTTGCAGGACTGGTTTCTGTTTGCGGGGCCGGAAACAGCGCAGATAAATTATTGAAAAAACAATTACAACCGAAATTGCCTCAACCGCTTTTTAAAGAGGCTGAGGTTATTATTGACAGTTTAAAAGAAGAAAAACTTGTGAAAAATATATCTGAACATCTGAAATTGTTGTTTAGACCTTCTGTCCAGCCTTATCTTATATCATGGTTCAAGTACGATCCTTCAAATCTTGCCGCGAATCTTAAGGCGCCCTTGCTGATTATTCACGGAGAAAAGGATATACAAATAGATGTGGCAGAGTCTTCCATTCTTCACAATGCATCTCCGGATAGCAAATATGTGATAATAAAAAACATGAATCATATTTTTAAAACCATAAACGGAGATTTGAGCGAGAATGTCAGTTCATACACAAATCCTGATTTGCAGATAAATGAAGAATTTTTCAGAACGGTTGTTAACTTTATAAATAAAAATGGATACTAAGGCCAAGATTGTAGCCCCTTGCGGGATTAGCTGCTTTAACTGTGAAGTTTACAGTGGAAATATCACAAAAGAAATACAGGACAGACTTTCAGAATTGATTAAAATTCCGGCTGAAAAGATTTCTTGTAATGGTTGTACAGGAGGAGATTTATGTGTGTTCCTCAAATTACGGGGGAAAAATTGTAAAACCCTTGACTGTGTAAATGAACACAAAGTTGCCTATTGTCATGAATGTCCGGATTTCCCTTGCAGATTACTTATGCCTGTTGCTCAGGGGGCAGAGAAATATCCACATAATCTTAAAGTATATAATTTATGTTTAATCAAAAAACTGGGACTCCAGAAATGGTTAGATCAGGCAGTAGATATTAAGTATACATATTTTCACACTAACTTTGAAATTGGCAAAGGTGGATGTGATGACTAACTTAACAAGAGGAAATTGCTTATTGGGTGGAACTAAGACATTTTTCCCTTATAGATTTTTTTTAGTCACATATATCTGGTCCTGGGGGTTCTGGATTCTCATTCCGATAATACTGTCGATTTTACCTTGTCCGGCCATTTACAAAACAACAATAACACTCTCTCTGTTAGTAATAGGAACATTCGGTCCATTATCCGGAGCGTTATTTTGTATATATAAAGAAAAACATTCAGTCAAAGATTTTCTAAGACAATCTCTGGATTTAAAATTGGGATGGAGAGGATATTTTATGCCTCTTTTCATATTCGGAGGAACCACTTTTATAGCCTGGTTCTTGCCTGAATTATACGGTGAAAGAAGATTGGACATTCTTCTTCCTTCAATCTGGATTTTCATCCCATGCTTGTTTTATATGATACTGTTTGGCGGAGGTCAGGAAGAATTCGGCTGGAGAGGATTTATTCTTCCAATTCTGGAGAAAAAATATGGCATATGGAGGGCAAATATTCTTTTAGGAGTTATATGGGCATGCTGGCATATCCCTTTATGGTTTATTGCTGGAACCAGCCAAAGGTATATGAACTTCTTCGGGTTTGTAATTCTGTCAATCGGTTACTCTTTTATTCTTTCTTTGATCCGAGCTGAAGCCGGTAATAAGATGTTTTCCGGAATTTATTCTCATGGAGTTGCAAACGCTCTGATTTCGATAATTCCCACTATAATCATGCAAGATAATATGCAACAATCACGCTTTTGGATATGGGTGTTTTTAACATTTACAACTGGTGTTTTAATTACAATTTTAAGATTTAAAAAAACAGAAGAATATGCCTAAAAATTATTTTTATCTTGCAGTTGGAATATTATGTGTGCTTTTTGCCGTTACACATACATTAAATGGAATCTCTGCAAGTTTGCCTGCCTTAGACAATAGTACGATAGACAATAATGCAAAAGCTGTCTTTACATATGTATGGCACATAATAGGAATAGAGAATCTTGTTATTGGGATAACTTTACTTATCATGTCCTTTCAGAAAGATCTATTGAAAGTAAAGTTTGCTGCTTGGGTTATTATAGCATTATTGGCAATGCGTTGGCTTGTAATTGCAATAATTACACTTAAGAGCAACGGTTGTGATTTAATTCAGATATTGCCTGATACTGTTGCAATATTTGTGGTAATAGTTTTAATTGTGATAGGGACAAGGACAAAAGCAAAAATTGAAATAAAATAGCCGGGTTATGATTATAAAAATAGATGAAGAATTAGAGTTAAGACAAATAGAGGCAGCTGATGCAAAAGATATTTTCAGAACGATAAATACTCAGAGAGAGTATCTGGGTAAATGGTTGCCTTTTGTCGAATTTACCAGGGAGGAGGCAGATTCCGAGGCATTTGTCGACTCTGTCATTTCTGTTCCGGCAGAGAAGGCGGAATATGTTTTCACGATTAGAAAAAATGGAGAGTTTGCCGGATTGATAGGCTTTAAAGATACTGACAGGCAAAATAAAAAAACGGAAATAGGATATTGGCTTTCAGAGGGGTTTCAAAAACAGGGCATTGTGACTAAAGCTGTTGAAAGGCTTTGTGAATATGCTTTTAATAAACTTGATATAAACAGAATCCAGATAAAATGTGCTGTTGGCAATGTGCCTAGTAAGAACGTTCCTAAAAGATTGAGATTTAAATTGGAAGGCATTGAAAGAGAGGGAGAATTACTGACGGGAAATATCTTTACAGACTTGGAGATTTACAGTAAATTAAATAATGAGTAAAATATGAGTATCAATTCAAGTTTTCCTTTCCAGACAATTGATTGGGAGGAAATTGCGAAAACCAGCCATAAAGGAGAATCCGGTACGGCTTATTGGCAGACATTGCAGCTGCCCGGCCTGAGAATCAGAATTGTGGAGTATTCAGAAGAGTATCTTGCAGATCACTGGTGTCGTAAGGGGCATATAGTTCATTGTCTTGAGGGAGAATTTATCAGTGAATCAGAAGACGGAAGTTCCTTCCGCATAACAAAAGGGATGACATATGTAGTTTCGGATGAGTTGAGTTCTCATCGCTCAAGGACAAAAGATGGAACAAAGCTCCTGATTATTGACGGAGATTTTTTAAATACTTCGCTCTAAGCTAAAAAACACCTTCAAAGTAACTCATGTTCAATAAATTGTTATTATATTTATACTTTAAACGTCTAAATAGAATAACAATGAAACTAAAAGGATTACTTTTATTAGTATTACTTCTCTCAGCAGGATTGGTTAATGCCCAATCTAATTTTAAACCCGGCTATATTATTAAAGCACCCGGAGATACAATTTATGGACAAATTGATTACAGAGGGGATCTGATTATGGGCAAAACGTGCAAATTCAAATCAGATGACAACACTGTAGTCAAATATTTCCCGGGAGACATAATTGCATATAGGTTCATTGACGGTAAGTACTATATTACAAGAGAGATAAATGGTAAGAAAGTATTTCTGGAGTATCTGATTAAAGGTAAAGTAAATATATACTATTTGCGAGACGACTTTGGCAATCATTATTATATTGACAAGGATGATATGAAGTTGGTAGAATTGCCGTATGAGGAGGGGAAAAAATTTGTTGATAACAAAGAGGTATATTATGAAACAACAAAGCATCTCGGATTGCTTTATACTTATATGCATGATGCACCTGTAATGGAATCAATGATAAAGACAATAAAGAAACCTGAGCATAAAAATTTGGTAAAGCTGGCTGAATATTATCATAATGTAGTTTGTTACGGGGAGAAGTGTATTATCTATGAGAATAAAGCATCATTATTTAAAATATTACCTGAAATTTCCGGCGGAATTATAAATTATCAGGAGAGTGACGATTTGAAATCAATGTCATACATGCAAGGTGGCATTACAGTACATATATGGATGCCTAGGACAAATGAGAAGTTGTATTTTAGAACAGGTCTTATCCTCTCCCCGGTAGATTTTAGAGGTGAAGAGTGTTACATAAAGATACCATGCCATTTTGAGTATATTTACCCTAAAGGTGTTATTAAGCCGCGCATAGCTTACGGGTTAAATTTCTATGGGTTAAGAAAAATCTCATCTTCTTTAAATTTTGGATTTAACTTCAAGTTGTCAGAGAATTTTTTCATAAGTGCGACATCGGATATTGAATTTAATACCAAAACGTTAATTATTCCGAATAGCTTTCTCTCATCGTCATTGCAACTTGGTGTTGTTGTGGATTTTAAATAGTATTATTGTTTATGAAAAGAAGGATTGCCAACCAGATTGTCAAAGGTCAGAATGCTGTTGACGGGGCGGGAGTGCACCTGAGAAGAGTATTGGGCCCCGGGAATATCAGGAGTTTTGATCCATTCCTGATGCTGGACGGTTTTGATTCAACAGACCCGAATGACTATGTTAAAGGTTTTCCCTGGCACCCTCACAGAGGTATAGAGACTATAACATATTTGATTGAAGGTAAAATTGAGCATGGAGACAGTCTGGGGAATGAGGGTGTAATTGGCAACCTGGAATGCCAATGGATGACAGCGGGCTCAGGCATAATTCACCAGGAGATGCCAAAAGCTTCGGCAAGGATGATGGGATGCCAGCTCTGGGTCAATATGCCTGCAAAAGACAAAATGTCAGATCCTGCTTATGGGGATATAACCAAAGAGATGGTTGCTGTTGTGGAGGAAGAGAGTTCTGAAGTGAGAATTATTTCCGGTTCATATAAAGGGGTGGAAGGCCATTTTGAAGGGAAATACGTAAAGGTAAAATATCTGGATGTCAAGCTGGCCCCTGATACTACCTGGACCTATTCTGAAACACCCAATGACGAGACATTATTCATCTATCTGCTGAATGGCACTCTTGCCGCAAACGAGTCTCTTAATGAATTTGAGAATAAAGCGTGTGCAATATTGTTTACTTCATCAGAGAGTGAAACCAGTACAAACGAATCATTAATCGTTCGTTCCGGTAATGAAGGTGCACGGTTTGTGTTGCTGGCGGCGAAACCGCTGAAGGAGCCGGTGGCATGGGGCGGACCTATAGTGATGAACACAAATGAGGAGTTAAACCTTGCTTTTGATGAATTAGATAAAGGGACATTTATTAAATTTGCTGGAGGTAAATAAAGATTTATTTATGGCACATTCTCACGAACATTCACATGGTAATGCCGGAGAAAACGACTACAGCAGAGCCTTTGCCCTGGGGATAGGGCTAAACATCGCGTTTGTCGCTGTAGAGATTATTTACGGTCTGATTGCAAACTCCTCTGCTTTACTGGCAGATGCAGGGCATAATGCAAGCGATGTTCTTGGTCTGGTGTTTGCCTGGACGGCATCCCGCCTGGCCACTATAAAACCAAAAGGGAAATATACTTACGGGTTAAGAAAAACCACAATATTAGTCTCAATTTTAAATGCTTTGTTATTGTTTGGAGCTGTGACAGCTATTGGGTGGGATGCCGTGGCAAAGTTGTATAATCCAGAACCTGTAGCCGGCACTCCGGTAATGATTGTGGCGGCCATAGGAGTGGTAATTAATACATTGACAGCGCTCCTCTTTATGAAAGGGCAGAAAGAGGATTTGAATATAAAGGGAGCATTCTTGCATATGGCTGCTGATGCCGGTGTCTCTCTTGGAGTGGTTGTTGCCGGACTGTTGATTAACATAACCGGTTTGCAGTGGATTGACCCGATAACCAGCTTTTTGATAATAGCTGTGATTTTATGGGGTACATGGAACCTGTTCACAGATTCGGTTGATCTTGCTCTGGATGCTGTTCCCAAGCAGATTGATGTAGATAAAGTAAGGGATTTCCTCCTGTCACAAAACGGGGTTCAGAATGTTCACGATTTACATATCTGGGCAATGAGCACAACAAAGGTTGCTCTATCTGTACATATTATAACATCAGTTCAGACAGACAGCTCTTTTATAAAGGAGATCCAAGAATCCTTACATGAAAAATTCAATATAGGACATACAACAATCCAAATAGAGTTTGGTACTGTTTTGAAAGATTGTTGCACAAATTGTAATTAAATGAAATATATTACCCGCACTGTATGGGTTTTATCTTTAGTGAGCCTGCTTACTGATACGGCAAGCGAAATGCTCTATCCTGTAATGCCAATCTATCTTAAAACAATAGGATTCTCTGTTGTCCTGATTGGTATCTTGGAGGGGTTGGCCGAAGCGACAGCCGGATTGAGCAAGGGTTATTTCGGAAAACTTTCGGATAATACAGGTAAAAGAGTTCCATTTGTTCAGTTGGGTTATGCTTTTAGTGCTGTATCCAAGCCGATGATGGCTCTTTTTGTATATCCTTTATGGATATTTTTTGCCCGTACCATTGACCGATTTGGTAAGGGTATCAGAACCGGGGCGAGGGATGCCATTTTGTCGGATGAGGCAACCCCGGAGACTAAGGGCAAGGTGTTCGGATTTCATCGGTCCATGGACACATTCGGCGCGGTTTTAGGGCCTTTGTTAGCGTTGCTCTATCTTTGGTTCAGACCTGAGGACTATAAAACTCTCTTTTTAATTGCGTTTATTCCGGGTCTGTTAGCTGTGGCAAGCTCCTTGTGTCTGAAGGAGAGAAAAAAGCCTACAGAGAAATCCAAAGTCAGAACAGGGTTCTTCTCATTTTTAGGTTATTGGAAAGTCAGTCCGGCAGGTTACAAGAAGCTTGTTATAGGGTTGTTGGTATTCACTCTTTTTAATAGCTCGGATGTGTTTTTGTTGTTAAAGATTAAAGAGGCAGGGCTGAATGATACATCGGTCATAGGGGTTTATATATTTTATAATCTGATATATGCATTATTTGCCTTTCCTATTGGCATAATTGCCGATAAGATAGGACTTAAGACGATTTTTGTTTCCGGTCTTCTGGTCTTTTCTGCTGTTTACTTCGGAATGGCATTGAACACCAATTTATATATATTCTTTGTGTTGTTTTTTCTTTACGGCATTTATGCTGCTGCGACGGAAGGGGTTGCAAAGGCCTGGATTTCAAACATATCTGACAAAAAAGATACTGCAACAGCGATTGGTACATTTTCCGGATTGCAAAGTATCTGTACCATGCTGGCAAGTTCAATAACCGGAGTGATATGGTACCATCTGGGCGCAACAGCAGCGTTCCTTCTGACAGCCGGAGTCGCGATATTGGTTGCGCTTTATTTTATAATTAATATTCGCAGAAACAGTATTAATTGATCTTAAGCACCCCCTCTGAGGGTAATTGTCTTAATCAGAAATTAAGCGGTCTTCAACAAAATGTCTCATATTGCGTTATTGCATAAACCTGAATTTATGAGACAAATATTCATATTGTTTATTTTATTGATATTTAATCCATTTGGAGTATATGCTGAAGAGAGCAGGGGCTATTCTATAAGAGGGGAGGTGATAGACAAGATTACAAGAGAACCACTACCTGCTGTCGTTGTGGAGATAGAAAGTACAAAATACATAACTACGACTGATGCAAACGGGAAATTCATCTTTCCCGATGTTCCCGGAGGCATGTATATGCTAAAAGCAGATATGCTTGGGTATAAGTCGTGCCTTTCATATGAGTTCATGCTTACTGTAAAAGGTGTTGAAATTACATTGGAACTGGAGGAGGATAATCTTCAATTAAATGAGATAACAGTAAAACCAAAGGCAGATCCTTTCAAAAGGGTAAAAGAGAGTCCTTTGTCACAGAAGAGTATAAGTATTCAGGAGATTGAACGAAATCCGGGAGCAAACAGGGATATATCAAAAGTGCTTAACTCTTTTCCGGGTGTAGCAACGGTTAACGGAGACAGTGAGAGGAACGATATTATTGTACGCGGAGGTGCACCTTCAGAAAACAGATTCTATCTTGACGGAGTGGAGATTCCGACTATAAATCATTTCAGTACTCAGGGATCAACCGGAGGAGTTGTAGGGATTATTGATGCAGGTTTAATAAGAGATGCTGACTTTTATTCCGGAGCCTTTCCGGTAAACAAGGGAAATTCACTCAGCTCTATTCTTGACATAAGGTATAAAGAGGGAGATCTGACAAAAAACAGCTACAAATTTACAATAGGGGCCTATGAGGCAGGACTCAATGCTACAGGAAGTTTTTCGGATAAAACGACTTTCATTATGTCTGCCAGAGTCTCTTATCTTCAATTTTTGTTCAAGGCACTTAATCTTCCTTTGCTCCCTACCTTCACGGATATGCAGTTTAAAGTCAAGCACCGTTTTGACCGCAGACATGAGATATCAATAATAGGTCTCGGTGCATTGGATAATATGTCTCTTAATGAAGATACCGGAGGGAAGGAGAGGAACGAGTACATACTGGCATACCTTCCTGTTATTAAACAGAATGTGTATACCATGGGTGCAGTTTATCGCTATTACGATAATAATGGGTATTGGAATTTTGTGTTGAGCAACAGTTATCTGCGCAATAAAAACACTAAGTATCTAGATAATGATGATAAAAATCCTGATAAACTGACTCTTGCATACACATCTGTCGAAAATGAGGTTAAGTTCAGAGCTGAGAAAATAGCAAATATCTCAAATTTCAGAATTACTGCAGGAGTAGGACTGGAATTCCCTAAATATGAAAATGACACATATCAAAAAATATTTATCGGGGTACCTGTTACTATTAAGTATCAAACAACTCTCTCATTTACCAAATATAATTTATTTGCATCCGGTAATTACATAACTCCTGATGAAAAACTATCACTTACTTTAGGATTCAGGTCAGATGCAAATAGTTATTCAAACTCAATGAAGAACCCCCTTGGGACATTCTCCCCTAGATTAGCAATATCATATGAAGTACTTAAAAACATTAGCCTTAACTCTTCTGTAGGAAGATATTACCAACTGCCGCCATTTACAGCGCTTGGCTATACAGATAATTCAGGGTCACATATTAATAAAGAGGTGGATTATATTGGTGTAGACCATTATATTGCAGGCGTTGAGTATAAGATGGCATCACTGCTGCAAATTACATTTGAGGTTTTCTATAAAAGATATTCTAACATGCTTAGATCTGTCAATGACAACATTCCTTTAATGGGCAAGAGTACTGTTTACGGTGCCTCCGGCAATGAGCAGGTTGCTTCTGATATAAAGGGCAAGTCATATGGTGCAGAGCTTTCGGTGCGCGTGTTTGCCGGAGATAAATTCAATCTCTCCGGAACGGGAACTCTATACAGAAGCTTGTATCAACAAGGAGAAACCAAAAAATGGATACCTCAGTCATGGGACAATAAAGTCATTCTTTCTTTTGCAGCGGGATATAAATTGCCTTATAACTTCTATGCAGGTATAAAATACCGATATGCGGGAGGCTCTCCTTATACTCCTTATGATGTAGAAAGAAGCTCTCTGGTTCAGGCATGGAATGCTTCGGGCAGGGCTTACTATGACTATACAAGGTACAATCAAGAGAGACTTCCTCCGTTCAGCCAACTTGATGTGAGACTGGACAAGGATATTTACAGAGACAGGATAGCTTTTAAATTTTACATAGACATACAAAACGTACTCAATCGTCAGAATGTAAACCCGGATATCCTGTTAAGTACTGGGAACATCGCCAATCCTGATGCACCGTTGAATGAGCAAAGGTATGTCATGAAGAGCATAGATAATACAACCGGTACTATACTGCCTACAATAGGGATTTCTGTGGAATTTTAGACTTTTGTTTACCTTTGCAGCCCATAATCGTAATTAATGTTCTACTCACAGAAGTTCAAAAGTATTGTTATGCCTGTGGCATTGCTGATTGGCATCCTTTCAGGTGTTTTAATCCCCGAAATAATAATCCCGGCAAATGAGACTATACCATATTTTATAGCTTTGATGCTTCTTACTACATACAGCAAGCTTGATTTCAAAGAGATTAAAATATCCCGGATGCCGGTGTTTATGATAATTTTTCAGGTTTCCGTAGCCATCCTCTCATACATGGCTCTCTATTACTGGAATCCCTTGTTCGCTCAACAGGCATTTATATGTTTGATCTGTCCTGTGGCAACTTCTGCTCCTGTGATAGCTCTGATGCTTGGGGGAAATATTGCTGTTCTTGTCTCTTTTACCCTGATAAGTTATGTGGCAATAGCGATACTTGCTCCTTTTCTGTTGCCAATTGTGGGTGGCACGCAGGGAGTACCGTTCTTGGCAACTTCGTGGATGATTGCCAGACAGATTATTCCACTTATTTTACTCCCTCTGATCCTTGCATATTTTCTGAAAAAATATCTTCCAAAGGCTGATTCTTTCCTACAGAAAAATCAGGGATTATCATTCTACCTTTGGAGCATAACTCTGGTTCTTGTGATAGGTAAGGCTGCAACTTTTGTATTGGCACAACCTTCAGAAATGATACCTGCTGAGATTGGTCTGGCTGTAATATCTTTGATAACCTGTGTGTTCCAATTTGTTGTCGGACATGCTATCGGTACTCGCTTTGGAAACAAGGTTGGCGGGACTCAGGGATTGGGACAAAAAAATATAGCGATTGCTATGTGGTTGGCATTTGAATATCTGAATCCACTTGTTTCGGTGGGTCTGGCAGCATACAGTGTATGGCAGAATATTATCAATTCGACTCAGATTTATCTTAAAGGCAGGGCTTAGTAATTTTAAGGCGAGTATATTATTTTTCGTAATATCTCAGTAATGCTTGTAAGAGAATACATAGCAAGTATTTCCTATTTAATCCGGGATAATTAAAGGGGCAATAACCGGTGTAACCTGAATCTTAGGAGCGGAAAATATACTCATGGTTGTTTCTGTATTTACACCGGCTCCGCTGAATCCTACTTTTCCTATAACCTGTGTCTCCACTTTTGCTCCGGCATCAAAACCGGTACCACTGTCCGGAATGGTTACATATATTCCAGCCTTTCCTCCTGCAGCAACACTTCCTGCGTCAACATCCCCTCCTACACCTACAAAGATTGTTGTCTCATTTTTTACGAAATCTCTCTTTACAGAACCGGATACGCCTTTTGTGCAACCAGCTTCAATACTACTGCAATCTAATGCAAGCTCACAGTATACTATTGATATTACAAATTTGGGACTATTCTCGCATTTGGCCGGTTCTGTCATGCGTGCCTCATCCAGTTTCATTTGCCGGAGTTGCTCCTTCATCTCTTCTATATTCATTGAGAGACATTCGTCATTGACATCGAAATGAACGTAATTTACCAAAGAGGCATTAATCGATGAGCGTATAATGCTGTAAGAAGATAGAAGTCTTCTGTATTCCATTAATACATATTCATTTTCAGAGACTGTCCTGTCCATCCAGGGCTGAGAGAAACCATAAATATCGTTAATTGTCTTTTGATTTCTGGCATTAAAATCTACAATACAGTGGTACCATTTCATGAATAGTGCGTTGACAGTCTGATATGTCTCCTGTTTTAGTTTACATATCTCAATCTTATATTTCATTGCACATACTTCTGTCTGACAGTCGGCTGCCTTTCTTTCAAGATCTCCCAGTTTGTTCCCGTAGGATTGCATAATCCTGTAAAATTCTTCCATATATCCGAGATTCTCTTTATACTGTCTGTCGGCATCTATTATTGAAATCTTTTCTGTCAGGTCTATAACTTGGTCAAACATGAATAACCCTTGTTCATGAGATATGGCTATTGCTCCGGGAGGAATGACCGGATCGTGTGAGTCAGACATATTAACCGAGGACATTTCTGCCATCAGGGATTGCTCTTTCGCAGTTATCTCCCCGAGCAATTGCATTAACTCAATCTGAACAGAGGATTTTTCATATTCTGTCAAATTGCTGAAAAAGGGGAATGGCGGAATTTTTGGAATCTGAGGGGAAATAACCCTGATTGATTCAGTTTTTGTTCCCTGTAGCAGTGATTCTGCGAATTCTCTGTCTCCCTCGCCCTCTTCCACTGAGGTTTTTGTGTCTATATAGTCTCTGAATTGCTCATAAACAAGAGGAGTTCTTACCGAAAATATAAATTTTGAGGATCGCAGCATATATTCCAGAGCCTTTCCTTTATCTCCTTTTTTCAGATAAAGGGCAACCATTCCCTGTAGTGCAAAAGGGTTGTCATTATCTAGCCCGAGAGCTGTGGAATATAGTTTCTCGGCTTTTGAAACGTCTCCCAGGTCAAGGTATGTGTGCCCTAATTGGCTTATTATGGATGGATTGTCCGGAGCAAGCTTGTATGCGTATTGCAGGACAGGAAGAGAGGTTTTGGTTGAATCAATCGCTCTCAGATAACCTCCAAAACTATTCACAGCATTGGCATCTTCGGTATTTCTAATAACAGCCAGGGATATAAGTGCACCGGGAAGATCTCCCTTCATGCTTTGAATCATTGATGCCGCCGCAAGATTTGTAAGAACCTTGGATGATGTGTCCTGAAGCATTCGTTTATCCTTAAATGAGATTTTAGGGAGTAACCGTTTGTGGAATCTTTCAGCTATTGATAGAACGGTATTTTTTCCGGCAATTTTAGAGGTGTCAGGTAAAGCGGAGGTTGTTTGGCTCATGCCGGACATTATAAATACGCCTTGTACGGAAAAGAGGAAAATTAACAGTAATTTTTTCATCGTGTGGTTATTATGTGCATAAATATAATGAATATTTACTCTGCTTTTTATTAACTTGCAGTAATTTATTTAGACAGAACTTGGATTTTTAATACAGTGGAGATATGAGAATAGAGTATGACATAAAGCTTGGGTTTAAGGATGTGATGTTCCGCCCGAAGCGTTCAACTTTGAAGAGCAGGTCGCAGGTTAAGCTGGAAAGGACTTATCGTTTCTTGAATGCCAAGTGTGAGTGGACTGGTGTACCGGTAATGGCGGCAAACATGGATACCGTAGGGACTTTCGAAATGGCAGTCGCGCTTCATAAACACCATATGTTTACTGCAATTCACAAACACTATAGTGTAGAAGAGTGGGGCAAATTTCTTGCCGAGGCTCCAAGGAAAATGGTTGACCATATCGCAGTAAGTACAGGGACCGGGGTTGCAGATTATGAGAAATTGGGACTGATATTCAGTCAGTTTCCTAAGATTAAGTTCATTTGTATAGATGTAGCTAACGGATATTCCGAGCATTTTGTCTCCTTTGTCAGGAAGGTACGTAAAAAATTTCCAGACAAAGTGATTATAGCCGGTAATGTTGTTACCGGAGAGATGGTCGAGGAACTTTTACTTTCAGGGGCAGATATCATCAAGGTTGGGATTGGCCCGGGGTCTGTTTGTACAACCAGGGTTAAGACTGGTGTCGGGTATCCTCAGCTTTCAGCTATAATAGAGTGTGCTGATGCTGCTCATGGTTTAGGAGGGCACATCATCAGTGACGGAGGTTGCTCTTCTCCCGGTGATGTTTCTAAGGCTTTTGGTGCAGGAGCTGATTTTGTGATGCTTGGGGGCATGTTAGCCGGGCATAATGAATCCGGAGGAGAGATTACCTTTAAGGATGGGGAGATGGTCAAGATGTTTTACGGCATGAGTTCGGAAACTGCTATGAAGAAGCATGCCGGAGGGGTTGCTGAATACAGGGCAAGTGAGGGAAAGAGCGTTTTTGTTCCATATAGGGGCGGAGTCGATGGCACAGTATTGGATATTCTCGGTGGTATAAGGAGTACTTGTACATATGTCGGTGCATCACAACTCAAAGAACTGAGTAAACGCACGACGTTTATAAGGGTGGCAGAGCAGGAAAATCAGGTATACAACGGAAATATTACACTAAAGGAATAAACTTTGTGTAGAAAATGTAGTCTAAAGGAGAACCCGGAAGTAAAATTATATTAACCAAACTATGACAGAACCGATTGTAAGAGTTGAGAATCTCTCACATAGGTACAGCGTCCAGTGGGCAGTGAAGGATGTTAATCTGGAAATTGCCGGACGGGGTATCTTTGGTTTGCTTGGCTCCAATGGAGCAGGTAAATCCACAATTATGAACATCATCTGCGGAGTGTTGAAACAGACAGCAGGCGATGTGTTTATCAAAGGAATTGATATGCGCAGGAATCCTATCGAGGCAAAAAAGCATATCGGATTCTTACCACAAAAACCACCTCTTCATCTTGATTTGACCGTTGAGGAGTACTTGATTTACAGCGCTGATCTTAGAATGATTCCTGACAAGGAGGTAGATGCAGCGGTGGAAAATGTCCTTAATAGCTGTGGAATAGCTCATTTTAGGAAAAGACTCATTAAGAATCTCTCTGGTGGGTATCAACAGCGTGTCGGGATTGCCCAGGCAATAATTCACAACCCTGACATTGTCGTGCTGGATGAGCCTACTAATGGCTTGGATCCTAATCAGATTGTAGAGATAAGGTCTTTGATACGTGACATTGCTCAGGATCGTACTGTTGTCCTGTCAACTCATATTTTATCTGAGGTGCAGGCATTGTGTGACAATATCAGGATGATTGAATCCGGAAAGGTTGTATTTTCCGGGACAGTTGAGGAGTTTGACAATTATATAATTCCAAATACTGTGTTTGTCTCTCTTCTCGAAGCCCCTTCCGTTGAGGAGATAGCTAAATTGGACGGTGTGACTGAAGTTACTGAAACCGGAGGGACAGGATACAAGGTTAAATTCACCGATTCCCAAGAGGCTATAGAAAGTATTGTGGCTGCTAGTGTCAAGAATAGTTGGAGACTCAATGAGATCCGTCTTGAACGCAGTTCTCTTGATACAATATTCGCTGAATTGTCAAAAAAAGCTAAGTAAGGAGGGAAAAAAATGAAAATGATACTAAGAATAGCTCGCGCAGAGCTCCAGACTTTATTTTATTCACCTATTGCCTGGTTGATATTGATAATTTTCACAGTACAGGCAAGTATGGCATATTGCAATGTGCTTGAGTGGCAAGTAAGCTCACAGGCTCTTGCATACAAGCTTGAAAGTGTCTCAATGACAATTTTTGCTCAGCATAGAATGGGTGTGTTTACAATAGTGCAGCAATATCTCTATTTGTACATCCCTTTACTGACAATGGGGCTGATGAGCCGGGAACTTAGCAGCGGCTCTATTAAGTTGCTCTATTCATCACCGGTAACCAATACACAGATCATATTAGGCAAGTATATGTCAATGGTCTTCTATGCATTGTTGATTTCAATTATCCTGATGATCTTTATGGTTTTCAGTCTTATTACTATTCCGCAATTCGATTTCTGGGGAGTGACTTCCGGTCTGATTGGCCTTTTTCTCCTTATTTGTGCTTATGCGGCTGTCGGACTTTTCATGTCAAGCCTTACATCATATCAGGTAGTTGCAGCCATAGGCACTCTTGCAACATTGACATTGCTCAACCTCGTCGGTTCAATGTGGCAGGATGTGGCTTTTGTTCGGGATATTGCCTATTGGCTCTCAATGAAAGGAAGATCGACCGAGTTTATAAACGGGCTGATATGCAGTGAGGATGTTCTATATTTCCTCATTGTTATTGCACTTTTCCTCTCACTGTCAATATTAAGATTGAAGGCTATAAGACAGAAAACCCCTTTCCGAATTGCAGCCGGACGTTATGTGGGAGTAGTTCTTATTGCAGTAATCCTAGGGTACATAACATCCAGGCCGGCTTTAATGTTTTATCATGACTCTACAAGGACAAATCTTAACACACTGACTCCTAACAGCCAAAAGATTGTTGCACAGATGAAGGGAGACCTCACTGTGAATACGTATGTCAACATACTTGATGCATACTATTATCTTGCCATGCCGAAGAGTGAGCTTAGAGATATGGAGACATTCAGGCAGTATACCAGATTCAAGCCTGAAATCAAGATGAATTACATAAGGTATTACGACCATGCCAACAATCCAAGATTGGATAAAAGATATCCCGGAAAGAGTGACAAAGAGAGAATGATTGAATATGCAAAGGTTTTCAAGCTTGATTCTGCAATTTTCAAAACTCCTGAAGAGATACAGAAAATAGAGAATCTTAAGTCGGAAGGGAATCGCTTTGTAAGGACTCTTGTACGGGAAAATGGCGAGAAGACTTTCTTGCGTGTATTTGATGACAGGTCTGTACAACCTTCCGAGGCCGAGATAACAGCAGCATTTAAGAGAATGGTTATGAATCTCCCTGAAATCGGGTTTGTTACAGGACATGGAGAGAGAAGTGCCACCAGATCGACAGATGGCGATTACAGTGTGTTTGCCCAGGAGAAAACCTTCCGTTACTCCCTGATCAACCAAGGATTTGATTATAGTGAAGTATCTCTTGACAAGGAGATCCCTAAGGAGATATCAATCCTGGTATTGGCAGACGTAAAGAGCAGCCTGACACCTGAACAACAGGCAAACCTTGACAATTATGTTCAAAGAGGTGGTAATCTATTGATTGCCGGAGAGCCCGGTAGGCAAAGTGTTGTAAATCCAATTCTGGAGAGGTTCGGTGTAAAATTAATGGATGGAACACTTGTAAGACAGAGTGCCAACTTTGCACCTGATTTTATACAGGCTATACCTACAAAAGAGGGGTCTGATATGATCTATCTGATAGATGATATGAAAGTTGACGGTTACATAACAACAATGCCCGGATGTGCAGGTTTGACATACTCTAAGGACAAAGGTTTCAATGTTACTGAGATGTTTGTTTCTGACACAACAGGAGGTACATGGAGTGAAACCGGTGCAGCCGCTTTATTGGATGACTCAGCTGCAGTTATAAAACCTTCGGCAGATGATAGCATAATGGTTTCAATTCCTACTGTTCTTGCATTGGACAGAAAGGTCGGAGATAAGATTCAGAAAATAATCATTTCAGGAGATGCAGATTGTATAAGCAACGGAGAGATCAGCATCGGCAGGAAGGATGTTAATGCTGCTAACTATAACTTTATCATGGGTGCATTTTATTGGATGTCTGATGAGGAAGTTCCTATAGATGTACGCAGACCTACACCTCCGGATGACAAAATATCTATGGGTGTGCCCGGTATATCAGTCACCAGATGGGCTCTGATGGGTGTATTACCATTGGCAATGCTTATTTTCTATATCCTTATTTGGGTAAGAAGGAAAAGCAGATAGAACTTATACCATGATTTTCAGAATAGACAAGCAGACGACTGATGATCTTGGGATCTTCGGAAAGAACAATGACAGATCTGTATACGGTATATTTAACAAGACCGTTACCAACGGAGGGTCACAAGTGCTTGAGGAGATGTTCAGGTTTCCTTTGTCTGATGATAAAAAAATAAATGAGAGGGGAAGAATTATCCGTTTTTTTCAAGAAAAGGAGATTGCTTTCCCATTCAAAAGCGAATTGTTTGATCCGGCAGAATCTTATCTGGCGAATACAGACAACAGAACCAGACTCTCTGCCTATCAGGATAATCTTGAGAGGAAATTCCGCAGTGCAATTGGGTCAGATACGGAGTATAAGCAGATAGCTAAGGGTGTAGCTTCTATTGTGGAGATTATATGCGTTCTTGATGATTTTTTAGAGAATATCCCGGACTACGGTCCGGGGTCTCCTTATCTCACGCAGGCATCTGCCATGAGAGACATGATATATTCCGATGCATTGAAATCTTGTTTGCAAGAGAGGAATCCGAACAAAATCTCATATTCAAGAACAGCCGAGTTTGATCAGACATTTCGCTTTAATTGCAGAGATACGGTAAAACAGTTGCTACAACTCATTTATCAGCTTGATGTATATATTGCTGTTGCCAGATTTGCAAGAGAGCGAAACTTTGCTTGTGCCGAGGCTTTGCCTGAGGGAGCAGGAGTATTTGAAATAGAGGGGCTCTATCATCCTCTCTTGAAGAATGCTGTTCCAAATTCGATTACGGTTGATCATAAAAGCAACATGATATTCCTTACCGGTGCCAATATGGCCGGGAAATCAACTTTTATGAAGAGTTTTGGTATTGCGGTCTATCTTGCTCATATGGGTTTCCCGGTACCTGCCGCCGGTATGAGGTTCTCTGTACTAAACGGTATGTACACAACAATCAATCTGCCTGATAATATCAACAAAGGTTACAGCCATTTTTACGCTGAGGTTGTAAGGGTCAGGAAGGTGGCTGAGAGTATCGGTAATTCAAAAAATTTACTTGTAATATTTGACGAGCTTTTCAGAGGGACGAATGTGAAAGATGCTTATGATGCCACAGTTGCTGTCACAGAGGCTTTTGCCGCAAATAAAAACTGTATATTCATCATCTCGACACACATAATAGAGGCGGGAGAAACCTTGAAGGAGCACTGTGATAATATAAACTTCATAAATCTGCCGACAATTATGGATGGGAATGTGCCCAGATATACATACAGGATAGAAAAGGGCATCACATCCGACCGCCATGGTATGATTTTAGTCAAAAAAGAGGGAATACTTGATATACTTAACAAATAATGAAGAATTTTCAAATAGACAGACAGACCCTCGAAGATCTCAACTTATTGGGTAAGTATAAGAGTAACTCAATCTTCAGTTTGTTTAACCGGACTGTGACAAAAGGAGGAGAGATGGCATTAGAGCGAATGTTTCTAAACCCTTTGACCGAAGCAGGTGAGATAAACACTCGAAAAAAAATGTTTGAGTTCTTTCAAAAAGAGGAGTTTATATTTCCGGTTGAGAAGGAGGAACTCGATACAGCCGAACAATATCTGATCAACGGAGATGCAAGGTCTTATGCTTCTTCTATGTTGAACAGTTTCAAGCGTAAGGCAATGAAACTGATTGCCAACGATCAGGAGCTTGAGATACTTCAGCATGGGATGAATGCTTCTATCTCCCTTTTCATAAAGCTTGAGTCGTTTTTTAAAAAGTTTGATTCCATGGCTGAGACGTGCCCATATCGCAGTGTCGCCTCAAAAGCTCTCGAATTACTCCATGATAAAGGATTGGCATGGATTTATTCCGGTGGGGATATTACGGAATGCGGTACAGCAACTTTTGCCGGTTATGATTACAGGCTTCGGTATGCTTATTCATCGCAGATTAATGAATTGCTTGGATTGCTATATGAGCTGGATCTCTATATTGCAGTGGCTAAGGTTGGAAGAGAGAGAGGATTCTCTTTTGCTGAAGCGGTCATGCAAGACGAGACAGTTGTGAATATCTTGGGGTTGTTTCATCCTATGGTGGCAAAAGCTGTCAGCAATGATGTTTTGATTGACCACAGGTCAAACTTGGTTTTCCTTACAGGTGCAAATATGGCTGGAAAGTCTACTCTGATGAAGGCTTTTGCTGTAACTCTCTACCTGGCCCATATGGGATTTCCATTACCGGTATCCTCTATGCTTTTTACCCCGATTGAAGGAATATATACTTCGATAAATGTTCCTGACAATCTTAATATGGGTTACAGCCACTTCTATGCTGAAGTAAAACGTGTAAGGGAAGTTGCTCTTGCAGTAAGTTCAGGAAAAAGACTGGTTGTCATTTTTGACGAACTCTTTAAAGGGACAAATGTAAAAGATGCGTATGACGCAACAGTGGCAGTGACAGAGGCCTTCTCAAAACACCGCAAATGCCTTTATATAGTCTCTACTCATATAATGGAGGCAGGTGTTACTTTAAAAGAGAGGTGCGATAATATGAAGTTTGTCTATTTGCCGACTTTTTTACAGGGGAGTACACCGGTTTATACTTACAGACTTAGCGAGGGTATTTCGGATGACAGGCATGGAATGATGATAATCAACAATGAGAGAATCATCGAGACTATCAGAAAAACCACAGAACAGCCCCGTATACAACAAACCCTATGAGCATGAATCTCCAAGAGTAACGAAATATCTCCCCGGCTTTCAGTCCTGTTATGCCAATAAGAGGCAATGCCCAGAAGGGTTGAAGCATGTTCGTGAGCTGGTCTCCATATGCAAGAGCCATAACAACCTTTGAATGGCTAACCCCGATTGATGTTGCCACATCAATTAAGAGTGGGCCTTGTACAGCCCATTGACCTCCGCCACTGGGTACAAAGAGGTTCACAATCCCCGCGCTCAGAAATGAGAATAAAGGTAATGTTTGTTGCGTTGAAATGCTTACAAACCAGTCAGTCATAACGGCAAGTAACCCTGAATACTGCATTATTCCCATTATTCCTGCGTAAAGTGGGAATTGGATTATTATACCGGCTGTGCTGCCGATGGCATCTCCGGTTGCCTTTGAAAGATCGTTAGCATTCGGGAAAATAATCATCACTAAAGCAAACAGAATAAGATTTATCTCATTTAGTCCGATGCTGCTTCCCGGGTGTATTGCCATGCGTATTATGAAACCGGCAAGCAGTAAAAAGCCTGAAATTGATATAAATGTCGGTTTCCATATAGAGTGTTGGTTTTCTGCAATGCTATAATCATCGTTTGCTTTTCCGTTTGGAATCTTCATCTCGCCTCTTTTTGCAAACAAAAATGTTGCAACCGGGATTAAAATAAATAATATAAATGTTGCTGTAAAATTCATCGATGAGAATATCGTCTCGGATAAAGGTATGATTCCTGTCTTCTCTTCAAGGAAATGTCCTGCACTGGCAACAGAGAGAGGTGCCGAACCGGAAAGCCCTCCGTGCCACACCATCATGCAGACATAAGCGGCTGCACCCATCAGAGGATAATTTATGGGACTCCCGTTCTTTTTCGCCTGAATTGCTATTTTTCTGACCAAAACGGCTCCTAAGACAAGCGCGAGGCCCCAGTTTATCAAACCAACAACTACAGCGACCAAAGCTACTGTAATTGCTCCCTGAACAGGTTTGTCGCTTAACCGGGCCAGACCTGACGAGAATCTGTCCACAATCGGTGATAGAGCCAACATATATCCTAACATGAGTATCAGGACCATCTGCATAGAGAACGCAAGAAGGTCCCAGAAGCCTTGTGTCCAGTATGAAAGGACATCTGCGACGCCGGCTATTCCGGGTCTTGGATTAGAACCGTATATGAGTGAAAGTATTAGTGTGAGGATTGTAAGACCGAGAGCAAGAATCAACGGGTCCGGGATGGTCAGGCGGAGCGGCTTATTCTGTTTCATTGTGATTTTTGCCTTAAAGTTATCTCATTTTCCAAAGAACTTTTATATTTAATTTATGTTTAATGTTAAAAATATTAATGGATAGAAATAATAATGACTTTGATTCCAGAGCGAGATTCTGGGATAGTAATCCCGTTCATCAGGAACGGTCAGGAGCAATTGCCGCAAAAATGCTTGAAATGATACCTGTTCACGGCCGGATGAGGGTATTGGAATATGGAGCCGGAACAGCTATACTTGGCGGCTTACTTGCTCCTTATTTTAAGGAAATAGTTTTGATGGATAGTTCGAAAGAGATGGTTGAAGTGATGAAGGAGAAGATATCAGCCAATTCAATAGAGAATCTTATTCCGGTTGTGGGAAATCTTGAAAAAGAGGAGTATCATGGGGGACAATTTGATCTAATCTATTCGCAAATGGTTTTTCACCACATTAGTGACATAAGTTTTCTGCTTGGCAAACTTTATAGTTTGGTCAACCCCGGCGGTTATATCGCGATAGCAGATCTATACAAGGAAGATGGTTCCTTTCACGGCGAGGGATTTTCCGGACATAATGGGTTTGATGTGGATCAGTTGATGTCGATGCTTGAGTTTGCAAATTTCAAACATGTAAAGGCTGAAACTTGTTTTATAATGAAAAAGATAATAGATGGTCAGACTCGGGAATATCCTCTTTTTCTATTAATTGGAAGAAAAGATCTTTGAAAGCAAGTTTGACGAAGCAGGCAACATCTTTGGCTTTTATTTTGTAGCCCTCTTTCTGTAAGGAAGATACAAAATCTTTGTGGCTTCTGCCCTTTCTGTAATTGGGTTCTCTTGTCGGATGGGAGAGGTATTTTGAGATCAAACGTGTATCGCCATTTATATTCATGACTGCATGATAAAAAAGGTTATCCTTGTTAAGATACATAGATGAACCCATAATCTTTTTTTCCCCTATTGACAGATCAGAGATACCTCTTGATAGTAGATTGTCTATACCTAAGGCGGAGAGGCGGCAGATCAGATTTCTGTTAATACTTTTGAAAATTTCTCTTGTATTCATTCCTCTCTCAAATTTCATTTTGGCAGAAAAGACCAACATCCCCGGAGAGAGAATGACGGCCTCTCCGCCTGAGGGACGTTGTAGTACCGGAATTCTATCGTTTACAATATTCTCAATTATCAAAGAGCCTTTTGGATTATTTGCTCTCCCAAGAATTGCATAAACCTTGTCAGGTTGCCAGATCTTGAAGGCAAAATCCTCCGGGCTCTCCATAATACTTGCGTCCGGGAGATTGTATTTATGAACGGTAATATCCATTATTTATGTATCGCTTTGTCAACAGCCTCAAATCCTGCCTCCATGAATATTTCCGAGACGGTAGGGTGGGTGTGGACTGTCTGGGCGATGTCATAGACTGTGGATTCGAGCTGCATGTATGCAGCGGCCTCATTTATCATGTCGGTAGCATTAGGGGCAACAATCTGTACGCCGAGTACCTCTCCGAGTTTTTTGTCGGAAATTAGTCTTAAAAAACCATCTGATTGGCCTTCGGACATTGCCTTGCCATTGGCAGAGAGAGGGAATTCACTGATTTTGTAATCATACCCCTCATTCTGCGCCTCCTGTTCGGTTAATCCTATCTGTGCCGCTTCAGGTACAGAATACATGTTCATAGGAAGTTTGTGTATATCCAGCTTCTGTCTGATCCCTTTCAGAAGGTTTACAACATGAAGCCCCTGTGCGGATCCTATGTGGGCGAACTGCGAAATGCCATTGACATCACCTACTGCATATATACCTTTCACTGATGTCTCACAATCCTGATCAACAATATAAAATCCGTCACGGATATCTATCTTGATATCCGAACCGATAAGATTGCCTTTTCTGCTTGATGAATTGATAATCAGGTCGCACTTAATACTTTTTCCGCCTGCCTCAAGTATGCCATCCTTCCATATTCCGGCGGAAGTGTCAACCGGAGTGTTGTAGATAATCTCTATCTTATCCTTTTTCAGTCTCCCCTCCATGTACTTTCGGATATAATCATCCGCTTTTGGCATTATGTGGTCTGTCGAAGTTACAAGAGTCACACTCTTCTCCATCATACGGAACAGTTGGGCCAGTTCTATTGCCACAGGGGTATTGCCGGTGACAACAATATTATCCGGAATGCTCCTCTGTTTGAAAAGCTCACTTGGCTCTATAACCAGATTCTCTATTGTGTTCACCAGTGGAGTTGAGGTTGAACCGGTGGCTATTATTATGTTTTTTGTCTCCAGTAAACGGTTTTCCACAAGCACTGAGTTGACTGCTGTTATTTTTGCCTCTCCCTTAATGATCTCAACCCCGTTTTTCTTAAGGAGAAATTCAACCCCTCCTGTGAGTCTCTTTACTATTGTATCCGCTCTCTTGATGGCATTGTTCCAGTTGAACGAGACCTGACCGGTCTCTATACCGTCAATTCCGAATCTTGCCGAGTCTTTTAATATCCTTTGGTAGAGCTTGACACTCTCTATCATCGACTTTGATGGGATACATCCCCAGTTGAGGCACATCCCTCCGATTTTCTCCCTCTCCACGATGGCCGTCTTCATGCCCATCTGACCTGCTCTGATTGCTGCCACATACCCGGCCGGGCCTGAGCCAATTATTACTAAATCGTACATATCATTATTGTTTATCAGTTAAAAAGAAGTGTTACTGGATCTGCAAGGTAGGCCATGACGGTATTCATGAACCGTGCAGTATCCCCTCCGTCGGCAATCCTGTGGTCAACGCTGAGTGATAGAGGCAGGACTAATCCTATGGCAAGCTCCTCACCTTTCACTACAGGCTGCTTTGAAATTCTGCCTACGCCGAGAATGCCGGCCTCAGGGTAGTTTATTACAGGAACAGCAAATAATCCTCCTATGTTTCCGTAGCTTGTTATAGTAAATGTACCACCCTTCATATCCTCCATAGTAAGTTGCCCCGATCTTGCCTTTTCTGAAAGAGCCGCAATTTCTGAAGCAATTTCTCTTACAGAGAGCCTGTCTGCATTTCTTATTACAGGTACTACAAGTCCCTTTTCGGTATCAGTTGCTATCCCTATGTTGTAATATTTTTTGTAAATCATTTTTCCACCTTCGAGATCCATCTCTGCATTCAGTGAACGGTGTTTTTCGAGTGCCAAGGCAACTGCTTTTACAATAAATGACAGATAGGTGAGCTTCACCCCATCCTTCTGAAGAGTCTCCTTGTATCTGTTCCTTATCCGTTCAAGCTCCGAAATTTCAACCTCTTCAAATAGAGTCATGTGAGCCGCATTGTGTTTGCTTTGAGTCATGTGTCTGGCAATGCTCTTGCGAATCTGCGACAGTTGTTCAATTTCAACGGTTTCGTTGTTGTCAACCTGGTATTTTTCATTTTTCTCCGGGGGGGCTACCGCAAAATTGTTAACATCCTCTTTTGTTACGCGCCCTGCAGGACCGCTCCCTTTTACTTTGTCTATATCTATTCCAAGCTCTTTTGCAAGGGCACGTGCTACCGGTGTGGCAAGAGCTTTCTTTTCCGGGTTGCTTATACCTTTTTCTGCATCTTTTACTCCTTCCCTGCTAGCTGAGAGAACCACACTGTTACCGGCCACTTCAAGCGTCCCGACAACTCCGGCTCCCTCTTCATCAACCGCCTCAACCTTATTGGCCTCTTCTATGGCAGCTTCACCCGATATACCGGCAATTTCAATCTCCACCAAAGCGTCGCCGACATGTATAACCTCTCCGGTCTTGCCGAATTTAGCTGCAATAACACCATCTTTCGGGGATGGTATGGCAGTGACAACTTTGTCTGTCTCCATAGTACACAGAGGATCACCCATTTTAACAGTACTGCCTTTCTCTACGTGCCACTCTACGATTGTACCTTCGTCAAGCCCCTCTCCTATATCCGGAAATTTAAATATATATCTCATAATATCAATATTTTACAATTCTTTCAATTTCATAAAGGATCTTGTATGGATCCTGCATATAATGATATTCTCCTCTAGGTAGAGGAACAATCGTATCAAAACCGGACACCCTTGAAGGTGGGGCTTCAAGACTCAGAAACGCCTCCTCAATTGCGATCTGACTGATTTCTGATCCTACACCGAATGACCGAGGCCCCTCAGTAACGGTGATTATTCTTCCGGTTTTTTTTACTGACTTAGCAATGGTTTCTCTGTCAATGGGATATATGGATCGTAGATCAATCAGCTCAACGCTTATTCCTTGCTCCTTGGCCATAACCATTGCCCTTTGAACCTCCCTTATCATTGCTCCGTATGCAACAATAGTAACGTCATTTCCCTGAGACAAAACACTTGCCTTTCCTAGAGGAATAGTGTACTTGCCGTCGGCAACCTCCTGCTTGATGGCCCTGTATATCCTTTTCGGCTCCATGAATAGTATGGTGTCGTTGCTCTCAATAGCGGAAATAAGCATCCCTTTGGCATCATGAGGTGTTGATGGTACAACTACTTTCAAACCCGGAATGTGTCCGAATATAGCTTCCATACTTTCACTGTGGTGTTCAAGTGCATTAATGCCACCACCATATGGCATTCTTATAACAATAGGAGTCTCGTACTTTCCTCTGGATCTGTTCCTCATTCTGGATGCATGACTGATTATCTGGTTGAAGGCAGGATATATAAAACCGCAGAATTGCATTTCAACGACAGGTCTTAAGCCTGCCACCGCCATTCCTATGGCTGTTCCTACAATACCGGACTCTGCAAGTGGTGAGTCGAAAACTCTTGTGACACCATGCTTTTGCTGAAGGCCTTCAGTAACTCTGAAGACTCCTCCCTCAACGCCTACATCTTCTCCATACACGATAACACTTTTATCGTCAGAGAGTTTTATATCCAATGCATCATTTATTGCATTGACCATATTCATTATCTTCATAGCCCTCTTCTACTTTTTTTGATTGTTTAATTTGCCCTCTTTCCATTGAAGGAATCGGTCATACTGATTTTTCTGCTCCAGCAGGTCGTCAGGCATCTCAGAATAGAGATGGACAAACACATCTTCCTTTTTATACTCGCCGAAGTTCTCTGCTTCAAGGAATTGTCTGTCTACCTCCTCTCTGTACTGAGGAAATATTTTTTCTTCTTCCTGCTCACTCCAAAGATCCTTAGAGATAAGATAGGCCTTTAGTCTTTTAAGTGGGTCCCGCTCTTCCCACATAAGTTCTTCCTCCTTGCTCCGGTATTTTGTGGGGTCATCAGATGTTGTGTGGGCTCCTTTTCTGTAGGTAACAGCTTCAATAAGCACAGGCCCGTCTCCTGAAAGGCATAACCTGGAACTTTCGTCAAGAGCACGATACATTGCAAGGAAATCATTGCCGTCCACCCGGATTCCCTTTACCCCGTATGCAACAGATTTAACTGCAAGAGAGGTTGATGCTGTCTGCATCTTTACCGGTGTCGAAATGCCATACTGATTATTCTGAATAATAAATATCACCGGTATTTTCCACACACCTGCAAAATTCAGGGCTTCGTGAAAGTCTCCTTCTGATGTCCCTCCATCTCCCACAAACGCAAAAACAACCTTTTTTTCATCTTTATATTTTATGGCGTAGCCAATACCTGCCGCATGAAGCAATTGAGAGGCGATAGGTACACTGACCGGCAACACTTGTGAGGCATTCTTGAAATTTGAGCCCTCCTCATACCCCATGTAATATAGAAATATCTCTTTAAGAGAGACCCCTTTGGCCATCATGGTGCCTATCTCCCTGAAAGCTGGTACGAGCCAGTCGTTTTGTCTAATTGCGGCACCTGCAGCTCCCGTTATGGCTTCTTGACCGTAATTTGGCGGATATGTGTAGATTCTTCCTTGCCTTTGGTATGAGACTATCTGTAGATCTGCAACTCTGGAAAAAAGCATTTTTTTGTATGCAGTGACAATCTCCTCAACTTTTATATCAGGTATCCATTTTGGGTTGATGATTTTGCCGGAATCATCCATTACCCTGAATATCTTGTTTTTTAGTGGATCATATTCTTTAAACATTGTTAAGTCGGATTTTGGTTTACTTAACCCAACTAACAATTATATATGCAGTTTTGTTCGAAAATCAGGATTATGGTGCGGAATGTCAGCTCTTTCTCTTCTTTGGCTTAGGTACGGAAGTCACCTCTTTCAGCTTCAGGATAGCCGGAAGATGGAGACTGATATTGTCAATATCCAACAGATAATGGAGTTTGGCTCCAGGGTATGGATATCCGGTAGATGATCCCTGCATCAGAGGCTCTGTGTGCTCTGTGATTTTAATAAACGGGGTATTGTCACATACAAGGACAATCGGTTTATCATCAATATATACCATGTACTCCCCGAACATCTTTCTATATCTTACTTGACCGGCTTCATGCAACTGGTCACATACATATTCTACATAATCAATGTTTGTTGCCATAATAAAACTCTATGAGTATTATCTTACAAAGATAAAACTTCTAACTTTGGGATAGTGAAAAGATAAAACAATCTATATGAAAAAAACGATTCTATTTTTTATTCTTATGGTTATGGGAATAGTTGCTTATTCTCAGACACTTGGAGAGAAAGAGCTGATGGAGATAAAGTCTGCCTTTGTCAAAAATCCGGGCAATTTGGCTATTCAAAATTTTGTATCTAGTGACAAGGACTTCAAATCCAAGACACTCAATCGAGAAAATCAAGGTAAGGTAGATCACTATTTCAAATATAGGGTGAATGTGAAAGGTATTACCAACCAACAAAGCTCCGGACGTTGTTGGATGTTTACATCTATGAATGCATTGCGTCCGTCTGTTATGGAAAAGTATTCACTGAGTGAATTTGATTTTTCCCACAATTTTAACCAGTTCTGGGATCTTCTGGAAAAGAGCAACCTCTTTCTTGAGAATATTATTGAAACAGCATATAAAGATATGGATGACAGGGAGGTGGTGAGGTTCTTCTCCTCACCTGTCGATGACGGAGGTGTCTGGAATCTATTCTATAATGTGGCTCAAAAATATGGTGTGGTGCCTCAGGAAGTTATGCCGGAGACAGCCCATTCAGATAACACAAGTCAGATGGTGGGGCTATTGTGTGAGAGGTTACGTGCCGGTGGATATAAGATCCGGGAGATAGCTGTCAGGGAGAAAGAGGTCGCTATTGCAAAGAATCTTATGAGAACAGAGAAATTGCTAATTATGAAGGATGTTTACAAGGTGCTGGCTATATGCCTGGGAGAGCCTCCTACAGAGTTCACATGGCGGTACAAAACCAAAGATGGAGTTATAATGTCTTTGAAAACAACTCCAAAGGAGTTTTACAAAGGCATAGTCCCCGAAGATTACAATCCCGGAAATTTTATCATGGTAATGAATGATCCTACAAGAGATTATTACAAGGTTTATGAGATAAAGAATTACCGAAATACAATAGAAGGTTACAACTGGTGTTATCTTAACCTGCCGAATGATGAGATAAAAATAGCGGCACTTGCATCAATCAAGAACAATGAACCACTCTATGCATCTTGTGACGTAGGCAAGCAGCTTGATAAGAACAGGGGGGTTCTGGATATGAATAATTATAATTATGAGGAGCTGTTCGGAATAAAAATAGAGATGGATAAGAAAGCAAGAATTCTTACCCGTCAAAGCGGATCATCACATGCGATGCTATTAATTGCCTGTGATACAGATGATAAGGATAATCCCTTGAAGTGGGAATTTGAAAATAGCTGGGGAGTTTCAGCCGGTCATAACGGTTACCTCACTTTGACGGATGAGTGGTTCAGCGAGTATATGTTCAGAGTGGTGATCAACAAAAAATATCTGAGTACTAAAGCTGTAAAGGCTCTCAGCCAACAACCGGTACAACTTCCTGTGTGGGACTATATGTTTTGATTACATCATCTCCTCGACCTCTTTTATGCCGTTTCTGTTAAAAGCGATTCGGTAGCGCTTGAAAGATTCAAAGTCAAGATATTTCAGTTGTATGATGAAGTTAAGGTAATAGACTTTGGAACCTCTGGTGACTTCCAGTTGTCCCTTGCCGTTTGTTGCATAGAGGGTTGTCTCGGGATTGTCCATCTTACTAAGGTAGGACTGTACGCTAAATCTTATGATTTCATTTAGTCCGGCAACGAAATACTTGCTGCTTTCATCCAACTTCGGGCGGTCTATCTGCAGCAGTTTACGGTATAGTATTATCTTCTCTTTGGTATATCTGTTGTCTGCTTCCAACATTGCAGAACGGTTTCGTATTTTCAACACCTCTGCAGGGACTCTTTTCTCAGAAATAAAGTCAAATCCCTCTTTGCTATACCCTACAATATTATCTTTAATGCTTACAGTAATCTTATTGTCAAAATATTTAGCCTTTCTTTTGTGAGCGAAGTAATATCTCATGAGCTCCTTAATCCTGTCCTTAAGCATATAGCTTACTACAAGTGCGACAAACAACGGTACGGTAAGGTTACCGAATGTCCTTTGAAATGAGAAAGCTACCGCTGTAGCAAAAATCATCGAAATTCCTGCAGCAATGCTTAGATATACCTGTTCAACGAGAACTCCGTCTTTCTTCTTTCTGGCAGTCAGAAACAGGTCACTTTCTACAAATTTTTTCAATACTCCGCGACGGAATACAAGACTTCTGTTATTGTCCGGGCTGTCAAGTGAGACTGTGGGAAACCCTTGTTCTTTCTTGTATTTATTCTCATATTCTATTAGAGATATGATTTTTTCACGATACTCATCGGCAAATGCTTTGTCCCTGGTTTCCAGTCTGGATAGAAGGGATAGCATTTGCTGATCTATTATGTTGGACATGAATTCATCCCCGAACTCAAAGTAGTTGTAACTCTCTTTTGTTACTGTAGGAGTCTTGATAATCTTTGAGAGAGCCCTGTATTTTGAAAGAGTCTCACTTACATCTTCAAGCAGAGAGTCAAATAAAAATCCTCTGTCTTCAATTTGAGCAGTAGTGAATATATATTTTATCTGGTCTCTGAGAGCGCTTTTGAAGATAGCTGCAAACATCTTTATCTGATATTCATAATCAGCATTCGCACTTCTTGAAGGATATGATGCAATTCTGTGGAAAGATGCCTCAAGATGCTTTAACGGAATCATCTCACCTCTTGCAATATCACGCATGAGAAAAATCGGGGTTATAAGGCGTATATTATCCCTTACATCCCTATAAAAATGCTCCCTCGGATATGTCAGGGAGTTTACGTCAAGACTGTCAGGTATGAAAATCCAGGTATTCATTACAAAATCATTACTCTTGACTTTTCTGCGTGCATGAAAGCCAACTTTAAACTCAAGTGAGAATTTGTCGTGAATATTTACCTGAATATCTATCATCACTTATTAAAACATCTAAAATTACAACAATCCGTTTGTGTATCCAAGCCATTGAAGAACAGTCTCACCCCATACAAGTATCATCAACCAGCTAATGACCATCATAGTCATTCCGAACTTGAATGTGTCACTCCAGCTGTAGTGGTTTGTCGTATATAACAAAGCAGCAGGTTTACTGTTGAAAGGAAGGACATAAACGTGTTCACACAATAATGCTACCGGAAATGCAAGACTTAATATGGGATATCCGAATTTCTGAGCGACACCTATTGCAATAGGTACAAAAATAAGTGCACGCATTGTTTTTGACTGGAAAAACAGGGCGGAAAACATCATGGATGCAGTAAGGATTACATATAGTATCCAGAAAGGTGTACCTGCATCAATCCCAAGGTTGTCAAAAAGTGCACTAACCATTGTAGCAGGTAATCCGGTTGCCTCAAGGCCTGCTCCCAGAGTATATGCTCCGGCGGAGAACAGAAGGAGGTGCCAAGGGATGTCAACATCATTCCACTTAACTATACCGATGCCGGGAAGTAAGGCAACAACGGCTCCTATGAAGGCAACAGCTGTTTGGTTTATCCCATGTTGCTTATCAGTCGCCCAGAGAGCAAGGACACCGACAAAAATTGCGATGGCCTTATACTCCTCAATTTTCATTTTACCCATTCCCTTGAGCTCCTCTTTCAGTCTATCCATGCCTCCTTCAATAGAGGGCTTTTTTTCATTCTCCTTTAAAGGGAAAATTATTTTTAAACCGACGAACCATCCAATAATAATTAAGATAAGACAAAGCGGAAATGCAGCCACAAACCAGTCCTGAAAACTAAATGCACTCCACCCCATAGCTCCTGCAATCAGTGCTCCTGCAAGAAGATTCGCCCCGGATCCGGTAATAAATCCACTTGCTCCTATGTTAATCTGAAAAAGATTTTGAAGCACAAGATTACGGCCGAAATTATTTCTGTTTTCACCTCCTGTTGCACCATAAATAGCAGCAATAACCATGAAGATCGGCAGCAATATTGCGGCCTTTGCTGTAGTGGCGGAGATGAAGGCAGAAAGGACCAGATTGATTACAATGAAACTGAAAATAACCATTGTCGCGTTTTTACCGAACTTCAGTACAAACCACAATGCAAATCTTTTGGCTACACTTGTCTTGACCAGCATACTGGCCAGGATGAAAGAGAGGATATTGAGCCACATGACAGGGTGACCTAACTGAGCGTAGGCCACCTTGTCAGAAGTGACTCCTGTAAGTACAATGGCAAGAATTACAATCAAAGAGGTGAGGTAGTTGGGAATAGGTTCGGTTATCCACAATACAATGGATGCAGCGAATATTGCCAACATAGCATAGTTAATCCGTGTGAACTCCTTTGAACCAATTGCCGCAAAACGCTTGGCAGCATCATCGGCAAGTGAGGAGGGGTCGATGTTGTTGAGGAATGAAATGTCAACAAAAAAGTAGAGAACGACAAAAGCTATGGCTGCCAGAGGAAAACCAAAACGGGCCATCCACTTTTCAAAAGGGGATTTTTCAAGCTTCGGAAGCTTCTCTATCTTATAGTTGCTCATGTCGAGCGGATCAAAAACATTCACCTTTGACTCCATTTTATGTCATTTATTTTGATTTACCACTTGGTATAGGGATTTTTCATCAACATAGAGTTGTAATACCGGGAATCGCCGGTTACCTCTTTGCCAAGCCAATCGGGCCTTTCAAAAGATTCCTCCTCGGAGGAGAGCTCAACCTCTGCGACGGTAAGACCCTCGTTTTCGCCATAGAATTCGTCTACTTCGAAAGTATGAGGTCCGGCCTTAACAAGGAAGCGGGTCTTGTCAATGACACCCGGTTCGCATAATGCCAGGAGCTCATTAGCTTCAGTGGTAGTGATCTCTTTTTCCCACTCAAACCTGCTTGCCCCTGAGCTGCTGCCGATGCCCTTAATGGTTATAAAGCCTTTGTCACCCTTGACTCTGACTCTAACAGTCCTTTCAGGGATAGAGCTAAGGTAGCCCTGGATAATACGGGTGCTTTTAACTGCCAGATTCTTGAAATCCCCTTTTACAAGGAACTTTCTTTCTATTTCCTGTGCCATAATCTATTCGTTTGCTAGTTTTTTGTCCGACATACCTATCACTCTTTTTATTGCCTGAAGGTAGTTAATGTTCTCCACTCCTTCCAGTCCGACATCATTAATTGTTTTTTTGATGTCATCAAGTTCCGTAGACTCTGAGTTTATGGTCATGACCTTAGCTCCATTTATGATTACAGCTCCGGCTTCGCAGATGGTATCATTAACCATATACCCCCAACGCTGCTTGTGGACTCGTACCGCTTGAAGATCGGGATGTGCCTTGACTATTGCAATGAACTCATCATAAGTGTAGGTTTCCTTTGTTAGTTCAGGCATTTTTACCATGAAGGCAGGGAATACCTCTTTTTTTAAAATTTCTGCTGAAATCGGAAATTCTCCTTTCATCAGCGGATTCCATTGTTCGAGTCCATCAACGCTCTGGACATAGGTTTTAATGTCCATCTTACCGTCACGTATTTTTGTGTTGTTTATGTCATTGGTGCGAGATATAATGTAAATCTCGTCACTGTGTCTCTCCCATACCTTCTCAGGAACAGGGACAGACAATCTTGCCATCCGCTCTATCGCTTTTGTGAAATCTTGTCCGAAAGTGCGGAACTCAAATCTTGGTTTGGAGATCGCTCCAATCTCCATCTTTTCTTTACTCATTGTCTCTTTATATTAAGGATTAACGTGTTCCTGTTGAGTTTGATTTACCCATTGATCCGACAGTGAAGAGTACGATCTGTGTAGCTCCGTCTGTTAATCTGCCGATAGTATTAGGGCTTGCACCGGCTGTTATCTTATTTGTGAGATTGTCAAGGAAATCTCTTGTGGCACCGTTTGCATCGAACAATGTATAACTGAAACCTTTTGTGGCGGACATTCCGAAAGTGAAACCTGTTACTCCGTTAGGATCTTGGGTTATGACAAGGTAACCTTTTGCAGCAATTGTCACACCTGTAGGAATTGTCCAGTTGTTCTTTGCCTCTGTTGAACCATCTTTTCTGATTACCCAACCTGAGAGGTCAACTGCAGAGGTCATGTCGTTGTATAGCTCCATAGATTTGGCATTAGGATCGCACTCGTTAACATATACAAGAACCGGCGGGGCAACCTTAATACTTTTCTCTTCAGATATCGCTTTGAACCCCTTGGTGTTGTCTGCCTCTATAACTACCTTAATATCTGCATTGTCAGTCTGTCCCGGTATAACCGCGCTATAAGTTCTTTCACTCCCTTCAGTCATAGTTACCGATTGTTGCTGTCCTGAATTTACACTATATTTTAGAATAGCACCTGTAACACCGTTGAGGTCTGTTATTTTACAAGTGACAGTTATAGCCTGGTTGGCCATAGGTGAAGATGGATTGAATGTAATTTTCTCAATAACTGCAGGACCCTCATACTGATCATCCTTTACACAGCCCGGAAGCAAAATGATTGCTGCTAAAGCTGCCAATAATATATTTTTCATATGATTTCTGTTTTATTTTATCTCTTATGATTTATTAGAAGTCGATCTCGAACCTGATACCAAGCATATGATAGTCAACTCCGGCCTTTCCGCTTGCATCTGAAACCATTGTAGGGTCTTTTGTGGGATTCCCGTCCACATCATATCCTACAAAGAGTTTTCCTTTACCGTTTGCATATCTGTCATTGTTGCTGTACATATAGTTAAGCATCATTTTAACAGAATGGTTGATGTAGTAATTGATGCCAAATGTGTAGTTCTCTCCTGAACCTCCGAAAATGCCGTTACTATTCAGGTTTAGGTAGTCGTAACGCCCTACAAGCTCTATGTCTCCCCATGATTTTCCGCGTGTAGGTTGAGTGAATTCTCCGTCCTGTATGTTATATTGCTGGATTCCTCCAAATAGCAGGATTCCTGCTTGTGCATACCAACCGTTGAAATGTTTTGTCTCTTTGTTGGTGAGGGTGCTGCTCTCCTTGATGTAAGTATCATTCCCTATATATTCAGACTGGAATCTGAATCCTTTTCTGAAACCGGCAAACTCAACTCCGTAAAGTACATCATGATCTGTACCGTCGATAACGTCAGTGTCGAGATACTTTTTTCTGTTTATTGATGTCGCGTTCCGTGTACTGTATCTTGATCCGTTGTAATCAGCAGGGTCCACGTCTGACTTAGGAAGTCTGTATGAAGCTGCTGCTCCGAAGTGTAGTCCATAGTTCTGCTTATCATAGAAAGGCATTATGACAAGCTTCCCGGTGTACGAATTTCCGTTGCTTCTGCCGTAATCCTTGTTGTTATCCTCGACATATGTTCTTGTCTCCTGTCCCTCAATTGCCTGAAAATGTATGCCGCCTGCAGCCATAAGCCATTTTTTATTATACTTAGCCTGAAGACCAAGATGCCTTGAAGGGGCGAATGTTTGTACTACCATTGGTCTTTCAAGTAGAGCCAGATAACGGGAAGTTGTTGTGCACTCCATTGAGAAACCCTCCTTGAAGTTGCCGACTGTGAACTCAAAATTCCTTAGTCCGGTGTAGACAAGGATTGCATCTTTAAGCTCGAAAGAGCCGTTTGCGAAGTCTGTGTCCAACTCACCGTACCAATCTTTTGTAATCTGTCCCTTGACAGCAAATCTTGCTCTTCTGATGGAAACGCCATCACCGATTTTATCAAAATCTTTGTTCTCGCCGAAAAATGTTGCTCCATCGGCCTGTACTCTGATATCAAACCAGAGCCTGTAGTCCTGGGACTTAGATTCGAAGACGAGAATGCCGCTTCTCTCTTCAACACCCAGAGGCTTCCTTTCAACCTTAACCCCGTATTGGTTGTATCTAACCTCTTCCTGAGGTTTTTCCTGGGTCCAGCCTGCCACGTAAATCATAGTGGCAACGATGATAATTAATGCTCTTTTCATATTGTTTGGTTATAGTGATTTGATAAACTGTATGAGATTCTCATCTCTTTTTAAATTCAGTTTTTTTCGTAAACGGTATCTACATACTTCAACGCTCTTTGGAGTGATGCTCATTATAGAGGCAAGTTCTTTTGTGGAGAAACCGAGGCGGAGAAGTGTCGCCAGACGTCTCTCCTGTTCTGTAAGATCCGGGAAGCGCTCATGAAGAATGACAGAGTAATCTTTGTGAAGTATCTCTACTTGGGAGTATAGTTCATTCATCTCGTGAGAGAATGCCTTTTTTTCCATAATTTTTTTCTCTATGGAAAAGATTCCCTCCTTGATAGTTGTGATTTCATCCAAACCTCTAAGCTCATGAATGTCAGAATAGATATCTTCCAGAAAATCCCTTTGTTGCCCAATCCATAACGCGTTGTTTATAAGGTCTTTTCTTTTAATTTCCAGCCTTTTGTGCAGATTGGCATTTTCATTTTGGATGACTTTGATCTCCATATCTACGATTGCCTTCTGCATCTCGTTGAACTGATTTCTTTCTTCAGCTCTTTTTAACTTCTCTCTTTCAGATGAACGGTTTCTTGATATATAGAAATATATGATGATAACTATAAGAAGAAAGAGGACAGAAGCAATTGCAAATGTTGTAACGTCAAAACTTCTTGCGCTGTCATTGATGTTTATTATTCTCAACATCATATTGGTAATCAGAAAGGAAAAAGCAGGAAGTGCAATTATGGATATTGCCGATTTCACAACCTCTCTTTTGTCTATTCCTACATTCTTGTGGATACATCCAATCCCGATAATAGCAGACAGAGACAGGTGCACCGGAGATACCGGGGTGGCCGCCAATCCAAGAACTGAGCATAACGCAGCGCTCGAAAAGAGAAGAAGAACAAAAGATACCGCAAACATGATTACCACACTTGTCTCTGTATTGATGTCAAATATTTTCATAGAGAGGACAATAGATCTGTCTTTGACCGGCTTGAAATAGAGAGTAACACAGAGGAAGACAAAAAGAATCCATACAAGTACCTCTCCACCAAGCACTATCCCGGACAGATTTATCTTTATAAGATTGCTTACAGGCCCGGTAAAGGCAATAACCATTGATCCGTTATTTATCGAGAACGAGAAGACTACAAGAGCAAAGGATATGATGTACAATATTCTAAGAATCCAATTAAGAGTGATAAGGTGGACCTTAGACTTGTTTGTCAGAAATTTGACGGCGTAGAATAGCAGAACAGCAAGAACTCCACAAAGAATCGGTGCAGCAAACCATGCGATGACACTTTGCCATGAGAATATTGATGCAATATCAACAGAATCGCTGTGAATGCTGTATGCAAAAGCAGATCCTGCCAAGGCGTAAAGAAACGAGCTCCATTTTGTGAATATGGAGAAAGCCCACATTGCAACGGATGCAGAGAGTGTGATAATGAGTATAGTGAAAGGAGTGTCGACAGGAAAAGCACTTTTTATACTAAATACTATCCCGTCAGTAAAAAATAATGCCGGAAGCATTGACAATAATATTACTACAGGAATGTATATACTCCTTATAACGTTCGAAGATACTGCCGGTCCCAGGATTACGGGCATCTCTCTTATTGAGAGCCATATACCTATAAGTAGGACTATGAATATAATCTCGAGAATCATTTTAATGTCCCTTTATTGTCAGAAATTACGTTTTAAAGCCATAATTGAAAGCAAGTCGGCTGCCTTCTCTGCTGATTCTGAAAGGGTCTCTATATGCAAGGCAAAATATCTCAGGTGAAACTTTTCGCTCAACTTCAATTGGGGCATATCATGAAACACCTTTTTTTTAATCGTCTTTGACTGCCTCTCAGTCTCCTCTTCATAGAAATAGACTCTGTTTATCTTTTCCGGAATAGAATCCGGTTTCCTGAAGTATGCTCGGGCTGCCGGGATGACACACTCGACTGCAAGAGTTGATAACTCTGTGAGTTTAATAAACTCCGGATCAAGTTCTGCCGGGATATGAGGTATCTCAATATCCAATTGTGAAAGGCTGTTGTTTAGCAGATCGACAATATTATCCATCCGTTCTAACAATTTAAGGATGTCCCCTCTCATCTGAGCCATGAATGACATTGTATGAACGGAGGCTACAATCTCTCTCCTGAGATAGTTTGCCTCACTTTCCAGTTTTGCCATTTCAGACAGATTTTCTTCGAAGAGTGTAAGGTTGCCATATAGGTAATTCCTCATACCCTCTTTGAACACAAGCAGGCCTTTATCTATTATATCAAAGAACTTGTCAATATTCTTTATGGTCTGGTTTGTCTGGCTAATTTTAAAAATACTCATAACTCTCTAGATTTCTAAGGTTTTCAAATTTATATAAAATAGATTACTGTGTGTTTAAAATATTAAAACTGATATTTTATTGTTAAAATGTGAGTGTTAAAATAATATGTAATATACAAAAATACAATTAGATATAAAATATATGTAGTGATAAGCTTTACATTTCATGTAAGTATTGTAGTGTTTATTTAAGGAAATTCAAAAGCTTTTTAAATTCTATAAATGGGGTTAAATAGGCCATCAAAACACTACATACTAGTTTTAAATTCAGATAAAGGAGATATGATATCGTTTATTTTTTAAAAAGAGAGTACATTTGAAAATTATTATAATCGAGAAAGGGTATTACAATGATTATAGGAATAGATATCGGCAGCACTACAACCAAAGCTGTAGCGGTACAAGATGGAATGGTCATAAAGACTGTCAAGACAAAGGCTTTTGATGCAGTTACTTCTGCGACTGGAGCTTTCGGAAAAATGATTATGGAGAGCAATGCGCATATCTCCGATGTTGAAAAGATAATTATAACCGGAGCTGGTGCTTTGAAGATTAATACCGAAATTTTCGGTATCCCCACACATAAGATAGAGGAGATTAAGGCTATAGGAATAGGGGGAATGTTTCTTTCAGGCAGGGACAACGTAATTATAGCAAACATTGGAACAGGTACTTCTGTAATTGAAGCTACCAAGGATAAAATCACCCACCTGGGTGGGACAGGCGTTGGAGGAGGGACCATCACCGGTTTGGCAAAAGAGCTGATTAAGACACAAACCTTCGACAATATACTAACCCTTGCAGATCACGGAGATCTTACTCAAGTTGATCTTTTAATAGAGGACATTTCAGACCTTGACATAAGTTTTCTTGACAGAAAGGCGACAGCTGCCAACTTTGGAAAGATGCTCGATACAGCTGAAAAGGAGGATATAGCACTTGGGATAATAAATATGGTTTACCAGGTTATAGGGGTTATATCTATGTTTGCCGCTAAGAGCCGAAATAAGGATACAATTCTGGTAACCGGCAACGGAAGTAAGAACAGGATAGGAAAAAGAATTCTGGATGAAATTTCAGTTATGTACAATGTGAAATTCGTCTTTCCTGCAGATGCTGAATATGCAACTGCATTAGGTGCAGCACTGTCAGGATATTGATTAACTACCTCTTCATAGTGGCCTCCCACACTGCTTTTCTCAAGGTGCCTGCTGCATCATCTGCGTCATAGCTCCAGTACATCATGCCTTTCATGCCACGATTAAGCATCCATACTCCTTTTAATGAGATGCTCTTTTCGTTGTCATAACCGCAGAAGAAGATACCGTTTTTAGTTACATACGGGACACTTGCCGCGTTATCCCAGTTATCTATCTTGTATATATTACTGTCTAGCTTGATGATTGAATTGTAGTTCAAAGATGTTGGTTTTTCAGAGTATGAGTGGGAGCCATAGAAAGGTATTCCGAGCACAAGCTTATTTGCAGGTACCCCCTTGCTCAGATATGCGTTGACAGCCCTTTCACAATCCCAATATGCAGTTGCATCTTTAAGGGCAGAATGGTGGTGTGGGGCTGTATCCATATTGTAGGTCATTATGTTTACCCAGTCAGTGTATGGAGCAACAGCAGCTACATCGATATATCTCGAACCTCCGGATGCTGTAATCTGCCGGTCCTTAACATAGCCTGCGTATGTCAGGAGGAGGTTGTTGCCAAGTGTTTCACGCAGTTGTTTCATCAATAGAGTATAATTGTCTGTGTCCACAGCCGGGTCGCAAGCGTGACCACTCCATGAAAGCCCGGGGAACTCCCAGTCAATGTCAACACCGTCAATTCCCCATCTGTTTATGAAATCGAGGCAATCCTGTGCAAAGGCTTTTCTGTACTGATCCGATTTTGACAGGGCAGAAAATCCTCCACCTTGCGAATTGTCAGGGTTATCTACTGTGTGGATGAAAGAGATGAGTATCTTGAGGTCGGGATATTGGTTCTTTAGTGCGACTATCTGCCTGAAACGCTCCTCTTTTCCCTGAAGTTTAAATCCTTTGTAAGCTCCATTTTCAACGTATAGTTCGGCGAAAGCGTAGTTGATATGTGTGAGTAAACGTGCGTCAGGAACGGCGGTTCCCCAGTAGGTTACATAAGCCACGGCAACTCTGCCTTCTACTTTTTTAGCGGGTTCATATACTTGGGGTTCTGGAGTATCAGGATCGAGATGATCCTTCTCACATCCTGAGAAGATAAGCATAACAGCAGATAGGGCAATAATGGCTATATTGTTTTTCATGTTTTATTATTTAAGCTTAAGATAATTCAAAGATTAAAAAAATATTCGATATTTGTTAATGTGAAGATTCAAAATTATTTAGTAATTTAGACAATGCTAACTATTCTCATCTGTTCGCTTATGATATCATTAAACGGAGCTGACTCTGTTACACACCAAGCTTTCTCAATTAAGGAAAAATCCAGGATAATTGCAAAGGAGGCAGATATACCCCTGATACAGGTTGTTTACAAGCACGGTAAAAAAGAGATATCATTTGAATCATCACAGTTTGGTTTCATGAAGGAGTCCTCATCAAGGGCCTCTGTTTTTCAGGCGGCATCCCTAAGCAAGCCTGTTTTTGCATACATTGTGCTGAGGATGTATGACCGCAAAGAGATAGATTTGGACAGACCATTGTATTTATACACGGGAATAGAGCGGTTTAAAAATAAAGAGTGGGCAAAAATACTTACTGCCAGAATGGTACTTACTCATACTACAGGATTGTTTAACTGGTCAACTTCACCATCTTCTGAGGAGTGGCCTACATCCGATATAGAGTTCAAATTCAGACCGGATTCATGCTTTCGTTATTCCGGTGAGGCATTTTCTTTTTTGCAAAGGGCTGTAGAGAAGATCAAGGGAAAATCGTTGGAAGAGATAGCCAGAATTGAGGTGTTCAAGCCACTCGGTATGGTTCATACGAGCTATGAATGGATGGATGAATATGATTCGACAGCAGTTTGTGGCTATAATAAAGAGGGGGTGAATCACGGGCAGGGGAGGCATCCAAGAGCAAATGCCGCTTATACTCTTAGAACTACGGCAGAAGACTACTCCCGTTTTCTTTCGGCTTTGGCTACAGGGAAGGGTCTTAAGCCAAGAACTCACAGAGAGCAGTTCAGGCCTTTTGTCCAGGCAATAAGAAATGAAAACAGGAAGCGTGAGTGTGAGAACTTCGTTTTTTGGGGTCTTGGTGTCGGTATTGAGAAAAACCCCGAGCTTGGAAATATTATATTTCACTGGGGGGACAACGGGAATTTCAAGGCACTTTTTATCTTGATACCGAGAAGGTTCGGACACCACTCCTCACAGCTTGTATATTTTACCAACAGTGCATATGGTCACGATATCATTGATAAGATTACGAGGCTGTTTTTTAATAATAAAGAGCCTCTGAAAATTGATAAATGGGTAAATGAATAATCAGATAACCGGTGCCGGTAACCTCATTCCCATGACACTTGGAATCATGCAGTCCTATTTCTTTCCATATCTGGGCTACTATCAGCTGATAGCAGCAAGTGACAAGCTGGTGATTTATGACAATTGTCAATATATAAAACAGGGCTGGGTAAACAGAAACAGGCTGCTAAAAAATAACGGTGAGGTCACTTATATAACAGTACCGCTTAAGAAGCACTCTCACAAGGCTCTGATAAATGAAATTCAGATATACAATGATATAGACTGGAGAAAAAAGATACTTGCCACAATAAAGCAAAATTACTCCAAGGCAAATTATTTCAATGAGATATACCTTTTATTACAGAGTATCCTGTTGCAGGAATATGATACCATCTCGCATCTGAACAGGGTCTCAATTTCTGAAATCTGCAGGATTCTTGAGATAAAAACGGAGATTATTTTTTCAAGTGAAAAATATGCGAAAGTGGAGGAGGAAATAAAATCCGGGGATTATGACTGTAAGCCAATGGTTAAGAGAGTGTTGTCAATATGTGAAATTGAACAGGCAAATCACTATTTGAATGCAATAGGTGGTACAGAGCTCTATAGTAAGGAGCTCTTTTATAAAAACGGAGTCAGACTTGAATTTGTAAAGAGAGATAACATCTCTTACCCCCAGCTTAATGAAGGCTTTGTGCCAGACCTTTCTATAATAGATATTCTAATGAATGTTGGGGCGGAAAGGACAAAGATGCTCCTCAAAGAGTACCGGTTGGTATAGGTAAATCTCAACCTTTATTTCGGATTACATCTGTCACTTGCCCGGCCTCTTCAATTGTAAGTTCGTGGTGAATTGGAAGACATATGACTTGTGAGGCTTTCATGTTTGCTACCGGGAGATTTGTCGGTTTTGCAGAGAACTCGTTCCTGTATTCGGGACACTCTGTAATCAAAGGGTAAAAGTATCTCCTGCACATGATGTTTTTCTCAAGGAGTTTTGAGCAGAGTTCGTCACGACTGATTCCGTACACCTTCTGGTCAATGAATACAGGAAAATATCCATAATTTAATTTTACACCATCTTGTTCTCGTATAAGGCTAACTCCATCCACATCAGCCAAAGCTTTCCTATAATTGTCTGCAATTTTTTTTCTTTCAGCAATTGCAGCTTCTATATACTCAAGGCAGATAAGCCCGTAGGCAGACCTTAACTCATCCATCTTCCCGTTAATACCGCACATGACAACTTCTGTCTCATTTTCAATTCCGAAATTCTTGATATAGTCGATCTTCTGTCTGAGGCTTTTATCATGGGATATAACCGCTCCTCCTTCTATGGTGTTGAATACTTTTGTGGCATGATAGCTCATTACAGTTAGATCGCCCTCATCCAGTAAAGATTTTCCTTTTTTTTCAACTCCGAAGGCATGAGCGGCGTCATAGATTACCTTAAGTCCGTGCTTGCGGGCAATTAATTCTATTTTTTCAGTCTCACAGGGATTCCCGTATATGTGCACTGCCAGTATTGCAGAAGTCTTCTTTGTAATTGCCTTTTCAATCCTGTCAGGATCTATTGTGCAGAACTCAGGCTCAATATCGGCAAAAACAGGAGTGATACCCATCCATTTTAGAATATGTGTTGATGCCACAAAGCTGTAAGGTGTCGTAATGACCTCTCCGGACAATCCCAAGGCTTGTACGGCACTAATCAAAGCAATGGTTCCGTTTGTGAAGAGAGACAAATCTTGTACTTTAAGATGTCTCTTTAGTGACTCCTCCAGTTTATAGTGGAACTCTCCATAATTTGTTATTTGTTTCGCTTTCCATATTTGTGAGAGAGAGGCCTGAAACTCTTCCAGGGGAGGAAGAAGCGGAGTGGTTACTTTTAGGATTTTATTCATGGTTGACTATTTCCTTAATTCTTGAGTAGATGTGAATGATAAAAAGTATCCTCACACTTTTGTAAAATGGCATACTTGAAATTTTTCTCAGGTACCCGGATTCTCTGAGTTGTTTTATTTTTCTGTGCCTCCACAATGCGTAGATTAAAAGCCTGTTGCTCTTTTTTCTTATTGACTTTGCATATTTATGGCAACTCTCCACATCGATACCTTTAAGCATCTCAATCTCTGTATTCACAAACTCCATCCGTTTTTCAAAAGGGCAATCCCTGTACAACTCTGTCCAGGAGTGAGGAGTAAATTTCCTGTATGTTGACATCTCCCTGTTAATATAGTATATGCCCCCTTTCAGGGACAACCACAACATCAAAGGAAAATCTCCGACATGGCAATTTGTGCAGTATTCCGGATAAGTCTCCATGAGATCTTTTCTGTATACCAAAGAGCTTATGTGGCAGAAGTTGTGTCTCCATTTTATAATTTCAGGTGTGTTAATCAATCTCTCACGGTTTGCCGGTTTAAAATGGTCACAAACCTTGCCTTGAAAGTCTATTACCCTTGTTGAGTGAATGGAGGCGGCCAGAGAGGGGTCGGAGTCCATAATCTCTACCTGCTTTTGAAGTTTTACCGGATCAATCCAATAGTCATCTCCCTCGCAAATGGCAATCAAATCGCCTTTTGCAACCGGAAGAAGAAATTTTGTCACAATGGCTCTGTTGCCTGCCTGGTATTGGCTGGAAGCCTGCCGAATCTCACGGACGATTCCGGGATATTTTCGTGAATACTCTTCAATTATTTCACCGGTATCATCTGTTGAGGCATCATTGTGGACAAGGATCTCATATTGAAAATTTGTCTTTTGCATAAGAAACCCTTCCAGACACTCTCCAAGATATTTGCCATGATTGTATGCAGCACAACAGATGCTTACTCTTATCTTTTGGTCAGATCTATCTTTTATGCTGTTCATTTATGCGTTTAACCGGATTATTGCCTGAAAAGAGATGTTTGATATCCGAGGCATCTGTATCCGTTGGCTGAAGACCTGCCGTCTATCTGATTTACCCATTTGTCCACACTTCCCAGTTCCCTTTTCACCCAGTTGCATATACTTATGGAGATTCCATTCTCGCATGCTATCTCGTCTATCATCTTTAATTTTGCCACGCAAGTTTTACGGTCGGGGGCAAGCCTTGAGCGTTGTTTTATGTGGTTGAGGTTTCCTTCCAACAGATAAGGATATAGAAATTCGCCCAGTTTTTCTGGGTCGAAATAGTTTATATACTGGGAGATAAGGACTATATTGCGTATATCGGCTGTAAAAAACTCCGGTTTGATGTTTTTTATACCGGCTGCAGCTAATTTTTTAATAAACGAAGTTACAGAATCCATGTCTAAATATGGCAGAAAAAGCGGTTGACACAGCACCGACTCAGACGCCACTCCTAAAGAGCGCAGCCTCTCGAGAGCTGCAAGCCTGTCATCTATTCCTGCTGCATTAGGCTCTAATATATTTCTGAGATATGACGGCATTATACCTATGCTGCCGTTAACCTGTACTTTTGAAGCAATCCGTGAGATAAGCTCAATGGCCGAAGTGCCGTCATGCTTGAATTCAAGGTGTTTCAATCCCGCTTTAGTCGCGATGAAAATACGGATACAAGAGTCAGGATAGAGTTCGAAATGCTCAATGAAGCACTTCATTATTTCGTGTGCAACTCCACTGTATAGAAGCGGTTCGGAAAAAGCTTCTGTCTTTGGGGAGAAGTAGTAAAAAATGTTTCTATGACGGTTTCTCTGCAGTGAAGATGCCAGTTTCTCACGGTAGTTGCTGAAAACATCTATTTTTTTGAGATGTTTCCCGTCAGTTACAAGACAATACTGACACCCGACAGAACAAGAACCCTCTGCAGGAGATACTTCTAGAACGTTTGTAGGGCAGATGCCTGTGTAGTTGTGGATTTCCAGCTCTTTTTCCGGATCTGTCAATACAAGGTTGTAGTTTGTCGCGGGATTGAGAAGCTTGTTTTCAAAGAGGTTTTTATACCATTCAGAGCCCTCTTCCAATGCTGAGTTAACATTTTCCGGAATAGGATAGTCTATGCCGATATTGTCAAGCAGTTTGGCGTTTATGGTTATAGGTTTGAAGTTTTCGAGTTCGTAGCAGGTTGTTAGATTGGTCAGTTTTTTGAATTCTGTCATCGATATTATATGATGAAATCGTATTTTTCATTGTAAATATAGGATTCTGAATAACATTGTGCAATTTTTCTGTCATCCTTCCTGTTGGTTATCTCAAACGAGGATGTCCTGAACAGTCCGGCACCGAAGAAATTGTTGTCAAGGCAAAGCATTGTTCCTGTAACATAGTCGCTGAAGTTGTCATCTCCTATTGAGCCATTCACTTGTATCTGTTTTATATATGGCTGGAGAACCATATCTCTTACGCTTCCTGAGGTGTATAGCTCCTCCCACTCAGCGGCACTGCAGTGTACTCCTGCGTACACCTTCTCGCTTTTACCCAACAGAGAGTGTTTAAGAAGCCATTGGTCCTTATCGTGCCGGGCCTTTTCCATGAAATCTTCCTGAAGGTATGTGTATGTGGGAATCAGATAGCCACGGAGGAACTCTCTCTCTGAATTGTCAAGAAATCCTCTTTGGAATTCATCATCACTCAATAGGGCAAGGAATCTCTTATCGTGAATCAGGAAAATAGTCCTAAGATCATTCAGCGAATTAGATTCTGAGAGTATAGCGATTGAGTGTTCGCTCAAGGATTCAATCTCCATTTGATTAAATTCGTCAATAATGGCAGAACCTTTGACTATCTCCGGGTTTGCATCGAATTCGCAAGGAGAGAGTGTGATAACATCAATCCCCAATTTCTTAAAAAACGGAATGTAATATTTTATATCGCATGGTTTATCTGACCCTTTGAGAACTACTATCCTGTCAGGTAACAGCAGGTTGTTTTCCGAAGGATTCCAGTAATTAAACAGCGCTTTGAGAAATTTAACATACTCATCTCTTATCTTCAGCTGACTATTTTTTTTCTGGAAAAGCTCCTTTCCGATTATTTCAGAAAAACCTGAAGCTAGGTAGCCGTTAAGAGGAAATCTGCCGCCAATCTCGCAAATTTTCTGGTTACCATTTGTATCAAATAGAATATCGGGTCTGTATGTCCCCGGCCGGTATTTGTGCCCTGATGAATACGGTTTTGCATCTTTGCAGATATCTACTATCCTTTTTGCTTTCTGATCAAGGCAAAAAATCGACTCATATTTTTCATAGTTCTCTACAAATTGGCATATTGCACGGTAAAGCAAGGTTTGTAACCTTTTGAGTTTATTATAGCCGACATCGGTTATGATCCCCGGTATATCCATATACCATTGAGAAAGATATGGTATGTTCTCTTCCGCTACCTCCTGAAAGCATCTTATTATACACTCTGTCATTGTCTCTATTTGTCTGATAAAGATAAAAACTATATGTAAGATAGGATAATATTATGAGTAAGTTTGTATATTAGTTCTTATCCTAAAAATTAAGGCAAATGAAAACTAAATGCATTCTTGGATTTCTTCTGGCCTTTGCAGTATCATGTACATCAAAACAGACGGATGTTGCAGATCTGCTTTCGGAAGGCAGATGGGTGGACCTGACATGGGATTTTGAAGAGAGTACGGTATATTGGCCGACAAATGTGACATTTACCCATGATACTGTCGCATTCGGGATAAATGACAAGGGGTACTTCTACTCATCATTTAAATATGCAGCAGAAGAGCATGGCGGAACACATTTCGATGCACCGCTTCATTTTGCTGAAGGAGGGCGATCTATTGAGCAGATCCCGGTTGAAGAACTGACAGGTGCAGGGGTGTTGGTAGATATCTCGGCAAAAGTGGGGGAGAATAGAGACTATCTTATACCGCCCGGTGATTTCAGAACTTGGGAGTCTGAAAACGGGAAGATACCCGAAGGCTTCATTGTTTTAATAAAAACCGGATTCGGGAAGTATTGGGGGGACAAACTGGAATATACAGGTACAACAAAAAGTGGACCGGAGGGTGTTGAAGAGCTTCATTTTCCGGGTCTATCGCAGGAGGCAGCAGAATGGCTGGTGAAAGAGAGGAAGATAAAAGCTGTAGGAATCGACACACCAAGCATTGATTATGGACAGTCAAAAGAGTTCCTTGCTCACAGGTTTCTTTGCGGGAACAATATTACAGCGTACGAGAATCTTGCAAACCTTGAAAAATTGCCGGCCACTGGTTTTTATGTAGTGGCTGCACCTATGAAAATCAAGGGAGGAAGTGGCTCTCCCCTCAGAATTCTAGCATTGATTCCCCAAAAATAAAATTATTTAGGGTATTATAATATTGTTACACGGAATAGGAGGTGTACATGAAATGTCAAGCATTGCATTTATCATCCAGCATGTGCGATATAGATGAATATCCTCAATCCGCATCACTTTCTCGTGTATCAACCCGGAAAGGAGCAACTCTCTTCTTTTTGTGCCATTCAAAATAAAGGTTGTGGGTGTAAAAATTCTCTCCCCGTCAGAGAATAGAATATTAGAATATGAAGTGTCAGTTATAAAGCCATTCTTTACAATCAATATCTCATCACATTCACCTCTTTGAGCCCTTAGGCTCTCTAAAGCATGACGATCTTCGTATTTGAAACCATATTCGATCATACTTCCATCTACGACTTTAAGACTTTTCACACTTCTCGGCTCGTACGGCGTAATGGAAAATGTCTCTATATCTGAAGAATATATTATTCGGAGTTTGTATATCCCTTCGTTATAGGTTATTTCCTTTGGAATTAGAGATTCAAAATCAAAAAGACGCTTTATTTGGAAATGATGGTAAACAGTATTGTACGCCCTTTCAGTATGAAGGTCAAGATTTACAATCCTGCCATTTTCGATTTTTATTGTTTCTATAAATCTCATATTAAACCTTTGGTATATAGATCTTTTTCATAATCTCATCATACTCTTCAGTACATGTGCTGTTTATTGTAACTCCGCCGCCGCTTCTGTAAAACATCCTCCCATCTTCAGCTCTTTCTATGAACCTGATTAAAACGGCGGAATCAAGAGAATATCCGTTAAAATACCCGAACACACCGGTATAAAACCCTCTTTCTTCTCCTTCTGATTCTGAAATTAGTTTTAAAGTGGACGATTTAGGTGCACCTGACACGGATCCTGCCGGAAGAAGGTTGAAAACTATGTCACCATAATTTTGCTCATAATTAGCCGCTAAGATTCCTTTTATCTCAGAACTGACTTGAAGTATTTCTCTTCTGTCGGTTACTATTTTTTCTATATACCTGAACCTTTCAACCCAAACTTCCCGGGATATTTTTCCAAGATCGTTTCTAATCAGATCTACAATTGTGTTGTGCTCACATATCTCTTTGTAATTATGCAGAATTACATCAGAAGCATCAGGTACGGAGGCGTCTATAGTCCCTTTCATAGGGCATGATGTTATTATTCCTTTTTCAATCATTACAAACCTTTCAGGAGAGAAGCATACAAAATCATTATTGCAACAGATCCCGAAAGGAGATACAGAATGTCGGAAGATATTAGTTAAGGAGAGTTCTGTATCTATTTCATTTTTTACAGTCAGGTTGGTAAGATAGGAGTTTCCCCGCCTGATGCCTTTCATAATGGTTTCAAATTTTATTGAATAATCTTTTAGAGACAAAATATCTTTAACAGTGAGTGTGCCCTTTTGTGCGTTACTAAGATGTGTTTTGCTGTCGTTGCATACGCCGCCAATCCTAAAGAGCACCTCTTGCTGTGTAAGCGGATTGTCAATAAAAAGGCCTCTTTTCATTTCAAAATCCACAGCAAACAGAAAGGGTCGTGAGAGATGCCCTGACTTGTTCATGTATTGTCTCACTTTGTCTGCCGGGATGTACATAAATTTTTTCTGGTAAATGTAGCCATATTATATAATTTTGTTAAATGATGAGAATACTTCTTGTAGATAACAAAGACTCATTTGTATATAATATATGCCACCTTGTGAAAAGGTGCTCTGCTTGCAGAATTGATATTGTGGCAAATGATAATATTCCATTTAATTCTCTTGGGGATTACAGTCATATAATACTTTCACCAGGGCCGGGTTTGCCATCAGAGGCTGGAGACATGCCTCAGTTAATTAATATGGTGTGTCATACTCATTCCGTTTTGGGAATTTGCCTTGGCCACCAGGCAATAGCTTCTCATTTTGGAGCAAGGCTTATTAATCAAAAGAGTCCCATGCATGGTCATAGAGCTCTTTTGAAGATTATTGATAAAAGAGACCCTATTGTCGGAAATGTACAGGGATATGTGGGTTTATACCATTCATGGTCTGTCGATTCAGAGTCCCTGCCGGGAGAATTGATTATTGGATCTTTATCTGAGAGAGGTGTTGTTATGTCAATATTTCATGAGCAACTACCCCTCTTTGGCTTACAATTTCATCCGGAGTCTATTATGAGTGATTGTGGGGAACAGATAATAACCAATTGGTTGTCTATTCGACAACCTTGACAGCTTCGTTGATTTCAGGTGACAACGGCACGATTAATGTTGTAACTTTACTTCGACAATTAAACTGTATGGTTATGTCAAAAGAAAAAGAACCTAAAGAAAAATCTTCCAAAAAAGAGCCAAAGATGACTCTTAAGGAGAAACGCGCAGCCAAGATGGCAAAACGAGAAGAAAAAAGCCACGCATAGAACGCAGGCAAAACTAAAAATGACAGAACCCCGCTTTTTTTAGGCGGGGTTCTCGTTTATTCCTGAATTGAAGAGCCCAGGAAGTAGTCGATACACATTGCCGGATATTCCTGCCCCTTTTCGATTTTAAAGATCTGAGTCTCATTATCATCCATCAGAAACAGTACCTCTGCCTCTTTAACCTCAACGTGGTAAGATGGCTTGTTCTCTCCCTCATATGTTGAGGGCTTAAGAATGATTGAGTCATATTTGATGGGTTGGACATAGACGTCACGAGTACCATCAGGTATTGAGTTCCATTCTGTATACTTCGTGTGGGATATCAAGTCTTCAAACCCAATATATTTAGAGGAGTTGGATGGCTTGATATCACGTGTCACAATCCTCTTCTTTCCCGCAACAATCTCTTCAAATTCTTTTGGCTTGACGTTTAGAGTAAGAGTTTTCATATATATGTGTGTTTAAATGACATCAAGTACGTTAGAATAAATATATGAAAAAAATGGTCAACATCCAAATTTATTAATTATGGAAGAGATGATGAAAAAGTTGGGTAATGAATGAAATACAGTTTATTTCTGTTATTCTGAAAGAGTAAAAAGGCGGGTGCCTATTAAGCGGCGGTCATTAGTGTCGCGGTGAACAATGAAGTACTCAATTTTCCATTTTCCAAGCAGTTTGAGGCTCGGATTTATAATCATTGTGCTGAATCCTGACTCGTAGAAGCCAAACGGACCGAATTTCTGTATGCTTTTATCAGGATATGTGATTACATACTCACACATCCAGGCAGGCAACCCATTCTCGTTAAGGAAATCTTTCGTAGGCGGTCCGGCTACCCATGTTGCAAACACCTTTTCTGTCCCGGGTGAGAGTCTTAGGTTATATATCTCCTTCTCAGACCACTTGACCCCTTTTTTGACAATTCTTAACTCCTTGTCATATTCAGATGTATCAAGTATTCCGATTCCTATATCTTTTACGGACCACTCTTGTCCGTATGATAGACCCCATATAATTAAAGACAAAGCTGTGACAATCACATGTCTTATCTTCATGTCATTTGCATTATTAATTGCAAAGTTACTTAAAAATATTGATTGTCGGTCAGAAATTTGTTCTTGCCCAAGGAATTACATCATAGGCAGGCCTCCCGGCAGCCAGAAGATCCCTCAGATATTTCATAGATGGCCTTGTATGTTTAAAGAAGAGCTTGAATCCATCACAAAGGGCATTCCTTTTGCCCTCGTCTGCTGAAATTGCTTCGAACCGGTGTTTTGGACACTCGCCTCTGCATAAGGTGTAATACTCACAGTTCAGGCACTCTCTCGGAAGTGTACTGCGCTTGTCCATCCCGAAGTCAAACCTTTTTTGATTGAGATAAATCTCCCTGAGACTCTTTTCAGAAATGTTCCCAAGTTTATACTCAGGATAAACAAAGTGGTCACAAGGGTATACATCACCGTTGTGTTCAACTATCAAAGCTTCTCCACAGGTCTCATTCATGCTACATAGCCCAGGTTGGACTCCGCAATACTGGGCAAGAGTGGAATCAAAAATCTGTACAAAGTATTGTCCGACGTCGTTTCTTACCCATATATCGAATATATCATTGAGGAACTCACCGTATCCCTTTGCTGAGACACTCCATGGGGCTTGTTGCGCACCCTCGTGCTCCGGAGGAACAATAACAGCCCTCTTTCTGCCGGGAATCTCTACAATATGTTCTACAGCCGGAAGAAATTGCATATAATGGCTTCCTATATTTTTCAGAAAGTGGTATATCTCTCCGCCTCTTCCTTCTGATAGCTTGTTTACAACCGATAGAGTGTTGAACTCGACCTTATATTTTTTTAAAAGAGCAATCCCGTTCATAACCTTCTCAAAAGTGGGTTTCCCGGCCTTGTTGAGCCGGAAGGAGTCATGTATATCTTGAGGTCCGTCTATGGATATTCCTATGAGAAAGTGATTTTTTGCAAAGAACTTGCACCACTCCTCGTTGAGTAAAGTCCCATTAGTCTGGAGTATATTATCGATTTTTTTACCTGAAGCATATTTGTTCTGCAATGCAAGTGCGCTTTTGTAAAAACCGATACCTTGCATCAGGGGTTCTCCTCCATGCCATAGAAAGGTTACAATCGGCACATCGTTCGCTTCAATGTATTGACTTACAAATCTCTCAAGAAGCTCCAGACTCATCAAAGGCTGTCTGCCGTCATACTGTAATGATTTGTCAAGATAGTAGCAGTATTGACAATCAAGATTGCACAGCGAGCCTGCCGGCTTTACCATGGCAGAGAAGGCGGAAGGATTTGTATTCCTTGCCGCATATTCCATAGTTATTGTTTTCTTGTTACTCTCCATCATCCTCATGGGGTGCTCCGATAGGAAATTTGGAGGCGATTTTGTAATTCTTGCTTATCTCGTATTGACTTGAATAGAACCTGTGTAACTCAGCCTCCATCCTTTTCAGAATTTTCTGATATTTAGGGTTGTTTGCTTCGTTGCGTGTCTCAAGGGGGTCTGAAGTGTAGTCATAAAGTTCGATGCCCACTACCTCCTTGCCGCTGAAAGGGATGTATGTCCTGAAATCCTTTACCCACTCAACAAGACGGTAACGTTTATCCCTACATGAGTATCCCTGTATGTTTCCTCTGTGAAACTGACCAAAGGCATACTCTTTTACTTTGGCTGTCGGATTCTTTAAAATGGGTACAAGGCTTTTACCATCAAGGTATGATACCGGGTTAAAACCTGCAAGTTCGCACAGAGTCGGGTAAATGTCAACATATTCACTTATTGAGGAGCTCTTCACGCCTCTCTTCATCCCGGGGGCGCAAATCATAAAGGCAGTCCTTGTAGAGCCCTCAAAGTTTGTTAGTTTATTCCACAGCCCATGGTCTCCCAGGTGATATCCGTGATCGCTCCAGAGAACGATTATGGTTTTATCGACTATTCCCTGTCTCTCAAGTTCGTCAAGAAGTTTTCCTATCTGAGCATCGATATAGGAGACGCAGGCGTAATATGCGTGGATTATCCTTCGTTGTGTCGCCTCATCCAGATGCTTTGTGTCCTCATAGCTTTGAAATGAAGGGATGTCAGAATATACCTTAAGCTCGTTTGAGGGGTGGTAGGCGTAGAGGACAGGATCTGAGGTCATCTCTTGGAACTCAGCTAGAGGGAGCTTGTCACGATTGTACATATCCCAGTATTTTTTGGGGGCAACGTATGGAGCATGAGGCTTTTTGAAACCGACAGCAAGGAAAAAAGGCTTTTCAGACTTTGCCATCTTTTTTATGTTTTCTACTCCTGCTTCGGCTATAAGGCCGTCAGCGTAAGCGTTGTCAGGAACGTCGGCACATTCGGTTGCCTTTCTGCCCTTAGCTATCATATAGGTTGGTGCTGCAGGCTGTATGTATGGAACACTCCACGACTGAGGATCGTTTCTGTATTTTTTGTTGTCCAGCGGATGGTAAACCTTCCCGATACCAACAGTTTCATAACCGTTGTTTTTAAAGTGCTCCGGGAGGGTTATGGCAGACGGATTATTGACCCTGAAATTCCCCTGAAGAGTCCAACATCCTATCTGGTCGGGGCGGAGTCCTGTGAGAAGGCTTGCTCTTGTAGGTCCGCTGAGAGCCTGTTGGCAATAGTTATTCATGAATGTCACCCCGTATTCTGCAAGTCTGTCAAAGTTAGGAGTGTGTGCACTCTTGTCTCCGTATACGGAAATGACCGGCCTTAAATCATCAATTGCAATAAAGAGGATGTTCGGTTTCTTAGGTTGCTGTGCATGGCAGTTTCCGGGAAGCAGAGAGCCGGCAAGGGCTATTGTTCCGGCACTAAGAAAAGATTTCTTGATTATAGATTTATTCATCGTTTTGCACTTTTAGATTTGATTATCTGACAGGAGTGTTTGGCTTGAATGTCCATGCACGGGAGCCCTTAAGCTCATCAGTTGCTACTATTCCGCTTTTATCGAGCAGGACCTTGAACTCATCCTCTCTTATTTTTCTAAGAGCAGCCTTGAGTCTGGCCGGGTCATCAGCATATTTAAGCTCTGCCACCTTGCTTTCGAGATAAATCTTATAAAAAGAGGCATAAATGAATTTTCCGTCCTGATAACCGCCATTTATCTGCGGATTGATTTTATCTCTTGCTGTTACTGCAAGAGCCTCAGCTTCAGTGTCACTAATTCCTCTGTAATACTGGTCCAGCTCCTCTTCGGAGAGTATGGTTTGCAGATTTTTTTTACGAAGTTCGTTCAGTACTTTCTGATTTTTAGTTCCCAATACCTGTTCTTTCTTCAGTAAATCTGCAAAAAGAGAGTCTTCCTGCTCTATTGCCCGGGCAAGAGCAATCTGTTTTGCCTCAGTCAAAGGTACGTGTCTGATTATTTCATAAACGCCCCTGACGGTTGATGGATTAAAACTCTCAATCACCTTATGGTTGAATGTCTGGGCGTTGGCTGTTACAGCAGCCACGGCAAAGAATATTGCTAATAGAATCGAAACTTTTTTCATTTCAGAATAATTATAAATACAACAAGCATTCTTTTCGTTGCGAAACAAAGTTAGAAATTATTCTGAAACAACATAGGGGAGGCTTTCGAAGTGAAAGGCGGGCTATGCATCCACTCCCAATACGGATTTCAGGAGATAACCCACAAAGAATGAGAATGTGGCAACACCAAGGCTGATGAATGTCATCTCAAGGAATCTTGCCTTGAAATTCAGATCTTTCGCAACGGAGATGTAATAATTGAAACAAAAAATTATGAGTACCACTGTTGCGAGTGTGATTCCGAGAGCCATGAATTTGCTGGTAAGCAAGAGAAATGGCAGGATTAGCAATATAACTGTCACCAGGTAGGCAACACCTGTATAAATTGCCGATTTGCCGGCTTTGGAATCCCCTTCAGCTTTTGATGAAAGGTAGTCTGAGGCTGCCATTGAGAGAGCTGCAGAGATACCGGTTACCAGACCTGCAAGTGAAATTATCTTTGTCTCACCAAGTGCCAGGGTAAAGCCGGCAAGTGCCCCTGTAAGTTCCACCAGTGCATCATTCAACCCGAGAACTATTGAACCGATATATTGAAGTTTCTCTTCATGAATCATATCCAGAATCTCCTTTTCATGAACCTTTTCCTCTTCAGCAAATTGCAGGGTTTCCGGATATACGCTGGACAGATCTTTATATACTTTAGAACCGGTACCCTCTCTCTTTTCCATGAGTTTAAGGACAAAAGTAGGGCCCAAAAGTGTTGCCAGAAGGACTCTTTTCCATATTGTCCACCTGTCCGGTTTTACATCAACTCCTGTCTTTTTCTGCCAATATAGAGAGTGCCCCTTCTCTTGTTGCCCTATCTTTCTGAGGATGGCGGCATTTTTTGGATCTTTGCTTCGTTCGGCAAGTCTCATGTAAATATGGTGTTCTGTCAGTTCAACTCTTTGTAAGTTGATCATGATTTTTTGTAGTTTCTTATCCATTTTTTTATTTTTAACGGTGTATTGCAAAAATAATATCATTATTTAAAAAATATAATATCTTTACTCATCAGTGTCCACTTAAAATATTTTTAAAACCGCATAATAAATTAATTATTAATAACATATAGCGATAATTTTAACGTGTCGATTTGAAATTGTAATATAGTATCCGATATATAAAAGGATATTATGAATCAGAGCAAAC
>JAYFOS010000005.1:0-107168 GCA_034928745.1 Rikenellaceae bacterium
AATAAAGGGTCGTAAGATGCTTTTTTATAAAAAGTGTAATTATATCGTTGTAATTTTATGAATACCAAGCAAGAAAAAACTGACTAATAGATAAATATATTTTTATATATAAAGATATATTTATAAATTCACTCCCGAAACTGGCTGGAATTTAATGAATTGTGCAAGCAATTCCTGCATTTTCATTCAAAGCCTTTCAGACAGATTAAAGCGGTTTTTTGCCTGCAAATTGTGAGGTAGAGTCAATATTTCGTTCAAAATATATCGAATTTAAAAATTGAAACATGAGAAAACAATTTGTTAATATCTGTTTATTGTTGGTGACATTAATCGCCTGCAAGCAGGAGAGCCATAAATACCTTAACCCCTCCGATGTTTTTGGAGTAACTGATACCCTGAGGGCCACTATCCTGCCCGAGCCCCTGATGACCAATAATGTTATATCCCGTATATATCATACACCAAAAGGGTTAATTTTGAATACTCAAATAGACAAGTATGTCATTCAACTTATCGATACCACTACAGGGAAGAGGCTTGCCTCTGCAGGACGGATTGGTCGGGGTCCGGACGAGCTGATAAACCCATCAGGAATGTCTTATAACTATGACAGCGGCTCCTATTTTGTCTGGGATTATAATCTAAGCAGGTTGGAAATGTTTGCGATAACTGATAGTATAGTAAAGAAGAGGAGCATGTCCAATATAAAGCTGACTCTCCAGACTTTGGATGCAATAACCGACACTACATTTGCAGCGTTGGACTTTTGCCCGGACCAGTCGATAGGAATCGTAGACACAAATGGCAGATATCTCAGTAAGCTTCCCTATAAAATAATCAATGACAAGAGCATTGATTATAAAGTCCACTACTTTAATACAAACATGGATTTGTCCCTTGACAAGCAATATATGGTTGCTTCTTGTTCTCAGCTCCCACATCTAAGTCTCTATTCAATTAAGGACAATAAGCTGTCGAAGGTATGGGAGAAGATGATATTCAAACCCAAATATAAATTAACAAACAGTTGGATTAAGATAGATAATGAACAGCTCAGTGGGTTCAGCGGACCAATTATTAGAAACCAATGCATTTACCTGTGTTCCCATGGACTTACAAAAGGAGAATGGATAAAAGAGGATAAAACGGGAAGGAAAACAAATCACACATACATATTAGTGTTTAACCTGAAGGGAGAATTCGTAAGGAGCTATGTCATGGACAAGTACTTTATAGTTTACGCAGTATCTCCCGACGGGCGCACCTTGTACGCGGTTATCGACGACCCCGATTTATATATTGCTAAATATTCGCTTTATGAAAAGTAGATTTTATCTAATTTTGTTATTATTGCTTCCTGTTTTCTCTTGTAAGAATGCCAAGGTTGATTGTGAGACCATTAACTATGAGGAACCATCCGACCAGTCCCTCTTCTTCTCAGACTTTGTAGACAGCATAGAGTTGATCCAACTTGACAGCTGTTCTGACTCATATCTGACTAACGAGGCTATCCTGATACCCCACGACACCTCCTTTTATGTCCTTAACATGAGATTGCAATATCAAGGGTTTGCACCAAAGGCAGGGGTAGTGATAAAGTTCAGCTCCGATGGAAGATATGTAGGATTAATTGGAGATGCCGGTAATGGACCCGGTGAGTATTTTTGTCCAACTAATTTCTTTATCAACTCTGACACATTGTGTGTAGTAACCGACAGGGATAAATATATACACTATTTCAAGACAAATGGGGAGTTCATTGCCAAAACGCCGGTTCCCTATACTGCATTTAAGCAGGTATATAAATACAGTGACAACAGATATCTTGTCTATCTAAACCTGAATAATAAGATTAGGGATGAGCGCCTGGTTGTTCTGGACAAGGAAGGGAAAGAGATAGATGCGTTCCTTCCCAAAAAGACAAAGGCGTGCAGTTTCTTCGAGCAGAGAAGTGTATTTACAAAATATGGCGACGAGATTATGTTAAGGGAGTTCTATATTGATACGATATATCAGTATAGTGCCACTAAAGGATTATCACCAAGGCTGTCAATTAATTTCGGAAATAAATCGAAATATAAAAATGAGTATTTGGAATCTAATGGTAGCAGAGAAGCCCTACATAAACTATTCAAACTTCCATATACTGGGATATTGAAATATTATGAAAGTGACACTTATTATATAATTGAGATATTTGAAACCTTCTCTTTTTCCCGCCAAAGATGCCTGTATGTTTTAAAACAGAAGCAATCTGATATAATCCGATGGATAGATTTTGAAAATGAAAATGCTTTTCTCTCATACTCCTTACAATATCTGGACGGGAATAAGCTCATTTTTCTGGCAGAACCGACAGATTTTGCCAAAGCGGACAGCAACTTCAAAGGCAAGCTGAAACATCCGGAATCATTGGAGAGAATTGACCCTGAGGGCAATAGTGTGGTGGTGGTTATGACTCTTAAGTAGTAATAGTGTTGTGGAATAAATGAAATTTTTCACTTTGAAAGAGCATTTATTTCTTGACATATTTAGTAAATATTTAATTATGAAAAAATTGAGCTCATTTTTATTTGTATGCTTAATCATCGTATTGTCAAGCTGCACACAAAATAATGGTGAGAAATACATTCATTTTACCAGAGCAGATTTTAAAACTACGGTTAATTTGAGTACTCCTGAGACAATTATTCTAAGTGATATTAAATACGCGAAGGCTTATCACGTTATGAAAGATAGCATCCTACTAATAAGCAATAGCGGTAAATCTCCGTATTTCATTGAAATTTTCTCGCTGAATACCAGAGAGCGTATTCTTAAATTAGCACTGAAAGGTAATGGCCCCGGAGAGTTTCTGTCATGCGATATTTATGTCCCATCAAACGATCAAACATTTTTCTACATAAGAGATCAACGGAAAATATACACAATAGATTTAGATTCTACCTTAGAACATAAAAAGCTGTATGTCACAAACAGTTTTAGGTATAACCCTGAAATACACCCTTATAGCGAAGTGTGCTTTCCTGACTCTATATCGTATTTTGGATATAATAAATGGTATATTAATGATTCTACATTTTCAAACCATGTTCCAGCTGTAAAAAGATATTCAATTTTAAAAAGTGATAATACAAATTCTGATGAAAGTGAGGACTATAATAAATTTTTGGTATGGGCTGTAAATAATGCTCATTTGATTATGAATCCAAAGAATAAGCAATTATGGCTGGCAAGCGCTCACCAAGATATTATTCAAATTTTCAATGATTCCCTGGAGCTATTAAAAACCTTACACGGTCCGGATAATTTCAATGTAAAATATGAATTAATTAAAAGCAATAATTCTCCAATTTCATACGTGAACTTCATGCAAGATAATGAATTCCGGTCTTATGGGGGATGTGACCAGAAAGATGATTACCTCTACATCATCTATAAGGGAGTAAACCGTAAATTCTCCACCAAACAAGAACTTCAATCGTCAGAAATCTTTAAGATAGGTTGGAATGGGGAATTGTTGTGTAATTATAAAATGGACAGAAATATCAATACTATTTCTATAACCAGTGACAACCGGTATATGTATTGCACATGTAGAGACTCTACCGATAGTGATATTTATTTAGTTAAGTATAAACTATAAACCTAAACCACAGTGTTGTAACGGTTCAATTTTAATTTTTTGTCATGAACAGAATTCTTAGTCTAATATCATTACTCGTTTTTTTATCATTAGGGTCATGCAAAAATAATGTGAGCCCAAACTATTATAACAAAAGTGTCAAGCAAGGAATCCAAATAGGAATTGATTTGACCGGCAACAATGTTTGTAAAGCTTCAAATATCTACGATTCTTTAACTTATATAAAATTAGAAACCACGCCCGATTGCGTTATTGGGGTTATTGATAAAATAATACCTGTAAATGATAGGTTTATTGTTGTAGATAAAACTGTTTCAAAGTCAATATTCCTATTTGATACCAAGGGTAAATTTATAACTAAGATTGGTACAACGGGAAGAGGTGCAAAGGAGTTTGACTCGCCGGATGATGTAACATATAATAAGTACCGTGAAGAAATTGTTGTTTGGTGTAATAATCTAAAAAAGATACTAACATATAAGATTGATGGGACTTTTCTGTCTGAGTTTAAGTTAGATTACTATATATACGCTCTATCAGTTTATGATAAAAAAACACTTGTTGTTTTTCTGAATAATGTCGTTGAAAACACATTGCCTGAAGGAGATAAATATAATTTGTTGTTTCTCGACCTTGACGGGAATACTATATCAAAACAGGCACCTGTAGATATAAAAAAGGACAAATTTTCAGGTCCTTGCAACCATTCGTTTAGCAGTTACAATGATTCGCAGTTGTTCTTTTTCCCTTATAAGAATACTATAAACACAATATATATTGATAGTATAGCGCCGAGATACTATGTGAATTATGGGGCACAGAATCTTCCAGAAGAGCTGCTTGCCGGAAAAACTTTTAGGCAAGTATACAAGGAAATAAAAAAAATGGATGTAGGAGTTTTAACAAGATTTTTAGAAACAGACTCTTATATTTATCTGGGGAGTAATTATGGCAAATTACCAATAAATAGTATTTATAATAAAAGAACTAAAAAGGTTTCAACGTTTACATTGGCAGTTAATGATATAAAGACTCTCTATCCATTACCGGTAATTATAGCTGTTTCTGATGACTCTTTTATTGGTTATTGTGAATCGCATCAATTTGTCTCGTTAAAAAGCTTATATGAAAATATCTCTAGGGAGAGTCAAAACATCAATAATGTAATTAAGGGTAATTATCAAAATCTTCCAAATGGGGAACTTAAGTCTAATTTTCTAAGAGTTTTAGAAGACATAAATTTCAAGATGGATAAGGAAGAAATAGATTTTGTAAGTAATATAAACGAAAGTGATAACTCGATAATTATTATCGGAAGATTGAATAAATCAATATAATAGATTATGAAAAAGAAATTAGTCGTTTTAAGTTTAGTCGCAGTGCTTGCATTATATAGATGTACCCCAGTAATTAAAGATAGAACTACAGTCAATTTCCCCTATACTTTCAACTGTAACGATAAAATATGCTTGCCAATCAATGCATTTTCACCAAAAGATATTATTGTTGCAGATTCACTAATCATTTTCATCCAAAAGCATGAAAAGAATGTTATTAGGATATATGATAGACAAAATTATAAGCTAATTGGAAGTTTATTAAGTATTGGAAGAGGGCCTAATGAGATAATGCTGGTACCAAAAATAAGACAGTGGAAAATTGTTGAAGATACAGTCATGCTTTTTGTACGTTCATATCCAAAATCCTGGATGTGGATAAATATTAAGGAATCGTTGGATTCTGGGAAAGTAATTGTGGGTAAGGAATATAATTTTTTAGCTGATAGAAAAAAGAGAGATATTTCCCTGAGTGCTGGCCTGACATTTGATATTGGAGGAGATTCATTGATTATGATGATTAACCCTCAGCAGAAAGATAAATTACAAAGGAATCCTAATCCATATTTCATATATTACGACTATAATAAATCTATTTATAAGGATAGCTTATTTGTCCAAAATTTTGCATTAGTTGAAGGAATGCAGCCGATGCTCTTTAGTGGCCCTTCTTCTATATCAGATGATCATAGAATACTTGTGCATGCATATTTTTATATGAACTGCATTGATTTTTTTGATCTCAAGACTTTTTCCAAAAAGACTATCCTTTTTTCTCCGGATGCTCAAGATTATAAAAAAATCATAGAAAAACCCTCTTATAGGTTTAAAGAGACATGTGGCACTAAAGACTATGTCTATATTCTAAAAGATCAGGCGAATAAAGGTGACTCTTTGATTGGTAGTTCAATATGTGTATTTTCGTGGGATGCCAAACCTGTTTGTGAACTTCGTTTTGATGAACGGATTAACTACTTTTTTGTTGAAGACAAATCACATGAGTTGTTTGCTATCGATTACGATGAAAAAATCTGGAGATATAAGATGCCAATAAATACAACAAAGGCAAACAAATCTTCTATTGAAAATGGGATTCATGAGCATTAGTATACATAAGGCCGAAAAAAACCGGCGTCACTTTGAGGCTTATGGATGCAATAAAAAAGCTGCCTGATTACTCAGACAGCCCTTCACTTTCTCACTCCTCACTTTTCACTTCTCACTCTTCACTCCTCACTTCTCACTCCCTGATCGCCTTAATCCCCGGGAGCTCAAGCCCTTCGAGATATTCGAGCATTGCACCACCACCGGTGGATACATAGCTTACTTTATCGGCAAAGCCCATTTGGGTAACAGCTGCAACAGAGTCGCCACCACCTACGAGTGTGAATACTCCTTCTTTAGTGACATCTGCAAGAATGGCCGCTATCTGCTTGGTGCCGACAGCAAATTTCTCCATTTCGAACACTCCTACAGGACCATTCCAGAGAATAGTCTTGGAAGCACGGATAACCTTCTCCCACTCCTTGAGAGAGGATTCGGAAGCATCCATTCCCTCCCAACCATCAGGAATATTGTTGCTTGGGCATACTTTAGTGTTGGCGTCGTTACTGAAATCATCGGCAATCACAACATCCCCGGAGTAGTACATCTTGACATTCTTTGCCTTAGCTTTTTCAAGTATAGATAGTGCAAGTTCCATCTGATCGTCCTCGCAGAGTGATTTACCAATCTTGCCACCTTGTGCCTTGACGAATGTGTAGGCCATTCCACCGCCGATAATCATGTTGTCCACAACATCGAACAGCTTCTCGATTATTCCAATCTTAGAAGATACCTTTGCACCTCCAAGGATAGCTGTTACAGGGTGTGCAGGAGTCTTGAGAACCTTGTCAATAGCAACAATCTCACTCTCCATGACATATCCGAACATCTTGTCGTTAGGGAAATATTTTGCAATCAGGGCAGTTGATGCGTGAGCCCTGTGCGCTGTGCCGAATGCATCGTTTATATAACAGTCTGCATATGATGCAAGTCTCTTTGTGAACTCTTTCTGTTTCTCCTTAATCTCAGCCTTGGCTGCCTTCTTAACCTCCTCTGTTACATCTTCTGCAAGTCCGCGTGGTTTACCCTCCTCTTCAGCATAGAAACGAAGGTTTTCAAGAAGAAGAACCTCTCCCGGTTTCAGACTCTTTGAAAGCTCTTCTGCCTCAGTGCCCATGCAGTCAGGAGCAAACTTGATTTTGACACCGAGTTTCTCTTCTATTGCCGGAATTATATGTTTAAGTGAGTACTTATCTGTCGGCCCTTTTGGTCTTCCAAGGTGTGACATTATTATCAGTGATCCGCCGCCTGCGAGCACCTTCTTAAGGGTAGGAATGGCTGCGCGGATACGTGTGTCGTCAGTAATCTGAAACTGTTCGTTCAGAGGAACGTTGAAATCGACACGGACAATCGCTCTTTTGCCTGTGAAGTCGTAATTATCAATCTTTTGCATTTGGAAAAATATTTCGTTATCACTCTTTTATCGAGGCAAATTTAGGAATAATCTTAGAAAAAGTGTTACCTTAGGCGTCATATAATTACACATTTTAAGTTTTTTAGTAATGCTTTTAGAGTCTCCTTCCGGTTGGAAAGATTATGAACTGATAGATTCCGGTGATTTTCAGAAACTTGAACGTTTTGGAAAGTATATTTTAATACGTCCCGAACCGAAAGCACTTTGGCAGTCGTCGCTGTCGGAAAGGGAGTGGATGGGTATGGCCCATACAAAGTTTACAACCGGGGCAGGGTTCGGTAAGGCAGGAAAGGAGGATTCCGGAACCTGGCACCAATTGAAAAAGATGGAGGAGCAGTGGCCGATTACATATGGAAGGCCAGAATTCTCCTTTAAATTAAGATTGGGACTTACATCGTTCAAGCATGTGGGCGTTTTTCCGGAACAGGCTCCGAACTGGGATTATATATACAAAGCTACCCGAAATCTGGTTGAACAGAGTGACGGGGCAAAGCCTAAAATCCTCAACCTGTTTGCATACACAGGGGCGGCCTCGTTGGCTGCAAAGGCCGCCGGAGCGGATGTGACCCATCTTGACTCTGTCAAGCAGGTTGTGAACTGGTCAAGGGTTAATATGGAGCTCAGCAAATTGGATAATATACGCTGGGTGATAGAGGACGCCCTCCGGTTTGTGAAAAGGGAGGCCAAAAGAGGTAATATCTACCAAGGAATAATTATGGATCCTCCAGCATATGGCCACGGGCCCGATGGGGAGCGTTGGAAACTGGATGAACATCTTTTTGAGATGCTTACAGAGGTCTCCAAGATACTCGCAACAAAGGATAGTTTTATAGTGCTTAATTTGTATTCAAACGGATATTCGGCAGTGTTGGCAGACACTCTGGTGCGGACTGCTTTTCTCAAAAAGGAGAGTCGCGGTGCAACAGGCAGTGCAGAGCTTCAATACGGAGAACTGGTACTCCGGGACGGATTCGAAAAGAATCTACCATTGAGCGTTTTTGTAAGGTTAAAAAGATAATTTAAATCGCAGATAAAAATATGCTAACATCTCTTTCAGTAACATGGGCTCCGTCTCCCGAACTATTTTCAATAGGGCCCGTACACATCAGATATTACAGTATTCTATTTGTTTCCGGGTTCATAATCGGCTTCTACATATTCGTGAAATTCTTCAAGCGTGAAGGGCTTCCTGTGGAGATACTGGATAAACTCCTTTATGCATTGCTTTTTGCTGCGGTTGTAGGTGCCAGACTGGGCCACTGCCTTTTTTACCAACCGGAATACTATCTTCCGAATCCGATAGAGATTCTGAAGATATGGGAAGGTGGACTTGCCAGCCATGGCGGGGCAATAGGTATTTTGTTTACTATGTGGTGGTTCGTGGCTAAATACGGTAAGAAATACCGGTTTGATTTTCTCTGGCTTATGGACAGAATCGGGATTGCGACAGCCTTAGCAGGTTGTCTTATCCGGCTCGGTAACCTCATGAATTCTGAAATTTACGGCAACCCTACAGATCTTCCGTGGGGTTTTATATTTACCCTTAAGGGTGAAACAGTTCCAAAACACCCGACTCAGCTTTATGAGGCTTTGTCTTATCTGGCACTCTTTATTATTCTTATGTTCATTTACAGGAAATGGCTCCCGAAACTAAAGAGAGGCACTCTTTTCGGAATATTTCTGACAGTGCTTTTTGTAGCACGTTTCTTAATTGAGTATGTAAAAGAGCCGCAAGTGGCATTTGAACAGGATATGCCTCTAAATATGGGGCAACTTCTGAGCCTTCCGTTTATTCTGACAGGAATTCTCCTTGTAATATACAGTTTAAAACGGGGAAAACCGGCGATGATTGAGCCTTTACCTGTTAAACCAGTTACCGGAGTCTCTCCTAAAGAGAGGCGTCCAAAATCGAAAAGAAACTAGTGTATAAAAGATAGAATCTAAAGAATTAGCCTCTTTCCTGTTCTCTGCGAAGGTCTTTGTCTTTGATAGAGTGACGTTTGTCATACTCCCTCTTGCCTTTTGCCAGTGAAATGTTGAGTTTTGCAAATCCCTTCTCCGAGATGAATAGCCTGGTGGCAATAATTGTCATTCCCTTCTCGCGTGTGGCACGAAACAGCTTCCTTAGCTCCTTTGTGGTCAGAAGCAATTTGCGGTCACGTCTCGGATCATGTTTGTTGAATGAGCCCCACCAATAGTCTGCTATGTGCATGTTCTTTACAAAAAGCTCCTTGCCTGAGAAATAGCAATAAGAATCTGACAGCGAGGCTTTTCCTGCACGTATCGATTTGATCTCGGTTCCTGTGAGGACAATGCCCGCAGTAAAGCTTTCAATGAATTCGTATTCAAATGAAGCTCTTTTGTTTTTTATCTCTATTTTACTCTTTGCTTTTGGCATGGGAGTGCAAAAATAGTGTAAATTTGTCGAATGAACGAAGATTTGATCTGTATATTGGGTCCAACTGCCTCCGGCAAGACAAAATATGCCGTTAACCTGGCATACAGGATTGGGGGTGAGATCATTTCTGCAGATTCAAGGCAAGTGTACAGGGGCATGGATATAGGCACGGGAAAGGATCTTGCTGAGTACACTGTTAACGGAATTTCCGTACCTTATCATCTGATAGATATTGCTGATGCCGGGGAGAAGTATAACCTCTTCCGATACCAGCAGGATTTCCTGAAGGTATATTCAGATATAAGAAAAAGGGGAAAGATGCCGGTGTTGTGTGGCGGGACAGGTTTGTATATTGATGCTGTAACCAGAGGATACTCAATGGCTGAAGTTCCGGAAAACAGAGAGTTACGGTCTGAACTGGAGCAACTGTCGATGGAGGCTTTGGTTAAAATGCTGGAGGAATTGAAGCCCCTGCACAACACGACTGACATAGACACGAAAAAGAGAGTAATAAGGGCCATAGAGATAGAGACATATCAGCAATCCCACCCTGAAATGAGAAGGAGTGAGGGCTTCCCTTTGAACACAAGATTTATCGGATTGCTTGTGAGTAGGGAGGAGAGGGTTAGAAGGATTGACAAAAGGCTTAAAGAGAGGCTTGAAGGAGGCATGATTGAGGAGGTGAAGGGACTGCTGGAAAAGGGGATTACTACTGAAGATCTTATCTATTATGGACTGGAGTATAAGTTTGTGACACTCTATATAATAGGAAAACTAACTTATGATCAGATGGAGAGTCAATTGGCAACAGCTATCCATCAGTTTGCCAAGAGGCAGATGACATGGTTCAGGGGGATGGAGAGAAGAGGAGTAAGTATAGAGTGGGTAGAGCCTTAATTTGAACTTAAACTTAATTAATATATGATAACCTTCATTGTGTGCATACTCATCCTGATAGGTGGGTATCTTGTCTACGGTAAAATCGTGGAACGATTCTTCGGCGCTTCATCTGCAAACCTTACTCCTGTAAAGAGACTGGCTGACAATGTGGATTTTAAAGAGTTGAAACCCTGGAGAATATTTGTTATTCAATTTCTTAACATTGCCGGGTTGGGCCCGATTTTCGGGGCAATTCTAGGTGCAGCTTACGGCCCTATGGCCTATTTATGGATTGTCTTAGGTTGTATCTTTATGGGCGCAACGCATGATTATTTCTCAGGAATGCTCTCAATCAGAAATGACGGAAAGAGTCTCCCTGAGCTTGTAGGACGTTATCTCGGACCTGGGCCTCGCAAGATCCTGACATTTTTTACTGCATTCCTCCTTATTGGTGTAGGTGTGGCATTTGTGACAGGCCCTGCAGATCTGATGGGAAGCTTGACCGATATGAACAAGATATATTGGCTATACATAATTTTCGGGTATTACATATTGGCGACTTTGCTTCCTATAGATAAAATCATAGGTGCTATATATCCATATTTCGGTGCAACACTGCTTTTTATGGCCGTAGCTGTAGCCGGATCGATGATATATATGAGTCTTGACGGTTCTCTTCAGATGACAGAGCTTACTTTTAGCACTTTCCGCAACTTCCACGCAAATCCTGAAAAAAATATCCTTTTCCCGATGATGTTCGTGGTTATCTCCTGTGGGGCAATATCCGGATTCCATGCGACACAATCTCCGATGATGGCAAGGTGCATGACAGACGAGAAGTACGGACGTCCTTGTTTTTATGGGGCAATGATCAGTGAGGGTATTGTGGCCTTGATATGGGCAACAGCCGCTATCAGCTATTTCGGTGGCCCGGATGGGTTGAATGCAGCAGCGGCAGCAGGTAAGACACCAGCTATTATGGTTAATGAGATTTGTAATACCTGGCTTGGAAAATTTGGTGCTGCAATTGCTATAGTAGGGGTTGTAATCTGTCCTATCACTTCAGGTGACACAGCATTCAGAAGTTTAAGATTGATCGTGGCTGATGCATTGAAGTTTAAACAGGGCCCTATCAGAAACCGTCTTATAGTAGCTGTACCTATTTTCGTTATAGCATATATTCTTACACAGGTTGACTTTTCTACGATCTGGAAATTTGTCGGTATAGGAAACCAGATGCTTGCTGCCATTATTCTCTGGACAGCCTCGTCATACCTTGTATCTGTTAAGAAACCACACTGGATAATGTCTATCCCGGCAACCTTCATTACATACATATGTGCCTCATATTTTGTTGCAGCACCTCACTCTGTAGGGGGATTGGCGTTAAATATTAATACAGCATATATTACCGGAGGTGTGATAACTCTTGCCGTTGTGATTCTCTTTAATGTGATGATAATAAAAAAACAAAATAAGCAATTAGAAATCGTAAAATGAGAAAAATATCTATTCTTTTTATATCACTCTCTATAATGCTCCTTGCGGTCAGGGTTAATGCCCAGAAGCCGGAGAACATGAAATATACCGATGCAAAGGAACTTATGTTGCTCGGTAAAGGTTTTACCAACACCGATTCTTATTATACCCGTCTCCCTATAGATTTGAAAGAGGAGATAAGGCCTGAAGTTTGGAGCCTAGGCCTGAATTCAGCAGGTCTGGCTGTGAGGTTCTCTTCGAACAGTAAGGCTATTGCTATTAAATGGAGTGTCATGAACAATTTTCGAATGAACCACATGCCTGAGACAGGTATAAAGGGAGTTGACCTATACACTCTTGAGAATGACGGGAAATGGTATTATATGGGAACAGGAAGGCCTACCGGAAAGGATAACTCTTCAGTACTGATCAGCAGTATGGAGGCTAAGCAAAGGGAGTATATAGCTTATCTTCCTTTGTATGATGGGACCGAAAAATTGGAAATAGGAGTGGATTCAACGGCAAATCTCACTAAACCTCAAAAAGATGTTCTGGTAAAAAAAGATAATGGTGCTGCAATATTGATTTACGGAACAAGTATTACACAGGGTGGCTGTGCATCGCGTCCCGGTATGGTTTACTCATCAATAATCGGCAGGATGCTTGGCAGGGAGGTTATAAATCTTGGTTTTTCCGGGAATGCTAAGATGGATAAATCGTTGGCAAAAGCAATTTGCAGAGTAAACACAAATACAATAGTGCTTGATTGCCTTCCTAACACAACAGCGCAGATGCTCAGAGACAGTGCCTACACTTTTATCAAGATGATACTGGATGCCAAACCTTCGGCAAAAATCTATATGGTTGAGAATCCCAGATTTCCTTATCTGAGGTATAACAAGGAGAGGATCAAGGAGCTTTCAGAAGAGGATATGGTCTGGAGGTCAATATATGAAAGATTCAGAAAGGAGAAGTTCCGCAATGTTTATTTTATAAAAGGGAAGGAACTTGCAGGAACAGATAATGAGGCGACAGTTGACGGGGTTCATATGACAGACTTGGGCTTCATACGTTATGCAAGGCAACTGTGTAAATATATCAGGTGATTTTTGCCTATATTGGATTTATAGTTACATTTGTTCCTCATTAACAATTCAATATGAAACGATATCTGAAAATTGCCGCATTAATTGTTGCGGTAATAGCTTTTACATCGGAGCTGAGTGCACAGAAGGCAGATAAAGGTGCTGTAAGTATAACATCTGCTCTGATAAAAGAGTATGTGAACTATCTGGCATCGGATTCCTTGAAAGGCAGGAAGACCCCCGGAAAAGAGCTTGACCTTGCTGCAGTTTATATAGCTGAGAAGTTTAAGGATTACGGATTGAAACCTGTGGAAGGAAGTTATTTTCAAACTATTCCATATTTTTCTCAGGATCTTGATGTGAATAATACCGGCCTTGCAATAGACGGGGCTGTATTTGAGCTTAAGAATGACTTTATTCCGTTTGAGGCGGCATCTGATATGAATCCGGAAGGGCATTTCAATGCAGAGATAGTTTTTGCCGGTTACGGGATTACTGCTCCGGAATATGGATATGATGACTATGCTGGTCTGGATGTAAAGGGAAAATTCGTGCTTGTACTAAAGTCCGAACCACGTAAGAATGATCCTGAATCCCCTTTTATGGGAATAAATGAAACTAAGCATTCAAAATTGATTGACAAGGTAAGGAATGCAAAGGCACATGGGGCAATAGGACTGTTTTTTGTAACAGACCCTTTGAACCATATGATGCTTAAACCACAGGGATATCCATGGCAAAGTCTTTCAAAATTAATGAAAAACAGTCAGTTGCCGTTTCAGGTTGATACAAGGGAAGCCGATGGCATTCCCGCTATTCATGTGGGAGACAAAGTGGTAGAGAAGCTATTCGGAAGTGTTGACTCTCTTAAGTCTGTTCAGGCAAGGATAGATAAAACCCTAAAACCTCACTCTTTTATTATTGAAAGAAGTGTGTGTGAACTTAAAGTGTCTCTGCGTATCAACACAACTAGTGCAAAAAATGTAGTCGGTATGATTAAGGGCTCTGACAAGAAATTGAGAGAAGATATTGTAATAATCGGAGGGCACTACGACCATGTTGGCTGTATGTTGCAACATAAAGAGGGAGAGGATTATATATACAATGGGGCTGATGATAACGCCTCCGGTACTGCAGGGGTTATGGCTGTTGCAAAAGCTTTTGCCTCAAATAGGAAAGCTCCGGCAAGGAGCTTGTTTTTCATATGTTTCGCAGGAGAGGAGATGGGACTTATTGGTTCAGATTATTATACCAAACACCCTTTGCTTCCGATTGAGAAAAGCGTGGCAATGTTGAATATGGATATGATAGGGAGGAATGGTTCTGACACTTTACAGATTGAGGGGGCAGACCTGAATCCGGATCTTCGTGATATAATGCTGAAAGAGAACGTTGATCTCGGACTTAAGTATGTGCCTACCGGAAATGAGATGATGGGCAGAAGCGACCATTACAACTTTTTTAAATTAGGTATCACAGCTGTAGATATAACCGGAGGATTACATCCCGATTATCATACAGTTAGGGATAATCCTGACAAACTAGATTGTGACAAGGCCTCACGCATTGCAAGACTTGTATACAAGACAGCCCGGGTTATTGCGGGAGAGAGCAGGCGTTACAGAGTTGAACCACTCAAATAATGAATATTAAATTAATCTAACAATAAAAAAAGTATGAAAAAGATCTTATCAGTAATGGCAATGGTTATTGCCTTGACTTTTATGTGCAGCTATCTCAACGCGCAAGAAGCATTTACCATGAAATATAACTTCAAAGAGGGAAAGGCATATAAGACTATTACAAAGGTGTGCACAACCACTACCCAATCTATGATGGGGCAGGAGATGAAGTTTGATGTAAATCTGGATATTCAGTCTGATATGAATGTTACCAAGGTTGACCCAAATGGAAATGCCACTATGGTTATCAATGTCAAGGGCAATACGGAGATGAATCTTCCTGAAGCAGCAGGTGGAAAGAAGAGTGAAGCTTTTGCAAATGAGGCCATTAATGCAACTTTCTCTTCTAATGGTCTATCTATAAACCAGACAATGGTTGATAAAGACGGAAAAAGTGTAACAACAGTTAAGGATTATATAAAACTTACCGAACTGCCAAATAAAGCAGTCAAGGCTGGTGACACATGGCAGGATAAAAGAGTTGACACTGTTGCAAACTCTGCATCACCAATAGCTGTCATAACAACAACCGATACTAAATACACCGTTATCGGCAAAGAGATTGTAAACAGCATTGAGCTTTTTAAAATTGCTTATGATGGAACAATGGAGATTACCGGAAAAGGAAGTCAGATGGGAATGGAGATGGTAATGGAAGGAACAGGCGTGACAAAAGGTTTTTATTATTACAACCCGGCTATTTCAATCGTTGTTGGTGCTGAGAGTCTGATTGAGATGAATACAAACATAAATGTCAGCGGGCCTCAAAGCATGACAATTCCGATGACTCAGACAATTAAAGTAACTTCCAGCACAGAGGCTCTTTAGTAATCTGCTTAAGTTCTAGACGCTTTTCAGCTGGTATATTTTAAGGTCGAACTGACCAACAATTGCCATCACATGATCGAAGATGTCCGATTGGACATTCTCATAGTTGATCCAGCTTTTATCCTTTGTGAAACAGTAGATCTCAACAGGTACCCCTTTTTCACTTGGTTGAAGCTGGCGCACTATGCAGGTGAGATTCTGATTGATATCAGGGTGATTATCTATATACGCCTGAAGATAGGCTCTGAAGACACCAATATTGGTCTGTCTTCTTCCGTTTACAAGAACAGTATTATCTACTTTGTTCTCTTCATTATAAGTGGTTATTATCTTTTCGGTATTTTCAATATAATCTTTCAGATAGTGAATTCTGCCGAATTTCTCGATCATCTCGGGAGTGCAGAATTTAATGCTGGTCATGTCTATATTGATAGACCTCTTAATCCTTCTGCCCTCTGACTCTTCCATGCCTCTCCAGTTTTGGAATGACTCACTGACAAGAGAATATGGTGGTATAGTGACAATAGTGTTGTCAAAATTCCTGACCTTGACAGAGTAAAGGCTAACCTCTTCTACCGTCCCGTCTGCTCCGTGCTTGGAGGTAGTTATCCAGTCACCCATGCGCAACATATCATTCGAAGAGAGTTGCCATCCGGCTACAAAACCAAGTATGCTGTCTTTGAAAATCAAAAGCAGGACAGCCATAAAAGCTCCCAGGCCGGCGAATAGAGTTGTAAGTGATGTATTAATGAGAATGCTGAGAACAACAATTCCTCCTATGAAATACGCAATTACGGCAATTATCTGGAAAAGAACCTTTACCGGTTTTCTGGCGTAATCTTCAGATTCGGCATATATCTGAGTCATTGACTGTGTAGCAGCAACAATAGCCCTTACAATGGCTATAGTTATATATATCAGGGCAGCTTTCTGGAATAGTTTTACCCATATCGCCGAGTTTATAGCTATCGGGGTACAGAGATAGAAAATCATACCCGGAATCATATGTGTTAAATAGCGAAATACTTTGTGTTCAAGGAATATATCGTCCCATCTTGATTTGGTAAGCTTGGCTACATGTGTTACAATTCGGTTTACAATAAACCGTCCGACCAAATCTGCGCAATATGCTATCAAAAAAAGCAGCGTTACGCTTATGACCTCGTCAAGCCAGTTAGCAAGATTGTGCGACATTCCGTAACTCACCAACATCTGATTTATTGAGTCTACAACTCCGAAAAGGGCAGTTGCTCTTGTTGTAATCTGTTCTTCAATCATAGTATTTTAATAATATACAAAAATATGAATTTTATAGTTTGTGACGCGATTATTATTTTATAACTTTACAATCAACTTATTACATTTAATTATGAGGAACAAATCCCTATTATTTTTCTTTCTTATCCTTATATCTTATGGTTGTACAAAAGATGAAGCTCCCAAAATTGACCTAAATATTTCCGGAGGTGAAATTTCGGGGCAATATCAGTCTTCTTCGCAAACAGTAACATTTATCACTAACAAATCCTGGACTGCTACAGTTTCGGAGAGTGGCACACCATCATGGATAAGCGTACGCCCGGTCAGCGGTAAAGCCGGCACAATAACTTTAAATGTAGATATGCAGGCTAATACGGTTTATCAAAATAGAGAAGCCGTTGTTACAATTACTGCCGGTTCTGTTACAAGTACCTTTCGTGTAAGGCAAGAGGCAGCTCCACCTACAGTAACAATTGACAGAAGTATTCAAAATGTCGGATATGAGGCAGGGGTAGCGACTGTAGCAGTTTCGACAAACGGAGCTCCATGGTCTTTGACAGGCTTACCTTCTTGGTTAACAGCCTCTTCTACTAGTGGTAATACTGCTGCAACTATTACTTTTACATATCAAGCCAACGAGTTGGCTGTTGCACGCGTGGCAAACTTAGTTTTCACCTCCGTGACAGCGACAAAAACTCATGTTATGACACAGGCAGCCGCACCTGCAACTATTGCAATTGATCAAAGTGCAAAGACGGTCGAAAGTGTGTCAGGCAGTTTCTCTGTGGCGATAACAACCAATAGTGCATCGTGGAAAGCATCAGGAATTCCTGCGTGGGTGACTTTAACTCCTTCAGAAAACACAGGTTCCGGAAGTGTTGTTGTTAACTATACTCAAAATACTACCAATGCTTCACGTGAGGCAATCATAACATTTACTGCCGGATCCGCCGTGAAGACCCTTACCTTGACCCAGCTTCGAACAGGAGGATATATTGATGGAGGAAATCTGTAATGGAAAAGATTATGAAAAAGCTGGTATATACTACAGTAGTTTTGGCCATCCTGTCAGGATGTACAAAAGATGAGAAACGGGAAGCTTCAGACGACAATACAATCTCTATTGCCGGAATTATTGCTGACCCGCTTGCTACAACAAAATCAAATCTTGGACAGGATGGGCTTTCTGCATTATGGAGCATAAACGATTCAATCGGAGTTTTTAGTGCCAACACAAAAAATGCAAAATTTACCTTATCTGCCGGGAACGGCACACAAAGAGGGACATTCAGCGGCACCATAAGCGGCACTCCATTGTATGCATACTATCCTTATTGCTCAGACGCCGGTGATGATCCGAAAAACACCTATGGATATCTTGATGAGGTCCAAGTACAGAGCACTCTTGACAATGATATAGGTAAATATGATTTCAAGGCTAGCTACTCTATTCTCGGAAACAGCGGAGACAATTGCAGAATTTATTTCCGCACATTGATGTCTCTAATGGCTATAACGATAGATCCAACCGGGACAAGTCTTGTAAACGACAAGCTACTGGGTGTGTTGATCCGGGTAAATGGGAGAAATTTAGCCGGAGATTTTACTATCGATCTGACAGACATATCATCAAAACCGGACTTCTATGATCAAGGACAAGATTATGTAAATATCGTATTGCAGAATCAGCCGGTTCTGACATCCGGGAATACAATAAAATGCAGGGCGTTTCTGAATCCATCCATCAAGGCAGGAGATGCTGTCACCATTGATATAGTCACAGATAAGCATTTTGCAAGAGTTAACATCACAGCATCTAAAGATATAGTAGGTGGTTACCGTTACAATATCCCTATTGTTTTGGCCTCTGGTCAGGGAAATGTTCAAACACTCACATTCCCTTCTTTCTATAACGAGACTGTTTATGGATCATATGATTATGACGATGGAAGTGCCAATCTGAAGTATAGGCCTTATATTGACCAATGGGCTGTTGTTGTAGAAGATGATGAAGCCAGTTCTTTTAGAATACAGAACAATAACGAGAAATGGGTTCTTAATATTTCCGACATTCCTGTTCATCTGCTATGCGGACAGATAGTAGAAATAAGAGTAGAGACATATGGTTTATTAAATTTCAATGTTGGAGAGCAGGAAGCCTTTGTTATTGCCAAGGCAAATAAAAAGGCATGGCTTTATAACACAGAGAAACATAATGCCTATATCGTTTATAATTAAAGATACACAACATGAAGAGATATTTTATAGCAAAAATCATATCAATAATAATCCTTATATCGGGATCTGTCTCTTTGTCATATTCCGAGCCGGCCTATCCGTTCCCTATCAAGGTTATTCAGCCGGATGGGAGCGTTATTACAATCCAAATGCATGGAGATGAGTATGCCAACTGGGCTACATGCGGTAATAGGCTGGTAGCCAAAGGTCAGGACGGGTATTACTACTTTGCCGATTTTAATGCAACAGGAGGGAAAATACTTACTAAAACAAGAGTCTCTCAAACCGTTATGGCAATGCCGGCTACTACTGCCGTGACACCTCCGTCTTCAGTTTTCATGCAGGCAAAAATAAAAAGGGAAAAAGCTGCAAGAATAGATCAGAAAGCAATATCTCAGGGAAACAGAAAATACTTGGTTATCCTTGTACAGTTTACCGACAAGACATTTCAATCTCCCAGTGCCAACAGGGACTTTACAGATCAGTTGAATCTGGATGGATATAGTGCGAATTCAGGTACCGGATCGGCATGGAACTATTTCTACGAGAATTCGAGAGGTCTGTTCAACCCGAAATTTGACGTTCTAGGGCCGGTTACTATTTCTAAAACTGCTGCCTATTACGGGGAAAATGATGATTACGGTGATGATGCCCATCCGGATGAGATGGTTGAGGAGGCTGTAAGGCAGGTGAATTCAACTGTCGATTTTTCTCAGTATGATCAAGACGGAGACGGGCAAGTAGATAATGTCTTTATTTATTATTGTGGGTATGCAGAGAGTCAGGGTGGAGGAAGCAATACTATCTGGCCTCATGCCAGCGGGATTTACAGTAGAAACGTGGTTCTTGACGGGGTCAGAATCAGCCGGTATGCATGCTCGTCTGAATTCAGAGGATCGTCAGGTGGCATTATGAGCGGTATCGGTACATTTTGTCATGAATTCGGCCATATAATCGGACTTCCGGATTTCTATGACACAGATTACAATGATAATGGTAAAGGTCGCGGACTTGGTTCATATTCACTTATGTCAAACGGCAACTATAATAACAATGGAAACACTCCTCCATATTTTACATGTATGGAGAGATACATGCTCAATTGGATGAGTTTTCCTACAGAGATGACCACATCCGGCAGCTATTCGCTGGAGTCGGTCAGCAGAAATCTGGCATATTTCACCCCAACATCCAAAACAGGAGAATATTTCTTATATGAATACCGGGAGAAAACCGGTTGGGATACCTTTCTCCCTGCTTCAGGCCTTGTAATTTATCATGTTGACAAGTCTGATAATGATGTGCATGGAAATACAGCCTCATATCTCTGGAGGTACACAAATATAATAAATGCCTACTCAGATCATCAGTGTATGGATCTTGTCGAATCTGTCTACCCGGAATCTTCGGTTACATCCGGAGCCATGTCTACATTTCCGGGGTCTACCGGGAATAGATCATTCACATATAATACCTCCCCAGCGGCTGTAGAATGGTCTGGAATTCCTACCGGATATGATTTGACAAATATTACGGATAATATATCGAGTGTCTCTTTTACTCTAACGATAGATCAGACTAAAAGAGTGAGTGGAATGATTTCAGGGAAGGACGGCTTTGCTATTTCGGGGGCCAGAGTAAGGCTCTATCCTCTTGAAGCAACTTCGGGTAGTGCTGTCAAAAGTTCCAAGGCACCGTTGTCTTTGTCAAAATCTCCGGAGATACAGCTAACAGCCGCTTCTTATGAGGCGACTACAGGAAGTGACGGTAAATATTCATTTATTATAGATAATTACGGAGATTACAGACTTGTTGTATCCAAAGATGGTTATAATACAGCATACAAGGATATCTCAATCTCGGATAAATCCACTATTGTAAACATGACTTTGTATTCTGCATACGAATCCCTGTTTGCCACACTTAGAAAATATGTTACATATAATGGTTATGGATTAGGTTACGGGTCTCCCGGTATAAGCACTTATGCTGCCGTTGGTTTTAGTGCCCAGGAGATGAATCCATACAATGGATATAAAGTCAAGTCTATTCAGTTTATTGTCGGTGGAAGTAGTGCATCTACAGTTGGCGTTTTTGTTAAGTCTGAAAATACTACTATACTGACAAGAGTTGTCTCTTCGCCTGTGTTCGGGACCTTGCAGAAAATTGATTTAAGTGATGCCAATATTACAGTCCAGGATGGTAAAAGTATGAAATTCGGCTATTATGTCCTTGGCAGCGACTACTCTTTTCCTATAGCAATTGATAATGGTCCGAAGAAGCCACAAGGAGGTTTTGTGGGACAGAGCATAGACTATATATATGAGTGGGATCATGATATGAATCTGGTAGTCTCTGTTGAATTGATGGATGATAATAATGTTTTGTACGCCTTGGGATATAATATCATTGATGTTCCTAAAACACAGTTCAGTGTAGGGGAGAGTGTAACGCTGAAGTTGGTTAACCCGGACAATCTACCGGATGTAGAGCGCCCTACTTCTGTGAAGTGGTACTTTGATGACGTTGCAAGGAATACAGGAGATGTTATAGTTCTGACAGCAGGGAGTCATACAATAAAGGCAGTTCTTGATTTTGGAGATCATACCGAAACCATCGTTCAGGAAATTTTCGTGTCACAATAATTCCCGGACTATAACACAAGAGAATGAGGGCTGCCAACGAGGCAGCCCTTGTTTTTTATACACCTTCAGTTTATTCATTACCCTCCTGCCCGGGGCGCATCTGTTTCTTATACGGTTATAGTTTAGATGGCCATGCGTCGCAGTTGCATATCAGGTTCCTATCTCCGTATCCGTTATCGACACGTGCAACATATGGCCAGAATTTGTTCTCTTTTACCCATTCGAGCGGATAAGCAGCATATTCACGACTGTATTTATGATTCCATTCTGTAGCACAAACTTCAGGGGCTGAGTGAGGGGCGTTTTTGAGAGCTGAGTCGACAGCTGTAATCTTGCCGGCTTTAATATCCTCGCACTCTGCCTTGATTGAGATCATGGCATCGATAAACCTGTCAAGTTCTGCCTTCGGTTCACTTTCGGTAGGTTCAATCATGAGAGTTTCATGTACCGGAAATGAGAGTGTAGGGGCGTGGAATCCGAAGTCCATAAGACGTTTTGATATATCTCCCGCATCAATTCCGTACTCTTTTACATAGTGTCTTACATCTATTATACACTCATGGGCAACCCTTCCGTTCTCTCCCGTATAGAGTGTGTCGAAACCATTCTTAGCCAACCTTGCAGACATGTAGTTTGCATTTAAGATGGCTACTGCAGTTGCTTTTCTGAGACCTTCTGCTCCTAGGAGCTTAATATAGGCATAGGTGACAGGAAGAAGAAGAGGATATCCGTAAGGAGTTGAACTTACAGCTTTAACGCCTTGGGATTCGCATTCTGAAAGGAATGGATGGCAAGGGAGATATGGCGCAAGTTCCTTTGTGGCGCAGATCGGACCTACTCCCGGACCACCGCCTCCGTGAGGCATTGCAAAGGTCTTGTGAAGGTTAAGGTGGCATATGTCAGCACCGATAAATCCCGGATTTGTTACCCCTACCTGTGCGTTCATATTGGCTCCGTCCATATATACAAGCCCTCCGTTTTCATGGATGATTGAGATTATCTCCCTGATTTTTTTCTCAAATACTCCGTGAGTGGATGGGTATGTTATCATCAGGCAAGAGAGGTGTTCTTTGTGAGCAACGGCCTTCTCCCTGAGCTCGTCAACGTTGATGTTTCCGTTTTCATCGCACGACACCAACACTATCTCCATACCGGCCATCGCTGCAGAAGCTGGATTTGTACCATGCGCAGAGGTTGGTATTATTGCGATATTTCTGTCTGTCTGCCCTTTTGCAATACGATAAGCCCGGATGGTCATAAGACCGGCATATTCTCCGGCTGCGCCTGAATTCGGTTGTAAAGAACAAGCTGCAAAACCTGTTATGGCAGCAAGATCCCGTTCTAGATCCTTTATCATATATAAATAACCTTCAGCCTGATTCTCGGGAACAAATGGATGAATGTTTGCAAACTCACTCCAGCTTAGAGGCATCATCTCTACAGCTGCATTTAGCTTCATAGTGCAAGATCCTAACGGAATCATTGACTGTGTGAGGGATATGTCTCGCTTTTCCAGTTTTTTGATATAACGCATCATGTCTGTCTCAGAGTGATACCTGTTGAAAATGCTCTCTTGCAGTATCTCGCTCTCCCTTCTCATGAAGCCGTTATAAAGTACAATTGCAGGTGTCTCTGTAAGGTTGCAGCCGAATATCTCCAGTATCTCATCTGCCTCCTCTACGGTTGTAAGTTCGTCGAAACTGATAACTACGCTTTTATTGTCCGGATAATAAAAATTAATGCCACATTCGAGTGCTCTCTCTTTTACAAGGTCAACGTCGGCATTCAGTATCTCTATTGTGTCGAAATAGTTCTGACATGAAAGTTCAAATCCGGCCTTTCTTAGTTCTGTTGCAATTGTATGAGCGAAGGCAGCAACTCTTTCAGCAATCTCTTTTATTCCCATTGGACCATGGTAAACCGCATACATGCCGGTCATAGTTGCCATAAGTGCTGTTGCGGTACATATATTTGATGTAGCTTTCTCTCTCTTGATATGCTGTTCTCTTGTCTGGAGAGCCATACGTAATGCAGGATTCCCCAGTCTGTCAACAGAGACTCCGATAATCCTTCCCGGCATCTGCCTCTTGTATTCATCCCTTGTTGCCATGAAGCCTGCTGTCGGGCCACCGAATCCCATAGGAAGGCCAAATCTTTGTGCTGAACCTACGGCTATATCTGCGCCCCATGCGGCAGGTTCTTTAAGTATCGCCAACGCAAGAAGGTCTGTTACGGCTGTAATCAGTATTCCTTTTTCGTGTGCAGAGGCGGTGAATGATGTATAGTCACGTACCTCACCGTTTGCTGCAGGGTATTGCAAAACGGCTCCGCAGAACATATCGTCAAATTTAAAATCCCTGAAGTCTCCGGTCACTATTTCGATTCCCATAGCAGCAGCGCGAGTGGCTATAACAGCTTTTACCTGAAGAAATATGTCGTTATCTACAAACACTCTGTTTTTACCGGCCTTGACTGCCTCTCTCGAACGCAGCTCGTACATCATCTTCACAGCCTCGGCAGCAGCAGTAGCGTCGTCAAGCATTGAACAGTTAGACATTTTGAATCCGGTGAGGCTGGAGATCATAGTCTGAAAGTTCAGGAGTGCTTCGAGCCTTCCCTGTGATATCTCAGCTTGGTATGGTGTATATGATGTGTACCAACTTGGATTTTCAAATATATTTCTGATTATTACCGGCAAAGTCCCGGTCCCGTAGAATCCCTGACCGATAAATGAGCGGTAATTCTTGTTTCTGGAAGCGATAGCCTTAAGTTCTGAAAGATATTCCTGTTCGGTCATCTCCTCGTCCATTTCCAGAGACTCCTTTAGCAGGATGTCTGATGGAACTGTTTGTCTGATAAGTTCGTCAAGGTTGTCTGCACCTATATAGGACAACATCTCTTTTATATCTGCTTCTCTGGGACCATTATGTCTGTCTGTGAATGAAAGTGACATACTTTGCTATTTATAAGGTTATTAATCGTTATTAAAAAGGCAAATTTAATTATAATTTCTTAAAATTTGGTAATAAAATTATTTTCATATTTTTGTGAAACTAATTCCAAACCAAATGACGTTATTAAGTAAAAAAATTTCTGAATTGGCAGAACGTAAGACCAAAGCCCAGGAGGGTGGAGGTGCTTCTGCCATTGCCAAGCAGATTGCCATGGGTAAGCTACCGGCAAGGGAGAGGATCAACCAGCTTCTTGATGAGGATTCTTTCTTTGAGTATGACCTCTTTATTGAACATGATGCAAGAGGATTTGGCCTTGATGGAAAGGCTCTCGCCGGGGATGGTGTTGTTATCGGTACAGGAACTGTAAACGGGAAGCCGGTTGCGGTGTATGCACAGGATTTCACTGTTGCGGGGGGCTCTCTTGGTTCAATGCATGCAAAGAAGATTACAAAGATCATGGATTATGCACTTAAGATGCAAATTCCACTAATCGGTATTAATGATTCCGGTGGAGCCAGAATACAGGAAGGAGTAAATGCTCTTGCAGGATATGGTGAGATTTTCTACAGGAACACACAGGCAAGCGGAGTTATTCCTCAATTGTCAGTTATACTGGGACCTTGTGCAGGTGGAGCTGTCTATTCTCCGGCTCTTACAGACTTCGTTTTTGTTGTGGACAAGATTTCAAAGATGTTTATTACAGGTCCGGAAGTTATAAAATCAGTACTGGGAGAGGAGATTGATATGGAATCGCTCGGAGGAGCCCGTGTTCATAGCGAGATTACCGGTAATGCACATTTCTTCGCAAACAGTGAAGCTGAGTGTTTTCAGCAGATCAAGACTCTCTTGGATTATATTCCTGCCAATAACAAATGCAAGAGAGAGAAACGGGAGAAGTTCCACGATCCTAAAAGGAGTTATAAGGTAGAGGAGATTGTGCCGGTTGATCCTACAAAACCTTATGATGTGAGGGAGGTGATAAAGGCGCTGACTGACGGGTCTGAGTTCTTTGAAGTACAGGAGTTGTGGGCAGCAAATATTGTAGTCGGATTCGGCAGGATTACAGGAAGGACTGTGGGCTTTATTGCCAACCAGCCTTTGGTTCTTGCAGGGGTACTTGACTGTGACTCTTCGGATAAAGCTGCAAGGTTTATCCGATATTGTGATGCTTTCGAGATTCCAATCGTGACAATAGAGGATATGCCGGGTTATCTTCCGGGTATTGATCAGGAGCATGCCGGTGTTATCAGGCACGGAGCTAAGCTTCTCTATGCCTATAGCGAGGCAACTGTTCCAAAAGTGACTGTAATTCTCAGAAAAGCGTACGGTGGTGGCTATATTGCCATGAACTCGCGACATCTCAGGGCAGATTTTGTTTTTGCTTGGCCGACCGCCGAGATTGCTGTAATGGGTCCGGAAGGGGCTGCCAACATTATTTTCAGAAAAGAGATAATGGAGGCGGAGAATCCGGATGAGATGAGAAAGGCAAAGGTTGAGGAATACAAGCAAAAATTTGCCAATCCATACGTTGCTGCGGCCAAAGGATATATCGACGCTGTGATAAACCCTGAGGAGACAAGAAAATATCTCATACAAGCACTTGAGGTCTCTCAGGATAAACTTGTAAAGGGTCCTGACAAGAAACACGGAATTCCACCATTTTAAAAACCGTGTAAAGTTTTAAAGTTATGAGTACAACTGAAAAATTTGACACTTTCAGACTCGAGGAGTCGGGGAGTGTATACGAGACCTTGCTTACAAAGAAGGTTAAAGAGAGAAAGGTCTGGAAAAAGCCTGATGTTCAGGAAATTAGATCTATTATTCCCGGAACTGTCTCTAAATTAAAGGTAAGCGAAGGTGACAAAGTTGAAAAAGGTGAGGAGATAATGGAATACGAAGCCATGAAGATGCAGAACATCATAAAGGCTCCATTTGATGGGACTGTTGAAAAGATCTATGTGAAAGAGGGAGAAAAACTTGCAAAAGGAGTGCCTATGATTTTCCTGAGGTCTAACGCCAACGCTCCAGATCAAGCCTGATAAATATAAAGAGCAATATAGTAAAGCTCCATAGTGATGATCCCCCGTAGCTCAGAAATGGCAGGGGGATTCCTATTACAGGTACCAGCCCCATTGTCATGCCTATATTGATGAAGAAGTGGACAAAGATTATTGAGGCAACACAATAACCGTAAATTCGGTTGAAATTGTCCTTCTGTTTTTCTGCAAGTTTAATAATTCTCGTTATCATGAGTGTGTATAGAATCACGACAAATAACGATCCTACAAATCCCCACTCCTCACCGACAGTACAGAATATAAAATCAGTGCTTTGTTCGGGTACGAAGTTGAACTTGGTCTGAGTCCCGCGAAGAAAACCTTTTCCTATCAAACCTCCTGAACCGATTGCGATTTTTGACTGATGAACATTGTAGCCTGATCCTTGAAGATCCTCTGTTATACCCAAAAGGCTCTCAATCCTGGCTCTTTGATGATCCTGAAGCACTCTTTCAAAGAGTATGTCTACAGAGTAGATTAGTGTTATTGAAAGCAGGAATGCTGCCAATATCTTCCAGTTATCCGACACTCTTGTCTTGATCGCCCTGATTATAAGCCAGATAACTGGAATTGAGATCAAAACCATAAGCCAATGGTGATTTGCAAAATGAATGCGTGAAGCAACATAATCGATTGTTCCTATTTTTGGGAACAGTATCATTAAAGGAAAAAACAAGACAAGGAATATTATGTGCGGAATTATCCTCTTTGTAAAGAGACCTCGGGCAATCACTGCTACCGAAAAAAGGAATATTATGGCCTGAAAAGGAGAAAAAGAAAGTGTTACGATAAACAGTATAATTGCCAGGAATCCCAGTATAAGGAACCAACCGGAAAGGCCTTCACGATATAACATAAATGCAAAGGCAAAATATACAAGAGCGGAACCGGTCTCCTTTTCCAATACAATCAAAAGCATCGGGAAAAAAATAGTCATAGCCACACGGGTGGCTGATGCAAGGGATTTAAGATGAAAATTATACTTGCCTGAAAGCGAAGATAAAGCCAATGCCGTGGCTATCTTTGAGAACTCAGCCGGCTGTAGCCTCAACGGCCCTATTTCAACCCATGATCTTGAACCGTTAACATCGACTCCGACAACAAGCACTCCGAGCAGTGCAATGATTGCCAGAGCATATATTAACCATGCCGTAACACTGTAAAATTTCGGATTTATCACATATATGATAAGCGCTGCAAGCCCGAAGGATGTAAGTATCCACAAAAACTGCATTCCTGATCTTTCACTGAAACTGAGTATACTATTTGAGAGTTCAGGATCGTATACAGAAGAGAATACATTTATCCACCCGATCAGTACAAGAATCAGGTAAATCAAAATAAGCTGCCAATCCAGCTTCCTGTATATGCTCTCTCTTCTCATTTTTTCAGGACGTTGGTGATGGTGTTCCCGTTTATAACGTATGCCTCAAGATCTTTTCTGTCAACCTTTCTGTTAATGTACATCTCGACAAGCAGTGATGCAATAGGTGCGGCCCAGGTAGCACCAAATCCGGCATTTTCAATATATGCGGCTACGGCAATTTTCGGATTGTCTTTCGGAGCAAAGCAAATGAACACAGAGTGGTCTTTACCGTGAGGATTCTGAGCAGTACCGGTCTTTCCGCAAATATCAAGACCCTTTACCGCAACTCTTGTAGCTGTGCCTCCGGAGCCCGGAGGGGCATTCACGGCCAGGTACATTCCATAGATTACCTTCTGGAAATTTGAAGGATCTACTTTTGTATAGTGCCTTTTTGAATAATCGGAATGTACCACAGTGTCTTCAACACTTTTTATGATATGCGGTGTATAGTAATAGCCTCTGTTTGCAACAGTTGCCGCAAGATTTGCAAGATGTAGGGGAGTTGTTCCAATCTCACCCTGTCCGATGGCAAGAGAGATTATTGAGAGAGATTTCCATCTCCCTTTACCGTGAATTCGGTCATATCCCTTAACAGAAGGAAGGACTCCGCCTAATTCATTCGGGAGATCCGAACCAAGTTTGTGTCCGAAACCGAAACTTTCCACCATCTCTTTCCAGTGAGAGAAAGCAGCTGTGACATTAGGATATGAGGGATTATCGATTATATCTCTGAAAGCATAGCAGAAGTAAGAATTACAGGACATCATAATGGCATGTGTTAGATCCAACGGTGAAGGGTGTGCATGGCAACCCACACCTCTTCCTACATGATACCCCATATGGCAAGGATATTTGACAATTGTATCAACAACTCCGTCCTGAAGAGCAATCAGTCCGTTTACTAACTTAAATACTGACCCGGGAGGATAAGCAGCCATAACTGCCCTGTTAAACATAGGCTTGAGCGGATCATTGACAATCTCATTGTAATACTTACTTATTGATGCTAACTTGTCAACACTTATACCCGGACTCGATACAAGGGTGAGAATCTCGCCTGTTGACGGCTCTATAGCTACAAGACTACCCACTTTGTTTGTCATAAGGCTCTCTCCGTAGCTTTGCAGCTCCGCATCAATTGATGAGGTTATGCTTTTTCCCGGCACAGCATCAATATCGTATTCTCCATTGGCAAAACTGGATTTGACTTTGTTATGCACATCCCGGAGGAATATGTTGTATCCTTTCTTACCTCTTAGAACTCCTTCGTATGATTGTTCAATACCTGTCCTGCCGACATAGTCCCCCCTTTTGTACTCTGGGTGTTTTCTTATATATGTCGTGTCAACCTCCGTTATGTAACCCAAAAGGTTTGCCCCGGCATTATACGGGTATGTTCTCAAAGTTCTGGAAACAGCACTGAATCCCGGGAACTTATATGCTTGCTCAAGGAAAACAGCGTACTGTTTGTTAGATACACGCTTAACAAAGGGCATTGTCTGAAACCCTATTTTTCTCCTGTTTATACGGTACTCCTTAAAGGTTTTCCTTACATCTTCCAAATTGAGATCAAATATTCCACAAAGATCAACGGTGTCGAAATTAACAGCCTCATATGGTGTTACCATAATGTCATAAGCAGTTTCATTACCGACAAGGATTTTACCGTATCGGTCGAGAACCAGACCTCTGGCCGGATATCTTACCTCATAGCGGAATGCATTGTTACTAGCTGTTATCTTATACTCCTTGTCTACAATCTGGAGGTCAAAAAGCCGGATTGTCAGCAGAGCCGAGATTAAGATCACAGACACTGTGAGAATATTACCTCTTTTTAATTCCAGTCCCATGTAAAACCTCCTTAACGTAAGTTTTTATAGAAAATGCCGAATTCTATCATTGTTAATAACAGAAAATTAAGAACTAAACTTATGAGAATTCGAAGGAAAGAATAAAAATCTATCTGAAGAGAGAAGTTCTCAAGCCATATTATTGCAATATGATGTAGAATCAAACCGGATAAAAGGAATATGAAGAATCTGCGAAATCCGATCTCTGCTATGCCCGGACGCAATGGTCCCTCGTTGGAGTCTTTCCTGATCACGAACTTGACAAGGAAAGGCTGGGCGAATGCCAGTAAAGTAGCTGCAGCGGCATTGATTCCAAGAATGGAGCCGGTAAAATAATCTGTGAGAAAACCTAAAATGAATGCTGTGACAATGGAGATGACATTGTTTATGTGTCTCGGTCTTGTAAGTATGTAAAGCGGGTATACAGATATAAATACAAGCGGGCCGAAGTCGATAAAGTTGGTCAGCAGTATCTGTGCTATAAGAAAGCTGATAAAAAGTATTATGTCGCGGCTTATACTATTCTTCATTGCCTTTCAGAATTAGACTGTCAATCTCACTACGGTTGTTGTTAACCACAACATTTACAAATTTGAGGGTCTTGAAATCCTGGAAAAGCTTTACCCTTATCTCATGGTGTGTTCCTAGTACAATCTTTGAACCTACAATTTTACCAAGAGGTATCTCCGGCGGAAATATGGCGGAAAATCCACTTGTAACCACACTGTCGCCCATATGGAACTTGATATGCTGAGGGATCTCGGTAAGAACAGCGTGAGTGGTGCTTACGCCGTTCCAGATAAGAGGGCCGAAAGCTCCTGAATTTGCAATTCGGGCACTTACACTCTGTTTAATATTCAACAATGAAATGATATGTGCGTAATTGTCACTTACTGCATTGACAACGCCGACAACACCATTGGCAGATATGACTCCCATATCTTCCTTGACTCCGGCCTTGCGCCCTTTGTTGATTATGATGTAGTTATGACTTTTATTGGTGCTGTTACCAATGACTCTTGCCGGGATATATGTGAATAACGAACTGTCGGGAACAGGTATCGATATGCTGTCCTTTCTGCTGAGTGTGTCAAGCAGTGCCTGATATTTTGAAAGAGTGTTCCTGAGTTGGGAATTCTCTTCGGCCAATACGGCATTTGCCCTGTTTAGCGTAAGGTAGTAGCTTATGTTGGAGTTAGTGTTAAGAAACTTCTTCTCTACCTGTATGTACGCTTCGTTAAGCCTTGCCCTCTGAAAATAGGAACTTCCGGACATCATCCACAATGCAGCACCTTCGAGTATTATGAAAGTGAGAATTGAGACAAGTATTGGTTTTACAGAGGTTTTGCCTGGCATTTATCATTATCTCATTAGGAATGGGTATCTGTCGGTGTTCTTAAGGGCAACACTTGTACCTCTTGCTACTGCATGCAGAGGGTCTTCGGATACATGGAACTCTATATTGATCTTCTCATAAAGCCTCTTATCAAGGCCTCTGAGCAATGCACCGCCACCTGTAAGATAAATTCCTCTCTGGACAATATCTGCATAAAGTTCAGGGGGCGTCTGCTCAAGTACTGAAATAACAGCGGCCTCTATCTTGGCAAGAGACTTGTCAAGACAGTGTGCTATCTCTTGGCTTGTTACGTTAACCTCAACAGGGTGAGCTGTCATGAGGTTTGGTCCCCTTACAACATATGGTTCAGGATATTCATCGAGCTCAGAAAGAGCGGCACCGACTTTAATTTTAATATCCTCGGCTGTCAGTTCTCCTATCTTGATACTGTGTTGTTGGCGCATATACTGCTGAATCTCATTTGTAAAGCCATCACCGGCAACACGGATACTATGATTTATTACAATACCTCCCAGAGAAATAACGGCAATCTCAGTTGTACCACCTCCGATATCAACAACCATATTTCCTGTAGGAGCCTCGACATCCAAACCGATACCGACAGCTGCAGCCATTGGTTCATAAATGAGATACACATCCCGTCCTCCGGCATGTTCCGATGAATCTCTCACCGCACGGATCTCAACCTCTGTGCTGCCTGAAGGGATACTCACCACCATCCTCAGACTCGGCGTGAAGAGAGAGTGCTTGTAGTTAATCATCTTGACGAAACCCCTGATCATCATTTCGCAGGCGTTGAAGTCTGCTATCACGCCGTCTTTAAGTGGCCTGATGGTTTTGATGTTTGCATGGGTTTTTCCATGCATCATCCTTGCTTTTTGTCCAAAAGCAATAGGTTTGCCAGTATTCTGGTCTATTGCAACAATTGATGGTTCGTCAACGACAATCTTATCGTTAACCAGGATGACAGTGTTTGCTGTCCCTAGGTCAATCGCCAGATCTTGTGTTAAAAAAGAGAATGCCATATTTCAATATACTTATTGTCAGTGTTTAAAATGTCTTGTCCCGGTTGTTACCATAGATAAGTTGTGCTCGTTGCAGTATACGATACTGTCATTGTCGCGAATAGAACCTCCCGGGTGAATCACGGATTTAATACCGGCCTTATCAGCTATTTCCACACAGTCTGCAAATGGGAAATATGCATCTGAAGCCATAACTCCACCTTCAGTTGAAAAGCCGAAACTGTGAGCCTTCTCTATAGCTTGTCTTAGTGCATCAACCCTTGATGTCTGACCGATACCGCTAGCAAGGAGAGTCTTATCTTTTGCCAGTACTATTGCGTTCGATTTGGAATGCTTTACCAGTTTGTTTGCAAAAAGGAGATCATCAATCTGGCTTCCCGCTGGTGTAGTATTTGTAACACAATTGAGGGATTCCTTTGTCTCAACAGCCATATCCCTGTCTTGTACCAGAACACCTCCTAAAAGAGAACGGAATTTCCTGTTGCTTCTGTTATCATCTTTATTTATCAGGATAATTCTGTTTTTCTTCTCTTTAAGTATATTAAGTGCCCCCTCTTCATACTTCGGGGCGATAATAACCTCACAGAAGAGAGTGTTCATCTCTTTCGCTGTTGCAACATCAATAGGTCGATTGGTAATGATTATACCTCCATATGCAGAAACGGGGTCGCAGGCAAGAGCCGCACTCCATGCATCTGCAAGATTGTCTCTTGAGGCGCAGCCGCAGGCATTGTTATGTTTGAGTATTGCCACCGTAGTCTCTGAGAAATCAGAGATGAGTTCGATAGCTGCTTCTATATCAAGAAGATTGTTATACGAAATCTCCTTTCCGTGCAGCTGCTCCGGCAGTTTGCTCTCATTGCCATAGAAACGTGCTGCCTGATGAGGATTTTCGCCATATCTGAGGGATCTGGAATTGAGTATGCTCTGTTTGAAAACCTCCATTCCTTGCTCACGGTTGAAGTAAGAGAATATTGCTGTGTCGTAGTGAGAGCTTACATTGAAAGCCTCTGCTGCAAAGAACAGACGCTCCTCAAGAGATGTCTCAGCCCCTCTCTCGTCAAGGATTGCGGCGAGCTTAGCATACTGCTCCTTACAAGGAATGATTACCACATCTTTGTAATTCTTGGCAGCAGCCCTTATAAGGGATATACCGCCAATATCTATTTTCTCTACGATATCTTCGTGTGATGCACCTGAGGCAACAGTACTCTCAAACGGGTAAAGGTCCACTATCACGAGATCGATTTCAGGTATCCCGTAATCGGAAAAACTCTTTAAATCAGAAGCCACATCACGTCTTCCAAGTATCCCGCCAAAAATTTTCGGATGGAGAGTCTTAACCCTGCCTCCTAAAATCGAAGGGTATGATGTTATATCTTCAACCGGTATGACCGGTATAGATAATTTCTGTAAAAAATCATAAGTACCTCCGGTTGAAAGTATTTCAACGCCGGATTCGTTCAGTTTCCTTGCAATTTCGTCGATCCCATCTTTATGATACACTGAGATGAGAGCTCTTTTTATTCTTTTGTTGTCCATATGCTGAAGATGATTGCAAAACTACGAAAAAAGGCAATTAATATATAAATTTGTACTTATAAAATTGAAAAAATGAGTAAAAAATGCTTTGTGGTCATTGTAGCAGGCGGTAGCGGGGTCAGAATGGGGTCTGATATTCCCAAGCAATTTCTTGATCTTGAAGGAAAACCTATCTTGCTATGGACTATTGAGGCTTTTCTTAAATTGTCTTTACCAGTTGAGATAATATTGGTTCTCCCGTCGGATTGTATTAATATGTGGGAGGAGATGTGTGCGTCAAGAGATCTCAATCTGAAATGTAATATTGTGCATGGTGGAATAACCCGTTTTCATTCAGTGAAAAATGCACTTAAGTTTGTTCCCGAGGGGGCTCTCGTTGCAGTGCATGATGGAGTAAGACCTTTTGTTCCTTCGGAGATGATTGATTCTCTTTTCAAGAGGGCAGAGGAGTGCGGAGCCGTGATCCCGGTTATAAAACCTATCGATTCAATGAGGCATCTTACTCCCGAAGGGCTCAGCAACCATGTAAAAAGAGAGGAGTATGTATTGATACAGACTCCTCAGGTATTTGATTCCAATATTCTGCTTAAGGCATATGACCAGCCTTATTCCCAGCTGTTTACTGATGACGCATCAGTTGTAGAGAGTGCAGGTCACACAATCTTCCTTGTTGAGGGGAATCATCTTAACATAAAGATTACCAGAAAAGAGGACTTGGTACTGGCAAGGGCTATACTTAGCGTTTTTTAAGTGAAGATGGTTTGGCCGGGAAATCTTTAACCCAAACTTGCCTTTCAATTGCCTGATCCAACGATATAAAGGTCTCTGTCTGTTCAACAGATGGTATATTCTGGATTGTATTAATCAAAATCTCCATAAGATGGTCATGATTTTGACAATATATCTTGAGCATCAATGCATGTTTACCTGTAACAAAGTGACATTCCACAACCTCAGGTATGTTTTTCAATGCTTCAATTACAGATGGGTATTGATTGGCTTGGGAAAGGCTGACGCCAACATAGGCGCATACGTTCAAACCCAATGTCTGGGGTTTTACGAGTAGTCTTGAACCTGTGATGATACCAAGGTTCTCCATCTTTTTAACTCTTTGGTGAATTGCTGCTCCGGAAACACCGCACTCACGTGCTATCTCCAGAAAAGGTTTTCTTGCATTCTTAACAAGAAATGATAAAATTTTTTGATCAATTTGATCTATCTGGTACTTAGGCATACGTTAAGGATTTAATGTAATGGAACAAATATAATAATAAATTATAATTAATCGCTATTAACTTTTTGATAAAAGTAAAGCCACCTTAACGGAATCTCTCCAGAACAAGCAGTAGCGTAGTCCGAGTATGAACACGCAACATAAAGATTATCACTCTTTTTTATATTCGGGATTTCAATCCACCACCTTCCTGAAGAACGGCTGGTTACAAAGACCAAATCCTGATCATCCTGCCCCATGCTTACAATTTTCTTTAGAAAAAAGTCCTCATTATCAGTGTTTGCGGGATTTTCATTAACATTTGAGACTAATCCTTCTGCAAAATGCCATAGGAATTCGGCCACCAATTGACACCCTATTGTCTCTTGTTTTAAATCAGAAGGGAATCCGTATACAAAAAGAGTTTTCAGTGCAAGACTCATTCCCATGTATCTGCCTAATTGGCAAAGTTCTTCGGCATATAGGCCGTTTGGAGATTTTGTCACGCTGTCCGGGAAATCGCAAACCCTAACAGAATTTATGTCGGTAAATATATACTCTGAGTTCCTGATAGGTGGTTCAGCAAGTGTTATATCCTCTCTGATCAGCCCGAGACGGAGTTCTTCAAAAGAGCGGGCCCGGGTTCTCTGCAGAAGTTCAGGATTGTACCGATATGTCTGGTAACCAATATGTGAAAAGTCTTTAATTCTCTTGTTGTCAAGTATTGATGATAGAAGTATGTCTTCGGATATACCGCTTCCGGCGGATATAAGAGCAACTGAACCATCCAACTCCAGAGATTCAATGTCAGGCCTCTTACTGCCGAATAGCACAATGCTTCTTAGCCCGGATTCATGGCACTGTTCCATAACCTCCTTTAGCTGGTCAATGCCCGGCTCAGTGTAATATAACTTGTAATTGCTCTGAGGGTAAAGCTCTTCCATGGCATGGAAGATATTGTTGTGGCCGGTTACATTTATAATGACGGCTATGCCGTCATTACTGCAAATCCCGCTTATTGCCGCAGCAGGGATCTGTTCAAGAAATCCGTTTTTTCCCATGACAGGTTATCTTTTACTTTTCTTGGTACCGCTTTTTTCTATTATGCCTAATACCTCTTCAAGTTCTAACGATTGGGGATCTGTTCCTTTAGGTATCTTGAAGTTCTCCTTGCCCTTTTTTATATAGGCTCCAAAACGTCCGTTCAGAACTTGGATGCCCTCTTTCGGGAACTCCTTGATAAATTTCTCCTTCTCTTTCTTGGCGTGCTCCTCGATTAACCTGATGCAATTCTGAAGATCGATTGTCCTTGGGTCCATATCTTTTCCAAGAGAGATAAAGCTGCCGTCATACTTTATGAATGGGCCGAAACGACCTATGGCGCATGATACCTCTTTATCATTGTAAGTCCCGACTACCCTCGGAAGTTCAAAAAGCTTTAACGCCTCCTTCAAGGTTATGGTCTCTATTAGTTGACCTTTGCCAAGGCTCATGAACCTTTTTTCAGAGTCGTCATTGTCTCCGATCTGTGCAAGAGGACCGAAACGTCCGATTCTTACATATACATTCTTGCCGCTTGCCGGGTCTTTACCAAGCATCTTTTCTGCATTTGCAGGTCTTGAGATAACGAGCGTTTTTTCAACCAATTTGTGAAAAGGTTTGTAGAAATCGTCAATTAACTTGTTCCAGACTAGTTTGCCTGCTGCTACTGTGTCAAAGTCCTCTTCAACTTTTGCTGTAAAATTAAAGTCCACAATAGATTCGAAATTTTCTACAAGGAAGTCGTTTACAACGATTCCGATATCTTCGGGGAAGAGTTTGTTCTTCTCGGCTCCCCATGTCTCTTTTAAAACATTAGAGGATATCTTGCCGTTTTCGAGAGTGAGCTCCTTATAGCTTCTTTCCTGTCCCGGCCTGCTGTCCTTGAGTATATAGCCCCGCATAGTGATGGTGGAGATTGTCGGTGCATATGTTGAAGGGCGTCCGATGCCCAACTCTTCCAGCTTTTTTACAAGTGATGCCTCGGTGTATCTTGGCGGTTTCTGCGCAAATTTCTCGGTTGCCTTGATTGTTAGAGGATTCATTTGTTGGTCAGATTTGAGAGATGGGAGCTTATTGTTGCTCTCCTCTGAACTCTCATCATCGTCCGATTCCATATATATCTTAAGAAATCCGTCAAATTTGATTTTATCGGCAGTTGCTATAAATTTTTGACTAATCCGGTCACTCCCTATTGCTATCTCTGTTTTAAGGATGGCAGCATCTGCCATTTGTGAAGCGATAGTCCTTTTCCAGATTAAAGAGTAAAGCCTTTTTTCCTGAGCACCGGCCTGCACCTCAACATTGCTGAGGTAGGTTGGTCTTATTGCCTCGTGCGCCTCTTGTGCTCCTTTGCTTTTTGTCTCATATTGTCTTGTCTTGGAGTACTCCTTTCCGAATAGCTCTGTGATGGTTTGCTTTGCTGCAGCAATAGCCAGTTTGGAAAGATTAGTCGAATCGGTACGCATGTATGTGATGAGTCCTGCTTCGTATAGATTCTGTGCGGCTCTCATCGTCTGGTTTAAGGAGAACCCAAGCTTGCGTGAAGCCTCCTGTTGCAGTGTGGAGGTTGTGAAGGGTGGCGGTGGTGTGCGCTTTGCCTCTTTTTCCTCAATCGAGACAATCCGGAATGATGCTTCTTTACATTTTTCCAAAATGGCTCCGGCTTGCTCCTCTGTGTTAAACTTTTCGTTCAACTCTGCCGCAACCTTTACAGAAGCTTTTGCTCCGTCCGGGTTGAATGTCCCCTCAATCTTAAATTGGGATTTGGCCGAAAACGCCTGAATCTCACGCTCTCGGTCCACTATAAGTCTTACTGCCACCGATTGTACCCTTCCTGCAGACAACTTTGGTTTAACCTTTTTCCACAGGACCGGAGAGAGTTCAAACCCGACCAGTCTGTCAAGAACGCGTCTAGCCTGCTGTGCCATAACGAGGTTCATGTCTACACTTCTGGGATTCTGTACGGCATGTAATATTGCATCTTTAGTAATCTCGTGAAATACTATTCTTTTTACTTTGTTGTCCGGTAGTTTAAGAGTATCCTTCAAGTGCCATGCAATGGCCTCTCCTTCACGGTCCTCATCGGATGCAAGCCAGACTATATCTGCTTTTTTTGAAAGGGATTTAAGGTCAGCGACTACTTTTTTCTTATCTTCTGATATAAGGTAGTCAGGTTCGAATCCTTTCTCAATATCAATTCCCAGATTTTTCTTTGAGAGATCCCGGATGTGCCCGAAACTTGACTTAACAATGTATTCACTCCCAAGGAACTTTTCTATTGTCTTGGCTTTAGCCGGAGACTCCACGATAACTAAATTCGCTCCCATATCTTCTTTTATTAACCCTACAAGGTTGCAAAGTAAGAAATAAAGTAAGGTATTATCCAAATTTTTATTCCTATTTTTGTAGTTCACTATACCATAACAGAAACTTGCAATGGACCAAAAATCAATAGATAAAGTGAGGAAATGGTTTTGGATAATACTCTTCAGTCCCTTCGTCCTGGTATTATTCATATTATTAATGGTAGGCATCTTTGCAGATATTCCCTCATTTGAAGAGCTGGAGGATCCCAAGAACAATCTTGCAACCGAACTTATTTCTGAAGAGGGGGAGATTTTAACTACATTTCATATAGAGAACAGGTCGTATATAAGCTATGATGAAATGTCCCCGTCGTTGATTGATGCTGTAATAGCCACTGAGGATGCAAGGTTTAACAGCCATAGCGGTATTGACTTCAGAAGTCTTGCCAGGGTAGCAGTTAAATCTATAATACTCGGACAAAGGCGTTCCGGCGGTGGAGGTAGTACAATATCACAACAGCTTGCCAAAACGCTCTTCCCGAGAGATACTGTTGACAGCAGGGTTCCCGGAGCTTCATCATTCAACCTTGCCGTGTCAAAGTTTAAGGAGTGGATAACTGCAGTAAAGCTTGAAAGGAATTACACCAAGAAAGAGATTGTCAGCATGTATCTCAACTCAGTCTTCTTCGGGAGTAACTCTTATGGAATAAGGGCTGCAGCAAGCACATTCTTCGGCAAACACCCTTCACAGCTCAATATTGAGGAGGGAGCCCTTTTAGTGGGAATGGTAAACAAGCCGACAAGGTACAACCCTGTGATTAATCCTGACCTCTCGCTGGAAAGACGTAACCACGTGCTAAACCAGATGCACAAATACCATTATATAGACAGAGAGACCTGTGATTCCCTGAAGGCTTTGCCAATTACATTGAATTATAACCCGCAGGATCACAACGCGGGAGCTTCAGCCTATTTCAGGGATATGCTCCGTAGGACTATGAATGCAGACAGGCCTCAAAGGTCAAAATATAAGCAATATGAAGATTACAGGGCAGATTCACTTCTGTGGAAGAACGATCCTCTCTATGGGTGGTTGAATAAAAATCTTCGTGCAGACGGTACAAAATACAATCTTGATAAAGACGGTCTTAAGATATACACTACTGTTAATGCCAAGATGCAGCAATATGCAGAGGAGGCTATCGCGGAACATCTTGGAAAAGATCTTCAACTGGCGCTCAATAGGGAGCTTAAATGGAAAACCAACAAACCATTCTCCAACAATGTCCCAAAAAGCCTTATTGAATCTATCATGAGCCAGGCAAGGAGGTGGAGTGACAGATACCGTAATCTTAAAGATGCAGGTCTCTCTGAAGAGGAGATTAAGAAAAATTTCAGCCAACCTGTGAGGATGAGCCTCTTTACATGGAAGGGCAAAGGTTATATTGACACTACTCTTACACCGGATGATTCCATAAAGTATTACAAATCTATTCTGAGAGCGGCATTTATGGCTATGGAGCCTCAGACAGGATACGTTAAGGCATATATCGGCGGTCCGAACTACCGTTATTTCAAATACGACAATGCCCGTCAGGGGAAAAGACAGGTCGGATCTACAATCAAACCTTTCTTATACACACTTGCAATGCAGGAGGGTTATACTCCATGCTATAAAGTGGTGAATGTCCCTCAGACATTTATTATAGGTGACACCACATATACACCGGAGAGTACCGATAAGGCCGAGTACATAGGAAAGACAGTATCCCTCAAATGGGGGCTTACTCATAGTTCCAATAACATATCCGCTTATCTGATGAAACAGTTTGGACCGGCAGCCATGGTTGACATGTGCCGGAGATTGGGTGTCAAAAGCTATCTCGATCCTGTCGTATCACTTTGTCTCGGCCCGGCCGACCTTACTCTCTTTGAGATGGTCGGGGCGTATAATACATTCCCGAGCAAGGGGGTATTCATCGAGCCTATATTTGTGCTCAGAATCGAGGATAAAGCCGGAAATGTGCTGGCCAACTTCACTCCGAAGAAGCGAGAAGCAATCAGTGAACAGACAGCATATCTGATGGTCAATCTGATGCAGGGTGTAATTGATGAAGGAACTGCAAACAGGCTGAGGTGGAAGTATATTCCGGAGGGTGCCATTGCCGGTAAGACAGGTACTACAAATGACCAAGCAGATGGATGGTTTATTGGATATGTCCCTAAACTTACAGCTGGCGTATGGGTTGGAGCCGAGGACAGACAGGTCCATTTTGAGGGTCTGGCTCTGGGAGGAGGATCCAATATGGCTCTGCCGATATGGGGTATATTTATGAAGAAGGTTCTTGCAGATCCATCTTTAGGGATTTCTAAAAAGGATTTCTTTATTGCTCCCGGGACTTACCCTGAAGGGCTGAACTGCAACGGTGCAGATGATGAGATGCTGACCGGATCTACAGAGAGTGATCCGTTCTTTAATTAAGAGATTATCTATTCAAATGAACAAGAAAAAAGTTGTTGCCCTGATTTATGGGGGTGACTCATCCGAAGCTCAGGTTTCGGTGATGAGCGGAAAGAATATTGCTGCGAATATAGATCGCCAGAAATACGAGGTCTATGAAATATTACTCAAGGGTAGTGAGTGGAATGTCCAGCTTGAAGGAGGCAAAAGTGTGCCAATTGACAAGTCTGACTTCTCATTCGTACTTCCTGCCGGAGATTCACGGGTGCAGAGCAGGATCAACTTTGATATAGCTTTGATAATGATTCACGGGACACCGGGAGAGAATGGCATGTTGCAGGCATATCTAGAGATGGTGGGGATGCCTCATACAACTTGTCCGGCAATAATTTCTGCCATAACATTCAATAAATATGCAACTAAGTGTTTTATCAGAGACACAGGAGTTTCTCTTGCTAAAGAGATCTTCATGAGAAAAGGGGATAGTTGGGATGCCGCAGAGGTGGTTGCAAAGCTGGGTCTTCCTCTTTTTGTAAAGCCTAACGAGGGGGGTAGCAGCTTTGGCGTAACCAAGGTAAAGAGGGTTGAAGATCTCGAGAAGGCTGTTGAATTGGCTTTCAAGGAGGACAACTCTGTTTTGATTGAGGAGTACATTGAAGGGAGAGAAATGACAAACGGTGTCTTTGAGGTTAATGGAGAACTTTCAAAACTGCCTGTGACAGAGATTATATCAAAGAATGAATTTTTTGACTATGAGGCAAAGTATCTTGGAGCTTGCAAGGAGGTTTGCCCGGCAAGTATTCCGGAAGCTTTGTCAGAGAGAATTGTTGCACACAGTCACAAGATATACCGCCATCTTGGATGCCGCGGAGTTGTAAGGATGGATTATATTATCAGGGGAGAAGAGATATTCTTCCTTGAAATCAACACAGTCCCGGGAATGACAGAGATGAGTCTGGTCCCTCAGGAGATAAAGGCTGCCGGTATGACTATAAAAAGTTTTCTTTCAAATCTTTTAGGATAGATTGTTATGAAAAGATTAAAACTTATTTCAGGAGGAGCATTGCTCTTCTTCATGTTATTGTACACATCCCTTGTTACAGCTCAGCAAAAGGCAAGCGGTAGAATCATTGACACAAAAGGGAACGGAGTTGCGGGAGTAATGGTCTCAGACGGGTTTAATGTTTATAAAAGCGGTGACAAAGGTCTATTCTCTTTTGACGCTTCTCCGAGGGCAAGATTCATTTATATATCAACACCTTCAGGTTATGAACAGGTGAGCCCCTTTTATCTAAGAGTCTCCGACCCTCTCTCTCAATCATTTGAGTTCAGGCTAAAAAGAGTTGGAAAACAGCCTTCTGATTTCATTCATGTAGGGGACACCGAGGAGAGTGTGTACAGGAATTATATTGACGGCATGAAGGAGTATATATCAAATCATAATGTTGCCTTTCTCATGATTAATGGAGATATATGCTATGAAAAGGGTATGAGATTTCATGCAGAAGAGATTACTGATGAAAAAATGGGAGTGAGAGTTGTGTATACTCTCGGCAATCACGACCTTATTGCCGGGGCGTATGGGGAGGAATTTTATGAGAAGAATTTCGGCCCGGTATGCTACTCTTTCAATGTGAACAATGTGCATTTTGTTGTTACACCGGTTACCTACGGTGATAAATCCCCTTCCTATACCGCTGATGATGTCTGGAATTGGGTGAGAAGGGATATTGAGGCGCTGCCCAAAGGTACGCCGGTGGTCATTGCCAATCATCATTTCTATAGCTTGCCGGATGATTTTAAGAATTACAATATTAAAGGATATTTATATGCACACTATCACACAAACCTTTTTTATAAAGGCAAGGACGGGATTTCCACATACAGCTCCATGTCTCCAAACAAAGGAGGTATAGATCACTCGCCATCGTCTTTCAGAGTTATATCTTTTGATAAAAAGGGCAGTCTGAGCTCAACCCTCAAATACTCTACTCTTGGAAAACATGTAACCGGGATTGCATTCAGAATTCCGGGTGGGATAAAGGTAGTTGCTTCATTGTATGATACAGGATCTGAGGTTGTCAATGCTGATGTTATGGTAGGGAGAGAGGCGTTTAAAATTACACAGATGAGTGAATGGTGCTGGGGAGCTGACATCTCTGCAAAGATATTGTCACTTATAAAGGAAGGTGATGAAATGAGGCTAAGGGTGAAGTTTTCTGATGGGTCTGTCATTTTAAAACCGATTACAATCAGAGAAGAGGTGAAGTGGAGTGTGAACCTTGGTGCACCTCAGTTTATGACATCGCCGCTTATTGCCGGAGAGGTTATTGTGGTTGCAACTACAGATGATGAGAAGGCAGAGCGGTGTGCCATACATGGAATTGATAAAACCACAGGAGAGTTGCAGTGGAGTGTAAAGACTCAAAATTCCGTGAGGGGAGATCTGGTATATAGCAAGGGATATGTGATAGCATGTGATATTATAGGCAGGGTGTATTGTATAGATCCTAAATCGGGAAAGATTGTATGGTTCCGGGATATCAGAGAAAAGATCATTCATCCGGTATTAAATCAGGGAGTAGTTGCTCACGGCGATCTCGTATATGCAGGTCAGGGAGCCTCGCTTACAGCAATAAGAATTTCAAACGGAGAGGTTGCCTGGGTCAATAAGGATTGGAAAGGAGGTGTATCCACTGTTGCAGCACCTGTTGTTGATGCCGGGTCGGAGGTCCTGCTTACAGGAGCTTACTGGACCGGCCGTTTTGCAAATGATGCGATATCCGGGAAACTTCTTTGGGAGAAAAAGGATGATATAACAAGGATTTCTGATAATTCCCCGGTCTCTTTTGACGGATATTTTTTCTACACCTCCCCCGAATATATAACTCAGGTAGATCCTCACTCTGGGAAAGAGCTTATTAGACAGAAGATAAACTATACAGTCAACACCAGATCAAGGCCTCTTGTGACAGAAAAGTACTATATAGTTGGAACTGCCGACAAGGGAGTGGTTGCCTTTGACAGGGGCAACTCATACAAAGAGTTGTGGAATATAAAGACTAACCCGGCGCTGATTTACACAGCTCCTTATACTAAGGATTTCCAGATGACCGTTGAGAGTGGATGCGCACTGGCAGGCGAAAAGGTCTATTTCGGTGCAAATGACGGATTTCTTTATGGTATAAACGTTACAAACGGAACATTCAGAAAAAGGATCGAGCTGGGTTCTCCTATATTAGGCAATATAGTGATTGAGGGAGAGACTCTTTTTGTCTCGGACTTCGGGGGTAATTTGTGGGCTATTTCACTATTCTAGAAAAGTATGACCTATACGGAATTTATAAACGAAACCGACTCAAAGCTTACCGGACTATACGGACCGGAGGAGAGGCGGGCCATGGCTGTGAGGCTTCTTCAACACTTCTGCGGTATAAGTCAGTATGAGCATATTATAGAACCTTTTGGTACGATTGCTCCCGAAAAAATTCCGGTTTTACTACACTCGGCAAACGAGCTTGCCATGGCCCGCCCCCTGCAATATATCCTTGGCTTCGCAGAGTTTGCCGGAAATGTGTTTCATGTTGAAGAGGGGGTGCTTATTCCTCGATCGGAAACGGAAGAGCTTGTGAGATGGATTTTAAGTGATCTAAAAAAGAAGAGTGATATAAGTAAAAAAGGCTGCACAATCCTTGACGCTGCCTGCGGTTCCGGGTGTATAGGAATATCTCTGGCATCGTCAATGCCCGGAGTCAAGCTCCATATGTGTGACATATCTGAAAAAGCAGTCGAGATTACGCGGCTTAATTACAATAAGATACTAAAGCAGAATTCTGAATTCACAATATTCAGGTATGACTTGCTTGGAAAGGAGCCGGTTACAGATTTTATCACAGAAGATTCTATTGATGTTCTGGTAAGCAATCCACCCTACGTAAGATATTCCGAAAAAGAGCTTATGCACAGGAATGTTCTTGATTATGAGCCATATATAGCCCTTTTTGTGCCGGATAATGATCCTTTGAAGTTTTATAGGGCTATTGCTCTAATCGGTATGAAAACACTAAAGGCTTCAGGGATGCTTTTTTTTGAGATCAATGAAGCCTTTGGTAAAGAAGTGCTTGATATGCTTGAATCCTTAGGTTATTCGGATACAGAGCTAAGGAGAGACCTTAACGGAAGGGAAAGAATGGTCAAAGCTTCTTTCTCTCGGTGTAAAGAATCCCTTCAAGATGGTCAACCTCATGTTGGAAGATAACGGCTGTGAAGCCTTCCACTGTATCCCTTTTCTCCACCATCTTCTTTTCGTCAATGTAAGAGATGACTACGCTTTTTGACCGAAGTACGGTATCCCGCTTACCTGGTACTGAGAGGCATCCTTCCCAGCCCCATGCTTTCTCTTCAGATAAACTTTGCATGCGGATATTAGGATAAAATTCAAAAGGTTCTCCCTCTTTGTCAAACCTTTGTACTACCACAAGCCTTTTACTTATACCAACCTGTGGTGCGGCTATTCCTACACCCTCATTAGTGCTGTCTTTTACAGTAGCGAGCATTCTCATCTTCAATATGCGGTAGTAATCACTTTTCAGATCTTCCGCAGAAAGGTCTGATGAGACTGCATTCAAAACAGAAGTATCAGCCGGATCATCCACTGTCAGAAGTGGCATTATACCGGCAGTTGAGTCTGTTCCAATAATCTTTATTTCAGAGTCATTGAATGTCAGCTGTCTTGTGCATGCACCTACGAAGGACAGCATTATCAATGCTCCGGCAGTCAAGCCTATTTGAGATAATCTGTTCATGATAGTTTGTTTATGGAATTAGTATTGGAGGAGCCAGAATCATCCTTGGATCTATATACATACCGGCAGCTTTTGTAGCCGGACTCGAGTCAATAACATCATTTGCCATAAAATCTTCAAAAGAGTATGTCATTCCGGCGTAGGATTTTATCTTTTTTACAATCTGCTCACGGCTCGGACCATTATAATATTTGATATTGTTAATCATAACACTTGTGCTCTCGGATCTCCACACACCCTTCGTATAAAGATATCCTCCCTCGTATGCTCCGACACTTGTATACTTTTGAATTCCTATGAAATGTTTCCATAAGATGGTGGTTAGATCGTTAGTAACATCAACATTCATAAACTGTCCATAACTTTGCCACTGCCTGAGAGATGCTTTATCTTCTTCAGGAATGCTCTCTGAGTAGTTTGTATATTCGTCTGCAAGCTTTCCAAAACCGTGTCCGCCAGCTTCATGCTGTACTAACCCTCTGAAATCATATGGATAGCTTAAATTCGAGGTCGGACATATTCCGACTGCTTTGCCGTCTGAGTACATAATGCACGTGCCGCCGTATCGTGTACTATTGGCAACCATTATGACAAGTGTTTTTCTTATGTCAGAAATCGGCGCATTAGCTGCATAGGTAAAAGCCAGATTGCTTGAGGTAGTCATGCTTGTTGACGGTTTTGCCTTGGCGTATTTTGTCCCGAATGTCGTATTGACAGTAGTTTCTATATCGCTTATCCCGCTTTCGGGAGAGTAGGCATATACCATATAGACATTAAAGTACTGCTGATATGTTTTGTATGGTTCAATATCAAAAAAGTGGTGAAAGGCCTCTCGGATTTTTGTTTCGTACTTTCCGGAAGATATTTCGTCAAAATCAAAGCCGTCACCCATGATCACAATATTTACACCTGCTCCGACAGTTGCGTGTTGGATAGTAATATAATCTCCCTCGTCATATTGTACACCAGACTCCCTTACCTTGAGTATTGCTCTAACAGTACTATTATTGAGCTTTAAAATCAATGAGTCCTCCCTCATGGTCTGCCCGTTATATGGAGCGAAAGTAAGTTCTATATTTGACTTGCCGGCAGAACCGCTGTTTGAGTTAAGTGTTATCCACTCCGGTTTTTTCTCAACGCTCCAGTTTGATGTAGCATTTATTTCTACAGAGAAGCTTCCCCCCAAACCGGTGGAATTCTGTACGTATTTCGCTAGTCGCAGATAATCCTGCGGATTTGTACCTATTTCACATATATTCTTAAAAAAATTATATCCCCACCCCTTTGTTGTCTGATAAGAGTTCAGACTCCCTACGGGAACGATAAGCGTGGCAGACGGGTGTATACCCGCAAAAACATTTGTGATTTCAAATGGTTTGGAAATATTGGAATTTATGGTTTCTAATGAAATACATGCGTTAAAAGCCAGAGTGCCAATAGATGTGACCGAAGCCGGTAATGTGATTGATTTAAGAAATGCACATCCGTTGAATGCATGCTTGCCTATTTTCTGAACAGTTGAAGGCAGAAGAGCACTCTCAAGCAGTGAGACAGGAGTTGTCATCAGAAATGCCTCAGACGGGAGAGAGTCTCCTTCAAATATTACACTCCTAAGATCTATATTCTTGAGATTAATAATATTATTCCTTATAGTGCTGAAGTCAGCACTTTTCATTTTACCCTCAATCTTAAGATTTTGTATTGCTGTCAAGCCACTGGTAGGTAACTGTGAGGAAAGGGTTTGTGTCCCGTCAAGATATATGTATGTCCCCTCAAAGGATGATTGCTTGATTATCACAGTGTCGGCAAGAGCTTTTTTACCTTGGGGAACCCCCGTCTGTGTAAAGATGATATTTGCATATCTGTCATTGCCGGTGTTGTTCTGAGATATTACAAAAGAGTAATTTCTAGTAGAAGTTGCCTTTGTGGCTGCTGTGGAAATCCAGTCAACGCCACTGCTCATAGTCATTTCGTATTCAACGTTATGCGTCAGATCAAAACTTATTGTTGCACCAATCTTGGAAACGTAGAAATTCTTAGTAGTTAATGAAATCTGCTCAGGACCATCCTGAAAAACCTCAAGAGTGTCACTCAAATTGGATGCTTTGTCTTTGAAAATAATTTTAGCACTACGGCTTGACAATGTGGTGTTCTGACTGACCTGAAGAGAGTATTCATATGTTGACATAGCTTTGGTCTGGGTGAGAGTGAGCCATGTTGCTGTGGCAGGAATAGTCACATTGTATGATATATTGCTCTTTAGCTCGATTTTTGAGCTACCTCCGGAGTTGGGGAATGCTTCAAGACTCTTTGTGAGAATCAAGGCATCTTTCTGTTTCTGGGAAACGGCTATAGTCTGAGTCAGTGATCCAGCAGTAACTGTAAGATTGGTAGAACGGGAGTTGTCTGAAGTGTTTTTAGCAACGGTAACTGTGACAGTTGCAGTCCCAGAACCGGAACTTGGGGAGTATGTCACCCAACCCTCTCCGCCGCTTATGCTCCAGGCTGTGTTTGATGTGATTATAATCTGTGATACATATGTATCGTCAGTAATGTTAATATTACTGGTAGATAATGACAGTGTGTCCTCATCCTTCTGGCAAGCGGCCAAAACCAGTAGTACTAGAAGCAGTTTAATTCTATTCATGAAGTTTATTTATAGTAGGTTGTTTGGTCAGAATGCGAGCATTAATTTTTTCCATCACGCTCTCTTTATAGGAATCTGAAATAGGGATGGATGTCTTGCCTATTTTTACAACACTCTTTTCAATGCTGCTTATCATGTTTATATTCACTATGAAAGAGCGGTGTATCCTAATGAATGTGTCCGGATTGAGATACTCCCCTATGGATTTCATGCTCATCAGAGTCATTACAGGCTCTCCCTTTGAGGTGTGTATCCTTATATAATCCTTTACTCCTTCGATATATGTAATGTCCGCAATGTCAAGATGTATCATCCGGTAGTCACTCTTTACAAAAATGCTGTTTTGGTTGGCTTGTTCTGGCCTGTTTGCATGGTAAAGTGAAAACCATTTGTGAGCTTTTGTGGCAGCCTTAAGAAATTCCGGATAACTTATAGGTTTGAGAAGATAATCAAGGGCATCTACTTGGTATCCTTCGAGAGCATATTGTTCAAAAGCTGTGGTAAAAATGATTCTCGTATCATCTTTAAGAAGTCTGGAGAGTTCAATTCCGTTTAGTCTGGGCATCTGAATGTCCAGAAATAAGAGCTCAATTTTCTCTTTTTCAAGAGCTGTAAGGGCTTCTATAGCGTTAGAGCACCTTCCTACAAGTTCCAGAAAAGGAGTCTGTCTTACATAACTTTCAATAAGATCTAATGCAAGTGGCTCGTCATCAACAATGAGGCAACGGATAGTCATGCCTCAAATATAGCTATAAATTTATAACCAACAGCGAAGTATGGTATTTTCCGTCATTTTCTTCTTTGAGTATATAACGGTCAGGATAGATTAACGTCAGCCTTTTTCTTAGATTGTCTAACCCTATTCCGGAACCACTCCTGTCCTCGTCATTTTTAGGAAAATTGCTGTTTATAATCGAGCAAATCAATTTTTCTGATTTTTCAAGCTTAATTGAGATTTTTATTTCAGACTCATCTGTTGGACTAACTCCGTGTTTAAATGCATTTTCAATAAGTGTTATAAAAATCAGTGGCGCTACAGAAACACCATTACACTCCTCGGCTTCAGGCATCTTTACAGATAGGTGTACTCTTTCGTGTAAACGGAGAGACATAAGCTCGACATAGCTGTTAATAAATGAAATCTCATTCAACAGCGGTATTGTCGGTTTATCGTTGTCATACAGGATATATCTCAGGAGCTTACTCAGACTGTGTATGGCATATTGTGCCTGAGTCTGGTTTGTTGCGGTAAGGCTATAGATATTATTCAGGGTGTTAAAAAGAAAATGGGGGTTTAGTTGACTTTTCAGGTTTTGAAGTTCTGCGGCCGCCATCTCTTTCTCAAGCTCTTTCTGTTTCTGTTCCTTCCGGTACCAGTCTGCGGTAACTTTCAGAGCGACACTCAAGGCTGCTGTAAATGTAAAAGTCAGTAGATTCCTCGCAATAATGAATATAAAAGGTGGGGAAAAGCGATCAGGACCGGGGCCCGGACCGAGATATATGTTCCAATAGTGGAGGCATATAGATACAAGGGCTATTAACAGAATGTTGGAGAGCAGAAACTTGGTGAGATGTCTTTTGAACAGGAACAGATCTATGAAAATAAAATAATTTATATAAAAAGTGATTAAGAGTGATACAGGGAAGGCACTGAAATGGAGAAATTCCTTTAACTCCATACTTTTTCCCAAAGCACTCGTGAACATAACAGGAGAGTAGAAAATAAGAGACCAGACGATAATATGTATCGCCGGTGTCATCCATTTTTTTGCATGTATGCTTCTCTCTTTATTCATAACGTATAGCCTCTATTGGATCCAATCCGGAAGCCTTCTTTGCAGGGTACCATCCGAAGAACACTCCTGTAACAGTACATACAAGAAAAGATAGTATCACAGAGAAGATCTGTACCTGGACCGGCCACCCGAATACAAATTTAATCATTGCAGCGCTTCCTATTCCCAGTATTACACCAATAACCCCTCCGGTCACACTTATTATAATTGCCTCTATCAGAAACTGAAGCAGAATATGCCTTCCTTTTGCCCCGATTGACATTCTGAGCCCTATCTCCCTGGTGCGTTCAGTCACAGATACATACATAATGTTCATAATGCCTATTCCTCCTACCAATAATGAGATTCCTGCTATACACGCCAGAAGTATGGTCATAATGTCTGTGGTGGAGCTAAGCATTGAGGTGAGTTCTTCCTGTGACCTGACATTAAAATCATCCTCCTCTCCCTCCCTGAGTTTGTGATTTTCACGGATTATGGATGATATACTCTCAGTTGCTGCTTCTGAAAGCTCCTCACTCACTGCTGATGCAAAAATACTGTTTATATATGTTATTGAAAGAATTCTTTTTTGAATTGTTGTAAATGGAGCAATAATTATATCGTCTTGGTCCATTCCCATCGAGTTGTATCCTTTTGCCTCCAGAATTCCTATTATTTTGAAGGGGGTCTTGTTAAACCTTATTACTTTTCCCAAAGGATCCTCGCCATTGGTGAACAGATTCTTCACAATTGTGGCACCGACTACACAAACCTTCTTTGAGCTCTTTAAATCCTCATCAGTAAACATTTCTCCTTTCTCTACTTTATATGTTCTGATATCCAGATACTCGGTATTGACTCCGGTAACTGAGGTGGGCGCGTTATTTGCTCCGTATATCACTTGTCCGCTGCTGCTTACGACAGGGGTGCTGTGTGCTATGTATTGTGCCTCGCTAGCCACTCTTTTGTAGTCATCCATTTTAAGAGTCTGCATACTGCTGGCACTTTGTCTTACCCCTCCAAACTGGCCGTTACCAGGCTGGACCATAATCAAGTTGGAACCCATCTCGGATATCTGACTTCTTATACTTGACTTGGAACCTTGTCCGATTGCAAGCATTGCAATAACAGAGGCTACTCCGATTATAATGCCCAACATAGTCAGGAACCCTCTGAACTTATTGTTCATAAGGGCTTTAAATGATATCTTGATTAAATTTCTGTAATTCATTGTCTGTAGTTTTTATTCTCGATATCCTCGATTATATTTCCGTCCTTAAGCGTGATGGTTCTGCTGCTGTATTGGGACAAATCGGGATTATGCGTTACAAATACTATTGTTCTTCCCTGTCTGTGCAGTGACTGAAAAAGGCTCAGTATTTCCATTGAGGTCTTTGAGTCCAGATTTCCGGTTGCTTCATCGGCAAGTATCAATACAGGATCGTTAACAAGAGCTCTTGCAATTGCAACTCTCTGCATCTGACCGCCCGACATCTGGTTAGACTTGTGATTCATCCTATCCTCTAGGCCTACAGCCTTTAGAGCCTCGACAGCACGCCTCTCTCTCTCTTTTTGAGAAACTTTAGGATTATAGAAAAGAGGCAATTCGACATTTTCAATAGCAGTTGTCTTAGGAAGCAGATTATATGATTGGAAAACGAATCCGATTTTTCTGTTTCGTAAGGTTGCCCTCTCATTTTTATCCATACTCCTTACTGAGACACCGTCAAGGTAATAATCTCCGGTAGTAGGGGTATCCAGACAACCAAGCAGATTAAGCAAAGTGGATTTCCCGGAGCCGCTGGTTCCCATGATAGTCACAAATTCTCCCTCTTTTATTGTGAAATTCACACCTCTCAGTGCATGTACTGTCTCTTCTCCTACTATAAAGTCTCTTGAGAGGTTATCGGCTTTGATAATTGTATCCATAATAGTTATTTTTTCTTCTCTCCCGGTCTTGTAGGCATAAAAGGACTCTTCCCTGTATCACTTTCTTTGGCCGCTGTTTTATCAGGCATAGTTGTTATACCAGTGACCACAAGGTCTCCTTCATTTATCTCGCCGGAGACTTCTGTATATATACCATCGGATATTCCGATAGTTACCTGGATGGGTGCAATATTTCCATCCGGCTTTTTAACCCAGAGCGTTTTGGTCGCGGGTAGAGTTTGTTCTACTGCCTTTGGCTTCTCTATGGTTAATTCAGGTTTGCCCGGTGCGGATTCAGGTGCTTGTTTTACAGTCTCACTCTTTGTGTCTCCGGTCTCGGGAGAAAATCTCAGTGCCTTTGAAGGAACGAGTAATATATTGTCCTTCTCTTCTGTTGTTATTGTGATATTGGCAGTAAGGCCAGGTTTAAGCTTGTAGTCTGGATTTGGAGCGTTGACAACCACCTCGTATGTAACTACATTGGAAGTTGTAGTTGGTTGAAGACGTACTTGGGTGACTTTTCCGCTGAAAGTATCGTCAGGAAATGCATCCACAGTGAAGGAGACACTCTGCCCTTCCAGAACTTCGCCTATATCAGCCTCATCAACATCGGCAATAACTTGCATTTGTGTAAGGTCATTAGCTATAGTGAAAAGGGTTGGTGTGCTGAAACTTGCTGCAACGGTTTGTCCTTCATCTACAGCTCTGTCAAGAACAACGCCGTCAATTGGGGAATAAATGGTTGCATAAGCAAGGTTTTGTCTTACCTTCTTTATATCAGAGGTTGCTTTGATATAAGCACTGTTTGCCTTGTCATATGAATATTTAGAAGATTCATATTCTGTATCACTTATAAGGTTTTTTTCATACAGAGACTTTGCCCTTTCATAATTTTTCTTTTGATACTCATACTCTGTCTCTGCAGATTTAAGTGTTGCCTCGCTTGATTTCAGCTCTGCCTCAAGGTTGGTCCTGTCAAGGACAGCTAACACAGTTCCCTTTTTCACTTTTGAGTTGAAGTCAACATATATATGGTCGATTATTCCTGACACCTGTGTACCTACTTCTACCTGGATGATTGGCTCAATCGTGCCAGTGGCAGTAACTGTGTTTTCAATCTTGCCCTTAAAAACGGCAGTGGACTCATAACCGGTAGTGACATTTTTCTCCGGTCTGAAAATAAGTAGCACTAATACTACAACTACTATAAGAGCACTTGTAATTAATATTAATCTTTTTTTCATATCTTTTTCTAATTTAAAAAACTTAATTATAAATCAATTTGCTGATTCTGATAAAATTGCAATAACTTCAGAGAGAGCAAAGCCTGGTATTTAGATTGGCTCTTCTCTTGCATTGCGGATAGATAAGCCTGTCTCTCAGTGAGGAGTTCCACACTATTCTTCATCCCTTGGTTATACTGTTCCTGAACCTGTGTGTAACTCAATTCGGTGAATTTTAGATTTTCAACGGCTGCTTTGTAACGACTTTGTGCAGACCTTGCATCCTGATAAAGAGACTCAATGGTGCTTAATAGGGTTTTCTTTACATTAATGCTGCTCAGTTCAGCCATCTCAATCTGGTACTGTGCCTTGTTGACTGCTGTTTTTGTGGATCTTTTATTGAAAATAGGTATTGATAACGATAAACCTACATTTTCGTTTAATTTGTTATTTAACTGATTAGATAGTGAATAACCTGATCCGGACAGATTGCCAGTACCAATTGATGCGCTTGCTGTTATAGCTGGCAGATAATCTGCCCGTGCTATCTTTTCACCAACTTTAGCCGACTCTATTTGTAGCAGGCTGCTTTTTATCTCAGGTCTTCCCTCAAGGGCTGCCTCATATACAGACTTTAACTCAGGTAAATTCTCAGGAACTGATAACTCTTCAGGATCAGGAAAATAGGGCATGAATTCTTCATTCACATCTATTTCTAGTAATTGTTTCAAAGTCAGAATTGACTGTGTCAGTGTGTTTTCTCCCACAGTTAGTTGATACCTGTCTGTACTTAGTTGTGCCTCCATTTGGGCATAATCGACTGAAGATTTAGTGCCGGCTTCATATAAAGCTTTTATGCGTTTAGTCTGTAACTCTGATAACTCAACACTTTTTTTCAGAGTCTTCAGGTTTTCATTGGCATATAAGATATCCAGATAAGCCGCAGTAACAGACATCTCTATGCTATTCTGCTGTTCATCTAGAGCGAGTTCATCTATCTTTACTGCAATGTTTTGCTGTTTCTGATTTTGCGAAAGTTTTCCCCCATTGTAGAGAGTGATGCTGGTATTCAATGCGTAGCTTCCTGTGTAGCTTCCCTTTGATACAAAATCCCCGTTTGAGTTTTCGTTTTTCTGTGCAGAAAAGTTCTGTGCAGAAGAGAACCCAAGTGAAGGTAATTTAGATGCTTTGGCCTGCATCAGATCCTCGCGACTAGTGTTTACTGAGATTTTTGATTGTTTAACCTCAATATTGTTGGTAATTGCATAATCAATGCACTCTCTGAGTGTCCATTTTTTTCCCTCCTGCGCAACTGCTACATTAATGCACAAAAGTGTGAAGATTAACGTCAGGATGGTTATGACTATTTTTCCTTCCCTGTTCATATTATTTTTTTTAGTTTTTGTTTCTACCTCTGTTCTGCAAATGTATGGCCATAAATTGTTCATTATGTGAGTAATCGACCAATCGGTATTAATTATCGACGTAAAGCCTTAAAAATTCGAAAAAAACCTACCTTTGGCGGTCGGAAAAATTATAACAGACGGATGCAATACTTAGGTGAAGTTATCTCGATAGGTGTAGCCATTTCATGGACACTTTCAGCACTCTTTTTTGAATATGCAGGTAAAAGGATTGGTTCTCTGATAGTGAACATCCTCAGATTGTTTTTTGCTTTCTTCCTTCTCGGAGCTATGCTGATGGTTGTTACAGGTTCACCATGGCCGCAAAATGCTGACACATACGCCTGGCTTTGGATGGTCCTTTCAGGTTTAGTCGGCTTTGTGTTTGGGGATCTTTGCCTTTTTCACTCATATCTTCTCATAACAGCAAGATTTTCACAGCTTCTAATGACACTTGCTCCCCCTTTTGCCGCACTCTTTGCATGGTTGATAATGGGAGAGGAGCTTTCATTCAAGGCATTCCTGGGAATGTGTGTGACACTTACTGGGATTGCTATCTCCGTTATGAAAAGAGATAGTGCTTCTAAATACGATGACGGAAAAATCATCGGAAGTAATGCGCGTATCAAGTTAACCCTCCCGCTTAAAGGTCTGTTGCTTGGCATAGGAGGAGCTCTCGGGCAAGGTTTGGGAATAGTTCTAAGTAAGCAAGGTATGCACTATTATGAACTTTCGGCACAAGGAACCGCTGTAGCCTCATATATACCTTTTGCTGCGACACAGATCAGAATTATAACGGGTCTTATAGGATTCTCGTTGATCATAATATTGTCCGGCCGCTTTAAGAATTTGCTTGAAGGGTTAAAGGATTCAAAGGGTATGAAGTCGACACTTGCCGGATCGGTTTTCGGTCCTTTTATCGGGGTCTCTCTCTCCCTTATGGCCGTACAATACACTGATGCGGCTATTGCATCCACAATAATGGCAACTACACCGGTTATTATACTTGTGCCTTATATTCTGATCTATAAAAAGAAAGTGACTCCGGTTGAACTTATCGGAGCGGTTCTCTCTGTCGGAGGTGTCATGCTGTTCTTTATATAATCCAGAGATCTATATAATCGGCAATTTAACGGAAAACCTGACGGACAAGTTCCGGAATATCCTTTATCTGATAAACTCTTATTGAAGATTTGGACGAGTTGCTCTTCTTGTCTACAGATGGCTTGTTGTATGAAGAGATGTATATTGCTTCGAATCCGAGTTTCTCAGCTTCCGAGATACGTCTTTCAATCTGGCTTACCGGTCTTATTTCACCACTCAATCCGACTTCTCCTGCAAAACAGATCTTTTGGGATATACTTATATCAAAATTTGAAGATAATATTGCGCATACTACTGCCAGGTCGCATGCCGGATCTGAAACTCTGAGTCCTCCGGCCATATTCAGGAATACATCCTTTGCCGAGAGATGAAATCCGGCTCTTTTTTCCAAAACGGCCAGTAACATGTTCATTCTTCTTACATCAAAGCCGGTGGCAGACCTTTGTGGAGTACCATAAGCCGCAGTGCTGACAAGAGATTGTGTCTCTATCAGAAATGGTCTGGTACCGTCGAGCATCGCAGCAACTGCGATGCCTGAGAGGTTTTCCTGATGCATCGGGATTAACATTTCGGATGGATTTGTAACTTCACGAAGGCCGGTGTTTATCATTTCAAAGATTGCAAGTTCTGCTGTAGATCCAAAGCGGTTTTTTATGCTTCGTAGTATCCTGTATGAATGTCTAGTGTCTCCTTCGAACTGGAGAACAACATCCACAATGTGTTCCAGTATTTTTGGCCCTGCAATTGTACCATCTTTTGTTATGTGACCTATTAATATTACAGGAGTGTTTGTCTCTTTACAAAATCGCAGAAGAATTGCCGCGCACTCTCTTACTTGTGACACTGAACCGGGAGAACTCTCTATACTTTGTGAATACATTGTCTGGATTGAATCCACAATCATCAGCCCGGGACGTATCTCGTTAGCCTTGTTTATAATATTTTCCATAAGAGTCTCGCTCATGACCAGGCAATTATCACCCTCGCCACCCAGTCTCTGCGCTCTTAGCTTAATCTGTCTTGGACTCTCTTCTCCGGAGATATATAGAGTATTCAAATTCCTGCAATGAAGAGGTATCTGCAATGATAGCGTAGACTTACCAATTCCCGGCTCACCACCAATTAAAACCAAAGACCCTGTCACAAGGCCTCCTCCAAGGATTCTGTCAAGCTCCCCGTTCCCGAGAGATATCCTACTTTCATCTGTGAATGAGATGGAAGAGAGCGGCTCAGCCTTGATTGTACCGGAGAATGTTGAAAAAGATGATTTAGATCCGATTCCTGCACTCTCTTTGCTGATTATCTCCTCTTGCATTGTGTTCCACTCTCCGCACGCAGGGCATTGCCCCATCCATTTTACACTCTCATTTCCGCAGGATGTACAGAACCATGCCTTCTTAACCTTTGCCATAGCCGTTTTCAGATAAAACTTTAATGACAAATATAATGAAAAAGGTAATCAAATTCTATTATATTTGTAATATGAAAAAGCTACAATTCAACACACTAATAATCACTCTTGCCGTATTTTTTGCAATCTCTTTTCAGGGGATTCTCTATGGTCAGGACAATCAGGATGATGCCGCTATCTCTCAAAAGGTAGAAGAGTATATTAAAAAGATTCAGAAAGACTGGAAAATTCCCGGACTATCCGTCTCTATATCTAAAGACGGCAGAGTCGTGTATGCCAAGGGATTCGGGGTGAAGGAGCTTACAAATAATATGTTCAGCGAAGGGGAAAACCAGGTTGATGAAAATACGGTTTTCCAGATAGGTTCCATTTCAAAATCATTTACTGCTGCAGTCATGGCTCAACTTGTAGATGAGGGAAAGGTAAAGTGGGAAGATACCGTAAAGAAAATTTTACCTGATTTCAGAATGTATGATAAATGGGTTGAGGAGAATCTTCAGGTGAGGGATATCATGACTCACCACACAGGAATCAAGGGACAGGCAGGAACATACATCCCAAATCTTGGCTACGGGCGTGAGGATGTATATAAAATGCTTCCGTATATAAAACCCACTTATGGTTTCAGAGGAGGTTACGAATATAACAACATCACATTCATTATAGCTTCTAAGATTATTGAAAAGCTTACATCAAAGAGCTGGGAGGAGAATGTGCGTGAGAGAATCCTGATTCCGCTCGGGATGACCTCCACATCAATTAACAAGGAGGGCTTCCTTGCCTCAAAAAACGTAGCAGTACCGCACGAGTTCTATTATTCAAAAGGGAAAATGCTGACTGACACAACATGGCTTGACTCTCTTGTCGTAAATCCGCTATATGGTGATGAACAGGCTCTTCATTGGCTCACTATTATCGGACCGGCAGGTGGAATAAATTCAACAGCAATTGATATGGCAAAATATGCCCAGTTTCATCTTGACATGGGCAAAGTATGTGATAAACAGATAATCTCAAGAAAACAGATGCAGTATCTGCATAAAGGTCAAACCATAACATCACAGGATTCGTCAAGGATAACCCTTTATGGACATTGCTGGTTCGTAGAGCAAAACAGCAGATATCGTCTCTATTTTCATACAGGGACTACCTGGGGTTTCACTGCCATATGCGCATTTATGCCGGAGCAGAATCTCTCTATCGTCATGCTTGCAAATTCAGAAGTCCCTTCAAGTCCTCGTTATGCTCTCATGCGCAGGATTATAGATTACTATAAGGGATTCCCTGAAAAAGATTATAGCGCAACATACCTTGCATCATTTCTGAAAGAGGAGAGGGATTCCGAGCTGAAGAGAGTGAAAAATGAAGAGAGTAAAGTGAAGAGTGAGGAGGAGGCTCTAAATCCGGAGTTGGATAGGCTGGCAGGTATATACGACAAGGGAGAACCTTTTGGGAAGGCTGTTGTTACAATGGAGGGAGAAGATCTTTATATTACATTGGGGGCAGAAAGGTGGAAGCATAAGATGAAACGAGTTTCAGGAGATAAATTCAGTTTCAGAAGCGATGGACACGGATTTGAAGTTAAGTTCATTCTTAAGAAGGGAAGGAAAGGAAAGGTGAAGGTTACCGGTTTGGATCTCGATTTTGGTTATAATGAAAACTTTGGAATATGGAAAAAGATAAAGTGATTAAGAGAATTACAATTATTCTCCTTTCAGCAGTTTTGCTATTATTTTTAACTCCTGACGCAGCTGAGGCTCAAGGATCAAAAGGAGGTAAACCGGTTATAGGTATTTCATCCACTATGGGTGACGGGTCCTCTACCTCCGCGCCTTTGACATATGTAAATGCAGTAATCAGGGCAGGCGGTGTTCCTGTGGTGATCCCTGTAACAGATGATAAAGAGCTTCTTTCAACAATTCTGGAAAGGGTTGATGCTGTTATAATGACAGGCGGTGAGGATATAGATCCTCTAAAGTGGTACGGAGAGCAGCCGATTCCACAACTCGGAGAGGTTGCCCCTAAGAGAGATGCCTTTGATATAGCCTTGATAAGACTTGCAGTCGCAAAGGGACTTCCCTTGCTTGGAATCTGCAGGGGAGAACAGTTGTTAAACGTAGCTTTCGGAGGCACTCTCTATCAAGATCTGCCGTCTCAGTACAAGGGTTATTCTGTGAATCACCGTCAGAAAGCGCCGGGGCAATATGGCACACATTCTGTATATATAGAAAAAGGGTCGTTGCTATACAAGCTTGTAGGACTTGACTCTGTGGCTGTCAATACATTTCATCATCAGGCTGTGAAGGATCTTGCCCCGGGATTCAGAGTTACCGCCCGTTCCAAAGATGGTGTTGTCGAGGCGATAGAGAAGGTGGGAAGCACACGTGTATACGGCGTACAGTTTCATCCAGAGATCTTTACCTCAAATGGTATTGATACATTTATTGGAATATTCTGCAATCTAGTCGAAGAGGCTGCCAAGTAACTTAATAAATATATAAATATGAAAAAGATTCTAAGATTAACACAAATTTTCATAGTCTCACTCCTTGTAACATCTTCTCTGTCATCCTGCGGGTTCTTTGACGATGTTGATGACGGATACGATTACGGAAAAGCACTGGTAAAAGTTCAGAGCGAGTACAATAACCTGGAATTGCAGATTGCATATTCCCCATACGGGCTTATCACTACTTATTCTATCATTCAGAACGGAGTAGTCAAAGAGACATACTCGATAGATTATTTTGAGGCTTATGTGAGAATATCTGCTTTAGCCGGAGAGAACACCGATGAGGTCTATGATGTTTATTATGACAATCTTGGCAAAGCCACATTGCTTAAAGATGGTTTTACCACTATTAGACAATTTGACTATAATTCTTCAAATTTACTTAAACAAGAGATTCTTTACAGCACTTCCAATCCTTTAGTCGAGTACACTTACAATAACAACACTATTTCACAGATTGTACAATATAACGCTAGTGGTGAGGAGTTGTCGCAGGAAGATCTTGAGGATTATGAGATAAAACTTTCATACAAGACTGTGGGTCTGCTTTATATGGATCTTATGTACAACCCTTACGGCAACTACAGACCTTTGCTTTCACTGATCGGTATTGCTGGAACCCTTCCGACAAATTTTGCGGGAGAATCGGGTAAGTTCTCAAATTTCCAGTATGATGTTGACGGATACTTAACAGACCTTATTATGACTGTCGATGGAGTTCCTTACGATATCAGCTTCACTTATGATGATGAGAGCGAGTGAAACGATCTATAAAGACTGAATAATCAGTTCTTTTGATAAATATCGGCTCATAGACAGGAGCTGTAACATTACGGGCATCTATACAAAGACCGGGAATATCACCTCGGTCTTTTTTTATGACTGCCGGGTAAAACTGACGATCGGAGAGTATGCTGTCATTCAAATATTTATCTCTCTGTTCAATTATCCAATTATAGATAAGGGAGGGGTCATATATGAAAAACGGAAAGAAGTCGACATTCATGATCCCGTGGCCATCATCCCAAGCTTTCTGTCTCTTTATATCTCTGTTTTTAATCTTAATATTGTTGTTAAATTCACCACCTACAAGATTTGCAGGTATGTTAACCCTGTGAAGCCAATCCTCATAGTCATATTTGATACCGGCGACTTCTAGGGCAACCATGCCAAAAGCGGAACATCCCGCTCCCTCTCCCTTATATCTTGGCCAGAATGCTCCTCCATAAGCGTCACAAGCAGCATAAGATGTGCTGTCTTTTGTCATGAATCCCTCAAGATATTGAATAATCCGGTGAGCAGCGTCCCTATTGATAGAGTATTTTATAAATGCTATCCTTCGCGCCTTTTTCAAATAGTGGTCGATTGATACTGTGAGTTCCTCTTTTGTCTCTATTCTTCCTGGCAGTGCTGCACCAATAATGCCGATCCCTACTCTCTCCTTAAAAAGAAGCCGTTTTTTTTCTTTGTCTCCTGTTGAACGGACAGACATCAATATCGGCTCATCAACAAGAGAAGATCTTAGTTCGATAAAGAGATGACCTATGTAGTAGGAGCATTTGCTAAACTTTGACTTGATCCAGCTTTTGGTTGTACTTTTATATAGTGTCGATGGGCTTTGCCAATCAATGTATTGCGTAGAGGGAATGACATATATTATAAATTCATGATTGTCTGTGCTGTCTTGTCGAGTCATTCCGTATAGATCCGACGACACATAAAGCATGAAGGCAATAATAATCGTGACTGGATATATAACCCACTTTCTCATATCTACGATAAAAAAGCTTATATAATTATTTTCTTTGATATACTCTTACGTAGTCAATGTCATGAAACTGAGGAAATACTGTTGTGGAGTCGGGATTACCCGGCCAACTTCCACCTATTGCGGTGTTAAGAATCAAAAAATGATCTGTGTGAGGTATCCCCTCTGTCGCTGTATGTATCAGTTTCCCGTCTATATACCAACGTATTGCATCTGCCTCCCATTCAATTGCATAGACATGAAAATCATCACCGAACGATTCCTCGCCCACGAACTTCCCTGATGAGGCTTTTTTTACACCTTGAAATGAATAGTAATGATAAGTTGCATATACTGTATTTGGTTCATGTCCAAGAAATTCCATAATGTCAATTTCTGTATACCAAGGGCGTAGTTCCGGAATAGAACTCTCCCTGCCATTTGCAATAGCCTCAGACATTGCCTGCTCCATAATCCAGTCCCTGTTTTGCGGATATAGCCAGTAAGCAGGCCATAAACCCTGACCGACAGGAAGCTTGCCTCTTATTTCAAACCTTCCGTAGGTCAATGCAAGTTTATCCTTTGTGTCTAGCCTTCCGCTTGTGTAGTGCTTGTTGCCGAAATCTCTGACACTGCTACGGATCCTAAGACAACCAACCTCAGTATACACCTCGTCAGGGATATAAAATTGTAACTCTCCATGTTTGCTCGTTTCTCGGGTGAGGATATTCCATTTAGATTTGTCAACTCTCTTGCCGTTGAATTCGTCGTGCCAGACAAGCTTCCATCCCGGTACTGATTGTGCAAGGCTGTAATTGCTGAAAGCAGTAAAGTATAATGATAGAAGTAAAATCAGATACTTTTTCATATTTCTGTAGTTTTATGTTTCAAATATAACCAATGTATAAAAAACAATTACTATAATTACACTTAAAAAATAAATTCATGAAGAGACTAACTATTAGATTCAGGCTGTTTTTAGTAGCTGTTTTGACATTGTTTATGCATCATGGCATATTAATGTCACAAGAAAACATTCAATTCCGGACACCTCCGAAAGAGATAATGGAACTTGCAGACTATAAACCAGCACCTCAAGTTAGCATTGATTCGAGATGTGAATACATGCTCCTTTCATACAAGAATGCATATCAGACCCTTGCAGATCTTAATCAGGAGGAGTTAAAACTTGCGGGGTTAAGAATCAATCCGAGAAATAACATGGCTACAGGTATCCGCTATGATAATAACCTGATGATTAGGAAAGTGAATTGCGATCAAGGTGAGTGTGAGCCTGTTCAAGTGAAGGGCTTGCCTCAGAACCCAAGGATATCGGGCAAGACATATTCTCCGAACGAAAAAATGGTGGCTTTTACTAATACCACTGATGACGATGTGGAACTTTGGGTTGTGGATATAGCGCAGGCGCAGGCAAAAAGAGTTGCAACAGGGCTTAACGGTTACATTGATTTCGCATTTGTTTGGATGAAAGATGATAAAACGCTGTTAGTGTGGTCTTTGCCAAAAAACAGGCCGGCCTTGCTTGATCAGAAAAAGGACCTTCCAAAGGGGCCGAGTGTCTCTGTTGGAAAAGGAGCTCAGTCGCAGGCAAGAACATATCCCGATTTATTGAAAAACGAGCTTGATATAGCTAATTTTGAAACCTTGGCCACATCAGAACTGGAAATAGTAAATCTTGACGGTGATAAAAAACCATTTCTTGGCAAGGCAATATACGTTGGGACAACGCTGTCACCGGACGGTCAATATCTTTTAGTGACAACTGTAAATCAACCATACTCATATAATGTGCCTATCGATATGTTTCCGATGAAGAGTTCTATATATGACATGAATTCAAATCTGGTAAAGGTAGTTAACGAGAAACCTCTCTTTGAAGGAAGGCCTAAAGGATCTACATCCACATTTCCGGGAAAGAGACTTATGAATTGGAGAGCTGACAAACCCGCTTCTCTGTACTATGCGGTAGCTCTTGACGGAGGGGATCAGGCTGTGAAGGTTGAATACAGAGATGAGATATTCTCATGGGATGCCCCTTTTAACGCGGAGCCGATATCTCTCTTCAAAACCGGACAGAGATTCTCAAGAATTAGCTGGGGAGACGAAAAACGTGCTATTTTTATGGATTTCTGGGTGGACACAAGAAGTGTGAGGACATTTCTGTTCAATCCTTCAGTTCCTGGAGCTCAGCCGGTTAAGCTTTATGACAGGAACAGACAGGATGTATATTCCGATCCCGGGTATTTCCAGACTCGTAAAAATCAATTCGGGAAATATACCCTTGCGATAGAGAATGATAACCTGTTCTTGATTGGAGACGGGTTTACCAAAGAGGGACAGTTCCCATTTGTAGACAAGTTGGATCTTAAAACATTAAAAACAAGTAGGTTATACCAATCTTCCTATACGGACAGGATGGAACAACTTCGCTCATTTGTGGATTACAAGAAGGAAATCATTTTGGTTAACATACAGTCAAAAAATGAGTATCCTAATTACTATCTGAGAGATATTAAGAAGAAAGATACGAAAGGGCTCAAACAACTTACATTCTTTAAAAATCCTTTTGCCTCCATAGCAAACGTTCATAAAGAGGTGATAAAGTACAAGAGAAAAGATGACGTACAGCTGTCCGGAACATTGTACTTGCCTGCAGGGTATGATAAAAACACCGGAGAAAAGCTTCCTCTTCTAATCTGGGCATATCCTGAAGAGTTCAAGGATGCCGGCTCTGCAGGTCAGAATAAACTTAATCCGAACGAGTTTACTTTTCCTTATTACGGTTCGTTTGTCTATTGGGTGACAAGAGGTTATGCTGTTCTTGACGATGCTTCGTTTCCTATTATTGGTGAAGGTGAAAAGGAGCCGAATGACACATTTATTGAACAGCTCGTTGCAAATGCAGAAGCTGCAATTGATGCCCTTGACGGACTAGGCTACATAGACAGAAAGAGAGTTGCTGTAGGTGGACACTCATACGGAGCTTTTATGACAGCAAACCTTCTTACACACTCAAACCTGTTTGCCTGTGGTATAGCAAGAAGCGGGGCTTACAACAGGACGCTTACCCCGTTCGGATTTCAGAGTGAACAAAGGAACTACTGGGATGCGCCGGATGTTTACAATAAGATGTCTCCATTCATGTATGCGGATAAGATGAAAACGCCTTTACTTCTTGTACACGGAGATTCTGACGACAATATGGGAACCTTCACGGTTCAGTCGGAAAGATATTATCAGGCTCTGGCCGGGCTTGGAGCTCCGGTAAGGTTGGTTTTGCTTCCGAAAGAGAGCCACAGCTATGTTGCAAGGGAGAATATTCTTCATTTGTTGTGGGAGCAAGATGAGTTTCTTGAAAAGTATTGCAAGGGTAAAAAATAGTTTTAACAACAGCTATGAAAATGATAAGTCGGATAATGACAGCTTTTGTGATTCTTATATTAGTTTCACAACAGATGTTTTCACAGAGACTAAGGATTGCCACCTACAATATCCGTGTAGACGTAGCTTCAGATGCAAAAAAGGGAGACGGATGGGAACAGAGATGCCCTAAAATATGTGATATTATAAAACTCTACGATTTCGAGATATTCGGACTTCAGGAGGCAAAGGCACATCAACTAAAAGCGGTACTCAGCTTATTACCGGAATATTCTGCCATTGGTGTGGCACGTGACGACGGTAAAGAGAGAGGAGAGTACTCTCCGATTTTATACAAGAGAGAGAAGTTTAAGTTACTTGTCAACGGCACTTTCTGGCTTGCTCCGGATCCTTCAAAACCAGCTCTCGGATGGGATGCTGCCTGCATCAGAATATGTACTTGGGGCAAGTTTAAAGATAGAGAGAGCGGCTTTATTTTCTGGATGTTCAATACACATATGGACCACATAGGTGTTGTAGCCAGGAATGAAGGGGCAAGACTTATCGTAAGCAAGATGAGGGAAATTACAAAGTCTTCCGAAAATGTCCTGATTTCCGGAGATTTTAATGTTGATCAGAGGTCTGAGGTATATACGTTCTTTAAAAATTCATGGAACCTTAAGGATTCATATGAAATCACACCGTTCAAACTTGCATGGACCGGCACTATGAATAATTTTGATCCTGATATGATTTCTGATAGCAGGATCGACCACATATTCGTCGGCCCGGGTTTTAAAGTCCTACGATATGGAATACTTACCGATTCATACAGGACACTAATTAGTGACGAGACCCGAAATCAGCCGAACTTCCCTAAAGAGATGATGTTCAAAAGGAGTGTGGTCAGATTTCCGTCTGACCACTATCCGGTTATGATTGAAGTGTCAACTGAAAGGTAACGCTCACCTGTATCATAAGCAAATGTCAGGATTTTTGAGCCTTTTGGTATTTCAGAAAGTTTTTGATATATGGCTGCGAGTGAGGCTCCTGTGGATATCCCGGCAAACAAACCCTCTTCTTTTGCTGCAAGTTGAGCAAAATGAAAAGCCTCCTCAGCTTTAACCTGAATAGAGCCGGCAAGGATATTCCGGTTTAGATTTTTTGGGATGAAACCGGCTCCAATACCCTGAATCTTATGAGATCCGGGGTTACCACCCTTGATTACCGGCGAATCATACGGCTCGACGGCAAAAATCTGAATAGTCTTGAATTTTAACTTGAGAACTTCGCCTATTCCGGTTAGGTGTCCGCCTGACCCGACACCTGTAATCATGTAATCAAATCCTTCCGGAAAATCATTTATAATCTCTACAGCTGTAGCCCTTTTGTGTATATCGGGATTTGCCCTGTTTTCAAATTGCATAGGCATCCATGAATCGGGAATCTCTTTGAGCAGCTCTTCAGCCTTTTGAATAGAGCCTTTCATCCCGAGATCTTTTGGCGTAAGGACAAATTCTGCTCCGTAAGCTGCCATGATTTTTCTACGCTCTATAGACATTGATTCCGGCATTACCAGAATCAAACGATAGCGTTTCACGGCTGCAACAATTGCAAGGCCGACTCCTGTATTGCCGGAGGTGGGCTCTATGATTGTACTGCCGGCTTTAAGCATACCTTTCTCTTCTGCATCTTCCACCATGGCAGCGGCAATTCTGTCTTTTATACTTGCTCCAGGATTGTTTTTTTCAAGTTTTATCCACACTTCGTGTTCCGGAAAGAGACGTTTTAATCGTAAATGCGGGGTATTTCCGATAGTCTGTAAGATATTTTCTGCTTTCATAATAGGTTGTTATTTAGTATTATATGTTATATGACAAAGTTTATGGCTGTTGATTTTTTTTCTGATGCGCTTTTTACACGTATTTCACTTTTATTGTATACAATAGAGTTTGGTGCAACACTTCTGGTGAGCCATACATTTCCACCGACAACACTGTCATGCCCGATCACTGTATCACCTCCGAGTATTGTAGTCCCTGAGTAAATAATCACATTATCTTCTATGGTTGGATGCCTTTTTTTTAATGCCTCATCTTTTCTCACATTCAATGCTCCAAGAGTCACTCCTTGGTATATTTTTACATAGTTCCCGATAACAGTCGTCTCTCCTATCACTACTCCTGTCCCATGATCAATGAAGAATGATTTTCCGATTCTTGCACCAGGGTGAATGTCTATTCCCGTGTTTTTGTGAGCGTATTCACTCATCAATCTCGGGATTAACGGAACTTTTGCCTTATAGAGTGGGTGAGCCAACCGGTATGTAGTGATTGCATGAAATCCGGGATAAGCAAGAATAATCTCCTCAAGCGAGCTTGCAGCCGGATCAAATTCAAGAATGGTTTTAGCATCTAAAAGCAATTGATTGTATATTTCCGGCAATGATTCAAAGTACTTTTCCGTAAAACGTACTGTCGTAAAATTTATTTGGGGCATTAAAGGGTCTAAAAGTGCATTGAAACTCTTTTTTAAGTCGTTAAGAATCATGTGTCTGTCAGTGTCTAAAATTCTGTTGCCAATGGGGAAAAGTAACCCTGTGAGTTGTTCAAGAAAGTTGATTACAGATACTTTTTCTGGTAATCCCTCTCTCATTTCACTGTTTTGTTCACTGATTCGATTAAAAAGATCGGTTGACGTCATTTTTGTAAGATTATAATAAATAAAAAAGCCCTTTCAAACAGAAAGGGCTTATAATAGTATCTTATTAGTATTGTTCTACTTATAACTGTATATAGGTCCCTTTCTGCATGTATTTATACAGCAGCAACAAAGGGTGTTATTTGTAGATTTATAAATCATTCGTAAAAGAATATCTTTTTCTAATTCACAAAACAAACATTCAGCAGGAAAGTTTAAAATCCCCTGCTTCGGTTAACAATTATCAATGCGGCAATGACTCCGGGAACCCATCCTGCAAGTGTCAGAAGAAAAACAATCAGCACAGAGCCGCAACCGTAGTCAACAACTGCCAATGGCGGGAAAATTATACAAAGAAGAACTCTGAGAAATGACATATTATTTTACTGTTTCTTAAGGAGCTTTATAAATTCCGGTATTCGCCTTTTTGTGCTTTCCAGGTCAAAAAGTGTATAGTTACCGCACTCTTCAGCCTTGGCTCCCGGTATCACATCAATTGTAAGCATAGATTCAAGCGCAAGTACCATAATATCCCGCATATCACTTTCAGTATACTTAGTATATGTGAGTATATAAAAGCCGGTGAGACAACCCATAGGTCCTACATAAACAATCTCACTTTGAATGGTTGACATTGTTCTCAGGTAATGTGCAAGCCAATGTTCCATAGTGTGCGACATCTGCGGTGTTATAGCTTCTCTGTATGCAAGAGTGGGCTTGACAAGTCGAATGTCGTATGTGAATACGCCTCTCTTCTCATCTGCATCTCTGAGGTATACTCCGGGTTCAAGAATCAGGTGGTTTACTTTAAACGAAGTTGGTGTCTCCATGATATTTTTTTGTAAAATTAAAAAAGAGTTTCCACTTTTGCACAAATATATAAGATAACCCCAAATGACATTAACCCACAATACTATGCTTATGTCCATGCATATGATGCAGATTAACGCTGCAGAGGGTATTGGTATATAAGCTGATAAAACATCCAAAATGTCCATCCTCTGCTAAACGCAGAGGTTTTTTTTTGTATTTATGAAAGATATAAGACAGATAATAAAAGAGAGAATCCTCATACTTGACGGAGCAATGGGGACAATGCTCCAAAAATACGGGTTTAGCGAAAAGGAGTTCAGAGGGGAACTTTTTAAGGATAATCCCGGGGAGCTCAAGGGCAATCTTGACCTTTTGTCCTTGACGCAGCCAAAAGCTATTGAGGAGATTCACAGAAGTTACCTTGAAGCCGGAGCAGACATTATAGAGACAAATACATTCTCTTCCACAACTATCGCAATGGCTGACTATAATCTGGAGAATCTGGTCTACAGACTTAACTTCGAGTCTGCCTCACTTGCAAGAAAGACAGCAGATGAGTACACACAGAGAGACCCTTCAAAACCAAGATTTGTTGCTGGCTCAATGGGCCCGACAAATAAAACGGCAAGCATATCCCCTGATGTCAACAACCCCGGATTCAGAGCCGTGGATTTCGAAGATTTGAGAATTGCATACAAACAACAGGCAGAAGCTCTTTTAGACGGAGGGGTAGATATTTTGCTTGTAGAGACTGTTTTTGACACATTAAATGCAAAGGCAGCCCTGTTTGCTATTGAGCAGATAAAAGAGGAGAGGGGATTTGATATTCCGGTCATGCTGTCTGGAACAATAACAGACAATTCAGGGAGAACTCTCTCCGGTCAGACAGTTGAGGCATTTTTAATATCAGTAAGCCATTTTCCGCTTTTCAGCATCGGGTTGAACTGTGCTTTAGGTGCAGACCAACTCCGGACGTATATAAAGAGACTTTCTGTTGCTACAGGTTTCAATATTTCAGTACATCCGAATGCAGGATTGCCGAATCCGTTCGGTGAGTATGACCAGTCGCCGCAGATGATGAGAGATATAATACATTCTTACCTGGAAGAGGGGTTGATAAATATCGTCGGGGGATGCTGCGGTACGACACCGGATCATATCAGAGAGATTGCAGAGTTGGCAAGACAATATCCACCAAGAAAAACACCACACCTTTCCGACAAAGAGAGACATCTTAAACTTTCCGGTCTTGAATCCCTTGTGGTTACAAAAGAGACAAATTTTGTCAATGTCGGTGAACGTACAAATGTGGCCGGCTCCAGAAAATTTCTGAGACTTGTGAAGGAGGGAAAATACAGCGAGGCAGTAGAGATTGCTAGGGCACAAGTTGATGGAGGGGCTCAAATAATTGATGTCAATATGGATGACGGCCTGCTTGACGGAGTCAATGCAATGACAGATTTTCTCAATATGATAGCTTCGGAGCCTGATATTGCAAAAGTTCCCGTTATGATAGACAGTTCAAAATGGGAAATTATAGAGGCCGGGTTAAGAACTCTTCAGGGTAAGGGAATAGTTAACTCAATATCACTTAAGGAGGGTGAGGATGCTTTTATACATCACGCCGGAATGATAAGGAAATATGGAGCGGCAGTCATCGTAATGGCATTTGACGAGAAGGGACAGGCTGATACGTTTGAGCGAAGGATTGAGATATGCGGCAGGTCATATGATATACTGGTCAATAAAGTGGGTTTTCCTCCGGAGGATATCATATTTGATTCTAATATTTTCCCTGTGGCTACGGGTCTTGATGAACACCGAAAAAATGCGGTGAATTTCTTCAAGACGGCAGCTTGGATAAAAAATAACCTTCCATGTTCCGGAGTCAGTGGAGGTGTGAGTAATGTCTCCTTTTCTTTCCGGGGTAATGACACGGTAAGGGAGGCTATGCATACTGCATTCCTGTATCACGCAATCCACAATGGAATGACTATGGGTATAGTAAATCCTGAGATGTTGGGCATATATGACGATATTGACAAAGAGCTTTTGGAACATGTCGAAGATGTCCTTCTTGACAGAAGAGAAGATGCTACTGAAAGACTTCTTGCTTTTGCGGAAAATATAGGCGGGAACAAAAGAATAGAGGATAAATCAAATCCCGAGTGGCGGACAGCCTCTCTCCAGGAGAGGATTACCCATTCTTTGGTTAAAGGGGTAGATGAATATGTGGAAATTGATATGGAGGAGGCCAGAAATCTTGTAGATAATCCTGTGGAGGTCATTGAAAATTATCTGATGGCTGGAATGGATGTTGTCGGGGATCTGTTTGGAAGTGGCAAGATGTTTCTTCCTCAGGTTGTAAAGTCGGCAAGAGTTATGAAAAGAGCTGTAGCCTACCTTCTCCCGTACATAATGGAAAAAGGAGGCGAGGATGAGCTTTCACGAAAGAGTTCCGGCAAGATTATCCTGGCTACTGTCAAAGGAGATATCCACGATATAGGGAAAAATATAGTATCGGTTGTCCTTTCGTGCAATAATTTCGAGATAGTGGATCTTGGTGTGATGGTACCGGCGGAAAAAATCATCCAGACAGCAATAGACGAAGGTGCCGACATAATCGGACTGAGTGGACTTATAACCCCCTCTTTGACAGAGATGGTAAATGTTGTAGAGGAGTTGCAGAGAAGAGGTCTTGATATTCCGGTTATGGTAGGGGGGGCTACAACTTCAAAGATGCATACAGCCGTTAAGATTGCTCCGGTATATAGTGGCAAGGCTGTGCATGTAAATGATGCCTCGAGAGCCGTAACCGTGGCAGGTTCAATATTACAGAAAGAGACAAATGAAGAGTATTTCCGTACGATAAAAGAGGAGTATGGCAAAATCCGTAACGAGTTCCTCAATAGCGGACGTGACAGCAGAATGCTTACCATTGATCAGGCAAGAGCAAACAGACTCGTACTTGATTGGAGTTCATACAATCCGCCTGTACCGGCTATGACATCTGTCGATGTTATAGAGCAACCGATTGAAAAGCTGATTGAATACATTGACTGGAATCCTTTTTTCAGCTTATGGAATATAAAGGGAAATTATCCGGATTTACTAAAAGACCTTAATACCGGGAAACAGGCATCTATACTTCTGAATGATGCAAAGGCAATGCTGAAGGATGTTATTGAAAATAAATGGCTTACAGCCAGAGGAGTTGTTGGAATATTTCCTGCAAACACTTCAGACAATGACGTTATTGAGATATATGGAACACACAATGAAGTCATAGCTCATTTTCCAACATTGAGGCAGTTGACACGCAAGACTAAGAGCGGGCCTAATCTCTCGCTGTCTGACTATATTGCACCAAGGGAGAGCGGAAAGAGAGATTATATTGGAATGTTCTGTGTATCAGCAGGCTTTGGTGCTGATCAGCAAGCTGAATCTTTCAAGGCTCAGTTGGATGACTATAGTTCAATAATGCTGAAAGCTCTGGCCGACCGGTTGGCAGAAGCCTTTGCTGAGTATCTTCACGTAAGGGTTCGTAAAGAGTTCTGGGGTTACTCTCCTGAGGAGAACTTGACAATGGAAGAGATTATAGCCGGGAAATACCGTGGAATAAGGCCGGCTCCCGGGTATCCTGCATGCCCCGAGCATAAAGATAAAAAGACAATTTGGAGACTTCTTGATGTTGAGAAGAATATAGGTGCTAAACTTACCGATAATTACGCAATGTGGCCGGCCGCAACCGTGTCCGGCTTCTATTTCTCACATCCTGATACAAAATATTTTGGAGTAGGAATTAAGAATTTTTAGATAGGAGGAAAAGATGAAAGTTATTGAACATATAGAAAAATCAAAAAATAAGACACTTTGCTCAGTTGAGATATTACCACCGCTGAAAGGTCAGAATATCGAGTCCACCTTCAGAGGGTTAGATCCTCTTATAGATTTTAACTTACCATTTATTGATGTTACATATCATAGGGAAGAGTTTGAATATAAAGAGTTTCCTGACGGACGACTGGAAAAGAGGATTGTAAGAAAACGCCCGGGAACTGTCGGAATCTGCGCAGCTATACAGAACCGCTATAAGATAGATGCTATTCCTCATGTGTTGTGCGGGAGTTTTAATAAGGAGGAGACTGAGAATTTTTTGATTGATTTGGGATTCCTGGGTATAGATAATGTAATGGCATTAAGAGGTGATTCACTTAAAGCTGAAACCTACTTTGCGCCTGAAAAGAATGGTAACAGGTATGCTGCCGAACTGGTGTCACAGATTTCAGACATGAACAAGGGAATATATCTGGACAAAGACCTTCAAGATACTTCACCGACAAATTTCTGCATTGGTGTGGCCGGTTATCCTGAAAAGCACATGGAAGCACCGAGTCTTGAGAGTGACATACATTTTCTCAAGGAGAAGGTTCGTAATGGTGCGGATTATATAATTACGCAGATGTTCTTTGATAACAGGAAGTATTTTGATTTTGTTGATAAGTGCAGGGAAGAGGGAATTACTGTCCCGATCATTCCGGGAATCAAGCCTATTGCAACAAAGAAGCAACTAAACCTGATTCCTTTACGTTTTAAGGTTGACCTGCCGGACGAATTGGTCAAGATGATAGTAAAGGCTAAAAACGATGAAGCTGTCAAGCAGATCGGCATAGAGTGGTGTACTGAACAATGCCGTGAATTGATAAAGGCGAAAGTGCCGGTAATACATTTTTATGCTACCGGAAGGACAGAAAACGTGTGGGAAGTTATGTCGCAGATACAGTAGGAATTGAGAAACAGAATCTTGTGCCTGATGTATATTCCGGATCTATCCAGATTTTACCGCCGAATCTTTTGACTATCTGAGAGCAAATAGCTAGCCCAAGTCCTGTTCCTTGAGTGAATTCGTTTAGTTTGCCGAATCGCTGAAAGACACTCTCGTATTTTTCTTTAGGAATGCCGCATCCGGTGTCAGTTACTGAAAAGACAACCTTTTTTCCCCTATCGTCAACAATATATTTTAATGAGATAGATCCTTTTTCTGTGAATTTATTTGCGTTTGTAGTCAGGTTAAGTAATACCTGTGTCAGCCTCTGAGGGTCGGTGACAAGGTAAAAGCTCTTGCATTCAGGATCTACAATATAATCTATCTCCGGTTTACTCTGATGCTTGATGGTGCTTAGGACGTTATTGCAAATTGATAGTATGTCCGTATTCTGATAAACAAATTTAATCTGGTCTGTCTCAAGTCGCGATATATCAAGAATATCATTTATCAATGTAAGTAGTATGTCAGAATTCTTTGTTATGAAGTTGTTGTAGCGTAGTCTCTCTTCCGGGGCCGGATCTTCTACGCAAAGAAGATTTGAAAATCCAACAATTGCATTAAGAGGTGTCCTTATTTCATGGCTCATATTTGCCAGGAAAGCACTTTTCAACTTATCAGACTCCTCTGCCCGTTCCTTTGCTTCAATTAATTCTGTCTCATGTTCTAGAAGTTTAAATCTTAGCTTCTTGTTCCGTGAGTGTAAAATAAGGAGTGTAACAGCCAGCAACAACATGCCGCAAGATATTACCGACAAGACTATTGCGAAGGTTCTGTACTGTCTGACTCTCGGATCTTCATTTTGTACAATTATACTCTCTTTTGGCAGCTGGTTCTCCTTAATTTTCATCTTTTCAAGCATAGCCTTGTCAAACTTATATTCACACCGGCCTGTTATAAATCTGACGGAATCTTTATACCCTTTGTAGAAATCGGAAATCTGTTTGGAAACAATATCTGCATGTGTCCCGTATACCGGCACGTATCCGCCTACTGCCACAGTGCCGAACCCGGTGTTTGTTATAGTGAAAAAAGGAATCTTCGGGTTTGCGGTTCCAAGTTTTACCAGGGAGGTGTTTGTCAGTCCAATACCATCCTTCTTTGCCCTCCATGTACCTAAAAGCACGGCGCTGTTATGATGAAGGTTCCTCATAATATCCTCAGCATCGTTTATTGTGAGATTCCTTCCGTCAAGAAGAGTCAATCTCAATCCCGGATACCTCTTCATCTCCTTTTTTATCAGTGCCTGAAGCGAAACACCCCCGTATGTATTGTCTGAGACAAATACGATATTTTCTGTCAGGGGATATAACTTCTTGATAAGACGGATATTCTCAATTACATTGTATTGGTTGAGGTATCCTCCGCCTCTTCCTAATGTAGAGGCTTTTACAGTAGTATTTATTGACTCCGGGAACCAGTCATAACCTACAGAGTCTTCAGGAAGCTCAATACCGTTTACTGATGCGAAAGCCGAGAAGAAAGGTACATTTTCCGGGATTGAGTCTTGTTGGAGAAATGCAGCCCAGGCTTCCTGTCCGAGCAGGATTATGGTCTTCAGGTGTGAATTGTTGAATTTGTCAAGTACATTGGCCATCTGATGTTTCCATAGGAAAGACTCCTCACTGAAACTTTTACACCCTAGATCTTCAATAATGATCTCCGCTTTCGGGTCAATTCCTATGACGCTGTTTTCAATGTCAGTGATAAAATCTGACATTCTCTGTGTGTCAGGATTATATGAAGTAATTATAAGATAAACATCCTGCTTTTTATCTTTTGCCTCTTGTGCTCTGGAAGATATCGGTAAGATTGCTAAAAAAATAAACAGAAGTTTCTTTATCATAGCATAACCTCCCTTTTCTTTGAAAAAGACAGGCTCAGCAACGAGATAAAACCACAGATCAACATAGTCAATGCCTGGGATTCGTGGGATATAGTGGCAAATATAATACCTGTCGTGTGAGATATCCCATATACAGATGTGAGAGCAAGAGTTGTTACAAAGTGGTATGCTCCGATACCTCCCTGAACCGGGACTAACCAGCCGAGACTACCTACAACCATTAGGAAAAGGGCATCTTTCATCCCTAAAGAACTTACCTGATCAAATGCATATATAGTAGTAAGGCTCATAAGCCAGTAACAAATCCAGAGCATCACCGTCAGCCAGATAAAAAGCCACTTTTGTTTCATGCGGAAACCGGAGGTAAGCCCTTTAACCAATCCCCTTATGATTTTATTCAATTTCCTGAATATGGGATGTCTCTCTCTATATTTCATGACGATGTGTATGAATAAAACAAAGGCCAGTATGACCACGGCGGCTATCCCAAACAGATTGGCAGAGAAACGACCTTGCAGTGAACTCAGAATCTCTTTATTAATAAATGCCCCGAATCTTTCCCAAGAGATGAGGATGACAGATATAAGCACCACTATCAGGGAGAGCAGGTCAATACTTCTTTCGAGGACAACCGTACCGGCAACAGATTCAATAGGGATCTTGCATCTTCCGGCTATAACCCCGCATCGGGCAATCTCTCCTGCACGCGGAACTGCGAAATTTGTAAGGTATCCTATGTTAATCCCATCCCAAGAGTCTTTAAGCCTGATAGGCTGTCCCAGAGGGAGCATAATCAGACGTCCACGTATAGCTCTTATCAGAAAGGCGACAACACTTATTGCCATGGAGGCAAGTATCCACCAATAGTTCGCACTCTTTAACCCATTCAGGAACTCCGGCCATTTGACTCCCCTGAAGGAGAACCACAGTAAGAGACCTGCCAGTGCTAACAACAGCACATATTTCAGGGCAGAGTATAAACTTTTCATCTATATCAGCATCTTGTTTGTGTCTGAATCAGGAAATATTACTTTAGGCTTGAATGTAAGAGCTTCTTCAGGAGACATGTACGCATAGGCCATGATAATTACCAGGTCATTTACGGAAAACTTATGGGCGGCAGCTCCGTTAATACCAATCTTGCCACTTCCTCTCTCCCCTTTAATCACATATGTCTCAATTCTCTCCCCATTTGTTATATTCACAACAGCCACCTTCTCATTAGCATAAAGACCGGCCGCATCCGCAAGGTCGGCATCTATGGTTATGCTTCCGATGTAGTTGAGATTAGCCTCGGTTACACGTGCCCTGTGAATTTTTGATTTCATTATCTCAAGTTGCATCTTACTTCAATTTTATATTGTCTATGAGTCTTATTTCCCCTGCGAACACAGCAGCCCACATCTGTGTCTCCGCTGCCTCATCCCAACTGGTAACAGGCTGCAAAGTTAATGAATTAACAATTTCCACATACTCTGTATTTAATTCTGGGGTGTTATTTATCTCTTTGATTGTAATCTTAATCAGCTCTCCGGGAGTCAATACCCTTTTTCCTGCAAGCCTTGCTGCATTTGACAGTGCTTTATATATTGCCGGAGCTGCACATCTCTGTTCAGAATTCAGAAGTGTATTTCTTGAACTCATGGCAAGGCCGTCATCCTCTCTGAATATGGGGCAAGGAATAATCTTTATGGGGTATTCCAACTGCAGTGTAAAGAATTTAATAATTGCAAGTTGTTGGAAATCCTTCTCTCCGAAAAAAGCATAAGTGGGTTTTGTGAGATCAAACAACCTTGTAACAACCTTTGCCACGCCGTTAAAATGTCCCGGTCTGCGGGGACCCTCTCCTACAGAATCCAACCCGCCTAAATCGAACACTCTGTTATCCGGTTCAGGATAAATATCTTCAACAGAAGGTATGAAAACTATAGTAGTGCCGGCATCGTCAAGCAGCCTGCAATCAGCCTCAACCGTCCTCGGATATCTTTTCAGATCATCCGGATTATTAAATTGTACAGGATTGACAAAAATACTTACAATTACGGTGTCAGTATACTTAAAAGCGGTTTTTACAAGAGAGATGTGACCTTTGTGGAGTGCACCCATTGTTGGGACAAGACCGATTTTGCAATCTTTTGACAATGAGCCTATAGCTTGCTCTAAATCGACCACGGAGCTGCATATAATCATTTGCGGTTATTTTTTTGCAAACCTACAAAAAAAATAGAACTTTGCTTTATGAAATCGATATTAGGAATAGGCAACGCCTTAACAGACATCCTGGCACTTCTGGACAACGATAAACTGTTGGAAATTTACCATTTGCCAAAAGGCAGCATGCAACATGTTGATAGAGAAATCGGAGAAAAAATTTGGCAAAACCTTAGAGCAATGGGAGTTCAGCTTGTTGCCGGAGGATCTGCGGCAAATACAATCGCCGGCACAGCTATTTTAGGGATGCCCTCAGCCTTTATAGGCAAGATAGGGGATGACGAGATAGGATCACTTTTCAGATCTGATCAGGCAAGAAATGGTATAAAATCGACACTTCTTAAAGGTAGGGCAGCATCGGGAAGAGCTATGGTATTCATAACGCCGCCCAATTCAGAAAGGACTTTTGCCGTATATCTCGGAGCAGCTATTGAGCTCATACCTGAAGATCTGACAATAGATATGTTTCGTGGGCATGATTATTTTCATATTGAGGGATATCTTGTACAAAATCAGGATCTTGTCCGCAGGGCTGTGGAGCTGGCTAAAGAGGCGGGAATGACCATATCTCTGGATATGGCCAGTTACAATGTCGTTGAGAGCAACGATGCATTTCTTCACGATATTATTGAGGAGTACGTAGACATAGTTTTTGCAAATGAGACAGAAGCCGAGGCTTTTGCAAAGAGATCACCGCGTGAAGCGTTGGAGATTATAGCCTCTATGTGTGATATTGCTGTGGTGAAGATAGGAAAGGACGGATCAATGGTTATGAGCGGGGAGGAGTATCACTATATTGAGGCATGGCCTGCCGCAACACTAGATGTTACCGGAGCCGGAGACCTCTATGCTGCCGGATTTTTATTTGCCCATTCACACGGACTTTCGCTGAAAGATTGTGGAGATGTAGGCTCTATTGTTGCAGCCAAGGTGGTAGAAGTGATTGGCCCGAAGATTGACGTTCCTCGTTGGAAGCTTGCAAAACAGGAGATTAGAGATCTTACGGGGCTTTTGAAACAGTAAATTCGAAAAGCCGGGAGGCTATCGGAAAAGTCCGTGAAGTTGAGCCTCAATACGGTCAATAACAATGCTGAGATCTTCAGGTCGGTCCTCGAATTTATTCTCATCAACATCAACTATCAGCACCTTTCCATCTTTGTAACCCTCTATCCATTTCTCATAACGATCGTTCAAGCCGGAGAGGTAGTCAATTCTTATACCGTTTTCGTATTCACGTCCTCTCTTATGAATCTGGGAAACTAGGTTCGGAATGGATGATCTTAGATATATGAGCAAATCCGGTGCTTTGACAAGAGAAAGCATAAGATCGAAAAGTGTGTTATAGTTCTCGTAATCCCTTGAACTCATCAAGCCCATGGCGTGAAGATTGGAGGCAAAAATACGTGCATCCTCATAGATGGTCCTGTCTTGTACAACGTTATTGGAACTTTTCTGAATTTCCACTATTCCCTTGAATCTCTCTTTCAGAAAGTATATCTGAAGGTTGAATGACCATCTCTGCATATCGTTATAGAAATCGGCAAGATATGGATTTTCATCTACATCCTCATACTTTGCATCCCAATTGTAATGCTTTGATAATAATCGTGTTAGCGTGGTTTTCCCACTGCCGATATTTCCGGCTATAGCTATATGCATTTTTTTATAATTTTGATGAAGGGTTCTAGTCTTGATCCGACACAAAATTACAAAAAAACTTTTAGTATTTTTGCACTATGTTAGATTCACTGCAGCACAAGGGAAGAAGAAAGAAACTACTGGAAAATCTTTCTAAAAGGTATGATTTTGAAGGCAATGTTTTAGAGGCGATGGGCAAGGTGCCGAGGCATATGTTTATCGAACCGGGACTGGATCATCTTGCATACCTCGACAAACCATTGCCAATCGGAGCCAGACAGACAATATCACAACCATATACCGTGGCTATACAGAGTCATCTCCTTAACCTGGCACGGTTTGATAAAGTACTGGAGATTGGTACCGGTTGCGGTTATCAGACAGCAGTGCTGGCAGAGATGGGACTCAGGGTATACAGTGTTGAACGTCAGCGTTCACTTTTCTTGCTTGCACAGAAAAATCTGGAGTCGCTTGGTTATACTTCACCATTACTTTTTTTCGGAGATGGGTTTGCCGGCCTTCCTAAATTCGCACCTTTCAAGGGAATTTTACTTACATGCGGTGCACCTGATGTCCCGGGTTCACTTTTAAAACAGTTGGCGATTGGAGGTCGGATGGTTATTCCTGTTGGGGATGGAGTGCAAAAAATGCTGGTGATAGAAAGGGTGAGCGAGGATGATTTCAGAACGACTGAACATGGCGAGTTTAAATTTGTTCCTATGTTGACGGGTGTCGAAAACAAATAAAAAATAATTATGATAAAGACTAAGACATTTTATTTCAATGATCTGAGAGAATGTACCTATGTTGTTTGGGATGATACCGGGGAGTGTGTGATTATAGATCCCGGGTGTCAGAGCGACAGTGAAAGAGAAAGACTTAAGAAGTTTATAGAGGCAAACAATCTGAAACCAGTAAAACTGCTGAATACTCACGGCCATTTTGACCATGTTATGGGTAATGCTTTTGTGACAAAAACATGGGGTGTGAAGACATATATCAATCCTCTTGATAAACCTCAGTTGGAAAGAGCCTTCTCATATGGTGATATGTTTGGGTACAAAATAGAGCAGCCACCTGTTGACACTATTGATCTAAACGATGGCGACAGGATCACGTTCGGAGAATCACATCTTTGTGTACTTACAACACCGGGACATACAAGAGGCGGTGTCTGCTTCTATACTGATGATCAAGACAGCAAGATTGTATTTGTCGGAGACTCGCTTTTTGCAGGCAGCATCGGGAGGACTGATCTTCCCGGCGGAGATTATGATGATTTGATGAATTCTCTGCTTAAAAGGATTGTCGGGCTTGGTGATGATTTCAGGGTTCTTCCGGGTCACGGACCTGAGACAACAATTAGTCATGAACTTTCTACAAATCCATTTCTCCGTTATGAATAAGTTAACCAATATATATCATGAGCTTTCTTTGCTTTAAATTATTTTTTCTTATACCGGCACTAACATTTTGTACAGGAGGAGGTATAAATTCCGGTCAAACAGTTCAGACAGGTGAACAAATTGTCGTTATACCCGAGTTGCCATCAAAGATAACTTTTGCAGGAGAGGATGTGCCTCTCAACTATTTTGACGTAAGAGAATCTTTGCAGCGGGAGATGACTGTGATCAGCTACTGGCACTCCTCAATGATTCTGATATTCCAGAACAACAACCGCTACAAGAGGGAGATAATGAAGATACTTAAAGATGAAGATGTTCCCGAAGATTTTTACTATTTATGTATAGCAGAAAGCGGATTGCAGCCTGTATCTTCATATGCTGGAGCCTGTGGATACTGGCAGTTTCTGGCAGCCACTGCAAAGGAGTATGGGTTAGTTGTAGATGATGAGGTAGATGAGAGATACAATGTGGAGAAATCGACACGTGCAGCAGCGGCCTATTTTAAAAAGGCACATTCCGAACTGGGTTCGTGGACACTTGCCGCTGCTTCCTACAACATAGGCCTGGCAAATGTCAAGTACAGAAAAAAAATACAGTTTCAAAACAATTATTACGACATGCAGTTCCCTGAGGAGACAGGGAGATATGTTTTCAGGGCACTTGCGTTTAAGACAATAATGAATGATCCCGGGAAGTACGGGTATAAGCTCGATAAGGAACAACTATATCCCGAGTTTGAGTATAAAGAGGTCACTGTTAATACTCCGATTGAAAATTGGTCTGCGTTTGCGGCAAAACACAGGACAAACTTCAAGCTTCTCAAGATGTATAACCAGTGGATCAGGTCAAATAATCTTACAAACAAGAACAGGAACACATTTATTGTGAGAATTCCAAAAGAGGGTACAAGATGAGCAACAATATTGAGGTTACTGGTGCAAGAGTACATAATCTCAAGAACATAGATGTCACAATACCGAGGGATAAGTTTGTTGTGATTTCGGGCCTGAGCGGTAGCGGAAAGTCATCACTTGCCTTTGACACAATATACGCCGAGGGTCAGCGTCGCTATATGGAGACACTCTCTGCATATGCGCGTCAGTATATGGGTGTACTTGAGCGTCCGGATGTGGAGAGTATTACCGGACTGAGTCCCATAATTGCTATCGAGCAGAAGACAACCGGTCGGAATCCGAGGTCTACGGTTGGAACAATAACTGAGATCTATGATTTTCTAAGGCTTCTTTATGCCAAGGCTTCCACAGCATATTCACCTGCAACCGGTCTCGAGATGGTTCGGTATACTGATGAGCAGATAGTCTCACTGATATTGGAAAAGTATTCAGGTAAGAGGATTTTTCTACTTGCTCCGTTGGTCAAAGGGCGTAAGGGACATTATAAAGAGTTGTTTGAACAACTGATAAGAAAGGGTTACAACCAAGTAAGAATAGACGGTGTTGTACAGGAGCTTGCGAAGGTTAAGCCTTTGGACAGATATAAGGGACACTTTATAGAACTTGTTGTAGACAAGCTTCTCCCAAAGGAGGGAGATGAGAAAAGAATCAGGGAATCAGTAATAACTGCTCTCAACTCGGGAAAAGGATCACTTGCCGTTCAGGAAGCAGGTGGTACGGAAATAAGGCATTTCAGCAAAAACCTGATGTGTCCTTTGACAGGAATCTCTTATCCAGAACCAGCCCCGCATACTTTCTCGTTTAATTCTCCCCAGGGTGCGTGTCCTCACTGCAAGGGGTTGGGGGTAATCTCCAAGGCGGATATGAGCAAGATAATTCCCGATGACAACATTTCAATAGCAAAAGGTGGTATTGTACCTCTCGGCCCTATGAGAGAAAACATGCTTTTTGCACAATTAGAGGGAATAGCAAGAAAGTATGAATTCTCATTGCACTCTCCTATAAAAGAGATTCCGGAAGATGCCCTCAATACCATACTTTATGGATCCGATGAACTCTTCAGGGTGGCAAAGGGAACGTCCTACACAAATATGATGACCTTCCAGGGAGTTATATCAAAAATAGAGCAGAATGACGGCGACAGTGACGACCTTATGGAGAGGAAAGAGAGATTTGTTGAAGAGGGTCCATGTCCTGAGTGTAAAGGTACAAGGCTGAAGGAGGAGGCACTGTGCTTCAAGATAGACAGTCTGAATATAGCTCAGGTATCGGCAATGGATATAGATCAGCTTGCAGAGTGGGTCTCGTCATTGCAGAAGAAGCTTACAGGAAGGGCAGCACTGGTAGCCCGTGATATTATAAAGGAGTTACAGGCACGCATCGGATTCCTCATTGACGTGGGTCTTGAATACCTGTCACTCGACAGATCAACAAAGTCCCTCAGCGGCGGAGAGAGTCAGAGAATCAGACTTGCTACACAGATTGGCTCAAAGCTGGTCAATGTTTTATATATACTTGACGAGCCAAGTATAGGTCTGCATCAGAGAGACAACATAAAACTGATAGAATCTCTCAGGAAACTTAGAGATGAGGGAAATTCTCTTATGGTTGTAGAACATGACCAAGAGATGATTATGAGTGCGGACTACCTTGTCGATCTGGGCCCTGGAGCAGGAGAGAGAGGTGGGCGCGTATTGTTTTCAGGCTCTCCGGAGGAGATTTTTACAATGAGTCCGGAGCAGATAAAAGAGAGTAAAAGTCTGAGTCTTGAGTATCTGAGAGGGATGAGGAGTATTGAGATTCCTTCTGTAAGGAGAAAGGGAAACGGAAAATTTATAGAGCTCATAGGGGCGACAGGTAACAATCTTAAAAATGTGGATATAAAAATTCCACTGGGAACACTTGTGGGAATAAGCGGGGTGAGCGGAAGCGGCAAATCCTCTCTAATAAACGAGACTCTGATGCCTATCTTGAGTAACAAAATAAACCGCTCACTGTACAATGTATTGCCCTATAGAGAGATACGCGGGATAGAAAATGTGGATAAAATAGTGGAGGTTGATCAGTCACCTATCGGAAGAAGTCCGAGAAGTAACCCTGCTACCTATACCAATCTCTTTCTTGAGATAAGGAAGCTATTTGCACAGACACCTGATGCAAAGACAAGAGGTTTCAAGATCGGCCGTTTTTCTTTTAATGTAAAAGGAGGTCGGTGTGAGGAGTGTAAAGGGGCAGGACTTCAGGAGATTGAGATGAATTTCCTCCCGTCGGTGCATGTCCATTGCAAGGTGTGTAACGGTAAGAGATATCAGCCTGACACACTTGCAGTAAGATATAAAGGATTGTCTATAAACGATGTCCTTGAGATGCCTATATCGCAAGCAGTTGAGTTTTTTGAACATATACCTTCAATGATTCATAAGCTTAGAGCTCTGGAAGATGTCGGCCTGGGGTATGTGAGACTTGGCCAGGCATCAACAACTCTCAGCGGAGGAGAGAGTCAGCGCGTCAAACTTGCTGCAGAGCTTTCAAAAAGGGCAACAGGATCAACAATTTATATTCTTGACGAGCCTACAACCGGGCTTCATTTTGAGGATGTAAGGGTTCTGATGGGGGTTTTGCAAAAGCTAGTTGATCAAGGAAATACTGTTTTAATAATAGAGCACAATCTGGACGTACTGAGACTTTGCGACTACATTTTTGATATGGGGCCCGAAGGTGGTCGTAACGGTGGCAAGATCGTTGCACAGGGAACACCGGAGGAACTGAGTTCTGATTCACACTCAGTCACCGGATCATATATCAATTTATAAATGGGAACTATTATGATAGAGATCTATTGCGAGAATATTCAGAGAAGCATACAATGCGAGCCGGGGACAACGCTCAGCCAACTGCTTAAAAAATCAGAGATAACCGGCAAGTGGCCGTTTCTGGCTGCTATTGTCGACAATCAGCTCAAAGAGTTATCATTTCCTGTCTATATGCCGCATCAGGTCAGATTCATAGACTACACCGACCGTGACGGACAGCGGTGCTATAGCCGTTCTCTTATCTTTGTGCTTCAGAGAGCTGTTGCAAAACTCTATCCTCAATACTCTCTCATTGTAGACTACAATATGCAAAATGGCATGTATTGTGAGCTGAGGGAGCTGGAACAGGAGGAGGGAGGCTTCCCAAAGGTTGTTTCCCTTAGTGAGGATGAGATAGATACCATAAGAAGGACAATGCAGGAGCTTATAAATGCAGACTTGCCTTTCACAAGAGAAAAGGTACACACCGATGATGCAGTAAAGCTTTTCAGGAAAAATCATAGGGAGGAAAAGGCAGTACTGCATGAATTAAGAGGGAAGTTCTTTACCACAGTATATTACCTTGACGGATATGCTGATCATTTCTATGGTCCTTTGACAGAGAGTACAGGTGCTCTGAAAACATTCCTCTTTGAATCTTTCAGCCGGGGATTTCTCTTAAATATCCCGACCATCACATCGCCTTACGAGATAAAGAAAAGTCCATACCAATACAAGCTGTTTGATGTCTTCAAAGAGCATTCTGAATGGTGTTCTATACTTGGAGTCAGGGGTGTCGGAAACCTAAACAACACAATTCTGGACAATAGATCCAGAGACATGATACAAATCGCCGAAGGGCTGCATGAGCGTAAATATGCAGACATAGCGGATCAGATATACCAGAGAAGGGGGGATGTTAAATTAGTTCTCATTGCCGGGCCGTCAAGCAGCGGCAAGACCACTACTTCAAAGAGAGTTGCCCTTCAGTGCAAAGTTTTGGGATTGAATCCTATAATCATTGAGATGGACAATTATTTTGTCGATCGCGAGAAAACTCCGAAAGACAAGCAGGGTCATTACGATTTTGAAAGCTTCCATGCATTGGATGTAGAATTCCTGAGCCTTCAGATGAATCAACTATTTAATGGTGAAACAATTGTGCTCCCCAAGTTCAACTTTGCCGAAGGAAGAAGGACCATAAACGGAGATACCCTTAAAATGGGGGAGAAAGACATATTGATCATGGAGGGAATACATGCTCTGAACCCTGAGTTGGCAAAGGGTATTCACCCCGATAAATATTTCAGGATATATGCATCGGCGTTGACATCTCTCTCGCTGGACGAGAACAACAACATCTCTACTTCGGACAACCGTCTTATAAGAAGAATTGTCAGAGATGGGAATTACCGCGGCGTTTCACCGGAGGAGACAATTTTGAGGTGGCCTAGCGTCAGGAGAGGTGAGATAAGAAACATTTTTCCGTATCAGGAAAATGCAGATGTCATGTTCAACTCTGCCCTTATATATGAGCTTCCTGTGCTTAAGTATTATGCTGAACCTCTTCTGAGAAGAATTCATCCTAACTCTCCCGCATCAACCGAGAGTATAAGGTTGCTCAAGTTTCTCTCATATATTCAGGAGATGCAGCCTTCCGAGATATCACTGATACCGCCGACTTCTGTTATAAGGGAATTCATAGGCGGCAGCAGCTTTAAATATTAATTTCTATCTGATCCAGTTTTCCGGATTTTGTTTGATAGTCCCTTTCCATAATTGAAAATGGATTACTGACTCGTTGTCTGAAACCGTCAGTGAGCCCAGGACATCACCTGTCTTGACTTTCTGACCACTTTTGACATATATTTTTTCCAACTTTGTGTAGAAAGTAAAATAATCTCCGTGTTGTACCAATATACATTGATTATAACCGGGCATCATGAGTACCTGTTTAACCACTCCGTTAAATACACACAAGACCTCCGCACCGGCATCTGTAGATATACTTACACCATTGTTGAAGGGAAGCTTGACGCTTTTGAAAACCGGATGGTTATGTTGCCCAAACTGTTCAATTATTGCACCTCTCTTAACAGGCCAAGGCAGCTTGCCTCTGTTGTTGCCGAACTCTTCGGATAATGCAATGTCAACGGCTGTAGCCTTATAGTCGGGGCGCTCCTTCTCCTTAACGGCCGCGGTTAATATCCGTTCGATCTCCCTGTTCAGTTTCTCCACCTCTCTTCGCTTAACATTAAGTTGTTGAACCATCTCCTTCTCTTTTCGCGAAAGCTGAGTAATAACACTTCTTGCCTTACTCTCGTCCGTAGAGAGTCTCTTCACTTCAAGCTCTTTTTTAGCTTGGTTAGTAAGTGAATTGCTCTTTATTTTTGCCAACTGGTATTTCTCTTCTGCGATTCGGACACTCTTTCCTCTTATCTCATCTGCCATCTTCCTGAGAGCTGAGGTATAGTCCTTTATGTAGCTCCATCTTCTGTAACCCTGTTCGATATTCTTGCTTGCAAGCACATACATCAGCCAGACTGTCTGATCCCTGTTCTTATATGCGTTATACACAAGTTCGGAATAAGACCTCTTGAGTGATTCAAGGCTTCTGTCCAGTTCGGCTATCTGCTGCTCTTTTTTTGAAACCTCATTGTCAATATTTTTAATCTCATTTTCAATCTCTTTGAGCAGCTTTTTCCTGTTTGATATCTTTCTCTGAATATAGTTCAGCTCCTTGGTGTTCGATTGCTTCTTAGACTTTGTTGTTGCCAGTTGTTTGTCCAGATAGGCGATCTCCTCCTCGATCTTCTGCTTTTTTGCTGTCTGTTCGCTGACATTCTGAGAGATAAGCAGAGTGGTCAGAAATATAGATAGAATCAATGCTGCAAATCTTCTCATTTTCTTTTACCCTCCTTGATTTGCTTTACTTTCTCAGCTATTCCGAGTGATGTATCGATCTTGTCAGCCTGATCCCAGTATCTGAATGCAAGATCCAGCTCTTTGAGCTTGTAGAGGATTTCCGCATAGTGGTCAAGAATTGCAGCACTCTCATTTCCCCCGTAAACGAGAGCATGCTTTATTATGGCTTTTGCCTCAAGATCCTTGCCCATCAGATGGAGTATCCAGGCAAACGTGTCAAGGTATGTCGGATTGTCAGGTTCAGAATCGATTGTTTTTTTACTCATCTTATATGCCTTTTCAAGCTGTTTGCCTTCAAGGCTGAGATAGTAGGCATAATTGTTCAGCACCGGATTATATGTCGGAGCCTTCTTGATGGTTTTCCTGTAATATTTGTATGCATTTTTGCGGTTGCCTACCTGATAACTAAGATCTCCAAGGACAGAGAGAGCCCTGACCTCCATGGCACTATCGCCTTTTGCTATATATAGTACATTTTTAAAGACATCTATAGCCTCCGGGATCATCTCCTTTTGGACATAAGCAAGACCTTTAATTTCAAGAAGTCCGGGATCATAGGCAAACATGAGCGGGTACTTCTCAATATGGGAGATTATCTTATCCCAATCCTCCATGTAATACAATATGGAGAGATACTCCCTGTGTGCGGCACGGGATTCTCCGAAATATTTGAGATTTTCCTCTAATGCTTCAGAAGCCAGTTCTACACGTCCTGTCTGTGCCATGTATCTTGCATAGAGATAGGTGGTACTGCTGTCTCCAGGATGAGCATAGTACATATTGCTAACAAGCGTGTCAACTTGGGGAAGGAATGTCTCAACGAATCTTTGGTTTGATATTATCTGCGACAGATACTCAACCTTCATCTCGGATGTTACAACCGGATTTGCCATCAGGGGAATCATACTCCTGAAATATGGCTTGAAACGGCTCTTTATCCTGTGAAGCTCCGCTTGTCCGAATATAGCAGGAACATATGAAGGTTCGATTGATATGGCCTTAGAATAGTATTCCATGGCAAGAGAATCCTCTTTGACAGAAGAGTAATAATCTCCCAGAATTGTTGCTGTTCTCGGAGTTCCGTTTTCCTTGTCAAAACCAATCAGATATTTGATAGCCTCATCCTTCTTATTTTGAAAAATAAAGAGGTTATATCTGGTTAGGCAGGATGCCTCACTCTTGCCGGCATATTTTTCTATATCTTCCAGGACATCAAGTGCCTGATCAAGCTTTTTCTGCTTGATATATATATCAATAAGTCCGTCATAAAGGTCAACTTGTTGCGGATTGCTCTTATGCAATGACTCATATATTTTTATTGCATCCTCGGTTTGCTCATTATTCAGATATAAAGATGCAAGTTGTGTGCTGTACCATGTGTTCCCCGGGTCAAGCCTTACAGCCCTCTCCATCATTGCCCGAGCACTGTCAGGTTTGTTCTTGGATGAATAAATATTGCTCAGATAATAGTAGACAGCATCATTTCTGCTACCTTTACGGGCAAGAGATGAAAATATTGAAAGAGCTTTGTCGGCACTTCCGACATTATACTCTTTCAATCCTTCCATATACAGTCCCTCCTCTCCTGTAATCTTCTCCTGGGCGGAAACTGCAAATGTCCCTGATAAAAGAAGGATGACAGATATGGAAAAAGCTCCCTTGATGTGCCTGAAATTTATAACATTGATCATTTTATATCAAATAATTGGTGTTTGTTGCAAAGATAGTGTTTTAATAAATTTTTATTTGCTGTGCAACGAATTATTACTATTTTGCATCTTATAATTGCGAGTGAATGAACGCCACTTCGAAGGATTTTACAGATGAGACAGAGTTGCTTGACGGCTGCTTAAGGCAGGACAGAAAAGCACAAAAAGCTCTCTATGAGAAATACGCGCCCAGGATGCTTACTCTTTGTACAAGATATGTAGGAAACAAAGAGCGTGCCTGGGATACCCTTCACGATGGCTTTATTACGGTGTTTGACAAGATTGGCAGCTATAACAGTACTGGTTCGTTTGAAGGATGGATGAGAAGAATATTTGTGAACACAGCTTTAATGTCGTTAAGAAAGGCAGATGTTCTCAGATTTACAGAGGAACTGGTCGTTGTTGAGAGAGAGGTTACAAATGAGCACACAGCTCTGGACAACATCTCATCAAAAGAGCTGCTCAGGCTGATAGCTACAATGCCTGCCGGATTCCGGACTGTCTTCAATATGTATGTGATTGAGGGATATTCACATCAGGAGATAGCAAAGGAGATGGATATTTCCGAAGGCAGTTCAAGGTCTCAGCTCAGCCGGGCAAGAATCTGGCTGCAAGAGAGGTTAAAAGAGAGATATTAATTATGCAGAATATTGATTTTGATAGAAAGGTAAAGGAGATGATGGAATCACATCATGAGATTCCTCCATTCGACTCCTGGGAAAAGATCAGTTCTGCTCTCGACAAGAAAAGAGCAAGAGTGATCTACTTCAGAAGAGGCGTATATGCCGTTTCTGCAGTTGCCGCATCATTATTACTTCTCTTATTCATAGGCCGTGATCTTCCAGAACAGATAGGCAAGGCACCTACCCCTCCGCTTTTTTCAGAAAAGAGCCAGCCTAAATTCGAAAATATTGACAAAAATCACGAAACAGCCTTAAAAGAGGCAGAAGCTTCAAAAATAAAGACAATCAAAAAAGAACCTCAAAAGATTGCTCAGACCGTTATCATAACAGAACAACCGGAACAAGAGGCACAACCTCAGAAAACTGAGGATAAACAGGCCAATAAAGCCGTACAGACAAAAAAGCAACCGAGTGACAATAGGCAGTACGACAACTACTATATTGAGCCTGAGAAAGAGAGAAAGAGCTTCAGAGATTGGCTTGGTGAAAGAAAATATACATATGCACTTTCCACAAATCTCTCATCATCTCTCTATAAAAAATCGATAAATCTAATATCCGTCTCATTGGGTTATCAGAATGACTTCATACCGTCAAGCCTGAAAGAGTCAGTCCAGAGCCAATATGTTTCCGACAGGCGTTACGCAATGCCTGTTTCGTTCGGAGTTCAGTTCCAGACAGATATTGACAAAAAATTCTCTGTAGGCACAGGCTTGATATATACACTTCTTGCATCAAACTATCAGGAGATATCGCAAAGTTACAGTAGAGACATAAATCAGGCACTTCACTATGTCGGGATACCTCTTAACGCTTATTATAATCTCTTTGAGAACAACACCGTCAAAATATATATCACTGCCGGAACGATGCTGGAGAAGGGAGTTGTAGCATCATACAGGGAAAACACAGACGGAGTAAAGAAATATTATTCTGAATCAATTCCAGGTGTACAGTTATCGGCTGGCGGAGGTCTCGGCCTTGAGTGGAAACTCAACAAAGATTTCGGAATCTACTTAGATCCATCAATGACATACTATTTTAAAGGAAAACAACCGTCAAGCATAAGAACGGCTCAACCTTTGCAGTACAGATTCGAGATGGGTATGAGATTTGAAATCTGATGGCTTTATTAGCAATTGTAATACTTAACTGGAACGGCAGGCCTTATCTTGAACGTTTCCTTCCTATTGTCGAATCCCGGTCCAAAAGGGAAGATACTTTAATAGTGGTTGCCGATAATGGCTCCACAGATTCTTCTGTGGCTTATCTCAGGGAGTTTCATCCAAACGTGAGGATTATAGAGTTTGACAAAAACCACGGTTTTACAGGAGGGTATAACAAAGCTCTTGCACAAATAGATGCCGAGTATTTCCTGTTGTTGAATTCTGATGTCGAGGTTACCGACGGGTGGCTTGAGCCTATGTTGGAGCATATGCAGAATAACAGACAAACCGGAATATGCATGCCTAAAATTCGCTCTGCATACAATCAGTCTATGTTCGAATATGCCGGTGCCAGTGGCGGTTTTATAGATTATCTGGGTTATCCCTTTTGTCGTGGCAGGATTCTGTCAAACATAGAAGAAGACAAGGGGCAATATGATAACAGTATAGAGATATTTTGGGCATCAGGAGCCGCAATGCTGATAAGATCCTCATTATACAGGGAGCTGGGAGGGTTTGACGAAAGTTTTTTCGCTCACATGGAGGAGATAGATCTCTGCTGGAGAGCAAAGCTTATGGGATATCAAGTGTGGGTTATTCCGCAATCAATAGTTTTTCACGTTGGGGGAGGAACGCTTCCGAACAACTCACCGCATAAACTCTATCTCAATTTCAGAAATAACCTGATGATGCTATACAAAAACCTGCCTGTGGCAAGTTTGACTCCGGTTATATTGACAAGAATGATGTTGGACGGGGCGGCGGCGGCAGTATATCTTTTTCAGTTACGGTTCAGCTATTTTAGCTCTGTTTTCAAGGCACACAGAGATTTCTGGAAAATCATTCCCTCACTGGAAAGAAGCAAGGTAAGAGTCAAAGGAGTCAAATCAGGAAGAACGAGAGTATCAGGTGTCTATAAAGGCAGTATAGTATTAAAATTCTTCCTTTCGTTCAGAAAAATAACTTACTTCAGAATAGGTGCCGATATATCATAGCGCTTCCACCACCTTCTCAACACAAGTGCCGCGTGATCCTTTCACAAGGACAGTATGGTTTTTTAACGGGTTAGCAATCAGGTAATCTTTAAGTTCGACCGATGTATCGAAAAAACGTGCTTTTGACACGATATCGCTAAATGAAAAGGCTGCCTGCCTGTACTCTTTTCCCACAAAGAACAGAAGATTGGCATCCATACCACTTATAATCTCCAGAATTCCCTTGTGTTCGTTCTGAGACTCATCCCCAAGTTCAAGCATATCTCCGATAACCATGGCAGAAAGCTTTTTGTCCATCTGGGCAAAATTGCTGAGAGCAGCCCTCATGCTTGTCGGATTGGCATTATAGGCATCTATTATAATCTTGTTGAACTTGCCGTTTACAAGTTGAGAGCGGTTGTTTGTCGGCACATAATGCCGGATTGCATCATGTGCAGCCGGTGTATCTATAAAGAAAAGCTTTCCGACAGCCAAGGCTGCCATTACGTTATCAGCATTATATGACCCGACAAGTTTTGTGTCTATCTCTTCTCCGGTTTCAAGCTTGATTCTCATAAAGGGATTTTCAGAGGTAACAGGGAGCAGTGAGGCATCTTCGTATTTCATACCATAAGGAATACTCTTTATAGGTTCTCTCTCTTCAACCATGGAGCATAGATCCGGATTGTCAATATTATAGATAACAGTTCCGTCACTTTTTTTCAGAAAGTCATACAGCTCTCCTTTTGTCCTGACAACACCCTCAAAAGATCCGAATCCCAAAAGGTGAGCCTTTCCCACATTTGTAACCACGCCATAATCCGGCTCACATATTGCCGTAAGAGTGGCAATCTCTCCCGGAGCACTTGCCCCCATCTCGACAACTCCAATCTGAGTTTTCTCGTCCATTTTAAGTAACGTCAAAGGAACTCCAATATGGTTATTGAGGTTCCCTTGAGTGAAGCTGGTGCTGTACTCAGTCATGAGCACCCTGCTTATAAGCTCTTTGGTGGTTGTCTTACCGTTGGTGCCGGTTATACCGATTATTGGTAACCCCAGTTCCCTCCTGTGGTGTCTTGCAAGTTGCTGAAGTGTTGTGAGCACATCCTCCACGAGAATCAGTCTCTCATGAGACGGGAGTGAGGAGTCATCAACCACGGCATATGATGCCCCGCTTTCTACAGCCTTCAGTGCGAATGAATTTCCGTCAAAGGTCTCCCCCTTGAGAGCAAAGAAAAGTGTTCCGGGTTGAATAGCTCTGCTGTCTGTACAAACACCGCTGCTTTGCCTGAATAATTTATATAATTGTTCGATGTTCATCTTAAAAAATATTAGTGTTTCCCTGTAGAACCGAAACCTCCATCACCTCTTTCTGTACCTGCAAGCTGATCTGTCTCGGTCCACTCCACTCTCTCATACTTTGCCACAACCATTTGTGCGATTCTTTCGCCCGGATTAAGAACAAAATCCTGATCAGAAAGGTTGACTAAAATTATCTTTATCTCACCACGATAGTCTGCATCAATTGTCCCCGGGCTGTTTACAATACTTATTCCGTGCTTTGCGGCAAGACCGCTTCTTGGTCTTATCTGAGCCTCATAGCCATGCGGGAGTTCTATAAATACTCCTGTCGGAACCATTGCTCTTTTTAAAGGTTGAAGTGTGATGCTCTCAGTAATGTTGGCCCGCATGTCCATGCCTGCGGAGTGCTCGGTTGCATATGAGGGCAGTTCGAAAGGAGAGGTGTTTATAATTTTAACTTCCATATAGATATCTTTTCAATTTTTAGGTAATATAGTATGTATAACAATATCAAGGCTGTATGTATAGTATATTTAATTATGATATTCATTGAAGGCAGGATTAGGGTAATGCCGTATATAATCAGACCTACCACTATAAATCCGATAATCTTGCCCCATCTGTACGGGATCGGGTAATGTTTGTTGCCGAGCCATATACTAATGAGCATCATGACTGTATAGCTGGCAAGATGCCCCCAGGCCGCAGCATGGTATGAATAGAGAGGCATCAAAAAGACATTCAGCAGAAGAGTGACCAGCAGTCCGGCGGCCGTAATCAAAATACCATAATTGGTCTTTCCCGAAAGTTTATACCACATTGAAACATTGAAGTTCATGCCCAGGATTACATATGCCATAACCATAATGGGAACTATATCAATCCCTTCACGGAAATCCTTCCCCAGGATCAACCCGATAATGCCCATATAGAGCATTAGTCCTAGGAATATCAACATTGAAAATGCAGTGAAATGCTCCATCACATCAGCATACTGTTTTTTCTTCACACTCTCGGATTCTCCTTTTGAGAAGAAGAATGGCTCTGCTGCAAAACGGAACATCTGTATGAAGAGCATCATTAGAGTTGCCAATTTTGCCCCTGCTTGAAATATCCCCAATTCGGATGACCACACGGTTCCCTCGGGCGAGAATAATCTGAACAATGGTCTGTCTATGAAATCATTGAGTACACCCGGCAATCCGGCTATCATTAATGGCAACGAATAGAGCATCATCTGTTTCCATAAAGACACATTCAGCTTCAAGCGGATTTTTAATATATCCGGCAGCATAATGATCAGCAGGACTATGCAACTTAAAAAGATTGCAAATATTATATAGGAGAAGTCCGGTGCCGGGGATATGAATTCAAGGAGGAAGCTTGTCGGATGTTTTGCAAGATATGACGGTACAAAGAAAAATAGTATAAGATTGAATGCGGTCTCCGAGAGTATCTTGATTGTTTTCAGTATGGCAAATTTAAAAGCCTTGTGGAGAAACCTGAGTTTGGCAAATAGTATGGCAGTGAAGTTGTCTATTGCAAGAATTGCTCCTACGTAGACGATTACATTCTGGAACCCGTTATATCCCATAAGCCTTGAAATCTGATCTGAACCAAGGGATAATCCCAATAAGAGTATTACAGAGAATACACCGACCGTCATAAGCGCATTTGAAAATACCTCATGAGGTCTGTCGTGTTTATTTGCATATCTGAAGCAGCCGGTCTCAAGCCCAAGTGTAAATACGACCTGCAGAATCGCTATGTAGGCAAGCACCTCTGTAGCCAGTCCATATTCTGAAGTAGAGAGCACCCGGGTGTATATCGGAACAAATACAAAATTGATGAATCTTGCCAGAATTGAGCTCATGCCGTACACTACGGTCTCACCGGCAAGTTGTTTCAGGGGATTTTTACTCATAGCTAATAAGCCAACGCTTTAGGTTTAAATATCAGGAACCCTATATTCAGTTGCGGGAACCATTTCACATCTGATTTATCGTAATAGGAGGCAGACAAAGTCACCGGTCCGACAGGTGATTGCCATACACCGGCAATTTCGGCAGAAAAATTACCGCTCGGAAATATGGCCGAGAAGAGAGTTGATCCGTCATTTGTCTTCTCCAGTAATTTATATGGCTGAAAATAGGCACCCATCACATGAACAGAGAGACTCTTCGTGAACCGGAATATCGGCATGACAGCTATACCAAGAAAAGACTGCGATCTGTTACTGTTCAGAAGCAAGGTCTTACTGTGAGGTGTGGGTTGGAAAGCCGGCAGGTATAACAGACTTGAGATCCTGTCACCCATGGCAGTCCTGTTGGATATCGTAATATCTGCTATCCATCCCAGAGTAAATTTCTTTGTGATAGCGGTGTACGATTCGAAGTAATTCCTGAAACTCACAGAGTTGTGTACCTTATCGGATATAGGACTGGATTCAAGAGATGTACTGCCGGGCAGATAATCCTCTTTCAGGTGTGTGAATCTCAGTGACATCTTATATGTGCTCCCCTCAGTTGGGTATAATCTGTTATTTGTTGTATTCTTTTCAATATAAAATGAGGGGGAAAAATAGGAAAGATTTGTTTTATCTGCAATGTCGTAAGAGGTAAAGCGATCTGTCTGGTAATATTCATATACATTTTTCCCGACAGTCAAGGAGAATTTGGCAAGCAGGTTTTCGTAGAGGTTTATAGGAGTGGCAATACTTGCTGTTGCAAACACCTCTCCCTCCTGCACGTTGCTTGTCGGAACCCTGTTTGAGAAAAAGTTTGTCTGGTTGCCGCCGAAATAATCAAAACGGTGAGTTACAAGTTCAAGTTCATAAAAGGCAAATGGCCTGATAGAAAAATCCTGACGGAAGTACCCGTTAAAGCCGGAATAGAACCTTCCAAGGTTAATATCTGCTGCGACTTTCCAAGGCGTCCCGGAAAACTTTCTATATTCCAATCCCAGATAGCCCTGGTTTAGGGATGACGAAGAGATATTGCCGCCGATTGCAATTTTTATCGGAGGAGATTCAGAGACCTGCAGGTGCACATTATATACCGAGTCCTTGCCCATCTTTGCCACAGGGTAGAAATTCTTGACATTTCCACTCGCGATTACCCTGTAGTATCCTCTCTTAAGTTGTTCGAAATCAAAGTATCTTGTTCTGTTTTCCCGGAATGTCTTGTCAATAAAATCTTTAGATGAAAATCTCAGTGAATCTTTTATGATAACCTTCTCAAAAATCAAAGGATTACACTTGGTCCTGAAATCAAGCCTTTTCTTAAGCAATTCTTCAGCACTGCGTCTTTGCCTGACATTCTTCTTAATTTCCGGTACTAACTTCATCATGTTGAAATAGCCGGTTTGTACAAGTTGGTCTATTTTGTCGAAATCCAGAAGGTCTATATTGGCAAATCTCATGTCAAGCAATATTCCCTTCTCTTCGGGGATATTGTAATTGGTCTCCACCATTAGCATTGTCTCTATCTGTGACACTATATCGTCGGGTTTGGGAACTGAAGCAAACTGAGACGCGCATTTCACACCAATCATATAGTCCGGCTTGAAATCCTTGATCATAATGTCCCATGGGAAGTTGTTGTACAATCCGCCATCAAAATAGAGAACGGAATCAATCACTATCGGTTGGAAAAAAAACGGAAACGTCATGGAGGCTCTCACTGCAGAGCCAAGATCTCCCTTTTTGAATGAGACAGGGGCTTTGCGGGCCACATCAGATGCAACACACCTGTATGGAACCATAAGCTTGTCAAAATCATAACCGGCCGCTGCGGCAGGAGAGGCAAAAAGTTGCATCACAGCAAGGTCCATAGGATAAGGAGCGACTATACTTGATGGCAGATTGAGCGAGAGTTTCTTTTCACCGCTAAGATTGGCAGTAACCTTGAACATCTCAGGAGTAGCATCCCTTCTGTACATATATGTTGCAAAAAGCGGTTCCTGCTCACCATTATACCAAGATTCAAACTGCTTTGACTTGAATAGAGTTATCATCTCATCCGGAGTAAGCCCTATTGAGTACAACGCGCCTACAATAGCTCCCATTGATGTGCCTGTAATATAGTCAATTGGTATATTGTTCTCCTCCAATGCCTTAATAGCGCCAACATGTGAAAGACCCTTCGCCCCGCCTCCGCTCAGCACAAGACCGACTCCTTGTGCATTTAATTGCAGGACTAATATAATCATCAAAAACAGTATGGCAATTCTTTTGATTTGCATAGTTTTTCCAATTGAGGTACTTTTGTCAAGAATTACAAAGGTATAAAAAATCACATAATAATATCTTGACCCATTATGAAATCAAACATTATCAATTTATTAATAATCACATCTTTAGCTCTTTTTTCCTGCAAGGGGAACAAAGGAAATCAACAGCAAGATGAACAATCACAAAAAAAGGATACAGTTAAGATGGCAACAACATTAGCATTCGATCCGGCAACATTAGGTGAGGAGCCGGTATTTGACATAAACACAAATGTCGGTACGATCAGGATTAAGTTATATAAGGAGACTCCAAAGCACCGGGATAATTTCGTAAAGCTTGCATCAGAGAGGTTTTATGACAACATACTGTTTCACAGGGTAATAAACGGGTTCATGATTCAGGCCGGTGATCCGCTTACAAAGGATACCGTAAATGCCGCCAGATTTGGCACAGGCGGACCCGGATATACCATTCAGGCGGAGATCAATCCTAAGTTCAAACACAAAAAGGGAGCAATGGCAGCTGCCCGAAGGGGAGATGCCGGCAATCCTAACAGAGAGTCATCGGGATCACAATTTTATCTTGTTCAGGATGCAGTTTCGTGTAGTCAGCTTGATGGTCAGTATACAGTATTCGGGGAGACAATCAGCGGCCTAAACATCATTGACCAGATTGCAACCATGCCGACAGACAGAAACGACAGACCTGTATCAGACATTAAGATTATAAATATTATTCCTGTTGTAGACGGTAAGCAGGTGGCAATTTCAAAACCGGCCACACCTGTAGTTGATGCAAACGGAAACGCAGTCCGGCAGATACAAGAAAATACACCTCAACAGGCCAAGAAGTAATTAAAGCTTGTTTTCAGACATCATATCCCTCATCCGTTTAGCCATATTGGAAGCAAAGACAAAGTTGTTAAGCTCTTTGTTATCGGATGAGAGGATATTATTTTTATCCCCCTCCCAGACAAGATGTCCTTTATGGATAAAACCGACTTGGTCTCCAATCTCCATAACGGAGTTCATGTCGTGAGTGTTGACAATGGTCGTGATATTATACTCCTTTGTTATCTCATAGATCAACTGATCTATCAGGATTGCAGTTGTTGGATCCAGACCGGAATTTGGTTCGTCACAGAAAAGGTATTTAGGATTCAGTGCAATAGCTCTGGCAATACCGACACGTTTCTGCATTCCGCCACTAATTTCGTTGGGGTATAATTTGTTTACATTTATCAGGTTAACCCTTTTCAGGCAGAAATTGACCCTTTCAAGCTTCTCTTCACGGCTCCATTTTGTGAAAAAGTTCATTGGAAACATCACGTTTTCCTCAACAGTAGCAAAGTCGAACAGTGCACCCCCTTGGAATAACATACCTATCTCTTTCCGGATCTCTTTTTTCTCCGTGAAATCCAACTTATTATACAAGGTGTCATTGTACCATACTTCTCCCTCATCCGGCTCATGTAGCCCGACAATTGATTTTAGCAATACTGTCTTACCTGAACCACTGGCTCCTATTATCAGAGAACAATTACCGGGTTTGAAATCTATTGAGATGTTATTCAGGACATTCAGGCCACCGAACTTTTTTGATAGATTGACTGTACGGATCATACCTGTATTAGTTTAGCATAAGTTGTGTAATTATCAGGTTGGCAACAAGAATCGAGACACTGCTGACAACAATGGCTTTTGTACTGGATTTACCTACACCGAGAGAACCTCCTGTGGCATAATATCCGTAAAATGCCGACACACTTGTGATTATAAAACTGAATATGGCCATCTTGACCATACTGTAAAATATATAGTATCCCCTGAATGCATATTGCAGACCGGTTGTATAATCGCTGAAGGTGACTACACCTGTAATGATGACAATCATTCCACCTCCGACAAGGCCAAGCATGAAGCTCATAAGCATCAGCAAAGGGTTGAAAAATGATGTGGCTGCAAGTTTCGGAAGTATAAGGTAACTTGAAGAGTTGATCCCCATCATCTCCATGGCATCTATCTGTTCTGTAATCCGCATGCTGCCGATTTCGGAAGAGATATTGGAACCCACTTTTCCAGCAAGAATAAGTGCTATCATAGTCGAGCAGAATTCGAGTACGAGGCTCTCCCTTGCCATATAACCGACATACATCTTAGGTATAAACGGATTTTCAATATTGTATGCTGTCTGGATTACTATTACTCCGCCTATGAATAAAGAGATGACGGCAACTATCGGAATCGAATCCAGTACCAATCTTTCTGTATCAATGAAGAACTGTTTCCAGAAAATCCTGGCTTTTTCAGGTCTGCTGAAAACCATCTTCATCAGTAGTATATATTTCCCTATAAGTTCAAGAGCTGCTTTCATTTTTTTATCTTATCGGTTCTATCGTGACAAATGTACTCAATTTTGACTATATTCGCGCCTAATTTGTAACGTTGCAGGAATCTTGAATCTTTTATATAACCTATCGTTAAAAGTCCTCTATGCCGCTATGACACTGTTAGGCAGGGTGAACCATAAGGCATATCTCTTCACTTCCGGTAGGAAGGGGCTGATTGATAAGATCCGTTCTGAGATAGACCACTCGTCAGATATAGTCTGGGTGCATTGCGCTTCGGTAGGTGAATTCGAGCAGGGGAGGCCTTTGATTGAGCAATACAAAAGTGAGAATCCGGACAAAAAGATATTGCTGACCTTTTTTTCACCCTCAGGTTACGAATTGAGAAAAAATTACAGCAAGGCAGACTGGGTTTATTATTTGCCGATTGATTTGAAAAGGAATGCGGTTGCTTTTCTGGACACGGTACAACCATCTATGGCTCTCTTCATAAAGTATGAATACTGGTTTAATTACCTGTTTGAGCTTAAACGCCGGAACATACCCACTTACGTAGTTTCGGCAATTTTTATGCCCGGTCAGAGATTCTTCAGTTGGTACGGTTCGATATTCAGAAAAATGCTGGAGTGTTTCTCCCACATCTTTGTACAGGATGTGATGTCGAAGAAACTTCTTGAAGCAATCGGGATTCATAATGTGACAGTAACCGGAGACACGCGTTTTGACCGAGTAAAATCTGTTGCAGCTGCAGGAAAGGATATACCGCAGATAGAAATGTTTTCCAAGGGGCATTCATGTTGGGTGGCAGGCAGCACATGGCCTACAGATGAGAAAATTATAGTTTCAGCACTGAGAAAACTCCCCGACAATAAGCTTATTATTGCCCCGCACGAGGTAGATAAAAAGCATATCGAAAATCTTTTAACCCTTTTTAAAGATTACAAGGTTGTCCGTTATACAGAACTGTCGGATCGGGAGATTAATGAACAGTTGAAATCCATACTGGAAGCAGCAGATATTATGATCATTGATACCATAGGGATTCTCTCATCAGTATACAGGTATTGCGACTTTGCATATATCGGCGGCGGATTCGGAACAGGAATCCACAACATACTTGAGGCGGCGACATATGGAGTACCTGTGCTTTTCGGCCCTAAGTACACTCGGTTTAAAGAGGCTGTAGATCTTGTGGCACAAGGTGGTGCCAACAGCATCGCAACCCATGAAGAGCTTGAAATATGGTGCGGCCGCTACCTTAATGACTCGGGGCTTCGTAAAGGTAACGGTAAAATATGTTTTGATTATATTTCCAAAAATATAGGCGCCACAAGAAAAGTCCTGGACGGGATTTATAGGATGAATAGGGATAATTGAGGAGTGATAAGTGAAGAGTGAAAAGTTGTCTGAGTAATCAGGCGGCTTTTTTTTGTTCTGCAGCCGCTTTTTATATTGGAGATATACCATCTCAGGGCAGTCCATCCTCACTCATTCCATTCGCTCCGGCTGAAAATTGCCCTGATTCGGTATATCGCAATTAATTTGTAAGCGGTTATCGAGGCAAATTGACGATTCTTGTTTTAGGTAGACCCCATAAAATTAAAAACGCCCCTCAAGTATGCTGTTATTTCTAACGCGCCTGAGAGGCTTATTATCTCTAATATATATGTGTCAGTATTTGTGTTGCAAATATACAATTTTTTTACTAGCTCCCAATTATTTCCAGATTTCATCTTTTTCCCAGTCTTTTGGAAATCCCATAAAACGAATGTCAACTGATTGGAATTCTTTGAACAGACAGAGTAGATGTTGCCTGAATTTTGTATTAGGATTAATTGTTTGCAAGAAATATATAATTAAACATATCGTATAATACATCTTTGATCTTTGTGCTTTTTCTGGAGAAGAAATTCATTTGAGTTTTTTTGAAAAAGACAATTTTTTGGGTGGAATCTGAAGGGTTAGGTTCCACAATCTTGCATGATGGGCACAAATATTCCTTATGTAATTAACTGTGTGTAACCATGATAAAAACACATCTTTTGGCAATGAGTAATACTTAGCTAAGTCAGACAAGTCGTTTGGATTTTTTAATGCACTACAAATAAGTGAAAGTTGATGAAAATACATAATTTCCACACTCATCCATGAAGGAGGAGTAAGGGGATCATTATATTTATTTGCATAATGCTTAAAAAATTCGGTGGATTTATTACTAATAAGTTGTTCTTCAATATGCTTATTAATTTCAAAATAGATGTTTCTAGTAACTGTTTTTCCAGTGTATTTATCAAAATAGGAAATGTCTTTGAAAATTAATTTGTTTGTATGCCAGTGTGAGCCATACTTTTGGCTTAATTGATAGATTAGCTGCGTTCTAAGACTTATCTCAATTCTTTCTATTGCATCAAAAATCAGTAATCTAAACTTTCTATCAAATCTATACAAATCTATCACGTGATCCCATCTTGTACCAACTTTAAATGCGTCCTTTCTGTTCCCAAAATCATCTCTTTCTTTATATGGAATCATATATGCACTAAGTCTATAATAACTTATATTGGACAGATGCCTTTCAGCTCTTAATCTATCATTAATAACCATCCCTCGACTTTCAATAAGTTCTATCTGTTGTGTTATATTTAAAGATGGCTTACAATATTTCATATACATATGATATATAATACTATAAATATATGTCAATTAGTACATGTACGCAAAATATTTTATTATATACATGAAAAAACGCAATCGATTGCATAACTACCATAGATAGAAAATAATAATAGCAACAAAGTCTCTAATTGTTAGTCAATCTGCCATTACTTCTCGGACGCCTCTCAAACTGGCTGAGAGATACTCTAGCAGCAATAAAAAATAGCGGCTATATTAATATTTTATGCTTATATATCTTCCATCGTCTGTTTTGCCCTCGATTCTTATGACAAACGGATTGTCGTAGTCAGAGGTGTAGAACTCAAATGTGGCAACGCCGTTCTTGTCGGTTTTAATCGATGGATTCCAATAAAGGGTTGTCCTGTAATCAGGTTTGGGATTATTATACAACTCTTCGGTGTCATAAACGGGAGAGTAGAATCTGGTTGGCTTTTGCCATCCCAACGGGCTTATTTTTATGCCGTTTGACTTCTCAATCTGTTTCTCTGTATCGCCCCTGCGAGTTGTTATCATAATTACACCCCAGACAGATCCGTATAGTGCGCCATCAACCCCTCTAAGTACTGCTAACGTCTCAATATCCCGCACAGAAAGGCCTTTCAACTCAGAAGTATGCTCCATCTTTAAACCATCTATATATAGTATTGGCTCACTATTGTTTATTGTTGTAGTCTTGGCCTTATGAACTACGGACACGCTCCTTCGGCTATATATTATTCTTTCAAAAGCATTCTCGGTTCCACATATAAAAAACCCCGGATTATTCTCAACAATATAGTCAATGGCATCTTTGTAGTCATCTTTTTTAAGATCCTTTCGCTCTTTGACGCTACGCCTCTCCAGAGGCTGACCGTATGGTGAAGGGTTATGCTTAGGCTTATAGTATGCACTTTCTGTCAATACGACCTCATTTAATTTACGGATTCTTATATTGTCATTGTAAATGACGGGTATCTCATTTTTTGCACTATTCTGATCCGGGCTAACCATAGTCGTTTGGTACAACTTGTCATATTCAATCAGCGGCGCAGTATGGTCATTGTCTGTATTTACAACAAACTCTTTCCCCCGGGATTTACCCTCCGGCTGTATAAAAAACCTGGTCCCATCCTGAAAGTCAAGACTGTCTATATAAAAACTATTGCCGGAGAAGCTCCCTTTATAATAATAACCAATATCCGGAGAGAATAATGTCAATGAAAGAGGTTCTGATTTATTGTTTTTGGCAGATTTTACATACCCCGAGACAGATTGATTGAACTCCTTCCCGTACTTAACCCGGGGTTGATGACTATATAAATCCTCCATGTCATAATATCTCCATCCCTGAACCATCATCAGAAGATCTACACCACTCTTTCTCTCTTTCAGCGGAATCCGCCTGTTAAAATAGAAACCTGGATTATTCACTTTGCCTTTCAGCTCACTGGAAATTAACATATATGAATCAATACTCTCTTCCTGTGAAAAATCGCTGAAATTACCATCTAAAACAGATACAGAGAACTCCCCCGCAACGGGTTGCCCTGCAGAGTCCTTCAGTGTTGCATTTACTACAACTCTCTCTCTTGTTTTGTATTGATCCTTGTCAAACTTCAGGTCAATCGCAACATTGTCATTCTCATGAATGAAGAAAAGCCTCTCTGCCAATATCTTTCCTTCCGGCGACATGAGTAGTGCGTGGTTGATACCTTTTACAAGGCCCTTTTCTGCAACTCTGACTACATTGGACCCCGTGCCAACAGGTGCGCAATAGTAGATTTCAGATCCGTTGTGGAGGATTAGCGATGCTGTTTCTTTCAATAAGAAAGAGTGAATTATTATCTCCTCATCCTTGTACCTTAAGTTGATCATGCCTCCCTCGCCGGATGGTTCGGGAAGTGCATACTTATTATCATTTTTTACATCGGATGATATTTCAGCATAGTATCGTTCACCCTCTTCTGGTAAAAACATAAATCTTCCCATGCCATCATGCTCTGTACAGAAATCGGCAACCTTGTCTCCCTTACTGTTTCTTATACAACCATTGAGGCTTTTGTAATTGGTCTTGAAAGCCATGGTGGTCATAGTTCCGGCAAAATATCGCCCGCTCTCCGGATAAAAATCTATTCTCAAATCTGCCTTTTTTCGGGTTGGCTCTTGTTCTGATTCCACTTCAGAGCCGACTATACGGATTTTGGAATAAAACATATATTCGGCAGGCATATTCTTGTTCCAATTCGTGTATCCACGAAGGATATACTCACCCGGGGCAATATCATCAGGCAAAACCAATTGTCCCGCAAACCCATCTGACGACTTCTTCAGCAAAACCCTTGAGATGACACTATCCCTCAGGAGCTCAACATAGACGTAATTGCTGGTCGGCATCACCGATTGGTAGGACTTGTTTTCCAGATACCCCTTGAACCATACTGTCTCACCCGGGGTAAAAATGTTTCTGTCTATATGGAGGTACAATTTCTCGGGGGAGAGATATTGCGAGAAATAATCATAATGTACCCTCAACGAGTCAGTGTTCTGTGCACATACCTTTGATGAAATTATTATAAGTAACGCGATAAGAGCAAATACATTTTTCATATCAATGAAGAGTTTCACATAATTAATCTCTGTTACTACTTAAGATTCATAACCACCACCACACTATTTCCCTCAGAATTTATTCTCTCCAACGATTCAGGATGTTTCAGCTTGCTTCTGAAGTTGCTGTCAACTTTGGTAAACTCTTTAGCTTGAGCCATAAAATAGAGCTTATTCCCGTCCAGGTACTGTAAGGAAGATGCTAAAAATGTGTTCTCTTTATTAAACTCAAACCACTTTACCTGATTCCCGGTCTTATCCTTTAGCCCATATACCCAGCGATAATTATTGAAAGATATATTGTCTAATATTTTAATAATAAAGTAATTATTACTTTCAAGATAATCATCTATACCCGCAAAAGGCTTTTCCAATAATTGGACATATGCCTCAAGATCTCCTTGGGTTTTGAAATATTTATCTTTGTAAATCTTCTTTTCTCCAAATTCAACCATTAGTCTGGGACTTAACCCTTTTTCTTGATTATACTGATATATCGTATCAATATAGAACTCCCTTAACATAATCTCGTCGCCATACTTTGTAAATACACTTCTCTGCTCATAAAAACTTCCCACTTTCGTCTTTTTGGGAAGGAACGCGCTGATTTCTTTACCATCCTTGTCCAGAACAACCAGGCGCTCATCCCTGATCTTATTATTAAGATTCAGATAGACAAGATATCTGTTGTCACTGTATTTATATACCTGCTTAAATGCAGTATAGGAAACCGGCGTTTTAGTTATGAACTCCCCATTAGTCTTGAAATAGTGTATATTTTTATCCCTGTTGGTTACTACACACAATGTGTCAGAGTTGATAAAGAAATTAGTTGGATATGAATACTTACCATCTCCAATTCCTGCATCTCCAATTAATCCTACATATTTTCCATCGGAGCTGAACTTTATCACTACTCCTGCCTTTGGTGCAAACCCTTGATATTGCAATCTCATGTTAAGGATATAAAAGGAGGTGTCGTGGGGTATCAGGATAGCCTCGTTAGTCAGATATGAGTCAGAACAACTGTCAAGTTGGATCAACTCTATGCTGTCAACAAAGTCTGAGAAGAAGAGTGATTGCTCGGACGGTTCCTCATAATTAATGGTCTCACAATCAATCTTAGCATTCTTGCAAGAGAAAACAGGAAGCAATAATAACAAAATGAGATAAAATCTACTTTTCATAAAGCGAATATTTAGCAATATATAAATCAGGGTCGTCTATAACTGCATACAAGGTGCGCCCGTCGGGAGATATCGTGTAGACTATAAAGTACTTGTCCATAACATAGCTCCTTACGAATTCACCCTTCAGGTTAAACACTAATATGTATGTGTGATTCTTTCTTTCTATTGATTTTCCTTTTCTTTCATCGCCTATTGTAAGCCCCTGAGTACAAAGAAAGATAAGTTGATTTCTTATGGTTGCACTATGAAATCCGCCAATCTGTTTGTCGTCAGCCTTAATCCACTGATTCACTAGATTATATCTCGGTTTAAATAACATTTTCTCCCATATAAGCGACAATTTATTGCCTGTAATTGAATAGAGGCTTAAATACGGAAACTGCTGACTAACAGCTATTAGATATTGCTTATCAAGAGACAAATCCATGTTTGTATTAAAGAAGTGGATTTTATAATCAATACTCTTGTCATCGATAACTTTATAAGAAATCCTACTAAGATATCTGCCATTTGTGTCTATGATTCCTATCGACTGATCCGGACAAAAGTCCAATACTGCAAATGTAGTATCGGTTATTGCATCCAAAGTCTGGAGCGTCAGCTTTATATTGGACATGCTCCTCTTCTTTACTATGCTATCGTTGACAGAGAACATATCTAATCTGCTTAAATTATAATCCCAGACAAAATAGGAGCCGCTGTCATAGTTGTAGGACATTCCAGCCGGATTGATCATCTCGTCCGGCCCCCGACCAATCCGTCCTGCAGATGTGATTTTTTTTCCGCTAGTGCTGTCGAGAAGCTGAACTAGATTTTTGTCAATATGTGTATTTAAAATTAACCCTTTTGGTGTATGATATATACGGGATACGATACTATTAGCCATCAGGGGCTCGGGCAGGATAGTGGCCCTCAGGGTATCAGTTACTCCAAAAACATCAGAGGGGTTAAGGTATTTATGACTCTCTTGCTTGCAGGCGATTAATGTCACCAACAATAAACAGATATTAACAAATTGTTTTCTCATGTTTCAATTTTTAAATTCGCTATATTTTGAACGAAATATTGACTCTACTTTACAATTAGCAGGCAAAAACAGCTTTAATCTGTCTGAAAGGATTTGGATG
>JAYFOS010000008.1:0-81649 GCA_034928745.1 Rikenellaceae bacterium
TTATGACAAGGCAGCCTCAGGCAATGTCCTTACCGGCGGCTCAAGTGTGATTCTTGTAGGTGGAACTCTTTCAATCCCTGCCAATACAGTTGCGGGCACATACACCAACACAACAGATCTTAAGATCACAGTAAATTACGAATAATACATAAATTTAAGAGGAGGAAAAGGGTTGTCTGAAAAGGCGGCCCTTTTTTTCATATTGTCACACAGTGCTTCAATAATTCTGATTCTGATTATTGTAATTTAAAAGTGAAGAGGGCCAAAAAAATTTTTGGCCCTCTTCATAGTATTTATGAGAAAATTTTAAAGTTCCTCAAAATTGACATCAGAGAATGGAGTCACTTCGTCAGTGCCCTCTTTTTCACTCTTTTCAGCTATTATCGGGGCTTTCTCCCTTATGTATTGAATTATTTCCTCAAGTCCTTGTGAAAACTTCTCAAAGTCCTCTTTGTACAGAAAAATTTTGTGCTTATCGTACACAAACCTGCCGTCCCTGTCGAGTCTTCTCTTGCTTTCGGTGATTGTCAGATAATAATCATTGTTCTTAGTCGCCTTTACATCAAAGAAGTATGTCCTTTTTCCTGCCCTAATCGGTTTTGAATATACATCATCTCCGTTGCGTTCTTGTGTATCCGCGTTATCAAAATCTTCGAAGTACATTTTTGTTATTTTTAAATTTCTCTTACAAAGATAAAATTATTTTTTATGCACAAAAACCTATCTTTGCAAAATATTTGAAATAATTAATTATGATTAGCAGAAGATTGATTAGGGTAAAGGTCTTTAAAGTTCTTTTTAGTAGGGTGAGTTCCGGGTCGGATTCAATAGACGGGGCAGAAAAGGAATTAATAATGAGTTGTGAGAAGACATTGGATTTATACTATTTCCTCCTCGGATTACCAGCAGCACTTAAAAAGCTTTCTGAAACAAAAATTGAGGCAGGACTTAAAAAATACCATCCTACAAGTGAGGAGCTCAATCCTAACAGACGTTTTGTTGACAATCTTGTGATTTCGAAACTGGAGAATAGTGAGGAACTTACAAGATTTTGTGCAAGCCGGGGGCTTTTATGGACTGATTACGAATCTGTAGTAAAGAAAATATATTCTGCTATGATTAAAAGTGATTACTACAGAGAGTACATGGAAGCAACAGAGACAAGTTACGACCGGGATCTGAAATTTATATTGGATCTTTATGAGCAAGAGCTCGAGGATTGCGATGATTTGTACACAATGCTTGAGGACGCCAATTTATATTGGGTTGATGACCTCGCATATGTAATTAACATAATCCTCAAGAGATTCTCTATGATGAAGGAGAAATCAAAAGTCTCATTTCCAAAGGTCTTTATTAAGGATGAGGATAGAGAATTTGCCGTTAGGTTGCTGGCTAAGGCTTTGCTTAATTATGACGAGTATGTGGAGATGATGGCTAAGAGTGTGCTTAATTGGGAGCCGGAACGTCTTGCGGCAACAGACACTAATTTGATTGTTCTTGGGATAGCAGAGGCAATCGCTTTTCCTAATATACCACTTAAGGTTACCATAAATGAGTATGTCGAACTATCTAAATTCTACAGTACACCGAATAGCAAGGTATTTGTCAATGGCATATTGGACAAGGTTTTAATAGGTTTGCAGCGTGAAGGGGTTGTTCAAAAATCGGGCAGAGGTTTGGTGGGCTCAATAGATTAGTTAAATTTGTATGATAATTAAATAAAACAAAGATGAATTTTTTAGTATTTCTCCAAACAAATCCTGCACCCGCTTCAACCGGCGGAAACTGGAGCTTTCTGATAATGATGGGTCTCATTTTCGTCGTAATGTATTTTTTTATGATACGTCCCCAACAGAAAAAACAGAAAGATCTTGCTAAATTCCGCAGCAGTCTTGCCAAAGGTGATAAAGTAATTACTATGGGCGGTATTTACGGAGTTATAGTTGAAGTTAAGGAACAATATGTATTAGTCGAGGTTGACAACAATGTTAAACTCCGAATAGACAAGGGTTCCATAGTTAAGGATAGTTCTGACATTCAGGCGGCGGGTAAATAAATATCGGCTTTATGATAAAGCTGAGACGATTCAGGATCTCTTACGAAAGAGGCAGACAAGCATTGCTTTTCTTGTTCTGTCTCTTTCTGGCATTTATTTTATGGGCGATTCACAACTTATCTGCAAGCTATAGCACAAATCTGAACTATACAGTGCATATAGTTACTCAGAAACGCGGCTATTCCGGAGAGGCAACTGCTGAAAATAAATTATCTCTTACCGGAGTATCATCAGGATTCTATATACTTCAAAACAGACTGGGAATAAAAAGCCCGGAAGTCACACTTCCTGTTGACGGACGTCTGATAAGGCCTCTCTCCGGAACTCATGATAAATTCTATATTGTAGTCAAAGAGATAACAGATGTCATATCAGATGTTATAAGTGAGCATCTGGAGATTGAGTCATATTCATCAGATACAATATATCTTACACTGCCACTTCAGTCACACAGAGAGATACCGATAGCTGTTGATTACAAGGCTAGGTTTAAAGACCAATACATGCCGGCAGGGAAAATAAAAATATCGCCATCAACAGTTACTGTATACGGAGAGTTGTCTATTCTCAATAAAATGGACTCTATCAAAACTGAACCACTGACTTTTGAACGGCTTTCGTCTTCACGAAGCGGAGTTGTAGATCTAATGCCGATTCCCGGGTTACGATATGAGGAGAAGGATTTCTACTATACACTGGAAGTGGTGAGATATGTAGAGAATACCTTATTGTTGCCGGTGGAGACTTTGAATGTTCCGCCCGAAAAATTTGTCAGATTCTTTCCCAATAAGATTAAGGTTGTATACAGAGTTCCGTTAAGGAATACGCATAGTCAGGAAAATGCTATCTTTGTGGCAACAATTGATTACAATGACATAGCTTCCTCGATAAGTAACACTGTTGAACCAAAGGTGTCAGGATTGCCGGAAGATCTTTTATTTGTGGATTTGGATCCAAAATTCATCCAGTGTAAAGTTATCGAGAAATAAAATAGTTGCAGATATGTTTTGTTTTGCTTGTACGGGAGGTATCGGCTCAGGAAAGTCTTATGTAATAAGAATCTTTTCTGCAATAGGGATTCCTGCGTTCATAGCTGATGAGAGGGTTAAGGAGCTGTACAACACTGATGGAAAATTGCTGGATAAGCTGGTGGGGTTACTTGGGGATGAGATATTAGAAGCGGGAATATTACAGAAGCATATTATGGCTAAAAAAATATTCTCGGACCGGAATTTGCTTGAGCGAGTCAACGGAATTGTTCATCCAAGATTATTGGAGGATTTTTATGAATGGAAAGAGTCCAGGAGAAAAGAGGGGAATGAGATAATCATATATGAGTCGGCCATTTTTTTTGAGACTCCTCTTTTTTGGACGGTTGCTGACAAGGTAATTGTTGTTGTAGCCCCGGAACATGTGCGTATTATGAGGGTTATGAAAAGGGACGGTGTTAGCGAGGAGCAGGTTAAGGCAAGAATTTTGAGCCAGTGGAACGATAAGATGAGGATTTCCATGGCTGATTATATTATACATGCAGATGGCAGGAGGGCTGTTCTCCCGCAGGTTCTGGAAATAGTAAACAGCGTAAAGTTTAAGAACTGAAATGGGATACGGAAAGTGGATAACAGGAGCCTTGGGATGGGCATTAGGAGGGCCAATAGGCGGGATTTTAGGTTTTGCCGTAGGTTCGATATTCGATAAAGGAAGAGAATACTCCCAAAATCAGCAAGATTATGTTCCCGGAAGAGTATATTCAGATACGGAACAGAGAAACAGTTTTCTTGTATCACTTCTGGTCCTCTCGTCCGCTGTGATGAAGGCTGATGGAAGGATTATGAAGTCAGAACTTGACTTTGTCAAAAGATTTATAACCCAGAGTTTTGGTGAGGATGCAGCACGTGAAGCCACCGTATTGTTGAGAGACCTGTTGAAAAAAGATGTTGATATAAATGCAGTTGGGTTTCAGATACAACGCTTTATGAATCCTGAAGCCAGAATTCAACTCTTACACTATCTTACCGGAATTGCTCAGGCTGATGGAACCGTCAGCGCTCCCGAACTCGAGGTTTTAAGACGTATTTCTGCAACCCTTGGTATCGCAAGAGATGAGAGTGAATCAATCTTTGCCATGTTCGACAAGGGGATAGATGCAGCATATCAGGTTTTGGAGATTGAAAAAAATGCAACCGACGAAGAGGTCAAAAAAGCATACAAACGACTTGCAGTAAAACATCACCCTGATAAGGTGTCGAATCTTGGTCCGGATGTACAGAGAGCGGCAGAGGAGAGATTCAAGAGCATTTCAGAAGCATACGAAAAGATTAAAAAAGATAGAGGAATTGTATAACAATTAGAAGATGAAAACAAATTTACAGAAGATCCTTTCAATTTCCGGCCAGCCGGGTTTGTTCAATTACCTGTCACATGCAAATTCAGGTGTAATAGTTGAATCACTAAATACCAAAAAAAGAACAATGTGCGGTTCGACAACAAGGCTTACAGCATTGTCGGATATCTCGATATATACAACCGAAGAGGAGATTCCTCTTCATGTTGTCCTTACAAAAATGCACGAAAAACTAGGAGAAGAGAATGCCCCGGACGGAAAATCACCGGCAGAGGAACTTAAAAAGTTTTTTGCTGAAGTTTTACCTGATTATGACAGAGATCGTTTTTACTTCTCTCATATGAAGAAGGTCGCAGAGTGGTATAACATACTTAAAGAGAATGCCTCTCTCGACTTCGAACTGCCTGATGAAAGCAAGGAGAATTAAGCTTATTACCTTAGGATGCTCAAAGAACAGGGTAGATTCAGAGCATTTGCTGAGACAAATTTTGGCAAATGATATTGAAATTTCTCCTGAAAGTGAGCCTTTGGAGGAATCCGGAGCAGACACAATAATTATAAACACATGCGGTTTTATAAAGGATGCAAAAGAAGAGTCAATACAAGCCATACTTGAAGCCGTGGAGGCAAAAAAAAACGGTTATACATCAAGAGTACTGGCCTTCGGATGCCTTTCTCAAAGATATCGTCAAGAGTTGACAGAGTCGATTCCAGAGGTTGATGGTTTTTATGGTGCATTTGATACCCAGCAGGTTCTTGAAGCACTTGGTTCTTTATGGAATAAAAAATATGATAACCAGAGGTTTCTGACAACTCCGGGACATTACGCCTATCTTAAAATATCAGAAGGTTGTGACAGAATTTGCTCATATTGTTCTATCCCACTGATTAGGGGCAAGCACATATCTGTACCGCATGAAAATCTTATTGCAGAAGCAGAATTCCTGGCGGAAAAAGGAGTAAAGGAACTTATACTTGTAGCACAGGATACCACCTATTACGGAGTTGATCTTTATGGTCGCAGAAATGTGGCGGAACTGGTGGAGAAGCTTTCAGATGTAAATGGAATAGAGTGGATACGTCTTCTGTACGCTTATCCTGCTGCATTTCCGGACGATCTTCTGGATGTAATAGTAAATAATCCGAAGGTATGTAAGTACCTCGATATACCTCTGCAGCATATCTCCGATAAGGTTTTGGCAAATATGAGACGTTCTGTGGACGGAGATCAGACTAAAAGATTGGTGGAAAAATTCAGGAACAGGGTTCCCGGGATCACTCTCAGGACTACAATGATTGTGGGACATCCAGGTGAGGACAAACGCGCTTTTGAAGAACTGCTTACATTCGTCTCTCAGGCAAAATTCGAAAGGTTGGGTGCTTTCACTTACTCTGAAGAGGAGGGCACATGGGGCGCCCAGAACCTTAAAGATACCATCTGCAAGAGAGAAAAGGAGGAGAGATACAACCGCCTGATGGAGCTTCAATCAAAAATTTCGTTGGAATATAATGAGTCGAGAATAGGTACTCAACAAAGAGTATTGATTGACTCTGAAACAGACAAATATTTGATTGCCAGAAGTCATCGTGAAAGCCCGGAGGTGGACGGAGAGATACTTATAGATAAAAGAGATATGGCAAATGATGATCAACCTAAGAATAATATTGGTACATTTGTTGATGTTGAGATAACGGGTGCAGAAGAGTACGATCTGCACGCCATGATGAAAAATAACTAAAATCGAAACGTTATGAAACTATTAGAAGGAAAAGTTGCGCTCATTACCGGAGCAGCAAGAGGCATCGGAAAGGCTATTGCTTTAAAATTTGCATCAGAGGGTGCGGATATTATATTTACTGACCTTGTTATTGATGAGAACGGTGAGGCTACAAAAAAGGAGATCGCCGGATATGGTGTAAGAGTATTAGCCATAGCCTCCAATGCCGCTTCTTTTGAAGAGGCACACAAGGTTGTGGAAGAGGGTGTAAAAGAGTTTGGAAAGATAGATATTTTGATTAACAATGCCGGAATCACTAAAGACGGATTGATGATGAGAATGAGTGAACAGCAATGGGATGCCGTTATTGGCGTTAATCTTAAATCTGCTTTTAACTTCACTCATGCAATAACTCCGGTTATGATGAGACAGAAAAACGGAAGCATTATAAACATGAGTTCAGTTGTCGGGGTATCAGGGAATGCCGGACAAGCAAACTACTCCGCTTCAAAAGCCGGAATGATCGGCCTTGCGAAATCAATTGCACAGGAACTCGGCTCAAGAGGTATAAGGGCAAATGCCGTTGCTCCCGGTTTTATTATAACAGAGATGACTGCAAAACTACCGGAAGAGGTTAAAAAAGAGTGGGCAGAAAAAATTCCATTGCGCAGGGGCGGGTTACCTGAGGATATAGCCAACGTGTGCACATTCCTTGCATCAGACATGTCATCATATGTTACAGGACAAGTCATATCTGTCTGTGGCGGTATGAAAATGTAAATAATAATATCATGAAAGCCAACCTTTCAACCATCGGATTAATATCAGTTGCCTTATTGTCTCTGTTCTCTTGTGCTCCGGGTGTTCAATTGATTGAAGTGGAGAAAAGAGTGGCTCCACGTTATAATGTTGAGTTATCGGGAAAGAGCATTGCAATCTTCTCCGCCTTGGACGGCAAAAGCGACTCGACTATTATATCAGACCTTTCAAAGGGACTAGCCTCTTCTTTTGAAAAGAGGCTTTCCCGAGAGGAGGGTTCTGTATATGTGTTCAATTTTAAAAGTGACTCTTCGTCATTAAATAATCCGGAACTAATTAAGGATCTTTCGGTTAAATCTAACTCAGATCTTGTTTTCATATTAAGTTATGTGAAAATCGCAGATGCCGGAATTTATCTCAGCAAAATACCCGGTGCAGACTATCATACGACTTATGTCCAATTGCCTTTCAGTCTAAAACTTGATCTATATGACGGGATAACTGCTGCAAGGATTGCTGATATTACTCAAAAAGACACCCTTCTTTGGGAGATGCTTTCTCGTAATGAACTTAAAAAGAGTGTTTTGAATTATAAGATAAAGGAATCTTTGACAGGAGCTTTGACTGATATTGGAGAGAGTGTTTCCAAAGATTTCTTTGAGAAATGGGAGAGAGATTCCAGAAGTCTCTATTTCCTATTTGGATCCTCGTGGCAGGAGGCTATAATTGCTGCCAACGAGTTCAATTGGTCTAAGGCTTCTAAAATATGGTTGGAGGCAACATCGGCTGCTAACGATAAAGTTGCTGCATGTGCCGCATACAATTTGGCTGTAGCTTGCGAAATGCAGGATAAAAAAGCTCTTGCTTTGGAGTGGTTGAACTATTCAGAAAAGAGATACCCCTTGGATCTTGTAGAGAGTTATAAACAATTTTTAAATAGGTGACTTGAAGCAGAAAGAGGCACTAAAGAGACGTCACAGAAAAGCCATCTTGTTGAATGATAAAGAACTAGAGGCGGTGGAGTTATATTGTAAAAAATACAAAGTTACTTCAGAGTCCAAATTTTTCAGGGAGGCGATTATTTCAACAATATTAAGACAATTCGAGGAGGATCATCCAAGACTTTTCTAAAAAAAGGTGGGCCTGTAAGCCGGATTCAGTACCTCAAAGAGGTCTCTATCATTTATCTGATGCAGCCTACCCCCCAGTATAAGACGAGCAGCCTTTAGAACTGGTATACATGGCCTTGCAGGAGGCTGGTCGTACCTGATATATGTTGCCATATATCATCGTGGGCTCTTACCCCGCGTTTTCACCCTTACCTTTTTCAAGGCGGTTGTTTTCTGTTACGATTTACCTAAGGTTACCCCCAGCTGTGATTTCCACAGAGCCTTGCTCTCTCCTGTCCGGACTTTCCTCCCTCTTTTCAGAGAGCGATAGAGCGGCCCACCTGCTGCAAAGGTAGATAAAAAGAGGAGACTCCGATATATTTTGTATATTTGTCGAATATAATAATTCTTGGGGGTGCCGTAACGGCTGAGATTATACCCTTTAACCTGATCTGGGTAATGCCAGCGAAGGGAAAGTGTCTTTTTCTTATTATCCCCCTGCTGATAAATAATTAATTATGAAAAAATTAACTTTTTTCTGCGGGGTATTGTTTTTACCTTTTCTAACCCTTGCCCAGACAAACGGGCAAAATGAGAAAACATCATTAACCAAACTAGACAGCGTTGTTGTACAGGCAACCAGAGCAGGTTGGAAAACTCCGGTTGCTCATTCCGAACTAACACTAAAAGAGATGAAACAATCGTCTCCTGTTCAGTCCCTACCTATGCTTCTTTCTTTAATGCCTTCAGTGGTCAGTTCAACAGAGGGAGGTAACGGTCTTGGTTACTCTTCATTAAGAGTAAGAGGGAGTGACGGTTCAAGGATTAATGTTACCTTAAACGGGGTTGCCCTTAATGATGCCGAGTCGCAGGAGGTTTTTTGGGTTAATATCCCATCTCTTACATCTATTTTACAGGATGTTCAGCTACAGAGAGGTATCGGTACATCAACCAATGGACCGGCTGCCTTCGGTGCCAGCATAAACATGCGTACACTCTATTCGTCACCATCTCCTTATGGGATTGCCGAGGTGGGGGTGGCAAGCTACAAAACCTATCTCTCCACAATAGGAGCCGGGACTGGGATACTCAAGAACGGACTCTCTTTTGATATTATATTTTCACATAATTCAGGAGACGGATATATAAGAAACGCAATGACAGATTTAAATTCTCTATATGTTTCTGGAGGTTGGTTAAAGAAAAATTCCTCATTAAGATTTACATATATACTTGGGGATCATGTCTCTGGACTTACTTGGGAAGGCATTAGCAGAGAACAGATGGTAACCGACAGAAAATTTAACCCTTCAGGAGTTTATTATGACCATGTCGGCAATATCCACTACTATAACAACGAGACAGACAATTATAAGCAACATCATTTCCAACTCAGTCATACATATAACACTAATTCCGGCCTTGTTTTCAACTCGACTATACATTATACACTGGGTGACGGTTATTATGAAAACTACAAGGCTTCAAAGAAATTCTCAGAGTACGGACTTGCAAATCAGACTGTAGACGGAGTCGTATATAAACGTTCCGATGTGATAATCAGGCAAGCTTTGAAAAATAAATCGATAAATCTGTTATCCAATGTAATCTATAAAAAAGAAAATTTCTCCGGAACAGCTGGTGTAACATATTCATACTACGACGGAGACCATTTTGGCAGACTTATCTGGTCAATGTATGACGGGGGTATAGATCCTGATTATCAATGGTATCTTAACACAGGCTATAAAAACGACTATTCACTTTTTGCCAAGGGAGAGTATGATTTTTCTGAGGCGTTTATGGCATATGCAGACATGCAATATCGTGGAGTGTCATATGTGATAAAGGGAAAGGATAAAGATTTTGCTGACATGGACTTTGAAAAAAGATATAGTTTTTTCAATCCTAAGATGGGGATCAGCTTCACTCCGAATAAAAATAATCAGTTTTATTTATCACTCTCGGTAGCCCACAGAGAGCCGAGCAGATCGGATATAAAAGAGTCCATAAAGTCTGATATGGCAGATAAGCTTCTTGCAGAAAGGCTTCTCGATTATGAGGCAGGTTATAAATTTACTAATGATAAACTTGCATTTTCAGCCAACCTATATTTAATGGAGTATAAGAACCAGCTTGTCCCGACAGGTAAGCTGAGTGAGACCGGATATGTGATAAAAGAGAATGTTAAAAGCTCCTACAGAAGAGGATTGGAATTGGCAGCAGCATGGGAGGCATTAAAATGGTTGAAGTTTGACGGGAATCTTACATTGAGTAGTAATAAGATACTTAACTATACAGCATGGACGGATTTGTTTGACAATCCGGAAGATTGGAATCCGTTACAGCAAAGAAGCACTTTCTATAAAAAGAGTGATATCTCATATTCACCGTCAGTCACAGGTATGTGCAAAGCAGCACTTTTTCCGGGGAAAGGTTATTTGATGGAGCTGATTGGAAAATATGTTGGTAAACAGTATTATGACAATACATCTGATGAGTCAAGGTCAATACCCTCATATTACACGGCTACCTTACACTTGGGAAAAAGCTTTCATATAAATACAAATACAACTCTTGATCTGAACTTTTATGTGGATAACCTTTTCAACAAGATGTATTTCTCAAATGCATGGGTATACATGGCAGAGTTTGCCGACAATAGTGACAGATATATTGAGGAGGGTCTTTTTCCCCAGGCAGGAAGAAATTTTACTCTTAAAGCCTCGTTCAGATTTTAAATATTTAAATTATGGATTCAGATATGATAGTTGAAATTGTGGGGGCAATAGCAGGTTTGTTGTATGTATATCTGGAGATAATCCAAAAAAGGTCTATGTGGATAGTGGGCGGAGTTTCCGCCCTTATCTACGTAACCGTCTTTTTTGATTCAGGTTTGTTTGCAGCGGCAATTCTTCAGGTCTGCTTCTTACTTATGAGTATATATGGATGGATATTGTGGGGAAAAGCGGGTGATGATGAAAATTCATCCAAGGTAAACAGACTTGGAGGGAAGAAATTCCTATTTTCAATTCTTGCAGCTATACTTTTATATATAGTTGTCACCATTCTTCTTATTAACTATAGCTCAGATCCGATGCCATATGTCGACTCCCTTATAGCAGTTTTAAGTCTGTTAGCCACGTATTGGGTTACGGGAAAGCATACTGAGAACTGGATTATATGGATAATAAACAATGCAATAGCAATATATCTTTATGCAAGTCAGGGACTTTACCCTACTGTACTTCTCTATACTGTATATCTTATTGCTGCCATAATAGGATATCGGCACTGGCGAAAATTAGCATGATACTTGCATTAAAATACCAAAAAATGTACTTTTGCCCATTAAATAATTTGAAATGCTATTAATTGCAGACAGCGGCTCTACAAAAATCGACTGGAGAGCGATAGAAAATGAAGGCACGGTAAAGGAGATCACGACTCCAGGCATAAATCCATATTACCAGAGCGAGGAGCAAATAGTTGAGGAATTTAAGAGAAATCTTTTACCCGCCATATCTGGTAAGGTGGATGAGATCCATTTTTACGGAGCAGGAGTTACTCCGGAGAAAACAGGTTCTCTTTGTGATTGTTTCAAAAAAATTTTCCCCGGGGTGGAGGTTTCTGCTTATACAGACCTGCTTGCTGCTGCAAGAGCATTATGCGGGCATAAGCCAGGCATAGCAGCAATTCTTGGCACAGGGGGAAATTCTTGCTTCTATGATGGAGAGGCTATAGCAGACAATGTACCGGCATGCGGTTTCATACTTGGAGATGAGGGAAGTGGAGCTGTCATTGGGAAGAAGTTCCTTTCAGACTATCTGAAGAGACAAATTCCTCAGGATATAAGAAAAAAGTTTGATGATCAATTCGGGCTGAACTATGGGGCTATCGTTGAAAAAGTATATAGACAACCATATCCAAACAGGTTTCTTGCGTCATTCTCACCTTTCATATATGAGAATAAGAGCAATCCATATATCAATCAGCTACTAAGGCAAAGCTTCGAGGATTTTATCACGCGCAATATAATGCAATATGATTACAAGCTCTATCCATTGAATATTGTAGGATCAGTTGCATATTACTATGCCGATGAGATAAGAAAGGTTGCTTCGGAGCACGGCATTAAAACAGGAAAAATTTTGAAATCACCCATAGAGGGACTCGTTGAGTACCACTTAACCAAATAATTGATCAAAATGAAGGTAACAGAACAATCATCAAAGTATAGTGACCTTGACAGGATGTCAACAAAAGAGCTTCTTGAAAATATCAATAAGGAGGATAAAACTGTCCCTTATGCTGTCGAAAAATGCATACCGCAGATAGAGGCATTAGTTGACGGCATCGTTTCCAGAATACAAAACGGAGGCAGGGTTTTCTACTTAGGAGCAGGTACCAGCGGAAGGCTTGGAATACTTGACGCCTCTGAAATCCCTCCGACTTTCGGAGCTCCATACGATCTGATGATAGGTCTTATTGCAGGAGGTGACAAGGCTATCAGAAGGGCTGTCGAGGCTGCCGAGGATAGCTTTGAAGGAGGTTGGCTTGACATGCAGCAATATGGGGTTGATCAGGATGATGTAGTTGTAGGAATAGCTGCTTCAGGAACTACTCCTTATGTTATCGGTGCAGTTAAAGAGGCAAGGAAAAGAGGTATTCTTACCGCTTGTGTTACTTGCAACCCGGATTCTCCTTTGGCAGCAGAGGTAGAAATACCTATTGTTGCAATAGTAGGTCCAGAGTTTGTGACAGGTAGTACCAGAATGAAATCAGGTACAGCTCAGAAGCTGGTGCTCAATATGATATCAACTGCTTCAATGATTAAACTCGGTCATGTCAAGGGCAACAAAATGGTTGACATGCAGCTTACAAATGCCAAGTTGGTTGATAGAGGTACAAAAATGATTATGGAGGAGATTCACTCGGGAGATTATGAATATTCAAAGTCTCTTCTGTTGAGTCAAGGATCCGTGAGAAAGGCGGTTGATTATTATAATTCAATAAATAAAAGAGGGTAAATGTACTCCCGTAATTATCCCTCAAGATTACTTCAGGACGCAGTTGACGAGTTGTCTTCCCTGCCCGGTGTAGGGAGAAAGAGCGCACTCAGATTCGCGCTTCATCTTCTGAAACAACCGAAGGATAATGTGGAAAGGTTCGGTCAATCTATTATCCGATTAAGCAAGGAGACAAAATTCTGCAAGAACTGCAGTATGATATCAGACAATGATATATGTGATATATGCAAGGATGCAAAAAGAGACACATCCATAATATGTGTGGTCGAAAATGTCAGGGATGTAATAAGCATTGAGAATACAATGCAATACAATGGCCTTTATCATGTCCTTGGCGGAATAATATCCCCTATGGATGGAGTGGGCCCCTCAGATCTTACAATAGACCAGCTTTTAAAGAGAGCTGAAAAAGAGGAGATAAAAGAGATATTGATTGTCCTCAGTACAACTATGGAAGGAGAGACAACTTCTTTTTATCTTTATAAATTGTTGAGCAAGTTGGATATTAAAATAAGCACAATAGCAAGAGGTATTGGTTTTGGAGATGAACTGGAGTATACAGATGAGATCACTCTCGGAAGATCGATTCAAAACCGACAACCATTTGTACCAATAAAATAATAAAAACTATAATCATGCATCAATTCCCGGTATCTTGGCTGCTAATAGCCTTCACAGTCTACACAATAATGCTCTTTGCAGTATCGTGGTATACATCAAGAAAAGCTGACACAGGAGCATTCTTCTCCGGTAACAAGAAATCTCCCTGGTATATAGTAGCTTATGGTATGGTTGGAACTTCAATATCCGGTGTAACATTTATCTCTGTTCCTGGAAATGTATTGAATCAGAATTTCTACTATATGCCTCTTGTGCTGGGATTTGTGGTCGGTTACATAGTTATTGCGACGGTTCTGATACCACTCTATTATAAGATGAATCTGACATCAATATATACATATCTTGAGCATCGTTTCGGATTCTTTACTTATAAAACCGGAGCTTCTGTCTTTATGGTTTCAAGGGTGCTAGGAGCAGCAGTGAGGATATTTGTAGTTGTTCTTGTACTTCATACTTTCCTTCCGGCAGGTTCGACTCCGTTTTGGGTCGTAGCATTCATATTCATGCTTCTTATATTCCTCTATACCTTCAAGGGAGGAGTGAAAACCATAATCTGGACAGATGTACTTCAGACCACATTCATGTTGCTTGCAGTGTTTCTGACAATATTCTCGATTTCAAAGGCAATGGGTTGGAACTTCGGAGAGATGATGTCCGCTGTTGCATCAACAGATTACTCAAACTGGTTTGATTGGGAGTGGTCTCATGGGACTAATGCCGTGAAACAGTTTATCAGCGGAATGTTCATAACAGTAGCAATGACCGGTCTGGATCAGGAGATGATGCAGAAGAACCTCTCTTGCAAGAATATAGGAGAGGCTAAAAAGAATATATATACAACAAGTATCACTATAGTTATTGTCAACTTCTTCTTTCTACTTATGGGTGCCCTGTTGGCAATTTTTGTGAGTTCAAAACTAGGTGGAATGCACAATATCGGTCTTGCCGATGCAGCAGGCGTTTTCACTAAAGCTCAGACAGACAAGCTTTTCCCTGTAATAGCAAGCCAATATCTTGGACTTGGTGTCGGTTTGTTCTTTATAATAGGCCTTATCTCTGCCTCATATCCGAGTGCGGGAGGGGCTTTGACATCTCTTACTGTGTCGTTCTGCATTGATTTCATGGGATTCAACAAAAGAAAGGATCTCTCAGAAAAAAGAAAACAGAATATCAGGCAACTTGCTCATGCCGGTTTTGCCGTGTTGTTTTTTATAATCATACTTGTCTTATATGCATTCAATAACCAAACTGTCATTGATCTGGTATATCTGCTTGCATCATATACATATGGGCCACTTCTTGGATTTTTCTTCTTCGGTTTGCTTACAAAGCACAATGTGAAGGACAAATTTATGCCCTATGTGGCTATAGGTTCACCGCTTTTTTGCTATCTACTCGACTTTGCCGGCAAGGAGTTTTTAGGGTTCGGTTTTGGCTTCACAATTCTTATAATGAACGGTCTCATAACATTTGCAGCGATGTATCTTTTAAGAGACAAGAATGTTAAGGCTTAATGAGTCTTCTGGAGATTGTTGTATTGGCTGTCGGATTATGTTTCGACACGTTTGCAGTCTCTCTTTCATCTGGGATATGTCTTCCTCAGATAAGGCGGGCAGAATTTATTAAAATTTCACTGACATTTGCCTTTATCCAGTCTCTTTTCACACTAGCCGGTTGGTTACTGGGAAGTGGACTTGAGAGTCTTATCAGTTCCGTGGATCACTGGATTGCTTTCTCTGTGCTTTTTTATATTGGTGGTAAAATGATATGGGAGGCTCTTTCATGTGGCGAAGAGGAAAAGTGCATTGATATCAGAAAATTCAGAATTATGGTTATTGCAGCCGCAGCAACGAGTATAGATGCTCTAGCTGTCGGAGTCACCCTTGCAGTTATTAATATATCGATTGAACGGATTATTCTTGCGTCAGCGGCAATCTTCCTGACAACGGCTCTCGCTTCTGCCATCGGCTTGAAATGGGGTAGAAAAATAGGTATAAAGGCGGGAAAAAGGTCAGAAATTTTGGGCGGCTTTATTCTTGTAATAATAGGAGTGAAAATATTGGTTGAGCATTTAAATATTTTATCTTAACTTTGCGGCCGGCCGGAATAGTGCCATACAAAACCAATAAGTAATGCTCATCCGTGTATCAGCCATATCATATTTGAATACCATTCCATTTGTCTACGGGTTGCAAAATCACCCCGTAAGCAAGTATATTGATCTGGAGTTCTCCACACCGGCTGAATCTGCACAAAAATTGTCAAACGGACTTACAGACATAAGTATCGTTCCTACCGGTGTCATTCCCGAAATAAAAAACAATCTGATTTTCTCCGATTTTTGCATAGGTGCAGAGGGAAGAGTGGCTTCCGTACTTTTATGCAGCGGAGTTCCAATAGAGCAAGTAACTAAAGTATATCTTGACAAAGAATCAAGGACATCAGTGTTACTTACAAAATTATTGGCACAACGTTTCTGGAAGATATCACCTGAATATGTCACTTATAATTTTTCTCAGTCAGAACCAGATGTAAATAATAGTTACCTTCTTATTGGTGATAAAGCTCTCATGAGAGGAGGTGATTTCAAGTATGTATACGATTTGGCTGAAGAGTGGATCAAATTCACAAATCTTCCTTTTGTCTTTGCATGCTGGACTGCAAATCGAGATCTTGATCCCTCATTTGTCCGCGAATTCAATGATGCACTCAAGTTAGGCGTGGAAAATATAGATAAGGCAATAGATAAATATTCAAACGGTTTCAATAAGGAGTATGCATTGAAATACCTTGCCGAGAACGTATCTTTTAATCTCAGTGCAGATAAGAGAAAAGGTCTTGCAGAGTTCTGGTCACTTGCCCTTGACGAGTTAAAGTCAAAAGTCCGATGGTTTGGCTAAACCGTGTGCCGTTTTGTTAACGGTAGATGATTTAGTTATAAACCATTAAAGGAATTGACCATGCTCGAAATATTTTACAAAAATAAGGGACAGGTAATAACTACAGACGAGATAAGTTCTCTTGATAACCTTGGTTATGATGATGTTATGTGGATTGACCTCTTTTCTCCGACAGGAGAAGAGAAGAGGGCAATTGAAGAGTTCCTAAATACAAATCTGCAGAGCCGTGCTCAGGCGGAAGAGATTGAGAGTTCTTCAAGATATTCGGAAACAGAGAATACAATATTCGCAAATACCAACTTTTTGATACCCGGTCCGGAGAATTACAGTATGGAGGCAGTCTCCTTCATATTGTGCGAGGGAATAATTGTAACCATCCGTCACGTTCCCTTAAGAAGCTTTACCGATATCCAACGCAGGATAATGGCAAATTACCGTTCTCTACCAACAGGTTATCACATACTGGTAGGCATACTGGAGAACAGAATTGATTTGGATGCGGATATGATAGAGTTAATGTCCAAGGAGATAGCTCAATATAGTAAAAAGGTCAGTCTTGGAGGAACAATGGGAGAGGACCTTCTGTTGGATATCACACAGTTGCAGGAGAACACTATGTTGGTGAGGGAAAATATAGTCGACAAACAAAGGATGATATCCGGTATCCTTAAGAGTGACAAATTTCCGAGGGATCTTTTTGCCAAACTGGATGTCCTGATAAAAGATATAAACTCACTTATAAATCATACAAACTTCAGCTTCGAGAGACTTGAATATTTACAGAACACCGTTCTTGGTTTGATTAACCTTGAACAGAACCGCATAATGAAGATATTCACATTTGTCTCTTTGCTGTTCTTGCCTCCAACGTTGATTGCCAGCGTTTTCGGAATGAATGTGAAACTTCCGGGGTTCGGGAATATGGATTTTCTCTATATAATGCTGATTATGGTTGTTGCCGTATTGATTGTGACATTTATCTTCTTCCGCAAGAAGATGCTCAACTGATCCTTTTTATCGCAATAAACCGGTTGTACAATATTAAAGAGACAATGCTCACTGCTCCTATACACGAAAATATTACCCATAAATATGATGGATCCCCCATGTTGTCCACATATTTGACATAAAGACGGGAGCCAAGAAAACCACCGACGCTACTTCCTATAACTCCATAGAGAAAAGAGTAACCAAGATATAGTGCTTTCTTGTCGGAAGGAGCTATTAATCCTATATATGAGATGAACTTGGGATGAGTGGTCATCTCTCCCAATGTAAATGTAATAAGACCAATGATAAATATCCATGGATTTGATGAGAGTGATAGAATGAACATTCCGGCAGTCCCAAGACCAATACCTACAATCATTGTCGGTAAGGCTTTCCAATTTTTGACCAGATTTGAGACTAAAAGTTGTAACAATATAATCACCCCTGCATTGATTACAGTGACGTGCTCAACATCAAACCTCCATGAAGGATTCTCCGTGAAGAGAGAAAGAAACGAGTTCACTATATTGTTTATAGGAGTCATATCCATATAGTCCTTAACATACCATAGTACAGTCCCGTACATCTGGAAATAAAGAATCCAGAATCCGGAGTATATCAGAATCATAAGCAGAAATTTCCAGTCTTTAATAACAAGTAGCATCTCTTTGAATACCTGGGGAAGGCTTTTATCGGACGGCCTCTTTTGAGGCTCTTTGTAAAGAAATATGTTGACCAATAGAAGTATGATGCCGGCAATAGATGCCATGTAAAAAATATAACTGTATGAAATTTTCTTCAGGATTGGAACCAGAATGAGGGGGAAAAGAAATGCACCAAGATTTATAGACCAGTAATATATGCCAAACCCAAGACTTGAATTATTTTCATTGGTTGACCTTGCAATCGTTCCGGAGATTACAGGCTTAAAAAATCCGGCTCCGGTAGCCAGTACTAGCAATGAAAGGAGTATCAGGGCATAAGTGGTTGAAATACCGGCAAACATATAACCAGCAATAATACATAAGAATGCAAAGAACAGGACCCTGCGATAGCCATATCTGTCAGCAATTGCACCGGAGATTATAGGCAAGAAATAGAGGAGAGGAGGAATTATTCCCAAAACCGAACCTGCCTGTTCTTTAGAAAAGCCTAATCCTCCTGCATCAGGAGAGAGTATCAGGTAGACAGACAGGATTGACATAACTGAATAGTAGGAACCTCTTTCAAAGAATTCCATAATGATTGCTGTCCAGAAGTTTCTGGAGAAAGAACGGAATCCGTTTTCTTTGCTCATAAAGTAATTTTTAAAATTCAAAGATAACCGAAATGGCCTATTTTTCAATAATTTTGGATTACCGAAAATATTCTTTAATTTTGTCCGCTTATAAGGCAAACTATAAATAATGTCTAACTACTTAATTTCTAACAATTAAAAATGGTAAAAGATCTTAAAAAAGAAGAGATGGAGCAAGAAGAGCCGATTGTTGCCATCAACAAAGAGGAGAAGCTCGAAGCTTTCATCGAGGATGACGCTGCTGTTGTAGCAGAAGAGTTGACCAGAAAACGTAGAAGTAATGTATCAGTCTCAATTGATAAATTCGACTGGGATGCATTCGAAAAAGAGACAGTGTACGACACTGAGAAATCAGTGATTGAAGACCGTTACAGCCAGACACTCTCAAAGGTTATCGAGAATGAGGTTGTAGAAGGTACTGTGGTAAACCTTAACAAGAGAGAGGTAATCGTAAACATCGGTTACAAGAGTGAAGGTGTTATCAGTATCAATGAGTTCCGTTACAATCCGGAACTTACAATAGGTGACAAGGTAGAAGTATATGTGGAAAATGCTGAAGATAAAAAAGGTCAGCTGATTCTTTCACATAAGAAAGCCCGTTCTCTCCGTTCTTGGGATAGAGTAAACGAGGCATTTGACAAGGATGAAATCGTTAAGGGTTACATCAAGTGCAGGACTAAGGGTGGTATGATTGTGGATGTGTTTGGTATAGAGGCATTCCTGCCTGGTTCACAGATAGATGTTAAACCAATCCGTGATTACGATATTTTTGTCAACAAGACAATGGAGTTCAAGATCGTAAAGATCAACCACGAATTCCGCAATGTTGTTGTTTCTCACAAGGCACTCATTGAGGCAGAACTTGAAGCTCAAAAGGCAGATATCATTGGTAAGCTCGAGAAGGGCCAGATTCTTGAGGGTGTAGTGAAGAACATCACATCATACGGCGTATTTATCGACTTGGGTGGTGTAGACGGACTTATCCACATAACAGATCTCTCATGGGGCAGGATTAACCATCCTGAAGAGGTTGTACAACTCGACCAGAAGATCAACGTCGTTATTCTTGACTTTGATGATACTAAAAAACGTATAGCTCTAGGCTTGAAGCAACTGAGCCCGCATCCTTGGGATGCTCTTGATGCAAACCTTCAGGTAGGCGACAAGGTAAAAGGCAAAGTTGTTGTCATAGCTGACTACGGCGCATTTATCGAAATTCAACCGGGTGTTGAGGGTCTTATTCACGTTTCGGAGATGTCTTGGTCACTCCACCTGCGCAGCGCTCAGGATTTCCTTAAGGTAGGAGATGAGGTTGAGGCAGTTATATTGACACTTGACAGAGACGAGAGAAAGATGTCTCTCGGCATCAAACAACTTAAGTCTGATCCTTGGGCTACAATAGCTGAGAAATATCCAGTAGGTACAAAATGCACAGCTACTGTCCGCAACTTTACAAACTTCGGTGTTTTCGTAGAACTTGAAGAGGGAGTTGACGGTCTTGTACATATCAGTGACCTCTCTTGGACCAAGAAGGTTAAACATCCTTCAGAGTTCACATCAGTAGGAGAAAAACTTGAAGTATTGGTTCTTGAGGTAGATCAGGATAATCGTCGTCTTAGCCTTGGACACAAACAGCTTGAGGAGAATCCTTGGGATGTATTTGAGACAGTATTTACAGTGGGTTCGGTTCATGAAGGTACAATTACCTCTTTCGTTGATAAAGGTGCTACAGTTGCACTTGCTTATGGCGTTGAGGGATATGTAAGCATGAGGAATCTTGTTAAAGAGGATGGTACAACAGCAAAAGTTGAAGAGAAACTTGATTTCAAGGTGCTTGAGTTCAACAAGAGCACTAAGAGAATCGTTCTATCACACTCAAAGCTCTTTGAAGAAGCCAAAAAAGAGGAGCCAAGAGAAAGAGTTGAGAGTGAGTCTGATTCGACTCAAAAAGCTGTGAAGAAACTCAAAGCCAACCTTGAAAAAACAACACTTGGCGACATCAGCGAACTTGCAGCTCTTAAGAGCGAAATGGAGAGCAAAGATCAAGCTAACAAGCAATAAATGAAATTTTCGTTCTCATCATTAGGGTGTGCATCAGCACTTCCTACGGTGAATAGATTCCCAAGCGCTCATGTCCTTAATGTTCATGAGCGCTTGTTTCTTATAGACTGTGGAGAGGGTTGTCAGATGCAACTGAGAAGGTATGGGTTTTCGATTTTAAAAATCCAGAATATCTTCATTTCACATGTCCATGGAGATCATATTTTTGGAATATACGGATTGCTTTCCACTATGTCAATGCTAGGGAGGACAGCACCGGTGTTCATATATGCCCCGTCTGAATTCTCAGCTATACTCTCAGATTTTCTCAGACACTTCGGCGGAATGTTCAAATATGAGATTATCCATATTCCACTTAAGGGGGAGGGGCTGGATTTAATATTAGATGCAAAGAATTTCGAGGTTCTTTCATTTCCCCTAAACCACAGAATCGAGTGCTACGGTTTTCTTTTCAGGGAGAAGGCTCCTAAGAGAAATGTGCACAAATATTTAATCGAGAAAGAGTCTATCACATTGAAGGAGATTGCACAATTGAAGGAGGGTGAGGATGTGACGAGAGAAAACAGTGAGATTTTACTTAATAATGAGTACACATATATGCCATATAAACCTCGCTCCTTTGCCTATTGCAGTGATACGGCCCCCTTTAAAGCGCTGCCAGTTTATATCAAAGATGTTGACTTGCTCTATCATGAGGCTACATTCACATCGGATATGTCTGAAATGGCAAAGGCAACAATGCACTCTACTGCTTCAGATGCTGCCCGTACAGCAAATGAGGCTTGTGTGAGGAAACTTGTCATAGGCCATTATTCATCCCGTTACAAGGAGTTGTCGGTTTTACTGAAAGAGGCAAGAAATATCTTTCCTGATACATATCTGGCAGAAGAGGGCACAGAGTTTGATATACCCATCAAGAATACAGAAAAAGATGTTTATGAAAAGGATTAGAATTGGATTGTTATTATTACCGCTAGTTTTATTGTCACAGTCAATACATGCCCAGAGTGTCACAGATATCAACAGACAGATGTCCAAGTTCGGGCAGACTCTTATGTACTTGAACAGTTATTATCTGGATACGGTGAACACAAATGCCTTGACAGAAGATGCTATAAATTCGGTCATTTCAAAACTTGATCCTCATTCAGCATATATTTCAGCCAAGGATGTGAAATCAATGAATGAGCCTCTTGAGGGGAATTTTGATGGAGTAGGTATTGAGTTTGCAATTATAAAAGATACCCTGAGTGTGGCGGCTCCGATTGCCGGTGGCCCGTGTGAGCGGGTGGGAATCCTTACAGGAGACAGGATTGTTCAGGTAAACGGGGAGACAATAGCAGGCATCGGTCTTACAAATGAAAGAGTTCATAAGTATTTAAGAGGGCCTAAGGGTACGAAAGTTAAATTGGGAATTATAAGAAAAGGAGTTTCCGTGATGCTGGATTTTGAGGTCGTAAGGGATAAAATTCCTATTAACAGCCTTGATGCGGCATACGAGGTTGGTAAAGGAGTATATTATCTCAAACTTAGCCGTTTTGCCCAAAACTCAGCAAATGAGATATTGGAGGCCTTAATAGGAATGAAGGCAGAGAAGATAAACGGAATAATTCTTGATTTGAGGGGAAATGCCGGTGGTTTTTTGGGAACTGCAATGGAGATCTCCAATTTCTTTTTAGATGCAGGTCAATCGATTGTGTATACAGAAGGTTTAAAATCTCCAAAGAGAATTGAGAGGGCAAACGGCACAGGATTTTATAAGAAAGGCCGCCTTGTTGTTATGATTGATGAGAATTCTGCCTCTGCAAGTGAAATTGTTGCAGGTGCCATTCAAGATTGGGATAGGGGAGTTATAGTAGGTCGCAGGTCATTCGGAAAGGGACTTGTTCAGCAGATTATGCCACTTAATGACGGCTCTCAGCTTAGGCTTACAATCGCAAGATATCATACACCTTCAGGAAGGGTAATACAGAGCCCTTATGAGGCAGGAGAAGCCGAGAAGTATTTCAAGTCATATATTGATAGATTTAAAAATGGGGAGATGTTTAATAAAGATAGTATAAGCTTTCCGGATTCACTTAAATATAAGACTTTAATAAAGGGGCGCACAGTTTATGGAGGTGGAGGTATTATGCCTGATATATTCGTTCCTGCTGATACATCTTATTATTCGGAGTATTATATGAAACTCATAAGGAGAGGAATAATAAACGAGTTTATGAATAATCTCGGTGATCAAAACAGAGATATATGGAGAGCCAAATATAAAACATTTAAGCAATTCGAGAAAAGTTTCCGGATCGATGAGACTATAATGGGAAATCTTGCAGAATTTGCTGTAAAGAAGAATCTGCCTCTTGATTCAAAGGGTATGGAGACGTCCAAAACAGAAATGGCAATTGTCATGAAAGCTCTTGCTGCCAGGACAATTTTCGGTAATACTGCATATTACAGGGTTATTAACTCAGAAAGAGATGAGATGTTTGCCAAAGCTCTTGAAGTTGTCTGCGCTAAAGACGGCTTATAGCCCGTTGATAGGCCCTTGCGTTTTTACTGTGCTCAGCTATAGTCACTGCAAAGTTATGTGAGCCGTCAAGTGTTGGCTTAGCGCAGAAGTAGATATAGTTATGGCTTTTATAATTCAAGACTGCATCTATTGTGCTTTTCTGAGGTATGACTATCGGTCCGGGAGGAAGTCCCGCATATTTATATGTGTTATACGGGGAGTTTATTGATAAGTGCTTATTGAGTATCCTCTTCACCGAAGGGTCGTTTAGAATGAATTTTATTGTAGGGTCAGCCTGCAATTTTATGTTTTTCTTTATCCGGTTTATATAAACTCCGGCGATCACAGATTGCTCATCCTTTAGGTTGCTCTCTTCTGAGACGATAGAAGCAAGGGTACTTACTTCTATCGGGGACAGCCCTATCTTTCCTGCTTTTTCCAATCTCTCTTCACTCCAGAATTTGTCATACTCTTTCTTGAATCTAAAAAGAAGCTCTTTTGGTGAGATTGTCCAATATACCTCATATGTGTCGGGTAGGAACATCGAAGGAAATGTTAATTGGTTAAATCCAAGTGAGTCGACTATAAGGCTGTCTTTCAGTGTGGATAGAATTGTTGTTGAATCGCTTTCAATCTTTCTTGACAATAGAGATGCCAGCTTCTCCAGACTTCTGATATTGCCTGATAAAGTGAGTTTTACCGGGGTTTGCCATCCATGCTTAATAACCCTTATTAGGTTATGGTTGCTCATACCCGGTTTTAAACGGTACATGCCAGGCTTGATCTCCTCCTTGAGCCCTTCATATCCGGCTGCTCTTTTAAAACATCTCATTGATTTGACGCACCCTGTCTTTTCCAAACTGTCCAATAGCTGGTTATATCCTGCATTATGTGGTATGTAGAGTGATGTCCCTTCTCCGATTACATTTGATATGAAAAATGTCCTGTATGTCCTGACGGAGAACAGCAGTCCCAAAACTGCAGCACCTGCGGCAATCAAAATGTATGTTTTTTTCCCAGCTATCATTATCTTAATTTAATTTCCTGGCCATTATTAATCATGATACCTTTTTTCATACCATTCATTTTATAGAGTTCATTGAGACGTATACCGTACTTTTGTGAGATATCGTACATCGTCTCTCCTTGTTCTGCAATATGTTTTTCAAGGAATTTGTCACCTTTTGCCCTCTTTTTTTCAACATATATTACAGTGCCGTCTTCGATAGGCTGACTTCTGTCAAGATCATTAAACCCGAGAAGCTCTTTTGTAAACAGACTATACTCTCTGGCAATATTCTTATATGTATCCATGTGATTACCAATAATGTATGCAACTCCATTTTTTTTGAACAATTCGCGTGTGAGAGAAATTTTATACAGGGAACTGGTTTCTATCGGTTTGTACTCTTTGTCGGCAATAATCTCTTTTGGACTTGGAGGTACAGATCCTGTCATGTGATCATATTGTGACAGATTGTAATCTTCGATTATCTTGATCAGGCTCTGGGCATAACTTGGATTTGTAGCATAACCTGCTTTTTTCAGACCTTCTGCCCAACCCTTGTAATCTGTGGGGTCAAGGTCAAAGAGAAATTTATATCTCTCCCTGTATCTTAAAAAATCAGAGTGATCCTGATATGACTGTTCAACTGTGAGATATTTTCTGAAACACTCGTTTCTTGTGTCATCGTCGTGTAGGAAGGTGTCACCTGTCCAGTTATGGCATTTGATACCGAAATGGTTGTTTGCCTCTTTGGCAAGCGTGGCATTTCCGTCAGCAGACTCAAGACAGGCTTGTGCAAGAGTTATACTTGCGGGTATTCCGTGTGTCTGCATCTGTTTGATGGCAAGATCCTTGTACTTCAGAATATACTCAGTTCTACTTGTCCTCTGTGATAGAAGAGGGGAGTTGAACAAGAGAAGTAAAGACAGGGTTATTATTGAATTTCTAAGAAATAACATAGTGAGGTGTTACTCAATCATACAAAAATACTAATTTTGCATCAATTGCAATTAAAAATCAGATGAACAGAAAGAGTATCACAATCTCATATACAGAATACAACTCTAATAATGAGCTACCGGCAAAGGATAAAGAGTTGCTCGAAGCTGCAATAGAAGCTACAAAAACCTCATATGCCCCATACTCACATTTTAATGTCGGAGCTGCCGTGAGATTGGCAAACGGTGAGATAATATCTGCAAGCAACCAGGAAAACGCAGCATACCCATCCGGATTATGTGCTGAAAGGGTGGCTATATTTTATGCAAATTCAAGATTTCCAGAAGTTAAGGTTGAGGCTTTGGCCGTTACTGCAGCTGTAAACGGAAATATATGCGACAATCCGACATACCCTTGCGGGGCTTGCCGTCAGGTGCTTGCTGAAACCGAGCAGAGGTCGGGTAATAAGATAAGGATTATTATTGGCGGAGAGAAGATTACACAGGTGATAGATAGTGTGGAGGGATTGCTCCCATTTACTTTTGACAATCTGCCCAAATAGTTTTTTTCTTCACTTTGTAAAATAGTTGTATCTTTGTGCGGGGTAAGTCTTATACGACCAGCTCCCACTGAACTCCCCCAGGGCTGGAAGGCAGCAAGGGCAGGTGGTTGTAGCGGTGCGATATATTCAGCTTACCCCTTTTTCTTTAATTTCTATCGAAAATTCACAATAAGACATAAAATGAAAATCGCAGTCGGACTTTCTGGCGGAGTTGATTCCAGCGTAGCTGCCCTGCTTCTTAAACAGGCAGGTTACGATGTGATTGCAATGTTTATGCAGAACTGGAGTGATACTACCGGTACTTTGCACGGAGATTGCGAGTGGGAAGAGGAGAGGTCTGTGGCAGAGATGGTTGCCAGAAAGATTGGCATACCCTTCCATTTTGTTGATTTGAGTTCTGTATACCGTAAACGTGTTGTTGACTATATGTTTGCGGAATATGGACATGGAAGGACACCGAACCCGGATGTACTGTGCAACAGTGAGATAAAATTTGAGGCTTTTCTTAAGGAGGCACTGGCTCTCGGAGCTGATTTTGTAGCAACGGGACACTATTGCAGGAAGGAGAGCTTTACTAACAGTGAGGGAAAGGAGATATTCCGGATACTGGCAGGCTCTGATCCCAATAAAGACCAGAGCTATTTTCTTTGCCAACTGAATCAGGAACAGCTTTCCCGGGCACTTTTCCCTATTGGACACCTTCTTAAACCGGAGGTCAGGAGGATTGCTGCAGAGGCAGGTCTGCCCTCAGCAGAGAAGAAGGATTCTCAGGGTATCTGTTTTGTAGGCAAGGTAGATCTCCCCGTTTTTCTTCAACAGAAACTTGCACCGAAAGAGGGACCGGTTGTTGAGATATTCAGGGACTTTTATAAGGGAAACGATTTTTTCAAATATAATGTACCCGGTTATGAGGTAATTTGCGAGAGTGCGCTGGATGAAATTTCTGCAAAATACAGATACAAAGCAGAAGAGGGGAAGATTATAGGTAAACATCAGGGGGCTCACTTCTATACTATAGGTCAGCGGAAGGGGTTGAATATCGGGGGACATGTTGAACCAATATTCATAATTGAGACAGATGTTGCTGAGAATACAATATTTGTAGGGGAGGGTCAGAACCATCCGGGATTATATCGCAAAGGACTGTTAATCCCCAATGAGGAGATTCACTGGATCAGGGAAGATCTCAAAATGAAACCCGGAGATGAGCGAGACTATCTTGTCCGGATAAGGTACAGGCAGCCACTTCAAAAAGCCAGGCTAATAATGAGAGATAATGGTCTCTATGTCGTATTTGACATGCCTCAAAGAGGCATAACCCAAGGACAGTTTGCAACTTGGTACGATGCGGACGAAATGCTTGGTTCCGGGGTAATAAGCTAATAGTAGTGGAGGATTTTATAATCTTTAGCTGATTAGGGCGCCACTATCTCTATCTGATTACCGTCCGGATCCAGAATCACGCTTTCATAGTATCCGTCCCCGGTCACTCGCGGGTATCCGGCAATAGTCACTCCGGCGAGTTGCACTTGAGAAGTGAAGCTATCAACACACTCTCTTGAATTAACCATAATCGCAAAATGGGCTAATCCTGATACCGGAGGCTCTTGATTACTCTTTATCCCGGTACGGGTCATAATCTCTATTCTTGCTCCCTCTTCAAATGATAAAAAGTACGATGCAAACTGTTTTGACGGATTTTCGTACCTGTCAGAGACCAGACACCCAAAATGTTTAATATAGAAATCTTTGAGAAGTTCAAGGTTCTCAGTCCATATTGCGATATGTTCTATTTTCATATTAATATTTATTCCAGCTACTTATTTCTTCAATCAGCTTCCTAGTTTTCTCTCGTCTCTCGGCCACTGAGTAACCGACAGTAATCAACAGTGGAATGCGCTTCTTTCTTTCAATACAAAGCAATTCCTTTATTTTTTTCTCGTCAAACCAGCCTATGATGCATGTCCCAAGGCCGAGTTCAGCAGCCTGCAGGCAAAACTGGTTCACTGCTATGCCGATATCAATCAATGAATAATCCTTGTTCTTGATAGCACTGCCAATGCGTGCCATCCCATTCATCTTTTCAAGTACTACAGCCACTATTACCGGTGCCTGGTGTGTAAACCGGTTCATTCCCAGACCGGAGGCGCCGGATGCAACCATCTCTTTAAGATTGTGTTCATCAACGACAATAAATTTCCATGGTTGAGAGTTATTGGCAGAAGGAGACAATCTTGTTGTCTCAATACATTGCATGATTTTCTCCTTTTCAACAGGCTTGTCTGAGTATTTCCTGTCGCTTTGCCTTATTTTGACTAGTTCTGAGAATTCCATTTTACCTCTTATAAAAAGTTTTTATGTGTTATCTTGCTTATCTCTTTTATCCAGAGTCTTGTGTAGTTTATCTTATAACTATCATTGTTGATGGAAAATCCAACTGGGAGGCCATACTTGTGTAATAAAACAACCTTTACGGAATCATCCAGAATATACTCTCTAAACGGAGTTGCAATGAAGATAGGGGCGAAATAGAACTTATCTTTTGTAAGAATTACTCTTCCTTCAATATTTCCTCCCGGATCAAGAAACGCACCCCAATCTGTGAGTATTTCCTCTTTTAGTATTGAGTCATCAACAGTTATCCGTTTAATTTTCTTTTTGTAATCCATTTTATATAAAAAACCGAATAATAATCCTAAAGTTAATCCTATTGACATTGATATAATTATATATAGGGGGATATCCGGAATATCGTTAGTGAAAAAAGTAATAAATGAACAAAATATACCTAAAAGCATACCCTCAATTATAAATCTATTTTTAATAACCCATTGATTAGGAGTGGCAAGTGCTCTGTATATGTACAAAAGATAAAGAAATATTAAGCATGACACAATAAGTCGAAGAGATGTCATTACCGAGGAATCTCCACTTAATATCAAAATTATGGATAATATAATGACAAAAATAAATCTTATGATAAAATTTGGTGTGATATATTTGTTTTTCATGCTTGATATATATTTCTTTTAAGCTTTATATTCAATTATCAATAATTATACTGTATTTATTCAAAAGTCCATCGATGTTCTGTCGTGAGAACCTTGCCTTTTTTATTCTGTTTTGGTCAGGATCAATCGAGAAGTTGTAGGCTGACCGGAAGTCGCACATTTCGAGAATTGTGTTGTCGAATATCGAGCCTGACAAGTTGCAATTTTCAAAGAGGCTGCCTGAAAGATCACATTCAGAGAAGTCGGCCTCTTTTAATTGGCAATTTTTGAAAATGATCTTCTTTAACTTTTTTCTAAAGAAGACTGATTGATCAAGAACGCATTTGTCAAATGAAAAAGAGAGTCCGAAATCGTTGCATTGATCAAAATGAAGCCCCATCATTTTGCAACAGGTGAATCTGACATCCCTGAAACCGGTATAGATTAGTTTTACAAGGCTCAGGTTGCTGTCAACAAACTCACAATCAGTAAATGAGAAGTTTGAAAAATCACACTCTGAAAAATCGCAGTCAGTAAAACGACAAGCTTCATACTCCCCGGAGGGTAGCCCTATAGTCCTGAAGTCTGTTTTTTCAAAGCTTTTATCAGCTACATAATTACTATTCATAATAGCAAAGATAATATCTCAATTGGTTTTTAACCAATATCTTGACGTTTTTTATGAGTGAATCACCAAATTCGAAAAATGTAGTACATTTAAAGTAAAAAATATAATGTCCGTTTCTTGGAATTTATGGCACGGTTGCCAGAAAATAAGCTCCGGCTGCAAGTATTGTTATGTGTACAGGCAAGATGAAAGACATGGTATAGAGAGTAGTGTCGTAACAAAAACTGCGAATTTCTATCTTCCTGTCAAACAAAAAAGAGATAAAAGTTTCAAGATTCCATCCGGGGAGATTGTCTATACTTGCTTTACCTCTGATTTCTTTGTGGAGGGAGCAGATGAGTGGCGTAAGGAAGCATGGGCTATGATTAAAGAGAGATCCGATCTGAAATTTTTCATAATTACAAAGCGTGTGGACAGATTCTTTGTGTCTCTTCCGGATGATTGGGGAGACGGGTATGAAAATGTAGCCATTGCATGCACAGTGGAGAATCAGGCAATGGCTGACTATAGACTGCCAATCTATATTGATCTACCTATTAAACATAAGTTAATCGTTTGTGCTCCATTGCTTGAGGCAATTAATCTGAGACATTATCTTGATCCTTCCAAAATTGAGGAGGTTTCGGCAGGAGGGGAGTCAGGAAATGATGCCAGAGTTTGTGATTATGAATGGATTCTTGATATAAGGCAACAATGTGTTGATTCAGATGTGCCTTTCTGGTTTCACCAGACTGGCGCAAGATTGCGAAAAGATGGCAAGGTCTTTCGTATCATGAGGAAGTTTCAACACTCTCAGGCTCGTAAAGCCGGGATTAATTATAAGATAGAAGGAGTTTTGTAAATTACTCTTTTTTACATACCTTAGATTCAATAAATAAGGAACGAATATGAAACCTATAAGGATTGAATACAAGATTCCTGCTATATATTTACTGATTGGTATCTCATGGATCTATTTTTCTGATACTTTTTTCGGAGCAATAGCCAAGACGGAGGAGCACCTTATTTTCTTCAATGTTATCAAAGGTTTTGTATATGTTATAATCACATCTCTCCTTCTCTATTTTCTATTAAAGGGGTATGTTGAGAAGAAAAAAGCGACAGACAACATTATTAAACAAAGAAATTTTGAGCTGGAGGATCAAAATAAGGCACTTATAAAGCTTAAACAAAAAGCTGAGGAGAATGATCGCCTGAAAACAGCTTTTCTTCAAAATATGAGTCATGAGATACGAACTCCAATGAATGCTATTATGGGCTTCTGTGACCTTTTACCTGAATATTTTGAGGATAAAGATAAACTGGAGCATTTCTCAGGAATAATTAATCAGAGATGCCGGGATCTTGTTATTATTATAGATGATATTCTTGATATAGCAAAAATAGAATCAGGGCAACTGCCTGTTAAGTATGACGAGTGTGATCCTATGTCTTTATTTCAAGATCTTTACGCGATGTTCAAAGTCCAGCAAAAGAGGCAGGGCAAAGATCATATTGCTTTTGACTATAAACTCGAGTGTGATAATTGTCAAAATAAATTCATCACAGATCCAGTAAAACTAAGACAAATCCTTACAAATCTGATTGGAAATTCACTGAAATTCACAGATGTGGGATATATAAGGTTTGGGTGTAGGCAAGAGAGTCCTGATTTACTGACATTTTATATTGAAGACACAGGACCTGGAATACCTCAGGACAAACAGAATGTTGTATTTGAGAGATTTGTACAGATAAGCCCACATCCGAGTCGTCTATATGGAGGCACAGGTTTGGGACTTTCAATTGTTAAGGGTCTTGTTGATTTACTTGGTGGGAATATAGAACTTAACTCTATCCCGGAAGTGGGGACAACATTTCTTATAAGGATTCCTTTTCATCCGACTAAAACGACAGGAGGAGCAAGAGAAACATAGCGAACAGATTGTGTAAAGTGAAAAGAGGAGAATTGATTCATTATTCAATCAGGCTTATAAAGGCTTCTCCCTTTCCAATCTCACCGGTCTCTTTTGCATCGAGCACTATGGTAATTTTATCAAAACCGGCAATTCTTTCGGTTTCTTTAATGATTGCAGGAGTGTTTGACGGTTTGATAATTTGTACCTCGTAGCCATATAGATATATACCGCGGGCATATTCTGTGACTTTGTTAATTGTAACAATTTTTGCCTTTATACCATTGACCAGGACACTTAATTCTTCAGGGGATATTGCCTCAGGTGCTATATTTACTGTATCACCCACTTTTATAGGATTATGGCCAGCCTTTTTTAAGCTCATGGGGCGGAAGTATATTCTGTAACTCTCCTGTGGCGTAACTTGCATCTCGAATGCATTAATACCGTATATCTCCATATTGTTGTATTGTGGGTTGATCTCAAGATCTTTATACACCGGGACATTCCATGCCCAATATTCAAGTTTCGTTTTTTTGTAATCACTCAGTTTTATGGCATACAAACAATAGTAGTTACCTTTTTTAACAACCATCGAAAATTTACCATCCTTGTCGGACAGTGTCTCATATAAATTCGTAAACGCCTTGTTTTTAAGTCTTATGGATACACTGTCAATAGGATTTCCGTTAAAGTCCGTAACTTGACCGTGTATCCTTACACACTCTTGTCCTAAAAGTGATGAAAATATAAAAGAAAAAATAACAATAATTGATAGAACCCTTTTCATAATTAAATTTTATAATAAACTGTATTACACCCTTTTCCAATATGAGTTCATAATTAGTCGGTCTAATGGTTGATCCCATATTTTTGCTTTCCATATATAGCTTTTCGGCCATTTTTTGAAAATGGATACAACAAAAAATAGAGTGTTCAATATCAATCTTTTTTGGTTTGGATACCATCCTTTTGAAGGATTAATCTCGATATCTGTCTCAATCCCTGATTTTTTTACATAATATATACCCTGTATGCTCCCAGACGAGTTGTCTGTGGTTATAGAGAATTCTCCATTAACACTTGTTCCTTCAGATAAACATGTAATGTCCGGTATTGCAGGTATGAACTCTATCTTAACCTTATGTTCACTATTGCCGGCCGATATAACTTTAATTTCTGGATGCCCCTCATTGTTAATGAGCTCGTATGTAACGCCTTTATCAGAGATTATTCCCTTGTCATCAAAAGCTATTTTTGATAATATACCCATTTGGTTTTTATTCCAATCTACATTAAACACATCAGCGGAATACCTTGTAAAGTAACATTTACTCCATTCAAACGGTAATATAAAAGTATCCGGCCTGTGGATTTTGTTATTTATTTCGATCCTTATATCGGTATATTTTTGCTTTGCGAATGACATATTATATAATGAGTATATCGGAAAAGAGTCCGGATTCTTGGAATTTGCACCGATAGGGGCAAGTAAGAAAAACGGCTTTTTACGGTTTAGCCCTATTTCCTTTAAGCTGACATTGATTTCTCTACCTTTTTTGTCTTGGAAATTAAAATATATCTCCAAGATGTCATCCTTTATTACAAATTTTGCACCTCCCATAGTTTTTTCAAAAAGAGCTGTGTTGTTTAGTATGCTCTTCTGTGAAGCAAATGGGAAGAAAGGTTGATGATAGATATCTGCGAAATTGTTTCCATATGCAATGACAAGCAATCTCGAAACTCCGTTTCTATCGGTGCTCTCCTGCAGTTCGAATGTATTGTATAACTCATCTGGATCTTTTACAAAATTTATTAATATCAGCTTTTTCATACCATCAATTGAGAGATCGAAAGGAGAGTGAAGAAACCCGTCTGATTCTCTATTGTATATCAAATCTTTATTCATATTTTTTGTTGTTTGTCTGCAAGATTGACAGTTTTATTCAGAACATCCCTTGTCATTATCATAAGAAACCTTCCGGACTCTTCAAACATTGGACTGTGAGCGGATTTTTTAAATGTATAGAATCCTTTTACCGGAGCCTGTATACTTTGCAGAAATGAGGATGAAAGATCTTTGTTGACAGTCATATCGTATCTGCCGCTGAAAAAATAGACTGGGATATCTATTCTGCTTATTTCTGAAGGTAAGTCAAGGTTCAGTATCTGTTCCTTTATTGTTGATTTATTAATAAAAGTCAACTTTGATTTCCAAATATTGAATTTTTCTTTAAGTGTATATGCCCTGCAACCCCATACAGGCAAAAACACTCCACTTATTACGGATTTCATCCGGCGCATTGTTCCGATTCCCAATTCGTGCATCGACTCATCTCTTAACCGGGAGCCGAAGTATGAAGGTAAATAATTGTCGTCATTAAGAATCGGGTACTTTTTAAACTCCTTAAGCTTTGCTGAATCGCCTCTTGATGAATACTCATCGACCATATATTGATATGAGTGTTTTTCAGATTCGGCTTGTGATGTAATTTGTGCAACGCCAATGTAAGCATTGTATAACTCCGGATTTTCAGAAACAGTTCTTATTGCAAATGCCGTCCCTCCGGAATGGGCTAAAATATAAATCTTCTTCTTTTTAAATCTTCTTCTTAGATAATTAGTCACATCTATCAAATCATTTGACATCTGTTTAAGAGTAATGCTTTCTAATGATATTTCTTGTGTATATGAAATGCCGCAACCTCTTTGTTCCCAGTAACATACTGTAAAATAATCTTCTAAACCGGTAGGGTTTTTTTCTACAAGAAAATATTCCGAGAAACAAGGACCTCCATGTACAAAAAGCAAAACCGGATTCTCAATATTCTTGCTTCTGACAAACATACCCTGACTGATGCCCCCGATTTGCACGTGGATTTTTTCCGAGATACTTGTTTTCAGATAATTACCCTTATTATCTGTGAGAACTTTGGGCTTTCCGGGACTTATTATAAACAGGACAATGAAGATGGTTGCCACAAGTGTGAAAAGTGTGGCAGAGAAAATTAATATATACCTGATTACCATTTTGATTTAAGAAAATTCTCGGGGATGAAGATGTCTGGATTAACCTCTGCAAATGGTCTTACATTGAAATATCTCTCTTGCATAGTCAGTTTGTTATCGCTGTCGTAGAAATTGATTACTGTGGCAACAGGGGCTCCTCCTATTATTTTGTATTCAGTAAACTCAACAGAGCGGCTCCTCTCTTTATCGCGAATTTGCATTTTAAGAAACAATAAGTTGCTCTTGTCTACCCAAAAGCAGTTGGATGCCTTATTCCCGACACACCAAGCCTCCTTGCCCAGACATATATCAGAAGAGATTAGAGATAGATCATAATTAAGCTTTTTTAATTTTTCCACAGTTGTCTCTTTTTCAACATTGTAAACATCAAGGCCGAGAATGAGAAGGTCATGAAGACGGTACTGAACTTTGTTTACTTTTCCTGATAATATTGTATAGAGGCTGTCTTTTGTAAAAATTAATCCTTCTCCACTATCCCAATCTTTGAATTTTAATATCAGATTGCCTGGAGATTGATAAGCTTCATGCATAATTTCAGTTGAGATAAGGGAGTCTGCATTGTATCTCAGCACCTTTTGAGAAAAACAAAGGGTTTTGTAAAATGTGCCGGAATACCTTTCATTCATCATTTTTATAAGATTCTCTCCTGAAGAGGGCTCTTGCCCGGATAATCTTTCAGTATTAGTGAATATGAAAAAAACAGCGATAAGAAAAAATATGCGTTTCATTTCTTTAAATAAAATGTAAAAAACAGTTTTTATTTATGTGTGGATGTCAAATATTTAGCAATATTAGTATTAAATGAATTATAGAAAAAATAATTATTCATGAATATGTATATTAAAACAACAAATAAGCAGCACCGCTTTATGAATGTGGTTTAATAAATCCTGTTCAGTTACCTTTTAACCACCTTTAAGCTCATATTGTACGCATCCTCATATAAATATTATGCAGGTTGACAGGAACGCCATAATTTTAAAAATATTTATCAGCTATTTATATCTTATATGGTAACATTTCGGGAAAAACTATGTTGGACAACAATAATGCTATTATTTTTTACTATGCTCTCATGTGCCCAGGTCAAAAAAAGTTGTATGGCATATACGATTTCTGAAAAAAATTTAATTCCAGAAGGAATTACCTTTTCTTCTTCGACTAACTGCTTTTATATAAGTAGTATCTATAAGAGAAAAATAGTAAGTATAGATGCGGAGACATGCTTAATAAAAGATTTTATACATACTGATTCGTTAAACATGAGCTTCCTTGGAATGATAACGGACGAGCGGGAAAAAACACTGTGGGCTTGTGGAAACATGGAAAAAGATGGGAGGAAAGCTTCTTGTATTGCTAAAATCTCTCTGACAACAGGTGATTTATTAAAAGTATACTTGATTAATTCTCCATCTGTCAGCATGTATAATGATATCGTTCAGGATGATAAAAAAAATATTTATTTTACAGATTCCAGAAATCATGCAGTATATAAAATAGCGGCAAAATCGGACACAATTACTCTTTTTTATAATGGTGAGGAGATAACATATCCTAACGGAATAACTATTTCCCCAGATAATAAGTATTTATATATTGCATCTACAGATAAAGGTATAAGAACTTTAGACATACAAAAACGCAAAATTGCAGATGGCATTTGCTCATCAATAAATTCAACCGGGATTGATGGATTAAAATTCTATAATAAAAGTCTCATTGGTATTCAAAATGCTGTAAAGAAAAGGGAGGAAATTAATATAAGTGAATATTACCTTGACAAATCAGGAACCAGTATTGTAAGAAAAAGTCAGATTGATTTAAATAACCCAATGTTTGATATTCCCACAACATTTGTTGTTGTAGGCAAGTCTTTATATTGTATTGCTAACAGTCAACTAAAAAATTTTAATTCAAGCAATTTTAGAATTATTAATCAAGAATCGCTGAAGGATATTACAATTTTAAAATATGAATTATGAGAGGAACAGTAGTGTTTATAGTGTTTTTTTTGTGTGTAAGTTGCTCAACTACAAATAAAATCGATATAAGAATCATAAGAGAAGGAAAGGTTATAAAAAATAGTATTCAGATAGGAGACTTGTTGGATTCTCATTATCAGGTATCAAACCATTTCATTGATGCGATTTCATTTGCTGTATTGGATTCTATATCTTTTAAGGATAGTAATCCTGACAGAATTATTGTACACTCAACTCCTGAATTGCTTGATTTTTCAAAAAAAATTAAAACATATTCTCCAGAATACTACGCTGTTTCTACAACTTATTATATGACAAAATGTATGAATTATTATGAATCATTGTTCGGTAAAATAATACGATTCAATTCACAGATTGACTATAAAACGATTAAGATACTTTTTGGAGATGTGCCTTTGATTACATCACCGAAAAATTATATTTATGAAAAGAGAGCGCCATTATCTCCTTCGATTATTTATCATGAAATAGGTCATAGGGCATTTTGGCTTATTGAGTCGGACCTGGGCATAAAATTTAAAGGACTAACCTATATACATGTTGGTTTATTAGAATATTTCACTGTCTCTCTTAATGATTCCCCTGTCGTGGGTGAGGCAGGACTTGCGGAAAACCTCGTCAGACACGCTGAATACCAATACCAATATCCGTTACCAGACTCATTGTTTCTCGGCCATACATTAATGCTCATTAAAAATGCTTATATGAGCCAGATAATCGATTCAACAAATAACATTGTTAAATATTATAATTTAATACAAAATAAATACAAACAGATACTCTTTCAAAAAATAGATAATCATAGAGCCGGTTTAGTTATCACAAGCACACTATGGCGGATAAGAAAGCAAATCGGTGCAGAAAAAACAGATAAGTTGATTGCATCTACAATTCTCGATTTGAATAAATTTATGGAAAGACGGTCACAATTCTATGTGGCAGATACAGGGGAGAATGTTGCAGATTATATAGACTGGTATGATTTATATTACGGGTTGATTGAAAAGGATATGGAACTATATAAAGGGGCTTACAATGCAATAATAACATCATCATTCAGGCAGACAGGCTTTCCAGTCCACAAAGTGAAGTTATAACGATAGGGCAATTGTTTTTTGGCACTATAAGATGTTTTTATATTTAACTTTATATATATGAAATCAAGATACTTCATAAGAATATTCAGTTTAACCTTCTTCAGAAGATTATTCAAATTACTCTTAACTCTGACAATCTTGATACAGTGTATTCTAATTCTATATAACCATTATTATGGTATCCATGTATTGAATAGTCTACTTGATTTTTTCTCTTTGCTGATTATAAGAGTGATGCTTGGGCTTTTTGCCAGTATCTTGGTGGCATATCCCTATATATTTCTGATAAATTACCTGAATAAAGTCGCTCCATGGAGCAAATTAATCTTTAAAAGAATATTTATCCAACTGTCCGTCACAATAATCATCTCTACATTAGTTTCTGTCCTGGTCACATATGTTGTGAAACTCAGTTTAAGAGATGATACGATTGATTTCAACTATTTTGTGAGTAATGCGATGACCTATTCAGTAGCAAACATTATACTGGTAATAATACTTGAAGCCTGGATGTTTTTTGAGGAGAGCCGCCAGGCAGTTCGAGAGACGGAAAAACTCAAACATGAGTTATTGAAGACAAATTTCGAGATACTAAAGGGACAGATTAATCCCCATTTCATGTTTAACAGTCTGAATGTATTATCCGGATTGATTAATACAGACACCGAAAAAGCTCACCTTTTCATAAATGAATTCTCTCAGATATACCGATACGTTTTAGAAACAATAGAGCTGCCTTTAATAGCAATCAGCAGGGAAATCGCTTTCATCCAACTATATCTTCAGTTACAGCAAATTCGTTATGGAAACTCTCTTTCTTACCATATTGATATAAATCCCTCGATTATGGAACTCTCGATACCTCCAATGTCTTTACAGGCATTAGTTGAGAATGCGATAAAACACAACATTACCAATTCAGATAACCCTTTGCTCATCAAAATTTATAGTAAGGATATGAAGATATTTGTCAGCAACGCCATTAATCCAAAAGTCTCGTCAATTAAATCAACAGGAGTCGGTTTGAAGAATTTGTCTCAAAGATACATGTTAGTCAGTGAGTTAACTCCGCAAGTTTTAATTGAGGATAATCATTTTACAGTGGTTCTCCCTGTGCTGGATTCTAAAAATAATACTATATGAACAGTGTATTAATAATTGAAGATGAGTTATTGGCTGCTGATTATCTGGAAGGCCTTATACGTGAAGTGGACGGGGGATTTGAGGTTAAGGCAAAATTAGGCTCAGTCAAAGAGAGTGTCGATTGGTTAGAGAAAAACAAGGCAGATCTGATATTTCTGGATATACAGCTGTCAGATGGCTTGAGTTTCAGTATTTTTGATCAGGTATCTGTAAGCACTCCCATAATTGTCACTACTGCTTATGATCAATATGCAATAAAAGCATTTGACCTAAACAGCATTGCTTATTTACTAAAGCCTATACGTAAAGCAGATTTGGCTGAGAGCTTAAAAAAACTCAAATCGCTTAAGGCGGCCTATTCAATAGACTTTGAAAATCTCTTATCTGCCATACAGGGCAATAAACCTTCTTACAGAAGAAGATTCCTTATAAGGATAGCAGATAAATACTGCAGCATAGAAACTGACGATATTGCATACTTTTATGTTTCTGAAAAGGGGGCCTTTTTTAGAAGATATAATGGTTATTCTTATCCGATTGACATCTCTCTGGGGACTTTGGAAAGTATGTTGGATCCCGCTTGTTTTTTTAGGATTAACAGAAAATATGTTATTTCCCGTAATGCCATAGTAAGCATGACAAGCTGGTCACGCAACAGGATAAAGGTATCTCTTAAGCCTAATGTGGATGATGAATCTGAGGTTATAGTAAGTATTTATAATGTAGCTGAATTTAAGAAATGGCTTAATACATAATATATGAATAAATTTTTTAACACCCTTGTCTCAGAACGCCGGCACGATATCATTCCGGAAGAGTATGATTATTTTGGATTTTTAATCGGTGAATGGAGTTTTATATGGCATGATAATATCGGGACTGAATTCGAATCTGTAAATGAAGGTCGGTGGACTTTTTCTAGGACTCTGGAAGGTCGGGCAATTCAAGATACTTTTGTCACATCAAAGATAAATACTGTTACCGGTGAATTGGAACGCGAGTATGGCACTACAATTCGCATATATAATCCACAAAATAAAAATTGGGATGTGTTTTATGGATGTACAGGAGAGGCTGTGCAACTTGTTGCCCGAAAAGAAGATGATGAAATTGTTATAACTTGTTTGACTCCTGTGGGTTTCCAGATGAAATGGATATTCTTTGATATCAAGGAGGATACTTTTAAATGGGAAAATATACGATCAACAGATAATGGCATTACTTGGGATATAAAGGCTAGAGCTGAGAATATTAGGCGGATTAATGGTAATTCTTAAAAATTCGGTTCAATAAATTTATAACCGCTTTCAAGCAACCTTTTCGGATATACTTTTGCCCCCTCTGTAAGTAGTATGTGGGATTTACCGAATATCAGGCGTAGAATAAATGTGGGAATAACAAAAGGTATTAGTGTCTTGTACCTTTTAGAGAGGACTCTTGTAATCTCCCTGTTTGTTGTAATCTCAGGGGAGGTCAGGTTAAAAATCCCTTCCATTGAATTATTCTCAATGATATATAGAATAGAACCTATAACATCTTTTAGCGAGATCCAGGAGAACGGCTGATTCCCGGAGGAAATTCTGGCTGCTATCTTCATACGGAAAGGCAGTAATAGTTTTGGAAAAGCTCCTCCTGATTTGTCAATGACCACGCCTAGCCTTATAACGGCAACTCTGGAGACGGGAGTCGCTTTTAAGGCCTCTCTTTCCCAATCATTGCAAACTTTAGATAGAAATGTATCTGGTTCGGTCATGGAGTCTTCATCGAATAGTAGAGGCTCCGGGTGCGAACCGTTTGTGCTTGGGTATATCCCTGTAGCTGAGACGGATATCAACAAGAAAGGTGCATTTGCGCCACATTCAAGAAATGTAGATGCGATTCTTCCGGTTGTCAGGATACGGCTATCGTATATCTCTTTTCGGTTTTTGGCATTCCATCGGCAGTTAATATTCTTTCCTGCCAGGTTTATTACAATATTGCACTCTTTAAGCTCCACTAATGTAAAATCACGTCTGAGACCAATAACCCTGAACCCATTTTTGATCAATGCTTCAGAGATTGCTTTACCGAGAAATCCGGAAGCACCTCTTATCCCGACGACTTTACTCTCTGATTTGATCTTTGTCTCCACCTCTGTTATTATTAGATCTATAATATGTTTAAAGTCAGACCGTCATAAGCCTGGTTGATTCCTTCGGGGAGTTCCTTTTCTAGTTCACTGTATACGGGCATTTGATGTGAAAGATGGGTTAGAAAACTCCTTTTGGCTCCGACAAGTTGTGCAAATGCAATGGCTTCATTCAGTGAGAAATGAGAAATGTGTCTCTGTTTTCTTACTGTGTTTACAACCAGAACATCGAGTCCCCTGAGCTTCGCAAGTTCGGACTCATCAACCCTGTTTGCGTCGGTAATATATGCTATGTTGTTTATACGATATCCCAATATAGGCAATTTATAATGAAGAACCCGGATGGGTATGACAGATACTCTTTTTGACGGATCAGACCTGCTGACGACTTCAAAAGGATTTTCATCAATTACCCGTATGTCAAATTCAGGGGCTCCGGGATACTTGTATTCAGTAAAAGCGTATGAATACTCCATTTCGAGGGATTTTCTCACCCGCTCCTCACAATATATAGGCAGAGCCTTCTTGGTCAGAAAATTGATTGCTCTTACATCATCCAGACCTCCCGTGTGGTCTTTGTGTTCATGTGTTATCAGTATGGCGTCCAGATTATCCACTCCCTCTCTCAGAAGCTGTTGCCTGAAATCCGGACCGGCATCTATAAGTATCTTCAAACCCAGGTGTTCAATAAGTGCTGAAGATCTGAGTCTCTTATCCTTTTGATCAGAGGAGCTGCATACAGGACAATGACATCCGATAACCGGTATCCCTTGAGAAGTTCCTGTGCCTAAAAAGGTAAGCTTAGTTTCGTTCCATGTTTCCATACTTTAAAGATAGGAAAAAGTTCCTACCTTTGTCAAAATTGAATTTTGAAAGGAGTTTTATACTTGATACCGTCGCCTCTGGGTGAGGGCGAGATAGAAGAGGTTATCCCGCAGGGAGTTGTGAGCCGGATACAGCATCTCAGATACTTTGTTGTTGAGGAGGTGAGGACTGCCCGCAGATACCTCTCTAAGTGCGGATTCAAAGGAAAAATAGACACCCTTACATTTTTTGAGCTGAATGAACATACCGATCCCTCTTTGGTGCAGGGGTATCTTAATCCACTTATTGAGGGAGAGGATCTTGGTCTTATAAGTGAAGCAGGGCTGCCTGCTGTGGCAGATCCTGGTGCAATTCTTGTAAAAGCAGCCCATAATGCAGGAATAAAGATTGTACCGTTCGTAGGTCCCTCCTCTTTGATGATGGCTCTTATGGCTTCCGGAATGAACGGGCAATCATTTGCTTTTGTGGGGTATATACCGGTCAAACCGGAGGAGAGGAGAGCCGAGATAAAACGTTTGGAAAAACTCTCTGTATCTACAGGGCAAAGCCAGATTATGATCGAGACTCCATACAGAAACAATGCATTTTTGGCAGATCTGATACAAATATGTGCCCCGTCTAAAGTTATATGCGTTGCCTCATCAATAACAACTCCGGAAGAGTTTATAAAGACGATGACTGCATCTGAGTGGAAAAAAGAGAGGGTTGATTTGAACAAAAAACCATGTGTTTTTATTATATAGAGATTGATAATTATAGATACTGACGAATGATGCCTGATACTAATAACTATATTGAACTTGCCGGGATGGAGTTTTTCTCTTATCACGGACATTACGACGAGGAGCAGATTGTTGGGAGCCGGTTTGTTGTTGATTTAAAAGTAAATGCAGATTTTTCCAGAGCAAGTATGAGTGACGATCTTTTTGATACAGTCGATTATCAGGAGCTATATGCCATTGTTGCGGAAGAGATGGCAATACCGTCTAAGCTTCTTGAAAGTGTTGCAAAGAGAATTATTGAGAGGCTTAAGAAAAGATATCCTCAGGTCTCCGGAGCTACCCTTACCATTTCAAAGCTCAATCCGACTCTTGGAGGTCAGGTCGGAGCTGCGAGAATCGTATTGTCATATTAAAGAGATGAACAAAGATCTGAAATTGTTCCTTCCGGAAAATGAGCCTGTCGGTAAACGCGTCGCTTTTATGACACTCGGATGTAAATTGAATTATTCCGAAACATCTTCAATCGCAAGAGTATTTATTAAGAATGGTTATGTCAAGGTTCCGGCATCGCGCGAAGCCGATGTTTATGTAATAAATACCTGCTCGGTTACAGAACATGCTGACAAAAAGTGCAGAGGAGCCATAAGAAAATTACACAGACAGAATCCGGATGCAATAGTTGCTGTAACAGGTTGTTATGCTCAGCTAAAGCCTGCAGAAATTCTTGGTATCGAGGGAGTGGATATTGTTCTTGGCGCAGATCAGAAGCAAAACCTGTTTATGAAGGTCTCTCAACTCCATGGGGTTAAGGAGGGAAAAGGAGAGGGCAGAGGCAGGGCGTACTCTTGTGCTATTTCTGAAGTGGAAACCATATTTCCGGCATATTCGTCAGACGAGAGAACTCGCTCTTTTTTAAAGGTTCAGGACGGCTGTGACTATCATTGTTCATATTGTACAATTCCTTTGGCAAGAGGAAAAAGCAGAAATCTTTCAGTGGATTTTCTGCTTAAAGAGGCCGGAGAGATTGCTGCCAAAGGGATAAAAGAAATTGTGCTGACAGGTGTCAATACTGGTGATTTTGGTAAAAGTACAGGGGAAAGTTTCCTGGATTTACTGAAAGGATTGGATAATGTTGATGGTATTGAGCGTTACAGAATATCCTCAATTGAGCCTAACCTTCTTACCAATGACATTCTGGCTTGGATCGCTCAAAGCAGTAAGTTCCTGCACCATTTCCATATACCACTGCAATCCGGATCAGACAAAATTCTGGCCGTGATGCGTAGAAGATATAACACCACTCTTTTCAGAGACAAAATTTCAAGAATCAGGCATTATATGCCTGATTCATTTATTGGGATTGATGTAATTGTCGGTTTTCCGGGAGAGGGTGAAGCTGAATTTGAAGAGTGCCGGTCTTTTTTGGAAGAGATAGAACCGGCCTTCATACATATATTCCCTTATTCCAGAAGAGCAAATACGCCGGCGGCAGAGATGGAAAACCAGGTAGACGAGCAAATCAAGCATGCCAGAGTAATCACTCTTGAAGCTCTATGTGAGAGGCTTCATACAGAATTTGTTGACTCTATGAAAGGTATGCGGGAGTATGTGCTTTTTGAAAGCACAAGGAAAGGGGGGGTGATGTATGGCTTTACCAGAAACTATATTAAGGTTGAGAGACCTTATGACAAAGCACTTATAGGAGAGATTTCAGAGATTATTCTTTAGCTCTTTTCTTCTTTTTCTTGCTTCCGAAAATGCTGTTAATAAGCTCTCTGAAGGTGGTGAACTCCTCTTGGTAGACGAGACCCCCTCCGTTTCGTTGACTGTTGTCAAGATAGTTCGAAAACTGGTCTGCAGAGTGTGAGAAGAGTTTCAATCTGAATCGCCCCTTGTCATCCAGTTTTATCTCCGCATCGAAATCGCCTACTACATCGCTGGTGCTGTTGGTATATCTGGTATTACCTATGTTCCCGTTTATGATAACACGGTTGTTGAATAGTTGGGCTGAAACCGCAGCATCAAAGATATCCCTCCCATTCTGTCCGGGCTGATAGTTAAAACTCAGGTCAACAGGAATGTCTAGTTGATTGAATATTTTATTAATCTGATTTGACAGCACTTCAGTTGCATTTGAATAGAGTAGGGTGGAGTTGTTTACGATACTTGATTGTATATCAGGGATAAAACTGTTAGATACTAGTATTGACATCACCTGTTTTATGGTTTTATCTTCTGTGTTCAAGGCTGCATCCACTCTTGACTTTGTCAGAGGATCCAAGTCCGGAATCTCTATACCGAATGAGAGGTTTGGATTCATCAATGGTCCTGTCATCTTAATAAGGCAATCAACAGTTCGTCTGCTGCTGACAGAACTTGTATCTGAAATAAGGGTGTTAATTGCTGTCTTGGTTCTGTAGTTTGCAGTCAGATTAAGAGTCGTCTTGGCGATATCTCCGTTGAAGCCGATGCTTCCCCCTTGTTGTATTGTGAAGTCACGGTTAAATAGCCCTTGCAGTACAAATTTATAAGATCCCCTGTCTATAAGATAGTCTCCCTGAATGTTGAAAATATCTTTTGAAGGACGGATATCCATGCTTATCAGACCACTTCCGTAACCCTTTATAACATCCCCGACAGACTTGTCTATCTCAATAAACATGGCTGCTTCAGGAGTTATGTTTATTTTAAGCTGAACATTCATTTCGGTCGAGGATGCCTTCTTTTTTTCTGCTTCCTTCTGAATGGTTATCTTGTCTGCAGTGAAGGTGCTGTTTTGAACAAAACTTAAAAGGTTTGAGTTAACAGCTTCAGATGTACTGGACAGAGGGATATGTATCTCAGTGTTTTTGTTTGATGATGCAGAGATATCAATCGTAATTTTCTTGAGATTGCCATTCAGGTTGAAAAGTCCGCTTCCGAACGCCTTGCCGTAAAACGTGCTGTTGTCGTTTTCGGTTAGATCAATAACTTCCATGTTGCTGAAGTTGATAAGAGTATTGAATCCGAGATTGCGAAAATGTTTGTATGTAAGACCCCCGGAGACATGCCCAACTGCACCGTATCTGTCTGTAATCAATGCATCCGCAAGAGTGAGACCATTATCGTGAAGTTTGGTTTTCCCGTTGACGGTATACCTTACTTTTGTGAAATCGACAGTGAAGGAAAGATTCTTTACATAGGCGTCATCACTTGAAAGAACAAGTTTGTCAATAGGTCCTTTGCAATTAATTTTGCCGTTTATTCCTCCGGTCAGGTTGGAAACTATGCCGGTAAAAAAAGGTGAGGCATAACCAGGATTAAAATCTGAAAAGTTACCGGTTATATCGAGATATTTCCCTTTTGGAGTGTATGTCCCTGTAATCTCCATCGAACGGTTGTCGTGCAGTTCATTGTATACAAATACATCAAATTTCCGGCTGTTGTTGTCCCATGTGCTTGTAAGAGAAAGAGTTCCCATGTCACTCTTTGCTATGGAGACTCTTTCACCTTTTAGATTCATTATTATCTGCGGATTGTGATAAAGGTCCACTAAGGAGGCGTTTCCTGAGAACAAACCGGCAAAATCCATCTGTTTCTTCATGAACACATTGAATGTGGATATATCAAAATTGTTCACATGAAGGTCAAGAGAAGAATTTTCATTCGGTGATATGCTGCCATCCAATGCAATGTACTGATTGTTGTTTTCAAGACGAAACCCTTCGATATTCATAGTTTTGCCATTTACTACAATTTTTGAGCGTGATAGAGTCCATAGTTGATTATTGACAATCATACGGGAAGGGTTCAGACAAATGTCAAGTATAGGTATGTTTATGTTGGAGTCTCGTCTGACATTTGTCTTTGTGCTCAGGAGAATCCTGTTCTTGATATCACTGTCGTTGGAGAAAGCCGTCCGCACATTAATTGTGTCATTGCTGGCAGATATTACAACTCTATTGCTGTCAAGAATTATATTTGAGATATTTATTCCTGTTGACTTGATGTCAGATTCTATTTTCTCTTTACCGGAATCCAGCTTCATGAAGAGATTGCTGATATTGTAACCTTTATAGCCCAGCTCGCCGGAAGAGAGTGTGATATTGAGATTGTCTTTTTCGTCAATGGAGGCATTTAATGAACTCTTGTCGGCTATTTTGAATCCCGGGAGGAGCAGTTCGCTTATTGCCCTTGTGTCAAGAATGTGTACATCCAGTTTATAATGTTTGCTCTTGTCAACATTAAGACTCCATTCTCTTTTGGAGAGAAGAGATGGTATATGGCGATATACTGAAGTTCTGATAACTTTTTCAACAAAGTCTGTTATGAAGTCTGAACCACTGTACGTGGCATTTGCAAAGCCGGATTTCAGAGAGATGTTGAAGTTTTCCTGATTTGTGAGAGATTGAATAGAGATATCACCGATATTGAACTCCCCGTTCCTGTTCTTATATTCCATCGATCTTACACTTATTTTGCCTAATATTTCTCCATCCAGTTTTTGAGTATAATTTGCCGTAGTTTTAAAACTAATTACAGATAAACTGTCCCTTTTGTCCAGTTGTAGTGCGGCAAGGTCTGCGTAGGCAACATCGGCAAAGAAGTCATAATAGGAGTCTCTCTTTGCTGAACGTCCGAATATACCTTGAAATATAAAGTCCAGATTCGGGTCATGACATATTACACGGCCATCGAACCTCTTGTCTACATAGCTGCCGACTGAATAAATATTACTGTATGGATACTTATTGAATTCAAGTTTCTTTATTGAAATACTGTCGATATAAAATTTACTTCCTCCAAGAGATTCATCTCGGATAAGCCCGCTTAGGGTACTCCTGAAAGTCGCTTTGCCAAGGCTCTTATTTCGGATGAAAGTGCCTATGTTGAATTCTTGTGCTTGTAGTTTTCCTTGGAAATCCAGCCCTCTTTCCCGGGGATTTTGCCGCAGCAACATATCCATATAAACATTTCCAATGTTGGATGTGACTGTACCATTGGCGACAAAATCAGTAAAAAGTCCGGCCAGTCTACCTTTGAATCGATATTTCACGAAAGGAGAGAGCCCGGAAATATATTTTTCAGGTTTTCTGTCGTTTAGGGATGAGATTATCTTCGAAAGATCCGATGTTGTTGTTGAAGCATCGTTGACATCCAGAAAGACCATTGTCTCCATTGATTTAGGAAGACCTGAAAGTCTTGCATTCAGGTCAATATGAGTGAGTCCGGACTCTGATGTTATCTTAAGGCTGTCTGTTGTTATTGAAGATACAGGACCTGAAATCTTTCCGCTAGCGTAAAAGGTCAGCTTATTATTCTTAAAGGCAGGAGTAAGCTTTGATAACGTTGTGAAACTAATAAAAGCGTTATCCAGAACGGTCTCCATCTGAACGCTGTCTACAAAATTTTTAAAGCTTTTTATGCCATTATATCGGAAACTGAGATAATTGGCTTTAAGTTCTGTGTTCCCGTCAAAAAAGTACAGGTCTTCGACATAGGTTTGTCTTCTTCCTACTTTAACCCTGCCGTTGAACTTGTCTACATTGAATCCGCTCTTCTCTACAAATGCAAGATTCAACAGATCTCCCTGCAACATATTGTTATGGGTTCTTATGTTCCTTACAGACATCTCGGAGATATCACACGAGAGAGCTTTGAAACAAACAAAGTCTTTTCCATAATCCGGAGCATTTGAGCTAGAATCGAGATATGTGAATATTACATTTCTTGCTCTTACCTCCCTGATGATTAGTTTTGTCGAGAAAAACCGGGTGGTGTCATTTATTTTTGCTCGCTTCAGGTTAAAGCAGTAATCAATATTTGTTGACTTGTCCTTATAGGTTTTAAGATTGAATTTTCCATCGTACAATGAAACTTTTTTTATTTTAAGTCTGTTTCTTAATAGCTCCTTTGCCGAAAAACTCACAGACAACTTATCGCAACAGAGCAGCGTGTCTCTATTGTTGTTATAAGTGACGAGGACATCGTTTATAATGATTTTATTGAAAAAAAGATAACATACTTTACCTATTGAAATATTTGAATTAAAATCCTTTGTGTAATGGTTAATGACCTTTTTAGCAACCTTTGTCTGAACTATTGGATCCTGCAATGCAATATAGACACCTGTTGGTATCAGAATCAACACCAATAGGAGTCCGACGGCTATTTTCTTTATACGGTTGATAGATGAGTGTTTTAAAAAGCAAATTTAATCAAATAAGTGGAGGAGATTGTTAAAAAAGAACCAATTTTGCATAAGAAATACAGATATGGATATAACAATTTTAGGAATAGAGTCATCATGCGATGATACCTCGGCAGCAGTGCTCAAAAATGAAGTTTTACTTTCCAATGTTATGGCTGGGCAGGAGGTCCACAGCAAGTACGGGGGAGTAATACCGGAATTGGCATCAAGGGCTCATCAGCAGAATATATTACCAGTTGTAGACCGAGCTTTAAAACTGGCAGAAATTACTTTAAATGATATTGATGCAATAGCATTCACAAGAGGTCCCGGGTTGTTAGGCTCACTATTAGTAGGAACATCTTTTGCAAAAGGGCTCTCTCTTTCAACCGGTAAACCATTGGTTGATGTAAACCACCTCCAAGGTCATCTTCTCTCTCCGTTTATAAAAGAACAGGGCAAAGAGAAAGAACAACCGGAATTCCCGTTCTTGTCCCTTTTAGTATCAGGAGGCCATACTCAAATAATAGTGGTGGAGGCGCCATTGAAATTTACTATTATCGGTCAGACCATAGATGATGCTGTAGGAGAGGCTTTTGATAAATGTGCCAAAGTCTTGGGGTTGGGTTATCCGGGTGGGCCTGTGGTGGATAGGCACGCAAAAATGGGAAATGCAAAGGCTTTTAAATTCTCTAAACCAAAGGTTGCGGGACTTGATTACAGCTTTAGCGGAGTTAAAACATCACTTTTGTATTTTCTAAGGGACAGAATGGAAGAAAATCAGAATTTTATATCAGAAAACATTGATGACCTTTGTGCTTCATTCCAGTCCACACTGATAGACATACTTATGGATAAGCTGATATTAGCCGTAAAGAAAACAGGTATAAGAGAGGTTGCCTTAGGTGGTGGGGTCTCTGCAAACTCGGGACTTCGGGAAAGGGTTGTTTCAGAAGGGATAAAAAGAGGGTTCAAGGTATTTCTTCCGGAGTTCATGTTTACTACTGATAATGCAGCCATGATTGCCATGGCCGGGTACTATAATTTCAAATCCGGCAGATTGTCGGATTTAAGTGCCGTACCGGTTTCAAGAGCATTGGATTATACGGGAAGTATATAAAAATCTAAGGCCGACTAACGAATTTTAGCCGGCCTTTTTTTGCCAATTATTTAGAACACATACCTAAAAATTATCGGCCAGGGTTTTATATTCCAACCCAAGCCTACTGTTAGTGGCATCCGCTGCAGCCGGAGCAACCTCCGTCACCGCATGATGTTCCTTTCTCGCCCCTCAACCCATTTGTTAATTCGGTTTCTGTGGCATCACGGACAGCTACGACGTTCCCTTTGAAATGAAGGTCTGCGCCGGCAAGTGGATGGTTGAAGTTCATGACAACAACATCATCCTTTATTTCGTCAATGGAGCCTTGTAGACGATTCCCGTCAGAGTCCTGCATGGGGAGAATGTTCCCTACAGTAAGTAGCCCCTCCTCAATCTTTCCATCTACTATAAATATATCTTTTGGAAGTTCTATAATTGCATCCGGATTCTCTTCGCCATAACCTTCAGAGGCTGTAAGAGTGAATTCAAAAGAATCCCCTGCAGTCTTGCTGGAAACATATTCTTCAAACTTAGGAAGAAGGTATCCGGTTCCAAAAATAAATTCGAGTGGGTTTTCTGTTGTTACTGTTTCCATTATATCCCCGTCAACTTCAAGGGTATATGCAAGCGAAACAACTTTGTTTGTGCCGATTCTCATTTGTAATATTATTAAATGTTATTATGTTATGCAAAAATTGTGCTAAAATTTTATTATTTGAGCTAAAATCCGTTAAAATCTACGGAATCAAATGATAGTGTTGGAATTAGCCACCTGCTGGCTTTTCTCGGGTCATTTCCTATATCAATGATTGAATTCCATATCAAAATTATGTTTCCTGTAACATTCATCCCTGAAACTGGGTACAGAATTGTTCCGTTCTCAAAGTAGAATCCCTCTATACCAAATGAGAAATCTCCTGTTGAGCTGTTTGTATTACCTCCATTGAATCCTGTCACAAAAATTCCATTTCCAGCCCCTTTAAGAAGATGTTCCAGATTCTTTTCTGTTAGTCCATTTCTTTGCCCGGATATTGAGCAAATCGGTAGTGATGGAGATTCTATTGTTACGGGAAGACCGGTTTTTTTTGAATAGTAGGTGTTGACAAAATATGTGCTGATGACACCCTTGTCTACAATAAGGCCTGGTAGAGTTGCTAATCCTTCGGAATCAAAGTATCTTGAGCCGAATGCTCCGGGAAGATGCGCATCATCGTATATCTCCAATAAGGGTGAGAATACTCTTTCTCCTAGTTTTCCATTCAGAAAAGAGTTGTTTTGCTGGATATTTGCTCCATTGAGAGCATTTATGATAGGTGAAATGAGTCTGCTGGAAACGGTATTTTCAACTACCATATTATACTTCTTGCTCTTTATTTTTCTAGGTCCAAGCTTGCTTGCAGCTCTTTCAAAAGCCTTCTCACCACAACCTTTATAAGTTAAATCGTCGAAGAACAGAGAACTCTCATACCACCATCCTTCCGGTCTGGCGTCACCCTTTCCCTTTACCGAACATTCTGTACTTACGGTGAAATTTGTCTGGTCTGTCTCTCCAAAGAAACCCTGTGAGTCGATAATAAGTGTGTGATCCTCGTAATCTCCGTACTCACTGCTTACATTAAGCAATCTTTTGTCTTTGCCCAGAATTTCTGAATTACATTCTTTTGCAATATCAATTTTGTGTTCTGCTGAAATTTTAGAAAAAGTGTAATCGTATTGCCCTAGGTTGTCGCAACCTCCTTTGTAGTAAAGGTTTGTGTCTGGCAGGGATCTGTAAGGGTCTTCCGTAAGCAACTTAGTGGTCTCTACGCTCATTGCGATAAATTTTTTCAACTCCTCACTCTCCATTCGGTTTGTAGAGAAGGTACCATACCTGCCATCGACATATAACTGCAAAAACAATGACGAACCTGTAGCCTGTTGTAATCTGTCGAGTTTGTCGTTCCTGATTGTGTATGAACTGTGCTTTGTCTTATTATATGTTATCCTGACAGCCGCTGCACCACTTTTTTTTGCTGTTTCCAGCGCTAATTGGATTGTTGCTTTCTCATTCTCTTGTTTCATTGTTGTAATCCTCCCACAGTGAGTTTGTTGATAAGAACTGAAGGCATGCCGCATGAGACCGGGCAATATTGTTCCTTTCCGCATGTCCATGCCCCATTGTCTATATACGAATTATCTGCTACAGCTACTATGTCTGCAAGAGCTTTAGGCCCGTTTCCGATAATGTTTATGTCTTTTATGGGTGTCGTTAATTTGCCGTTTTCTATCATATATCCGGACTTGACAAAAAAAGTAAAATCTCCTGCACCAATCTGGACTTGTCCGTTTGAAAAGTTATCTACGAATATTCCCCGCTTCACAGATGCTATAATATCTGCCTCCTTGCTTTTGCCGTTATTCATATATGTTGCCCTCATTCTGGGAAGTGGCATATATCTGAATGACTCTCTGCGACCATTCCCTGTAGGTTTAGTTTTATAATAGGTGGCGCTTATTCTGTCATGAAGGTAAGAAGTAAGATATCCATCAGTAACCATATATGTTTTCTGACCGGCAATACCCTCGTCGTCAAAATTGACTGAACCTCTGTTCCATTGCACAGTCCCGTCATCAACAACTGAAATTTCCGGAGAGCATATTTTTTGGCCTAACTTGTCCGAAAAAATAGAGATATTCTGCCTGTTAAAGTCAGCCTCAAAAGCGTGACCAATAGCCTCATGCAAAAGGATGCCTGAGCCACCTGCGCCCATAACAACCGGCATCTCTCCACCTTCCGGTATTCCGGCTTTAAATAATATGGCTGTCCGGGTTACAGCCTCTTGAGCTATCTCATCTATAAGATTGTGGGTTAAAAACTCTGCCCCCATTCTGTAGCTTCTCGAAGAGCTTCCATTTTCCACTCTTGATCCACTTTGCATAATAACTGTCACAGATAGAGTTGCTAGTGGCCTTACCTCTGAGCATAGTGTTCCGTACGAGTTGTAAAAAAGAATATCGGTGGTTGAGTTTGTGAGTTTTGCAATCACTTTATTTACTCTTGGGTCTAAAGAGAAAATCTTGTCATTGAGCTCTTTAATAAATGGAGCTCTTGATGTGATATCTGAATCTTCCCATGGCTTGATTATCGGGTAGTGATTTTTAAAATTTTGAGGCGTGACATCCGTTGAATATACACCTTGAGAGCTTCCCCTCGCTATTAGAGAAGCTGCTTTGGCAGCATTCTCCATCTCATTCATGGTGGTTATCTCGGTATAGGCATAGCCGGTCTGATCTTCTGAAAGCACTCTTACACCCATGCCATAGTCTATGTGTGAACCAGCTCCGTTTACCTCGCCATCTCTTAATGTCAGCTCATCTACTATAGTGTGTTCAAAGAAAAGATCTGAATAGTCACCACCTTTGGAAAGGGCTGTTTCTGTTAATTTCTTCAAGTTTTCTGTAGAAATACCAAAGAGTTGTAATGATCTTTGCATAGATGTCATTGCTTGTTTTTATGCAAAGTAATTCAAAATAGGAATAAGATACAAATCATAAATTTGGCATTATTCCTAATATCGACTATATTTGCTCAGATAAATAGTAACTAATTAAGGTGTTGAGAATAAGTGGGGACATCTCTTTCGAAGATGTCCGGAAAATTGTAATTAACGGGGAAAAAATTGAGATCGATAACTCTGTATATGAAGGTGTAAACAAGAGTTTTGATTTTCTTGAGTCCTTCCGTAAAGATAAGGTGATTTATGGTATAACAACCGGTTTTGGACCAATGGCCCAGTATAGGGTTGATGATGAATGCCTTTATGAACTTCAATATAATATAATTAGGAGTCACTCGACGGGTGCAGGGAAAAATCTGCCGGATTTATATGTCCGGGCAGCACTTTTGTCAAGGCTCAGTGCCTTTTTAAGAGGGTTTTCCGGCGTACATAAAGAGCTTGTGGATCTCATGGTAAACTTTATAAACCTTGAAATTTACCCTGTCATTCCTGCGCACGGGGGAGTTGGAGCTAGTGGAGATCTTGTACAAATGGCACATATAGCTCTTACACTCATAGGAGAAGGTAGGGTTAGTCATAAGGGAGAGATTGTTGATTCGGCAAAAATATTTGACCTTTATGGCCTCAAACCATTGACAATACATATAAGGGAAGGTCTTGCCCTTGCAAATGGGACAAGTATGATGACCGGCATTGGTCTTGTCAATCTTCACTATTCAAAGAAGCTTCTTAAGTGGTCCATGCTTTCATCCTTGTTGATGAACGAGATCACCGGTTCTTATGATGATTTTGTCTCTGAAGAGTTGAACTCTGTTAAACCTCATTATGGACAACAATATATTGCTTCCGAATTAAGAAAGCTGATGGCTTCTTCAGGTAGGTTTAAGAAAAGGGAGGCAGAACTATACACTGGTAATAATAATACACAGGTATTTAAAGAGAAAGTACAGAGCTATTATTCTCTTAGATGTGTACCTCAGATATTAGGCCCTATATCTGACGAAATAGACAATGCAGCAAAAGTACTTCTTACTGAGCTTAACAGTGCAAATGATAATCCTATAGTAGATTACAAATCAGGTAATATATATCATGGCGGTAATTTTCATGGTGATTATGTGAGCTTTGAGATGGATAAGCTAAAGATTGGCATAACAAAACTTACAATGCTTGCAGAGAGACAGTTGAATTACCTATATCACGATAAAATAAACGGTATTCTCCCTCCATTTGTAAACCTCGGAATCCTTGGACTTAATTACGGAATGCAGGCGGCACAGTTTACAGCAACATCAACAACCGCAGAGTGTCAGACACTGTCAAATCCTATGTATGTGCACAGCATACCAAACAACAATGACAATCAGGATATCGTGAGCATGGGTACAAACTCGGCCCTTATTGCCTCGACCATTATAGATAACTCATTTGAAGTACTTGCAATACTATTTATTTCAATTTTACAAGCCATTGATTATTTGAAAATTCACAATGACTTGTCTGATGAGAGCAAAGTGGTATATAAAGAAATGAGAAATCTTTGCCCTATATTTGTGCAAGATACTCCTAAGTACGAGGAGATAGCATCTATCGTAAACTATTTAAAGAATAACTGATATGAGGTATGCATTGGTGACCGGAGGAGGTAAAGGAATCGGGCGTGCGATATGTCTGAAACTTGCTGACTTGGGCTACTCAATAGTAATAAACTACAATAGTAGTGAAAAGGCTGCTTCTGAGGTTCAGGAATCTATTCTTGCAAAGGGAGGCTCGGCATCATTGCTTAGGTTTGATGTGTCGGACAATATACAGGTGATGGAGGCATTCAAAAAATGGAAAGATACGAACAGAGACGGATATATTGAGGTACTTGTAAATAATGCCGGTATAAGGGAGGACAATCTTATGCTATGGATGGAGCCTGAAAGTTGGCATAAAGTAATTGGTGTCTCTTTGGATGGGATGTTCAATGTAACTAGATTGTTGATAAAGGATATGCTTGTCAAACGATATGGGCGTGTTATCAACATTGTTTCATTGTCAGGTATAAAGGGACTGCCCGGACAGACAAACTACTCTGCTGCAAAAGGAGGAGTCATAGCAGCAACCAAGGCTCTTGCTCAGGAAGTTGCAAAGAAGGGAGTGACTGTGAATGCAGTAGCTCCGGGTTTTATAAATACAGATATGACTAAGGATCTTGATCAGGATTTACTCAAGCAGCAAATCCCTGCCGGAAGGTTCGGAAATCCTGAAGAGGTTGCATCACTAGTAGGATTCCTGGCTTCGCAGGATTCCTCATATATTACAGGGGAGGTGATCTCTATTAACGGAGGACTTTATACATAGAAATATGAAGAGAGTTGTGATTACAGGAATGGGAATTTACTCCTGCATTGGACAAGACCTTGACACAGTCAGGGATTCTCTCAAGTCTGGCAAATCTGGAATAATTGCAGATCCTTTAAGGGAGGAGATGGGTTTCAGATCGTTCCTGACGGGTAGTCTGCCGGATCCAAATCTGAGCAATATGTTGGACAGAAGAAAACGTCTCTGTATGTCTCAAGAGGCAGCCTATGCATATCTGGCTACATCCTGGGCTATGGAACAGGCTAAAATTGACAGTGATTTTCTGGCAAAAAATGAGGTTGGAATACTATATGGAAATGATAGCAGCGCACTAGCCGTTATAGAGGGTGTAGATATTCTCAGAGAGAAGAAGAATACCACGTTGATTGGTTCAGGATCGGTTTTTCAATCGATGAACTCATCTGTAACAATGAACCTATCTGTAATATTTAAATTAAAAGGTATAAATCTCACTATTGCAGGAGCATGTGCAAGCGGATCTCATGCAATAGGCATGGGATTCATGATGATTCAATCAGGACTTCAAGATTGCATAGTATGTGGAGGGGCTCAGGAGGTCAATCCGTATGCAGTAGGTAGTTTTGACGGTTTGAGTGCGTTTTCTATGAGAAACTCTTCTCCGAAAGAGGCTTCCAGACCTTTTGATGCAGATCGGGATGGCCTTGTACCAAGTGGTGGAGCTGCAACACTAATTTTGGAAAGTTATGAGTCTGCTGTGAGAAGGGGGGCTCCAATATTTGCAGAGATAAAATCCTATGGTTTTTCATCAAACGGAGATCATATATCTGTACCTAATGTCGACGGGCCAAAAAGATCTATCTTGATGGCAATAAGTAACAGTGATGTTACTCTTGACCAGATAAAGTACGTTAATGCTCATGCCACATCAACTCCTGTCGGAGATTATAACGAGGCTATGGCGATTGCTGAAGTTTTTGGAGGGAACAAGCCTTTTGTTGGATCTACGAAGAGTATGACAGGACACGAGATGTGGATGGCTGGAGCAAGTGAAGTGATATACTCAATTATTATGATGCAGAACTCTTTCATCGCCCCTACAATAAATTTCAACAAACCGGATGAAGCTTCCGCAAAGCTGAACATCAGCAACAAATGTGAGAGACAATCTTTTGACATATGTCTCTCTAATTCGTTTGGTTTTGGAGGAACAAACTCAACACTAATTATTAAGAAGCTATAGAAAAAATGATAGAACCTGAACTTATTGAAAAAATTAACAGAGTCCTTGCTGAGGAGTTTGAGGTAGATCCAGATATCATCAAACCTGATGCAATATTGATGGACACTTTGGATCTTGACAGTCTTGACCTTGTTGACATGGTTGTGCTTATAGAGCACAATTTCGGTTTCACTGTCAAAGCAAAGGATTTTGCAGAGATAAAAACCTTTATGGATTTTTATCAGTTCATTAATTCCAGAATGGATGGCTCGAAATGACACAAGAAGCTGGAGTGGAAAATCAAGAGGAGGCTTACTCGGATACTTTATTTTTATAAAAATTATTAAAGGTCTGGGAGTTAAAGCCGCCTATTCTCTGCTCTCATTTGTTGTCATCTACTTTATTCCTTTTGCCCCTTCTGCAACTCGTTCCATATGGAAATTCTCAAGAAAGATACTTCATAACGGGTATCTGAAATCAATAATTTTAATATACAAGAACTTCTACTCTCTTGGAAGAGCTTTAATTGATAAGGTAGCTATCAATCAGGGAAAGTATGCAGAGTACATATTTGACTTTGCAGAACCGGAAGATGTAAAGAGTGTTTTGAACAGCAAACAGGGAGTAATAATTATCGGAGCCCATTTTGGGAATTGGGAGATTGGTGCCCCGTTTTTCGGCAAGTACGGCAAGAGGATGAATGTCTTAATGATGGATCAGGAGTATCACAATATTAAGAAAATACTTGAGGTTAATAAAAGTATTGATACTTTTGGTATAATACCTATTGAGGGAGATTCGCTTGACTATATCTATAAAATCAGAGAAGCCTTGGCTAAAGGAGAGTATCTCTCAATACAAGGTGACAGACTCAGTCGCAGTGAGAAACATCAGAATATGGAGTTTATGGGCAGAGTGGCATCATTCCCTTTAGGTCCCTTTGTACTGGCTGCAAGAATGAATGTTCCAGTAGTCTTCTATTTTGCTGAGCATACAGGATACAAAAGATACAAGTTTGATTTTATCCTATCGGATTGTACAAACGATAATAAAGAGAAGAAAAAGGAGAAGCTGCTTCTTGAGGAGTATGTCAAACTTCTTTCTGAGAGGGTAAGAGAGTATCCTGAACAATGGTATAACTATTTTGATTTCTGGAATTATGAAAGGTAGAAAGTTGTTGTTGGTCTCTGCGAACAGGCTTGCAGACCCATATCCCGTCTATCCGATTGGTATATCCTATTTGCAAACATATCTTTCAAGGCATATGCCTGATCTTGAGATATTGATGGCTGATATGAATCTGTTAAGTATCACCGGATTGGCTGAAATTGTTAAAAGTGGTAAATTCGATTATGTAGGAGTCTCTCTTAGAAACATTGATGGGGCAAACTCCTTGGATAGAACAAGCTTCATACCGGGATACAAAGAGATAGTTGACTGTATAAGGGAAAATTCAAACTCAGTGCTTATTGTCGGTGGTGCAGGATTCTCTATATTTCCTGAGGTTATTATGTCTATACTCAAACCTGATTACGGAATTTCAGGAGAAGGGGAGGAGAGTCTGAGACAGCTTCTGGAACGGTTAGAAAGCAATGAAAGCGTTGATGGTATTGAGGGTTTAATCAAAGGTAATGGCAATGAGTGTGTTATAAAGGAACATACCAACTATTTAAAATCGCTGGAGTTGGGTTTTGACGATAATCTTGCAGATTTTTACTGGGAACATAGCGGTATGTTAAATATCCAGACAAAAAGAGGCTGTTGCTACAATTGTATCTATTGTTCTTATCCCATAATAGACGGGAGAAAAGTCAGGACTCTGGACACAGACCTTATTGTTGATACTTTGGCAAGATTAAACAGGAATAAGGGAATAAATTATGTATTCTTTACTGATTCTGTGTTTAACATACATAATAGTTACAACATTGAGTTGGCCGAAAAGATAATTAAGAGCGGTGTTAAGATAAACTGGGGAGCATATTTCTCTCCACACAATCTTACTGATGAACTGCTTGAGCTTTTTAAACGATCAGGATTAAAGCATATAGAGTTCGGGACAGAGTCTCTCTGTACAGAACAGATGCACAGATATGGAAAAAATTTCTCTTTTGAAGATGTTTTGTTGAATTCAGAAAGATGTCTCAAACATAATATTTTTTACGCCCATTTTTTGATTTTAGGAGGTTTGGGAGAGACTGAGCAGACACTGATAGAGACAATGGAGAACTCCAAAAAAATTCGCTTTTCAGTATTTTTTCCATATATTGGTATGAGGATATATCCAGGTACACCTTTGCACAGAATTGCAATCGATAAAGGAGCTATTTCAGAGAGTGACACTCTACTTGAACCTACATACTATATCGAGCAGGGATTTGACCTTGAACTGTGCCGTAAATTGGCTGAAGAGACTGGAAAGGCGTGGATTTTTCCCGATGATTTGCTTTTCGGACAATTAGATTATATGAGAATGACCAAAAAGAAAAAGGGGTTGATATGGGAATATTTGAGAAAGCCTTGATTTCAGGGGAAGAACTCTGTGAATACATACCTCAGAGAGCTCCTTTCGTTATGGTTGACAGCTATTATGGGAAGAGAGAATTATCTTCATACACGGGTCTTACTATAAAAGAGGAGAATATACTTAATGAAGGAAATTTTTTCTCGGAGTCCGGTATAATTGAACATATGGCGCAATCTGCAGCTGTTTCTGCTGGAGTTGATTTTAAATCGAGAGGGGAGTCCGTCCCTAAGGGATTTATCGGAGCAGTGAGTAGGTTGAAAATAAATGAGTTGCCTAGTGTAGGTAAAGAGTTAAATACTACGATCACTGAAATACAGATGTTCCAAGGAATATCTCTCGTTTCTGCAAAAGTGGTTTGTGAAGGAGCAATTGTAGCTGAGGGAGAGTTAAAGATTTTCCTTCAGGAAAATGAATAAATAATATAATATGCAAAAGAGAAAGCAGAGTACTTCAGATATTCAGCTTGTTAACAGGTGTAATGTCAAAGTGCGGTTTAACGAAGTTGATTCTCTGAAGATTGTATGGCATGGAGAGTATGTCAAATATATGGAGGATGGTAGAGAATCTTTCGGATTGGACTATCCTGGTCTCAGATACATGGATATATATGAGGCCGGTTTTACAGCACCTGTAGTTGATCTTCATATAAGTTACAAGAATCCTTTGATATACGGGGATACAGCAATTATTGAAACAAAATATATTTATACACCAGCAGCTAAAATTATCTTTGAATTTAGTATTTATAGAGCATCTGACAATCAACTTGTTGCCGAGGGATCTTCAATTCAGGTCTTTTTGGATAAACAAGGTGAGCTGATGTTGGTTAACCCGGAGTTTTATCTTAACTGGCAAAGAAGATGGTTAGTAAGGATGTAAATAAGGTTTATGTAGCTTCATATTCAATTTTCTCTCCAATAGGGATGGATACAGAAGAGAATATGAAAGCAATAACCGACTATAAATCGGGTATTACATTGGTGGAAGATACCTCTCTTTTCTGCAAGCCCATGTATGCTGCAAAGATCACCGGGGAGTATACTAATCCTGATATATCAATACTTGAGAGAAGATCAATATACTCTGTTACAAGAGCTCTCAATTTGTTAAAAGAGGTCGGTAATGAGGATTTTTTAAGAGAGACTCAGTTGATTCTTTCCACTACTAAGGGAGATATTTCATTTTTAGATTCCGGCTATGAAATATTTGACAATAGGGTGTTCCTAAACCATACTGCGAAGGTCATAGCTGATTATTTTAGGTTTGAAAGAACCCCTCTTGTCATTTCAAATGCTTGTATATCTGGTGTTAATGCAATTATTTCCGCCTCAAGACTTATATCATCCGGGTATTGTAAACATGCCATAGTTATCGGGGCAGACATACTTTCGAGATTTGTTGTAACTGGATTTCAGTCTTTTCACTCAATAAGTACAGGACCTTGTATACCCTACGATGCAAAAAGGGACGGCCTTACCCTGGGAGAGGCAGTTGGAGTCGTTGTTTTGACGAGCGACAGAGATATTGTTGCAGATAATGATCCAATAGTGGTTGAAGGAGGTTCCATAAGCAATGATGCAAATCATCTTTCAGCGCCATCAAGGACGGGAGACGGTTTAGCGGCTTCAATAACAAAATCCATATCAATTGCAGGTATCAAGGCTCAAGATATAGATTTTATTAATGCCCATGGAACAGCGACTGTATATAACGATGAGATGGAGTCAAAGGCTATTCATCTTGCTGGTTTGAGTGAAATACCGGTTCAGAGTCTCAAACCATATTGGGGACACACCCTTGGTGCGTCTGGAGTAATTGAAAGCATTGGATGTTTCTGGCAAATGAAACATAGTATACTTTTTGGTACAAAAGGTTACACTCAGAGTGGTGTCCCTATGGATATAAAGGTGAAAAGTGGCCACGAGTCAAAAGTTTTGAGACGCTGTATTAAGACGGCATCAGGGTTCGGAGGTTGCAATGCTGCTGTAATATATGCCCTAGATTCTGTTTCCGGGAATAGCATATATGATAAATCGGTCAACTGGAGGGAACTATCAAGATTTATACTCTCCGGGACTAAAAACTTCCATGATATAATCAGGGATTGGAATAAGCGACTGGAAAATACAGATCTTAAATTTTTTAAGATGGATGATCTCTCTAAGCTTGGCTATATAGGAGTCCTGAAACTTTTAAAGGAAAATCAGGAGATTGATTCTGTTCAGCCGGAAAAGAGGGGCCTATTCTTCGGAAACTCTTCTTCCTCTCTTGCGTCAGATATAAGACATATTTCCGCTATCGGTTCTGAGGATGATCTTAAGGCTAGCCCGGCAATATTTGTATACACTTTACCAAATGTTGTATTGGGTGAGATTTGCATCAAGAACAAATTCAAAGGTGAAAATACATTTTTCGTGTTCAATCCTGATGATAAGAAAAATGCCGAACAAGCTCTTTTAATGAACGCATCCCTCTCAGGTATGGAGCTTGTCGTTGTTGCTTGGTGCGAACTTCTTGGAGAGAATTTTGATTTAAATGTTGCTTTATATAAAAAAGTGTCATAATGTGTAATGATGTCATAATAACCGGTTTGGGACTTATTACAGCTTTGGGAAAAGGAGTCGGAAAAAATCTTGAAGCATTGATTGCCTCTAGGAGTGGAATAGTCCCGTTAGCACTTTTTGCATCCAATCATGAAGTTGTTGTAGGAGAGGTGACTCTTTCGAATGCGCAAATGGCTGATATCCTTTTTCTTGCTCAGGATAAGGTTTATTCCAGAACCACCTTGTTTGGGCTCTTGGCAGCAAAAGAGGCATATGATGATGCGGGGTTCTCAACGTTGAGTATTAAAGAGAGGTCTGCATTGAAAATCGGCTTGATATCTGCGACATCTGTAGGTGGTATGGATGTAAGTGAAAACTTTTATAAGGAATACAGACTGGACAAAAGCAAAGGTAAACTTAGAGACCTTTTAGGGCATGATTGTGGAGCCTCAACAGAGAAGATTGCTGACTATCTCAAAGCTGACGATTTTGTGTCAACTGTAAGCACTGCTTGTTCTTCAGCAAATAATGCAATAATGCTTGGAGCAAGAATGATAAAGCATGGAATGTTAGACGTTGTTGTCGCCGGAGGTACTGATTCTTTGTCCCGTTTTACTGTAAACGGGTTTCATTCTCTCGGCATTCTTGACAAGACTTGGTGTCGTCCTTTTGATGATACAAGGGCCGGCTTGAACCTTGGCGAGGGGGCAGGTTATGTTGTCCTTCAAAGAGCAGACTTGGACCACGGTAAAGTCTATGGTAAAATATGCGGATATGCAAATGCTAATGATGCTTTTCACCAGACTGCTTCATCTTCTCATGGTGAAGGAGCATACCTGGCAATGTCCGGAGCTATTGAATCAAGTGGGCTGAAACCAGGAGATATCAGCTATGTAAATGCTCACGGGACAGGAACACCAAATAATGACTCATCTGAAGGAGCCGCTCTACGAAGAATTTTCGGGAATGAACTTCCACCTTTCAGCTCTACAAAAGGGTACACCGGTCACACTCTTGCAGCAGCAGGAGGAGTTGAGAGTGTGTTTTCTCTCTTATCATTAAAGCATGGATATATTTGGCCAAACCTGCATTTTAACACTCCAATGTCAGAGGTTGACGCCATCCCTGTAAATAATCTCATTTCTAATTGTAAAATCAATTTTGTGCTTGAGAACTCCTTCGGTTTCGGAGGTAATTGCACTACACTGATTTATGGTTCATATAATGATTGATAATATGGAAAAAAAAATCTATATCAATTGCAGAGCTTCTGTTGAGGGAAAAAATGAACCCGATTACAAAGAGATAATTCCTGATCCGGTCGCCAGAAGGAGAATGAGCAGAATCATAAAAATGGGCGTCTCTTCTGCTTTTACTGCTTTGAATGATTGGAAAGGTAAAACAATTGAAGGTATAATTACCGGGACAGGGTGGGGATGTCTTGCTGATACAGAGAAGTTTCTAAACTCAATATACGAAAATGACGAGAGGCTTCTTAATCCAGCCTCTTTTATCCAAAGCACTCCCAACACTATAGGTGCACAGATAGCCTTGTTCCTTGGGTCTAAATGCTATAATGTCTCATATGTACATGGAGGGATCTCTTTTGAATCCGCTCTTATTGATACAATGTGCATGCTCCAGGAAGGAGAGGATAAAAACATTCTAGTGGGTGGTTTTGATGAGATGTCTGTTACAAAAGAACATATCCTCGGAAGAATGGGGGTGTGGAGGAATTCAAAGCCGGGTGAAGGTGCTCATTTTTTTGTAATTGGTAATAAAAAGTGCAGTAATACTATTGCTGAGATAGAATCTGTCACATCTTTTGCAGAGACTTCTGATATATCGGCTACTATTGATATCCCTGAGCTTTTGAATAAAGCTGGAGTAAAACTTGACAGAGAATACAGAATATTGTGTGGTCTGGTAAACCCTTATTCATGTCCAGATATTATGAGAAACAACATTATAGATTACAAACAGATATGCGGAGAGTATCCTACTGCCGCTGCTTTTGGTTTGTGGTATGGTTGCGGGATACTTGAAGAAAACCCTCATATTGACAAGATTGTAATTATTACAAGGCATCTTAGAGAGAGACTTTCTGTTATAGATGTTAATAATGCTTCAAAATGAATTACCTGATAGTTGCCATAGTGATGTTATTGATTATAGCTCCGTTTATCGCTGCTTTCAAGATTGAATGGGGAATTTATCTCCGTTCCACTTGTAGGTTGGATACTAAGGCAAAGGTGGTTGCAATAACCTTTGATGATGGCCCGGATGATGAGAATCTTCCGGAGCTTCTTGATCTCTTGGATAAAAAAAGTGTTAAGTCAACATTTTTCTTCATAGGAAAATCTATCAGGGAGAATCCAGACTTGCTTGTACGTACTAATCTTGCGGGGCATAAGATAGGTATACATACATACACTCATGCCCCGATGCTCCCTTTTTATTCAGTAAAAAGGTTGGCCTATGAGATATTTTTGACCAAACATCTTATTAAGAGTATAATAAATATAAATGTTTCATTGTTCAGACCTCCATTTGGAGTGACAAATCCAAATATTGCCTATGTGATAAATAGGACACATCTAAATTCAATTGGTTGGAGTATAAGGAGTTTTGACACTGTCTCTAAATCTGATGATAAAGTTGTGTCAAGAATATCCAGGAGATTGAAGCCGGGGTCGATAATCTTGCTTCACAGCAATATTAAGGGTGCTGCAAGATTGGCAGAGAAGGTAATCGATGAAGTCAGACTTAAAGGTTATAAAATTGTAAACATATGAAAAAATCTTTCAGATATATTTATACTTCAGTCACCATTCTGTACTTACTCTTCTTTTCGGGCGTTATAAAAGCTCAAGAGACCAAGAGGGCTATGTCTCACTCTGAGGTGTCCGAGTTTACTTCATCATTGAAAAGAGTCAGTTCTACCATCAACTCGATTGAATCCTCTTTCTCCCAAGAAAAAATATTGCAGATGTTCAGTAAGAAAATGTTATCCCAAGGTGTTTTCAGATACAGACGGGATAATAAAATAGAGTTCTCTTATAAGACCCCGTTGAAATACAGAATGGTTATCAATGGTGGCAAAATGATGATTGATAACGGTGGTAAGGTTCAGATTGTAAATCTTGATAACAATGCTGTTGTAAAAGAGATGAAGGCCCTTATTCAGGCTTCATTTCTTGGGAAACTGCATGAGTTGGGCGAATCATATTCTATTTCATATTTTAAAGACAACTCCGGAGTTGTAATTGTGGAGGTAATTCCAAAAATAAAAAATGTCAGTGATATGATAAAGAGAATCACGGTGTCGTTCGATCCGTCAAGCTATATCGTATCCAGGCTGATCCTTGAAGAGGGCTCTCAGAGTACTACAACTTACTATTTTAAAAACCAGCAGGTGAATACTATCAACAATGACGAGAATTTTCACATCAATTAGCATTTTACTCTTGTTTCTGCTATCTTCTTGTTCAACTCTTGAAAGAGGTGAAAGTACCGGTGTGCCGCTCGTAATAGATACCTCGTCCGGAGTTCAGATATATGATCTGACAATGACATACAAGGATATGGAATTCGCCGGTATGTTGCTTTTAAACAGTGGAAATCAGGAAAAGAACCGTTTTGTCCTTACATCTCATTTTGGTATGACTGTTTTTGATCTTGAGACAACCATGAGTGGGTATAAGACTCATTATGTCATACCTGCTATGAATAGAAAAAGGGTTCTCTATCTGATGTGGAGTGATTTTTCCATTTTAATGAGACCTGATTTTTTTAAAAACATTAAGTATACATTCAGAGAGGATGGAAAACTTGAATCACTTGTAAGAAGCGGGAGTATAACTAAAACTGAGATGTCATTCATTCAATATGTTAAGGGATTTCCCAATGAGATGGAAATTAATCATCCATACTTGAAGTTGAACATAAAGCTTAAAAAGTTAGAAAATGTTGACGGGGCTATATGATATTAAATTTATAACATCTTTGGGGGAAAACTCATACATTGCGCAAGTGTGCATAAACCCTTATGATCCAATATTCCCAGGGCACTTCCCGGGACAACCTGTATTACCCGGCGTCTGTACTCTGGCCATTGTGAAGGAGTGCATCTGTTTGGCGTCTGAGAAAAGATTGAGATATAGTGAGATGGCTCAGTGTAAGTTTACTGGAATGGTAGATCCATCAAAGACTGATATTCTTAAACTAGAGTTTAGATTGATTAATATAGATGGAAAGACTACTGTGAATGTCACGGTCGGAGAGGGGGAAAGAGTGATTTTGAAAATGAAGGCTGTTATGGTGGAGGTTTATTGATGGATAGAAGAGGCGATACATCTGTGATAATTCCCACTTTCAATAATGACGGGACTCTTTCTGACGTTATCTCACGTTGCAGGACATTACCATATGATATAATTGTGGTTAATGACGGCTCTACTGATTCTACAACTGATGTTTTGAAGAGATTTGACGATATAACGGTTATGAATTTTGCTGAAAACAGGGGGAAGGGAGCGGCATTACTTGCCGGATTACGATATGCCGCTGATAAGGGTTACAGTCATTCCATTACTATTGATTCTGACGGACAGCATCTGCCGGAGGATATTCCGTTAATGATTCAGGCATCAATACTGGAACCGGATGTACTATGGGTCGGCTCAAGGGACTTGTCAGCCTCTAATATGCCCGGCAAAAACACCTTTGCAAACAGATTCTCAAATTTTTGGTTCAAGATACAAACGGGTATAGATATGGTTGACACGCAATCAGGATTTCGTGTCTATCCATTAAGGCATATTAAAAAAATGAGATTTATTTCCGGAAGATATGAAATGGAACTGGAACTATTAGTGAGATATGCCTGGAAAACCGGTTTTGTTAAGAATATTCCTGTAAGTGTCATATATATGCCAGAAGGGAAACGAGTCTCACATTTCAGACCCTTCAGGGATTTTTTCCGGATCTCCCTGCTGAATGCCCTATTTACTCTTATTGCTTTACTCGTTTATTGGCCTTATCGTTTCTTTAAATGGTTTTCCAGAGAGAACATAAAGAGATTCATCAGGGATAATATTACACACTCTAAGGAGAGCAACCTAAGAATAGCAACAGCTATCGGAATTGGACTTTTTTTTGGAATTGTCCCAGTTTGGGGATACCAGATGGTTCTGTCGGTAGTAGCTGCCCATTTCTTGAAACTTAATAAAGTGCTTGTCTTGGTTTTTGCAAATATCAGCATTCCACCTATGATCCCGTTTATCTTATACGGCAGTTTTGCAACTGGAGCATACGTCTTGGGGATGCCTGCAACTATAATTCCTGATCGTTTATCACTTTCCGTCTTAGGGGAGGGGTTGTCTATATATATAATAGGCGCACTAATCTTTGCAGTACTTGTCGGTTTGACCGGTTTTCTGCTTTCATTCATCATTTTAACTACAATAAGAAAGAGAGAGAGATGAGCAGATTGTTTATAACAATATATCACACTCTTTTCAGAGTACGGCCGTTAATGTATCTCTTTTTGGTGATGTTGGTCTCTGTCCTTGCCTACCTATCTTCAACAGTTAGTTTTGTGGAGGATCCCTCCAGGTTTTTTCCGAAAGAGAGCGGTAAGAGTAATACCGCAGAGCTTTTTTCCAGAATAAGAGTAAAAGATAAAATAATAGTCCTGTTCTCAAATAATGGAGACTCATCCCTGCAAACTCACTCTCTGATTGATGCTGCAACAAAATTTGACAGTGTTCTTCTTTCCTCAAAAGGTAAGAATCTTATTAAAGCGACTCATTTAAAGGTAGATCCATCTAAGAGTAGTGAGATTACAGACTACATATACCGTAATTTGCCTATCTTTCTAGAAGAAAGTGATTACATGAGGATTGACTCTCTCATAAGTGCTGATAGCGTGAGCTTATTCATGTCAAAAGGGATGTCCTCACTTCTCTCTCCAGCAGGCTCCTCCATATCATCATATTTCAGTAAAGACCCGTTAGGTTTGGCTACTCCTTTGCTCTCTTCTCTCAGAGAACTTCAGTCCGGCATGAAATACAATATCGAAGATGATCACCTCTTCTCGTCTGGTAATTCAACTTTACTTTATATTGTTGATCCTTTCTCATCAAGTAATGATATAAAAACAAACGGAAAACTACTTGATTTATTTGACTCACTTAAGGTGGTGCAGGAAGAGAGATACAAGGGTCTGGAGGTTGAGTATATGGGTGCACCGTTTGCAACTGTTTACAATGCCCGGCAGATAAAGGCAGACACATGGGTGACTATGTCGATAGCAATGTTGTTGATAATTATTGTTCTTTGGCTTGCGTTCAGAAGATTCAGAGATATACTGCTTTTATTACTTCCTGCGCTCTTCGGAGCCCTTTTTTCACTGGCACTTATATCTCTTTTCAGGGATTCTATTTCAGCCATTGCCGTTGGGGCGGGAGCCACCGTCATGGGAATAGCTCTAAGCTATTCCATACATATTGTGAGTCATATGAAGCATGTGCATAATGTTGAGCAGATGCTTGAAGAGCTCTCCTATCCACTGACAATAGGAAGCTTTACAACTATCGGTGCATTCGCCGGTCTTCTTTTTACAGATTCATCACTTCTGCAGGATTTCGGTCTATTTTCCTCAATAGCTCTGGTAGGTACGACTCTGTTTTCTTTAATTTTTCTTCCTCACATGCTTAAGGTCGGGAAAGAGAGAGAGGAGGATGAAAATGTGGTAATGAAATTTATCGATAGAATAACGAGATATAAATATGAGCAATCCAGAGTGCTTGTCATATTGATAATACTTCTCTTTGTCGTAGGTGTTTTTTTCTCTCCAAGAGTGAACTTTCAAAGTGATATGATGGCAATCAATTATGAGCCGGATGTTTTGAAAGAGGCTCAACAGAGATATGCAGAGAAGTTCGGGTCAACAGAGTCTAAAGTACTTTTGTTATCTACAGATACAGATTCTGAAAAAGCTCTATCCGCATATCGAAATTGTGATTCTGTGCTCAGCGTTTTAACAAAAGAGGGAAAGCCGATAGAGAAGTCATCTGTGAGCCGGCTGTTGGTTCCAAGGTATTTGCAAAAAGAGAGAATAAAAAGGTGGAATGAGTATTGGTCAACGAGGAGAACTAATCTCAAAAAGTTAATATACAGAGAGTCTGCATCAATTGGTTTTTCAAGGGAAGCTTTCAATGACTTCTTTAAGATACTTGACACAAGTTATTCAGAATATAACTTTTTGGAAGAGAATAATCAATTGCCGGATTTGATGAATGAATGGTGCGAGCTTTCAGATTCAAGTTCAGTCTTGATTACTCAGCTTTTTGTGAAAGATGACAACAAAGAGGAGGTGTATAAGAGGTTGTCTGAAGAGACTAACGCAGTTATAGTTGATAGGGCCCATTTTGCCGGATTGTGGGCAACTTCTGTAAAGGATGATTTCTATTTTATCCTGACACTCTGTTCTCTTCTGGTTTTCTTTACCCTTTTACTTTCATACGGGAGATTTGAACTTGCCTTACTTGCCTTTCTTCCAATGTTTGTCAGTTGGGTTATTATATTGGGGCTTATGGCTTTATTAGGTATTGAATTCAATATTGTCAACATTCTCCTTTCAACATTTATATTTGGTATTGGCGATGATTTCAGCATATTTGTACTTGACGGGTTGCAGGGTGAATATGCAAGGAAAAGCGGAATACTTTCCTCACATAAAAGTGCTATCTTTTTTTCTACTTTCACAGTAATAATCGGGATGGGCGTGTTGATATTTGCCAAACATCCGGCACTTCGTTCAATCGCTCTTATTTCTACATTGGGAATGATTGCCGTTTGGTTTGTTGCTTTAACTGTTCAACCTATAATATTCAGATATTTTATTACTTCACACGTTAGAAAGGGGCTTCCGCCTTATACACTGTCAGGGCTGTTGCTTATGCTTCTAACCTTTTCGGTCTTCGTCACAGGATGTGTTTTTGCCGCAGTATATATATCTATTTCTGTTCTATTACCAATTCCGGGTAGGTACAAAAGAGCGTCGTTCCACAAAATGCTAGCAACCCTCTCTTTCTTGCCGGTACGATTGTCTCCGTCAGTAAGGATTTTCCGGGAGAATCCACTTAATGAGGATTTTTCCAAACCAGCAGTCATAGTTGCAAACCATCAGTCTTTTATTGATATTTTAATGATGCTCTCCCTCTCTCCCAAGGTTATAATGATGACTAACAGCTGGGTCTGGAAATCTCCGGTATTTGGCCACATAGTCAGATATGCCGGATTCCTCTATTATAAGGACGGGGTGGAAAAGCACATAGAGCAGGTAAGAAATATGACACAACAAGGCTATTCTGTAATAATATTTCCTGAGGGAACGCGCTCTTCAGATTTGAAGATTCACCGTTTCCGCAAAGGGGCATTCTATCTGGCTGAACAACTTTCATTGGACATTTTGCCTGTTGTGATATACGGTAATGGACATTTAGTCTCTAAACTCCAGCCGTTTTATGTAAAGCACGGCATCATCGGCTATAGAATATTGCCTAGGATAAAATTCTCGTCTCTTGTAAATAGCGGGGATTATAGCAGGATAGGCAAGGAGACATGCAACTATATGAGAGAGGAGTATCAGGTTCTCAGGCAAAAATTTGACAATACACAGAATAGCTATTTCTATCATTCGGTGATACTTAACTATGTGTACAAAGGACCTGTGCTGGAGTGGTATATGAGAATAAAGATTAAAATGGAGAAGAATTACTCTTTTTTTAATGACATCATTCCTAAGGATGCGAGAATTACTGATATAGGATGCGGCTATGGCCCTCTCTGCTTTATGTTGGGCTTATTATCGGAGAAAAGGAGAATCTTAGGTATCGATTATGACAAGGAGAAAATAGAGATTGCTCAAAATTCTTATATGACCGGAGATAGAATACGATTTGAATATGCAGATGCATTATTGTTCGATTTCCCGGAAAGTGACGTTTTTGTACTTAACGACATGCTTCATTATCTTCCTAAAATAAGTCAGAAGAGGCTTCTTGAGAGGGTTGCCGGCAAACTTGCAAAAGGTGGAATCATCATTGTAAGGGATGCGGACAAGTCAGAGGAGAGAAAACATTCTGTAACCCGAATGAGTGAATGGTTTTCAATAAAAATTCTTAAATTCAATAAAGCGAATCAAGCCCCTTGCTTTATCGAGAGAGATGAGATGGAGAGATGGGCTCGAGATCTGAATTGCACTGTTAAAGCTACAAGAAACGATAGAATTACCTCCAATACTATATATTTGTTAAGAAAAATGAGAGATGAGTAAATACGATGTCATAATTACAGGTGGAGGACTTGGAGGATTGGAGACGGCATTAGTGCTTTCCAAAGAGGGGATGAATGTCTGTGTTCTTGAGCGGTGTAAACAGGCAGGCGGTCTGTTGCAATCTTTCAGACGACACGATAAAGTATTGGATACATCAATTCACTATGTTGGAAGTATGGATAAGGGTGAGGCCCTTGATCGCTATTTCAGGTATTTTGGTATTGCGGATGAAATTGATGCCGTCAGGCTAGATCAGAACAGTTATGATAATGTAATCCTGGAGGATTCAAAATATTCATTTCCAATGGGAATAGATAATTTTGAGGAGTATCTCATGTCTGAATTCCCTTCAGAACGACGAGTAATTCCGGTCTTTTGCAGGTATGTACGAGAGGCAGGGATGCTGTCTGATCTGGAGAATCTCAAAAATGGCCTTTTTAACATGGATTACATGGATTACTATACAGTGTCAGCATCTGATATAATCCGTAATAACATCAAAGACCCCAGACTTTTTGATGCTCTTTGGGGAACATCCCTCTTATATGCCGGTATAGAGAAGATCACTCCGTTCTACATTCATGCCATAACTCTATATTCAAATTTAAAAGGTGCCTATCGCTTCAGGGGAGGAACCAAAAGCATTACTGATGCTCTTGTCAGGAGAATTGAGGAAAATGGCGGTACTGTAATGAGAGGCATGGAGGTTACAAGGATAGTGGCCGGGAATGATGGAACAGAAGGTGTAATGACCTCAGACGGAAGTTTTTTTGAATCCGATTCGGTTATATCAGATATCCATCCTGTTGAGACTTTCCGGATACTTGACAAAAGTGCAAAACTAAAACCCTCATTCATATCAAGAATAACATCAGAAGACAACACCTACGGCCTTTTCTGCCTATACCTTACAATGAAACCGGGCTGTTTCAGATATGTAAATCAAAACTTTTTCATTAGAAAAGGCAATAAGAGGGTGAACTATGTACTTCTATCCATGCAGCCACCAGCTAATGGAGGGGCATTTGCAGAGGTAGTGACGATAGTAACGCCAATGTCATATTCTGCCATTGAGAGATGGAGCGAGACCAAGGTTGGAAACCGAGGGGATGACTATCTCGATTTTAAAGAGAGTATGTCTGAGGAAATTCTGGATTTTGTTTCAAACGATTTTCCGGACATAAAGAGTTCGATTGAACATAAATATTCTGCTACTCCGCTTACATTCAGAGATTATACAAAAACTCCGCAAGGTAGTGCATACGGCATTCAAAAGAATTGTAACAAACCCTACTCGACTTTTATTGCCGGAAGGACGAAGTTACCGGGGTTGTATTTGACAGGGCAGAATATAAATGTACATGGAGTACTTGGGGTGACAATTACATCATTACTTACTTGTGCCGATCTCTTGGGGAGTGATTATATTATAAACAAAATAAAAGAGAAGGCATGAGAGCTGCTTGCAAAATAGTCCGATATCTGGCAGCGTTGGTTTTATCGCTGATTGCCCTGATATTTGTCGGAGCAGCTGGATTATATATCTCAGCAGATAGATCGATTCCTGTGAAAGATTCATACGTTATAGGGCAGTGTATGACATCTGACAGTGTAACCACTTATGATTCATCGTATTTAAGACCGGCTAAATCCGGACTTTGGGAGTTGTATCTAAAAGGAGGCCCGGAAGAGAGAGGGGCAGCAATAGGCCAGTTATGCAGGAGTCTTATGTATAAACAGGAGAAGGCATTTGTAGATCAAATATACGAGATGATTCCATCCAAAAGATATGTGGATTTTCTTAAATATCTGACAGTTATATATAACCGAAATCTACAGAGAGATATCCCTTTAGAATTCAGAAAAGAGATTTACATGAGTTCTCTCGGTTGTAGTCATGATTTCGACTTTGTCGGTAATGCATATGAACGCCAGCTCAACTATCACGCAGCACACGATATAGGTCATGTAATGCAGGAGTATATGCTGGTCGGTTGTTCTTCATTTGCTGTCTGGGGTGCTCAGTCTGAGGACAGTTCATTGATTGTTGCAAGGAATTTTGATTTTTATGTGGGAGATAAGTTTGCCGAGGAGAAGATGGTCTCATTCTATTTCCCTGACAAAGGATATAAATTTGCATCTGTGGGTTGGGCGGGTATGACTGGGGTCTTGTCTGGTATGAATGAAAAGGGTCTTACGGTAACAATAAATGCAGCTAAGTCAACTCCGCCTCTATCTTCAAAAACCCCGATTTCAATAATAACAAGAAATATTTTGCAATATGCTTGTGACATTAATCAAGCATATGAAATTGCATCATCGATGAAGTCGTTTGTTTCAGAATCAATACTTATCGGATCAGCATCTGACGGCATTGCCGCAATAATAGAAAAATCACCACAGAGTACAGAACTTTATACAGAAAGTGGCGACAGGATCATATCAACAAATCATTTTCTTTCACAGAAAAACAATAGTGAACTTAGTGAGGAGCAGAAGAAAAAACTTGAGGTAGGACATAGTATGTACCGTTATAGAAGACTTACAGAACTCTTGAATGCGGAAAAGAAAATAACTCCGTTAAAAGCTGCTGGAATTCTCAGAAATCCTTATGGACTTGGTAACAAGCCTATCGGTTGGACAAATGAAAAATCGCTTAATCAATTTATTGCACATCATGCAGTGATATTCCAACCTGAGCGACTTTTCATGTGGGTAAGTACCTCTCCTTGGCAATTGGGACAAATGGTTGCGTATGATCTTGGATTAATATTCGGCAAGAAGACGGAGCTTTATGATAAACATATGATTCCGGAGGATATTCCTGCTGACAGCCTTCTTTTAAAAAATGTATATCCAGAAGTTTTAGAATATAGAAAATTATCTGCCACTGTCCGTAAGGCAATAAAAGATAAAACAATAGTGGAAAAAAGTATTTTGGAAAGATTGATAACTCTTAATCCGGATTATGATTATACATACACCCTGTTAGAAGAGTACAAAAAGGCAACTGAAAAAAAATAAAGATATGATGCGTGATCCTGAGTTGGCATTTAAGTCAAGGGATGAGATAAAAACATTCCAGGAAAAATCCTTAAGAGAGACAATAACCTATATAGCGGCAAATTCTCCTTTTTACAAGAGGATGTTCAGAGCAAGGGGGTTAGATCCCATGTCTGTTAAAACAATAGAAGATCTTATAAAGTTACCTACAACCAGTAAAATAGATGTTTCGAAATACAATCTTGATTTCTTATGTGTTCCTAAGAATCAGATAATGGACTATGTGACTACTTCCGGCACATTAGGAGATCCTGTAACATTCATGTTGACAGACAATGATCTGGACCGCCTTGCATACAATGATGCAACTTCCTTTAAGGAGGCGGGATGCAAAAAAGGGGAGGTAATGCAGATAATGACCACTATGGATCGTCGTTTCATGGCGGGACTAGCATATTTTATGGGAGCGAGGAGACTGGGGGTAGGAGTCATCCGAGTTGGTAATGGCATACCGGAGCTTCAGTGGAGTTCCATATTGAAAGAGAAACCTGATTCCTGCATTGTTGTTCCATCTTTTTTAGTCAAGTTGGCAGAATATGCTGAAGAACACGGGATAGATTTCCGTGACACATCACTCAAACGGGCTGTATGTATAGGAGAACCACTTAGAAATTCTGACCTTACTCCAAGTACGCTTACAAATAAGATAACAGGAAAATGGCCGGATTTATCACTTCATTCAACATATGCATCGACAGAGATGCAAAGTTCCTTCACAGAATGTGAATACAAGTGTGGTGGTCACCACCATCCCGATCTTATAATACTTGAACTTTTAGATGAAAATGAGAACCCAGTGAATCCGGGAGAGGTAGGAGAGCTTGTGATTACAACTTTAGGAGTGGAAGGAATGCCACTTTTAAGATTTAAGACAGGAGACTTGTGCCATATTATAGAGGACAAATGTCTCTGTGGAAGAAACAGCGTAAGACTCAGCCCTATTGTCGGAAGGAAAGGTCAGATGATAAAATATAAAGGTACGACACTATATCCTTCAGCACTATATGACATTTTGGATAATATACAAGGAGTTGTAAATTATCAGGTTCAGGTATACACAAATACTCTCGGTACAGATGGAATTCTAATTAAGATAGGAGCATCCAATCCCAATGAAACATTTGAGAAAGAGATTAAAGACCTGTTCCGAGCCAAAATAAGGGTTGCCCCTGAGATATCATTTGAACCAATAGAATTGATCGCAGGATCTATTTTCCCGCAAACAAGCAGAAAACCGGTAAAATTTATAGACCTTAGATGAGATACTTATACTTTTCACTTTTCACGATTCTCTTTTCACTTTTTCTTTCTCTGCTTTATGCTGACAGCAGGGAAGACCTATTCTATTCGGAGTTGTCAAGGCGTTCTTCGGAAGTCAATACCCTAAAGTCATCATTCGTGCAGACAAAGCATGTAAAGTTACTCAACGCAAAGGTTGTCTCTAAGGGTAAATTTCTATATAATAAAGGTGGTGATATACGTTTTGACTATGCAGTTCCTAAAGTAATGAACATAGTAATGACAAAGAGCAACCTTCAGATATCCACACCAACTAAGACAACCACATATGATTTTACAAAACAACGTTCTCTTGCAGAACTTGCAGTGATTATGGAGGCATGTGTGAGTGGCAAACTCAGGGAACTCCCTTCAAAATACAAGGTTATTTATAAATTGTCGGCAGATTTTCATGTGGTTACAATAACAAACTTAAAGAGAAGCGCTGATAATCCATACACAATGATTGAACTACACTTCTCTTTTGACGACTACTCTCTCAGAGAGTTGATACTTTATGAGAGATCAGAAGATACAACTTTTTATTCATTCAATAATTTAGTGATAAATGGATAATAATTACAAGATTGCTGTGTTTTATTACACACAGACCGGACAACTCCTGAATATTCTCAGGAGCTTGCTGACTCCCTTGGAAAGAGAGGGATGCACTATTGTGTATAAATGTATAGAACCTGTAACTCCATTCCCGTTTCCTTGGAGCTCTGAATCTTTTTATCAGGCATTTCCTGAGTGTAGACAAGGTATTCCTTGTGAAATTAAAGAAGTAGATTTTTCTGACGTTCGAGATGCTGATTTGGTCGTGATTGGAGTCCAGCCGTGGTTTCTTTCACCGTCGATTCCTATTGCATCATTTCTTCAACATCCTTCTACGACAGAGTATCTTAACGGAAAGATGGTGCTTACAGTCGTAGGAACAAGAAATATGTGGGTTTCATGTCATAATAGCCTTAACAACTACTTTATAAAGGCAAATTCTAACTGGATAGGTAATATTACCCTTGAGGACAGGCACAATAATCTTGTAAGCGTTCTTACAATATTCAGATGGCTGATTGATGGAATTAAGGAGAAATCCAAATATTTACCGGCAGCGGGAGTCTCTCAGGAAGACATTGATAATGTTGCAAATATTGCTCCTGAGATTTTAAAGACACTTAGAGAGAAAGATTACAACACTCTTCAGAAAAGAATCGTAGATAAAGGCGGTGTTGTTTTCCACTACAGCCTTTATCAGATAGAGAAAGTCGGATATAAAATGTTCGGATTCTGGTCAAAGTTTGTCTTGAAAAAAGGGGGATTCAACGATTCGGCAAGATTATGGAGACTCAAACTGTTTAGTTGGTATCTCATGTTCGTGATTTTTGTAATATCACCTATAGGTTCGCTTGTCCTATGGCTGCTCTTTCCTCTTAGAAGAAAGAGTCTAAGCCTGATAAGGAAAAAATATCTATATTTGTATGACTAACTAACCTGAACATGCATCCAGTATATATAACAAAAACTTCAACTTTTCTTCCTAACGGACCGATTCATAATGACGAGATCGAACAATATATCGGTATGATTGGAGGAAAACCTTCAAGAGCAAAAGACATTATTTTACGTAACAATGGTATTAAGGAGCGCTATTATGCACTTGACAAGAGCGGGAACATTACACACTCTGCGTATGATATGGCAGTCAGGGCGATAGAGATGTTGTACGATGAAAATCTTAACGTTGATAATCTTGAGTTACTAGCCGCCGGTACAACATCACAAGAGATGATAATGCCTTCACATGCTGTTCAGATTCACGGGGAGATGGGAGGAAAGAACCATGCTGAAGTAGTATCTTTCGCAGGATCTTGCTGCAGTGGAATGCATGCCCTGAAATACGCATATCTCTCTCTTGCCTCAGGCGATAAGAAGAATGCCATTGCTTTAGCTTCAGAACGGTTGTCTGCATGGATGCGATCTAATTACTTTAAAAAAGAGTATGAGGATCTTCAAAAATTAAAGGATGACCCAATCATAGCATTTGAAAAAGATTTTCTCAGATTCATGTTATCTGACGGAGCCGGTGCTGTGAGGTTGGAGACCAAGCCTGGCTGGGAGGGACACTCCTTTAAGATAAACTGGATTGAGCTTACGTCTTACGCAAATACCCTCCCTACATGTATGTATGCCGGAGCGGATTATGATTCAAACGGGAACCTTCAGGGATGGACCCATTTTCCAGAGGAAGACTGGGCTAGCAGGACTCTGTTTGCTATAAAACAGGATACAAAACTTCTTGGAGAGAATATTATAAAGATGGGTGGAAAGTTCTTTTTGGAACTGATTGAAAAGCACAATATAAAGATTGATGACATTGATTGGTTTCTACCACACCTTTCATCAATGTATTTTAAAATCCGAATTGAGCGCTTATTAAATGACATCAACTTCAGGATACCTTCTGAGAGATGGTTCCTAAATCTCCCATACGTCGGTAATGTTGCCGCTGCTTCGGCATTTCTTATGCTTGACGAATTGGCACGGACTAAAGATTTGAAAAAGGGGCAGAACATACTTTTTATGGTTCCTGAAAGTGCGCGTTTCTCTTATGCATTCGTATATCTAACTGTTTGTTGATCATGAAAGTCAATGATGTCCCACAAGATGGTGAAATACTGAAAGGTACCCCGGTAAGGGATGTTTGCTATGCTCTTGATGAGGATGGTAACTACAAGGAGGTGATTAGTGTTGGCTGGGATCCGAAGAATGAAGCAATAAATTTTGCATGGAGTGCAATAAACGAGGAGACTGAAAAGATACGTCATGAGGTGATTGCTGGTCGTCTCACACCTTTATCCTATCATTTGAGCAGATTGGTCATGTCACCTGAAATTCTGGCTCAATACACCGGATTCTCCAAAAGAGAGGTGAAAAGATTCTGCAAGAACCCTGAAGTCTTTTTTAAACTTGGTTATGATGATCTTTCAAAATTGGCCGCCGGACTCAACATATCTGTAGAACAACTTATATCTTTAGATTGATAATGGAATTGGAATTCGAACACAAACCGGCAGGACATTGTGAGAATGGTGTTGTCAGGAATCTGCTGAAGTTTTATGGCATTGATATGAGTGAGGCTATGATTTTCGGACTGGGCTCGGGGATATTTTTCTCGCATATGCCATTCTATAAGATGCATGGTATGCCCGTTACATCGTTCAGACCCCTGCCAGGTGATATTTTTACAAGGGTTACAAAGTTACTTGGGGTAAAAGTAAAAAAATATAAATTCAGAGATCAGAAACTTGCTATGGCAAAAATGGATGAAATCCTGATGAAAGGAATTCCGGTCGGAGTACTTGTCGGGGTTTATCATCTTCCATACTTCCCCAGGGAGTATCGGTTTCATTTCAATGCTCACAATATTTGTGTAATAGGCAAGGAGGGTGATGAGTATATCGTTTCCGACCCTGTTGTCATTGAGAAATGCAGACTCTCATCAAATGCCTTGAGAATTGTACGCTTTGCCAAAGGAACATACCCCCCATCCGGAAGGATGTATTATATAAATGATATTAAAGGATTACGTCAGCTCGATGCCTCAATGGTAAGAAAGGCTATTCTTAAAGCATGTAACCGAATGCTAAGGATACCTTTACCAATGTTCGGAGTCAAAGGAATTTCCTATTTGTCCCGAAGAATGAGAAAGTGGGAGAGAATTTATGGGGCTAAAGGGGCTGCTCTGAACCTAGCACAAGTTATCAGAATGTTGGAGGAGATAGGGACCGGCGGAGCCGGTTTCAGATTCATGTATTCGGCATTCCTCCAGGAAGCGGCTGTGATTCTCAATAACCCACGTCTAAAGGATATATCATTGGAGTTGACAGATGTTGGGGACAGATGGCGAGATTTTGCCTACCATTCTGCAAGATTTTTCAAGCAGCGAGAAGGAGAAATTGAGACCTATGACCAAATTGCCGATAAATTAGCTGAAATTGCAAACAGAGAGAAAGAGATTTTTAAAAAACTAGAACATGAGGTAAAGCGTGGATAAGAATTGCGCCATAGAGACAAAAAATCTAGTAAAGAGGTACAAGGGAAAAGAGAAACCGACTCTTGACGGACTTTCATTAAGGATTCCTAAAGGCTCTCTTTACGGTCTTCTTGCCCCCAACGGAGCAGGCAAAACAACTGTTATAAACATTATATGCGGGCTTAGAAGATTTGATCAGGGAGAAGTATATGTCGCAGGCTATTCAACAAAAACAGAGTTGAATAAAATTAAGCCGCTCTTAGGGTTGGTACCCCAGGAACTAGCGCTCTTTCCCTCACTGACAGCTAAGGAAAACCTAATTATATTCGGAGGGATATACGGTATGAGGGGTCCCGTGTTAAGAAAAAGAGTGGATGAGTTATTGGAATTGTTTGATCTTACATCAAGTAAAGACACAATAATCAATCAATTTTCGGGGGGGATGAAACGCCGGATAAACCTTATTGCAGGGATGCTACACTCTCCGAAAATACTTATCCTTGATGAACCAACTGTAGGAGTAGATGCTCAATCTAGAAAACTGATACTGGATAAACTTGTTGAAATTAACAGAGAGGGGACGACAATCCTGTTTATATCGCATTATTTAGAAGAGGCTGAGGCAATATGCAATGAAGTAGCTCTGATAGACAACGGAAAAGTAATATGTGAGGGGAGGCCTGAAGAGCTATATAGAACCTATGAGTGTGGGCAGAATCTGGAATCACTTTACCTGCTTATAACAGGGAAAAAAATGAGAGATTATCATGAGTAAGCTAAGATATCTTATTTACAAAGACTCGCTGCTGTTGGTCAGAGATATTGCCGGAATGCTCCTGATGTTCCTGATGCCTGTAGTGCTTGTGATACTTATGTCGCTATTACAGGACAGTACTCTCAACTCAGTAAGGGATGCGAAGGTCAAAATATTACTTGTAAATAAAGATACTGGCGAACTTGGTAAAGCTGTCGAGAGTGAAATATACGGGACAGGAATATTTGATGTTTCGAAAGATATTGAAGGAGTGGTTCCAACAATAGAACAACTGGAGAAAGCTGTCGCTTCCAATAGTGATTTTGTACTTGGAATATTTATACCGGAGAACACAACGGAAGAGATTAGACTTAATGTTGCTAAATATGTTTCAGCAGCTTTCAATGGTGTTGAAACAACAGCAGAGCATATTCCTGTGGACTTTACCGTATATATTGACCCCACAACAAAATCCTCATTTAACAGTACAGTAATGAGCACCCTTAAAGAGAAAGCTCAAAAAATACAATTCGAATATATCATGAAGGAGATTACAAAACAGGTAAACCTCCTCAGCCCTATACCGATTTCATCTAATAGCTTTTCAGGAGATCAGGTCAGGATACAGGTAAAGAGCGCTCATCTGGAGGGAAACGATATCGTTCCGAATTCAGTTCAGCACAATGTGCCTGCATGGTCATTGTTTGCAATCTTTTTTATTGTTATTTCTCTTTCGGGAAGTATCATAAAAGAGAGAGAGGAGGGAAGCTTCTCCAGATTGCTGACTATGCCTTGTTCTTATACGGAGTATCTATTGAGTAAAGCCATAATTTATACTATTGTTGCAATGTCGCAGTTCGCAATAATGTTACTTATCGGAGTCTATCTACTGCCCTATTTTGGTCTTGAATCGCTTAATCTCGGGAGCTCTCCTGTAGCATTGGCACTATTGGCTCTCTCCTCGGCCTTTGCTGCTATCGGTTACGGAATAGCTATAGGAAATATTGCAAGGACATATCAGCAATCCTCTGTATTTGGGGCAATGTCGGTTGTAATAATGGCAGCAATCGGAGGAGTGTGGATTCCTGTTTTTGTAATGTCGAAGACAATGCAGAGCATAAGCCTGCTATCCCCAATGCGTTGGGGAATATCTGCCTTTTATGATATTTTCCTCAAAGATGCCGGTGTAATGGCAATATTGCCGGAGAGTGCCGCCCTGCTAATGTTTGGCGCTTTGTGTTTCATTATTGCTGTTACATATAATCACAAGTATAGAATGGATATATAAAATCATTAGTGTCCACTAAAAATTAAAGCTTAATTGAAGATAATCCTCATCAGATATATCACATGCTGGGTCTGCCCTTTCGAAGAGCTCTCTTATAGGAGCCTTGTCGAAAAGAGACATACTAAGTATCCGGAGCACAT
>JAYFOS010000023.1:0-39507 GCA_034928745.1 Rikenellaceae bacterium
TTGATGTGCTCCGGATACTTAGTATGTCTCTTTTCGACAAGGCTCCTATAAGAGAGCTCTTCGAAAGGGCAGACCCAGCATGTGATATATCTGATGAGGATTATCTTCAATTAAGCTTTAATTTTTAGTGGACACTAATGACCTTACTTAACAAGTTCTATTTCGAGACGCGATTTAAAGAGTTTTTTTCTGACCACTCTGCATTATATAAAATAGCTGAGTCAAAGTTTGACGAAATTATGAAAAATGTGGATTTTAATTGGTTTGAGAAATTTTACGGCAAAAAAAATTCCGGTAAATTTCACCTTATTCTAAGCATCCCAAATGGAGGATGTAATTACGGCCCAAAAGTCATATACAATGATGGAAGTGAAGATCTTTATGCTGTAATGGGATGCTGTGTCGCAGATAGTACCGGCCAGCCATCTTACTCAAAAGGGATTGCTCAGATTGTGATACATGAGTATAACCATTCATTTTGCAATCCTTTGATAGATGCAAATTATAATGCAATGGAGCCTGCTTCTGTTAAAATATTCAAACCCCTAAAAAATAAACTCTCTTTACAGGCATACTCAGCCCCGAAGACAATGGAATATGAAAATTTAGTGAGAGCCTGTGTAATAAGATATTATCTGCGAAACGGAGTTGATGAAAATATGTTGAAATACCAGGTAGCAGGTGAATTCGCAAATGGCTTTATCTGGATTGATAAGCTTGTAAATTTGTTAGGTGTATATGAAAAAAACAGAGATAAATATCCTACCTTAAATGATTTTATGCCGGAAATTGTAAAGTTTGAAAGCACCCTCTCTCCAAAGAAAATCATTAGGGAAATCAAGGCGAGCACTCCCAAAATAGTATCAATCAGTATTCCGGACAAATCAAAAGAAGTTGATCCAGCTATTACTGAGATTACACTGACATTTGACAGACCCATGTCTTTTAAAAATGGCGTAAGTTATGGTAAACAAGGGAAAAAATGTTTTCCTGAATTTTCAGATAAAAAATCAAAATGGGATGAAAAGACTAAAAAGCAGTGGACGTTTTATATAAAACTGGAGCCGGATAAGGATTATTCAATGAGCTTCCCTTCTCAGTTCTTTTATGATGTCAATTATTACTCTTTGGACAAGACCTATTATTTGGATTTCAGGACCAGGAAACAGTAGCCATTTTGTTAAAGAGTATCTCTGTCATTGACTAGTCAAAAAGCGATCAGAGAAGCGGATGAATTTATGTGATCCAGCTGTCGTGACTTGCAGCCTGAGGGCTGCTGCGTCGGACCATGGGATTTTTTACTTACCCACACAAAAACAGTTTTTTCGCTCCGCTCAAAAATTATTTATTTTTACTATCCATCGCTCTTAAGCAAGCTTATCGCGATGGATCGCAAAAACAAAGAAGCCAAGCTGTTGCTTGGCTTCTGTTTTTGTGATCCAACTGGGGCTCGAACCCAGGACCCCAACATTAAAAGTGTTGTGCTCTACCAGCTGAGCTATTGAATCTTCCCTTATTGGGAGCGCAAAGATATGGCTTCTGATTTTTATTTCCAAATTTAACTAACCGATATTTTCTAATTTATTGACTTATATTTGCATTAATTATCATTGGGGGCAATTCCAAGGCGATGCACAGCACATTTATCGATGAATTCTCGGCTTATCTTCTCTCGTTATCTCTTAAGTTTGAAAGAAGGGAGACGCTGTTCATTATTGATAAGGCAGAAGTGGAGACGTCGGGTCAAAAGCTTTATATCAATCTTGAGCTATTGGGTAACGATTCTTATGATATTCTCCCGAATGTTGATATTACAATTTTTGAGGACGAGTGGATAACCAAAGGGAAACTTGTAAAGGATCGTATAAAGGTTAATCTTGGGCTTCAAAGGAGAATCTATGCCAGAAATTGCCATGTGAAAGCTATCTCTCAAAATGATGCGAAAAGATTCCTTGATGTAAACCATATGTTAGGGTACGCAAGATGCCATTACAGATACGGGTTATATACCCTCAAGGATACCGAATCATTACGGAGAGGCTCTCTTGTTGCTGTTGCTACTTTTTCATCTCCGAGATTGATAAAAAGAGGTGAAATAGTGGTTAATTCATATGAATGGGTACGCTATGCAGGACTCTCTGATTACAGGATAACAGGAGGAATGGGCAAACTTATGAAGTGCTTTGTCAGAGAGCAGAATCCACGTGAGATTATGTCATATGCAGATATAGGGTGGGGGAAGGGTGATGCCTATGAAAAACTGGGCTTTACTCTTATCGGGAAAACCGAGCCAATTCTTTTTTACCTGAAAAAAGAGAGCCTCGCAAGGATTCCTGCGAAGGCTCTAAATAATAATGACTCTCTTATTAAACTAAGAAATAAGGGTAACTTTAAGTTTATCTGGAGTGCCTGACTCTTCTCCAGAATCAGGGTCCAACTCCATATGCAGTTCGTCTCCCAGTTTGTATTTCCCGGCAACTATAGCTTCAGCAAGAGGGTCTTCAATGTACTTCTGGATAGCTCTTTTCAGTGGTCTTGCGCCCAGTTGAGGGTCATATCCCATGTCAGCCACAAACATCTTTGCTTTTTCATCTATTGATAGCTTGTAGCCGGCATTGTCAATCCTGCGGAAGAGATCGTCGAGTTCTATGTCTATTATCTTACAAATGTCATCTTTAGAAAGCGTGTTAAACAGAATCTGTTCATCCAATCTGTTAAGGAATTCCGGAGTGAAGGTCTTTTTTAAGGCTTTCTCAATTATCTGCTTTGTGTTGTCGCTGATATTCCTTTTTGTGGTGTTGGAGAACCCAAGGCCGGAGCCGAAGTCTTTCACCTCCCTGCTTCCAATGTTTGATGTCATAATCAGAAGTGTATTTCTGAAGTCGATATGCCGTCCGTTACTATCTGTAAGACGACCTTCGTCAAGGACTTGGAGCAATAGGTTGAATATGTCGGGATGGGCTTTCTCAATCTCATCGAGTAAGATTACTGAGTATGGTTTCCTGCGAACTTTTTCGCTAAGCTGGCCACCTTCCTCATATCCCACATAGCCCGGAGGCGCTCCGATAAGCCTGCTTAGTGCGAATTTCTCCATATATTCGCTCATGTCAATGCGGATAAGGTTGTCGACGGAATCAAACATGAACTCCGTAAGTATCTTGGCAAGCTGAGTCTTTCCTACACCGGTAGGTCCCAAAAAGAGGAATGTTCCTATAGGTTTGTTGGGGTCTTTCAATCCTGCCCTGTTTCGCTGAATAGCCCTGACAACTTTATCCACGGCCTCATCCTGGCCAATAATCTTTCTTCTTATTGCCTCTCCCATCCGCGCAAGCCTGTCTCCTTCCTTTTCGGCAAGTCTGTGAATAGGAACAGATGTTATCATAGATAAAACTTCAGCTACATCATTAGAGTTCACCGATGGCGGATTCTTTGATTGTTCTTCATTCCATTTGTTCTGAGCGGCCTCCAAAGCATCTGACATCTGTTTCTCAAGAATTCTCAGTTCTGCAGCCTTTTCAAACTGTTGATTGCTTGCGGCAATTTTTTTCTGTTTTCTAATAGGGTCTATCTCGCTCTCCATCTTTACGATTGATTCGGGGATATTGAGATGTTTCAGGTGCACCCTTGATCCTGCCTCATCCATGGCATCAATAGCTTTATCTGGTAGGCACCTGTCTGTTATGTATCTTTGAGATAGCCTTATACAAGCAACGAGAGCATCGTCTGTATATGTTACGTTGTGGTGCTTTTCGTATCTCTCCTTGATATTTCTCAATATGTTGAGCGTCTCTTCATAAGTTGTCGGTTCAACCATGACTTTTTGAAAACGCCTTTCGAGAGCGCCGTCTTTCTCGATATATTCTCTGTATTCATCGAGAGTTGTAGCTCCGATACATTGAATATCCCCTCTTGCAAGTGCCGGTTTCATCATATTTGCTGCATCAAGAGATCCAGATGCCCCACCTGCTCCAACCAAAGTATGAAGTTCATCTATGAAGAGTATTATATTTGGATTTTTCGATAACTCATTTAAAATAGCTTTCATCCTTTCCTCAAACTGCCCTCTGTATTTTGTCCCGGCTACAATAGACCCAATATCAAGTGATATAAGTCGTTTGTTTAAAAGAACCCGTGAAACTTTTCTGTGTGCTATTCTGAGCGCAAGTCCCTCAGCTATTGCAGATTTACCAACCCCGGGTTCTCCGATTATAACCGGATTGTTTTTCTTCCTTCTTCCAAGAATCTGAGCCAGGCGTTCAATCTCTTTCTCTCTCCCTACAACTGGGTCAAGCCTGCCGTCTATTGCAGCAGCAGTCAGATCGAATCCGAAACTGTCAATTACCGGTGTTTCGCTTGAGAATTTCGTACTTTTTAAATTTTGAGAACCGCTCTCTATAGTGGTCTTTGCAACAGGCTCTCCGGCTGTTTCCAGATTTGTGTCCGGAATGACATTCTCTTTACCCTTTAGCAGAGATCTTACTCCATCATATGTTATGTTAAACTCTTTCAATAGTGGAACAGATAATCCGTCATCGCTCCGCATAATTGCCAATAGAAGATGGATTGGTCCCGGTTGTGACTCATTTAATGACCTGGCTTCTAGGTACATGAGTCTTAAGGAATTGTCTGCCCCTTTTGAAAGATTAAGTCTGTCAGACTGTTCGAAAGGCACTATCTCGCCATTTTTTAACTGGCTTTCAACCCTTTTTTTAAGCTCTTTATAATCTGCACCAAGTTTTATGATTATTTCAAAAGCTGAGTTATCCTGGTGTCTGAGAATGCCAAGAACAATATGATCATTGTCTATTGTGTAGCTTCCGAGACGCATTGCCTCCTCTTTGCTGTATGAAAGAATTTCATTTAATTCGTTAGAAAGATGTAAGTCCATTTGATGCTAAAATTTATTGCAAATCTAATTAAAGACAACCAGCAATACAATTTGTTCAGAAGATATTTTATTAGTACCTTAGCAAACTTTTTTAAGTTCAAAAGGTATATTATACAATGATAGAAGAAGCAGAAAACAATCCGAGAATTATAAAGATAAACATCGAGGATGAGATGAAGAGCGCATACATAGATTATTCTATGTCTGTGATTGTTTCCAGAGCACTGCCTGATGTTAGGGACGGACTTAAGCCTGTCCACAGAAGGGTCCTTTATGGAATGTCTGAGTTGGGTCTCACTTCAGGTGGAGGTTTTAAGAAATCAGCGCGTATAGTCGGTGAAGTGTTGGGTAAGTATCATCCTCACGGTGATTCCAGTGTGTATGAGGCCATGGTGAGAATGGCCCAGGATTGGAGTTTAAGATATATGTTGGTTGACGGGCAGGGTAACTTTGGCTCTGTTGACGGGGATTCGGCTGCTGCAATGCGTTATACTGAGGCTAAATTCCGCAAGATAGCGGAAGAGGTGATGGCTGACCTGGACAAGAATACTGTAGATATGAAGCCGAATTTTGATGAATCTCTGCTTGAACCTACCGTGATGCCGTCAAAGGCGCCTCTGTTGCTTCTTAACGGAGCCTCAGGGATAGCTGTGGGAATGGCAACAAATATGCCGCCACACAATCTTGGTGAGACTGTTGATGCAATATGTGCTTACATTGACAATAACGATATTACAACCGACGAATTGCTTCAACATATAAAGGGGCCAGACTTTCCTACAGGAGGTATTATACAAGGTACACAAGGAATCAGAGATTATTTCGAGACCGGCAGAGGAAGAATCGTTGTCCGGTCCAAAACTGATATTGAGGTCAATGACAACGGACGTGAGACAATCGTTGTAACTGAAATTCCTTACGTTGTCAACAAACGTGAGATGATTGAGAAAATCGCCGAACTTGTTGAAAACAAGAAGATAGAAGGTATAGCATATATAAATGACGAGAGTGACCGCAAAGGAATGCGAGTGGTAATCCGATTGAAAATGGGTGCTGTAGCTAACGTTGTTTTGAACATGTTGTTCAAGTATTCGCAGATGCAGTCAAGTTTCTCTGTAAATAACATAGCACTGGTTGACGGCAGACCAAGGATTCTCAATGTAAAGCAGATTATCAAGTATTATGTAAAACACAGACATGAGGTTATTATGCGTCGTGCAAGGTTTGAACTTGAGCAGGCAGAAAAAAGAGCCCATATCCTTGAAGGTCTGTTGAAAGCTTTAGACTTTATTGACGAGGTTATAGCAATAATAAGGGCTTCAAAAAGAGTAGAGGAGGCACGAAACAACCTTATTGAACGATTCGGATTTTCTGAAATTCAGGCATCTGCCATTGTCGAGATGAGACTACGACAGTTGACCGGTCTTGAAAAGGATAGATTGCAGGCTGAATACGATGAACTTGAAAGACAGATAGCATACCTTCACCACGTACTTTCAGATCTGGCATTACAAATGAGTATCATTAAAGATGAACTTATTGAGTTGAAGAACAAATATGCCGATCCGAGAAGAACACAGATTGAGCTTTCTGCCGATGAATTTAATCCTGAAGACTTCTATGCTGATGATGATGTTGTTATTACAATATCACACATGGGATACATTAAGAGAACCCCTCTCAATGAATATAGAACCCAGAACAGGGGCGGAGTGGGAGCCAAAGGCAGTACGACCAGGGATGAGGATTTCATCGAGAACATTTATGTTGCCAATATGCACAGCACAATGCTTTTCTTTACGCAGAAAGGCAAGTGCTACTGGCTTAAGGTTTATGATCTACCTGAAGGATCCAAGGCTTCAAAAGGCCGGGCCATTCAGAATGTTATAAATATCGAACCGGATGACAAAGCTTGTGCTTTCATAAATGTAAACAGCCTTACAGATAAGGATTATATTAATAACAATTACATTGTTCTTTGCACAAAACGAGGCACAGTAAAGAAAACATCACTTGAAGCCTATTCAAGACCAAGGACAAACGGTGTCAATGCAATTACAATTCATGAAAACGATGAGCTCCTCGAAGCAACTTTGACAAATGGCAAAAACGAAATACTTTTAGCTGCAAGGGAGGGCAAGTGTGTCCGCTTCAATGAAAGTAACGTGAGAGCTATCGGACGGACAGGTGCCGGTGTCAGGGGTATTAACATAACTGATGAGGATGAGGTAATTGGTATGATTTGTGTTGATCCGGAAATACAAGAGGGCAAGGAGGCCACACATGTGCTGGTAGTGAGTGAAAACGGATACGGAAAAAGGTCATTACTGGATGATTACAGAGTCGTGAATAGAGGCGGAAAGGGCGTGAAGACATTGAATATCACAGAAAAGACTGGGAAGCTCATTGCCATCAAGAGTGTAACTGACGAGAATGATTTGATGATTATCAATAAGTCCGGTCTGACAATCAGATTGGACGTAGCGTCGGTAAGAGTTGCCGGTAGAGCGACACAAGGAGTACGATTGATAAACATCAAAGATGGTGACAGCATAGCTGCTGTATGCCGTGTAAACAAAAGTGAAGACAAACCAAATTCAGAGGAAGACACATCAGAAGATTAGAAACTACTTAATTAATAATTATCACACTACAATGAAAAATCTATTATTAGCATTGACATTACTTTTTTCAGTGCAGTTGGCTGCCCAGACAAAAGAGGTGGCAGACGCCATAAAAAATTACGAGAAGGCAAAAAAAGAGTCTGCTGATCCAAAGAAGGGAGCTAATCCTGCAACTTGGATAAAGTTGGCTGATGCGTATGCAGAAATATACGACTCACCTGTGAAGTCCATCTGGAATGGTGCTTCCAGGAATGAGATAAAACTCCTTCTTAAGGATCAGAGAATAAACTCTACCGAGGACAGAACAGTCCAGGGTGTTAAGTTTTCTGTAGACGTATACTATGACAAGGAACTATACTATAATGAGGATGGAACACTTGCTTGCTTTGTGCAGACAAAAGAGTATATTCCGGGTAACATTATTGACGAGGGTGTGGCAGCACTACTAAAAGCGGCAGAACTTGATACAAAGAATGCAAAAACCAAGGATATATCTGATAAGCTTATTGCAATGAAGACCCGTTATCAGTCTGAGGCAATGGCAGCATATACTCTCGGTAATTTCAAGAAGGCATCAACCAACTTCGAGGGTTCTGTTAAAATCAGCTCAAATCCTTTAATCAAACAAGTGGATACAGTAATGATGTTTTATACAGGACTTACTGCATTAATGGCTAAGGATTATGACAATGCTGTCAAATATCTTCAGTTGTCAATAGATAATGGTTATGACGCTAAGGGTGATATATATTCATCACTTGCAGAGGCATACAAGTCCAAAGGAGATGTGGTAAAAACAAAGGAAATACTCCAGGCCGGTTTTACAAAACACCCTACAAATCAAAGTATTCTTGTTACACTCATCAATAGTTATCTTGAGTCAAATGACGATCCGAATAAGGTTTTGGCGTTGATTACACAGGCGCAGAGAAATGAGCCTATGAACGCAAGTCTTTATTATGCAGAAGGCAACGTATGGAAAAACATGAAAAATGTAGATAAGGCTATTGAGTGCTATAAAAAGTCTATGGAAGTCGACAAGACATATTATTTCGGTTCATTTGCAATCGGTGCAGCATATTATGACAGGGCGGTCGATATACAGGCAGCCGCCGCTGAGGAGGTTGACGACAACAAATATGAGGCACTCGTAAAAAAACTTGAGGAGAATCTTATAGCAGCGATAGAACCTTTTGAATCTTGCTTTGCAAATACAACAGACAAGGAGGTTCAACTTGTGGTGGCCGAGTATCTTAAAAACATCTATTTCCGTTTCAGGGACAAAGATGCATCATATAAGGCCGGACTTGACAAGTATACAGCATATCTGAACGAAAATAAGAAATAGTCATTATTTTCTTAGCAATAAAAAAAGAGGCTTTTGGCCTCTTTTTTTATTGCTAAGCACTTGATTATTTCGTTGTTCAGGTTTGCTATTTAATATCCATCTCTTTAATAAGCCAGTCAGCGTTGGCATATTTATCAATTATGAAGAGGACGTACCTTATGTCAAGAGAGATGTTCCTGCACATTTCCGGATCAAATGCAACGTCACTCATAGTTCCCTCCCATACACGATCAAAATTTATTCCGATTAACTCACCATTTCTGTTGATTACCGGGCTTCCGGAATTGCCTCCTGATGTGTGGTTGTCAGCCAGGAAACATACCGGCATAGTTCCATCAGTACCCCATAATCCATAGTCTTTGTTTTTGTATATCTCTCTTAATTTTTCAGGTATATTATAGTCATATACATCAGGATTATCTTTCTCAATAATACCTTCTAATGTTGATGACGGTTTATAGTAAATTGCATCTATAGGGGAGTATCCGCAGATTTTGCCATAAGCAACTCTTAATGTTGAATTTGCATCCGGATAAAATATTTTGTTCTTGTTGAATTCAATTTGTCCCTTCATATATGCTCTATATAGCAAGGCAATTTCATTGTTTAGTCTGACATATTCCGGTTTAATCGATTTTAGATATTTCTCAGAAAAAGCGAGGAACATCTCCACCGCAGGATCATTAAATAATGTTGAAAGATCTGCAGTATTCTCCAATATGTTCATGCCAGCCGATTCTGATACAAGAATTGAATTTTTGAAGAGGTAATCTGCATAACCCCGGATAGTTCCGTTCTCTGCAATTTTTGCTTTAAAATAATCGGGTTGGAAATTTACCGGTATATTCTTTCTGTATTCTTCAATGAGAGATATAAAACATGAATGATCAATTGAGGGTATATAATCTTTATAGAAATCTTCCATAATAATTCTTAATGAATCCCTGTTGCTTATGCGAATCTTCCCATTCTCCCTTTTGAGATATGAGAGAACATTCCCTGCAAATTTTATAACCTCATTGGCATTGACCGCTTCGTTGTTATAATCATTAGCATAAGAATAAGGCTCAAGAAGATCATAAAGAGAGTCGAGTTTTGAGATGACACCTTTATATTCAGATTTATTTTCTGCCCAGATGTTGAATAGCCGTTCATACTCCCGTTTTTTTTCAACAATTCCTAGTCTTTTTATTCCTTTTGCCTCACCTTGCCATTTTTTCCAGGCATTTGCTACGGTGGCGTTTTTTGAAGCATACTTTATTCTAACCGCCGGATCTTTCTCCATATAAGATTTCTGTGTCTCCAGCCGTAAAGTCCTGAGTTTTATCTTAAGCGGATTTGAAACGTCAGAAATGTAACTTACAGCTTTACTCATAAGATACTCCTGGGTTCTGCCAGGAAATCCGTACACCAATGTGAAATCACCCTCTTTTACTCCTTTGGATGAGATAGAAAAATGTTTTTTGGGTTTGTATGGCACATTTGATTTCGAATATCTTGCCGGTTTGTTACTCTTGTCAGCATATATCCTGAATATCGAGAAATCTCCGGTATGTCTTGGCCACATCCAATTGTCAGTGTCGCCACCGAATTTGCCAATAGATGATGGTGGTGCACCAACAAGACGAATATCATAAAACGTTTCATAAACAAATAAAAAATATTGATTCCCATAATACAATGATTCTATACTTGCATTATATGTTGTTCCTTTAGTCTCTTCTTTTATAATCTCCTCCGAGTTTCGGGCAATTATCTCTTTTCTCTCCTGTTCTGTCATGTGAAGGCTGTATGATTTCAGTACCCTATCAGTAACATCCTCCATTTTTACCAGAAATTTTACCGAAAGATCCTCATTTGGAAGCTCTTCTTCCATTTTCATTGCCCAGAATCCATCCCTGAGATAATCGTGCTCAACACTGCTGTGTGATTGAATGCAGTCAAACCCGCAATGATGGTTTGTGATTATAAGGCCTTGATCAGATATTAACTCTCCTGTGCACCCTCCTCCAAAGTGGACAATAGCGTCTTTCATTGAAGCTTTGTTTATGCTGTAAATATCCTTTGCAGAAAGCTTGAACCCCCTTTTCCTAATATCTTGAATTCTCTCTTTAATCAATGATGGAAGCCACATTCCTTCATCAGCACGGAGTAGAGGAAAAGAAACAATCGACAGGGTAATAATCAGGAATATTTTTCTCATAAGTTTATAATAATTTGTAATTACTACAAACTTACAAAATTTTCTTACTTTTGTTTATAATAGTATAACTGATGAATCAGCTTGCAAAATATATTGTAGGAATTTCTATAGCTTTGATTATATGTTTTTTAGCATGGTATTTCAGCAATATCCTGATATATATAATAGTCTCTGCCGTTTTGTCCGTAATAGGCAAACCACTCAAGGTACTTTTATTGAGAATAAGATTCAGAAAACACTATATGCCCAATAGCTTGGCGGCAGGTATAACATTGATAGCTCTGGTGTCTGTTTTCTTTAGTCTCTTCTTTTTGATAACACCCTTGGTCGGTCAGTTGATGTCAAGTATAAGTACTATTGATTTTCCTGCCTTGGGAGAGGAGTTGTCTCAGCCACTAAACCAGTTCAATGATATTCTTCATAAGTGGTTTCCCGCTTTAGATCCCTCATTCAGGGTAGAAGGTGTCGTTGTAAGCCAATTCGAAAACATGGTAAATGTAGGAGTTATTACTGAGGTTTTTAACTCTTTGGCATCTATAATTATAGAATTTAGTCTGGCGGTGTTTGTAATAATTTTCATTACCTATTTTTTTATTAAGGAGGAGAATATGTTTAATGAAATGGTACTTGCACTTTTTCCAGATAAATATGTCAGTAATGTTTCCAGGGCACTATCTTCGATTAACAAGCTTCTTGCCCGTTATTTTATAGGAATTAGCCTGGAGGCAATACTTATTACAACAATCAACTCATTGGCATTGCATTTTATAGGTGGAGTCAGCCTTTCATTGGCAATAGCTGTATCTTTCCTTGCAGGAGTGTTGAATGTCATTCCGTATATCGGTCCTTTAACCGGAGGTGCGTTTGGTACTGTAATGGCTTTTGTCGAGTATGGCGTAAACACTCCGGGAGCCAGCTCTTTTATTATTGTTGTGATATTGATTTTTATAATTACTCACTTAATTGATATATTCGTATTTCAGCCATTTATATATTCCAACAGTGTAAAGGCTCATCCTTTGGAAATCTTTATTGTTATTTTGATCGCAGGCAGTATAGCCGGCATCATCGGGATGTTGGTTGCAATACCTGCCTACACCGTAATACGCGTTTTTGCACGTGAATTCCTTTCTCATTTCAAGCTTGTCCAGAAGCTGACAGACAATATATAATAAAAAAGGTTGCCCTCTTCTGGACAACCTTTGTTCCGATATACAAAAAGTACCTTATTCTGCCTCTACTCTTACAGGACGGTCATTAGCCAGTGCCACGTTGATAGTGCGGCCCATGTGCTCAGCTCCGTTAAGTGCTGAGATCGCTGCATTGCCCTCTTGATCATTAGGCATTTCAACGAAGCCATATCCCTTAGAACGACGGGTCTCTCTGTTAAAAATAATCCTGGCAGAAGTAACTTCGCCATAAGGTGTGAATAGTTCGGCTAAATCCTCCTTCTTAGCACGGAAACTTAAGCTTGAAACAAAAATGTTCATGGAAACGGTAGTAAATAATTAATAAGTAAATGTTTAGTTAACAACACAAAGTTAAATAAAAAACTGAATTACGAAAATTTTATCACAATTATTTTTCTTGACATAATGAATTGTATAAGTGGGTGTTAGCTTGTCTAGAGTCGATTGTTACTTGAAATTTACTATTTAAAAGTGCCCGGTTACATCATAGAATATCATTTTTTTGTAAAATTCTTAGGTATATAAAAGAAAATAACAACGAAAAAAAACAATACTATTCCTGCTTGCAGATTGTTTAAAGAGCAGTTTATTGTTGAAAAAGGTAATGCCTCAACTCTCTCCATAATCCATCCCAGGAATTGGGTTAAATATAGAAGAATCCCCATAATGAGATCTGCATGAAAACCCACACACATAGCCAGGGCATGCAAGAGAGCAATATATAGTATTATTCCAGACAGAGGTATTGCTATGACATTTGTAAGTAGAAAGTATACGGGAATAGTATTAAAATTACTTATTGTTATTAATGATGTCCCGATCTGGCATGCTATAGACATTGCTAGAATGTTCCATATATATTTAAATAGTTTTTTACCTGATAACAACAGATTATTCAGGTAAGGGTATATGAAAATAATTGACAGTATAGCAGAGAAAGAGAGTTGAAATCCGAGATCAAATAGTGACTGAGGTTTTATTAAGGTTATAATTAAGGCACTTAGGGAAAGCGCGTTTAATCCGCTACCATTTCTTTCTGTAATTGACGAGAGTTCAAATACTGTTGCCATTATGGAAGCCCTTATCGTGGATAGGGAGAAACCTACCAAAGCACTATACCCCCATATAAAAATCGAGGATATTAAAAATTTCATTATCATACCATTTCTTCCCTTCCCCAACAAAGAGAACAGAGCTGATACGAATGCAAAAATAAAGCTGATATGTAGCCCTGAGACGGCCATTAAATGCATCGTCCCTGCTTTTGAAAATGATTCTCTTGTGTCACTGCTAATATGGGATTTATCACCGACTGTAAGTGATACAAGGATTCCGCTTTCCTGAGAATTATTGCCCTTAATCAAGCTTTTTACATACCACTCTCTCAACCTCGATACTCTTTCTAAAAGTGTCGGGTTTCTTACTTTTTTTATAATTAAATCAGTTGCCTTGACATATGAGGTACAGAAAACCCCTCTCTCTTCCATATATCTTATGTAGTCAAAAGTTGAACCGGGATAGTTCCGGATTCTTTTAGGTTTTATAAGGCATTGTAAGGTGTCACCAATACCGATGGATTCAACTCCGATTTTTTTATCAATATATAGAAGCATTTTTTCTTTAAAGTCAACGAGAGTGACTTCAGCCTGGATACTTCGGGCTTTCTCAATAATTGTTCCTGATATCTTACAATTTGTCTCCAAGGATTCTATGTAGGCTACCTTTGAGTACTCGGATCTCATTTTAAGAAATCCGGAAGTGCCAATATTTATCCAACCTGCAAATAATAAGGATATATAGAGTAAGGCCGGTAATAGTGTGTCAGTTGGAAATCCTCTTTTTCTGTATCCTCTCTTCAATATGAAGATAACAATTGGTATTACAAATAAAACTATCTTATACAGATATTTGAACTCGATATAATATCTGCTTCCAATCAGAATCCCCAAAAGATAAACCATTGTCGGTATGAATAGTGGGGATCGCTTTAAAATGTCTATGTTGGAAATAATTCCTACCTTTCCACTTTCCATCGCCTCTACTTTTAATGTAAAAATAGAATATTTTTTACTATTTATAGATTAAAATAAGCAATTATTAATAACTTTGTCCTTTATTTCTTCCAATTTTCATAGAAAATTTAAATTTTAATTACATATATGATTTTATTAGTACTGAATTGTGGTAGCTCCTCAATCAAGTATCAGGTTCTTGATATGAGAGGCAATTCTGACTATTCTCTTTTGGCTAAGGGTCTTGTTGAGAGAATCGGTCTTGAAAGTGGAATTTTAACACATAAAGTTGAAGGAAGAGAAAAGTATGAACTAGAGTTGCCAATTGAAAACCACACGGTTGGTATTCGTAAGGTCCTTGATATCTTGATTGATAAAAAACTCGGTATATTGGAATCGCTGGAGGAGATTCAGGCTGTGGGGCATAGAGTTGCACACGGAGGTGAATTTTTTAATTGCAGCACATTGATAAATAGAGAAGTTATTGAAAAGATAGAGAAGCTTTGTGAACTTGCTCCTCTACATAATCCTGCAAACTTACTTGGAATATATGCAATAGAGACTCTCTTGCCGGGAAAGAAGCAAGTTGCCGTTTTTGACACATCTTTTCACCAAACAATGCCCAATTATGCTTACATGTACCCGATCCCTTATGAATACTATACAACTTATAAGATCAGAAGGTATGGCTTTCACGGTACAAGCCATAAGTTTGTGGCAAAAAAAGCTTGCAATCTGACTGGTATTAATTATGAAAATTCAAAGATTATCACATGTCATTTGGGTAACGGGGGATCAATTACAGCCATTAAAAATGGTAAATCCATCGATACTTCAATGGGCTTCACACCTCTTGAAGGAGTTATAATGGGTACTAGATGTGGCGATATTGATGCCGGAATTGTTACTTATATTCAAGAGAAAGAGGGACTTGATGCTGCTGGTATAAATCAAGTACTAAACAAAAAAAGCGGCTTTCTGGGAATATTTGGAAAGTCATCTGATGCAAGAGATGTAGAAACAGCAGCTGCCAAGGGTGATGAAAGAGCGATACTTGCTCTCAATCTGCTGTATTACAGGGTTCTCAAATATATTGGTGCTTACACTGCCGCAATGAATGGAGTTGACCTGATTGTCTTTACTGGAGGTATCGGAGAGAATGACCCTCACATCAGGGAGATGGTAGGGACACATCTGGAATATATGGGACTGGACTTTGACATTAATGCAAACAAAGGTGTAAGAGGTAAAGATGTTATACTTTCAAAACCTGAATCAAAAGTAAAGATGGTAACTGTGACAACCAATGAGGAGTTGGTCATTGCACAGGATACCATGAATATAGTCACAAGTGAAAAAAACTGAAATATTTAAATAATAGAGATATGATTAACTCTTTTGAACAAATTTTTGAAAATTTGAGGAGCAGGCCCAAAAAAAGGCTAGTAGCAGCCTGGGCTGTTGATGATCACACAATTAATGCAGTTAAATTGGCTGTAGAAGCAGGATTGGTCGAAGCAACACTTGTCGGTGACGAGAAGAAGATACGTCAAGTCTGTGCTCACGAAAAAATTGACCCTTCTATTTTCAGAATCGTTCCTAACGATGACGAGCTTAGGGCAGTTTCAATGGCTGTGGATTTGATAAATGCCGGAGAGGGAGATATCCTTATGAAAGGTCTGTGTTCCACAGATAAGTATATGAGAGCTATTCTCAATAAAGAGAAAGGTTTGCTTCCTCCTAAAGCCGTCCTGAGCCACGTTACTGTACTTGCAAATCCGCAATATTACAAGCTTTTGGTTATTGGGGATATTGCTGTTATTCCTGCACCGGATCTGACTCAGAAGATTGCTATTACAAATTATGTTGTCAGGACAGCTAAAGCAATAGGTATATCGAAACCTAAAGTTGCAATCATTTGTGCGACAGAACAGATGTTGCCACATATGCCTGCCTGCGTGGATGCCGCAATAATATCAAAAATGGCTGACAGAGGGCAGATTGTAGGTTGTGTCGTTGACGGACCGTTGGCTCTCGACGTTGCTATTTCCAAAGAGGCCGCAGCTGTCAAAAAACTTGTAAGTCCTGTTGCCGGTGATGCCGATTGTCTGGTATTCCCTAATTTAGAGTCCGCTAATGTTTTCTACAAGACCAATACGCAGTTATGTCCAGGAGCACAACAAGCCGCAATAGTTGCAGGAGCTAAGGCACCATGTGTTCTATCCAGCAGATCTGACAGTATTGATACAAAACTTAACTCTATAGCACTAGCTGCCTTAACTGCAAATTAATATTGATATGCCATACAGGATCTTAGTTATAAATCCGGGTTCCACATCTACTAAAATTGCCGTTTTTGAAGATGTAAGGAATATTTTTACAGAGACACTAAGACATACAAATGAGGAACTTTCTCCATTCAGTAATGTTGCTGATCAATTCGAATTCAGAAAGAGTGTCATTTTATCAGCATTAGAAAAACATGCTGTGTCCATCAGTTCTCTTTCCGTTGTAGTGGGAAGGGGTGGAATGCTCAAACCTATAAAATCCGGGACTTATGAGGTAAATGAAAGGATGCTTTTAGATCTCAGAAATCCACAGAGAGGAGAACATGCAAGCAATCTGGGCGCAATTATCGCTGCAGATATGGCAAAATCAATTCCAGGCTGTAAGGCTTATATCGCAGATCCGATAGTTGTGGATGAGCTTATCCCGGTAGCAAGAATTGCCGGTCATCCCCTTTTTAGCCGTATTTCTATTTTTCACGCTCTCAACCATAAGGCAATAGGAAAAAGATATGCTGCTTCAATAGGAAAGTCTTATTCAGATCTTAATCTTATCATTGCACATCTTGGAGGTGGAGTGTCGGTCGGAGCTCATGAAAAAGGACAGGTGATAGATGTCAATAATGCCCTAAACGGAGAGGGACCATTCTCTCCTGAGAGATCTGGCACATTGCCGGCTTATGCTCTTGCAGAACTTTGCTTTTCGGGAAAATATACTTTTTCTCAAATTTCTAAAATAATTACCGGAGAGGGTGGTCTTGTAGCCCATTTAGGCACTAACTCATTCAACATAGTTGAAAAAAGAGTTGAGGAGGGTGATGAGAAAGCTATTCTTCTATCAGATGCTTTTGCATTTAATGTTTCTAAGTCGATCGGGGCATGTGCTGCTGTCCTTAAAGGCAAGGTAGATGCCATACTTCTTACTGGAGGTGTGGCTCATAATACCAAACTGATAGGAAAAATAGAAGAAATGGTGCGATTTATCGCACCAGTCAAGGTTTACCCAGGAGAAGACGAGATGTCGGCATTGGCTGAAAATGCCTTAGCAGTTATAACCGGTAAGGAACCTCCTTTGGAATACAATTAATGCTCTTGAAATCAACCCGATCCGTCTTTAATTAATTTAAGGGCGGATTGTTTTATTTACTTTAATTAGCTTTATTTGTATTATGAAAACAAGAGAGTTGATAATTGTCGGGGCAGGTGCTGCAGGTATGATGGCAGCTGTCGCTGCTGCAAAGAATGGAGTTTCGGTTCTTTTGTTGGAGAAGATGGAGAAGGCAGGTAGAAAAATCCGGATTACAGGTAAAGGCAGGTGTAACATTACAAATACTAAGGACTGGAATGAGTTTTCTTCGCATATTCACCCAAATGCAAATTTTTTTAAACACTCCTTTTTTGCATTTTCCAATAAGGAGACCATAAGTTTTTTTGAAAGTATCGGATTGCAATGTTTAGTGGAAAGAGGAGACAGGGTTTATCCCGAGTCCGGGGTTGCATCTGACGTAGTTGAAAAACTTATCTCTCACTTGAAATTGTTGGGAGTTGAAATCAGATACAACACAATCGTAAGAGAAATATTACATGACGGAGGCTATATAAAGCAGGTCGTTTACGAGAGCGGTGGAAAAGTATATAAAGAAGATGCCGAAGCCGTAATTATTGCAACAGGCGGACTCTCTTATCCATCAACGGGCTCAGATGGAGATGGTTATAAGTTTGCCATGAATCTAGGTATCTCGCTCAAAGAGTGTCATCCATCATTGACTGCCTTAAAACCGGATTTTGACTATTTACCTCTGAAATGGCTGGTGCTTAAAAACGTGGAATTATCACTGTTTGTTGGTAAGGATCTTGTTCAAAATGAAATGGGAGAGTTGGAATTCACTGATAACGGATTGGAGGGTTCAATCGGTTATAAGGTAAGTAGGAGGGCTGTGAAGGCTTTAATAAATGGAGAGAAGGTTTTTGTTGTTATAGATTTGAAACCGGGTGTCGATAAATCAACTTTATCATCAAGGCTATTCAAAGATATAGAAGCAGATAAAAACATCAGGCGACTACTGAGACATTATATGCCAGAACAATTATTGGATACATTTATTTCTTATATGCCGAAGAGATTCTCTTCGCTGAATGTTGCAGATGTCAAGATTGCTGACGAGATTGCCGCTTTTATGAAGGAGTGGAAAATGGTTGTCAAGGGTTATACTTCTTACGAAAGGGCAGTAATAACAGCTGGAGGTGTTTCTTTGGATGAGATTGTGGCAAAGAAAATGGTTTCCAGAAAGTTCCCAAACTTATTTTTTGCCGGAGAGGTCATAGATCTTGATGGAGATACTGGTGGATATAATCTGCAGATTGCTTTTTCTACTGGTTATACAGCTGGAAGGGAAGCTGCCTATCTGATAAGAAAGTTAAAAGACAACGACTCTGAATAGAAGATTGAAACCTCTTCATTTTTATTTATTTTAGACATATCTGAGAGTTCAATAAATATCAAGTCTCCACTTTTCAAGGAGCAATATTTTGATACTTTCTCTACAGCCTTATCGGCTTTTTTCAGATGCTCGTCACTCACTGTAATCAGGAACTCTTTTTTCCCAAAACGGAAAGATATTTCGCCTGAAAGTCCTGCTTTTTCTGCATACTTATCAGTTACGTAAGCTGTATGGTCCAATGCAAGGGCTAATCCTGACGACAATGGAGTACTTGCCTTAATAAGGTTATACGGATATATGATACATCCAAAGGCAATTTCGCTGTAATATCTCCCGGCAAAGTCAGCTGATGTATACTTGACTGCTTTTTGTATCCTGACTACAAATGCAGCAGATGCATAGAGGGAGTCTACAATATCCGGGACAAAATAATCAGAACCATCCTTAACCAGCGTATTGTCAGGCTTGAAATAAAATTCTCCGCTTTTTTCCGGAAAGACGGCTATATTCATAAAAGTTTATTGCTGTCAAACTTTATTTTAAGTTCGGTAATAACTTGTTTGGTGTCCAGGGTGAAATCGCCGTTCATCATCCAAGAGTAATAGCTGGGATCAGCCTTGAAAACAGATTCTACGCTTTTACCCTTGTACTTTCCAAAGTTAAAGATTGGCTCATTTTTCTCATTAAGTGCAACTCTTCCTGCGTGGTCGGCTAATTTTGATTTTGTGGAAAATTCAGAAAGAAACTTGATGTCATTCTGTAATGTGTCAGGGTATCTATCGAGTTGTGCTTCCAATACTTCAAGTGTAGCTATTGTGTCTGCCTCTGCCGAATGGGCATTGTCAAGGTCCTTGTTGCAGTAAAATTTATATGCCGCGCTGAGTGTCCTTTGTTCCATCTTGTGAAATATAGTCTGTACATCAACCATCTTTCTCTTTCTGAAATCGAATGATACCCCTGCTCTCAGGAACTCTTCTGCTAGCATAGGTATATCGAATTTTGTCGAATTATAACCGGCAAAATCACATCCGGACATGAAATTGGCAAGACTCTTGGCAATTTCCTTAAATGTGGGTGAGTCAGCTACATCAGCATCTGATATACCGTGTATCTTTTGCGCTTCAGGAGATATGGGGATTGTAGGATTAATCCTCCTGGTCCTTACTTCTCTATCTCCATTCGGCATCACTTTGAGAACACTTAATTCTACGATTCTGTCCGTAGCAACATTCAACCCTGTACTTTCTATGTCAAAGAAGAGTATGGGATTCTTCAAGTTTAATTTCATATCTGGATAAATGTGCTTAAGCACTAACCATCATAGGCATGATCAATGCGAGAATCTCCTCATTAGGATCTTGTTGACCGGCAGGAAGAATCAAAGCGGCTCTTGTTGGGTCGGACAACTCCAGAGAGATGTCTGTGTATGGAAGGTTACTTAATATTTCTATAAGGAATGTTGACTTAAATCCGATCTCCATAGCATCACCCTCATATTGGCAGGTAATTCTCTCATTCGCAGAGATAGAGAAATCAAGATCTTGAGCTGAAATTACAAGTTGGTTATATGAAAGTTTAAGCTTAACCTGACTGCTTGCCTGGTTTGAGCATACAGCAACCCTTCGTGTGCAATTAAGGAAATCCTGGCGGTTTATTGCCATTTTATTGACATTGTTCTTTGGTATGACAGATCTGTAGGCCGGGTAGTTACCCTCAACCAGACGGCAAACAAGAACAAATGCATCAAATTCAAAATATGCATTCTTAGAGTCAAAACGAATTCTTACACTTTCGTCTATCTTGGAAAGTATGTTTTTTAAAATTGATGCCGGCTTTTTAGGCAGGATGAAAGAGGATTTCTGTTCAGACTTGATATCTTTTCTTGTGTAACAGACAAGCTTATGTGCGTCTGATGCTACAAGGGTGGTCTCTTCCACATCTATATCGAAGAAAATTCCATTCATTACCGGTCTCAACTCCTCCTCGGCAGTTGCATAGAGAGTTCTGTTGATACCTTCAAGTAATGCTGCTGATGGGATTGTAATCTCAGTATATTCTCCGGACAATTCTGCGATTGTTGGATAATCATCAGAAGTTGTGCATGGAAGATTTGAATTTCCACTTGCCCAAGTTATCTCAATTGCAGTAGAAGTCGCATTTGTCTTAAATTCAAGCGGTTGATCCGGAAATTCTTTTAAAGAGTCCACTAACAATTTGGCCGGGATGGTAATCTCGCCCTCTTCTGAGATATTATCAATATTCATTGAAGCTTTGAGACTTGTCTCCAGGTCTGATGCTGTTATACTTAGTGAGCCATCTTTTAATACAAAAAGAAAATTGTCAAGAATAGGAATAGTATTCTTAGACGAAACCACCCTTGATACTGATTGAAGGCGTGCTAATAATTCTGTGCTGGATACTACAAACTTCATGAGATTAGATTTTTTACAAAGATAAAAAAAATAAGTTATGGCATATAATTTGAAAAATATATATAGAATAAAATTTATATATATAGTTATGAGAAAGACCCTACTTGTTATAATTTTATCGGTGATGTTTAGTGGTATCACGTCAGTTGTAGTAATTAATTATTATGAAAATCGCAAGGAGAGTGCTCCTATGGATCTTCCTGCAGTCCAGGTAAACAGGGTTAGCCTGGCACAACAGTCATATCCTGATTTTACATTTGCTGCGGAGAATTGTGTAAAAGCAGTGGTGCATGTTAAGGTTTTATCTAAAGGTGCAGTCCAGACATATTCTTTGTTTGACTTCTTCTTTGGCAATGGAAATCCGCAATCCATTCAAAAAGAGCAGTTAAGTGCCGGTTCTGGAGTTATAATAAGCCCTGACGGCTATATTGTGACAAATAGTCATGTTGTGTCAGGAGCAGAGGAGATATCTGTGACACTTGAGAGTAATAAGAGCTACAAAGCAAGATTGATAGGTGCAGACGAAGTAACGGATATTGCACTTGTCAAAATTGAGGCTTCAGGACTCCCTTACCTAGAGTTTGGCGATTCAGATGCATTGAGATTGGGTGAATGGGTTATTGCCATTGGCAATCCGTACAATCTGACAAATACAATCACTGCAGGTATCGTAAGTGCAAAAAGTAGAAGCATGCCATCATATGATGAAGGATTTAAAATAGAGTCATTTATACAGACAGATGCTGCAGTCAATCCCGGAAATAGTGGGGGAGCGTTGGTCAATATTAAAGGTGAACTTGTCGGGATAAATACCGCTATTGCATCAAGAACAGGTTCCTTTACAGGTTACTCTTTTGCAGTACCTGCTTCAATTGCCAGGAAAATTGTCAATGACTTTGTCAATTTCGGAGAGGTTAAGAGAGCAATGTTGGGTATAACAATGCAAGATATGTCGAGTGAACTTGCCCGAGAGATGGGAATTAAAGATGTAAAAGGTGTTTATATAGGAGAAGTTTTGAATGGAGGGGCAGCCTATAAAGCCGGTATTAAGGCGTCAGATGTAATAATATCTGTGAATGGAAAACCTGTGAATTCATCTCCAGAAGTACAGGAACAGATAAGTAAATACAGACCTAAAGACCGTATTAAGGTTGGAATTCTGCGGAAAGGTAAACAAAAGGAGCTGTCAGTTGTATTAGAGGGAAGCAATATCGTAAGATAGATTATTCGTGAAAGGGGTCTAAATTTTGTTGCTTCAACTATTTTGTTTTACTTTTGCAGGATATTATATTGGAATGAGACAACTTAAGATAACCAAATCAATTACAAACAGGGAGAGTGCCTCTCTGGACAAGTATCTCCAGGAAATCGGAAGAGAAGAATTAATAACAGTTGAAGACGAGGTAGAACTAGCTCAGAGGATAAAAAAAGGAGATCAGGAGGCTTTGGAAAAACTTACCAGAGCAAATCTTCGATTTGTTGTGTCTGTGGCTAAGCAATATCAAAATCAGGGACTTAGTCTTCCGGATCTTATCAATGAAGGCAACCTTGGGCTTATTAAGGCTGCGGAAAAATTTGATGAGACAAGAGGTTTTAAATTTATTTCCTATGCCGTTTGGTGGATAAGACAGTCGATTCTTCAAGCTCTTGCAGAACAGTCCAGAATAGTAAGACTTCCGCTAAACCAGGTTGGTTCTCTTAATAAAATAAACAAGGCTCTATCAAAATTTGAACAAGAGAATGAGAGAATGCCGTCTCCGGAAGAATTGGCTGACATTCTTGATATTCCAAGGGAAAAAATTGCTGATACATTAAGGGTATCCGGCAGACATGTATCTGTTGACGCACCATTTGTTGACGGGGAAGATAATAATCTTTTGGATGTACTGGTAAATAATGATTCTCCAAATGCAGACAGGGGGCTTGTCAATGAGTCCCTGAACAAAGAGATTGAGAGGGCTCTCTCAACTCTCACAGAGAGAGAGAGGGATATTGTCAAGTATTTCTTTGGAATCGGAGCTAGTGAGATGACACTGGAAGAGATTGGTGAATACTTTGGCCTTACAAGAGAGAGAGTAAGACAGATCAAAGAGAAAGCAATCCGTAGATTGAGACATAGTGCCAGGAGCAAACTACTGAAATCTTACCTGGGCTAAATTTAAACTACATATATTATGAAAAAACTACTAATCCCGATGTTAGCAGCCTTTTTTGTCATTACTGCATTCCAGGACAAACCGGAGGAGAACCCTCTTTTGACGGAATGGAATACACCCTATAAAATACCTCCTTTTGATCAGATTAAGGCAGATCATTTTATGCCTGCCTATTTAGAGGCAATAAAAAGGCATGACGCAGAAATTGAATCTATAGTCAGCAACAAAGAACAGCCGACATTTGATAACACAATTATTGCATATGACAACTCAGGAGAACTTCTCGAGAGAGTATCGGCAGTATTTTCAAATATACAGGGAACAAAATCTAACGAGAAAATTATGTCTCTCGCTAAGGAACTTTCCCCTTTAGTGAGCAGACATTTCAATAATATCAGTATGAACACTGCATTGTTCAACAGGATAAAGGCTGTTTATGATTCTCAAGATGTTTTAGCACTTAATCCAGAACAAAAAAGGCTGGTATCAGAGATATACAAGGGTTTTGAAAGGGGCGGGGCCAATCTTCCGGAAGCAAAAAAAACAGAACTCAAGATAATAAATGAGGAAATAGCTGCTCTTCATTTAACTTTTGGACAAAATCTCATTTCGGAGACAAATAATTTCAGACTTGTAATAGATAATGAAAGTGACCTGACAGGAATATCTGCATCTTTAAAAAATGCAGCTGCAGAACGTGCAGCCAAATTAAATCTTCCTGAGAAATGGGCTTTTGGCCTTGACAATCCTAGTATAATGCCTTTTTTGCAACAATCTGAAAATAAGGCTCAAAGGAAACTGATTCTGGATGCCTATCTTAATAGATGCAATAATGGTAATATTAATGACAATAAGGAGGTTATTAAGAAGCTTATATCATTGCGACTGAAAAAAGCGCAGATATTAGGTTACGATAATTTCGCCCAATATCAGCTTGATGACAGGATGGCGAAAACTCCTGAAGCTGTATACGAACTCTTGAATAAACTTTGGGAACCTGCATTGAATTCAGCTAAAAATGAATTAAAAGACATGAAATCCATAGCTGAAGCTGAGGGATTCAAGGACGAGCTGAGTGCGGAAGATTGGAGGTATTACTTTGAAAAAAGCATGGTTAAGAAATTCAATCTGAGTGATTCTATACTAAGGCCATATTTTAAACTTGAAAATGTCAGAGAAGGAATATTCTTTGTGGCAAATCAACTATATGGAATAACATTTTCAAAACTTGAATCTGTACCACTGCCAAACGAAGAAGCAACAGCATTTGAATGTAAGGATTCTGACGGTTCACACCTTGGAATTCTTTTCATGGATATGTTTGCACGGCCGGGTGAAAAAAGAGGTGGTGCATGGTGCAGTGGTTTCCGTTCTCAAACCTACAAAAACGGACAAAGAATAGCACCACTTATGATTATTGTCGGGAATTTCACAAGACCGACAGGAAATGAGCCGGCGTTATTAAGCATAGACGAGACGGAAACAATGTTTCATGAATTTGGTCACGCTTTGGCCGGATTGCTTAAAAATGTACATTACAGCGGAGTTGGAGGACTGACGAGAGATTTTGTAGAGTTACCCTCACAAATCATGGAACATTGGGCATTTGAGCCGCAAGTGCTAAAGAAGTATGCAAGGCACTATAAGACAGGAGAGGTCATCCCGCAAGAGCTTATAGATAAAATGGTTAATTCAGGCAAATACGGTCAAGGATTTGTTACAACTGAGTATCTTGCTGCATCATTGCTTGATATGGATTATCACATTCTAAAAAATATTCCTTCAGATTTTGATGTTCTGTCTTTCGAAAACAAAGTGCTAAAAGACAGAGGGCTAATTTCGCAAATACCTCCACGTTACAGAAGCACTTATTTTCAACACACTTTTACAGGAGGTTATACAGCAGGTTATTACTCATATATCTGGGCTGAAGTACTGGACAGTGATGCATATGAGGCATTTCTTGAAACAGGAGATATTTTCAACAAAACTGTGGCTTTAAAATTTAGAAAGGAGATTCTTGAAAGAGCTGGTCAGGACGAAGCAATGAATCTCTATGTCAATTTCAGAGGGAAGAAGCCAGGTATTGAGCCGCTGCTTAAAAACAGGGGACTCCAATAATGTTATATAATCTGCAGAATATTTTACTAGCTGGATCAGTCCTTTTTTTGATAAGTATTTTTGCCAGCAGGGCAGCGTACCGTTTTGGCGTACCTGTCCTGCTTCTTTTTTTGATCATCGGGATGCTTTTTGGCAGCGATGGCTTGGGGATTCAGTTCAACAATGCTTCTTCTGCTCAGTTTATAGGCATCCTTGCCTTAACAATGATTCTTTTTTCCGGAGGGATTGATACAAGTTATAAAGAGATAAAACCTATTATTTTTCCGGGTATTATCCTTTCCTCTTTCGGCGTGCTTTTCACGACTATTATTGTGGGTGGGGCCATTTATGTCATTACAAATGAAATCGATAGGTTTATTACACTCTCTTTGCCTGAATCAATGTTGCTTGCGGCAGTAATGTCATCAACAGATTCCGCTTCGGTTTTTTCTATTCTAAGATCCAAAGGGTTACATCTGAAGGAGAATCTTAGACCATTTCTTGAACTCGAGAGTGGGTCAAATGACCCGATGGCATATATGCTTACACTCATGTTAATAAGCGTAGTACAGGCAGGCGAGATGGATGTTTTGGGATTTGGGTTAAAACTGATGATTCAACTTAGTGTAGGAGGTTTAAGTGGCTATGTTTTAGGTAAACTCATTGTTTTCACTGCCCGAAAAATAATATTGCCTTCGCCTTCTCAATACAATATTCTTCTTCTGGCCTTTGCTTTCTTTGTATATTCAGCGACAGAGTTTATAAGTGGTAACGGATTTCTTGCAGTGTACATTGCCGGTTTGGTAATTGGAAATTCCAAATTCATATTTAAAGAGAACGCATCCGGTTTTTTTGAAAGCGTTGCTTGGCTTTTCCAGGTTGTAATGTTCCTCTCTCTGGGACTGCTTGTAAATCCTAAAGAGTTGTTATCCATATATATGATTGGTCTGTTGGTTACCTTTGTAATGGTTATTGTAGCAAGACCTGCCTCGGTATTTCTATGCCTTTTACCATTCAGAAAAATCTCAAACCGTGCAAAACACTATGTCTCATGGGTTGGCTTGAAAGGTGCCGTTCCAATAATTTTTGCAACATACCCGCTTACAGCAGGGCTCGAAAATGCAGGACATATGTTTAATATTGTATTTTTTGTAACATTGATTTCATTAATAATACAAGGGACTACAATAAACTATGCCGCAGAAAAACTAAAATTGTCCAATCCTTCGGAATAACTATATTTGTGGAACAACTAAATTTAACTTTAAACTTAACATGACAGAGTTCTGGAGGACAATCGGTGCGGCGATTGTCTATTTTAGCAACTGGATATGGGGGATGCCCCTGTTTTTATTATTAATTGGAGGAGGTTTTGGATTTCTGATTTACTCTGGTTTTGTGCCATTCCGCTATTACGGAAGGGCTTTGAAATCATTGAAAAAAAAGGAGGATGACGCTCCTGGTCAGATTAGTTCTTTTGAAGCATTGACTAGTGCGATTGCTGCTACTGTAGGAATGGGAAATATTTCAGGAGTAGCTGTGGCAATCACTATGGGTGGGCCTGGCACAATATTCTGGATGTGGGTAAGTGCTGTGGTTGGAATGGCTACTAAATTCTTTGAAGGCACTCTTACAATAATGTTTAAAGGAAAAGACTCTTACGGTGAACCTCAAGGGGGGCCTATGTATATGATCACTCAGGGATTGGGACCAAAGTGGAAACCAATGGCTATCTTTTTTTCCATATTCGGACTGATAGGAACGTTATGCCTTATGCAGGCGAATCAGTTGACAGAGGCTCTTATCGCAACATTTGTCGTTCCTAATGGCATAGAGAGTTCGTTTGGACTAAAATTTGGAATAGGCATTTTCATATGTTTACTCGTTTCTGTTGTAGTTCTGGGAGGAATTCAAAGGATATCCAAGGTCTCTGCAAGACTTGTCCCAAGTATGGTCGGTTTTTATTTTGTCTTGGTTGGCTACATTATTATATCAAACCTATCGGTTGTCCCAGATGTGTTTTATAGTATATTTTCTCAGGCATTCGAGTTTAAAGCAGGTTTAGGAGGACTTGCAGGTTCTGCAATTGTAATCGGCGCAAGGAGAGCTGCCTTTGTAAATGAAGCCGGAGTAGGGACTGCCTCTATGATGCATGGGGCTTCAAAGAACACAGAACCGGTCAGAGAAGGGCTTGTGGCTATGATAGGTCCCTCAATAGACTCAGGATTGGTTTGTACGCTTACAGCTTTGGCAATTCTGATAAATGGTCAATATGAGGTTTCTCAGATTCAGGGAATACAGATGGCGATTAACTCTTTTGAGGCCTCTATTCCTGGACTTGGAAGCTATTTTCTTATGCTTATGGCAATAGTTTTTGCTTTTTCAACCATGTTTTCATATTCGTACTATGGAGTGAAATGCACCAACTATCTTTTTGGTGCAAAATATGCTCACTATTATAATTATTTCTTTTTAATAATGTTGGTTGTAGGAGCTGTTATCTCACTCGATGTAGTGGTAGGTGTGATTGACAGCGCATATGCCTTAATGGCCATACCAACAATGATAACCTTAATATTACTCGCTCCTAAAGTTAAGAGGGAGATGAAAAAATACTTTGCTAACAACAAATAATTTATGAATCCTGAACTCCTTATTACAGAAAAATTAAAAGAGGCAGTCTTTACACTATATGGTATTGAAGCCGGAAAAGAGATTTTTCAGACGCAAGCAACCAGAAAAGAGTTTGAAGGTGACATTACTGCTGTGATGTTCCCTCTGTTGAAATATTCAAAGAAAACACCGGAAATGACAGGCCTTGAGGTCGGTACTGTTATAAAGCAAATTTCGCCAGAGGTTGAATCCTTCAATGTCGTAAAGGGCTTTTTAAATATAAAACTCTCCTCTGGTTTTTGGTACGATTCTTTTTGTGCCATTGCTGAAAGCTCTGATTTCGGACAGGCTAAACCTTCCGGAAAGAATGTTATGGTTGAGTTTTCCTCACCAAACACTAACAAGCCTTTACACCTGGGGCATATAAGAAACAATCTTCTTGGTTGGTCAGTGGCCAAGTTACTTGAAGCAAACGGTCACAATGTTATTAAAGTAAATTTGGTAAACGACAGAGGGATACATATTTGCAAATCAATGCTAGCCTGGCAGAGAGAAGCAGATGGAGAGACGCCTCAGACTTCCGGAATTAAGGGAGATCATTTAGTGGGAAAATATTATGTTGCATTTAACAACGCTTTGAGGAGAGAGGTGGAACAGATGGTGTCAACAGGAGTTCCAAAGGAAGAGGCCGAGAAGTCCGCTCCCATTCTACAAGATGCACAGAGTATGCTTGTTAAATGGGAAGAGGGAGACAAGAATGTCAGGGATTTGTGGTCTACAATGAATTCGTGGGTTTATGATGGATTTAATACCACATACAAACGATTGGGTGTAGAGTTTGACAAGACATACTATGAATCGCAGACATATCTTCTGGGTAAGACTCTTGTTAACGAGGGGCTCAAAAAGGGAGTGTTTTACGAAAAAGATAACGGATCTGTCTGGTGTGACCTCACAGCAGACGGACTGGATGAAAAATTATTATTAAGGTCAGATGGCACATCTGTCTACATGACTCAGGATTTGGGTACTGCTCATCAACGTTTCTCGGAGTACAAGCTGGATGAACATATTTATGTGGTGGGTAATGAGCAGAATTACCATTTTCAGGTTCTTAAACTTATATTGAAGAAACTAGGTTTCGACTGGTCGGATTCTATTTACCATCTCTCGTATGGTATGGTTGAACTTCCTGAAGGGAAGATGAAGTCAAGAGAGGGAACTGTCGTAGATGCCGATGATCTTATAGAAAATATGGTGGCAACCGCGAGGGAGACCTCCCTTGAGTTAGGAAAATTGGAGGATCTGTCGAAAAAAGATCAGGATGAGCTTTTTGAAATATTAGGCTTGGGAGCTTTAAAATATTTTATTATTAAGGTAGATCCAAAAAAAACAATGCTTTTTGACCCTAAAGAATCGATAGATTTTAACGGGAATACTGGTCCGTTCATACAATACACTCATGCAAGGATAAAATCAATATTGAGGAAAGCTGTTGAACTTGGATACACTCCATCTTTATCCGGTGCTGTTTTCAGTGAGAAGGAGATACAGATTATAAAACTCCTGAACACCTTCCCGGATAAGATTGCCGAAGGTGGCAACGAGCACTCTCCGGCAATCATTGCAAATTATTGCTATGACCTTGCCAAGGAGTTCAATCAGTATTATCACGAAATCTCAATTCTCAAAGAGGCTAATAAAAATTTAAGAGATCAGAGACTTATGATGATTCTTCAAATTGCAAAAGTGCTTTCAAAAGGGATGGGTATACTTGGTATAACACTACCTGAAAGAATGTAAAATGGATCTTAATACCGATAATTTCATCCCAACCTCTAAAAAAGAGGTAGAGACTCTTGGATGGGATTATATTGACATTATAATCTTTTCCGGAGATGCGTTTATTGATCACCCCTCATTCGGAACAGCGGTAATTGCCAGAGTCCTTATGAATGAAGGATACAGAGTCGCTGTCGTTCCTCAACCAAACTGGCGGGATGATCTCAGGGACTTTAAGAAGTTAGGTGAACCAAGGCTTTTTTTCGGAGTCAATGCAGGTGTGATGGATTCGATGATAAATCATTACACGGCAAACAAAAGGCTAAGAAGCAATGATGCATATACTCCGGAAGGAAAGGCAGGGCAGAGGCCAGATTACGCTGTTACGGTCTATACAAGAATCTTGAAGAAACTCTATCCCGATATACCTGTTATCATAGGTGGGGTAGAAGCATCTTTAAGGAGGTTTTGCCATTATGATTACTGGAAAGATTCGCTAAAACCATCGATACTTATAGAATCCTGTGCGGATCTGTTAGTATATGGAATGGGAGAAAAATCAATTATAAATATAGCCGAAAAAATAAAATTCGGTGCCACAATGCAGGAGTTGTATTTAACTCCACAGATTGCTTATGTTGCGGAATATGAGGATAATGGCGAAAAAAACAGAGAGCTTTTGCACTCATACGAAGAGTGCCTGAAGAGTAAAATGGCTTTTGTTGAGAATTTCAATGTTATTGAAAGAGAGTCCAACTCTTTGCATCCGAAACACATTGTAGAACCTTCGGGTAATAAGTTTGTTCATGTAAATCCACCTTATGACCTACCATCTTCAGAAGAGCTTGATTCATATTATGACCTTCCATATTCACGCAAACCACATTCGAGGTACAAGAACAAACAAATTTCTGCTTATGAGATGATTAAATTTTCGGTTAACACTCATAGGGGATGCTTTGGGTCATGCAGCTTCTGTACAATCTCTGCTCATCAGGGGAAGTTTGTACAATCCAGGTCTCTGAATTCTATTCTTTCAGAGGTCTCAAAAATGGCATCGATGGACGAATTCAAAGGTGTTATTTCAGACATAGGGGGACCTACTGCCAATATGTATAATATGAAGGGAAAGGATATGGATTTATGTGATAATTGCAAAAGAGACAGTTGTATTTTTCCGACACTGTGTAAGAACTTGAATCGGGATCTCTCTCCTCTTATTGAATTATACAAAAGTGTTCAAAATGTGGAAGGAGTAAGAAAGATTTTTATAGGCAGTGGTATAAGATATGATCTGATACTAAATGAAAGAGGGTATCTTGATGAAACATGCCGTAACTACTTTACAGAGCTTGTTACAAAGCATACTTCCGGGAGATTAAAGATTGCCCCGGAGCATACAGAAAAGAGTGTCCTGGATATTATGGGGAAACCTTCATTTTCTTCATTCAGGTTTCTAAAATCAGAGTTTGAAAGAATAACCAGAGCGGCGCATTTAAAATATCAGTTGATTCCATATTTTATTTCAAGTCATCCTGGTTGTAAAATGAAAGATATGAGAGCATTATCTGAAAATCCGGATTTATCGGGTATCTCTTTAGACCAAGTCCAAGATTTCACCCCAACCCCAATGACTAGATCTTCTGTTGCATATTATACGGGCATAGACCCTAAAACATTGAAAAATATATATGTAGAAAGAAGTCCTATAGAGAAATTAAGACAAAAATCATTTTTTTTTAAGAAAAAGAGTTAAAATGGATTGTAATATAAAAATTTGCACTATAATTGCAGCCCAAACAGTATTGAACCCACTTTAGTAATGGATAAGAAGAGTAATACTACTAAAATGAATTCGACAAAACGCAGAGCTGTAATAAGTTACGCTAACATGAGCCCTGAGCTTATGGCTGCATTTAAAGAGAAATATCCAAAGGGCTATGCGGATTATATGGGAGAGATTTTCAAGGTCGATAAACCTGATGGAACTTTCTTCTATGCAATTTCGCTAGAAGTTCCCGATGCTATTTATCTTGTAAAAATAGATGTCAAAATTGATGACTATGAGGATGCAGAGCAAGGATTATTTGGTTCGGGCATCTCTGATGAAGACGGAGATGAACCGGATGAATTTCCAGATGACGATACAGCACCTGCTTTTGCAGATGAGGAAGAACCCGAAGACTAATCTGTTTTCCTGCATTCAACTTTTATCAGGCTGGGTATTTATTCAGCCTTTTTTTGTATTTTCGTGTTTAATATGGCAGTAATATCGGACAATCTGAAACACAAGATCAATGAGATGCCCGAGAGTAATAAAATGCTCTTATTGGCACTTATTGTCGGGTTATGCAGCGGGATGGCTGCGGTTATTCTCAAATATGCGATTCATTATATCAGCATGCTTCTTAAAGGGTGGTTCAATGGATCCTCCGAAAGTTGGCTATATCTTGTTTATCCTGGTGTGGGGATGCTGGTTTCGATGTTATTTGTAAGGTATATTATCAAGGATAATATCAGTCATGGTGTTACAAAGGTTCTTAAAGCTGTTGCAAAACATGAGTCAAGAATAAAAGCTCATAACGTGTGGAGCTCCATAGTCTCCAGTTCTCTTACCATTGGATTTGGCGGATCTGTAGGTGCTGAGGCTCCTATAGTCTATACAGGAGCTGCAATAGGTTCAAATCTTGCACAAAAACTGGGACTCTCATATAAAAACATGACCATTCTACTCGGTTGTGGAGCAGCAGGAGCTATAGCCGGAATTTTTAAAGCTCCTCTTGCCGGTATATTATTCACTCTTGAAATACTGATGTTTAATATATCAATGACCTCAATTGTCCCATTGCTTGTATCTGCTGTAACTGCAACTACTATATCATTTCTTTTTCTTGGAGAATCGGTTGTATTTACTAACAGCATCCAGGCATTTGATATGAGGAATATTCCATTTTACATAATTCTTGGGGTTGTCTGTGGGGCATTCTCACTTTATTTTATGAGAACTACCTTATATATGGAAGATAAGATAAGACTGATAAAAAGACCATATGTGAGATGGATGATATCAGCGCTGTCCCTTGGTCTGCTTATTTTTCTTTTTCCACCATTATATGGAGAGGGGTATGATTCTTTGACATCTTTATTAAATAACAATACTGACCAAGCAATTGGAACTACAATTTTCGGTAGTATTCTCTCAAATCCATGGGCGATTCCAATTTTCTTTTTAGCCGTGCTGATCCTTAAGGTGTTAGCTATGTCTTTGACAAATGCTGGTGGAGGAGTAGGAGGAACCTTCGGGCCGACTCTTATTGTCGGAGGATTAGTGGGTTTTGTTTTTAGCCGGATTGTAAATTTAGCAGGAGGATATGACATTCCGGAAGCGAATTTTACTCTTGTTGGAATGGCAGGTCTTATGGCAGGAGTTATGCAGGCTCCGATGACGGCAATATTCTTGATAGCAGAGATTACTGGCGGTTACGTGTTGTTGTTGCCTCTTATTATCTCTTCAGTAGTATCATTTGCTACAATGAGAAGGTTTGAAACCTACTCTATATATACAAAAAGAATAGCCAATCAAGGAGATCTGCTGACCCATGATAGTGATAAAGCAGTACTGACTTTATTAAAGACATCAGATTTGATTGAAACAGATTTCATTACAATTGAACCTCAAAGATATCTACGAGATCTTGTAAATGTTATTGCAAACTGCAAAAGAAACATATTTCCGGTTGTGACTTCAGAGGGCTATTTTGCCGGAATCATATTACTGGACGACATTCGTCACATTATGTTTGATCTTTCACTTTATGACACAAAACAGATTTCTGATATAATGGTAGAACCTCCCGCTTATGTGTATGAAAGAGAAAAGATGGAATCTGTTATGAAAAAATTCGAGGAGAGCAAAGCCTGGAACCTTCCGGTGATAGATTTGGAGGGTCACTATAAGGGATTTGTATCGAAATCCAAGATTTTCTTTGCTTATAGGGAACAGCTACAACAAGTTTCACATGAATAGTCTATATATTAAATATATCTGCACTACAATGTCCATTTCTGGATGGCAGGTTGAACATTGTATCCAACTTTTTGATGAGGGAGCCACAATTCCTTTTATTTCAAGATACAGAAAAGAGAGGACAGGTGCACTTGATGAAGTCCAGGTTTCTGAAATTAAGCATTACTATACCAGGTTCATTGAATTGGACAAAAGGAAGGCTGCTATTATAAAAAGTATAGAAGAGCAGGAAAAGATGACCAAAGATTTGAGACTGTCTATTGAGAATACTTTGGATTTAAACCAGCTTGAGGATATATACCTACCATATAAACCGAAGAGAAAGACGAAATCATCTGTTGCCAGGGAGAATGGACTAGAACCATTAGCAGAGATCATATATTCATGTAAAGTTGACGATTGCGAAAAGGAGTCATATAAATATTTAAATGATACAATAGAAAGTGTTGAGAAGGCTCTAGCCGGTGCCCGGGATATTATGGCAGAATGGATAAGTGAACATCCTGTGATAAGGCAACAGTTAAGAGACAGTTATTTGCGGAAGGCTAAGATATACTCCTCTCCCAAAAAGAAAATAGAGGATGAAGATTCAAGCAAGTACAAAAACTATTTTGACTTTAGCGGCAATCTTGGCAATATCCCATCTCACAGACTATTGGCCATTCTTAGAGGAGAGAAGGATGGCGAGCTTGTTCTTAAGATTGAGCCAGATACAACTGAATCTCTGGAAATAGTCAAGAAGCATGTATTGCAAAAAAACAAAAGTTATAGTAAAAGTTCGCTTCAGCAGATTGAAAGTGCAATAGACGATTCATACAAAAGACTCCTGAATCCTTCTATTGAGAATGAGGCTTTGCGCATAGCAAAGGAGAAAGCAGACCTGGAATCCGTAAAAGTCTTCGGTGAGAATCTAACTGCACTTTTACTTGCTCCTCCTGTTGGACAAAAGAGGGTTCTGGCGATTGATCCCGGGTTCAGGACTGGATGTAAGGTGGTATGTCTAGATGCACAAGGAAGATTACTTCATAATGACACTATTTTCCCGCATCCGCCGCAGAATGATAAAATATCCTCGATAAAAAAGATTTCAAACTTAGTTGAGTCATATAAAATCGAGGTGATTGCAATAGGAGATGGCACAGCAAGTAGAGAAACAGAATCGTTTATAAAGAAAATTGCCTTGCCTCCATCAATTCAGGTTTATGCAGTCAGTGAAGACGGTGCATCTGTTTATTCAGCCTCACCGGTTGCAAGAGAGGAGTTTCCCGACTATGATGTTACTGTCAGAGGTGCTGTTTCAATAGGGAGAAGAGCAATGGATCCACTTGCAGAATTGGTGAAGATTGACCCTAAATCACTTGGCATCGGACAATATCAGCATGATGTTGATCAGTCTCTTTTAAAAGAGATGCTGGATAACACTGTTGAAAGTTGTGTCAATAAAGTCGGTGTTAACCTGAACACTGCCAGCAAGCATCTTCTGAGCTATGTCTCGGGCATTGGGCCATCTATTGCTCAGAGTATTGTTGATTACCGGGACAAAAATGGTCCTTTCAAATCACGTCTTGAACTTAAAAAAGTAAAACGTCTTGGAGATAAGGCTTTTGAACAGTGTGCCGGTTTTTTAAGGATACCTGATGCTGAGAATCCTCTTGATAATTCTGCTGTCCATCCAGAGAGGTATGCATTGGTCGAGAAGATGGCTAAGGATATAAAACGGTCGATATCTGAAATTATCAAGGATGAATCAATAAGAAAACAGCTTGATATAAAGCATTATATCACAGAAGATGTGGGACTTCCAACATTAAATGATATTATGGTGGAGCTTGCCAAGCCAGGAAGAGATCCCCGTCAATTAGCAAAAGTAATGGAGTTTTCGCCTGACATTCAAACAATAGAAGATCTTCGCGTAGACATGGTACTCCCAGGAATTGTTACCAATATCACAAATTTTGGTGCATTTGTTGACATAGGAATTAAACAAGACGGACTTATACATATTTCACAGATGGCCGACAGGTATATATCAAATCCTGCAGAAGTTGTCAAACTTCAACAGCATGTAAATGTAAGGGTAATTGAAGTGGATTTTAAAAGGGGTCGGGTCCAGTTAAGTCTCAGGCAGAAATAGCCTTCTTCTCTTTTTGTGCTATGATGACTCCTGATATAACTATTATTATTCCGGCGACTTTGCTGATACTCATGCTTTCCTGACCTAACATATAAGCTCCGTAAGCGGAAACGGCAGGTATTAACGATGTGAATATATTTGTTCTGGCAACACCAAGAACCTTTATTGAATTTACAAAAAGTATGAATGCCAAGCCAGAACAAAGGGTAGCCAAGGCTATTACAGGAAGGATAATTTCTGTTGTGAAGAATTTTTCCGGAGAGAAGCTGCTAAAGTCATAAGAGAGGAACAATGGCAGAAAATAAACCAGGCCTATTATATTCTGATATGTGACTATCGTATAGCTGTTATATCTGGATGCAAGTCTTTTTACAACAACAGAATATCCGGTTGCAGAGAAGACAGCAAGAAATAAGAGTATCACCCCGTTAAGATGGGCTCCGTTGCCCCATCCGTTTTCAAGCATCACTAGAAGTATTCCGGGGAGAGTTATTGCTATTCCGAAAATATTAAGCATTGAGATTTTTTCTTTGTAAATCCAGATACCGGCAATCAAAGAAAAAATAGGTATTGTTGCTATTACGATGGCTCCAAGTGTGGGAGAGTTCACCGCTTTTAAACCGAAAGTCTCGCCAATGAAGTACAGGAATGGTTCAAAAAGAACCAAAAGTAATAACCATGGAATGTCTTTCCTGGCTATTTTCTGCAGTCGTTTTATTGAGAGCGATACAACAGTCAATATAATGGATGCAATAACAATTCTAAAAAAAACTATTGTATAAACAGGAACCTCTATCTGAAGAAGCATATTGGTCCAGATAAATGAAAATCCCCATAAAATTATTGCTGTTGTAACAGATATGAAAACTACCAGTGAGTGCTTATTTACCATAATTGAATTTTAATCTTTTTCCGGCTTTTTCCCCTGTAAGTTTTCCATTCTCGACAACGTGCTGACCATTTACAAATGTGTGAATGACTGAAGAACTGAAATTCCTATTTTTGAATGGAGACCATCCGCATTTATATGCCGGGTTCTTTGTAGTTATTCTGTCTTCAAGGTCGGGATTGAATATCATGATATCTGCATAATACCCCTCCCTTATATATCCCCTGTCTATAATCCTAAAATTAGTTGCGGGAGAGTGGGAGAGTCTGTCAATTACGTCAAACTGTGAAAAGTATCCGGATTTGTGAAGATCCCACATTATCTGGAAACTGTGTTGAACGAGTGGTAGACCGGATGGAGCCTTCAGATATCCTTCTGATTTCTCTTCCAGGGTGTGAGGCGCATGATCTGTTGCCACTACTTTGATTGTGCCATCTTTAACTGCCTTTATAATGGCGATTTTATCGCTCTCCTCCTTTATTGAGGGATTACATTTCATGAGACTGCCATATGAACCATAATCAGATTTATCCAATAACATGTAATGTACACATACCTCTCCGGTAATTCCTGGATTCCTTCGGGATGCCTCTTTTATAAGCTTTATCTCTTCAGCCGTACTTATGTGAAGTATATGTAACCGACTCATATGTCGGGTAGCAAGTTCTATCGCTTTTTTTGTGGATTTGACACATGCTTCTCGGCTTCTGATATTTGGATGCTCTGAAAATGGGATATTATCATTATAATGTTCCCTTGCATTTCTGAGATTTTCCCGGATTATAGATTCATCCTCGCAATGTGTAGCAATAAGGATCTTACACTCATTGAAAATCCTGTCCAACATAATTGGATCGTCTACTAGCATATTCCCGGTAGATGAGCCCATAAAGACCTTTATACCACATGTAAGAGATGGATTAACTTTTTTCAACTCATCTATATTGCTGTTAGTTGCACCCATATAGAAAGACCAGTTAGCGTAAGAGTTCTTGCAGGCTAAATCATTTTTAGCTTCAAGAAGTTCTATTGTTGTAGTGGTCGGGCTGTTGTTTGGCATATCCATATACGAAGTTACGCCTCCTAATACGGCGGCAGCACTTTCGCTTTCAATAGTCCCTTTGTGTGTATTCCCGGGTTCCCGGAAGTGTACTTGGTCATCAATAATCCCTGGAACGATATTCATACCCTCTGCATCAATTATAACGTCAGCATAAGGCAAAAATCCTCCGGCAGGAATAATCTTACTGATTCTCTCATCAACCAATAAAAGACTTCCTTTATATGAAAGTCCTTCATTGATTATATTCCCGTTCTTTATCAGTGTTGACATATAGTTAATTTGTCTTTCTTGGTCGTATTCTCCTTAATTTCATCCAAATAACACCCCAGAAGGCTTCGCCGAATATGCTACTGCTCATTTTTGAGACACCCTCCTTGCGGTCAATGAATATTATCGGGACTTCTTTTATTTTATAACCAAGCTTATATGCATTATATTTCATTTCAATCTGGAATCCGTAACCACGCATTCTTATATTATCAAGATCTATTTTCTCAAGTAGCTCCTTTTTATAGCACTTAAATCCGGATGTTGTATCGAAAACATTAATACCTAAGACCTTGCGAACATATACAGATGCGCAATAGGACATTATAACCCTGCCTATAGGCCAGTTTATAACACTTATACCATTGCAGTATCTAGAGCCTATAACTAAATCTGCACCCATTTCTGCTTCACGGTAAAGTCTTGGAAGATCCTTGGGATCATGTGAAAAATCAGCATCCATTTCGAAAATGTAGCTGTAATTATGCTCAACTGCCCATTTAAATCCGGTCATATAAGCTGTTCCAAGACCCATCTTCCCTTTCCGTTCAATTATATAAAGTGACTCATCATAAGTTTTTTGCAACCCTTTAACTATCTCTGCAGTACCATCTGGTGAACCGTCATCAATAATCAGAATGTGAAATCTCTCCTCAAGTTTAAATATTGCGTTTATGATGTTTGCAATATTTTCTTTTTCATTATAGGTAGGGATGATAATTATCTTGTTTGATTCCATATTATAAATATAAAATACAAATGTAAGAATAAATATTTAATCGATTTTTGATATTTTTTTGTCTTTTTAAGAATATATTTCCACCTTTGCAACCCCTTTGGGAACGAGTTCATATCAAGGCAAAAAAAAACAGAAATTTTCTAAAGAAAATTTGCTAAATTAAAAAAGATGCCTACCTTTGCACTCCCCAAACGAACGGGCCTTAGGGCAGCGGGAATAAAGGGGAAACGATCTTTGAAAGAAATGGAAGACAAGTACAACAATAAAGTACAATAAAGAGTAGAGCGTTGATTCAATTTTGAGGAATGAATCGG
>JAYFOS010000027.1:0-3668 GCA_034928745.1 Rikenellaceae bacterium
CCGATTCATTCCTCAAAATTGAATCAACGCTCTACTCTTTATTGTACTTTATTGTTGTACTTGTCTTCCATTTCTTTCAAAGATCGTTTCCCCTTTATTCCCGCTGCCCTAAGGCCCGTTCGTTTGGGGAGTGCAAAGGTAAACATTATCTCTTCTAATCCAAAAATATTTCCTAATATTTTCCAGGAATTTGCTCACTTCGGATGCAACTTCCTTTGCCTCTGCCAAATAATTTTCGGGATATTTTAGAACCCGACACTACTAGAGCCCCTACCTAGAAGAGAGCTTCTCTGTCAACAACGGTATTATCTGATTTGCGTTACCGACAATCCCCAAATCTGCACATTGGAATATAGGCGCATCCTTGTCTTTATTGATTGCAATTATATAATCCGACTCCTCCATGCCTGCCAAATGCTGAATGGCACCAGAAATACCAATGGCAAAATAGAGATCGGGACGTACGGTTTTACCTGTCTGGCCAACCTGTCTGTCATGAGAAATAATTCCCGCATCAACCATTGCTCTGGATGAAGATACTTCGGCACCGATTGTCTCTGCAAGCTTTTCGAGTTTTCTGAAACCATCTGCATCACCGACTCCTCTTCCACCTGAAACTAAAACTTTCGCATCAGTGATATCTATAAGATTTTTCTCCTCCTTAACACTCTGCAGTACCTTAACACGGAACTTTGACTTATCAAAATTAACCGAGATATTTTCAACCGTTCCCTTCCGATTGTTATCCCTTTCACCTTTTAACATCACGCCTGGCCTTACGGTTGACATCTGAGGTCTGTGTTCCTTGCAGACTATGGTTGCCATTAAATTTCCCCCAAATGCCGGTCTGGTCATCAGAAGATTTCCCTCTTCAGAAATATCGAGACCTGTACAGTCTGCAGTCAGACCGGTACCTATACGTGCCGAAAGGCGCGGCCCGAGATCTCTTCCTATAGTTGTTGCTCCAATTAGAACAATTGCAGGTCTTTTCTCTTTTATAATATGGTCTATTGCCTGAGCATACGGTTCGGTACAATATACCCCGAGTTCCGGAGAATCCACGCATAATACGGTATCTGCACCACATGCAATAAGTTCATTTGCTTTGGAGGTGATTCCGGAACCAAGCAACATGGCATACACCTTTTCATTTAAAACTGATGCCAGTTCAACAGCCTTAGTAAGGAGCTCGAATGCAACATTCTGAATGACCCCTTCACGCTGTTCTATGAAGACATATATATCTTTATAATTTGATTTGTCCATCTTTTACCTCCTTTATATGATGAATTTCTCTTTTAATTTCTCAACAATGATCTCCACAGCTTTTGAAGGTTCAACCTCATACACCTGACCTGAGCTTTTTGCCCCCTTTGTGAAAGATTTATAAACTCTTGTAGGGGAGCCTTTAAGTCCTAAATTCTCCTCGTCAATACAAATATCAGTATAGCCCCAAATTTCAACTTCTTTCTTATAGGCATCCATTATTCCTCCAACTGACATATAACGCGGATTATTGGCAGAAGCGAGAACAGTGATAAGACACGGTGCATCCACCTCTACAATCTGGTAACCGTCTTCAGTTGATTTCTTAATGGTAAAAGTTGACGGGGATGAGTATTTAAGATCCTCTACATAGGTAACCTGAGGAAGATCCAGGTGTTCCGCAATCTGAGGACCAACCTGAGCTGTATCTCCGTCGATTGCCTGTCTTCCTGTTATTATGAGGTCATATTGTATTTTTTTGAGAGCTCCTGCAAGAGCACGTGATGTTGCAAGTGTATCGGCACCGGCAAATTTCCTATCTGTCAGTAAAATCGCCCTATCCGCTCCCATTGCAAATGCTTCTCGCAAAATATCATCAGCATGAGCCGGGCCCATTGTTATTACTGTAATATGAGCGTCATATTTATCTTTAAGCTCAAGTGCCACCTCCAGACCACTCTTGTCATCCGGATTCATTATACTTGGCACACCCTCTCTGATCATTGTTCCTGTCTCAGGGTTCAGCCTGATTTCTGTTGTATCGGGAACTTGCTTAATACAAACTACTATATTCATATCTTCTCCTTTATTTTAACAAAGCGGCCGCAATTACCATTCTCTGTACCTCAGAGGTACCTTCGTAGATCTCAGTGATCTTGGCATCCCTCATCATTCGCTCTACAGGATACTCTCGTGTATAACCGTATCCCCCATGGAACTGGACAGCTTTTACTGTCATCTCCATAGCTGTTTCGGCTGCAAAAAGCTTTGCCCTTGCTGCGTCTGCAGAATAGTTCTGCTTTTGATCCTTCTTGAATGCAGCATATCTGACAAGCCAGCGAGATGCTTCGATTTTTGTATCGAGATCAGCCAATTGAAACTGAGTATTCTGGAACTGTCCCAATTGCCGTCCAAACTGTTTCCTCTCCTTTACATATTTTACAGTCTCATCCATAGCGCCCTGAGCTATTCCCAAAGCTTGAGAGGCAATTCCTATGCGCCCTCCGTCCAGAGTCTTCATGGCTATTCCAAATCCTCCACCAAGTTTCCCTATAAGATTTTCTTTAGGAATCCTGCAATTTTCAAATATAAGCTCACTCGTTGCAGAACCTCTTATACCAAGTTTCTTCTCCTTTTTTCCTATTGAAAACCCAGGAGTACCGCTCTCGACTATAAAGGCCGAGATACCTCTTGTTCCCTGCGATCTGTCAGTCATGGCCATTATTATGTAGACATGCGCATAGCCTGCATTTGTTATAAAAATCTTACTTCCATTCAGGATATAATCATCCCCGTCAAGGATTGCAGTGGTTTGCTGAGCAGAGGCATCAGTACCTGCGTTTGGTTCAGTCAGGCCGAAAGCTCCGATCCATTCTCCGGAACATAATTTTGGTAGGTATTTGTTTTTTTGCTCTTCTGTACCGAATTCATAAATAGGTGCAGCACACAGAGACGTATGGGCTGATACTATTACTCCGGTAGTTCCGCACACTCTTGAAAGTTCCTCTACTGCCATTGAATATAGGATATTATCCCCACCGGACCCTCCGTATTCAGAAGGGAAAGGGATTCCCATAATACCCAACTTTGCCATTTTCTTAACCGTCTCCTCAGGGAAACGCTCATTTTCATCTACTTCTGCAGCTATAGGTTTTACCTCTTTCTCGGCAAATTCCCTTATCATCTGCAAAAACAGGACTTGCTCTTTTGTTAATGAAAAATCCATGTTTATATTTTTTTAATACATCTGCAAACCTGTAGAATACCTTTTTAATAAATGGTATAAAAAATAAAGAACTTCAGGGTGCAAAGTTAGTAAGAAAAATAGAAGTCGTGTTATGATTTGAAATATTTTGGTTATGATTTATTATCATTATTTAAAGTTTTTAAATTATATTATTTCGATTTATAAGTTATATAATGAAAACAGAAAGTATAAAGCGATAATAAATTATAAGATTTTCTTTAGAAAATTTTTCATTTGATAAGTTTTTCTAAATTCAGTTTTCTTCAAAAAAAATAGAATTTAGATTTTTTCAGGTAGCCATATAAAAAAAGGGTCCGATGATTTCTCATCGGACCCTTAAAAGATGGCGGCTACCTACTCTCCCACTTGGTATAGCAGTACCATCGGCGCAAACGGGCTTAACTTCTCTGTTCGGAATGGGAAGAGGTGGATCCCC
>JAYFOS010000015.1:0-71909 GCA_034928745.1 Rikenellaceae bacterium
TACTTCTGTAATTTCAAAATACTCCAACATCCCTGTCGGCAACAACAATGAATAACCACTCTTTTGCATTTTTCTCATTCCTTTTTCGTAACGCAAAGATAAAATTTTGTTACCCCTGTCCCCAACTTTTACTTATGATCCCTTTATAAATCTTTGATATTTAGCTTTATAATTACATTATCTGAGTTGTTTGTTTGTAATGGTATTGTTTTCTTGTTTATTGATGTTATTCCTTTGATAGAACAAATTTCATTTAAAGTATTAATGTCTGATATAAAAACAAGTTCATTATCAGAGTTTAACTCTTTTGCATATTCAAGTCCCATATAGATTGAATCAGAAGGTAAAGATGATTTTCTATATTTTTTGCTTTTTTTGTCATAAAGTATGTGAGAGAAGTGTTTATAATCAAAGCTGGAAATAAACAGGTATATATATCTATCATTCTCAAGATACTTTTCAATGGAGTAATAAGATATATTATTTATTTGCTGCATAAAATCATTAGGATTTTTTTCCAAAATATTATCAGGAAGCTTATGGTCTTTAAAGTCTACGATAGCAGACAATATGCAACTATCTTTAGTAACTAAATATATATTACTATTGAACCAACTTTTGAAATACACTTTATCATTGGATAACTGAAAGTTATTCTCATTTATAGGGACTTTTACAGCATTATTATTTACAGGTAATAAGGTGTCAATCAATTTCCCGGACTCGTCAGTCTTGTATATCTGAGCATTACCTATTTGAGAGTCAGCTACTACTCCTTTTGAAAAAAGATATTTTCCATCATCCATTTTAGCAAAAGCAAAAGAATGTCCGTCAATCTTGATGGAAGAAATGAAAGTCCCATCAAAAGCATATCTTACAATTTTTTGCTCCTGGAAAGAGAGAATTTCTATATTATTACTCTTTTTGTCTACGCAGAAATCATCTGCATTAGCATACTCTTCAGGGCCTCTTCCTGTTAAGCCGATAGGTCTTATAAACTTGCCGGACTTGTCAAAAATGAGTACTTTTTTTGTTGAAATGCTAAAAATGTAATAATAGTCGTTATAGATAATCAACTTCGGATTTTCTCCAATTATTGATTCCTTTGTAGTTTCAAGTGTAGTATAATCTTTTATTTCAAGAGATTTTTCAGAGAAAAATTCATCAAACTTTTCTTCAAAGAAATTAATTACCACATAATCACTCTTGGATGAAGAACTGCAAGATGCCAGCATGACTATGTATAGTACTAGCACGAAAGTATTTTTCATAATATTAGCTGAAATATTTATTCATTGGTTTACGTTTGCGAGTAGTAGATTTGAAGAAAGCAACATTTATAAACAGGTTCAGTGAGGCATGGATAGTGTATAGCTATAAAACGGTTGTTCATCGGTAGTTAAGGCAAGGGTCAGCATTTCTGTCCCAGACACCTTTACAAAGGGTTCGATTGGATGAGAGACGCCTTTTAGTTCTATTATCTCTCCATCAACCAATGGAGCTATCGTACTTATATCATTTGAGACGGAAGGTTTCTTTATATTATTGTTTTCTGATTTCTTGTTCCCGTTATAAGAGATCAAAATGATGGCGATAAGAATTATATTCTTTGCTTTCATAATCATCAATATCATTACATAGTCGTATAAAGCTATTGATAATAAATCTTTTATGCAAAAAAATCCTAAACTTATTTCTATCTATACGGGTACGTCATTTTTATTAGCAGATAACAATTCTCAAAATTTCTCGTGATTCAGATAAAGTGGCTATTCTAACAATTTGTGCTAATATCAAATAAAATCATTAAGAATACTCAGTAAAATACTTAGATGTAATTTAGAAAATCCATTATTTAATGGCGTTTTATTTCATCTTAAATTTATACTCAAAATATAAATTTAATTAATATGAAAAGAGTAGCTACTATTTTCCTTCTGTTGATTCTGTTTGTCGTTAACATTAATGCGCAGGAATTATCTTTTGGGGGAGATTTATTAAACCGATATGTATGGCGTGGACTTGACCTGGGAGGTAAAAGTCCCAGTATACAGCCATGGATGAGACTGGACATGGGAAACGAGAATCACCTTGTCTCAATTGGGGCATGGAGTGCCTTCTCTTTATCAGGGACCTCAAATGATGAGACAGATTTATATCTATCATATTCATATAAGAGTACATTTACAGCAACCTTAACTGACTACTTCTTTCCGGGTCTGAATACCGGGTCAAAGGACAACTACTTTGAGTGGGGAAAAGAGAGTACAGGACACATCCTTGAAGGTACAGTGGCATTTAACGGAACGGATAAAATCCCATTTACCCTTCTTTTTTCCATGAATCTTTTTGGCAACGATTCACGTAGAAGCAACGGAGAAATCTTTATGTCTAAATACATAGAGATAGGTTACAAGACAAAGATATATAACATAGATTTTAACGCTTTTATAGGCGCAGCCTTAGACAAACCTGACATAAATGCTGGTGAGACCGCATTTTATCTCAATAGTAAGCCAAGTGTCACTAATATCGGCTTAAAACTATCCAAAGAGGTAAAATTAACAGATCATTTTTCTGTTCCTGTCCAGTGTTCACTTGTAGCTAATCCAAATCTGAACAAGATATATATGATTTTTGGATTTTCTATTTGATACTGAAATATCTTTAATTATAAAACAATTTAAATATGACACTTTCAATGATTTTAACCGCTGGTATTCTTGACACGGGTTCTACAGGATTCATGTTGCTGGCAACAAGTCTGGTAATGCTTATGACTCCGGGGCTTGCCTTTTTCTACGGTGGGTTGGCCTCTAAACGCAACATCCTTGCCATAATGATACAAAGCTTTGTATCTTTGGGATGGACTACCGTCTTATGGATCTTTTTCGGCTACTCATTATGCTTCAGTGGTGGTGATGGCGGGATAATTGGTAATTTTGACAAAGCCTTCTTATCGGGCATCTCCATCGATACTTTATGGGCAGGTAATGGGAAAATACCTGAAATAGTATTTATTGCTTACCAGATGATGTTTGCAATTATTACACCGGCACTTATTACAGGTGCTTTTGTAAATAGAGTTACTTTTAAATCCTATTTTATTTTCTTAACTGTATGGCAGATCTTGGTCTATTATCCATTTGTCCATATGATATGGGGTGGTGGCTTGCTAGCTCAATGGGGCGTGCTTGATTTTGCCGGAGGAATAGTCGTTCACGCTACGGCAGGTTTTGCAGCATTGGCTTCTGTGCTCTATGTCGGAGCAAGAGTTGATAAAAATTCAACACCAAACAGCATCCCATTAGTTGCAATTGGGAGTGGGTTACTTTGGTTCGGATGGTATGGGTTTAATGCCGGGAGTGAAGCGCAGGTCGACAATATTACTTCTCTGGCATTTTTAAATACTGATATTTCTGCTTCTTTTGCAACAATGTCCTGGTTGGTTGTAGAGTGGATTAGAGAGCGTAAACCAAAATTTGTAGGACTACTCACAGGATCAATTGCCGGTTTGGCAACAATAACGCCGTGCGCGGGATTTGTACCATTGTGGGCATCTCCTATTATTGGCACTACTGCCGGGTTGGTCTGTTACTTAGCTGTTCAGTTTAAGAACAAAATGAAATGGGATGACGCTCTTGATGTGTGGGGAGTACATGGTATAGGTGGGGTGTTTGGCACAATACTTCTAGGAGTTTTTGCCTCTAAAGCAATAAATAGTGCTGGTGCTGATGGCCTCATTTATGGTGGAGGTATATTTTTCATGAAGCAACTTGCAGCAGTCGTTGCAGCCTCTGTCTATGCATTTGTCTTCACATATCTGATGTTGATTATAATAAATAAAATAACACCGGTAAAGGTCTCTGAAGCAGAAGAGATTGAAGGATTGGATAATACACTTCATGGTGAGAAAGCATATGATGAGGGAGTAATTTAATATTGTCGGTTATTTGTTATTTTTGAGAGAATTATACCAAAAATAATGTTCAAGAGATCTATTGTAAGAAAATTAATGTTCTTCTATTTGATAGTAGGGATATCTTCAGTCTCGATTATAGGATTTTACTCTTATTACAAGGCGAGGAATGCACTTATAGTGAGGGCTACTGAACAATTGAATTCTGTGAAATCCCTCAAAAAAGAACAAATTGAGAACTATTTTAATCTTCAAATCAAATATCTAAATGATAGCATATCAATAACTGAGACAATTCGTGAAGAGATAAACAAGATTATGCTCGACACAAACCAGACTAATGGTTTGGGTAAGACAGGCGAAGTATATTTGGTTGGTTCGGATTACATTATGAAAAGTAAATCCAGATTCCGTCACAATGCAACTGTTCCAATATATGTTAAAACAGAGGCTGTAAAGCGTGCTTTTAGCACGGGTTACGGAACTTTGGTCTCAAATGACTACAGAAATATACTTTGCCTTAGCTCTTTTGATAAGATATCTGTGGAAGGTTTAAATTGGGTAATAGTAGCTGAGATTGATTACAATGAGGCAATGATCCCAATTATAGATCTTAGAAATGACCTTATATTCGTATCCATAATAATCCTTGTTTTAATTTTATCAATAGCACAAGTAATAAGTTCAGACATAATTGTCCCAATTGTAAAATTTAAAAATGCCGCAATACAAATAGGAAAGGGCAATTTTGATACTAAGGTAAACATATGCTCTGATAATGAGTTTGGAGTGTTAGCTCTGACATTTAACCAAATGATTGAGAGTATTCAAAAAAAAACATCCGAACTCTTAGAGGAAAAAGCTAATAGAGTCTCTGCCTTATATGATGGTCAGGAGCTTGAGCGTCATCGTATTTCACGAGAGTTGCATGATGGGCTTGCACAGGAACTGATCGCGATAAAAATGACTTTAGAAAACCTTAGCTACAAAGATGAACCAGTAATCAAAGATAAAATGGGAGACCTGATTTTTCAAATAAACCACTCCATAGATGAGTTGAGAAAAATTTCTACCGATCTGGCTCCATCAGGTATTTTGGAATTTGGATTCGAGATGGCAATAAAGAATTTATGCAATCAGATCCATAAAAGCAGTGGCGTTATAATTGATTTTTCCTGGTTCGGTAATTTTGATAAAATAAAACAGAGGACAAAAATATATTTATATAGAATAGTACAGGAGGCTCTTAATAATGCAGTGAAACACTCCGAAGCAGCAAGGATCCAGGTTCAACTTACTGAAACGGCTGAAAATATTGTACTTATAATTGAAGATAATGGTAAAGGGTTCAATTATGATGCAAATGGTCTTGGCTTGGGAAAGGGATTGTTCAATATGCGTGAAAGAAGTATCTTATTAGATGGTACATTTGATGTTGAAACTTGTCTTGAGAAAGGAACAACAATCTGGGTTAAGGTAAATAAAATCGTGTAGGGATGAAAAAAATAAAAATTTTGTTGGTTGATGATCATCAGATTATCCTTGACGGTGTAAAGACAATGCTTATTGATGAGGAGGATATTGATTTTATAGGTTGCGCTTCAAGTGGTCCTAAGGCTTTGGAAATGATTAAATCCAAGTCACCGGATATTGTTATTAGTGACATTTCAATGCCGGATATGACAGGTATTGAACTGACTTCAAAAATCATTGAATTGGAATTGCCGGCTAAGGTGCTGATTTTGTCAATGTACACTACAGATGACTATATCTATAACGCAATAAAGGCCGGTGCCAGGGGGATCTTGCCTAAACAAGACACCAACAAGGAGATGCTGTTGGAGGCTATCCGTACCATAAATGATGGAGAGGAGTACTATGCTCCAAATATCTCTATAAATATTATGAAATCATATGTCTCAAAAATTAAGAGGCTCCATCCACAGGATAGATCAAAGAATTATTCACTTACCCTGCGGGAGAAAGAAATCTTAAAATTGTACGTTGAGGGATTTTCTAATCAGGAGGTTGCCCAGAAACTAAATATAAGTATCCGTACGGTAGAGACACATAAAAATAATATTATGCAGAAATTTGATTTCAAGAGTACTGTTGAGATGGTCAAATTTGCACTTAAGAATAATATCGTTACTCTTTAGAAAGTTAAGAGTTAAAAGCGAAGGGTGAAGAGTTAAGAGTTAAAAGTTGACAGTGTGAAAGTTAAAAAGTGAAGGTTAAAAAGTTAAAGTGATGATTTTAACTCTTTTGGAGGCTTTTAATTATTCACTCCCGTTATAACTTTCTTAACTGAAATTCCAGAGTTTTCAAATTATTGTTTCTGAACGAATTGTTCACACTTCCAATGATGAATTGGATGGTAACAGGATTGCCTGTAAAATCGATATCCAAGACCAAAGTTGAAATTGTATGACCAAGTTGACTCTGATTTTAAATTGTTGACTTTATCCTCTTCAAGTACGTTAAATCCATCAATGGCAATTCCACCGGTAAGTTGTATCTCAAGACCTCTGTCCGCATAGATGTCACGGCCAATATCCATACCAATGTGCCTTCCAAAAAAGTTGTCAGTCAACTCAAGGCTATTGTCTGACTTTGTTCTCCTGCCATAATAGTAATTGGCTGAGTTAAGGAACCGGAAAGACATTACAAAGTCATAGTTCATTTTTCTATGTTTCACTCCAATCTGGTAACCCAACTCGGGGTTTGATCCTGGTTTTTAAAGATCTCCTGTTGGAATCCAGATCCCGGAGATCCATGACATATGGTATTCCGGCATGTTTGCATATTTACTTACCGTATCATTGTACTCTTTTATAAGAGCCGAGTTCCCATAGGTCTGTGCCTGGATCTTGGTACGAATAGTGTCACTGTTGTCACCGTAAAACTCAGTTAAAAGATATTCAATATTTACCCTCCCAGTATTGTAAGACCGTTTTTGCGGAATCAATTTTGTCCTATTTTATAAATTTTGCGAAATACAATCCACTATTATATGATATATCGGAACAATCAATATTTTAATGTTAATCAGAAAATCAAGATCTTGTCCCTGCCCGAATAAATGTGTGGTTGAAGAATTAGAGTTAAAATAATTGAAAATCTTTTCATGGGTACAATTCTGGTCTTGGAGCCACTTTCAAATACCATACAACAAATCAACTTAATCTTTACAAAACAATTAATAATTACTTTTGTATAATAAATCGCTTCTGAAAATGAAAACAGGTAGTATTCTCGTAGTTGATGATAATAAAAATGTTATAAGTGCGCTACAGATTTTATTGGATAATTATTTCAGACAAGTATGGACGTTGTCCTCTCCAAAATCACTTATGACCTATATAAGAGAGAAACGACCAGACTTAATACTATTGGATATGAACTTCTCTGCTGGAATTAATTCGGGAAATGAGGGGCGTTTCTGGCTTTCTGAAATCAAGAAGCTTTATCCGGAGATACCGGTTGTCTTATTTACGGCATATGCTGATATTGAATTGGCGGTAAATGCTCTGAAAGAGGGTGCGAGTGATTTTATTGTTAAACCGTGGGACAACTCGAAGCTTATCTCTACTCTCCAAAATGCATTGAAAAATCATGAGCCGCAGGATTCCAAGAATTCAGATAAAGAGTGCATTCAAGAGGATGTTTGCTGGGGAAGATCTCAGGTAATGCAGGATTTGCTCCTGTTAGTCCGCAAGATTGCTCGTACAGATGCAAATGTCTTGATTACAGGTGAGAATGGTACAGGAAAGGAGGTGATAGCAAAAGAGATTCATCGTTTATCTTCCAGATCAGACAAAAGGTTAGTGAGTGTGGATATGGGGGCTATAACAGAGTCTCTTTTCGAAAGTGAACTGTTTGGTCATATAAAAGGCTCATTTACTGATGCCAAGTCCGACCGTGCAGGAAAATTTGAGACGGCTGACAATGGAACTCTCTTCCTGGATGAAATAGGGAACCTTAGCTACGCCTTGCAGGCAAAACTGTTATCTGCCCTACAATCTAGACAGATAACCAGAGTAGGCAGCAACAATGCCATCCCGATTAATATAAGACTTATTTGTGCCACAAACAGGGATCTGTTTCATTTGGTGAGAGATGGCGCGTTCAGAGAGGATCTGTTGTACAGGATTAATACTATTCAGATAGAGGTGCCGGCTTTAAGAAGTAGACCGGAAGATATTTCCATGTTGATAAATTTCTTCTTGAAGAGACTTGCAAGGAGATACAATCAACCTCATCTGACAATTAGTGATAAGTCAATCACTAAACTGGAAAATTATTCCTGGCCGGGGAATATCAGAGAGTTAGAGCACACATTGGAAAAAGCTATAATTTTATGCGATGGTTCTGTTTTGCAACCATCAGATTTTAATCTGCGCACAACGGATTCAAAATCAGAGGTTTCAGATTCCTTATCACTTGAGGATATGGAAAAAATCTTTATTGAGAAGGCATTAAAAAGGAATAAAAACAACATATCTGCGGTTGCGGTGGAGATGGGAATCACGCGGCCTACACTATACAGTAAGATCAAAAAATATGGCCTCTCATAATTGAAAAATCAAGGATAATGTTTAAATCCATTCAATACAAGCTAACCTTCTTTACTACCATCCTTGTGGTTTCAGTCTCTGGTGCAACCTTTTTTTTTATTGTGAGACACTATTGGTATGTGGTTGTCTGTCTGCTGCTAATGTTGTATTCGTTAAGAAGTTTGTATCTTCATTACAAGAAATTCAATCAGAATATTCTCTTCCTTCTTAATGCATTGGAAAATGGTGACTACTCTTTCCATTTTTCAGAGGTCAAGCTCTCAAGCAGGGAAAAGGAGTTAAACATGATGCTTAACCGCATTAAGGATATTTTGACAAAAACGCGTAAGGAGGTCATTGAAAACGAGAATTTCCTTAGTCTGATTATTGAGAGTGTTTCAACTGGCATTATTATCCTGGACGATAAGAACAATGTAAAATCGGTCAATCAGGCAGCCAAACAGATGCTTGGCCTGAATATTCTCACTCATATCAAGCAACTAGGAGTAGTTGATGAGAAATTTCCGGAACTTTTCGGAACCATGCAGTCTGGAGAGAACATACAGATTAAGATTGCTAATGAAAGGGAGGAGATTCAGGTTAGTTTACGATTGTCGAATATTATGTTGAAGAGAGGAATTATGAAGGTTATTACTCTCAGTAATATTGGGAATGAGCTGGAAGCTAAAGAAATGGAGTCGTGGATTCGGTTGATACGGGTCATGACACATGAGATAATGAATTCTATAGCACCTATTACCTCCCTTAGTGAGACTCTGCTTTTTTCCTATAGACATACAGGCCGGAGAGATGATTCTCTTGGCAGGAATACTATAAAGGCACTGGAGACAATAAACGGGACAGCCAAAGGATTGATATCCTTTGTTGAATCATATCGCAAATTTACTGCAATACCCCAACCCCAGTTTGTCTGTTTTAACCTTTTACCTTTACTAGAGGATGTCGTTCATCTTGAATCATTACAGATTAAGGAGAAAGAGATTAATGTCCACATAAACAATTGTGATCCCTCATTAAAGCTATTTGCCGACTACTCACAAGTTAGGCAAGTACTGGTAAACCTTGTGAAAAACGCAATTGAAGCTATAGAAACTAATAATCAAGGTAAAATTGAAATCAATATCTCGGACACTAATAAAGTCAATATTGATATTTGTAATAATGGAACCCCAATACCAAAAGAGATAATTCCGCACATATTTATCCCTTTTTTCACTACAAAGGACTCTGGAAGTGGAATAGGACTTAGTGTTTCCCGCTATATTATGAGACTACACGGCGGCAATCTCAAGTACCATTCATCTGCCGGTTGGACTGTCTTCACTATGGAGTTCCAACCTTATGTGAAGTTGTAAAAATATTTATCAGCCAGTGTATAATTATTAAACACTGATTCTCTCTTCTCGTTTTGTAAATTAAACAGAATCAAATGGATATGGGTTTGGCCTGAACTTGGTTCTAAGAAATGCAAAATGCAGTTCTTATGAAGTATATCTATTTAGTAATTTGTTCCTCATTAACCCTTATATGTAATGCCCAGGATAGGAAGTGGACATTGCAGGAGTGTATGCAATATGCTGTGGAGAATAACCCTGGCATTCATGCTCAGGAGGCCCGTACAAATATCTATAGGCAGGATTATATTGAAGCTGTGGGCAAGTTGCTCCCATCTTTAAATGCGGGGACAAGCATTGACTATAGCTATGGTCGTGGATTGGATGCTGAGACAAATACATATACAGATGAAAATTCATTAAGTAATAACTACAGCATATACTCTTCATTACAATTGTTTGATGGGCTGTCAAATATTATAAAAATTAAAATGCAAAAGGTAAATCAACTTATGGGGAGGGAAAAACTGCAAGAGATTAAGGATTTGGTTGCCTATGAGACAATGGAGGCCTATTTTAATGTCCTGTATTACAAGGAGATAGTAAAACTGGCTGAGCAACAACATGCTGCGAGTATGGAAAACCTGAGGCAAGTTAAGAGGATGGAAGAGCTAGGTATGAAAGGATTTCCAGACGTGGCTGAGATGAAGGCAAAAGAGGCGACAGACAACTACAATCTGACCCGCCAAAGAAATATGCAGATATTAGGGGTGATCAAGTTGAAGGAGAAGATGAATTTTCCCATTGATCAGGACATTGATTTAGAAGACTATGTTTTTGTAGAAAATATTAATAAGTATTCTGAGAGTCCTAGAGAGATATTCGAACGGGCCCTCTCTTATCTGCCAAAAGCTTTAACTACAGATGCAGCTGTCAAGGCACAAAAACTCTCATATCAATCAGCAAAGGGAAGTTTGTTCCCATCTATAAAAGCTGAGGCTGGGATTTCGACTAATTTCTCTCATAGTCTGGACGGCTCCACATATACAAAATTCAATGATCAGTTCAGGGACAAATGCGGGTCCTATTTTGGTTTTTCACTATCGCTCCCGATATTCAATGGATTCTCAAACATTGCTCAGATAAAGAGGAGTAAATTCCAGTTGGTGATAGCTCAGAACGAAAGAGAGGAGACCTTAAGGACGCTATACAGCGAGATAGAGCAGGCAGTAGCAGATATGAATGGCCAAGCAGATGAATATTTGCAGGCAAAGAGGCAGGTAGAGGCACTGGTGGTAGCAGACAACGTAAATATGCAGAAATATAAAGAGGGTTTAATAAGTGCCATAGAGTTACATACAAGCAGTAATCGATTGCTAGAGTCGAGAATCTCAGAGCTCAATGCCAAACTGAAATATTATTTAAAAAGTAATTTAGTTAATTACTATAAAGGGGAATCATACATTAAAGAATAAATAAAGATATGGACATTGTAATAGAGAAGAAAAGGGGACTTAAGAAAAAGCATCTACCCTATATTCTGGGAGGTATTGTATTGCTTCTACTGATAGTATGGCTCCTGTTTGGTGACCATTCGTCAAAACTTAATGTGGATAAAGATAGAATTAGTGTAGAAGTTGTAAGTAAGGGCCAGTTTAATGATTATGTACGCATTACAGGACAGGTCGTCCCTATTAATACAATACAGCTTAGTGCAATAGAGGGAGGCATGGTTGCAGAAAGACTAGTTGAAGAGGGCTCTATGGTCAATAAAGGGGATGTAATTGTACGTCTTCATAACCCGATGTTAAGCCTGAATATTCTGGATAGCGAAGCGCAACTTGCAGAGAAACAAAATTTTCTAAGAAATACACAGGTTGCTATGGAACAGGAAAAGTTGAACCTGAGAAAAGAGAAGCTGCAGCTTGACCTTGATGTGGCAAGGAAAAAGAGAAAGTATGAGCAGTATTCTCAATTATATTCAGAAAATCTGACATCAAAGGAAGATTATCTGCAGGCAAAAGAGGATTACGAGTTCGCACTGGATGGAAGGAGCTTGGTTGTTGAACGCCAGAAACAAGACTCAATCTATCGTGGTATACAGATCAAACAGATGGAGGAGAGTCTTGGAAATATCCGTAAAAATCTATTGCTCGTACGTCAGCGAGTTGAGAGTCTCAATGTCAGGGCACAAGTGAGCGGGCAAGTTGGTGAACTGAGTGTGGAGATCGGGCAATCTGTGGTTGCCGGTGAGAAGATCGGACAGATAAGTGTGTTATCGGATTACAAAGTGGAGGCCACAATAGATGAACATTATATTGATAGGGTGAGACAAGGGCTGGATGCAACTTTCGAGCGTCAGGAAAACAATTTTGCATTAAAAGTTAAAAAGGTATACCCGGAGGTCAGGGAAAAGATGTTCAAGACAGACTTCATATTTGTGGGACATCGTCCTGATAATATCCGTACAGGTCAGACATACTATATAAATTTACAGTTGGGGCAACCAACGGAGGCTGTGCTTATACCTCGCGGTGTTTTTTATCAGGCCACAGGCGGACAATGGATATTTGTTGTTTGTGATGACGGTAGGAAGGCTGAAAGAAGAAATATCAGCATAGGAAGACAGAATCCACAATTCTATGAGGTACTAAGCGGATTGAAACCGGGAGAAAAAGTGATTACCACTGGCTATGAGACATATGGGGATTCACAAGTGTTGATTATTAAATAAAGAATTGGAATTTTAGAAAATGAATAATTTACGAATGGCCTTTCGTTCTCTCGCAAATGAGAGATACAATAACTTTATCAGGATATTCTCATTAACATTAGGTCTGGCTTTAGGTTTGGTGCTAATTTCCAAGGTTTGCTTTGAACAATCGTACGATTCATTCTACCCAAACTCTGACCGTATATACCAGATTCAAGAGAATATATCTATGGAGAAAGGGAAATTGCAATCATATGGGCAAGTTAGTGGGGGGGTGGCACCGGGTATGAAAGCTGAGATTCCTGAGGTGGAATCTGCAACAAGGTTGACATATATTGGTGATAATGAGGTGTTTTACACCTCTGATAAACGTCGTTTGACTGGAACATTTATTCTTGCTGACAGTTGCCTGTTTGATGTTTTGCCTCGCAGGATGATTATTGGTAATGCCAAGGAGGTGTTATCCAGACCTCTTTATGTTATGGTGTCTCGTTCAATAGCTGAGAAGATCGGGAAAATAGAGAATATTTTAGGGCAGTCAATCAATCTGGATGGATGGCCGGGAAGGGCGCTTACTGTTGGAGGTGTTTTTGAAGATGTTCCTAAGAATTCTCACCTGAAATATGATGTAGTTATATCAATGTCATCCATTTCGAGTTTTATGTGGGATGGAACAGCAAACTGGGTGGGAAATGACAGATATATGGCCTATGTTAAATTGATTCAAGGTGCTGAACCTGAAAAACTTGCCCCGGCATTTCTAAAGATGCAGATGCGCCACATTGATATGGAGGAGCTCAGGAAGTCTGGTGTACAGTTGTCCTATAGCTTGCTTCCACTAGAGGAGCTTCATAGTGGCTCCCCAGAGACAAAAAGGATGTCTACAATACTTGTTTTAATTGCATTTGCACTGATTTTCACGGCAACCATGAATTACATCCTGATAGTGATATCTTCGTTGGTAAAACGGAGTAAAGAGGTAGCAGTACATAAGTGCTATGGAGCAGATGAGAAAAACATCACCAATAGGATACTGATTGAGACACTTCTCAACCTGGTGCTCTCAGTTACGGCTGCATTTGTGCTGATATTTGCATTCCGCGGGACTGCAGAGGAGTTGCTTGCTGCACCTCTCAATGCGCTGTTTTCCTTACGTACTGTAATTATACTCTTATTGGTCTGCATTTCGGTATTTATAGTTGCAGGTATGATTCCTGCCAGAATATTCTCTCATATACCGGTTTCTTACGCACTCAAAAATTACAAGGAGACAAGACAAAAATGGAGATTAGGGTTGCTTTTTATCCAATTTACTGCGGCAGCCTTCCTGGTTACTTTGGTGGTGATAATTGGTAAGCAGCATAACCTTATGATCAATGACAATCCCGGGTATGAATATGATAATTTACTCTATTGTAATACATTTGGAGTAAAGAATGAACAAAGGGAGGTGGCAATTGCAGGGCTCCGCCAGCTTTCATCAGTTGAGTCGGTAGCCACCTGCTCAACGCTCCCAATGTATGGTGCTTCAGGCAACAATGTCATGGAAATAGGGAAAGATCAGGAGCTTTTTAATATTGCTGACTTGTATAGTGTGGATTCCGATTATCTTGATATAATGAAAATAGAGATTCTATCAGGTAAAGGTTTTAACAGAGAGACGTCCGAGCCATCACATGTGTTGGTAAGCCAATCCTTTTCCGATAAGATATGTAGGATGCTTGGATGGAAGGAGGGTGCTGTTGGTAGGGGAATTAATGTATCTGAGCACGGTACTTGTACAATAGCAGGAGTTTACAAGAATATTCGTATTGGTTCATTAAATTACTCTGACACCAGACCATCAATTATGTTTTATACAGAAAATACCTCTGACATTATCATAATAAAAGTTAAAAAGATGAATCAGGAAAATATTATGCAGGTAAACAAGGAGCTTGAATCCAGTTTGCCCGGCAAGGATATTGTTGTCATTCCATACAAAAGTAGTATGGTAAATCTGTACACTCCTAGCAGACTATTCCGTGACTCTGTTCTTATCGGAGGAATAATTACTCTGATAATCTCATTGATAGGCCTGATTGGATATACAAATGATGAGGTTAACCGTCGGAGTGCGGAAATTGCCATACGAAAGGTAAATGGAGCGTCTGTAAGAGAGATTCAGTTGCTCATTATAGATAAAATCCTCAGGATTGCAATTCCTGCATTAATTCTCGGTGAGACTTTATCCGCTTTCACGGCAAGTAGATGGATGGAAAATTTTGCAGAGAAAACGACTCTTCCCGCATTATTGTTCATATGCTGTGGAATTGCAGTACTCACAATCATTATCATGGTGGTATGCATGGCTTCACTAAAGGTAGCCATGCAGAATCCTGCAAATTCAATCAAAAATGATTAACCTTATTAAATAATGACAAACTTTCTATACATATTCAGAAGATTTCTCAAGGGCAAGTACCTTCGTGTGGTTAATTTGCTTGGACTCTCATTGATATTCGCCTGCATAGTATTATCATATATTCATGTAAAGGGAGAACTGAGCTATGATCGTTTCAATATCAATGCTTCACGGATTATGAGACTTACATTGCAGTTTGATGATGAGCAGGCGGATGGGCGTATTCACGGACCGTCAGGTTCAGATCTAGTCGGTCAGTTTTCTGATGTTGAACAAGTGGCTTTATTGACAAAAATAAATACGGCTGTACTTAGTTATAGTGGAAGGTCACAGATTGTAAATGACATATATTTTGTTAGCTCCAATTTTTTTGACATGTTCAGCTATACATTGATATCTGGGGAAAAGAGTGAGGTACTCAATGCCCCGGACAAGGTGGCTATAAGCGAAAGCCTGGCGTATAAGCTTTTTGGAAAAGACTCGCCGATAGGTAAATGTATCCACTTTGATGGGAGGAAGATCAAATCAAAAGATGCATTCGTGAGTGGAGTATTTAAGGATTTTCCGGTTAACTCACATTTTCATACAGACATCCTCATACATCGTCCTGATGAGGAGGCTAATGATTGGCCCTATGTGTATCTTCTGCTGAATAAGAATGTTGATGTCAAACGCTTGGAGAAAAAAATCACTGATTATTACAATAATAATTCTCTTTCTAAGCAGAGAAAAGTTACTGCACACCTTACCCCTCTCACCGATATTCATTTACATAGCCGACTCTTACGAGAAATGGAACCAAACGGTAATATATATTTTGTTTATCTCATAATTGGCTCCAATATTCTCTTACTTTGTATTGTGCTGTTCAATCTGTGGCTAAATGAGGGTGTCATATATCTATATAACAGGAGGCATTATCAGATACTGAGGTACAACGGAGCATCTACAAGTTCTATCCTTAGAGATGAGACTATCCTTGCAATGATTCTTGGAGTCATATCAGTTATTCTTGGATGGTTGTTTTCTTGGTATGGTGCTATTTTGTTAAATTTCAATCTGCTAACATTGAATTGGAGTGAGATGTTGATTTTCTGTGCCTCTTTTCTTGCTCTTGTCACGGCTGTTTCAATATTACCCGTATTGGTAAGATTCTCATTCTCGAACGTGAGGTATATGTTGGTCGGACAATATGTTATTGTGATGTTTGTCATAATCCTGACTGTGGGGATTGGAAGGCAGATAACCTTTATCAAGAACACTCAGGTAGGTGGCAATGATTCAACGATTTTGGTCATGCAGGAGCAACCGGAACAGGTTAAAGAGCGCTATAAAATGTTGAAAAATGAGCTGGAAAAACGTCCGGAGATTAAAGGGGTGACAGCCGCAATGCAACTTCCTGGAAGTGCAATCCGAGATATGGTATTGGTTAGCAACGAAAATGACGAGGAAGGAAGGACAGTCCCAATCCTGGTAGTTGGTGAGGATTTTCTTCCCTTTTTCAAAGTTGGCCTTGTTGCAGGGCAGACATTTTCACCTGACAGGATGACTTCTGAAGAACAGGCTAGGTTGTTTATTGACATGCAGTCTCAGGGTGCGAAATATGTGAGCGACATATGTGAGGAGTACATACTGAATGATAAGGCATTATCCTTGTTGGGAATTAAATCTGCTCAAGAGGCTGTCGGAAAAATCCTCACTGTCAGACATGGGTCTTTAGGCTATATTAACCATGGAAAAATTTGCGGAATAGTAAACAATCTGACCTACACTACAATGTATGAGGATACCATTCCAATGATAATAATGCAAAGGCCTCTTCATTACTTTCTGAATTGTTTTATGATACGTCTTGACCCTAATGATGAAAAACAATCCCTTAAAGTATTCAAAGAGGTCTGGAATGAGGTGAATCCGGATTATCCACCGGCATATTCCTTTTTGAAGGATGAGTATGCAAAAATCTACCATAATGAGTTGAATGCGGAATCATTATTACGTATTTTCTCCGGGCTGTGTCTGATAATTGCAAATCTGGGCTTGATAGTGTTTATGGCGTTTATAATAAAACATAGAGTTAAAGAGATCGGGATCCGTAAAGTGAATGGAGCCACATCTTGGGAGATTGTCAAGATGTTGAATCTTAGTTTTATCCGATGGATAGCCTTGGCTTTTATCATAGCAATCCCAGCCGTTTATTTTATAATGCAGAACTGGCTGGAGGACTTTGCCCACAAAACTTCACTGGATTGGTGGTTGTTTGTTATTGCCGGATTGGTTGTCATGCTGGTATCCTTGATTTCTGTTTCGTGGATGACTTGGCGTGCAGCGTCAACCAATCCTGTGGATGCAGTCAAGAGCGAAAATTAAAATATATAAATTAACAATATTATGATACAAATTAATAATCTGAAAAAGATCTTTCGTACAGAAGAGGTAGAGACTGTTGCCCTAAACGGCATATCAATGAGTGTCGCAGAGGGAGAATTCATTGCAGTAATGGGACCATCTGGATGTGGAAAATCTACTCTGTTGAATATTATCGGTTTGCTGGATAATCCGACTTCAGGTGAATATCAACTTGCTGGTCAAGAGGTGGGTCATTTGAAAGAGAAACAACGCACCAACATGCGTAAAGGTAAAATTGGGTTTGTCTTTCAAAGCTTTAACCTTATTGAGGAAATGAACGTGTTTGAAAATGTTGAGTTGCCTTTGATATACATGAAGATCAAAGCATCAGAACGTAAAAAACGCGTAGAAGAGGCCTTGAGAAGGATGAACATCAGCCATCGATCCAAGCATTTTCCAAACCAACTTTCAGGAGGCCAGCAACAACGTGTAGCAATTGCCCGCGCAGTAGTTGCCAATCCGAAACTGATTCTTGCAGATGAGCCCACTGGTAATCTTGATTCAAAGAACGGCCTTGAGGTTATGAATCTACTCACAGAGTTAAATCAGGAGGGTACCACAATAGTGATGGTCACACACTCTTTGCATGACTCTGAATTTGCACATCGAGTGGTTAATCTCTTTGATGGACAGATTTCAAATGAAAAATAGAATCTCATTACTGCTTTTTATCACTTTTTTATTTCTCCTGGTTTTCTGCAATGTGACAGCTCAATCCAAAGGGACAAAAACAGAGGAGACCCTGTTTGTTTTTGGTGGGGATATTAACCTGAAATTTGTTCAGTATGTAGCAGATCTAACAAAAAGAGAGAAGCCAAAAATCTGTTATCTGCCAACGGCAAGCGCAGACAATAAGGAAAATATAAAGTATTGGGAGAGTATTTGTAATAAGTTAGGAGTAGAGTCTGTCGTTCTAACTGTATGGGTCAGCTCTTCTTCTGCAAACAAATCATTTGAAGATATCTTGCTTAATTCTGATGCAATAGTTGTTGGTGGTGGGAATACTTTAAACATGCTTGGTATTTGGAAAGCACAAGGTATTGATACTGTAATGCTCAAAGCATTGAGTAACGGGATAATATTAGCCGGAGGGAGCGCGGGTTCTATATGCTGGTTTCAAAATGGAATAAGCGACTCTCGTCCTGTCAGTTTAAGTCTGGTTAATGGATTAGGATATCTTCCATACAGTAATTGTCCTCATTATTCCGATGAAGCTCGAAAAGAACTATATCAAACATTGATAAAAGACAAAAAAATCCATTCTGGTTATGCGTGTGATGATCTTGCCGGAATTCTTTTCAAAAATGGAAAAGCAGTTGAATTCGTCAGCCAAAGTGATAAGCACAATTCATATCTGGTTAAGATGGAAAAAGGTAATTTACAGGCAAAGAGAATGGAATCAAAAATTCTTCTGAAGAAGGGTGCTCTTTCAGAGAATGATTACACCTCCATATCTGTAAAGAAGAAAATAAAAGACCTCTTAGAATCTAATGATCAATTAACTCCTTTAAATGCCTTTGTCTCTATAATTAGAAAACTACGCTTGAGCAAAGAGGGTTTAAGCGAAAGCGAGCTGAACAGAGCTTTGAATATAACAATTGAAAAAATATTCATATATGACAATAAGTTGGCGGGAGTTGTGAATAATGCATACGGAGACTACTATGGATTATGGTATTTCCATAATTGTAATGGGACTTGGGAAAGTATGGGTGAAGATATTGGAGGTGAGACTATATTTGAAAGTGAGATTACATTTCGTGAAAAAGCCAGGATTATGCTTGAAAAAGTTAATCATAAGCATTGACATTAGATAATATATTCAATAAATATTATCCCCAGATGGGCTTATATTCTGAACCAGTGTCACGTTTTGTGGGCCGTTCTCATCCTGGAGATATGCATTGTTTAGAAATAGGAATGGACATAGATAGAATGTATAACCATTAGAAGCTGTAAATAAGATTATGTTACGTTTTTTTTGTGGGAGATATATTTTGTAACTTTGAGCGGTTTATAATTAACATCTCTGATAATGGATTTTCGTATAAGACAGGCAAAACCGGATGATACCGGGGTTATTCTCAATTTTATATGTGCCCTTGCCGAGTATGAAAAAATGCTTGATGAAGTGACTGCGACGGAAGAGATCCTTTACGATTCGCTCTTTGTCAAGAAACAGGCTGAAGCATTGATTGCAGAGGAAGATGGCATACCTGTCGGTTTTGCCGTTTATTTTCACAATTTCTCAACTTTCAAGGGGAAAGCTTGCCTATATCTGGAGGATTTGTTTGTCCTTCCTGAATACAGAGGAAAAGGATATGGCAAAAAGCTCCTTATGAAAATGGTCGAAATTGCCAAAGAGAGAAGATGCGAGAGATTTGACTGGTCAGTCCTGAAATGGAATGAACCTTCAATTGAGTTTTATAAGAGTCTGGGTGCAGAACCATTAGATGAATGGGTTACATTCAGACTTACTAAATATTGACAAATGAAAACAATTGCATTAGTTGCGCACGACAACAGAAAGAAAGATTTGATCGAGTGGGTCGAATTTAACAGAGAGACCCTGAAGACGCACAAGTTGGTTTGTACAGGAACAACAGGAAGAATGGTAGAAGAGGCTCTTAGTAAAGGATTTAAAAAAGAGAATCCTAAACTGGATATAAAGTTACTGAAATCAGGTCCTCTTGGCGGAGATCAACAATTGGGAGCTTTAATCGCAGAGGGGGAGATTGATATGCTGTTTTTCCTTTGGGATCCGATGCAGCCACAACCCCACGACGTTGATGTAAAAGCTTTATTGAGGATTTCAAGTCTTTATAATATCCCGACTGCAACAAACCGTTCTACGGCAGACTTCCTTATCTCATCACCGCTGTTTGATACGGATTATAAGCCAAAGTTGATCAGCTACACTGATTATACCTCAAGAAAGCTCAATTTATAGTATTGAGCTTTTTTATTTGATAAGCAACTTAAATGTGAATACCGAGTTGCCGGTTTTCTTTCCCTCAACTATTACTGTATTACCGGTTATCGCACGATAGATATCTATAGTGTCTCCCAATTTGCTTTCCATATTGAAATTAAGAAACATATCGGTAACATTCATCTTAGAGGCAAACCCAGGATCAATTGCATCCATGGCCCATTCAACGTATTTAGCGTTATTGGTGTGCTTGTTGATGTCTATATCGCTAAAAGACACCTTCTTGGTGTATATGTACTCCATGTCATGCGGAGGCATTATTTTTTCCGCATGTTCCGGAAGTGAATCCTGAATATTGATGGAGTCGGAATAGCCCAATGAGTCAATTTTGTGCATTTTTCTTGTCTCAATATTAATCACAACCCATGATGATGTTGCCTTTATAATTACCTCTCCGGATTTGTCTGTTGCTTCAAAATCCCTGTACCAGAAAAGTCTGTCACCACCCTTGTGCCACGTTTTCATTGTAAGATTCTCACGCCATTTTGGTGTGTTGTTAAATTTTACATGAAACCTTGACAGAACCCAGGCAACTTTATCCCCGATAAGGTTGTCATAACCAAAGCCAAGAAGGTCAGCATGGCGGCCTGCCAGTTCCTGTGCATAATTCATAAATGCAAAAAGCTTGAGGTTTGCATTAATGTCTGTCTCGTAGCTTTTTACGTAAAAATCTTCACTATATGTCTTCATAGTCAGGCGATATTGGATAATATTGAAAGTATGGCAAAAATAGAGATAAATTGGCTAAAGAATAAATTTAGATTAACTTTGTATCCCTGTATTACAATCCGTATTTAAATTTTATGAGCACCAAGTATGTATTTGTTATGGGAGGGGTTACCTCTTCCTTAGGAAAAGGTATTATAGCATCTTCACTGGCCAAACTACTGCAATCCAGAGGTTTGTCCGTGACTATACAAAAGTTTGACCCCTATATCAACGTGGATCCGGGAACTTTAAATCCCTATGAACATGGTGAGTGTTATGTAACCGAAGATGGTGCTGAGACAGATTTGGATCTCGGTCATTATGAGAGGTTTCTAAATACTTTCACATCAAAGGCCAACAACGTAACTACCGGAAAAATCTATCGTACAGTGATCGACAAAGAGAGGCAGGGAGCCTACCTTGGCAAGACTGTTCAGATTATCCCTCACATAACTGACGAGATAAAACGCCGGATGCTATTACTTGGTAAATCCGGTAATTTTGACGTTATTATCACAGAATTGGGAGGTACTGTGGGTGATATAGAATCACTCCCGTTCATAGAGGCTGTCCGTCAGCTTCAGTGGGAGCTTCCTGATGAGGATTGTCTTGTGGTTCATCTGACCCTTGTACCGTATCTTAGTGCAGCCAAGGAGCTGAAAACAAAGCCAACACAGCACTCTGTAAGAATGTTGCAACAGAACGGGGTGCACCCTGATATTATTATATGCAGGACAGAACATCCATTACCTGCAGAGATCAGGAGGAAAGTCGCACTATTTTGCAATGTCAGGCCGAATGCGGTAATAGAGTCAATAGATGCATCCAGCATATATGAAGTTCCGCTGAATATGTATAAGGAGAAACTTGATGAGTTGGTCCTGAGAAAATTCAAATTGGACTCATATCTTTCAAGAAACCTCGAACTTGTTAAGTGGAAGGCGTTTCTTGAAAAGCTCCACAATCCGAAAAACAATGTAGATATAGCGCTAGTAGGGAAATATGTTGAGTTACAGGATGCCTATAAGTCTATACTGGAATCTTTTATTCATGCAGGTGCCGAGAATGAGTGTAAAGTCAAAGTCCACTATGTTCACAGTGAATATGTGAATGAAGCAAATGTCGCTGAAAAACTAAGCGGTATGCATGGTGTACTTGTGGCTCCCGGCTTTGGTGAGAGAGGAATCGAGGGGAAGATTGTAGCAGTTAAATATGCCAGAGAGAATGGTGTGCCATTTTTCGGGATTTGTCTTGGCATGCAAATGGCAGTGATAGAGTTTGCAAGAAATATACTGGGACTGGAAGATGCAATGACCACTGAGATAAAACAACACGCCAAGGATCCTGTCATCGATCTTATGGAAGATCAGAAGAGTCTTACCATTAAGGGAGGCACAATGCGTCTTGGTGCATACAAATGCACCCTTGAAGAGGGAACACTTGCAGCTTCGATATATGGGTGTAAGGAGATATACGAAAGGCACAGACACAGATACGAAGTAAACAACAATTACATTGAGGCACTGGAGCATGGCGGTTTGCATGCCAGTGGTAAGAATCCGGACACAGGTCTGGTTGAGATAGTTGAACTTCCGGGACATCCTTTTTTTATCGGTGTTCAATTTCATCCGGAATTGAAAAGTACGCCGGAAAGACCGCAGCCGATATTCGTCTCTTTTGTCAAAGCTGCTTTGAAATATAAAACAGATAAAAAGTGACTGTAAAAAGAATCAATACGCTTTTTTTTATAAAAATCCTGACAATTGCATTTGTTATCAGTATCTGTTGTCAGGATGTGACATTCGCACAGTCAGTCAAGGCTCAGAGGTATGTTTGCAGGGTGGTCGAATCTTTTCCGCACGATGTAAACTCATACACGCAGGGTCTTTTTTTTCATAACGGACAGCTTTATGAGAGTGCCGGACAATACCGTCAGTCTTCATTCAGAAAAGTAGATATCAAAAAAGGTACAGCCTTACAGAGTTTCAGATTTCCCGACAATTATTTTGCCGAGGGGTCAGTTGCACTTGGAAGCTATCTATACATACTTACATGGATGGAAAGAGTAGTGTTTGTCTATGATATCAACACTTTAAAACCTGTCAGGCAATTCTTCAACCCTTTTTCGGAGGGATGGGGGCTGACTACTGACGGCAAGCAACTGATCATGAGTGACGGTTCCTCAAAGCTCTATTTCATGGATCCACTCACTTTCCGTGAAAAAGGAAGCATTATTGTCAAACTCAACGGTAAGGAGCTCGATCAACTCAATGAACTTGAATATATCAAAGGAGAGATTTGGGCAAATGTATATCAAGAAGACTATATTGTAATCATAAATCCAAAGACAGGCGTAGTACGTGCCATTGTTGACTGTAAAAATATCCTGCCTGGTAGTATGCGGACTGCAAGGACTGATGTACTCAATGGTATAGCATATAATCCGCTGACTGACCAGATTTATGTTACCGGTAAAAATTGGCCAAAATTATTTAGAATATCATTGACAAAGTGATATCCTGACTTTACATAAAAGATTAGGGACGAATTGCCCGGACAATATGCTTTTTACCGGCAGGTCCGGGCAATCTTCTTACCAGGAATCCTGAATCTCTCAAAGCTTGTTTTACAACTCCTTTTGATGAGTATGTTACAAGAATGCCACCCGGAACAAGCCAACGATATAGTTTTTCGAACACATTTTCGCCCCATAGTTCAGGTTGGATATTAGGTGAAAAAGCATCATAATATATGATGTCAACTTTGCCGTCGTCTAAATCAAGACCAAGAAGATCTCCTTGAGACTTTGTCAGTGAAAAGTTTGGAAGCAAATCTTGTCTTAATCCCCAGGAAGCTTTGTGCAGAGCATTGAACCGGTCTGCAAAATAACCCTCGGGAATATCCTCCAAGCAAGTATAAGCCGGAAGAACGGCAACTTTTTCCGGATAATTTAGACTCTCATATTCAACCTCCTTGAGTGGGAATTTCTCTATTGTAAGATAATTGATTTTTACCCAAGGATGAAGCTTTGCAAAAAGGAGTGTGAGAAATGCATTCAATCCTGTTCCAAAACCCATTTCAAAAATTAAGAGCTCTCCTCTATTTTCAATATAGTATTCAAGCCCGGAATTGATGTAAATATGCAGACTTTCAGACAGCGCTCCGTTTATTGAGTGAAAGCACTCGTCGAACTCGTTTAATTTTAAAGTGGAAGAGCCGTCCGCGCTAAGGATTATCTCTCTGGAATCATTCATTATAAAGCAAATTTAGAGCTTTTATATCTATTTTCTTATCTTTGTAGCTAACATCGAATAATAATTATCAAAAATTATAGACAATGGCAGTTATAAACAGCATCCTTAAGAGATTCTTCGGAACCAAGGCAGACAGGGACATGAAGCTAATCCAGCCCTATGTCGGTAAAACTCTTGAGGCATATGCAAGAATAGACAAGCTTACCCATGACCAACTCAGGGCTGAAAGTGATAAAATAAAAATAAGGATTGCAGATTATATTGCTGAGGACGAGGCGCAAAAACAATCACTCAGAGATAAATTGGAAGATCTTACAATTGACATTTCAGAGAAAGAGTCTTTGGCTACAGAGGTTGATAAGTTAACCAAGAAAATTGATGAGAAATTGGAAGAGGTGCTTATTGAGGTGTTGCCGGATGCATTTGCAATAATGAAATCTACAGCAAGGCGTTTCAAGGAGAATAGTGAGATAAGGGTGGTTGCAAGTCAGAGTGATAAGGATTTTGCCGCTAAACGGGACTTTGTTACAATAGAGGGTGAAACGGCAGTATGGCATAACAGCTGGATGGCCGGAGGGAATATGATTGTCTGGGATATGGTGCATTATGATGTTCAGTTGGTCGGAGGAGTTGCACTGCATCAGGGAAAAATATCCGAGATGGCTACCGGAGAGGGTAAAACCTTGGTGGCTACACTTCCTGTTTTTCTTAATGCCCTTGCCGGTAAAGGTGTTCACGTTGTGACCGTCAACGATTATCTGTCTAAACGTGACTCTGAATGGATGGGGCCTCTTTATCAGTTTCACGGGCTAAAAGTGGATTGCATTGACAGACATGAGCCTAATTCAGATGCTAGAAAGGCAGCATACAAGGCAGATATTACATTCGGAACCAATAATGAGTTTGGTTTTGACTATCTGCGTGATAATATGGCAATTAACCAGGAAGATCTTGTTCAAAGGAAACACCACTATGCAATAGTAGATGAGGTGGACTCAGTATTGATTGATGATGCCAGGACACCTTTGATTATCTCGGGTCCTGTCCCTAAGGGTGATGATCAGCTGTTCAACGAGTTCAAGCCTATTGTGGAAAGACTGTATGCAGCACAACGCTCTATTGTGACACAGATCCTTAATGATGCAAAGAAAAAGATAACAGAGGGGAACGAAGAGGAGGGAGGACTTCTTCTACTAAGGGCACATAAAGGTCTCCCAAGATACAATCCTCTCATAAAATTTCTGAGTGAGCCGGGAATAAAGCAATTACTCCTGAAGACAGAGAATTACTATATGCAGGACAACAGCAAGCAGATGCATATAGTGACAGATCCACTCTACTTTGTCATTGAGGAGAAGCAGAAATCAGTGGATCTTACTGATGTGGGTCATGAGCTTATATCAAAGAATGTAAGTGATCCTAAGTTCTTTATTCTTCCCGACATCGGAGGAGAGATATCAGAGATGGAGAAACAGGATCTCACTCCGGAGGAAAAGGTTGCTGCAAAGGATGCCCTCCTTACTGATTACGCATTGAAGAGTGAGCGTGTTCATACGGTTAATCAGTTGCTCAAGGCATATACTATGTTTGAGAAGGATGTCGAATATGTTATTCTCGATAATAAGATAAAGATCGTTGACGAACAGACAGGCCGAATACTGGAAGGAAGACGTTATTCAGAGGGGCTTCATCAGGCAATCGAGGCAAAAGAGAGTGTCAAGGTCGAGGCTGCAACACAGACATTTGCTACAATCACCCTGCAAAATTATTTCAGGATGTATCATAAACTGGCCGGTATGACCGGTACTGCTGAGACAGAGGCCGGTGAATTCTGGTCAATCTATAAATTGGATGTTGTTGTAATTCCTACAAACCGGCCGATTGTCAGGAAAGATATGGAGGATCTCATTTTCAAGACAAAAAGAGAGAAATTCAATGCTGTAATTGAGGAGATTGTGAACCTGACAAAGGAAAACCGTCCTGTTCTTGTAGGTACCACTTCAGTAGAGGTTTCGGAATTATTAAGCAGGATGCTTAAGATAAGAGGAATCAAGCACAATGTGCTGAATGCAAAGCAACATGCCAAAGAGGCTGAAATTGTTGCCGAGGCCGGACAGCCCGGGGCAGTGACAATTGCTACAAACATGGCAGGTCGTGGTACAGATATAAAACTCGGGCAAGGTGTTAAGGAGGCAGGCGGCCTCGCTATCATAGGTACGGAGAGACATGACTCACGCCGTGTGGACAGACAGCTCAGAGGACGTGCCGGACGTCAGGGTGACCCGGGATCTTCGAGTTTCTTTGTGTCTCTTGAAGATGACCTTATGAGGCTTTTTGGTTCAGAGAGGATTGCCGGTATGGTTGACAAGATGGGAATGAAAGAAGGGGAGGTGTTGCAACACAGCATGTTGTCAAAATCGATTGAGCGGGCACAGAGAAAAGTTGAGGAAAATAACTTCGGCATAAGGAAGAGACTTCTTGAGTATGATGACGTAATGAATTCACAGAGAGAGGTTATTTATACAAGACGTCGCAACGCTTTGTACGGAGAGAGGGTGGATGTCGATGTCCAGAATATGATAACAGACTATGCTGAAAATCTGGTCTCTTCAAATCACGGATCATCTGATTTTGATGACTTCACCACAGAATCTATAAGAAGTCTTTCTGTAGAACCGGGTATCGACAGGGAGTTCTATGAAAAGGCAACAACAGCGGAGGTGATTGAGTCATATCAGAAAAATATTAAGGAAATTCTCAAAAGAAGAGGTGATCTACTTGTTCAGCAGTCTTGGCCGATTATCAAGCAAATTTATGAAACACAGAATGCAGTATATCAGAATATAGCCATACCTGTCAGTGACGGCCATAAAATGATGCAGATGGTGGTTAACCTGAAAAAAGCATATGATACAAAAGGTCTTGAAATCATAAGAACTCTTAACAAGTCCATAACCCTCCTGATGATTGACGAACATTGGAAAGAGCATTTGCGTGACATGGATGATCTGAAACAGTCTGTGCAAAATGCTACATATGAGCAGAAAGATCCACTGTTGATTTATAAGTTCGAGAGTTTTGAATTATTTAAAGGTGTACTTGACAAGGTAAGTAAAGATGTTCTCTCTTTCTTGCTTAAAGCGCACATCCCTCTCAGGGAAAACACACAACAGCCTCCTGTGAATGTAAGGCAGGAGAGTCACAAAAAGACAGACCTCAGCAATTTGAGAACATCAAGGGAAGATCTGTCAACTTCCGGCGGAGAACCGAAATCTCAAGGTCCGGTGCATGTTGAGAAGAAGGTGGGCAGAAATGATCCATGCCCATGCGGAAGCGGTAAAAAGTATAAAAATTGCCATGGTGCAAGTTAATAATCTTGATTTATGTATGATATTATAGTAATAGGAGCAGGTCCGGGAGGATATGTAGCAGCTATCAGGGCTACTCAATTGGGAATGAATTGTGCTGTAGTGGAGAGAGCTGAGTTAGGCGGTATCTGTCTGAACTGGGGATGTATTCCTACCAAGGCTCTTTTAAAAAGTGCACAGGCTCTCAATTATGCAAAACATTCCGCTGATTACGGCTTTGATATTGACGGCGAGATAAAGCCTGACATAGAAAAGATTGTAGCCCGTAGTAGAGGCGTTGCAGCCGGGATGAGTAAAGGAATTGAATATCTTTTCAAAAAGAATAAAATTACTGTTATAAATGGTACCGGTAGAATACCGGAGGCAGGTAAAGTGGAAGTAACACAACAGGATGGGAGGGTTATAAATCTGGAGACAGCAAATATAATCATTGCAACAGGCTCACGTGCCAATTCCCTGCCTTTTGCACCTATAGACGGAGAACGGATTATATCATACCGTCAGGCTCTTGTTCCCGATAAAATCCCGGAAAGTTTGGTCGTTATTGGTTCAGGAGCAATAGGAAGTGAGTTTGCCTATTTTTATCGTTCGCTCGGTACGGAGGTGACCCTTATAGAGTATCTTGACAATATCGTTCCTCTTGAAGACGAGGAGGTATCCGCACAATTGAGCAGGTCTTTCCGTAAGATGGGGATGAAGGTGATGGTCTCTGCACGGGTAAACAGTGTTACTAGGACAGAGAAAGGTTGTAAGGTTGAAGTAATTACCAAGAAAGGAACAGAATTCATTGAGGCGGAGAAAGTACTCTCTGCTGTCGGAGTAGTTGCTAATATCGAAAACCTCGGGTTGGAAAACTGTGGTGTCGAGATAGAGAGGGGAAAGATAAGGGTTGACAGCTTCTATTCTACAAACATACCGGGAATCTATGCCATCGGGGATGTCATTGCTACACCGGCTTTGGCACATATAGCTTCTGCAGAGGCAATATGCTGTGTCGAGAAGATAGCACAGATGAACCCGGCTCCGTTGGATTACACTAACTTTCCGGGTTGTACCTATACTTCACCGGAGATAGCCTCTGCCGGATACACTGAGAAGGCTGCAAAAGAGGCAGGATTAAATTACAAAATCGGTAAATTTCCATTTACTGCATCAGGCAAAGCGTCGGCATCCGGTGAGAAAGATGGATTTGTAAAACTTATCATTGATTCTGATTCTGACAAAGTATTGGGAGCTCATCTTATCGGATCTAACGTGACTGAGATGATATCCGGAATAGTTGTTGCAAGAAAGCTGGGAGTCAAGGCAAAGGATATCATTCATTCAATACATCCTCACCCGACAATGAGCGAGGCAATTATGGAAGCTGCAGCTGCGGCACACGGAGAGGTGATAAATTTATAAAATAAATATTGAAATATGTCAAAGGTTGAATCTGTACCTCAGGTAAATGAAGTAAACAGAATCTCCTCGGGAACTGAATTCCGCGGGATTTTGACTTCATCATGCGATATCAGGATTGATGGTTATTTTGAAGGAGAGCTTAGTACAGCCGGTAAACTTGTTATCGGAGAGTCCGGGCAACTTATCGGAGATGTTATATGCCGGAGTTGTGATATATGGGGTTCAATACAAGGGAAAGTAATAGTAAGAGAGACTTTCGGTTTAAAGAAAAACGGAGCGATAACAGGGAATGTCGCTTGCCAGAGAATCTCGATCGAAGATGGCGGTACTTTCAACGGATCATGTAAGATGATTGATGAAAATACATTTGAAAATCTTACAAACAATAAAAAAGAGCAAGAGAATAAAGAGCAAGAGACAGTGTTTTCTCAAATAACAAAAACAGAGATAGAGATCTAGAATTGTGCCTTAATCTTGTAATTATTCCTTTCGCTGCTGTTTCTTGTAACCAACTCGCCGAGGAAACCTGCGAGAAACAGCTGAAGACCTATAAGTAGTGCGACCAGGGATACATAGAAAAGAGGTTGATCAGTGACAGCCCTGTATGGCAATCCTTTTGCCTGAGCTGTAATCTTATCTATTATAAGCCAAATAGAGGTTATTGTGCCAAGAATAAAGGTGAGGCTTCCAATTAATCCAAAAAAATGCATCGGACGTTTTCCGAATTTGGACAGAAACCATAGAGTGAGCAAATCCAGAAACCCATTAACAAACCGATCCATTCCAAACTTACTCTTCCCGAACTTCCTGGATTGATGGGAAACGACTTTCTCTCCTATTCTGGTAAAACCGGCATTTTTGGCAATATATGGAATATATCTGTGCATCTCACCAAACACCTCTATATTTTTGACAACCTCACTTCTGTATGCCTTCAGACCACAGTTCATGTCGTGTAGCTTGATGCCTGTAACCTTTCTTGCAGTGGCATTGTATATCTTAGAAGGGATGTTCTTGGCAAAGACATTGTCTTTTCTTTTTTTCTTCCATCCTGAGACAAGATCATATTGACCTGAATTTATCATATCAAATAAAGCTGGAATTTCATCAGGGCTATCTTGAAGGTCGGCATCCATGGTTATAACGACTTCTCCTTTGGCTGCCTCGAATCCGCAGAAAAGTGCAGCAGATTTGCCGTAATTTCTTCTGAAACTGATGCCTCGTATAATTGATGGATATCTTTCAGATAGATTCTGAATAATATTCCATGAACGATCAGTACTGCCATCATCTATGAGAATAACCTCATAGACAATGTGCTTACCTGAAAGAGCCCGGTCTATCCAAGAGATCAGTTCCGTCAGTGACTCATCTTCGTTATATACAGATATTATAATTGAAAGGTCCAACATGATTGAGATACGTGTTAAATACTATTATTGGTGAAAATATCTCCTTTTTTTGTGTAGTTTGCAATAACAGCAGATGCAATCACACCGAAAACAGTGTAATAGAAAAGAGTTACGATTGATATTAGCTGAGGTAATTTAGGCTGGTAGCTCTCCATAGCTTCAGCAGCATCAGGATTACTGCTCTGCATGGCCACGATAATCTGTTCCATTGCTGTTTGCATCGATTCCGGGAAAAGTACTGCGTACTGGAGAAAATTATAAGCTGCCAGAACAACCGATGACAGCAGACATATCTTGAATCCGAAACTGAAGCCCTCTTTATACGTGAAAGAATCCTGTGCTTTGCTGTACTCTTTCACGAAATAGTACAATAGGGCAAGACAACCGACGAGCTTAACAATCCAAAGCAATATGGATATAATTGTTCCAGGCTCAAAAACAACTTGAATAAGGCTTGCCACAACTGTAATAATTGATAGCAAAAGTGCGTCTAATGCCGCTGTACTCCATTGGTTTGATTGCATAATAAATTGATTTGTAGTTTAATTGGTTTAATGCAGAATTTTCAAATTTAATGAAAAATGTAATGAGCACAAAATTTATGGATTAATAAAAAAAGATTAACTTTGCGAATTGTTAGAATTGTGTTAAAGATTATGATAAACATTACTTTCCCGGACGGAGGTGTCCGTCAGTACGAAAAGGGTATAACCCCTTATGATATAGCTCACAGTATTAGTCCAAGATTGGCTCAGGATGTACTTGCAGCAACAGTTAACGGCAAAGTTACTGAACTAGGCAGGCCTATCAATGAAAACTCGACTATAATGCTACATAAGTGGGAAGACCAACAGGCAAAGAGTACTTTCTGGCACTCTTCCTCTCACCTGATGGCTGAGGCTCTTGAACTTATATACCCTGGAATCAAATTTGGTATCGGTCCTGCAATTGAGACAGGTTTTTACTACGATGTTGATCCGGGTGATAAGGCGATTACAGAGGCTGATCTCAAGAAAATTGAGGACAAGATGCTTGAGCTGGCAAGGGAGAAACAACATTTCGTACGCAGGGACGTGAGCAAGGATGAGGCGATGAAAACATATACCGAAAAGGGCGACGAGTACAAGTGTGAGCTAATACGGGATCTTGAGGATGGCACAATCTCTTTTTATACCAATGGCTCTTTCACAGATTTGTGCAGAGGCCCTCATCTTCTCGATACATCAGTCATAAAGGCTGTGAAACTGACATCAATAGCCGGCGCATATTGGAGAGGCAATGAGAAAAACAAAATGCTTACCCGTATATATGGAGTGACATTCCCTCAGAAAAAACTGCTCGATGAGTATCTGGTACTTATGGAGGAGGCAAAGAAGAGAGATCATAGAAAACTGGGCAAGGAGCTCGAACTGTTTGCATTTTCCCAAAGAGTGGGACAAGGTTTGCCGTTGTGGCTTCCTAGAGGAGCCCAACTAAGGGAGAGGCTGGAGAACTTTCTTAAAAACGTTCAAAAAAAGGGAGGGTACCTTCCGGTTATAACACCGCATATCGGGCAGAAAGAGTTGTATGTGACATCAGGTCACTATGCTAAATATGGTGCTGACTCGTTTCAGCCAATACATACACCCCAAGAGGGAGAGGAATTTCTCCTAAAACCGATGAACTGCCCTCACCACTGCGAGATATACAGGACAAAACCTCGTTCATACAAGGATCTTCCTATTCGCTTTGCTGAGTTTGGCACAGTATACCGTTACGAGCAAAGCGGTGAACTTCATGGTCTTACAAGAGTGCGTGGATTTACTCAGGATGACGCACATATATTCTGTCGTCCGGATCAACTGAAGGAAGAGTTTCTTAAGGTGATAGATATTGTTTTATATATTTTTAAAACTCTTGATTTTAAGGATTTTACAGCTCAAATATCTCTCAGGGATCCAAATAACAGAGAGAAATATATAGGAAGTGATGAGAACTGGGAGAAGGCTGAAAATGCTATTATAGAAGCTTCTGCCGAGAAGGGACTCAATACTGTCGTAGAATTGGGTGAAGCTGCTTTCTATGGACCAAAGCTTGACTTTATGGTTAAGGATGCGATTGGGAGAAAGTGGCAGCTTGGAACAATTCAGGTAGATTACAACCTTCCGGAGAGGTTTGAGCTAGAATATGTAGGAGCCGATGACAAGAAGTACCGTCCGGTGATGATACATAGAGCACCATTCGGTTCAATGGAGAGATTCGTTGCCGTACTCATAGAGCATACAGGAGGAAAATTCCCGTTGTGGCTTGCACCGGAACAGGCCGTAATTCTTCCTGTAAGTGAGAAATACAACGATTATGCAAAAAAAGTTGCAGATTTGCTGACTAATAACGATATTCGCGCCTCAATTGACGATCGTAACGAAACTATCGGCAAGAAAATCAGGGAGAATGAATTAAAAAGGATTCCATTCATCCTGGTTGTTGGTGAGAAAGAGGAAGATTCCGGTATGGTTTCTGTAAGAAAGCAGGGAGAGGGAGATATGGGAACAATGTCTGTTGTGGATTTTTCAGAACTCATTAACAATGAGATAAAAAAACAAATTGAGTAATAACTAAAATAGGAGGACAATTTATCGCAACACCTTTCAAACCTCGTCCGGGTGGCTTTGTGAAAAGAACACCTGGCCAGAATAACCCAAGAAATGACCACAGGAATATGCAGAACAGGCAGAATTCCGGTCAGGAGGGTCCGAGAGTAAATAACGGAATAACTGCTGCAAGAGTGAGAGTAGTAGGGGACAATGTGCCAAATCCTGGAATCTTTTCTCTCTTCGAGGCAATTAAAATGGCTGAGGCGTTAGAGCTAGATCTGGTTGAAATTTCTCCTAATGTCGACCCGCCTGTTTGCAAAATTATTGACTATCAGAAGTACATCTACCAGCAGAAGAAAAAGGCGAAGGAGATGAAGTCAAATGCAAGCAAGGTGATTATAAAAGAGATAAGATTCGGCCCTAATACAGATGAGCATGACTACCAGTTCAAGTTGAAGCATGCTCAATCATTCCTGCAGGAGGGGGCCAAGGTGAAGGCGTATGTCTTTTTCAAAGGAAGGTCAATTCTCTTCTCCGAGCAAGGAGAAAAGTTGCTTTTACGTTTTGCCTTGGAATTGGAAGATTACGGGAAAGCTGAACAGATGCCGAAACTTGAAGGTAAAAGGATGATAATGATGTTGTCACCTGTAAAAAAGAAATAGTTTTTAACTTTAAAAATAGAAACCAATGCCCAAAATTAAAACCAACTCCGGTGCTAAAAAGCGTTTCGAGCTTACCGGAACGGGAAAAGTGAAAAGAAAGCATGCTTTCAAAAGTCACATTTTAACAAAAAAAACAACCAAGAGAAAGAGAAATCTTACCTATTCAGCAGTAGTGGCAACTTCTGATGAGAAGAGGATGAAAAACCTTTTGGTTGCGTAATTATTTATTAACCTGAATGCACAGCAGAATAAGGTTCTCAATGGAGGAGAACGCTGACATTCTTAAACAAAAACAAAGATGCCAAGATCAGTCAATTCGGTAGCTTCAAGAGCTCGCCGTAAAAAAATTCTGAAACTTACACGTGGTAATTTTCTTGCACGTGCAAATGTATGGACTGTAGCTAAGAACACCTGGGAGAAGGGTCTTACCTACGCATACCGCGATCGTAAAACTAAAAAAAGATTATTCCGTGCACTTTGGATACAAAGGATTAATGCAGCAGCAAGGCAGCATGGAATGAACTATTCTCAGTTCATGGGTAAACTTGCTAAGAGTAATGTGGGTCTTAACCGTAAGGTGCTTGCAGATCTTGCAATGAACAATCCTAAAGCTTTTGAGGCTATAATTAACTCTGTAAAATAGATTTCAGTTGAAAGTTCTTCAGATATTAGGCAACAAATGGTTCAAGTTTTCAATTTGGGCTGTTTTGTATTTACTATGGGTGATATGGTTCGGAAACTGGTGGTTCATCCTGGGATTAACCGTCATTTTCGACTTGTTTATCACTCGTAAGGTAAAATGGGCTTTTTGGAAAAAGAACTACAAAAAGGGAGAGAAAAGAAATGCCTGGCTTGACTGGCTTGATGCAATAATCTTTGCTCTTATAGCATCTACGCTTATTAAGGCATTCTTCTTTGAGGCATATATGATTCCAACCTCCTCTATGGAGAGAACCCTCATGACAGGGGACTATCTATTCGTAAGTAAGGTTGCATATGGTCCCAAGGTTGCCCAGACACCCATATCATTTCCTCTTGTTCACAATGTGCTTCCGTTGACAGGAGGCGAGTCATATATTAAGTGGATACAAAATCCATATAGGCGTATGGCCGGATTCAGAAGTGTGAAGAGAGATGATATCGTAGTCTTTAACTTTCCCAATGGAGATACTGTGCTAAAGGGAGACCCGACTGCCGATTACTATCAGTGCATCAGACTTTACGGAAGAGATTACACATACAGGACATATGGCCCTGTAGTTGTAAGGCCTGATGATAAGAAGGACAATTATGTCAAGAGATGTGTCGCTCAAGCGGGTGATACCCTCGAGATTGTAAATGGCAAGGTCTATATTGACGGAAGACCACAACAAAACTTCCCAGGAATTCAGAACACATTTACTGTATATACGAACGGAACAACATTGAATCCAAAGATTATTGAGGATATGGGACTCAATAATGACGAGCTTTACTATGATGCTACACTTCCAGGGTACACCAACTTCCCACTAAATGAGGATGAAGTGGTTAAACTGAAAACAATGGCAAATATTGTAGATATCCGTCAGAATATTGACACTTATCCTCCGGATCTTCCGGATTCTCCGCTTACCATCTTCCCTTTTGAAGGAGACTTCAAATGGACCAGGGATAATTTTGGTCCGCTATGGATACCAAAGAGAGGCGAGACTGTTCCACTTTCAGTTGCCAATCTTCCACTATATAGCCGCATTATCTCTTCTTATGAGGATAATAAGCTGGAAGTGAAGGATTCTGTGATCTACATAAACGGAAAAATTGCAGATAGTTATACTTTCAAAATGGATTACTATTTCATGATGGGAGATAACAGACACAATTCCGCAGATTCTAGATATTGGGGTTTTGTTCCGGAGTCTCACATAGTGGGAACACCGTCCGTCATATGGTTTTCAAAGGATAAATACAGCTCTTTCCCTCGAAATATAAGGTGGAAGAGGATTTTTAAAATTGTGTAAATATTTGCATAATATAAAAATTATCGTGATATTTGCAGCCCCTTAGGGGTATATTAATGAATAATATATAAAAATTACATACAAAATGGCAAGAGTTTGTCAAGTTACCGGGAAGAAGAGGATGATAGGAAACAATGTTTCCCATTCAAAACGCCGTACAAAGAGAGAGTTTTCTCCAAATCTTCAGAACAAACGTTTCTGGCTGGAAGAGGAGAAAAGATTCATCACCCTCAAGGTTTCAGCCGCAGGGATGCGTAATATTTACAAGAATGGTCTTAAGGCCACTCTGATTGATGCTCAGAATAGAGGTTTAATCAACTTAGTATAATTTAGAATAACATGGCAAAGAAAGGAAATAGAGTTCAGGTTATACTCGAGTGTACCGAACAAAGAGAGAGCGGAGTTCCCGGGATTTCAAGATATATCACTACAAAGAACAAGAAGAATACCACACAACGTCTGGAGCGTAAGAAATACAACCCATTCATGAAGAAGGTAACTGTTCATCGTGAAATTAAGTAATAACGACTAAAACATTATAGAAAATGGCAAAGAAAGTAGTTGCTACATTCGGTGGCTCAAAAGGATCAGGAAAGAATGTCGTTAAATGCATCCGTATGGTTCGTTCTGATCGTAGCGGAGCATATGCGTTCCAGGAAGAGATTGTACCTACAGAAGGTGTAAAGGATTTTTTCGCAAAGAAATAATAATACCTTAAGAGAAATTTGAAAAATGCCGCCTTAAAAGCGGCATTTTTTGTTTACCTATCTCATTTGACGGAAATTTCATATCTTTGACAATTAATTCTATTCGCATGGCATTATTCGGACTATTCGGGTCAAAATCAAGAGAGGAAAAAGAGGCTCTGAACCAAGGACTTGAAAAAACAAAAAAGGGTATTTTTGAGAAACTTTCAAGGGCTGTGGTCGGAAAATCCAGAGTGGATGAAGATACCCTGGACGAGATTGAGGAGGCTTTGATTGCATCTGACATAGGAGTTGAGACTACACTCAGGATTATTGAAAGACTTGAGGAGAGGGTTCAAAGGGATAAATTTATGGACAGCAACGAGCTCAACTCGATCCTCAAGGAGGAGATAGGGGCGCTACTGAACATAGATGACAACTATAAGGGTGAAATGCCTTTTGACTTTTCAAAAAAACCTTATGTCATACTTGTTGTCGGGGTCAATGGTGTAGGTAAGACAACAACTATAGGCAAGCTTGCTTCTCGACTTAAAAATGCCGGGTACAAGGTTGTTCTTGGCGCTGCTGATACATTCAGAGCAGCTGCAGTAGACCAACTGACCATCTGGAGTGAGAGGGCCGGGGTTCCTATTGTAAAACAAGCTATGGGCTCCGATCCTGCATCAGTTGCTTATGATGCTGTCGCATCAGCTATTGCACAAGAAGCAGATGTCGTGTTGATAGATACTGCAGGCCGTCTCCATAATAAGATAAACTTGATGAACGAGTTGACGAAGATAAGGAATGTTATGAGGAAACTGATTCCTGACGCTCCTCATGAGGTGCTGCTTGTACTTGACGGCTCAACAGGCCAAAATGCCTTTCTTCAGGCAAGAGAGTTTACAAAGGCTACAGATGTAACAGCACTCGCTGTTACCAAACTTGACGGTACTGCCAAAGGTGGAGTGGTCATTGGAATATCGGATCAGTTTAAAATTCCTGTAAAATTTATCGGAGTGGGAGAAAAGATTGGCGATCTTCAAGTTTTCAATAAGAAAGAGTTCGTTGAGTCTCTGTTTTAATATATATCGGAAGAAAATTTTTTATTATGAACGTATCATATAAGTGGCTTAAAAATTATATTGATCTTGACATCAATCCAGAAGAGACAGCAAAAATATTAAACACTATAGGTCTTGAAGTTGAAGGGATGAGTCTGACAGAGGAGGTTCCCGGAGGGCTGGCCGGTGTCGTGGTGGGTGAGGTCCTTGAATGTGTAAAACATCCTGATGCAGATAAGCTTAGCGTGACTAAAGTTAATGTGGGCGGAAACGAACCTTTGCAGATTGTATGCGGAGCACCCAATGTGACTGCCGGACAAAAGGTTCTTGTGGCAACTGTTGGTGCATGCCTTACATTTTCCAATGGAGAAGAGATTAAGATAAAGAGATCTAAGATAAGAGGAGTTGAGAGTATGGGGATGATCTGTGCCGAAGATGAGCTTGGAATCGGTACCTCGCATGAAGGGATTATGGTACTGGATGAGAATGCTGTTCCGGGTACTCCTGCTGGAGTGTTTCTTAATTTGAGTAACGACACCCTTTTTGAAATAGGATTGACTCCTAACAGGGTTGATGCCGCCTCTCATATAGGAGTTGCAAGGGATTTATCTGCATATTTGAGATTGAATGACAAAGGGGGGAAGATGCAGATACCGGATATTAGCTCTTTTGAATCTTTGAAAAGAGATCCTAATGATAAAAAAGCTGCGGAAATAGAGGTGGAGGCCATAGAAGGGGCTCCACGATATTCCGGCCTTACATTTAGTGATATAAAGGTGGGACCATCTCCGGAGTGGCTGCAAAAAGCCTTGAAAAGTATTGGACTGAGACCAATAAACAATGTCGTAGATATAACAAATTTTGTTCTCTTTGAAACCGGACAGCCACTGCACGCCTTTGACAGGGATAAGATTGAAGGGGATAAAGTTATTGTGAGGTATGCAAAAAAAGGAGAAAGATTCACAACACTTGACGGAGTGGAGAGAGAGCTCTCTCCTGAGGATGTGATGATATGCAATGTTAATAAAGCAATGTGCATAGGAGGTGTTTTCGGTGGTCTGGATTCCGGAATCACAGAGAATACAACATCCGTTTTTCTCGAGAGTGCTTATTTTAATCCTGTCTTTATAAGAAAAACATCAAAAAGACATGGGTTGAAAACAGATGCCTCATTCAGATATGAGAGAGGTGCAGACCCTGATAATGTCCCTTATGCTTTAAGAAGAGCTGCAATATTGTTGAGTGAAATTGCCGGTGCAAAAGTCGTAGGAGGTGTGAGGGAGGTATATCCAAAACCTTTTGAAAGAACAAAAATAACTCTTGATTTTATAAGAATAGAGACTTTTATTGGTAAGGAGATCGGATTCAAGACAATAACCGACATCCTTAATTATATGGATTTTGAAATTGTAGAGACTAATGAATCGGGTGTTGATGTGCTCGCCCCTCTTTATAGGGTAGACGTTACCAGAGAGTGCGATGTAGTTGAGGAGGTTCTAAGGATATATGGTTATAACAATGTAGAATTACCATTAAGTGTTCATGCTTCTATAAACAATACACCTAAACCGGATCCTGAGAGAGTGAGGAATATTGCCGCTGACCTTTTAGTGTCGAACGGGTTTTTTGAGATAATGAACAATTCTCTCACTAAATCAGATTATTACTCTAAGCTTAAGAGTTTCCCGGAATCTAATTTGGTGAGGATTCTCAATCCACTTAGCTCAGATCTTAATTGTATGAGACAAACACTATTGCTCAGCGGATTGGAGGTTATTGCATACAATGCCAATCGTCAGCAATCCGATCTGAAACTCTTTGAGATGGGAAATGTTTACTCAATTTCCGGAGAATCTGATCCATCTGTTGCGGATTCTTATAAAGAGCAGGCAAAAATGTCAATTTTCGTAACAGGTCCCGGTTCTGTCACATGGAAAGGTGGAACGGGCAGCTCCTCATATTTTCTCTTAAAGGGTTATCTAGAGCTACTTCTCGGAAGATTCGGCGTGGAGCTGGCAGAATTATCATATTCTGCGGCACCTTCTGACATTTTTGCCGAAGGTCTTGTATACAGGACAAACGGTGAAAAGGAACTTGCGGTGATGGGAACAGTTAACACCCATCTTTTAAGGCAGTTTGGTGTTAAACAACCGGTTTATGCCGCTGAACTGTCATGGAGTGTCTTGTTCAATCTGGTGAAGAGACAGAAGGTAACATACAAGGAGCTTCCAAAATTTCCGGAGGTGAAGAGGGATCTGGCTCTTCTTGTGGACGAGAAGGTCTCTTTTGCAGAATTGCGGAATCTTGCTTTCAGGACAGAGAAAAAGTTGCTTAAACAGGTAACGCTGTTTGATGTATATAGAGGTGACAAGATACCTCAGGGCAAAAAACAGTATGCCATGAGCTTTATTCTCCAAAACTTGGAGAAAACCATGAAGGACGAGGATGTTGAGTTCACAATGAATAAATTGCTGAATGCATTCATAAATCAGTTTGGAGCTACTCTTAGGTAAGCCTTGAGTTACTATGTCAGCATATAAATACCTTAAACTAGTCAAGTTCTCACATACAGTTTTTGCCCTTCCCTTTGCCTTTATAGGGTTTTTTATGGCAAACGAGACAGTTGCGGAGGCTAGTAATGTCTATTCATGGAGACTTCTCATACTTGTTGTTTTAGCTATGGTTTTTGCACGTAACAGCGCGATGGGTTTCAACCGGTATGTTGACAGATTTATAGATGCAAAAAATCCTCGTACAGCGGGAAGAGAAATTCCGGCAAAGGTTATATCTCCAAAATCAGTGCTTTTTTTTGTTGTTATAAATGTTCTGTTATTTATTACTACAACTGCTTTTATTAATAACTTGGCATTCATGCTCTCAGTCCCGGCACTTATGGTAATTATGGGATATAGTTATGTTAAACGATTCTCTGCCTTGTGCCACTATGTTCTCGGTTTGTCTCTTGCGATAGCACCGATGGGCGCGTATATCAGTATTACAGGAAAATTTGATATTGCACCTCTGATTTTGTCCATTATAGTTTTTTTATGGTCAAGTGGCTTTGATATACTCTATTCACTGGATGATGAGTCATTCGATAAAAAGGAAAAACTTCATTCAGTACCTGCAAAATATGGCAGAACAAGGGCGATGGAAATCTCCTCTGCAGGTCATGTTCTGATTGTCCCTTTGTTATGTTTTTTGTATCTGTTTGGAGATATGGGAGCCTTGTATATTGCGGGCTCTGTTATTTTTGTCTCGCTGCTTGCATATCAGCACTTTATAATCAAACCTGATGACATATCACGGCTGAATGCTGCATTTTTCACATCTAACGGAGTGGCTTCGATTCTGTTTGCAATCTTTACAGTCTGGGATATTTTGGTGCGCTGAAAGAGTGAAAAACGGATAGTGAAAAGTGTTTCGGTTTTCTTCAAATATCTGCTTGGTGTCCAATGTTCGTGTTTTACAATTGGTCTTATTCAAAAAAATAAAGTTGAGATATTTTTATAATGAAAGAGGTGTCAAAATGAATTTTGACACCTCTCGTCGTGTTAACTAAAATATACAGGTACTCTAATTATTTTCTGCCGTATTGAGCAAGGTCGCCAAGTTCTTCCTCAATTCTGAGGAGTTGGTTATATTTGGCCATCCTGTCAGAACGGCTAAGTGAGCCGGTTTTAATTTGTCCAGAGTTTGTTGCAACAGCTATGTCTGCAATAGTAGAGTCTTCTGTTTCACCTGAACGGTGTGAAGTTACAGAGGTGTATTTGTTCCTGTGGGCAAGCTCTATTGCATTGAGAGTCTCTGTTAAGGTTCCAATCTGATTTACTTTGATAAGGATTGAGTTGGCACAGCCCATATCTATACCTTTGCGAAGGAATTCAACGTTTGTCACAAAAAGATCGTCTCCTACAAGCTGTATTTTTGATCCTAGGGTGTCGGTGAGAAGTTTCCAACCATTCCAGTCATCTTCTGCCATGCCGTCCTCAATTGAGTCGATAGGGTATTTTTCTGTAAGGCTTTTTAGATATTCTACCTGTTCTTTTGCATTTCTCTTTGCACCTTTCTCTCCTTCAAACTTTGTGTAGTCGTAGATGCCGTCTTTATAGAACTCGCTTGCAGCGCAGTCAAGGGCAATCATGACATCTTTGCCTGGTGTGTATCCAGCCTTTGTGATGGCGGCAAGGATAGATTCGAGAGCATCCTCTGTGCCATTGAGTGTAGGAGCAAAACCACCTTCGTCACCTACAGCTGTGCTGAGGCCTCTGTCGTGGAAAATCTTTTTCAAATTGTGGAAAACCTCGGCACCCATTCTGAGACCCTCTTTGAAGCTTGATGCGCCTACCGGGCGAATCATGAACTCCTGGAATGCTATAGGAGCGTCAGAGTGAGAGCCTCCATTTATAATATTCATCATAGGAACTGGAAGTGTCACTGCATTTGTACCTCCGATATACCTGTATAAGGGAATCTGAAGGTAATTGGCGGCAGCCCTTGCCACAGCCAGTGAAACGCCCAGAATGGCATTTGCACCAAGCTTTGATTTAGTAGGTGTACCGTCAAGTTCTATCATGAGTTTATCTATCTCAGCCTGGTTGAGGGCACTCATACCCATTATTGCAGGAGCGATAATGTCATTTACATTTTGTACAGCCTTAAGAACACCTTTTCCCATATAGCGTGACTTGTCTCCGTCTCTTAATTCCAAAGCCTCATTGCTGCCTGTAGATGCTCCTGAAGGAACAGCTGCCCTTCCAAAAGCACCTGACAAAAGTTCAACATCTACCTCAACTGTCGGATTTCCGCGGGAGTCGAGTATCTCACGCGCAAAAACATTGCTAATTTCCATAATTTTAATTTCTTTTATTGTTAGTCTATATAAGATATTGTATCTATAATGTGCAATTATTTTGGTTAAATTTGCAAAGTATAATTAACCACAAATATCAAGCCATGAAAGCAAAATTTCTCTTCCTGACATTGTTTTTTGTCACCTTTTTTTATGTAATTTCTAATGCGCAGATTGTTAGCGGAATAAAGGTTGTGAGTGGGAAAGCAGATACTGTATATCGAGCAACACATTATGTTGTAGGGGCAGCGCGTCCCGGTTCGGAAGTGCTTATTAATGGTGCTGCTGTAAAGCAATATAAAACAGGATCTTTCGGTATTGAACTGAAGCTGGTTGAGGGTGCAAATCCGATAGAAATAAATGTAAAAAATAGTGATGAGGATATAAATGAGAAATTTTCTGTCTATTACAAATTGCAACAGCCAAAACCGGTCATTTCTGACACAAATGCATATCATGGCATGGTGGTTACAACTTTACCGGGAGCATATCTGAACTATGGCGCCGGAGAGGACCGTCTTGGAGGGGCAAAGATCAATTTTATTGCAGAAGCTGTTAATATGGCCGTGATTGACTCTGTAAACAATTTCTATAAGGTGAGATTGTCCGAATCCAGGTACTGTTTCCTCCCCAAAGAGTATGCAGTAAAAGCTATGTCAGGCACAAAACCTCCATTTTCACTTACAGGTTCATGGAGTGTCACTAACAGCGGGAAAAGTGATAAGGTGAGAATTTCTCTTGAGCAAAGACTTCCTTATACAATGACTTTCGAACTTAATCCGTCAAGAATCATTATAGACCTTCACAGCGCCCAGTGTAATTCAAACTGGATAACCCAATATCTGGATCTGAAGTCTGTGGAATATGTTGATTTCAGCCAGATTGAGTCAGATGTGATGAGAGTAACAATAAAACTTAAAGGAAACAGATGCTGGGGATATTCAGCCTCTTATTCCGGCAATGCTTTGGTTATAGATGTAAAGCACGCACCGGATCCCACCCTTAAGGGTATGACTATAGGTCTTGATGCCGGTCACGGGGGATCTGCTTCCGGAGCTGTCAGCCCTTCCGGATACAAAGAGAAGGATTTGAATCTCTCTATGGTATACATATTGAAGGAAGAGTTGGAGAAGAGAGGCGCAAAAGTTGTACTGAGCAGGAAGGATGATTCTGATATGAATATGACGGAGAGAAAGCGAATTTTCAGGGAGGCGGGCATAGACATGCTAATATCTATTCACTGCAATGCAAGCGGCAATCCGCTTGTGAGCGGAGGAACCAGCACATATTACAGACATATAGAGTATCGGGATCTTGCAAAAACAATTCTTGAAAGATTGGTAAAGATGGATGGAGGAATAAAGAATTTCGGACTTGTAGGCAATTTTAACTTTTCGTTGAACAGCCCTACGGAGTATCCTTCTGCGCTTGTTGAGACGCTTTTTATGAGTTCTTTGCCTGATGAGGAGAAGATTACTGACCCCCAATTCCGAAAGAATATGATGATTGAGGTTGCTAAGGGAATAGAGGATTATCTGAAAATTGTGAAGAAAGAGAATAAAAGATTAAGTCGTTGACATAGATGGGATTTGAACTTAGATCTGATTATAAACCAACAGGCGATCAACCTGCTGCAATTGATGAGCTCTGTGAACATCTTAATGAGGGTGTTGATGCCATCACTTTGCTTGGTGTGACCGGCTCCGGTAAAACATTTACTATGGCCAATGTTATTGAAAGGTTACAGAGGCCTGCTCTAATTCTGAGTCACAATAAAACCCTTGCAGCGCAACTTTACGGTGAATTCAAGGATTTCTTTCCAAATAACGCAGTAGAATATTTTGTCTCATATTATGATTATTATCAACCGGAGGCATATTTGCCAACAACGGACACATATATCGAGAAGGACCTCAGTATAAACGATGAGATTGAAAAGCTCAGATTGAGAGCCTCAAGTGCCTTGCTTTCCGGCAGAAAGGATGTGATAGTTATATCCAGTGTCTCTTGTCTGTATGGAATTGGTAATCCCGAGGATTTTCACTCAAATACAATCAAACTGAAGCGAGGGCAAAATATTTCGAGGAGTAAGCTTCTTTATGCTCTGGTAGACAGTCAGTATTCGAGAAATGAGGTTGAGTTCAAGAGAGGAGTATTCAGAGTTAAGGGAGACACAATAGATATATACCCGGCATATTCTGACACTGCTTGCAGGGTGATATTCTTTGGCGACGAAGTCGAATGCCTGGAACTTTTCGAACCTGTAACAGGAACACTGATAGATGAATTGGCGGATTTAGCGATTTATCCTGCAAACATATTCGTGACTACAAGGGAGAGAACAAAATCTGCGGTGAGTGCAATTCAGGATGACATGATGAAGCAGTATTCATACCTGACTGAAATAGGGAAGCATCTTGAGGCAAAAAGACTTAAGCAACGGGTCGAGTATGACCTTGAGATGATTAAAGAGATAGGATATTGCTCGGGTATAGAAAATTATTCACGTTATTTTGACGGAAGGTCGCCTGGAATGAGACCTTTCTGCCTCATCGATTATTTTCCCTCTGACTTTATAACCTTTATAGATGAGAGTCATGTGACAATACCTCAGGTAAGGGCAATGTACGGAGGCGACAGGTCTAGGAAGGAGACTCTGATTGAATATGGATTCAGGTTACCTGCAGCTGCAGACAACAGACCGCTTAAATTCAACGAGTTTGAGAATATTTTAGGTCAGAGGATTTTTGTAAGTGCAACACCTGCCGATTATGAGCTGAACATATCAGAGGGGCTGATTGTTGAACAGGTTGTGAGACCCACAGGATTGCTTGATCCGCCGATTGAGGTCAGACCGGTCAAGAATCAGATTGATGATTTGCTAGAAGAGATAAGGATAAGGGTTGACAAGGATGAACGGGTACTGGTAACTACTCTGACAAAGAGAATGGCCGAGGAACTAGATAAATATCTGGCAAAACTGGAAATAAGGTGCCGTTATATTCACTCAGATGTCGAGACACTGGAGAGAGTTGAGATTCTCGAGGATTTTCAGATTGGCCGTTTTGATGTGCTTATAGGAGTAAACCTCTTGAGGGAGGGTCTCGATCTTCCCCAAGTATCTCTGGTTGCCATATTGGATGCTGACAAGGAGGGATTCCTCAGATCTGCAAGATCGCTTACGCAGACAGCAGGAAGGGCAGCGAGGAACATAGACGGAAGGGTCATTATGTATGCAGATACTGTTACCGAATCTATGAGAGTAACCATAGAGGAGACTGAACGAAGAAGGAAAAAACAGATGGAGTACAATATTGCAAATGGTATTGAACCTAGGCAGATAGAGAAGAAACTCAGGAACGTGCTTGGAAGGGAGAGAATTTATGAATCTGAAAATGTCGATTCGGGAGTTATCTCAGATCCATTGATTTCTTTAATGAAACCTGAACAGATTAAGGAGGCTATGAATTCCGCGAGGATGGAAATGGAGAAAGCTGCTGCAGACTTGGATTTCATTCAGGCTGCCAAGTTCAGGGATCAAATGAATGCATTAAGAAAATTGCTTGAAAAAAAGATATGATATCAGCAAAATTGGATAAAATCATCATTTCATGTAAGCCCGAAGAGCAGAGATGGCTAATAAGGTCTAATGAGATTGCCTCGGTTAACCTTTCAGGTATGGTCAGGGGTAATGGTTCCCCGTTTATGGATCATGTGATTGCTGTTGCAGAGATTGTCGCTTTTGAGATAGGCCTCTCTTCGGAAGCTATTGCGGCGGTGTTCCTTCATGAAGCATCCAGGTCTAATAACTCCGTTTTGGAAGATTGCCGCAAAGATTTCAATGAGGAGATAATATCCATTGCTCAGAGTCTTAATAAGATTTCCGAGATAGAACCTAAAGATACAGGTCTAAGGTCTGATAATTATAGAAGACTTATTGTCTCTTACTCTCATGATCCGAGAGTAAGTCTGATAAAACTGGCAGATAGACTTGAGGTGATGAGAAGCCTTGATTTTTTTACAAAATCAAAGCAAGCTAAAAAAGCGACTGAGACAATATTGCTGTATGCCCCACTTGCTCATCAATTGGGTCTTTATAATTTGAAGAGTGAGATGGAAGATCTCTCTTTCAAATACACAGATCCGGAACAATATCGTTTTATAACAAATAAGCTTAAAGCCGGAGAGCAAGATCGCAAGAGGCTTATGGACATATTTGTAAAACCGATTGAATTGAGCTTGAAAAAGGCTCATATACAGTATAAGTTAAAGAGCAGGACAAAGACAGCCTACTCAATATGGAAGAAAATGCAGGCGCAACAGATTCCTTTTGAGGGTGTTGCAGATATCTTTGCCATAAGGATTATTATAGACGCACAGCCTGAAAGAGAACAGGAGCTCTGCTGGAAGGTGTATTCTGTCGTAACTGAGCATTACCAGCCTGATACATCTCGGCTGAGAGACTGGATAACAGTTCCCAAAGCCAATGGCTATGAGTCCCTTCACACTACAGTCACCGCTCAGAATAATCAAAGAATTGAGGTCCAAATACGGAGTGCGAGAATGGATGATGTTGCCGAGAACGGACACGCATCACATTGGTCATACAAAGGAGTCAAGAATGATGACGGACTAAATGCATGGTTGGGAGGAGTTAAAAGCCTCCTTGAATCACAAGATAAAAGACCGGAAAATCAATTTCTCGATTTTGTAATCAATGATATTTTCGTTTTCACACCTGATGGTGATCTTCGTAAGCTTCCTTCAGGATCTAGTGTGCTGGATTTCGCTTTTGACATACACACAAATCTGGGTCTCAAATGTTCAGGTGCAAAAATTAACGGCAAACCGGGATCTATAAGGGAGAAGCTCAAGACAGGCGATGTTGTTGAGATAATGAGCAGCAAGAACCAGAAGCCTTCCAGTGATTGGCTCAATTGTGTCGTATCATCTAAGGCAAAAGCAAAGATAAAGCAGAAAATCAAAGAAGAGGAGGGAAAACAGATCCAGGCCGGGAAAGAGCTTTTCGAGAGAAGGATGTCCAACTGGAAACTTGAGATTAGCGATGATCTTCTTAATTTTCTTGTAAAACATTACAAATACAAGACGATTGGAGAGTTTTATGCTTCTCTTGCAGATGATAGAGTCGATATAATAGATGTCAAGGCACAGATATCTTCCAGAGAAAGCAAACAGGAGCCTGAACCGAAGGACCAGGTTTCTGCACAGGTGTCAAGACATACACAAAAGGAGGTTAATACCTCTGATTTTCTGATTATTGATGAAAAGCTTAATAATGTGAGGTTCAAGCTTTCAAAGTGCTGCAATCCAATTATGGGAGATGAGGTGTTTGGGTTCGTAACTATAAAGGAGGGTGTGAAGATACATCGTATAGGATGTCCGAATGCAGCAAGGCTCATGGACAATTTTCCGTACAGGATTCAAAAGGTGAGATGGAAGGAGTCCTCATCAGGCCAGAATTTCCAGACATCAATCCGGGTAAGTTCATATGGGGATCCAAATCTGAGCCAGCAGATAATGGAGGTAATCAACTCTCTATCGGTCTCCTTGCGTTTTTTTTCTATAAACGAACATAAAGGTATGATTGAGGCGAAGATGCAAGTAGCGGTGCCAAATAACCAGGTATTGGACAAACTTATCTTTAACTTAAAAAAAATAAAAGGTGTTAAATCTGTAAGCAGAACATCCAATGTCTGAAAATGTAATAAAGATAAGAGGTGCACGGGCAAACAACCTGAAGAATGTTTCACTGGATATTCCGCGTGATGAGTTTATTGTAATTTCCGGTATTTCCGGTTCAGGAAAAAGCAGCTTTGCATTTGATACAGTTTATGCAGAGGGACAGAGAAGATTTGTGGAGAGTCTATCCTCTTTTGCAAGGCAGTTTCTTGGCAGAATGTCTAAACCGGATGTCGATGAAATATCGGGAATTCCGCCGGCAATAGCAATTGAACAAAAGGTCAACACGACCAATTCTCGTTCTACTGTTGGTACCGTAACTGAAATATATGATTATTTGCGATTGCTTTATGCAAGAGTGGGAAAAACAATATCGCCTATAAGCGGGAATGAGGTAAAAAGAGATAATATAAGTGACATTACCAAATATATTATGGCTTTTCCAGAAGGGACTCTCCTTAATATAATCTCACCATTGGGATTAAAAGAGGATGAGGGACTTACGGAGAGACTTATGACTCTTAAAAATCTGGGTTTTACAAGATTGTACAGCAACGGAGAGGTCTTTAGGATTGAGAACTTATTATCCGGAAAATCAAAACCATCTGAAACGCTATACCTGCTTGTGGACAGAGTTGTTGTAGAGAAGGGTGATGAAGCAGCGGGTTCTATTATGGATTCTCTACAGGTTGCAATGGGTGTAAATATGGAGAGTGCTAACGACAAGGGTGTAGTACTTATCGCCACCGGAAAGGAAGGGGAGAGACCAAAGGAATTTTCAACGCTCTTTGAGGCAGACGGGATATCCTTTGAAGAACCTACAGAATTGTTCTTCAGCTTTAACAATCCTCTGGGTGCCTGCCCCTTATGCTCAGGATTGGGCAGAAATCCGGGAATTGATGAATCTTTAGTAATACCGGATCCTACTCTTACAATATATCAGGAAGCTGTGGCCTGTTGGAGAGGTGATACGATGAACATTTTCCTTAAAGAGTTTATAAATAATGCGTACAGATATGACTTCCCCATTCACAAACCATATGTAGAGCTTACAAAAGAGCAGAAGACTCTTTTGTGGAAGGGCGATGAATTTTTTACAGGAATAGAGAAATTTTTTGAAATAGTAGATGCCAACTCGTACAAAATACAGTATCGGTTTATGAAGTCCAAGTACACAGGATGGAGTGTATGTCCGGAGTGTAATGGAAAGAGACTGAGAAAGGAGGCACTTTATGTAAAGGTCGGAGGAAAAAGTATAGATGAGCTTCTGGAAATGAGTATAGAAAAACTATACGATTTCTTCAAAAAACTCTCTCTGGATGATTATGAAAGGGCTGTTGCCACCAGGATATTAAAGGAGATTGAGAGCAGGCTTTTGTGTCTGCTATCGGTGGGGCTTCCATATCTAACACTGAACAGGGCTTCGAAAACATTAAGCGGAGGGGAGAGTCAGAGGATTAATCTGGTTAGTTCTATAGGCAGCAGTCTTGTGGGGTCCTTGTATATACTTGACGAGCCAAGTATAGGACTTCATCCGAGAGATACCGAAAAATTGATAACAGTTTTGAAACAACTCAGGGACCTGGGAAACACTTTGATAGTGGTTGAACATGATGAGGAGATAATCAGAAGCGCTGACCACCTTGTCGATTTCGGTCCTCTTGCTGGAGTCCATGGAGGAGAGGTTGTCTACCAGGGACCTGCAATACAAAAACAATCGATAGAGGAGTGCGGTGCAAGTAAAACATTGGCTTATCTGTCTGGATTTGAGAAAATTGGAATTCCGCAGAAAAGGAGGATATGGAACCGCTTTATTGAAATAAAGGGTGCGATGGAGAATAATCTGAAGAACATCGATGTTAAATTCCCTCTGAGGGTATTTACGGTTGTTACTGGTGTAAGCGGTTCCGGAAAGTCTTCATTGGTAAGGGATATACTCTATCCTGCACTAAACCGGAAAATTAATCTCTATGGCGAGAAACCGGGAGTTTATAAAGAGATTTCAGGGGATATCAGTTTTATTAAAGGGGTTGAGTATGTTGACCAGAATCCTGTAGGGAAGTCTACAAGGTCAAACCCGGTGACATATATCAAAGTCTATGATGAGATCAGAAAACTTTTTTCAGAACAGCCTTATGCGAAAGCTAACGGATATGGCCACTCTCATTTCTCATTTAACATAGAAGGAGGAAGGTGCCCGGATTGTCAGGGAGACGGAGTTATAAAGATTGAAATGCAGTTTATGGCTGATGTGCAGATGGTATGTGAGTCATGTGGCGGGAAGCGTTTCAAACCGGATATACTTGAGGTCCGTTATAGAGAAAAGAATATTAATGATGTCCTTAATATGAGCGTGGAGGAGGCTATTCATTTTTTCTCAGCGCAGAAAGAGCCGTTGGCTCAAAAAATAGCAGAAAAGTTAAAACCACTTGAAGCTGTCGGTCTCTCATATGTTCAACTGGGGCAGAGCAGCAGTACACTCAGTGGTGGTGAAAGCCAACGAGTCAAACTTGCCACTTTTTTAGGTAAAGAATCTTCTGCAGATCCAATACTCTTTATATTTGATGAGCCGACTACCGGGTTGCATTTCAGTGACATAAAAAAATTGATGGATTCATTCAACGCACTTATAGAAAAAGGACATACCGTACTTGTAGTAGAGCATAATATGGATGTGGTCAAGTGTGCGGATTGGATTATCGATATGGGACCAGACGGAGGCGAGAAGGGTGGAGAGGTGGTCTTTGCAGGAACACCCGAAGATCTTATAAAAGTCAGGAACAATTATACTGCAGCGGCTCTCAGAGAGAAGATGCTATAACTTCAGTCAGATTTCTGATAAGTACGGTTCTGTTGAAAAGAACAGGATAATTTATGAAGTAATGGTCATCGGTTGGTTTATATGTGTGCATGTGTATGCCTGATGTGAAGAACAATGCCGGTATTCTTGCCTTGGCGAAAGAATAGTGATCTGATGTCTTGTAGAAGATTCCTGCAAAAGTGGAACTGCCGTAATAATCATAGTTAATGCTTATGGGATTTTGCATTCTTGATCGTGCAGCCTCTATCGCTCCCTTATAACCGACATTGGTTTTAGTTCCCAATACTAGGATATAGTTTGAGTCTTTTGCCGGAGGTGCCAAGGTCGATCCAATCTGATCCAGATTTATGTTACAAACAATATCTTTTTTTGATATAGGAAGTTTTTTTATAAATATCTCCGAACCGGTCATGTTGTGCTCTTTCCCGTCAAAAGCTGCAAATATAATGTTGACAGGCATGCCTTTACCTTCAGCCCTTATAGCAGAGAAGTATTTAGAGAGAGTGAGCAGCATCGCAACTCCTGAAGCGTTGTCATCTGCCCCGTTGTAAATTTTACCGTCAAGTTTGCCAAGATGATCATAATGTGCTGATATGACAATATACTTTTCACTATAATAGCGTGCCCTTACAACCCCGATTATATTTCTCCCTATGATTGTGTCCTTAACGAAGCTCTGAGAGAAGGTCCTATGGTAAAATGGAATCATATCCTGTTTCTCGAACTGCCGGATAATCATTGTGCCGGCCATCAGACTGCCTGTAGTTCCCATCCCTCTTCCTTCTAAAGAGTCATCAGACAGATAGGTAACCATATCTTTCAAAAAAGAGCTGTCTATCTGAGCAGATCCTGATAAATCCTGGCCATTGGCTATAATTCGTGTAAATAATAAAAAACAGGCTAATAGAGCAGGAACAGAGGGTCTCTTCATTTAGAAATATTTATATTTGTCAAAAATAATCCATTTGGAGGTAATAATGCAAAAAAAAGTAAAAAACAGAGCAGCGAGGTTCTTTAAAATTCTGTTTGTATACATGCCGTTATCTTTTATAGCGATCTCCATTATGTCAGTCGTAGCCTTAAAGTGGATACCGGTCTATTATACACCCCTGATGCTGATCAAGGGCATTGATCATATTGGTGATAAGGATTATATTACTCACAAGAAATGGGTTCCGATAGAGAAAATATCACCGAATATTCAATTGGCAGTCATGGCCTCTGAGGATAACCTTTTTTTGGAACATCACGGTTTTGACTGGAAGGCTATAGACAAAGTGATTGAGATGAATAAAAGAAGTAAGAGACTACGTGGTGCTAGCACAATATCCCAACAGACTGCAAAAAATGTTTTTCTCTTTCCATCCAGAACTTGGATGAGAAAGGGGCTAGAGGTATACTTTACAACCTGTATTGAATTGATTTGGGGCAAAGAAAGGATAATGGAGGTCTACCTCAATGTTGCCGAAATGGGAAAGGGTCTTTTTGGCGCAGAAGCAGCAGCTGCTTATATGTTCAATAAAACGGCACAAAAATTGACTGCTAGAGAGAGCTCTCTTATTGCTGCGTGTTTGCCAAGCCCCGTGAAGAGAAAAGCAAATAACCCTTCTGGTTATGTAAGTTCAAGAGCAGGCCGGATTCAGTCCCTGATGTATATGATGGATAGACCGTGGTGGTTTGAGAAATATAAAAAAAGAAATTGACAATGAGGAAGTGGGTACTTTTTACTGTACTGATATTCATAACTGCCGGTAACCTTTTGTTTGCCCAATATGATAAAGAACAGTTCCTGTATAGAGGAAGACAAATGCTCTCCGAGGGCAAATTCTCTCAAGCGATAGATAATTTCAATATATTATCAAGGCTGGATACTACTATTTATGAATCATATTTCCTAAGAGGGATTGCAAAGTATAATCTGGGTGATTACATAGGTGCCCAACTTGATTTTGACAGGACTATAAGATTAAATCCAATTTACACTCCGGCCTATCATTACAGGGCTATAACACTGAGCCGGACTGGGAAGTATGATATGGCTCTCAAAGATCTGGAGGATGCGGTAGACCTGAGACCCAGCTATACCGGACTTTATTTCAGCAGAGGTGTTACCTATTTCCTGTCTCAACAATTTGAAAAGGCAATAGAGGACTTTAACAGATTCTTGATATATGAGCCGAAAATAGGAGATGCATATCTTAACAGAGGAGCCTCTTTCCTTTTTCTGGGAGATACTCTTAAAGCTCTAAAAGACTACAATACGGCCATAAACCTTAATCGCTTTGACCCTGAGGGATTCATCAGACGTTCCAGAATATATGTGATGCAGAATAAATTTTCCGACGCAATTTCTGATTTAAACGCTGCTATTGCTTTGGATACGGCAAATACATTCGCCTATTTTAACAGGGCTCTTGCAAAGTATAATAATAAGGAGATAATGGCTGCCCTCTCGGATCTGGATACTGTCTTGAGGCAGGATAAGAATAATGCCCTGTCATTGTATAATCGAGCCTTGATTAAATCTGAGATCGGAGATTTTAACAATGCCCTCGAGGATTATGACAAAGTACTGGAGATTAATCCTGATAACGTGTTGGCCTATTATAACAGAGCTTCGGTTTTCATGCAGCTTGGAAGGTATAGAGATGCTATCAGTGATTATGACAGTGCAATAAAGCTGTATCCTGATTTCGCAAATGCATATATGAACCGATCATATGTCAAGAGTCAGTTGGGACAGTTCAAGTCGGCAAAAAGAGACTATGAGACGGCTCAGACCAAAGTAAGGGCGTACAGGTCAATGACAAAGGATTCGGCAAAAATGTCCGCTTTCGCTGACACCACAAAGAAATATGATAAACTCCTCGCACTTGATGCTGATTTTGCTAAAAAAGAGTTTAATAACAATCTTTTACAATACAGAGATATTGACATAAGGCTGAAACCTTTGTATAAATTTATGGTAACGCCTGTCAGAGATGAACTGGCCGTACTCTCCAGAAGTTATGAAAACACTGTTTTGGAAAGTTTTATGTCAAAGGTGCCTGTGCCTGTTAAGTTATCCTCATCAGCTGTCGATTTACCGGGAGAACAGCAACAGATTTTTATGGAGACAATAGATAGTTCTCTTAAACATGACAAGGAATCACGTATATTATTCGCAAAGGCTCTGTTAGAGTCAAATATGAAAAAATTCAATAATGCTCTGGATTACTATAACCAGGCAATTACAAGTGAGCCTGAACAGACATTCTATTATATCAACAGGGGGGCATTACAGGCAGAGATGATAGATTTCATCACCTCTATCGAGTCTAATGTGCAAGTGTTGACACTTGACGATGCTGGAGCAACCAGGGCTAAAGTTCAGGAAAGCTCCTCCAAAAACTATGATTATTCATCAGCCATACAAGATATGAAGAGGGCGGCAGCACTTGCTCCGGAATTCCCTTATGTCTATTACAATCTTGGCAATCTGTACTGTCTGTCAAATAATCTTCCGGAATCAATCAAACAATATGACAAGGCATTGGAGTTGTTCCCGAATATTGCCGAGGCATACTATAACAGAGGATTGGTCCTTATCTATCTTAAAGATAAAGAGAGAGGATGTTATGACTTAAGCAAAGCCGGAGAGCTTGGTCTTCAGGATGCTTATGCCGTGATAAAGAAATATTGCGTGAAAGAGGAGAATTAGCAAGGTGAGGGACTTTTATTTCCCGCTTACTTTTCTCCTATGTTTATCAATACTTCGCAGCCTTTTTGTCGTTCTGACGAGAGCCTCGTCTCTTCCAATATATCGTATTGCTAAAATCGACAAGATAACACAGATTGCAGGGGCAATTGCTGTCCAACCAAAAGCTGTACCCTCCGGTCTGTTTATAAAATAATATAGCAACCAGGCTTGATATGCTGTCAGTATAACAGTATTGAATACTGTAATCCTGATCTGTAATATTCTGTGGTGGTACAGGAAGATTGTGAAAAAAGAGAGCAGTGTCGTAATTATTATAAAAACAACACAAGGAAAGAGTGTCAGATATTTAACCTTCTCTGTTGGAGAATAGGCCATAACAGAGAAGAACTGAGAGCCCATGAGTGTTGCAACAACAAGAAGAAAAACGGTCTGTATTCGTTGTATCATGAATTTGAATTTTTCACAAAAATATAAAATAAAGGTTATTTTTGTAAGTAAATAAAAAATTTAATATGAAACCTATTGCTGCTTCTGAATTGATAATAAATAGTGACGGATCCGTATTTCACCTTCATCTGAGGCCTGAAGAGCTTGCGGAGAATGTAATACTGGTTGGAGACCCGGGAAGAGTTGATATGGTATCATCGCTTTTTGACGGTAAGGAGTTTACCAAATCTTCAAGAGAATTCAATACTGTTACCGGCAGTTACAGGGGCAAACGTGTGACTGTACTCTCAACAGGTATTGGAACAGACAATATCGATATAGTTATGAACGAGCTGGATGCCTTGGCCAATATCAACCTGGAGACCAGGACAATCAAAGAGGAGAAAAAATGCCTCAACATCCTCAGAATTGGAACCTCTGGGGCAATTCAACCGGAGATTCCGCTTGGGTCATTCGTCCTATCTCACATATCAGTAGGATGTGATGGATTGTTGAACTGGTATTCAGGCAGAGATAAGGTCAGTGATCTAGAAATGGAGAGGGAGTTTGTCTCACAAACAGGGTGGATAAAGGGACTTCCCGCACCCTATTTTGTTCATGCAGGAAATAAGATAATCAATGCGATGAAGAGTGATACAATAGAAGGTATTACAATTTCTGCATCAGGTTTCTATGGACCCCAGGGACGGGTTCTGAGAATTCCGCTTTCAATGCCCGATATGGTTGAGCAATTTGAAAATTTCAGATATAACGGTAAAAAGATTACCAACTTTGAGATGGAAGGGTCTGCCATCGCCGGACTCTCAGCGATATTAGGCCACCAGGCAGCTACAGTTTGCTGTATTATTGCCAACCGTCACAGAAAAGAGAGTCGTACTGATTATAAACAGGATATAATGAGGTTGGTTGAATTTTCACTTGAAAGAATCACAACATTGTAGTCATTATGAAGATCGACGCAGAGTTGTTCTCGATAATCTCTCTTATGGACGATCCGGACACTACTGTCCGGGAGGCTGTCATCAGTCGACTGGCAACCAGAGGGGAAGAGTCTCTGCAGATATTGGACAGATTTGTTATTGATAATTTACCCGGTGATTATGAACGGCAAAAGAGGGTGATAAATCAGGTTAGAGACAGATTGGCATTTGAAAGGCTTTCCAGGTTTCTGGATTCTCGCGATCACACTTTGTTGGACGGACTGATGTTGGTAAATAAGTGTCTTTATCCTGAAATAGACGAGCAGTTGTTTTCCTCTCAGATATCAGAGATGTCCGAGGAGATTATTCAAGAGCTTTCAGATGATAAAACCGATCTTGAAAACATGGGGATTTTCAATTACTTTTTTTTCAGGAGACTAGGATTCGTCTATTCTGATTTTTTAATTGAAAAAGAGGAGGGTACACTACTCGACAAGATACTAATTACGAGAAAAGGTAATCCTGTTGCCATATCAATAATGTATTTCATACTGGCCCGGGCAGTTGGGATGGAGATACATCCTCTCTGTTTTCCCGGTGGATTTGTCCCGGTGTTTACAGGGGAAGAGGGCAGAATAGTCTTTTACCTTAACATTTTCAAAGGTGGGGCTGTTTTTACCAAAGACAATCTGGCAGACTTTTTCAAAGAGATCGGGCTGGAATATACACCGGAAGATGTGAGTATAGAAGATGATCTGGCTTTGGTGGTGATTTATGCAGAACTTTTGGGCTATCTATATAGATATGATGAGAAAGGCGAGAAATACAAAAGAGTTGAGCGTGTGCTGGCGCTTATGGGAGATCGAAGATACCTTTAAAGGAAAAACCTCCGTAACCAAATAAAGGCCAAGGAGGTTCTGAAGTTTAGTATTAGGTTAAGTAATAGCTAATAACTAATGCATGACAAATATAGTAAAATATTTTAACTTTGAATATAAATCTGTTTATTGCGAAAACTTTATGGAGAAAGGGGACGGAGTGTAAAAAAGGATATGCTTCATCCAATACTGTTATCGCTCAAATATCCGTTGTAATCAGTTTTCTTGTAATTATCTCATCCATAGTTATTTCAGATGGATTTAGGTATGAGATAAAGAGCAAAGCTTCAGGCTTCAGTGGGGATATACTCTTAAAATCACCAGGGGTTGAGTATAACTCTAATATTTATCCTATTTCTGATAATTTCTCATTTAAAAATGAGATTCTCTCAATACCTGATGTAAAATCAATCAACAGTTATGCTTATCGTTCCGGTATGATAAAGTACAATGACCAGATACAGGGGGTAGTTATTAAAGGTGTGAATGCCCGATACGATTGGAATTTCTTCAAATCAATCCTTTCAGAGGGATCATTACCCGATTTTAATGATACAATAGTAGGAAACGAGGTTTTATTGTCACACAGATTGGCCGAAATGATGGGTTTAAAGGTGGGCGATGAGATGCCTGTCTATTTTATTGACAAATCAGTCAGAGTCTCAAAATTCCTTATAAAAGGCATATTTGATGCTCAATTGGAACAGATAGACAGGACACTTATTATCTCAGACATAAGAGAGGTGCAAAGATTGAACAACTGGAATCCGGCACAGGTTTCCGGCATTGAAATTCAGTTGAGACCTGGAGCCGATAGGGCTGCTGTTGCAAATAGTATTCAAACTATCGTTTTGGAAAAATCTAAAGAGATAGACTCTCAGATGGATGTAACAACTGTTGATGATCTTTTTCCTCACCTTTTTGATTGGCTTAGATTGTTGGATTTTAATGTTATGATTGTACTCGGCCTTATGATGCTTGTAGCCGGATTCAACATGCTTTCAGGTCTTCTGATACTTCTTTTTGAAAAGATATCAGTTATAGGGCTCCTTAAAGCGTTAGGCATGCGAAATATGAATATTCATGGAATTTTTATGTACAAAGGCTTCCGTATTGTTTTGAGTGGGATGATAATTGGTAATATAATCGCATTGGCTGTGGCACTTTTGCAGAAATATTTCCACATAATAGAGCTTGATCCTGAAAACTATTTCGTCAAGGCTGTCCCTATTCACTTTGACTTTGTGAAGATTGCAACTGTAGACATTATATCTGTTCTGGTCATAATGACACTAATGCTGCTTCCCTCGCTTTTTGTGTCAAGGGTAAGTCCGGATCGGATTATCAGGGTGAAATAAATGCGCGGTAATCTTCATACCTGTCCAGAACTTCATCAACAAATCTTATAGTCTCTTTTCCGCTGAATGCGCCGAACTTCAAAAGACCTTCGGGAAGCATCTCTCTTTCTCTCATCATTGGTATTACTCCTACTAAAGTGTTCCAGTCATTTGAATTAAGATCCTTGTGCTCGGCAAATGTCCTGATATCCTCTATCCTGCCGTCTCCTGCGTTGTATGCTGCAAGTACAAAGCGTATCATATTGGCAGAGTCAATACTACTCTTTGCATACTTTTTCTCAAGCCTTTTAAGAAGCATGGTGCCTGCAATGATATTCTGTTCGGGATCAAAAGGATTTTCAATTCCAGCCTGTCTGGCAGTCTCATTCTTTATCTGCATCAACCCTTGAGCTCCCCTGTTGCTTCTTGCATTAGGATTAAACTTGGATTCCTGATATATCAATGATGCGAGTAGTCTCCAGTCCCACTTGATTCTGTTAGCATAATTCTTGATTATATGGTCGTATGGGGAGAGAAGATTGCTCCCCTTCGTAGGCGTTAAAGGGACTCGTTTGTATCGTTTGTAATATTTGTAGTTAAGGTCGTCATAAACCCTCGTTTGCCTGAAGTATCCGAACCAGTAATTAAGTTGTTGTAAAAGCATATAATCGCTCTTTCTTACAACCCAGACATGGTTCGCATCGTTCAGGTCCACACTTGATAAAACCTCGGTCTGATAGATATCCGGGATAGTATCCTGAGGATTAACAACAAGAATGTCTGTGTAGCGTCCGACAAGATCTGCCCACTGGTTAGTCCCCTTGTATGGTCTTACATTAATCTGACATTTCTGATTCTTGGAAAACCTCTTTAACAGCTCATAGTGATATCCTGTTGTATGGCCTTGTTTAAGAAAAACGCCGCCTTTAACGCATACAGTAGCATTAAGCGTGTCGTTTTCGAGATACAATGTATGCCTGTCGGGAATTATGTTCCCTTTCGTTGTGCTAAGTAAAAGACAAACAAGTAGCAGAAAAAATATCAGAAAGTACTTTTTCTTAGAATTCATTTAAAACTATTTAACATAAAATGGCCAGTGCAAGCCAAATTTCAAGGCGGTTTGAGGCCTTATATAGTGACTTGCAGAGAAGTAGTCTTCATCAGGCCATCCGTGTGATGCATTCAGATACTTGATAAAGATGCTTGCGCGTTTCCATTGAATGTTCAGGAATGCGTCCAGATACGGGTAGCCGCCTGTCTTGCGTTCGTTCTGCTGATGAAACTGACCAAGAGCAGGGCTATAGGCCGGGGCATAATATTCCGTGTTGTATGTTAAATCAGCTCCCAACTGAACCCTCATGACATTCTTGACAAGGTCGAATTCCAGGTAATATCTCAAATTTGCACTTAGTGCAGGCAGAGGAAGAACCTCGCTGTTTGATGTGTATTGATACAAAATCCGGTTGTCAAAATGGAAATTCCATAGCTTAAGATTTTTCTGTAAGCTGGCAGAGAAGACGGTAACTGGATTGTTGCTCTGACCAATTATACCGTCAAGACCATAGTAAATGAGGTTGTCGATTATTGCATATCCCGCAGAGGCTTTCAGCTTCCAATACGGAATGTCGAGATCACCCTCCAATCTGGTCTCGGTTATTTTATTGAAATTATTATCCCAATAATAGTGATTTGAATAATAGTAATTTTGATACCAGTCAGGAGTGGTTGAGGTCATCTTTATTCGTCCTGAAAGATGAATCCCATTTTTAACAGGATAAGCAGAGAACCTGACACCGGCATTTATATTGAAATCTCCGGCATTATATCCGGCAAGATTGAGTTTCAAAAATCCGTCCCATTTAAAGTAGTCCCTGAACTGACCTGATGCACCGGCATAAGTGTAAAGATTGTTGTAGTGCCTGTTAACATCCGGTTTGAGATAACTGTCGGGTCTGAAGCTATATACACTTAACATCTGATATCCGATTCCTCCGTCAAGTTTTGATATAATGGCATCGGAAGCCCATGGTTGAAGTCGTATGAAGGCCCGGTTGTCAAAAGAGCTTACTCTTGTGGAGTCGTAGCTTTCTGTCGGAGATATGTAGAACCGGTCATTGTAAAATGAACTTTCGAGTTCATTACTTGATGAGACTGCATCGGTGTATGTCCTGTGATATGTGGAATACTCTATTGAGTGACCGAAGTATGTAATTGTACCCTCTCCTGCCTTGATTGAGTCTTTTTGAGTGGTATCCCTTCTTGAAAAGCGGATAGGTATTCCGTATGATTGAGTAAGAAAGAGAGTGTTTCTTTTTAGTTTGTTATACGCTTCTCCGAGAGTGTATGGTACAGACTTGACATCAATCAGTGTGTCCAAAATATCTCCGTCATTTCTGACGCCTCCGTTCTCCTCTCTCTTAATCCCTTGGTAAATATATCCTGAGTTCATTACATACCTTTTACCAAGGTAATTTGTAGTAAATGTGAAATTGCGGTTGTCAGTATCTTCTCTCTCCAACAGTCCTGAGGCCCCGTATCTTTCATAGTTCACTGCAAAGTTGAAATTGGGATTAATGTTCTGCGTATGCAGAAATTTTACATTAGTCTCATCTATGTCTTTATTCGCAAATATAGTTCCCCAGTATCCCAATTCAGTGTGGGGAGTCTTTGAGTTGTAAAAAGGGGCATTTTTTGTTGTGTAACCGTATACTGTATATGGAGAAAAGTCCTTGAACTCATATATATCCTCTCTAAGAAAATAGTTATGAAGCTGGGCTGCGGAACCGGATGTGCCGAGATATGTTACACCAACATCCTTTTTATAAAACGGATAGTCGTAAAAATTGGAGTTATAGGCAGTATCCTGTTGTTTTATAGATATAGAGTTAAGATATGGATCATGATTCCATTTGATTATTCTCTTCACCTTCATGCTATCTTCAAGAATGTATGTCAGAAGATAGCGAGGTTTTGCCCATCGTATACTGTCGCTAATTATTTTCAGGCTATCGCGTATGGCTTTTTCCTTGATGCGTGTCTGATAACGCAAGTCGCGCTTACTAAGAGAAACCTTTAATGAGTCTGTTTTCAGAGAATCCTGCAGGATAGCGGTAGAATCCTGCTTGATGGCAAGTGTGTCCTGGGCTCCGGATATGCCAGAATACAGCATCATGCCAATTAGGGCAATGATGCTGTATGCATATATTGATTTTTTATCTCTTGTTTTAACCATTCAGGCTGCAAAAATACAAAAAAATGGTATATAAGGTATTTTAGATACCTGCTACCCTCTCTTTGTACGCTGCTATACAAGAATCGAGCCTTTCATGAGCAGTTGTGTCTCCCGGTACATTGTGAGAAGGGTGTATGTAGAGTTTCACACCTCTGTCAGCAAGTATTTCGGCTACAGTTGTCACAGTCATCCATACAAGGGTGATAAATGCCACGGTAGAGACAGGCCCTACTTTATCAATGTGATTTTTAAGAGGGACGCTTGCATCTGTAAGTGGAGCGCATGAGTCTACAACAACATCTGCCAATTCAAAGAGATTTTTACCACAAGAATGACGGCTCTTTTTACCTGCAGTCTCGGCAGCAGATCCGAATACGATAACCTTCATTCCAGCCTCTTTTGCTTTAATTGCAACATCAATGTTCACATTGTTGATACCTGTATGAGAGAATATCCACATTGTATCTCTTTTGTCAAAATTGTAGGATTTCATAATGGCATCACCATACCCTTCGGCTCTTTCGAGAAATAAAAATTGATGTATACCCATCTCTCCGGTGATTCTTGTAAAGAAAGTAAGGGGCAATTCACATATCGGATGGAATCCGACAAAACCACCGATTCTCGGATACATCTCCTCAACAGGTATAGTGGCGTGGCCACATCCGAAGGTGTGCACCCAGCGTCCGGCTTCAATACTATCTGCCATAATTGTGGCAGCTTTTTTAATATTTTCCAATTGAGACTCTTCAATTGATGACATAACTTTTCTGGCGTTATTTAACCATTCGATTGCTAACATAATTTTAATTATATATATAGTTGTTCATTAATAATTCATTTACAATGCTTTCCTGCTTCTGAAGTCGTTGATTGAGAAAAGCAGTATTACCATAAATGCCGAAGCAAGTACAATCACAGGAAATGCAGCCATAGGAACAATTCCTACAAGTAAATTCAGAAGAGTATTGCCAGTGAGAGCAATCACAAGAGCAAAGCTGAATGCTGTTCCGGAGATTTCCTTGAACTTGTCTCCAATAGTTCCTAATACAATCGGAAAAGTGGAAGCATATCCTAGACCCATCATAAAAGTACCGGTTATAGCAGTGAATTTTAAGTCGGCAAGCACAATCAAGCCCATACCCAAAGAGGTGATAAGCATACTTATTGTTAAAATTGTCAGTTTGGGAAAAACTTTTAACAGGTAGCTTGTAAGTATCCTGCTGGTAAGAATACCTACAGAGATAAACCCAAGGGCATAAAGTGCAAATTCAGTATCCAATCCCTTAACAGTGTTGATATATGTTGATATCCAACTGTTGAGGATTCCTTCAAGCCCACTTTGGAAAAAAAGGACAAAACTCAGAAGGAGCATTACAGGTTCCTTGGCAAGTTTGAACAGCTTCCCGAAAGGTACTCCCTGTTTCTGTTTCTCTTCAGGAAATTTAACAAAGAGAAAGTAGAGGACAGAGAGAGCCACAAGAACTCCGGCAAAACTGACTATGGTTGTATAGGGAATACTTTTTGAAAGTGGAGCGTAAATCAAAGGAACAGTAATTGCTCCGAGTGCGTAGAAAATACCAAGTATACTAAGGTTTGACGCTCTTGAACGATCATCTGAAGCATCTGATACAAGTGCATTAGTAAGACCGTTCAGGGAACCTCCGCCAAAACCGATTAGGAATATTGAGAGCCTTAAGAAGGATATCTCAGAGCTGAACGCAAGCAATTCCAAGCCGGCTCCGGTTACAATACTTGAGCAGACAATAAGCATTTTGTAGCCGTATCTGTCTACTATCGGGCCAAAAAGAAGCGATCCAAACAGTATGCCTACAGGCAAAAGACCGGCTATCGTCGAGGCCACTGCGTTGTCAAGAGAGAATCTTGCTATCAGAGAGGGTAGGACTGCACCCATTACGACAAATGCAAGACCGAAGAATGTCATGCCTATAAATCCGGCTGCAAGTACAGATCCATTGGTTTTCTGTTTCATTGTCTGAGGTTTATCTTAAATTACTAATTATAGCAGTCCTTCCTGCACCATAAAGTCCGGCAGTGTCAGGAAGAGTTGTCGCCGCAAATGTACATTGTTTAATTGAAATAGGTTGAGCCCATTTGACAGCTTCTGCATAAATTTTTTCAATCAGCGAAGCGGCAGGACCAAAAACCCCTCCTCCAAAGACAATCATTTCAGGATTGAAAAGACTGACAAAATTTGCCGAGGCCATGCCCCACATCTCAATAGCATCATCAATAACTTTATCAGCTATAGAATCGTTTTCCGAATATGCTTTGAATACATCATGTGCGGTTATAGTCTCGATTGGAATTTTTGCAAGAGTTCCCTTGTATGAGCCGTTATTCATTATAAGTTTCCGTGCCTGAAGTGCAATTCCGGTACCGGAGGCATAAGTCTCAAAACAGCCGCACTTATCATATTCCTTTGTATACGATGGCTTTAATGCCATCCATCCGGTTGCTCCTACAATGTCAGAATGTCCGTGCAGTATCTTGCCATCGATAAGAATCCCTGCTCCGATGCCAGTACCTACTGCAATAAAGATTGCATTTTGGCAACCACGGGCGATACCCTGACTTGTCTCTCCCAGAATGTAGCAGGTTCTGTCACTCTCTGAAGTAATACTGGCATTCGGGAAAACCTTTAACAACTCATCCCTGAGGGGGAAATCCTCCCACCCGGGTATATTGGGAGCCCATACACGGCCTGTCTTGGAGTAGGCTATCCCGGGAACACATATTCCAATGCTTATCTCCTGGTTGTTCGGAATAGCAGATAGCATTAACAGTCTTTTGCAGAGCTCGGAAATAAGGTCGGAAACCTCTGTCCCGCCTCTTCCTTCGAGCATCATACGCTCCTGAATTACTATAGAGTTGTCTTCTTTAAAAATGGCCCCTGAGACCTTTGTCCCTCCCAGATCAATACCGATGTATACCATATTACAAAAAATTATAAAAAATCTGATTTTTTGGGTTCTTCAATAAGATCTGTGACTACCAGATCCTGTAAAATATGAATTATTATTACAGGAATCACAGATCCGAGCACTATATAGAGAAATCCGAAATATATGCCTGCAAGTAAAGGTTTATAGGCCTCTTTTCCTTGATAGATGTGACCTATTCCAAATACCAAAGAAGAGGCAATAAGTACTATCCAGATTGAAATGTTAGAAAACAGAAGTGGAAGCGCGAAAAAAAGATATCCTCGGTATTGTATCTCCTCTGTTATTCCTGCTGTAACTGAGAGCATCTTCCAATCTCTCTTCTCCTTTTTTGATACAGGCAGGGCAAAACGAAGCTCTGCAGGAATCTTGTCAGCATACTCACTCTTTTTACTCTTATCGAACCTGATAGCAATAATATTATAGACAAGGTAACAGAGATACGCTATATAAGAAATAAGAGTTACAACAACAATCCATCTACTTATGCCGTTTTTTCCCGGGTTAATGTAATCCAATCCCAGTGAAGGAAGCGAATAACCGTCGGAGAGAAGTGCTATTATTATGATAATTGTAGGAATCCATGACCATAACATAGATTGCCTGTACCATGAAGACTTGTCGTGAACTCCAACTGTATTGGACTTCCTTAGTAACTTTGTCTGATAGTAGCCGGTTATTGGATATACAGCTACATAAAGGATTGTGGCTGTAATAAATAATATAATCTGCACCATGAGACAAGTTTACGGATTTTTTTTCTATTCGCCTTATAAAACTTGCCTTAACCCCTATAAAAATTGTGAGATAATATAGACGGCTGCCCCGGATAGATATCCGAGCAATGCTATGAAGGAGAACCTTCTAAGATACCAAGTGAATGTTATTTTTTCGATACCCATTACAACGACACCAGCTGCAGACCCGATTATTAACATGCTTCCTCCGACACCTGCACAATATGCCAGAAATTCCCAGAAAACGCCATCCTGTACAAAATACTGCATGAAAGTCGGATCGGCAATTGTGGCCAAAGTCGTTGGATCAACCAATGGGTACATACCCATGGCAACAGCAACAAGAGGTACGTTGTCCACTATTGCTGAGAATGTGCCTATTATAATGTCGATTGCATAGACGTTATGAACGTTCTCATTGAGGTACCACCCCGCCATTTTCAGTATGCCGGTTGCCTGCAAGGCCATTACAGCCAGCAATATGCCGAGGAAAAAAAGAATCGTTGCTGTATCTATCCTGCTTATTACTTTAGCTACACGAAATTTAAGATGTTCTCCAACCTTTATTCTCTTATACATAAATTCAGTATATACCCAGAGTACTCCAAGAACTGTCAATACACCGACAAATGGGGGCAGTCCTGTAATATGCTTGAAAACAGGAATTGAAAGGAGTCCAAAAACTCCTAAAAGCAATAATGCTCTCTTTTGATTTTTCTCGATTATATCCTCTCTTGTTTCAACGCTCAACTTTTTAACCTCTCCTCTAAGATCCCCTTTCAGCATCCTCCTTGCAAACAACAGGGGCACGAATGTGGAAACAAGGCTTGGAATGAAAAGTGAGGTCATTAATGGCATTGTTGTTATCTTGCCTTTTATCCAAAGCATGATGGTGGTAACGTCACCTATCGGAGACCAAGCACCGCCACTATTGGCTGAAATGATTATCATGCTGGCGAATATCCACCTCTCTTTGTAATTTGGGACAATCTTTCTTATAAGCGTTACCATTACAATTGATGTGGTGAGATTGTCCAGTACTGCAGACATGAAGAATGTTATGAGTGTGATTATTAACAACAGCTTCCTTTTGTTACGGCTTGTAATCTTCTCGGTTATTACTGAAAAACCGTCATGTACATCTACAAGCTCAACGATTGTCATGGCTCCGATTAGGAAAAAGAGCGTTGAGGCAATCTCTCCCAGATTTTCAATTATCTGTAATTCTGTAATGTAATGTCTGCATTGTTCAATAAGAGGAAGCGACTGCAGGGAGGGATTGTTCTTAAGAAATTCGGCAAATGCCTCATGATTCACTGTGGATGCCGATAACGGCATGAGCATAACATAAATGACCCAAAGGATGCCTCCCGTAAGAAGTGCTGCGGCAGCCTTGTTAACCTGAAATTTGTGTTCCATTGCTATGCATAGGTAGCCAATGACGAACACTAAAACCATTATTGCCAAATCTCATTCAAAATCTATAACCAATCCCGAATGTGACTCCGCGATTGGCGAGTTTATAACTTTTCCATGGGAGTATTCCCTGATACCTGATAAAAGGCCCGAATGTGACCAGCAAACCGTTATTGAGCTTGAACTCACCTCCGAAATGCAATCCGGCGCCTATGCCATTCAGATCCCTGTCTCCCCCGTTTACATTGAAAGTCGGTCCGCCACTGACAAACAGATACTTGAAAAAGTGGTAGCGTAAATAAACAGGTATAGAGAACACGTTTAAACTTTGCCTTTCAGATAATGTGGGACGATATGCAGGAGAGACGTCAAAAGAATTTCCGATAAATGAAATTCCCGGTACAATATCAAGATTGGCTGTTACCTTAAATGCCATTTCGGCTTCAATAGAGTAGAATCCTCTCCCTGTGTAGGAAGGACCACCCTCAATATCTTCCGAGCTGTATAGATCATTTCCTCCGAATGACACCTTGAAGGTTGCACTTTTACCGTCTGGTAACAATTTGTCGACGTTATCGGTTAATCGGTTCTGTCCATAGGCATTATAAGCGCCGGTCAACAGAAAAAGAAGAAGAAATGCAGCAATCGTACGTCTCATGTGGCAATTTTATCACTTACAAATATAAATCATTTTATTGATTCTTGTAATACCGGGTCATTATGTAGTGATCAATAATTTTTTGCTTGAAAAAACTATCGGTGTGATGGCTTAATCTTGAGAGCGAGGCCACCGAGGGATGTTTCGCGGTAGAGGCTGGGGAGATCTTTGCCCGTTTGTTTCATGACTCTGACAACTTTGTCAAAGCTAACCCTGTGTACTCCGTCGGAGTGGGCTGCAAAGGCGCTGGAATCAAGTGCCCTTGCAGCTGCAAATGCGTTACGCTCTATGCAGGGAATTTGTACAAGACCGGCAACTGGGTCGCAAGTGAGTCCCAGATGGTGCTCAAGCCCCATCTCTGCAGCATATTCAATTTGATATGGTGAGCCTCCGAACAGCTGGGCAGCGGCACCAGAAGCCATTGAACAGGCAGCTCCGATCTCTCCCTGGCAGCCTACCTCTGCACCGGAGATTGAGGCGTTCTTTTTTATAAGATTGCCTATCAGGCCAGCGGTTGCTAATGCTCTCAGGATTTTTTGGGTGGAGAAACCGTAACGCTCCTGCATATGATACAATACGGCAGGGAGGGTGCCGCATGATCCGCAAGTGGGGGCAGTAACTATCAGTCCGCCTGCGGCGTTTTCTTCTGAAACGGCAAGTGCATAGGCAAAAACGAGGCTGCGGTTTTGCAGGCTTCCTTGCGAGCTTTTGGCCTTGACAAGGTATGATGAGGCTTTGCGGGGGAGCTTGATTTCTCCAGGCAATACACCTTCGTTGTCGACACCTCTTTTAATTGCATCTTGCATGGTCACCCAAATTTTTGCAAGATAGTCCCAGATGGCAGGCCCCTCGCAAATCTCTACGTATTCCCAGAGTGTGCGTCCATTCTCTTTGCACCATTGGAGGATATCATCCATAGTGTTCATGCTGTAAATGGAGGTATTTGTTTCTTGGGAATCTTCGCTGGCAATGTCACCTCCGCCTACGCTGTATGAGGTCCATTGTTCTAGTATGTTGTTTTGTCGGTCAATGGCTTCGAATTTCATACCGTTGGGGTGAAAGGGGAGGAAAATTTCAGGTTCCCATACAAGTTCCAACCTCTGCTCACCAATTCTGTCAAGGAGAGCTTTGTCTGTCAAGTGGCCTTTTCCTGTAGCTGCGAGGCTTCCGTACAGTGTTACCCTGTACTTGGCGGCGTCTGGGTTTTTCTCCAGGAAAACATTGGCAGCATTGAGCGGCCCCATCGTATGGCTGCTGGATGGGCCGTATCCGATTTTAAAAATTTTTTCTATTGTTTGCATAGGTTTTCTTAAAAATTTGATTTCCTTGAAGATTTTGTTTTCATGGAGATTTTATCGTGCCCAAAGGTAAGCAATTAACATGATACCATCTACCTCATCATAATTTATAATTATTTTTAGATATTTGTTATATAATGATTTAGCCTAATAGGCCAAAAAGATAAAATATCCGAAAGGATTAGACTATCTCACTAAAAACCCATCCAGAGTGGTAAAGATTAATCCTGAATACAGAATCCATAAGAACTTTTTCTATAAATATAAAGAGTTATTAATTAAGTCAGAAAGAGCGTGGTCTGCAGGCTGGCTGAATTAGTGTAGGCTGGTGGAGATATCCGATAACAGACCATTATGTATGGCAGTATATGAAACATCACGATATATTTTCTTTATAATGACAACGGTGATCAATTTCCCCAAACAAAGAGGGATAGAGAAAGGAGATATTTATGTCATCTATCACGATAAAAGCACCGGAATCACCAGAGGGAGCCTGACAAATGGTTTTTCTGACGACATTCTTGGGCTGGAACATTTTATGCCTCTTTATGGGGCTTTTGATGATAAGATTGTAAAAATAGTCTGGCCTTATGAAATATTCGATTATATTAATATTTGTCAGGAGGATAATATTACTGTGAACCCTCTTTTGCTTGACTTATCAAAAAAAATAAAAGAGAATGGAAATCCCATCTTAATACTTGGGCATTTAAAATGGGAATAGAGTGAATGCTCATCTAATTTGTCAAACTAAAAGAAATAATACATATCTTTATGTAAATGAACATCTTTATTATGCTAAATTAACTCATCAGAAATAAGTGGAAAAATGAAAATTTACCATTATCTTTTTTTTGCTCTCATTTTATTTGGTTGTAACAATACGACTGAAAAAAAAAACAAAGCACCTTCTTATCCAGTATCAATAAAATTGTTCGATGACGGTCAAATACTATCTTTGGATTTATCAAAAGCAACCTTTCGTATTAAAACGGCACCTTGGTTGGTAGAAAGGACCGTGTGTTGTTCAGAACTATTTGATTCTTTATGGTATGTCCCTCTGGAAACTAATGATAATTGCATAATAGGAAGTATTACAAAAGTTCTGTTTACAGATGAGGAATTTATTATTATAGATAGAAAGACCAAGCGTATTCTCAGGTTTTCAGAAAAAGGGGATTTTCTGAATCAGATTGGTGATATTGGCAGGGGTCCAAGAGAATATGTAGTAATCGGAGATATTGAATGTCATGGCAAAGGTGATAACGGACATTTATACATTGGTACATTTGACAAATTACTTCATTATCGGCTTAATGGGGTATTTGTAGAATCCATCCCACTTATTGGTAGGCAAGAGTACATAATTATCGACACCTCCTCTATAGCTGTTGCTCAGGATATTTCCAGTGGTAACGCCCCTTACAGATTAGTCATTCAAAACTTTAGAGGTGACACTTTACAAAAATTCCCAAATTATTTAAAGTTCGAACGTCCAAAAACTACTATTTCCAATAGTGCCTTGGTAAGCAAATTCTCCAGGTACAAAGGTGAAATATACTATAAGTTCCCCTATTCCGATACAGTCTTTCTGATAAACGGCAATAAGCTCGAACCGAGATATATTATTGATTTAGGGAAATTCAAAAGACCAGATGACTGGATTCCCGAAAAAGGGCTTCACCCGGTTGCAGACTATTCAAAGCATGGCTTTTATCAGTTCTCCTTTGAGGTTCAGGAGATGGATAAATATCTCTATATAAATATCTTTTCTGCAGGAAGATTTGGGGGGTATGAAATGAGTTTTTTGTACGATAGATCTATAGACAGCACATTATCAGTAAAGTCAGCTAAAGTAAAAGACAAAACATATGTAAATGGGTTTGAAAATGATTTTGACGGAGGCCAACCTCTTATACCGGAATGGATTAGTGGGGAATATACAATCGGACTGTTTACTTATATTAACTCAACAATTCAATATCCCGATATCATTAAGGATAAATATAAAAGCAAAACTATTAGAGCTCAAATGGAAAATATTATTAAGAATCATGATGAAAATGATAACCCAGTATTAATTGTGGCAAGAAATAGGGTTGCTAAATAGGATTCATAAAAAAATGAAACACATTCTGTCTTTACTTTGTTTGGTTTTAATTGCGTTACTAAGTTGTTCTACAAAAGATAGCAGTGTTATTGTCGTAGACACGGATGAATCTTATCCATTATTGAATCTAAAATTAAGTGATGTCGCTGACATTTCTTATATCCCGCTAAAATCAAACAGAGATTCCGTTATGTTTATTAATGATGACATCAGCAAAAACATATACGTTTCAAAAGACGAGATTATAATTAGAGACAGGAATCATGTTGATTCAAAGTTATTAGTGTACGATCGCATGGGCAATCTTTTGCATCAGATAGGACGTAAAGGAAGAGGACCCGGAGAGTTTCTGGATTTGTTCATATTTACAGCTGATACAATTACTAATGAGGTTATTATATATAATCGTAACGACTCAAAGTTCATTGTATATGATATTAATGGTAATTATTTGAATGAAAAACGATTACTAGAAGGAGGCGCTGAATTTTATCAAATGGAAAATATTGGTCAGGAGTATTTAGTCGGTTATAATTACCGATCATACTATTTAGCTCCATATATGTCAAAGAATCCTCTGGGAGTAGATGCTATAAAAGGCCAAGGGAAATCTTTAATTGGTTTTAATAGAAAATCTTTGACTTGTATAGAAATACGGGATATTCATTATCCAAGACCATATATTAGTAACTCCATGCCTGGGTTGATCTGGCAAATTACAACAACAACAGAAGGTGCTTATATTACTAGTTTTAGATCAGATACCATTTTCTTTATAGGGAGAGATTTGAGTGTAAGACCGAAATTTGTTGATGTAACTAATTATGGTCATGAGGATATAACAATTTTCCCTACGATGGAAACAAATAAATATATTTTCTTTTATACTCAAATGGAATATGGTAAGAGAGGAAAACTTCGTTTTTTTGTATATGATAAAGCTAGCAATCGCTTCTTCCGGATTAACAATAATATATCGGAAGATATTAATAAATTTAATTATAGACTTGCGTTAATTAATAATGAAATTGCATTGAATCAGTTTACTTTAACTCAAAATCACGACTATGCTGCAATTTTGCTGACTCCTATGTTTTTGAAAGATCATTATGAGCTACTAAATAATGATTTAAAAACAATAACCGACAGATTGGAAGAGTATGATAACCCCGTCTTGATGCTAATGAAATTTCGATAATTATATAGTTATGACTTTTATAAATCATCAGTGTCCACTTAAAATATTTTTAAAACCGCATAATAAATTAATTATTAATAACATATAGCGATAATTTTAACGTGTCGATTTGAAATTGTAATATAGTATCCGATATATAAAAGGATATTATGAATCAGAGCAA
>JAYFOS010000006.1:0-115586 GCA_034928745.1 Rikenellaceae bacterium
AGATCGTATAAAAGACGCAGCTTTGTCTCCATACTGAGGTCACCCTCATTGGAAGTCTTCTGCAAAGAAATGAAAGTTCCTCCGTCCAGAGGGGTTTCAATAGTGATTTTTGGTTTAGCTGTTGCCATAATCTATTATTAAAAGTAGTGTATGGGATTATTATTTTTCGCTGCAATGCGAACTACAAATGTAGGCATTTTTTTTAAAAGAATATCTTTTATCACTTCGAGTACACCTACCTCACTTTCATAATGACCGATATCCATAATTGAGAAGCCCTTTTCAGTAAAAAACAGGTGATATGTGATATCTCCGGTGATATATACCTGAGCTCCGGAATTAAAAGCATCCTCTGCAAAGGATGCGCCACTCCCTCCGCAAAGAGCTATCCTTGTTACATTATCTACAGGTGGAAATGAACTCTTTATACTTTGCACATTAAATGCACTCTTTACCTTTGCCACTAGTTCGCTATAAGATATTGGCTTCGGGAGATTTCCGACCAGACCTGTACCTGTCTCACCGGACGGATCGGGTCTTAGAAATGACAAATCTTCTAGACCCAACTTCTGGGCCATCTTTCCACTGACCCCGGAAATCACCTTATCCATATTTGTATGAAGTGAATACATCACTATATCTTCCTTTATAGCCCTTATAAGCATTCTCCCGGTATTTGTCTCGGGTGATATTTTCTTAACACCCCTGAAGATCAAAGGGTGGTGAGTTATAATCATATTTGCGCCTGATTCCAAAGCTTCATCAATTACCTCTTCTGTACAATCAAGGGCAAGAATGACTGATTTAATCTGAGTTGCAACATCTCCAACAGATAATCCGGAGTTGTCCCAACTCTCCTGAATAGCAGGAGGTGCTACAGACTCCAATACATCTATAATGTCTCCGGCCTTCATCACAATGAGTCGGATATTTCTGTCAATCTCGTCTTTATACTGTTCAGAGAGGTTATTACATCAACCCTTCTGTCTACACCGCTTTTGTTGTCTTTCATCCTGTTGGCGGCACCTTCCAGTGTCATGCCTCTCTCTTTTACCAGATAATGGATAACTTTAAAATTTGAAACATCATCAGCAGTGAAGAGTCTGTTCCCTTTCTTGTTCCTTGCCGGTCTGATAAACTCCGGGAACTTCTGTGCCCAGAACCTTACAAGAGAAGTGTTCTCTTCAAGGATTTCAGCCACTTCACCTATTGTGTAGTACAGCTTCTCTACTTTGAATTCTTTGTACGGCATGGTTGAAAAATTTAAATTACTAATCCAGAGACTGACCACTGCTCATGGCAATTACCTTCATCTCCCGATACTCTTCTGGAGAAAGGTCTGCAAAGAAATAATCAACAGGGTCCATTATATCACCGTTATGTAATACTTCATAATGAAGATGTGGTGCAAAAGAGAGTCCGCTGTTTCCGACACGAGCCACAATTGCCCCCTGTTTTACAGGTTGACCCTTTCTCACCAGGATATCTCCAAGATGTGCATATTTTGTTATGTATCCGTTTTGGTGAGCAATAGTCAGGACATTTCCCCTCCCCTTGTCACCGGTCTTTGTAATATCTTGAACCACACCATCAGCCGTTGCCACAACCTGAGCACCCAAAGAGGCCAACAGATCAAGTCCGGTATGCTCAACAGATGTCTTGAAAAACGGGTGGATTCTTTTTCCTACGCCTGCTCCTGTCTGGGAAACATCCAGCCCCTTGACTGGCAGTATAGATGGTATCGACTTTACTGTCGGATTGCTTCTCAGGACATTTTTTATCGCCTCTATCTTTGTATTCTGTTCAACAAGTAGTGTCTCTGCATTTTTTACCTTGGAGGCTGTCAATGCAACCAGTTGTATATCGGAGGATGAATCCAGCTGAGCATACAGACTGGCCCTGTTTTTCACGGGAAAAATATCAGGCGGTTCAGACTTGAATATACTCTGGTATATCTCTTTATCTCTCTCCTCCAGGTTTGTAATAACGTTGTCAAGAACCTCCATCTTCTCGACTGCTTTTTTATATTCCTGCGCCTTAAGCTCATTTTCCTTTACAAGCAGTTCTTCCTTAGAAGTATTGAAAAACAGTGCAATGACTATATAATACAAAACGGCTAACAAGATACTGATCAACAGATAGTTTAGCACGACACGGACTTTGCCCCCGATGCCCAACCTATCCTCAACAAATTTTAATTGATCTTTATTGAATTTGTACTTACTCATAACAATCTATTATCCCTTTGGTGTCACCATGGCGAGGAACTCATCGGGCTTAATATCTCTGTTATAGTAATTCAAAGGATTTACAGGACGCCCCTGATAGATTACCTCGTAGTGGAGATGTGGTCCTTTTGACCTGCCGGTATTTCCCATCAATGCAATCTGCTCCCCTCTCCTTACCTGTCTGCCCATAACAACAAGACTCGTCTTCAGGTGGGCATAACGTGTTTTATATCCAAATCCATGGTCAATAAGAATAAAATTCCCGTATCCGAAAAAGTCATATCCGATTTCAATAACCTTTCCGTTTCCTGTCGCATAAACAGGCTCTCCGACAGGTCCTGAAAGGTCAATACCTGAATGCATTCTGTAATGACCATTGAAAGGATCCGGCCGGTATCCGAAACTGCTGGAGAAACGAATCCTGTGTCCTGCGATATTAACCGGAGGAATTGCAGGCACACTCAATGCCAGTTTATCTGCATTCTTTGCCTGCAGCACAACCTCGTCGAATGATTTCGACTGAACAAATGCTTTCTTGTATAGTATATCCATATTTTCGGCAGTTCTGCTCAGAACTCCGGAATTGTCAAAGCTTTTAAGATACGAGTACCTGTCCACTCCCCCGAAGCCGGCATCGCGTACCTCCGGAGGAATCTCCTCCATACCGAAAATCGGCCTGTAGATGTAATTATCCCTCATCTGTAATGAGAGCAGAGAGTTATTCGCCTCTTTAAATCTCTTATTCATAAGGTCCAGCTTATTGGAAAGCTCCTCGGACTCCCTCAGCAGTGTCATCATCTTTGGGGTCTCAAGCCCGAAGTATCTCGTATACACCAAGTAATAGACAGAACTGGTAAGTATACTGAGCAGAAATATTATAAAACCCTTGGAAAACTTCGCGCGTAACGGTATCTTGTGAATCTCGTATGCCAACGTCTCCGGATTGAATTTATATCTGCGTTTTTTGGGCATATAAAAATTGAGGCTAAATTTGTGCAAATTTAAATAATTTTAAATAAAAACCTATTTTTGTGGTTCATTTAGAACCAACCAAATATGACATCAAAAGAAATCCGAGATAAATTTCTGACGTTTTTTGCAAGCAAACATCACGCCATAGTACCATCAGCACCGATGGTTGTCAAGAACGACCCGACGCTAATGTTCACAAACGCAGGCATGAATCAGTTCAAAGACTGGTTCTTGGGCAACTCGCCTGCCAAACATACGAGAGTGACTGATTCACAAAAGTGTCTCCGGGTAAGCGGCAAGCATAACGACCTTGAGGAGGTGGGCCACGACAGCTATCACCACACAATGTTCGAGATGCTAGGCAACTGGAGCTTCGGTGATTACTTTAAGAAAGAGGCTGTCGAATGGGCGTGGGAACTGCTTAATGAAGTCTACGGAATTGACAAAGAAAGGCTGTACGTTACGGTTTTTGAGGGAAGCAGTGAAGACAAAATCTCAGCCGATGACGAGGCTCGCAACTATTGGTTGCAGTATCTTCCGGCAGAGCGGATAATCAACGGAAACAAAAAGGATAACTTCTGGGAGATGGGTGACACCGGTCCTTGCGGCCCATGCAGCGAGATACATGTGGACATCCGTAACGATGAGGACAGAAAAAAAATTGATGGGGCATCTCTTGTCAATAAAGGCAATCCATTGGTTATTGAGATATGGAATCTTGTTTTCATACAGTATAACAGAAAGGCAAACGGAGAATTGGTACAGCTTCCGCAAAAACATGTTGACACAGGAATGGGGCTGGAAAGATTGTGTATGGTACTTCAGGGAAAACAAAGCAACTACGACACCGATCTTTTCACAAACATGATCTCCTCAATATCACGTCTCTGTGGGAAAAAATACCTCGAATCTCCTCAGATATCTGTTGCAATGAGAGTAATAGCAGACCACATTCGTGCAATTAGCTTCTCGATAGCTGACGGGCAGCTCCCGTCCAATGTCAAGGCCGGATATGTGATAAGAAGGATTTTGCGTAGAGCCGTACGTTATGCATATACATTTCTGGATATGGATCAACCTTTCCTCTGCAGGCTTGTGCCCACTCTGGTAGACGATCTGGGTTCTGCATATCCTGAACTGGTCCGGCAACAACCACTCATCGAAAAGGTAATCAGAGAGGAGGAGGAGGCTTTCCTCAGGACACTGGACAAGGGTATTCGGCTAATGGATACTTTGATGGAGAAAAACAAGTTGAACAAACTGATCTCCGGGGAAGAGGCCTTCACACTGTATGACACATATGGGTTCCCGATTGACCTGAGTGAACTTATAGCCAAGGAGCATGGCTATAAGATTGATTTATCGGCATTTGAGAACGAATTGGCCAAACAAAAAGAGAGGAGTCGTAACGCAACCTCAACCGAAGAGGGAGACTGGATTGACGTTCATCCATATAACGGGGTTATTTTTGTTGGATATGACAAGAGTGAGGAACAGGTAAAGATTGTAAGATACCGGAAGGTAAAGGCAAAGAGTAAGGAGTACTACCAGCTTGTTTTTGACAAGAGTCCGTTTTATGCTGAAAGCGGAGGACAGATAGGAGACACCGGATACATAGAATCTCCTGACGGCACGAGGACCAATATCACCAACACTATTAAGGAGAACAATCTTATCATTCATATCTCAGATAGTCTGCCGGACTCGATCGAATCCACATTTACTGCCAGAATTGATCTTAAAAAGAGGGAGACAACAGCGAACAACCACACTGCAACCCATCTGCTGCACAAAGCTTTGAGAGAGTTACTCGGGACTCATATTGAACAAAAGGGTTCTCTTGTGAACTACAATTATTTCCGATTTGACTTCTCTCATTATGAAAAGATTGGCGACGACATGATCCGTCGCGTTGAAAACAGGGTGAATGAGCTTGTAAGAGAAAACGCGCAGAAAGATGAGATGAGAGAGATTCCTGTTGACGAGGCGAGAAAAATGGGAGCGATGGCACTCTTTGGAGAGAAGTACGGAAACAAGGTAAGAGTCATACGTTTCAACGACTCTATTGAACTTTGCGGAGGAACTCACACATCAGCCACCGGAAACATCGGCTATTTCAAGATTCTGTCAGAGTCGGCAATTGCAGCCGGAGTGAGAAGGATCGAGGCCACAACAGGCGAGTATGCCGAAAAAGTGATGGAGCAGCAGGAGGATATGATCAGGACCATCAAAGGTTTACTCAACAACAATCCTAACCCGGTTTCCAGCATCCAGAAGCTTGTCGAGGAGAATGAGGCTCTGCGCAAGAGTCTTGAAGAGGAGATGAGGGAGAAGGCAAAACGCGTGAAAGATACTCTTGTTAACAATTCAACCGTGATTAATGGAATGAATATTGTAACAATGTCCGGGATTCACCCTGCAGACTTCGTTAAGAACATAGCCTTCATGATTCACAAGGAGATGACCAAGACTGTTTTTGTTGCAGGTTGTGAATTTGAAGGCAAGGCAAACCTCTCGCTGATGTACACTGACGATCTTACTGCAATGGGATATAACGCTTCAAAAGATATAAGAGAGGCTGCTCCCCTGATCAACGGCGGGGGCGGAGGACAAAACTTCTTTGCCAGTGCGGGAGGTAAAAAACCGGAAGGATTGGAGGCGGCCATCTCCAAATTAACAGAACTGGCTACACAACGCAAGTGAAAAAGATTGACCAATTCATATTAAAATCATTTTTAGGACCGTTTGTCTTAACATTTTTGATAGTCACATTCGCCCTGCTATTACAATTTCTTTGGTTGTACATAGACGAGCTTGTTGGAAAAGGTCTGGGCTTCGGTGTTATAGCCGAGTTTCTGGGATGGGGCGCTGCCACATTGATCCCACTTGCTCTTCCTCTTGCAACACTATTCGCATCAATCATGACCATGGGAGGATTTGGTGAGAATAGCGAATTGCTGGCAATGAAAGCCGCAGGTATCTCACTTCCGAGAATTCTTTCACCACTGATTATCTTAGCATTCTTTATAAGTATAGGGGCATTTTTTGCCGCGAACAACCTTATTCCTGTGGCATACAACAACATATACGCACTCAGGGACGATATTGGTAAGACAAAGGAAGAGATAAGGATACCGACAGGTGTTTTCTATGATGGAATCGAAGGTTATAACATCCGAATCGACAGAAGAGACAAAGAAAGCGGAAACATATACGGAGTAATGGTATACAACCATGCCTCCAGAAGCAGCAACAGCCTTACCATAGCAGACTCCGGCTCTATCAAACTCACAACAGACAAGGCAAATCTTATTTTCACACTTCACAACGGATACTCATACGAGGAGCCGTACCACAACACTTCAGACACGGCCTATGCCCTTCAAAGAATAGGGTTCAATAAGCAGGAGCTAATCATCTCGTTGGAGAACTATGCTTTTAAACGCTCTGATGCAAACAGGTTCAGCAAAGAGGTCATGTCTCAGAATTTAAGACAGTTATCACATGCAAGAGATTCTCTTGACTCTGCATATGTCATAGTTAAAGGAAGGCAACTTCAGGATCTGCTTGCATCCGGTGGGTTAACCGCCCCGACCCAACTTGACACAAGCCAGTTCAAGAAGTACAAGGCGGAATTTAATATAGACTCTCTGACTAAGTTCAAAAGTCTATATGATGAACAGTTGGCATTGGAGGGAGCTCTGTCATCCACACTTGAGGCTACCACGGTGCTTGACAATTACCAGCTTGACGAATACCGATACTCATACCCTTTGAGAAAAGTAAGAGTGGAACGCTTCAGAAAGTTCACACTCTCTTTTGCATGTTTCATCTTCTTCTTTATCGGAGCACCGCTTGGAGCTATTATCCGTAAAGGCGGGCTTGGGACTCCGGTTGTAGTGTCAATGCTCTTCTTTGTTATCTACTGGGTGGTTGATATCAGTGGCACAAAACTAGCCAAGGATGGAGCTCTGACACCAGCCGTAGGAACACTTATCTCCACATTTGTCCTTTTACCTATGGGTGTCTATCTCACATGGAAATCGACAAAAGATTCATCGCTGTTCAATGCAGAATTATATAAGAACTTCTTTAAAAGGGTTATCAGGTTAAATTTTAAGAGGGAAAGATATGAAGAAGAGTGATTTAAAGATAGTCTTCATGGGCACACCGGGCTTTGCCGTGGCCCAGTTGAGAAAAATCGTGGAAAACGGATATAATGTAGTTGCTGTGGTTACAGCTCCTGACAAACCTGCAGGCAGAGGTATGACGCTGACCTGCAGCGAAGTAAAAAAATGTGCGATAACCCTGGAGATACCTGTCCTTCAGCCAGTATCTCTCAAAAGTGAGGATTTTCTGGAAACACTAATATCATACCAGGCAGATCTTTTCATTGTAGTAGCATTCCGAATGCTGCCAAAAGTTGTCTGGTCAATACCAGAATTAGGGACATTCAACTTGCATGCGTCACTTCTGCCTGACTATCGCGGAGCTGCTCCTATTAATCATGCAATAATTAACGGTGAAACAAAGACCGGTGTTACAACATTTATGCTTGACGAGGAGATAGACACAGGCGAGCTACTTAACAGACAAGAGTGTACAATAGAACTTGGTGACGATTTCGGAACTCTTCACGACAAACTTATGAAAATCGGAGGGGAACTGGTTATAAAGACAATTGAAGATATTATTCATGGCCGAATAGAACCAATATTACAGTCCTCAATTGAGGCTCAAATGGGAGATGTACATACGGCTCCCAAGCTCAATAAAGAGAATTGCAGGATAAAATGGGAGCTCTCATCATACCAAGTACACAACCTTGTGAGAGGACTCTGCCCATATCCGACAGCACATACGATAATCTCAGGAAAAGGGAAGGAGATTCCTGTGAAGATATTCAGAACATCATACAGTGATCAATCGCACGGACTTAATCAAGGAACTATTATATCAGACGGCAAACAGGAGCTTAAAGTTGCCTGCGGCAATGGTTTCGTCAACATCCTCGAACTTCAGGTTGCCGGAAAGAAAAGAATGACAATTAAAGAGTTCCTTGCTGGCTTCAGAGATTCAGAACTCTACAAATTTATCTGATGGAAGCTTATGTAATACTGGCAGACGGAGATTTCCCGAAACACCCAGAAGCAGTGAAATTACTCAGGAGTGCTTCCGGCGTCATTTGTTGTGACGGAGCTGCGGCAAGATTGATAGAACACGGCGTTGTCCCGGATGCTATTGTAGGTGATATGGATAGTCTGAATAGCGATTTTCAGCAACAATACAGCGAGATTATTCATTGCGATCCGGACCAGGAGACAAATGATCTGACAAAAGCCTTTGGATACACGCTATCCCTCTCCCCTGACAAAATTTACATTCTTGGAGCAACCGGACTCAGAGAAGATCACACCTTGGGGAATATATCCCTTTTGGCATCATACAGCGAAAAATCAGGGATTCCTGTCGAGATGTATACTGATTATGGGAAGTTTTTCTGTATTGAGGGAGAAACTGAAATAAAAATGCATATGGGTGATCAGATTTCATTCTTCGCGCTGGATTCCAAGACCAGGATTATATCTGAAGGTCTTAAATATCCTCTCAGAGAGGTAATTTTTGACAGTTGGTGGAAAGGGACACTAAATGAAGCCTCTGCCGAAATAGTGAGGCTACACATAAATACGGGAAAAGTTATCGTTTTTCTGCCGTTTTAAAAATAAAAAGAGGGAGTCAATAAATGATCTCCCTACTTTCAATTACCTATCGGATGTAATTCTTAGACAAGTTTGTTGAGGTCTGCACCGGCTTTAAATCTTACAACATTCTTTGCTGCAATTTTAATGTTCTTGCCTGTACGAGGATTCCTGCCATTTCTGGCGTTTCTCTTAACTACTGAGAATGAGCCAAAGCCAACAAGAGTTAGTCTTTCCCCTTTCTTCATAGTTTCTCCGGCTGCGTCTACAAATGCATCCAATGCTTTTCTGGCGTCAACTTTAGTAATGTTGGCCTTACCAGCGATAGCTGAAATTAATTCTGCTTTATTCATAATTTAGTTATTAGGTTGTTGAATTCCTTGGGGTTGATGCAAATTTAGTTTTTTAATTTTTAAAAAACAATAGAATTTATCAGATAGTTACATTTTTTTTTCATTCAGAAGTTGAGCTACAACTCCCTCTAGGTGCGACATTTCGGTTTTGAAATTCTTAAAAGAATCACTTTTGGGGAAAAATGGACGATGCTTTTTCATCTCATTCAGCTTCCCTATCATATCCATTAACTCTCTCTCCCTTCCATCGACAAGGTGTTCTCTAAAGAGTTCCCATACATAATCCGCTGCTTGTACGGATGGATGTAACATATCCTCCGAATAGAAACGATAATCCCTCAGCTCATCCATAAAAACCTCATATGCAGGAAAATACAACGCATTAACATGATTTTTTCGCAACTCTTCAATTGCAAGAAGAAGTGTCGCCTTGCTCAGTTGATTCTCGTGTGCGCCATCTTTCCAATGCCTGACAGGACTTACTGTGAAAAGCCATTTTTTATCAGGATAGGCTTCTATAAAGGGAGATAAGAGCCCCACTGTCTCGCCTATCGATAACTGCTCTCTGGCAAACTCCTTTCCTGAAAGCTTATGACAATTGCTTACAATAACATTTTTACTTTTCAACCTGTAAACCCATCTCGTTCCAAGAGTAATCATCACCCATCCGGATGAGATAAAGTGTTGCGAACTCTTCTGAAGGGAAGTATTGATTGTCTCCAGAAGCTCCTTTTCAGTGTAATCAGCATACTGTGAACTATGATATAGACTTTTCCATAAATCTCCGTCCATTATGACATCTTCTTCGTCGAATCTTTTGCCTGAAGACAGACGGCCCAGTGCTGATGCCACTGACGCAGGATTGTAAAGCACGCCAAAGGGGTTTACGCAGATATTGAAACGAAGAGACTCCAGTCTTGAACCTATTTCATCAGAAAAGCAAGAACCAAGAGAGATTATATTATCCCTGTATGATATTTTTTGTTCAAAATCTTCTATTGTGATCTTGGTCGAAAATTTCATCCTGTCATTAATTTATTTAAGTTATTTCTAATTTTTGATATCCCGGCCCTTTTTAACGGGGAATTTTTGAATATCTCCTTAAAATCACCCTCAGATAAGCTAATCCAATCTTGAGGTGAAAATTCAATGATTTTTTTATTGTGTTGTGCAGAGTATAGAGGAGAGAATTCAGGCCATGTTGTAAACCTTCCCCTGCTAGCCCAAGGACATGCGTCAATGCAAATGTCACAACCGAAAATATAACCCGAACGGGTTACCTTGAACTCCTCCTCTTCGTACAATCTTTTACTTTCAATTGTCTGATATGAGATACATCTTCTGGCATCCATGATATAAGGAGCAGTGAGAGCCCCTGTCGGGCAGGCATCCAGACATCTGCGACAATTGCCGCAACCTTCTCTGACTTTTTTATCGGAATATCTCAGTTGAACACTTACTAAAATTATTCCGATAAGATTGTGTATACCATGCTCTTTGCTTATAAGAAGCCCGTTCTTTCCGATAAATCCCAGTCCGGCCTCTCTTGCCCACGCTCTCTCAAGAAGAGGTGCAGAATCGGTAAATACCCTTGCCTCCAGCTCCGGAATCTCATTTTTCATTCTCCTGACAATTTCCCTGAGTTTTTTCCTGATTGCATCATGATAATCCTCTCCCCTGGCATAACTGGCTACATAAGGGATTCCCGGCTGCTGTTTTTCGCTCTGCATGTATGGTGCCAGCAAACAAATAACAGACTTTACTCCCGGTAACAATAGCGACGGATTTTCCCTGATATCCTGATTTTTTTCAAGGTAAGCCATATCAGCATTGTACCCCTTTTCAATCGAATCTCTGAAATGCCTCATGGCATCAGTCATCAAGCCTGCCTTAGCCACCCCGCAAGCAGCAAATCCGAGCTCTTCAGCCCATCTTAATAGCAGTTCGTCTATGCAGAGAGTATCCATAGAATGATTTTTTCATTTTTTATTGAAAAAATGTAATCAAAATGCAAGATTTACTATAAATTTTATACATTTGCCTACTTTTTTTCTTACAGCATTCTTTAAACACAAAGATATGAAAATCTTAGTAGTCGGAGCAGGTGGGCAGATTGGGACGGAACTTATTCCCCATCTTCAGAAAACATATGGTGAAGATAACATTATTGCGGCAGATTTAAAAAATGACATCGTCAAGAGACTTTCAGCATCATCCCGAGCCGTTGTACTTGATGCAACAAATGCCGTAGCGTATTCCGACGTGATCAGGGAGCATAAGATCAATCGCATCTACAACCTTGTAGCTCTCTTATCGGCAACAGGCGAAAAAAATCCCCAGATAGCATGGAAGATAAACATGGGAGCTCTCCTGAACTCTCTCGAAATATCAAAGGAGTACGGATGTGCCCTGTTCACTCCAAGTTCGATAGGTGCTTTCGGAGAATCTACACCACACACAAAAACTCCTCAGGACACTGTCATGAGGCCAAATACAATGTACGGAGTATGCAAGGTATCCGGTGAACTTCTTAGCGACTATTACCATCACCGGTTTAGTGTGGATACAAGAAGCGTGAGATTCCCGGGTATTATCTCCAACGGAGCTTTGCCGGGAGGAGGCACAACAGATTACGCAGTTGAAGTTTTTTACGAAATTGTAAAGAGTGGTAGTTTCACATGCCCTATTCCCGAAAACTCGTTTATGGACATGTTATATATGCCGGATGCACTGAGAGCCTGTACAGAGCTTATGGATGCAGACCCGGCAAAACTGAAGCACAGAAACAGCTTTAATGTTACAGCAATGAGCTTCTCTCCCGAGATACTTTTCTCTGAAATCAAAAAGCATGTGCCAGAGGCAAAATTCCAATACGATGTAGATCCTGTCAAAGCTGCAATTGCAGACTCATGGCCAGATTCTCTTGACGACACTTGTGCCAGAGAGGAGTGGGGCTGGAAACCTGAATGGGATCTGTCCGGCATGGTTCAGGATATGCTGAAGGCTATCAGATCCAAATTGGCCTGACAACTCAGCAATTTTTTTTCAGATAAATTTAAAATTTCTATTTCGGGGCTATCTTGTACAGATAATAGGCTATAATTCCAAATGTTATGTTTGGTACCCATAATGCAAGCCATGGCGGCATTACTCCCGAATGGACAAACATCTGGCTGAAACGTAGAAATAAAATATAGACAAAACTCAGGGCTATACCGACACCCAGATTCATGCCAATCCCGCCGCGTCTCTTTCTTGACGAGAGAGATACTCCCATAATTGTTAGTATAAATGCAGAAAACGGTATTGCAAAACGTGTGTGTTTCTCAATCTGGGCATACTTCACCCTCATGTCCCCCCTCATCTTTTGAGTCCTGATATATTCGTCAAGCTCGAAAATATTATAGGACTCCACAATATTTGTCCTCTGGTTAAGGTCTGTCACCTTAAGACTCAGCACCGTGTCTATCTGAGAGCCTGCTACAATCTTCTCCCTACCGTCCTGGCTTGTCCTGAGATAGTAATTACTCAATACCCAACACTGCTTTGTAGAATCCCACTGAGCACTTTCTGCATTAAGCCTCGATTTAAGAGAGTGCCCCTCTATTGTCTCAAGGGTAAAGTTTGATGCCCGGTTGTCAACTGTATTGAAAGACTGTATGTAGACATAGGTGCCCGGGTGAAGTTGCAGGTGAATATTACTTCCTGCCACATAGGGCTTGTCCTTGAGGTATTTATTCTGAAACTCAAGTCTGACCCTGTTGGCCGGAGGAATAATAAAGAGATTCATTGAAAGGCTCAGCATGGCGATACAGAAAGCTGATATAAGATACGGGTACAGCATCCTGTTGAAACTTATGCCACCCGCAAGAATGGCTACAATCTCACTGTTTGAGGCCATCTTTGAAGTGAAGAATATAACAGATATAAAAACCAGTAAAGGACTGAAAAGATTTATATAGTAAGGAACCATATTCCCATAATAGCTGAATATAATCTCCTGTAGAGGAGCCTCTTTCTCGACCATATTATCAATCTTCTCACTTATATCAAAAATGATAATAATAGCTATTATAACGGCAAGTATAAAGAGATAGGTGCCAATAAATTTCTTTATGATATACTTGTCAATCTTGACAATATGATAGTTTGCCTTCATCAGAGTCTGGTCTCCAGTTTTTTCACCATAGAATTTTTCCAGTTCGTGTAATCTCCGGCTTTTATGTGTTGACGAGCTTCATTAACCAACCAGAGATAAAATGCCAGATTGTGCTCACTTGCTATCTGAGCTCCCAATATCTCGGAAGATATAAAGAGATGCCTCAGATAAGATCTGGAATAGCATTTGTCAACAAAAGACGTTCCATTCTCGTCAATCGGAGAAAAATCATCAGCCCACTTTTTATTCCTGATATTTATAATTCCCTCGGATGTGAACAGCATGCCGTTGCGGGCATTCCTTGTAGGCATTACGCAATCAAACATATCAATCCCTCTTGCGATTCCCTCAAGTATATTGGCAGGAGTCCCGACTCCCATCAGATATCTGGGTTTATCTTTCGGAAGAATAGGATCTAACACCTCCAACATCTGATACATTTGCTCAGTAGGCTCCCCAACAGAAAGACCTCCGATTGCATAGCCCTCCCTGTCAAGAGAGACCGCATGCTCGGCAGCTTCAACCCTGAGATCCGGATAGATACACCCCTGAACAATAGGGAAAAATGCTTGGCTGTAATTATACAATGGGTCAGTCTTGTCAAAATGTGCAACACCCCTCTCAAGCCATTGCTTGGTAAGTTGAAGGGAAGATTTTGCGTATTTGTGATCTGAGTCTCCGGGAGGGCACTCATCCAGAGCCATTATGATATCCGCGCCTATCAACCTCTGTATCTCAACAACATTTTCAGGCGTGAAGAGATGTTTTGAGCCATCTATATGAGATCTGAAAGTACAACCGTCATGAGTGAGCTTTCTGTTTTCTGCGAGAGAGAATACCTGATATCCTCCGCTATCGGTCAGTATCGGCTTGTCCCATGAGATGAATTTATGAAGTCCTCCGGCCTTGTTTATTATATCTGTTCCCGGCCTCAGATAAAGATGGTAAGTGTTTCCCAATATAATCTGAGCCTTTATATCCTCTTTGAGATCCCTGTGATAAACGGCCTTAACTGTCCCGGCCGTGCCGACCGGCATAAAAATCGGGGTCTCAATTACGCCATGATCGGTGTGAAGCAATCCACACGAGGCAGAGCTCTCCTGATCCCCGGCTATCTTTTCATATCTCATTTCTGCGGTGCTGGTTGTGGATTGTGCTTATATCTGAAGAAAAGGGCAAAAAGAACACCTATTGCAAGGGCATATCCGGCAAAAACAAACCAGATTGATGTCCAGTCCTTCATCCCGTCTGCAGATGTGAAAAGGTCTACAACCCATCCTGAGGTAAGGCCTCCGACAGTTGCTCCTATACCGTTTGTCATAACCATGAAGAGACCTTGTGCACTTGCCCTTATCTCCGGTTTAGCCTCTGTCTCCTGCTCAATAAACAATGAGCCTGAAATATTGAAAAAGTCAAATGCTATACCATATACAATCATAGAAAGAATAAGGAAGACCAACCCTTCTGAAGGATTACCGATACCAAAAAGCCCGAACCTGAGAACCCAGGCAAACATGCTCATAAGCACCACTGTCTTTATTCCGAACCTCTTTAGGAAAAAAGGTATTGCAAGAATGAAAAGTGTTTCTGACATTTGTGAGACAGACATTAAGATTCCCGGATGTGTAACGGCAAATGAGTCCATAAAGCGGGGATTTTTTGCAAAATCCTGCAGGAATGGAGATCCGAAAGTATTTGTTATCTGAAGGGCAGCACCCAACAACATTGAAAACAAGAAAAAGATTGCAGTCTTCTGTTGTTTGAAAAGGACTAAAGCATCTAGTCCGAGAGCAGAAATCATAGAACGCTTACGTTCTGTCTTTACCGGAGGACATGCAGGCATTGTAAACGCATAAACACCCAAAAAGAGTGATGCGATTGCGCCTATATATAACTGAGTCGGACTGAGAGTCCATCCACCAAGGTCAACAACCCACATAGCTATGATAAAGCCGATGGTACCCCAAACCCTGATAGGAGGAAAATCCTTGATTACATCCATTTTTTTCTGTCCCATGATGTTATAGGAGACAGTGTTGTTCAGAGCTATGGTTGGCATGAAGACAAGGCTGTTCACAAGCATTACCCAGTACATCTGGTCAGGATCGGTTATTGTCGATGCCAGATAGAGAAATACTGCACCAAGAATGTGGCATATCCCGAGAAGTCTCTCTGAATTCACCCAGCGGTCAGCAACAATTCCAAGCAACGCCGGCATAAAAAGCGATGCCATACCCATGGTTGCATATACGGCCCCGACAGTACCCCCTGTAAAACCAAGCTTCTGTATCATATACCCCCCCAAGGAGATAAGCCATGTACCCCAGATGAAGAACTGAAGAAAGTTCATCAATGTAAGGCGAAGTTTTATACTCATAATAGTTGTTGTATAATTAATTTTGATTGCAAATATAAGAATATTCAGCCATTAAAGATTTATGAAGATATTCGGTTGTGCCAATTTTATAGCCTTGCGAGTGAAAGATTATCTCACCCTTTTCATTGACTATGAATATCAGTGGAAAATCATCCTTGAAGATGATTTTTGAAGCATCCACAAATGATTTTAACAAGCTTTCGCTATCCTTTGTCAAAAAGTCTCTTCTCCCCGGCAGACCCTTATATTTTTCCGGATTAAATGAACTCGAATTCTTACTGCCTGGCACAACAAACAAGAAACGGCCCCTCCATTTGTCAAACTCACTTTTTAGTGCCGGAAATTCGTTCATAAGATGCTTCGTTGGCTCCTTGTCCGGGTCGATAAAACATATAACCAAGCCGTTATCCGTATATAGTTCACTGGCAACAACATCTTTCACAGATCCGTATACCACACGTGTCATCTCAAGCGCTCTGGTTTTTAGTACCTTTTTCACAGTTGCCCCTCCGACAACATTGAAATACTCACTACGGACCAGTACACGGCCGTCATCATATCTGTTACCGGTACAGATCCTGTAATAACCCTCCTCGAGATCAAGTTCGACAGGAAAAGAGGCAACTCTCCTGTCGTTCTCAAAATCCAGAGTGACAAACACCCCGTCTTTCATTTTTGCAATTGTGTAATTACTCCAGTATTGAGGAATCTTCTCTTTCGGATCTTTGAGAGAAATAATAACCTTGCCTGTTTTCCGCTCAACAGAGCCGGCATCAAATGATATATTATGCCAGGAGTTATTTGTGAACACCTTCACGGACATGGTAGCCGGATCTATCACGGCCGGAATTCCGAAACTCCTGCACAAAGCGACATAGAATATATCCCTTGAAACCTTGTCTGCAATATGTACTTTCCCTACACCTTCAGGAGATATGGGGCATCTCGGATAGTTCTGGTCTTTGTCAATTTTTATATTTTTCGCCGCCCACTCTTTTATCTTCTCCGCGTCAGGCGACTCTCCGAATAGCGGAGTAAATTGCCCCCTCAATGCCCGCCTCCACGGACGTATCTTTTCGTAGAGAACCCTTGGTGCAAGAATGCCTTTTACATAGACATCCATGGTATAACCAGATGATTTGTCATATTGAGGCACATTATCAAGATGACTCTGTAAAATATCCTCCGGTGTATCTCTCAGATCTTTGTCACTTATAGTTGATAGCATCTGAAGGGCTCTTTCATCATCTTTGTTTCTTTCGATAAAACTTGAAATCTCACGCCAATTTCCTTCGCTCTTTGTTATATAACCGACTACCGAAGAGGTATCAAGGCTACATCTCTCAGCAAGCTTTGTTGCCTCATCTCTTCCCATAAATGTTGCAATATATCCGTTCCTTATCGAATCCTCCTGCTTGAGTCTTAAATTGTTTCTCTTTGTTACCTCAGTCAACGAGTCACTAGCCATAGGCTGCTCAACAGGTGGTGTTATATCCATATCCTCCTCATACTCTGCTCCGGCCACCCTGTCCAATATGATTATCACACTATCTGCAGAGGCCAGAGAGACCTTCTTATAACCATATGAATTGTCTTTGCAGGACCAAACAAGAAGATCCCCAAGACCCGAGATTACATAAGATCTACCCTCTGCATCGCTCTTTTGCTCATATATTGGATAGAACTCGGCATAGTTGTAAAGCAGAAATTTAACATCAGCCCCTTCAACCCTTTTTCTTTCGAGGTCATAAATGGTAACATTCAGTTTTTTTGTTTGCGTGTAATTCTCAAGCACATTTATCTTTGTATAAAGAGGATAATCGGTTTTACTCTCCGGCCCGTAGTATCTCCCAAAGACATTTGTATGGACCATCATTGCTCTCTTTGCAGGAGCTGAAAACCACGCCTTGTTTAACTCACACTCTGGCTCGCAGGCGCCGAGAAAATACCATTTTCCGTCACACCAGACCTCTACCCAGGCATGGTTATCATCGGTATGTGCCCATCTTGGCGTGTAGCACTGACGTGCAGGAATACCTACAGCTCTCAGGGCAGTTACAGTAAAAGTTGACTCCTCTCCGCAACGTCCGTAACCGGAAAGCACTGTTGCCAGGGGTGCGGATGTCCTGCTGTCAGAAGGCCTGTAGGCCACCTTTTCATGGCACCAGTGGTTAACTTCAAGGGCTGCTTCATACATGGAGAGATCCTTGATCCTATCTTTAAGCTCATTAAAGAAAACGACCCTGGCAGAGTCAAGATCCTCGTTATTGACTCTCGGAGGAAGCACAAAATGGCGGAAAAGATCTTCCGGAACCTTATCTCCCCATCTGAAGAAATCTCTTGCCTCAAATGATAAACGCACCATCTTTAGGAAGAAATCTCCGCTGTAATCTGCAATATCGCTTATAGGCATAGAGGCATAGAGGAACTTCAAGGCATCCCTCTCCTCCTCTTTTAATTCCGGTTTTTCTGTAACTGAAAAGAGTGTCTCTCTCTCCTGCCCGAACACTTTTTTTCTGTTTTCAAACTGATTTTCCACCTCTTCTCTTTGAGCCTTATCTGAAATAAAGCGGGGATTGCCACATCCTGAAAGGGTAAACAAAATAATAACCGGCAAGAGAAATCTAAAAAATTTCATATGACTATTTCTTTACAATTGATACAATTTTCCTGACAAGTTCCGAAGATGTCTCACTAAAAGTCTCATTTCCATTATTCCGGACCGGCGATTTTGCCGAAAAATGAACCTCTTTTGCTTTTGTATAATCCAGAATCTCTCGCACATTCTCCGGAGTTATACCCCCACCGACAAGAATCTTTATTCTCTCTCTCGCTCTATCGACAATCTGCCTCAGACGCTCCCTGCCTTGATACGAATCTTCAGCCTGACCGGATGTAAGTATCCTTCTGCACCCACATTCTATTATATCTTCTAAAGCCCTCTCCCAATCAACACAAACATCAAAAGCCCGGTGGAAAGTCACCTCCATATTCCCTGCCCTTCTCACTGCATCTTTCAGCCTCACCTTGTCGATATCTCCGGCACTGTTCAGGAAGCCCACTACAACGCCCTTAATGCCCAATCTGCGGCAATACTCTATATCCTCCATCATAATATTTGTCTCATAATCGTTATATAAGAAATCCCCTTCTCTGGGGCGGATTAGGACAAAGGCGGGGGTAGAGAGATTGGTGTGACAATATGATATCAAAGACTGTGAAGGGGTCAAACCACCTAATGGAAGAGCCTGACAAAGCTCAATTCTGTCTGCTCCGCCCTTGAATGCTGAGATTACTGAATTTGGAGAGGATGCACATACCTCTGTAATAATACTATTCATATTACAAAGATGTCAAAATATCGGATAAATCAGTATTATAAAAATAAAAAAGAGTGCCTGAAACAAGCACTCTTCTTTATAATATAAGTATTGCAATTACTCTGCTTTCTCTTCTGTAGCAGGCTTAGCCTCAACTTTAGGGGCCTTTGCCTTAGGGGCAGCTTTTGGTTTTGCCTCAGTTTTAGGAGCTTTTGGCTTTTTCTCAGCTTCCGGTTCTGATGCCTCAGGAGTATCAGCGACCTTCTTTGCACGACTACGACGTGTAGTTGCTTTCTTAGTCTCTGTTTTCGCTGCTGCAACTGCTACCTCGTTGAAATCAACGAACTCGATAAGAGCCATGTCAGCAGCGTCTCCCTGACGGAACCCTATTTTAAGGATTCTGGTGTATCCACCCGGACGCTCGGCAATCTTAGGTGCAATAACACGGAAAAGTTCGGTTACAGCCTCTTTTTGTTTTAAGTATGCAAATACTGTACGGCGTGAATGGGTAGAGTCCTCTTTTGATTTTGTAATCAGTGGCTCTATGTACATCCTCAATGCCTTTGCCTTCGCTACAGTTGTCTCAATCTTCTTGTGCAATATGAGTGATGATGCCATATTGGCAAGCATAGCCTTACGGTGCCCGCTTTTACGGCCCAAATGGTTAAATGACTTATTATGCCTCATGTTTTAAAACTTTCTTTTCAATATTATACTTAGTTACATCCATACCAAAAGTGAGTCTGTAGCGCTCAACCAATTGATCAATCTCAGAGAGGGACTTCTTACCAAAGTTCCTGAATTTCATCAACTCAGCTCTCTGGAGAGACACCAATTCTGCGAAAGTCTCAATGTCTGCTGCTTTAAGACAATTCAACGCCCTTACTGAGAGTTCCATGTCTGCAAGTTTGGTTAATAGGAGGTGACGCATACGGAGTGACTCTTCATCGAGCTCGTTGCTGATAACCTCAACCGGGGTCTCAAGGGTTATTTTCTCGTCCGAGAACAACATGAAGTGATGTATCAGAATCTTAGCAGCCTCTTTCAAAGCCTCCTTAGGATGAATTGATCCGTCTGTTGTAATCTCTAAATTCAGTTTCTCAAAGTCTGTCTTCTGCTCGACACGCCAGTTCTCAACTGAGTACTTCACATTCTTGATAGGAGTAAAGATAGAATCAATTGGAATCAGTCCGAACGGAGCATCCTCAACTTTGTTCTCTTCTGCAGGCACATAGCCTCTTCCCTTACCAATCCTCAATTCAACATTGAGTGTTACAGATGGCTCCATAGAGCATATATGCCAATCTGGATTCAGTACCTTAAACGAAGACATCTGTTTTGAGATATCTTCCGCAATAAAGTTCTGCTTGCCGCTAACTGAAACATTTACTATCTCTGATTCTTCGCCCTCTACCATCCGTTTGAAACGGACCTGTTTCAGGTTAAGTATGATATCAACAACGGTTTCGATCACTCCCGGGATTGTTGCGAATTCGTGGTCAACCCCTTGTATCTTTATCGATGTGATGGCATACCCCTCAAGAGAAGAGAGTAAAATACGGCGCAATGCGTTACCGACTGTGATGCCGTATCCAGGCTCCAGCGGACGGAACTCAAAGCGACCGAATGTTTCGGTTGCATCAAGCATTATCACCTTATCGGGTTTTTGAAATGCTAATATTGCCATTTTATTTTTTATTTAGAGTATAACTCGACTATCAGTTGCTCGTTAATTACTTCAGGGATCTCAGTCCTTTCAGGCATATTGAGAAGCTTTCCTGACACTGCTGCTCCATCCCACTCGATCCACGGGAATCTGCTTGCACTGCGTGAAACATTATTCTGAATAACCTCAAGACTCTTTGATCTCTCCCGTACACCTACTATCTGACCGGGTCTAACGGTTCTTGAAGGGACATTACATACCTCACCGTCAATAACGATGTGGCAATGTGTTACTAGCTGTCTTGCAGCAGCTCTGCTCGGAGCAATGCCCATTCTGTAAACAAGGTTGTCAAGACGGGTTTCAAGAAGGAGAATAAGATTTTCACCTTTTCTTCCCTTCATTTTTGAAGCTGTTTCGTACAGATTACGGAATTGTCTCTCAAGTAGACCGTATGTATATTTTACTTTTTGTTTCTCCTTCAACTGTGTACCGTACTCTGAAGTTTTTTTACGCTTCTTAGCCAGTCCGTGCTGTCCTGGAGGATAGTTCTTTTTCTCGTAACTTTTATCGGGACCAAATATCGGCTCACCAAATTTGCGGGCAATTTTTGTAGAAGGCCCTGTATATCTTGCCATGTTAAATAATTTAAAATGAATTTATAAGGGTTAAACTCTACGGCGTCCTTTTGGACGGCAACCATTGTGAGGAAGTGGTGTAACGTCAATAATCTCAGTTACCTCAATTCCAGCACCGTGAACTGTGCGTATTGCAGACTCACGTCCGGCACCCGGGCCTTTTACATAGGCCTTTACCTTACGAAGCCCCATATCAAAAGCTACTTTAGCGCAATCAGCTGCTGCTGTCTGTGCTGCATACGGAGTGTTCTTCTTTGAACCTCTGAAACCCATTTTACCGGCTGATGACCAACTTATAACCTGTCCGGTAGAGTTAGTCAGGGTAACTATCACATTATTGAAAGTTGATGAAACATGGAGTTGTCCGTAAGCTTCAACCTTTACAACTTTCTTTTTATTTGTTGTTCCTGTTTTTTTTGCCATGATCTAGCTTCTATTTAGTTGCTTTCTTCTTGTTAGCTACTGTCTTCTTCTTACCCTTTCTGGTACGGGCGTTATTTTTAGTTGACTGGCCACGTACAGGTAGACCTATACGGTGACGGATGCCTCTATAACATCCTATATCCATCAACCTCTTGATGTTCATTTGAACTGATGAACGAAGTTCACCTTCAATTTTGTACTCAGAAGCAACCAGTGCCCTGATCCCTGCTATTTGTTCGTCGTTCCAGTCCTTTACCTTTGTATTAAAATCAATCCCTAATGTAGAGAGGATTTTTTTGGCAGAACTGCGACCAATTCCGTAGATGTAGGTAAGTCCTATCTCTCCACGTTTATTGTTTGGTAAATCTACTCCGGCTATACGTGCCATATCTGTTCTTTCTCTTTATTGTTTACAAATTAATAAATTACCCTTGACGCATTTTGAATTTAGGGTTCTTCTTGCAAATAACATATAAACGACCTTTGCGTTTTACAATTTTGCAATCCTCACTGCGCTTCTTTATGGATGCTTTAACTTTCATTTTATTTAATTTTTATTTATATCTGAAAGAAATTCTTCCTTTAGTCAAATCATAAGGAGACATCTCAACTCTCACCTTGTCTCCGGGCAGAATGCGAATATAGTGCATTCTCATCTTTCCGGAAATATGGGCGATTATTATATGTCCGTTATCCAACTCAACGCGAAACATCGCATTTGACAGGGCTTCGATAATCTTACCCTCTTTTTCTATTGCTGTTTGTTTTGCCATTAAAGCTTATACCCTATAATTTTTATTTTTTTCAATGAATTCAAATGTAGATAAAATATCCGGTTTCCCCTTTTTTATTGCGACAGTCAATTCAAAGTGTGCTGAATTTTTCCTGTCCACTGTACTGACAGTCCAACCATCATCATGCATGAAGATTGACTTTGTCCCGGCATTGATCATAGGTTCTATACATATTACCATACCTTCGATCAATTTCTTCCCGTCACCCTTTCTCCCGTAATTAGGAACATCCGGTGACTCATGTAGCCTCTTTCCGATTCCATGCCCTACCATCTCTCTCACAGCTGAAAAGCCGAAACTTTCAATATAGGACTGGATTGCATATGCAATATCCCCTATTCTGTTACCGACTGTAGCCATACTTATACCTCTGTACAGAGACTCCTTCGTAACCTCCAGCAGTTTTGCAGTCTCTTCCGAGACCTTTCCCACCGGAAAAGTGTATGCCGAGTCTCCATAATATCCTTTTAAGATTGTGCCACAATCTACTGAGACTATATCCCCCTCCTTGAGGTGGTTGTCTGAAGCAAAACCATGTACTACAACATCGTTTACAGACATACAGAGAGCATAAGGGAAACCATTGTAACCAAGGAAGGCGGGAACGGCACCATGATCTCTTATAAAGGTCTCGGCAATATTGTTTAGCTCAAGTGTAGTAACACCCGGAACTACGTGTTTGCCAACCTCTGCAAGAGTCTTTGATACCAGGAGAGCATTTTCTCTCAGTAACTCAATCTCCTCCTCGGTTTTTAATTTTATCATATCTACAAAGAACTTTTGAACTTCTTACATGCTTGAACGTCCCTTCAGACGGCCTGTCTTCATAAGACCATCATAGTGACGCATAAGCAAGTGACTTTCTATCTGCTGCAAAGTATCAAGTATCACACCCACAAGGATTAGCAAAGATGTTCCTCCATAGAATGCTGCGAACTGGTTACTGATACCAAGCATTTTTGCAAATGCAGGCAGAATCGCTACGATGGCAAGGAAAACCGAACCAGGAAGCGTAATGCGAGACATTATCGAATCAAGATACTCGGCGGTTTTCTTTCCGGGTTTGATGCCTGGAATAAAACCTCCGTTTTTCTTCATGTCCTCGGCCATATTTGTAGGATTTACTGTTACTGCTGTGTAGAAGTATGTAAAGGCTACTACCATAAGACCAAAGATCAGGTTATACCAGAAACCGTTTGAATTTGACAGTGTAGCTGCCAAACCGCGGGTTGCGTCAAAACCTGACAGAAGCAAAGGGAACATCATTATAGCCTGGGCAAAGATAATTGGCATAACGCCAGCCGCGTTTATCTTCAAAGGTATATACTGACGTACTCCTCCATACTGTTTGTTACCAATAATCCTTTTAGCATATTGTACGGGAATCTTGCGAGTACCCTGTACCAATGCAATTGTTGCAACAAATACAAGGAAAAGGATAATCAACTCTACAACAAGCATAAGAATACCCCCGCCGGCACTCTGGGTCAGCCTTGCGCCACCTTCAGAGACTATTGCGAATGGTAAACGTGCAACTATACCCACCATGATAATCAGAGAGATACCATTACCTAAGCCGCGATCGGTAATGCGCTCGCCTAACCACATGATGAACATTGTTCCACCAACAAGAACTACTGTAGCAAACAAATTATATGAAAATCCATGGAACAGGAATGCTGACTCAGGTAACTGCACATGAAGGTTTGCCATATAGGCAGGACCCTGTAGCGCAAGAATTACTATAGTCAGGTAACGTGTCCATTGATTCATTTTTCTTCTTCCGCTCTCACCTTCGCGTTGCATCTTCTGGAAATATGGAACCATGATTCCCAAAAGTTGTATAACGATAGAAGCAGAGATGTATGGCATCACGCCCAATGCAAAGATTGAAGCGTTACCAAATGCACCACCGGAGAACATATTGAGCAAGGAGAGCAACCCTTCTGAAGCTTGCGATTGCAGTTTATCCAGCTGGGTCGGGTCAATACCCGGCATTACCACAAAACTACCAAGACGATAAACCAACAACAAAAGGACGGTATATACGATCCTTTTGCGCAGTTCTTCAATCTTGAAGATGTTTTTGATTGTTTCGATAAATTTTTTCATCAGAAAATTTAGATTTTAGTCGCCTTTCCCTGTTGTGACTCTATCTGTGCAATTGCTGATTTAGAAAAAGCATGGGCGGTAACATCCAACTTAACTGTAAGGGTGCCGTTTCCAAGAATTTTAACACGGTCGTTCTTAGAGATCAGACCAGCCTCGCTAAGTGTATCAATAGTAATAGTGGTTACCCCTGCCTTCTCGCTCAGTGCTTGAAGTGTAGATAGGTTAATAGCTTTATATTCAACTTTATTAACGTTGTTAAATCCAAATTTCGGAAGTCTTCTTTGAAGTGGCATCTGACCGCCTTCAAAACCAGCCTTGCGAGAGTAACCTGAACGCGATTGTGCACCATTCATACCACGTGTGGAAGTTCCACCATGGCCGGAACCTTCGCCGCGTCCTATTCTCTTCTCTCTTCCTAAGGAACCTGTAGAGGGTGTAAGATTATTTAATTTCATTGTAAATTCTCCTGATTAGTTAATTTCTTCTACTTTCACAAGGTGTAGAACCTTCTCTATCATCCCTTTGTTTACAGGGTTGAGTTCAAGTTCAACTGACTGGCGAATCCTGCGGATTCCTAAAGACGCAAGAGTATCTGCTTGTCTTACAGTTGCGCTGTTCTTACTTTTTATCTGAGTAACTCTAACTTTTGCCATCTCTTGATCTCCTTAACCTTTAAACACTTTATTCATAGGGACTCCTCTCACACCGGCAACAGTATACGCGTCGCGCATTTCAAGAAGTGCTGCAACTGTAGCCTTAACCAGGTTGTGAGGGTTTGATGAGCCTTTTGATTTAGCAAGCACATCGTGTACACCAACTGATTCAAAAACGGCACGCATCGCACCACCGGCCTTTACTCCGGTTCCTTCGGCTGCTGGTTTCATGAAAACCCTGGCACCTCCGAATTTTGCCTCTTGCTCATGAGGAATGGTCTTTTTGTTAAGAGGGATTTTAACTAAATTCTTCTTAGCATCCTCAATACCTTTCGAAATTGCTGTTGTAACCTCATTGGCCTTACCCAAGCCATATCCTACGACGCCTTTCTCGTCACCGACCACTACAATTGCTGCAAAGCTGAAGTGGCGACCACCTTTAGTTACCTTAGTAACCCTCTGAACTGCCACCAATCTGTCTTTTAATTCAAGATCGGTAGTCTTAACTTTTTTTATGTTTGTATTTGCCATACTATACTAGAATTTAAGACCACCTTCACGGGCGGCATCTGCTAAACTTTTTACTCTTCCGTGATAGAGGTAACCTCCACGGTCAAATGATATCTCAGTGATTCCCTTTTCGACAGCGCGTTGTGCCGCAAGCTTACCGACAATCTTAGCAACCTCAATACCGGGTTTGCCCTTACATGTCTCAACAACCTCTTTGTCTCTTGAGCTGGCCGAGATAATGGTAATACCTTCGATATCGTTGATCAATTGAACATATATCTGCTTGTTGCTTCTGAATACAGCTAGTCTCGGTCTTTCTGGAGTACCGTTGACAACCTTGCGTATGCGATGCTGTATCCTCTTTCTTCTCTCTATTTTATTTAAAGCCATATATCCTCCACTTATTATTTAGCGCTGGCCGACTTACCGGCTTTGCGACGAAGTTGTTCACCAACAAACTTAATACCTTTACCTTTGTAAGGTTCAGGTTTACGCAACGAGCGTATCTTAGCAGCTACCATACCGAGGAGTTGTTTGTCAAAGCTGGTCATTGTCAGCACCGGATTAGCTCCTTTCTTGGCCACCTCTGCAGTAGCCTTTATCTCGTTTGGCAGTAAGAAGTGTATATCATGTGAGTATCCGAGGCTGAGCTCAAGAACCTGGCCCTTAACCTCTGCTCTGAAACCGACACCCACTAACTCTTGCTTAATAGTGTATCCTGTAGAGACCCCGATAACCATATTATTGATCAATGCGCGGTATAAACCGTGCAGTGAACGGTGACGCGGTTGGTCAGTCGGTCTGCTTACTGTTACAACATTTCCCTCTACGGTAACTGTAATATCCGGATCTACCTTCTGTACAAGTTCTCCGAGCGGGCCTTTAACCTTTACCACATTGCCCGGCTCAACCTTGAAGGTTACTCCGGCAGGAAGGTTTACAGGTAATTTTCCTATTCGTGACATCTGTTATCTTTTGTTAAATTTCTAATTAGTATACATAGCAGATTACCTCTCCGCCAATATTCATCTCCTTTGCCTCCTTGTCGGTAATCATACCTTTAGAAGTTGAGATGACAGCTATACCCAGTCCGTTGAGAACTCTAGGCATCTGGTCAACACCTACATACCTTCTCAAACCAGGTGAGCTTACCCTGACAATTTTCTTTATAGCAGCCTTCTTAGTCTCAGGATGATACTTAAGGGCTATTTTAATTGTGTTGCAAGGAGTACCCTCAATTAGCCTATAGCTAAGGATATAACCCTTCTCATGGAGAATACGGGTTAATTCCAGCTTCATTTTTGAAGATGGAATCTCAACAACTTTGTGTCCTGCAAGATACGCATTACGCACTCTTGTCAAAAAATCTGAAATTGGATCAGTCATTGTTTTTGTTTTTTTTAGTACCGACATCTAAGGATGCCCGATATCCAATAGTTTATATTTATTTAAATCTTACCAGCTAGCCTTGCGTATACCCGGGATAAGGCCTTTGCTGGCCATTTCACGGAATTGAATACGGCTTATGCCGAAAATACGCATGTAACCCTTAGGACGGCCTGTCAGAGAACAACGGTTGTGCTGACGTACCGGGCTTGCGTTCTTAGGAAGCTTGTCAAGAGCGGCATAATCACCGGCCTCTTTAAGAGCTTTGCGTTTTTCTGCATATTTGGCACATAATTTAGCGCGTTTAACCTCGCGTGCCTTCATTGATTCTTTTGCCATTATCTATCTCTATTTTATAGATTATTTCTTAATATTCTTGAAAGGCAAACCAAATTCACGGAGAAGTGCAAATGCCTCTTCGTCTTTCCCGGCTGATGTCACAAAGGTAATTTCCAACCCGAAAATTTTGGTAATCTTATCAATATCGATTTCCGGGAAAATGATCTGCTCCTTTATACCTAAAGTATAATTTCCTTTGCCGTCGAATTTCTCGTTTATACCCTTGAAATCTCTGATACGAGGAAGTGAGATTGCAATAAGCCTCTCAAGGAACTCATACATCTTTGCGCTGCGAAGAGTCACTTTAACTCCGATAGGCATTCCTTTACGAAGTTTGAAGTTTGAGATATCCTTCTTTGAATATGTCAGCATAGCTTTCTGACCTGTAATAGTTGTAAGCTCCTGCTGAGCAACCTCTATAAGCTTCTTGTCTTGTGTTGCCGAACCAACGCCCTGGTTGATGGTGATTTTCTCAAGCACAGGAACTTGCATAATTGAAGAGTAACCAAACTCCTTCATCAATTTTGCAACAATCTCGTCCTTGTACATCTTCTGCAGAGTAGGAACATATCCTTTTACTTTAACTTGAGCACCCTCTACTTTTGCCGGTGAGCTTTTTTCTGCTTTAGCTGCCTTTGGTGCTGCATTTGGTTTTGTAGTTGCCATTATTTAATCTCCTCTCCAGATTTTTTCGCGTAACGAACTAATTTCCCTTTATCATTCAAACGACGGCCGATACGGGTAGGTCCACCTTTAACAGGATCTACTACCTGAAGGTTTGAGATATGGACGCCTGCCTCTTGTTTGATAATACCACCCTGAGGGTGTTTAGCATTTGGTTTAGTGTGCTTGCTAACCATGTTGATTCCCTCAACTATGGCACGGTTGTCTTCTGTGATTATCTCAAGTACCTTCCCGGTTTTACCACGGTCGTTACCTGCATTCACATACACGAGATCACCTTTTTTAATATGTAATTTCTTATTCATATCCTTTATACCTTATTTATAAAACCTCCGGTGCTAAAGATACAATCTTCATATAGTTGTCGCGCAATTCTCTGGCAACAGGTCCAAAGATACGAGTACCACGGACCTCACCCTGATTGTTCAACAACACACATGCATTGTCATCAAAGCGGATATATGAACCATCCGGACGGCGTATTTCCTTCTTTGTGCGGACGATGACTGCTTTTGAAACAGATCCCTTCTTGGCATCACCACCAGGGATTGCACTTTTAACGGCAACAACAATTTTATCACCAACTCCGGCATAGCGGCGACGGGTCCCACCCAGAACACGGATACAAAGTACCTCCTTTGCCCCGCTGTTATCTGCCACCAATAATCTCGATTCTTGCTGTATCATGGCTTATTTAACTTTTTCTACAATTTCTACTAGTCTCCAGCGTTTGGTCTTACTCAAAGGACGAGTCTCCATGATGCGAACTGTATCTCCTTCGCTGCATTCGTTTTTCTCGTCATGAGCAACAAACTTAGTGGTTTTATTCACGAACTTGCCGTAAATAGGGTGTTTTACTTTTCTCTTAACAGCAACAACGATAGATTTTTCCATCTTATTGCTTACCACTACACCTATTCTTTCTTTACGAAGATTTCTTTCCATGACTTTATTTGTCCTTGTTTTCCCTTTGGCTCAATATTGTGAGCATCCTGGCTATATTTCTTCTTGATTTTTTTATCTGAGACAAATCATCTAATGGAGAAATTGCATGATTCATCTTAGTACGGATAAGGTTGGCCTTTTCTGCCTCAATGCGCTCTCTAAGGTCATTTACGGATAATTCTCTTACCTCTTTTGTTTTCATCTTATTTCTGCATTAAATTATTCAGTATAATCTCTACGAACTACAAATTTTGTAATTACAGGAAGTTTCTGTGCCCCAAGACGGAGTGCCTCTTTAGCAATCTCCAATGGAACTCCTTCTGCTTCAATTAGCATACGGCCCGGAGTAATAGGGCAAACGAAACCTTCCGGTGCTCCTTTTCCTTTACCCATACGAACCTCAGCAGGCTTCTTTGTAAATGGTTTATCAGGGAAAACGCGGATCCATATCTGACCCTCACGTTTCATGTATCTTACTACGGCCTGACGGGCAGCCTCGATCTGTTGGCCGGTAAGCCAACAAGACTCAGTAGTCTTAATACCGAAGGATCCAAATGAAAGCTGATTGCCTCTTTGTGCAATTCCTTTCATGCGGCCTTTCTGCTGCCTTCTGAATTTGGTTTTTTTTGGTTGTAACATTGCTTTTTTACAGTTTAACGATAACAGTAAATATGTTTTTAATGCTTTGGTCTAACTTTTTTGAGAGCCATCTCTCTGTTTCCCAGTCAAATAAGCAATATGATTGCATTTCTGACGGGTTGCAAATATACCAAAAAAATCAAACGTGCAAAAATTACTGAAAAAAAATTACTTAGAATGAGCTCTTAAGACTCTTAAAAGGTTCTCCCCCCAGAAATATCTCAGCTCTTTTTTTGTATATCCTCTTTTAAGAAGTTCTATTGTCAGATTTTTCATTTTTGCAGCGGTCTCCATTCCCACAACTCCTCCACCTCCGTCAAAATCGGTACCGATACCAACATGTTTAATCCCCACCAGAGACTTGACGTAGTCGATATGATCGGCAATATCCTTAACTGTAACCTCACTTTTAGGTTTATTTGAGAGAAAAAAACGTCCTGTGGCAACTTGTATCAAACCACCATGCGCTGCTATAGCCCTTATCTCATTATCCTTAAGATTCCTCTTATGATTCTTTATTGAATATACGCCCGAATGACTTGCCACAACAGGAAGCTTACTTACCTCAAGCACATCCTCGAGTGTCCGGGATGAGGCATGAGACACATCAATGATGATACCCAACCTGTTCATCTCTTCCACAACCTCATAGCCAAATGGGGAGAGACCTCCGTGTTCAATCACTGAGTCCATTGATGCATCACAGATATCATTATTATAATTATGGCAAAGTGTTACCGCCCTCACGCCATATTTGTAGAATCGCTCTACCTGAGAGATATCTTTGCCGAATGGATATCCGTTTTCAAGAGCAAGTATTACAGATATCTTCCCCGCCCGCTTATTGCTTCTTATATCCTCTACGTCATAGGCAATCCTTGCCAGATCGCTTTTCTCCACATAGCTCCTAAACCTGAGCAACTGATCTGCAACATAGAAGTTTGCATCACTATTGGAGATATCATCTCTGCGACCCTGTCCTATATAAATAGCAAAAAACGCTGCATCAAGACCCCCCTCGACCATATTAGGAAATGTCACCTGTCCTTTTGCAACGGTTCTAGACGCATCCGGATCATTAAAGTTAAGTGCAGTATCATTATGAGTATCCATAGTTATCACCCTTCGATGGATTTTTTCTGCTTTTCTTATATAGCTGCTCTCCTTGTCTGATTGTGCATTAAGTTGCAGTGGGATAATAGCAGACATCGCCACTATTAATGATTTTACAAATACTTTGTACATAAATTTATTGATTAACTCTTTTCTGTGGATTCAAACAAAAATAAGAATTAATTGTAATTTGGTCTAATTATTGAATAACACATCTCAGAGTAAAAAAAAATATGTCAGTGACTAAAGTAAGGATGATTGCTCTCTCCGTTATCATGAGCATGACTTTTGCCTCCGGTTATTCTCAAACAGCAGGATATCTTCTTGGATACAAGATCGAGGGCAGGGACACTGTATATCAGATCAAAATAAGAGATTTCTACTTCTTCTCCAGACCTGACAACAGGATGAAGAACAGGGACTGGAAAGAGTATTACAGATTGATCTACAACTTCAAGAAGACATACCCGTATGCACTAATTGCTAAAGACAAAATTCTGGAAGCAGATAGCATCATAGCCACTTCCGATTTTAATTCAAGGGAGAGAGAGAGATTTATAAAGGAGTTTGAAAACAATCTTTTCAAAGAGTTTGAAAAGCCCTTGAGAAATATGACCTACTCCCAAGGCAAACTTTTACTCCGCTTGATAGATCGTGAGGTCGGCCAAAGCTCGTACTATATCATTAAAAGCTACCGAGGAGGAATTACAGCTGTTTTCTGGCAGGGAATTGCAAAACTGTTCGGCAGCGACCTTAAACAGCCTTACGACAAGTATGGCAAGGACAAAGCCACAGAAGAACTGGTCAGGATGTACAACAACGGATCCTTCGATTATCTCTACTATTCACTATTCAACTAACTCCCCACTTTTCACTCTTCACTCCACACTCTTCACTCCACCCCCGACATCCATCTCATCTCATCTTTCTGCGAGTCATAACACAAGTACTCGCAACCGTATATCCATGCACCTAATATATAGAAGCCGGCTCCCAAAGGAGTTTTGTTATTACCCGGAGTGTGCAAGTGCCCGAAAATAAAATAGTCTATCTTCTCTATCTTCTCGAATTCAGTTGCATATTTATAAAGAGGCTCATTGATACCTTTAAATTCCAATAGGGAATAATTTGAGAGTTTCCGGGTTGTAGACCATTTTGTTGCTATAGGAAATATCCACCTGGGGTGAACTCCGGCAAGCATTTTTTGAAGGAACTTTGACCTGAACAGTCTCTTCAGCATCAGATGTCTCTTTTCTGCCCCTGTTAGCTCATCTCCATGTGCAAGACAGAATTTTCTTTCTCCAATGGCAACAACAGATGGCTCATCAAGAATCCTGACACCTGTTTCTTTTTCCAGGTATCCGAATGTCCACATATCATGATTACCCCTGAAGAAGTAGACATCAACACCATTGTCTGTCAGTTGTGATATGGCTCCAAACACTCTCGTAAACCCTTTTGGGACAACATACTTATATTCAAACCAATAATCAAAGATATCACCCAGAAGATACAAAGCCTTGATTTCTGAAGGAAGGCCTCTGAGAAATCTCACAAACCTCTCCTCTCTCTTATCTGCGTCATAAGCACTTAAACCCAGATGAACATCCGAGACAAAATAGTGTAGATACCTCTCATTTGAAGACATATCAGATAATTTGTGAATAAATTATACATCCGACACCGATAATGGCGCAATATACTGCAAAGCCCAGCAACCGGGCTCTCTTGACGAGAGCAATCATAATCTTGCAGGCAAGAAGTCCCGATACAAAGGCAGAGATAAATCCAAGCGAGAGATTAAGAGAATCCAGACCACTCCGGGAGGCTGCAAAGTCACCGGAAACCAAGTCCAGAAAAGCCTCTCCCAAGATAGGGACCAACACCATCAAAAAAGAGAATTTTGCAATCTGATCTTTCTTTACTCCCAACATCATCCCGGTGGCTATGGTAGAGCCTGAACGGGACAGTCCCGGGAGTACCGCAACTGCCTGGGCTATTCCAATAATGAATGCACTCTTATATGAAAGCTCCCTCTCTTTTGGTTTTGTATAGTTTGAGACAGCGAGCAACAAGGCTGTCACCATGAGGCATATCCCCACAATCAACAATCCGGAACCGAAAATAGCCTCAACCTGATCCTTGAACAATAGCCCGACTATCATCACCGGAATCATTGAAACCACAATCTTGAAAATATAGTCTGTCTCATAATTCATTCTGAATTTAAAGAACCCGGAGATCAACTGCATGATCTCTTTCCTGAACACCACGAGTATGCTAAGCACTGTGGCGGCATGTACCACAATTTCAAAACTAAGGTCCGGCGTAGTCACGCCCAAAACCTCTTTACCTATTGTCAAATGACCGCTGCTACTTACAGGCAGAAACTCTGTGAATCCTTGCACCAATCCCAGCAAAATAGAATCTAAAGCTGTCATTTTTCTTTAGGAGTATACATAATTGCATAAATCTCTACCACCACCCCTACAAGTATTATTAGTGGCGAGAGTACAATCCTTCTAAAGCTGAACATCTTCTCTCCCGTAAATACAGAAGGGTCTGTCGTTCCTCCTCCGGTCATCAGGGCATAACCTAACAACATCAATACCACTCCCGCAACGACAAAAATTATGTTCTTGTATGGGATTGCAAACTTTCCTTGTTCCTCCTCTTTGGTCATCTTTTCCATAACAATATTTAATAATAAATCTCATCGGCTGAAACCGAGAGAAGCTTGTTTACTACTATCCAGGTGCTTATAACACAAATGATAATCCCGGCAAGAATCACGCCAGCCAGAACCAGAGCAATCAGCCTCATGTCAAAAATCACAAAAAGCTGGTTTATATCTCTCTTTACAACAAACAGCGCAATAACCAGCATTATTGAGGATACAACACCGGCTATCATCCCTTGATATATTCCCTGTCTTATAAACGGTTTTCTAATAAAGGACCTCTTTGCTCCAACAAGTTTCATGGTCTGTATTGTGAACCTCTTAGAATAGACATTCAACCTCACAGTGTTGTTTATCAACACAAAAGAAATAAAAAGAAGCAGCACCAATACTACACTTAAAACCAGCCCTATCTTCTCCAGATTTTGGTTAATAACACTCACCAACGACTCCTGATATGCCACCTCTCTTACATCCGGCATTTCTGAAAGCTGTGAGGCAATATTTTTAAGGCTGTCTGTATCGAGGTATTCCGCCTTGAGATACAGATCAATAGAGAGTGGAACAGGATTTACATCAAAAACATCCAGAAAGTCCTCACCCAGCATTTTCTTCATCTCCTCAGACCCTCTCTCTTTAGATATAAACTCAGCCCTTTTGACGTAACTCTTCTTCTCTAAGTTATTCAGAAAAGATTGTGCCTCCGAGTCTGATGTACCATTATCAAAAATCACTGAAACTCTTATATTCTCTTTAAAATAGCTCGACACCGCGCTGGCATTGACAGCCAACACTCCGAGAACACCTACAATCAATAAGACCAGTGAAATGCTTATTATTGAGGAAAGATACGAGTGAAGCAGCCTTCTGAAAATTATGCCTTTTTCCTTTTTCTTCATAGTTTTTAACAACTTCCAAAGATATATATTTCCTCCAAATTAAATAAATTTATTACCTTTGTATGTAAATCGCCTTTAAAAACTAGCAAGTAAAATGAGTGAACCAACAAGAGTGCTTTATGTGAGTTCTGAAATATTCCCTTACATGAAAGAGTCCAAAATCTCCGTTGTTGGTAGATACTTGCCGCAGGGAGTGCAGGAGAAAGGTTTTGAGATACGTTCATTCATGCCAAAATACGGTATAATCAACGAGAGACGGAACCAACTCCACGAGGTTATTCGGCTCTCTGGCATGAATATCATAATCAATGACATAGACAGACCCCTCATCATAAAAGTTTCTTCTATCCCATCCGCACGCATGCAGGTATACTTCATTGACAATGAAGATTACTTTTACAGAAAATTCATCTACCAAAACGAAAAAGGAGATTATTTTACTGACAATGATGAAAGAGCCCTTTTCTTTGCGAAAGGTGTTCTTGAGACAGTAAAGAAACTCCGGTGGCAACCAGATATAATACACTGCCAAGGTTGGATATCACATCTGATACCTATTTTGCTAAGAAAATGCTATCACGAAGATCCCATTTTCACAAACAGCAAGGTTATCGTATCTCTTTACAATGAGGCGGCAGACCTTGAATTCAACGAAAAAACACGTTCAAAGATTTTATCTCCGGGAATAAAAAACAAAGATCTAGAATTGCTCAATCCTGCTAATGGCATAAATCTTGCTAAACTTGCCTTACAGTATGCCAACGGTGTTATTATGGGAAGTGAAACCTTGCCGGAACCGGTGTCTGAAATGATAAAGAGCTGCTCCGTCCCACTCTTGCCTTATATAGAGGTATCACAACAGGACACAACATACATACAGGAGTACGTTCAATTTTATGATCTAATTTTAGGAAAAAATGTCAAATAGGATTCATTTCCGATCTGTTGCGGCACTATTAGTTTCTTCAGCAATCACCATTTCATGTATTAATATCGATAAGACTGTCGGAGATATTTTAATTCCTACAGACCACGAGCTGACCGTAAGCACTGCTTCTGTTGAGATACCAATTCAAATGAAGATGATAGACTCCCTGCAGTCCATCTTCCCTGATTACCTTATTATCGGCGCATACAACGACTCCGATTTTGGACAGACAATTTGCAATACAGCTTTTCAGGTTATTCCATATGTTACAGAAAATGATTTCGGTGACAACCCCCAGCCGATTTACCTAAGGATGGAGATAGGTGTTGACAAGACTCTCTGCCTAAAACAAGGCGAGGAGAGCATACCTCAGAACATATATCTTTATGCCCTTAACAAGGATATCGACTCCACAACTTTATACAACAATTCCTTTTCAAGAAGTGATTACGGAACAAAGCCACTAAATATCGGAACAGCGGTCTATACAGGTGGCGACTCTATAAATATAGAGGTAGACCTTGACTATGCAAGGCAGTTACTCTCCGCATCTAAGGACGAAAGAGACTCCGTAAGTATATTTGTCCAGAGATTTAAGGGTTTCTTCATATCGACTGATCCCGTTCCAAACGGAATCAACGGGGGTCGTTTCAATATGATAGAACCTTCATCTGTATATTTGAATATGAAATACCATCATGTCTCTGCTGCCGACGATATTGACCAAGACAGTACAGTACTGTACTATATATCAACATCTAGTTGTTTCTATACAAATATATTCTCTCATGATTCTAAGGCTCTTGAGACTACAGCTCCAAAAGAGAAGGTTTTAATGGAAGGAATGGGGGGGGTCAAGCCATTCATAAATTTCAAAGATGTGAGGACTGAGTTTCTTTCTTGGGCTCAGGAGAAAAACATTGATCTTAAGAAGGTGTTGATTGCAAAAGCAGAATTGGTACTTCCTTACGAATTTCCGAACGACTACACTGTCATGGAACAGTTCCCCTCATCAATATATCTCGCATACCGATATTATGCAGAGGATTACAAATCAAAATTGTACTATCCAATAGACGATATCTATTCTGTTGGAGCGGGAACACTTAACAGGTCGCTTTTCTACTATTCATTGGACATCAGCACATTTCTGCAACATGTGCTAAACAACACTCTCGAAGATGAGGAGTGGTATACATGGATTACACCTATTACACAGGTATCCAACTCCTACACCGGAAGTGTGACATACTATGTAGACAATCAGATTTACAGCAAGGCAACAATAAACGGTGCCTCAAGCACAAGAAGACCTAAGATCAACATAACATACTCAGTGCTTCCGTAACGTGAGGGTTTATTTAATATATACATAACAAAAGAGGGCATGAAAATAATCATTGCCCTCTTTTTTATGTTTCGTTTGTAAATCTACTTGATCTTTCTGAATATAATTGAGGAGTTATGTCCTCCAAATCCAAAGGTATTATTCAGAGCAACATTTACTTCACGCTTCTGTGCGTGGTTTAGGGTTAGGTTTAGCTTGTAATCGATCTCCGGGTCTTCCTCTTCGAAGTTAATGGTAGGTGGGACAATGCTGTCAGTAATTGCGTGTATACAAGCAAGAGCCTCTATAGCCCCGGTCGCACCCAAGAGGTGTCCGGTCATAGACTTAGTAGCACTTATGTTCAATTTGTATGCATGCTCTCCAAATACAGCCTTGACTGCCTTCAACTCGGCTATATCTCCCAACGGGGTTGATGTGCCGTGAACATTAATGTAATCAACCTCCTCAGGTTTCATGCCGGCATCTTCCAGAGCCAATTTCATTACCTGAATAGCCCCAAGTCCCTCAGGATGTGGAGCAGTAATGTGATAGGCATCAGCAGTCATAGCGGCACCTGCTACTTCACAGTAGATTTTAGCACCTCTAGCTTTTGCATGCTCATACTCTTCAAAAATCAGGATTCCAGAGCCCTCTCCCATAACAAAACCATCCCGGTTTTTGTCAAAAGGTCTTGAAGCGTGCTGTGGATCGTCATTTCTTGTAGAAATAGCCTGTGCAGAATTAAATCCCCCTATGCTTGGTATAGAGATACCTGCTTCAGAGCCTCCTGTGACGATAATATCTGCCTTACCGAGCCTTATATAGGTGAAAGCATCTGTCATTGCATGTGTAGAAGATGCACATGCAGAAACAGTAGCATAATTAGGCCCTCTGAAGTTATACTTCATTGATATAAGGCCAGGGGCTATGTCTGGAATCATTTTTGGAATGATAAAGGGGCTAAATCGAGGCACTTTTCCACCTTCGACATAGCCCTCTACCTCACTGTACAGGGTATTGATACCACCTATACCTGAGCCGAGTATCACTCCTATTCTGTCCGGACCGATTTTTTCCGAGTCAATATTGCTGTCTTTTACTGCCTGTTCAGCAGCTATGATGGCAAATTGAGAATAGAGGTCGAGCTTGCGCTCTTCTTTACGGTCAATACCATATTTACCCGGTTCGAAATTTTTAACTTCACAAGCAAATTTTGTTTTGAACAGAGTAGTGTCAAAACGGGTAATAGGACCACAGCCGTTGACACCATCGTCCAGATTCTTGAAATAATCCTGGACATTGTCCCCAAGTGGATTAATTGTTCCTATACCGGTAACTACAACTCGTTTTAATTCCATATGCTTGTATTGGAAATTTATTTTGCGTTCTTTTCAATGTAAGAGATAGCATCTCCTACAGTTGAGATCTTCTCAGCTGCTTCGTCAGGAATTGTAATACCGAAAGCCTTTTCGAATTCCATGATAAGTTCTACTGTATCGAGTGAGTCAGCACCTAAATCATTAGTAAAACTTGCAGTTGGTGTTACCTCAGATTCCTCAACGCCCAACTTGTCAACGATGATGGCTTTAACCTTTGCATTAATGTCTGCCATAATTAAAATAATTAGTTAATAATTGTATTTATTTTCAAAACCAGGTTGCAAAGAAAAACAAAAAAAACGTAAAAAAGAAATTTATACCGAGTGAAGTTATATCGTTTTGACATACACACATATACAAATACGAGTATAATTATAGGCGGGTTTCGTATTTAAGTTTTTTTGCTATATTTGCACTTTAAAATGCTAATAATGAGTTGTATAAAAATTGCCATTTTCGCCTCAGGGTCAGGCACAAATGCGGAAAATATAATAAAATATTTCCGCAATAATTCTCTGTGCGAAGTCAGCCTATTGCTTTGCAACAAAAAAGATGCCTATGTGATAGAAAGGGCAAAGCAATTCAATGTGTCGTCAATTATCTTTACCAAAAGTCAGTTTGAAGAGAGCAGCTTTATTGACGATCTGCTTTCTGAAAAAGGCATTGAGTATATAATCCTTGCCGGATTTCTTCTGAAGATTCCGGAAAGGTTGCTTAACAAATATCCCAAAAAAATAATAAACATCCATCCGGCGTTACTGCCTAAATACGGCGGAAAGGGCATGCACGGCATGCATGTACATGAAGCCGTTATCGCTGCCGGCGAAAAGGAGTCTGGCATAACCGTACATATTATTGATGCCGATTACGACAAAGGAGAGACAATATTTCAGGCAAAATGCACCATAGAGAAGGAGGATACCCCTGAGATGCTTGCATCTAAGATACACGAGTTGGAACAGAGATACTTCCCTGAAGCCATCGAGAATTATATCTTAAAAACCAGATAATCCAGGATTTCCAAAGAAGGTAAGAGGATTTCATCAGAAAAACGATAATCCGCTTTGTGGATATCCGGTGTACCTAACCCGTTTCCTATATCAAAATAGGATGCCTGTGATGCATTTGTAAAATGGCAAAAGTCGTCCGATCCCCGCCCTGGTTCGTCTACATAAACTATTTTATGCCCTGTTGACTCAGCTGCCAGAACAACCATACTATTGGCTGCATCGGTATTTACTGTAGCCGGAAATCTGTCATGATAACTTACTTCAAGTTTAAGCTTATCTCTTTCAGCATATTCAGATGATAATCTTTCCACAGTTGAGCAGAGTTTCTCAAGGCCATTGTCTTTGAAACCTCTTAATGTAAGCCTCAGCACTCCCTCACCCGGAGTCACGCCGTAATTCTCCTCTCCTATCACAACATTTACAACAGTTGACAGCACAAATCCCTCAAACATATCTACGGCACTATTCAGCTTTTTAAGCTCTGAAATTACTGAGAAGATGGCGTCTGTGGGAGAGTGAGCTTGCTCGGGATATGCTGCATGTGAAGCCTCTCCGTTAAAGCGGAGCTCCATGCCCACAGAGGCTGCTGCATAAGTACCACGATGTATGATGACATTATTCAGTTCATAGTTAGGATTGTTGTGAAGAGCAAAGACATAATCGAATTTAAGATTAAGATCTTTCATATCTTTTACCATCAATGCAGCTCCTTCACCAACCTCCTCGGCCGGTTGGAACAATAGATATATAGTCCCGGCAAAATCACGATTTTCATGCAACCTTTGGGCGAGTCCAAGCATGATTGCCATATGACCGTCATGTCCGCACAAATGTTTGCATCCACTATCCGTCTTTATAGCATCCAATTCACAGCGGAACATCTTTGACGGACCCGGTCTGTTTCCCTTGTATTCGGCAATGATACCATACCCTCCAATATTTCTGAACAATCTGTCCGGCTCTGTTTTTGTCAGATATTCCAACACAACCTCTGCAGTCTTCTCCTCCTTGTGTGAGTATTCAGGTATGACATGCAGCCTTTCCCTTATTCTTTTCAGATCATCTTGAGATTTCATTTCTATAGTCATGGTTATCATGGTCATAAACAGCAACACTTTCAATAGTTGTGCGTTTTTCATAACTAGATGTTTTTTCAAATTTATGTAAAAATTTTAGCATGTGCTCTTAATATCCCAATTTTGCACGTCGCAAAAATTAAAACCATTAAAAATGTACAAAAAAAGAAAAAATCGTACCCCCATCTGTTTTAAAAGATGGAAACGCGCACCCTGGGCTGCTTTTGCATCCATGGGAAAGCTGATAAAGATAGGAGTCCTGTCTGTATCATGCTCTATTCTGGTTATGAGGAGCCAGCCGCTGCTTGCGCAGAGCAGCACCAAAAGTGACAATGACACCATCCGGGCTCTTGAGGAGCTTGTAATCAACACAGAACGACCCACGCCATTCCAGCCTCTGGTCAGAATCGTATCGGTCATCCAGAGAAGCGAAATTGAGCAGGCCGCTGTAAAAAACCTTCCCGATCTTTTGCGACACTTCTCCGGGATTGACCTTCGCAGCCGTGGCAGCGAAGGGGTGCAGGCAGACCTGAACATTCTCGGAGGAACTTTTGATCAATCAATGGTTATGATCAACGGAATTAACTACACGGATCCCCAAACCGGACACTACTCGCTTGACATACCGATTGAGCTTTCACAGATTGAGCGTATTGAAGTATTACAAGGTCCGGGTGCAATAAATATCATAACCCGGAATCCCTCAAAACGTGAAATCAGTGCAAGCCTTTCAGGCGGTAGTTATGGATATGTAAATGGAACCGGCAATATCGGATTTTCCGGAGGGTCTCTTTCCGGGCAGATTGGAGGTGGTTACAATCAGTCTGACGGTTATTCCGAAAATACCGATTTTAAAATTTCAAACCTGTTTTCAAATATTGTTTTCAATATCCATAATGGTCACTCTCTGACTTTCACAGGAGGATACCAGCATAAGGAGTATGGGGCGAACAGTTTCTACTCCGTGGCATATCCGGAACAATTTGAGGAGATACGGACATTTCTCTCTTCCGTACAATACCTATATGAAAGCAAACATTGGCAAATACGAAGCTCTATATATCAGCGCAGGCATTACGACAGGTTTGAGCTATTCCGCTATGATGCAGCATCATGGTATACCGGGCACAATTACCATCAAAACGACATCTATGGGTTTTCCGCTGAGGCAGCCCGCAGATGGAGCACCAAGAGCTCAACCATGGTAGGTGCCGGCTACAGGATAGAACATATTTACAGTACAGTTCTCGGGGATCCTATGAAAAACGGAAAGAGGGTTCCTTTTGAGGATGGTATCGAATATACCCGTTTTAAACAACGTGATATACCGACAATTTACGTCAAGCAAACTGAAGTTTTGGGCAGATGGCGCCTTAATGCCGGCCTTACTCTTGAAAGATCCGGGGAATTGACACATCTGTGTTACGGAGTTTCAGGCTCTTACAGCATCTCCCCCTATCTGGAGGCAAATGCCTGGGTAAACAACTCATTCCGGAATCCCACTTTTACCGATCTTTATTACAAGAGTCCCACCCAAACCGGTAATATGAATCTTCAACCTGAAGAGATGATAACTGGACGTATTGGTATAAAATACACAAAGCGCAATTTATCATCTTCTATATATACTTTTTACAGAAGGGGAGTCAGAATGATTGACTGGACCAGGGAGAGTGGATCAGACCAGTGGAGTGCGAGCAATATCACGAATGTCAATTCCACCGGAGCAGAGTACAATCTTAAATATATCATGAACTACGGGCCATTTAAAAGTATAAGCCTTATATACGCCTATCTTGATGTTAGTAAGAATAGCCCGGGGATGCATTCGCTCTATGCGACAGATTTTCTCAGACACAAGGCTGCACTCACCATTGACCACAACATTGCCGGGAATTTGGGAGCCAGTTGGGTTTTCAGCTACCAGAAGAGAGAGGGGACATATCTTGGCATGGAGAACACCGAAGTTCCTTACAAAGGGTTCATGCTTGCGGATCTGAAGGTATTCTGGAACAGGGGGAAATATAATCTCTCCTTGGATATAACCAATCTTTTTGACAAGGATTATCTCTATATAGGAAATCTGCCCCAACCTGGCAGATGGATAAAGTGCGGGGTTGAGGTCAGACTCTGATCAGACTACTTGAGTTGGAAAATGACAGGGAATATATAACGTACCTTGACATTCTTCCCTTTCTGGGAACCGGGAGTCCACTTTGGAGACATTGCGACAACCCTTAGTGCCTCCTGATCCAACGAAGGTGCAACACCTCTGATAACTTTTACATTACCGACATTTCCATTCTCGTCAACTACGAACTGGAGGATTACCCTACCCTGCACTTTGTTCTCCCTGGCATATGCAGGGTATTGTAAATGTTCAAAAACCCACTTTGTAAAAGCATTTTCGTTTCCGCCCTGGAATGTCGGTTTAATCTCAACAATCTGGAATGGAACCTCGTCATCCGGTTCGTACACTTTTACATCTCCTCTTGTAATCGGAATCATCTCATCCTCCTGAGTGTTTATGATATGGTCAGTTTTCGTAGTAGTCGGTGAAACCTCTTCTACAACTACCTTTTTTGTAACGGTTGTAGTTGTGGTTGTGGTCTTTACTTTCTTTTGTACAGGTTTATTCTGTGTTGTTGTTACATTCGACGGTGCTGTTTTAGCAGTAGAAGCAGGCGTTGTAGAGACCTTCTTCTCTTGTTGGTCAAATACACCCGCTACAAGCTTGTCCGGCACTGCTGCCTTAACCTCTTCCAAGGTCACGCATGAAATACCGATGAAGAGAGCGAGCGCAGACAATGACAGAAGAACAACTCCGGCCATTGATGTTTTCTTTTTAATCAAGATGCTCATTTTTCTAAGTCTTTTAATTGTTAATGAATTATTTAACCTATTAGCTAATAAGGGTGAAATTCCAAATTGAATTGAGAGTATAAACCTCTGATAACTATCCACATCATAACCTCTCTCAATGACATCCTCATCTGCCTGGAACTCATGGACTGATGCCAAAGCCTTTCCGGAAAGGAATATGAAAGGGTTGAACCATTGAAAAATCTTCAAGATTGATACGAACAGCAAATCCCCGCTATGTCTTCTTGATATGTGCGCCCTTTCGTGGCATAACAACATTTGAGTCTCTGCTGTATCATCAAGAAGCTTTTTATTTAAGAAAATTGTCTTTAAAAATGAGAACGGAGACTTTACATTGTTGTTAAAAACAATCCGGACTCCATCAATGCTTCTTTTCTCCCCTGTAAGGTACATTGCCGCAAGGACCGATATCTGAAACAGGAGATATATGGCATACAACACCGCTGCTACAAAGAAGATTTTTTCCAGATAGATTCCGGGATCTGCACTTTGAATATTGCCCGCACTTTCTGCCATACCTCCGGAACCGTCGGGTCTGATAATAATTTCAGGCAGTCTGATTTCAGGGATACTCCCTTTAAATACCGGTATCGCTATCAAGGGAAAAAGTGTCGTAAATAGAGTTGACAACAGGAGGTATACTCTCTGAACGCCGTAGCTGCACTTTCTTTCTGCAACGGTTTTGTACAAGAGCCAGAAGAGAGCTCCGCACAAAAGCGATTTTACGATATATAAAATAAGTTGTGTCATGACTTGTTCTTCTTAAGAATATTCAAAATCTCCTCAGCCTCCTTCAGTGATATCTCCTCCTTTTTTGAAAGAAACGAGACCATGTTTGAGACTGAACCGGAAAAAAACGAAGAGAGCATATTTCCGACATAACCGTTGAGATATGTCTCCCTCTCCACCAAGGGATAATATTGGTGAGACTTGCCGTATGAATCGTGCGCCACAAAGCCCTTTTTCTCAAGAATACGGATAATAGTAGATACTGTATTATATGCAGGCTTAGGATCAGGGATGTCATCCATCAACTCATTGACAAAGGCTTTACCCCTTCCCCATAACAGCTGCATAACCTGTAATTCGGCTTTTGTCAGCTCTTTCAACTCTTTTCCTTTTTTCATGCTTCTATAAATTTTAAACAAATATAACTATTTTTTTAGTTATACAACTATATTTTTAGTTTTATAACTATTTTTTTCGTTTTACCGATTTTTAAATATATTGGAACAAAAGTATAATTGATTTATTTTTACCAAATATTAAACCAAAAGCAAAAATTTTAATCAAATTATTTATATAGGTATAACAAACCACTTAATCATATGAAAAGTAAAATCACTATTAGGTATAACAAACCACTTAATCATATGAAAAGTAAAATCACTATTATGTTAATTTCCACAGCTCTGATTGCAGGCTCATGCAAAGAGTCCTCTGAAAGCAAGGATGAGACGCCAATCGCAAAAAGCACAATTACTGTAACTGATGGCAAGTTTACTGCCGAAGTAATGCAGAACCTGGGCAGATTAAGTGATCCGCAAGTCTCTCCGGACGGAACAAAAATTCTTTATGGGGTGTCCTACACAAGCATCGAGCAGAATAAAAGCAACCGTGAACTCTTTGTCATGAATATTGACGGGAGTGATAACAAGCAGATTTCTTCCACCGTAAAAAGTGAAAACAATGCTCGTTGGATAAACGGAGGAAAGCAAATTGCATATCTGTACGGCGGTCAGCTCTATGTTATGGAGAGCGACGGCTCTTCTGCAAAAAAGATAAGCGATGTGGAAAGGGGAATATCAGAGTTCTCAGTAAGCCCTAAAGGTGACAAGATTCTCTATATAAGTACTGTGAAATCTATCGAAAAGCCTGTTGATAAATACCCTGATCTTGACAAGGCTACCGGAAGGATTATCAAAGATCTCATGTACCGACACTGGGACACTTTTGTTGAGGAGATTCCTCACCCTTTTGTTGCCGATTTCAACGGGAAGGAGCTTACCAATATCACAGATGTTCTTGAGGGTGAGCCATACGAATGTCCTACATTGCCATTGAGCGGGATTGAACAACTCAGCTGGAGTCCCGACGGAGAGAGCATCATCTATGCATGCCGTAAAGTAGTAGGTGTAGAATATGCCTTTTCTACCAATACAGATATCTATTTGTACAACTTAGCCTCAAAAAAGGCACAGAATCTGACAGAGGGAATGATGGGTTATGATACTGACCCTCTCTACTCGCCTGACGGGAAATCAATTGCATGGATAAGTATGGAGAGAAACGGCTATGAGGCTGATAAAAAGAGACTTTTTGTAATGGACCTCGCATCCGGCACAAAAACCGAACTTACCACAGATTATTTATATAATGTAGAGACCATCACATGGGCACCAGATTGCTCGGCCCTCTATTTCACCTCTTGCGTCAAGGCGCTGACAGGTGTATACAAAGTGACCCTCAGCGACAAGGCCATAACCCAACTCACCAAAGGGCAATATGACTTTGACGGAGTTCAGGTTTCCGGGGACAAGCTCTATACTACATACAAGAGCATGTCAATGCCGAATGAGATTGTTGCCATAAACTCTGCAGACGGCTCTTACACACAGATAACCAATGAGAACAAAGCCATCCTCGACCAGGTTAAGATGGGAAGGATTGAGGAGAGATGGATAAAAACCGTTGACAATAAAGATATGCAAATGTGGGTAGTTTATCCTCCAGATTTCGATTCATCGAAGGTATACCCTACCCTGCTCTTCTGCACTGGCGGCCCTCAGGGAACACTTAGCCAAAGCTGGTCATACAGGTGGAATTTCCAGCTGATGGCCGCTCAAGGCTATATAGTAATCCTTCCTAACCGCAGAGGAACAACAGCTTTCGGTCAGGAGTGGTGCGAACAGATTTCCGGAGACTATCCTGGTCTGAATATGCAGGACTATCTCTCTTCTGTAAAGGAGATGAAAAAGGAGAAATTTGTCGGAAAAGTCGGAGCCTGCGGCGCAAGCTACGGAGGATATTCTGTTTACTACCTTGCCGGAATTCACAAAGGGCTCTTTTCAGCCTTCTCTGCTCATGCGGGAATTTTCAACCAAGAGCAGATGTATATGATGACCGAAGAGCTTTGGTTCCCTAAATTTGACAACGGTGGAGCACCATGGGATGACAATCCTGTTGCAAAAAGGCACTACTCACTCTCCCCTCACAAGCTAATCAAGAATTGGAACACCCCTATTCTCATAACCCACGGAGAGATGGACTACAGAGTTCCTGTTGAACAAGGCATGGCTGCATTCAATGCTGCAAAGATGATGGGTGTTCCTGCCGAAATGTTACTTTTCCCGGACGAGAATCATTGGATACTAAAACCACAGAACAACCTTCTATGGAACAGAATCTTCTTCGAGTGGTTTGACAAATGGCTTAAGAATTAGTTAGAACCAGTTTATATTAACCCAAACAATAAAAAATAATTTCAATGAAATCCAGACTCCTGACAGTTGTCTTCATGGCAGTAACTATCTGCTCATTCGGACAAAAGAAGCCGTTGGACCACTCTGTCTATGACGGATGGAAAAGCATCGGCGGATTTACCCTGACAAAAGATGCAGGATACTCACTGTTTTACATAAACCCTCAGGAGGGTGATGCCGAAATGGTGTCACTCAATATTGCCACCGGTCAGATGGACACAATTCATCGCGGGAGCTTATATAAAGTCACAGAAAATGGCAAATATGCCGTAATGACTATCAAGGCTAAATTTGAAGAGACTAAGGCAGCCAAAAAGAAAAAAGTAAAACCTGACCAGATGCCGAAGGATACTTTAGGCATTTATGACATCCATGCCAGAAATCTTAAAAAGTATCCATACCTAAAGGAATTTAAGGTTGCTCGTTACCCGAAAGATTTTGTGGTATTTCAGACTACACCTCCGGCAGACACAGCAAAAGGTAAGAAGCCGGTGAAGAAAGAGAAGGAAGAGGGCAGCGACCTGATGGTGTACCAATTCTCGACAGGTATTATTGACACAATAAAATATGTGACCGATTATGACTTTTCAAAAGGAGGGGACACTCTTTTTGTAGTAAGAGTACCCAACTCTAAAGATTCTCTCTATAAAGACTGCGCAGGATTGTATATGTACAACCCTTCAAAGAGGGTTTTCACCACTATTTACAACACATACAAAAAGCAGACAGTGAAGTTGCCTACAGTATGTAAAGACAACAGCACTCTTGCTTTCTATGCTAAGCTCGACACAGCTAAAGCCAATCAGAAGGATGTCTCTGTTCTGGTTTATCGCAAAGATTTTGAGAAGGCAAAGGTGGTTGCCGACAACAAGATGCAATGGCTTCCGGAGAATTACAATGTCACAGAGTTTCGTTCACTCCAAATGGACTCACTCGGCAAAAGGCTCTTCTTTGGAATAGCAAAAAAGCAGAGAGAGAAAGACACTACCCTGCTGGATTCGGAGATTGCCAAACTTGATATATGGCACTATCAGGAACCCGAGCTTCAGACGGTGCAATTAAAAAACCTGCCCCAGGATCTGAAACGTTCATATGTTTGCAAAATTGAACTGGAAGGAGAATCTGCTTTTGCACAACTTGCCGGGGAGGAATATCCGATTGTAAATGTTCCTGAAGAGTGGTCAGGCAATTGGGGATACTCAGTATCTGACAAGAATTATGAGCTCGAGTCACAGTGGTCGGCAAACCCTCACCGTGATCTGTGGATAGTATCTGTCAAAGACGGAAAGAGCAGAATGTTGCTGAAAGATGTCTACATACAATATGTCTCTGCCTCTCCTGAAGGCAAATATCTAACATGGTTCAACCTTACAGACCGCAACTGGTATTCATATGATGTAAAAGAAGACAAGATAAGAAACATCTCGTCCGATATAAAGACATCTCTTACAGACGAGCTTCATGACACACCTGAAATGGCTCCCGGATATGGTTCCTGCGGTTGGATGACCGATGATGCCGCATTCTTTATTAAGGACAGGTATGATGTTTGGCAACTTGATCCTAAAGCTGCCAAACCGGCGCTTAACCTTACCGATGGCATAGGCAGGGCGGAAAAAAAGAGCTTTGACATGGTAGATCTCAGCGAAATGTTGCTGCCTCCGGGAACTCCGGGAGTCAAGAACGATCCTGTAAAACCGGGCTCAACTGTTTATTTCTCAGTTTTCGATGAAATTACCAAGGACAACGGCTATTATTACAAGGATCTGAAAAAGAAAAAGCCTGTAATGACCAAATGGGTTCTTGAACCGAATATGTTCCTGTATCTGACCAAAGCCAAGAAAGGGACACTTCTCACATATGTAAAACAGAACTTCAAAGAGTCTCCGAATCTCTGGATTACCAAGGACAACTTCAAGACTCAGACCAAAATCACTGATATAAATCCTCAACAGAAGGATTACAACTGGGGCACGGTAGAGTTGATCAAATGGAAATCAAAGACAGGCCTGGACCTTGAGGGCCTTCTTTACAAACCTGAAGATTTTGACCCTGCCAGGAAGTACCCGATGATTGTATATTTCTATGAAAGAAATTCTCAATATTTGAACTACTACAGAGCTCCGGCGCCAAGCCGCTCTACCATCAATGTAGCATACTTTGTAAGTAACGGATATCTGGTATTTATACCGGACATTGCATACCAGATCGGACATCCGGGCAAGAGCGCACTGGATTGCATCGTTCCTGGTGTTGAGAAGATATGCGAGAACCCTTGGGCTGACAGAGATAATGTCGCCATTCAGGGACAGAGTTGGGGTGGATATCAGGTTGCCTATATGGTCACTCAGCCTCAGGTGTTCAAGTGGAAAGCTGCAGGTGCTGGTGCTCCTGTGTCAAACATGACAAGTGCCTACGGTGGAATCAGATGGGGTGCTGGAGTTGTACGCCAGTTTCAGTACGAGCACACCCAGAGCCGCATTGGCAAGACATTGTGGAACGGACTTGATCTCTATATCGAAAACTCTCCTATCTTCTTTGTTGACAAGATAGAGACTCCTCTGTTGATTATGGCAAACGACAATGATGAGGCAGTTCCTTGGACACAGGGTATTGAGTATTTCACAGCTCTCAAGAGGCTTGGCAAACCTGCATGGATGCTTCAGTACAACAAGGAGACGCACAACCTTTCCGGCCGCGTAAATGCAAAGGATCTCTCTGTAAGACTCTCTCAGTTCTTTGATCACTATCTCAAGGGTGCACCTATGCCTGTATGGATGAGCAAGGGTGTTCCTGCAACTCTGAAGGGGATTGATTGGGGATTGGAGTTGGAGAAATAATCTACTTCTCAAAATAAGTATTGGGGTGACTTTAAATTAGTCACCCTTTTTTGTTTCAGCGCTGTCCATCCGGTGTTGCATTGAAGTCATAAGCCTTAAAGACACTGGTTTTTCTTAATTTGTTTCCGATGGCCACTTTTATATTGGAGATATGTCTAATCAGGGAAGTCCATCCTCAGTCGCGTTGCTCCCTCCGGCTGAAAATTTCCCTGATTAGACATATCTCAATTAACTTATAAGCGGCATCAGAGCACATTGGCGCAGTTTGAGGTATGTCTCTCAATTGCAACTATATGCAATTCTTCTTTTTTTTGAAGATCTTATAAACCTATTTTATAGCTCCTCAAATTCAAGCACATACCTAAAACTGCGCCAAAGTCGGCAATTGCATATTATCTGCTTACCTTTAAGGAGTTTAGCATTCAGACCATGATTAACCCATTAGATTATTTATACTACAAAATATATGTTGCCTGATCATATATTTCAGGTGGAGGAAGACCAATTAATAACATATCGGCAATAGCGGTTCTTTTGCTTTCTAATATTATTACTGTTCGTTTATTAATTTTCCATACTTTGTCTATAAACAGGCATCGCCAATTTGCCTCATAAGTCGCTTACAAATAAGTGGGAAAATACTGGATCAGAGCATTTCAGCCGGAGGGAGCTTTCGACTGAGGATGGACAGCCCTGAAACACAAGGTCTCTGATTATTATAAAATAAATAACTAATTTTATTCGACCTAAATAAAAAGCAAACAATGAAAAAAATATTGATATTGTTAAGTTGTGTATTAATACTTTCATGTACACAAGAGGCTTCCCCAACAGAGATTATTAATATTGAAAATGGGATTGATAAAAAAAAGAAAATTGATTTTATTGAGCTGGCAAAAGATATCTCTTTTGTTCCTCTTGAAAATTTTGGAAAACAAAGCTTAATAGGAGATATTTATATATTAAAAGAACATGGGGATTCCTATTATGTATGTACTAACAGTACAATCATATCATTTAACAAACATGGGAAATTTCTACGGCAATATGGCTTGCTTGGTAGAGGACCTGAAGAGTATTCCGGATATATATCTGACTTTGATATTAAAAAGGGGAATATATATATCATCGCAAATAGACATATCTATTGTTATGATACATTGAACAATTTTATATTCAAGGATAGTGTCAACTTTACTCAAGTCTCGGTTGTAGATGATAAAATTGTTGGTCTGGTTCCACCCAGTGATGTTATTTGTTCTGAAGATCATATTATAGCAAAAGTTTATGACGACAGAATAAAAGAGATTGATAGAATAGCCATACAAGAATCGCAAGATAGTATATCAACCGACATTAAAAGTTTTCTTGCCTTTCAACCATTCAGTAATGACGGTTACAGTGGATTATATATGAAAGAATTTCTTGGAGAAATCATTTACAATATTTCATCAGGTTTTAAGATAGATCCCAGATTTGTCTTAAAAATGGGTAAATATCAATTTCCCATTGAAATGTATGATTTTGACAAGATGGATAAATGGAATGAATATTATTTAGTTAATAATATATTTAATACCGATAAATATCTAATATTATCACTTCAAAATGGGTTAATGGGAAAATTGCAATATCTAATATATGATAAAACAAGCAAAGATTGTTTCACTCCTACCGGCCAAAGTGATAATAAAGGATTTTACATAGATGGTATTATTTTTTATCCATTGTATACCTGTGATAACAGAATTGTAGGATATATTAAACCTGAAGACTTAATTGACCAAGAGATTACTAAGATAAAAGAGTTACAAATTATAAAAAATGAAATTAAATTAGAGAGCAATCCTGTTTTAGTTATCATTTCTCTTTAATTAAAAATAAAAGTATTATATAAATAATGGTAAATTATCACAGGATTCACAGTGATTTTTATGCAATTATCTATTGTTTCATTGATCTGTGTTGGATTGTTCTATGCAAAAAATAGTTATCCTCGATAGCCGCTTACAAATAAGTGAAAAGATGCTGGATCAGGACATTTCAGCCAGTGAATGGAAGTTAGGAACGATTGAAAGCATAAAGCCGTAAAAAACCTTTATTTTCTGTGATTTGATTCATACTTCCAGAAAAATAAGAATCGGCAATTTATTCTTTGATGCCACTTAAACGTTAATGAAGATATGCCTAATCAGGGATATTTTCAGCCTGTGAATGGAAGTTAGGAGCGATTGAAGACATAAAGCCGTAAAAGACCTTGGTTTTTTAGTGATTTTATGAGTGTTTTTCCGAAAAAGGCGAGAATGTCTGACGACCAAAGGGAGGAGTTTCGCAGCCAGGAAAAACACGAAATTAAATCACGTTAAGAAAAAACAGTGTCTTTAAGGCTTATGACTTCAAAGCGACTGAGGATGGACTGCCCGGCTCAGGTATATCTACGCAGTAAAAAAGCGGCCACAGAAAAAAACGAAGGTCTCTATACAGAAACCTTCGTTAATTATTATTGCACCAAGAGTTTTACTTGAGTCGTATCAGACTTTGTTCCAATTCTGATTTCAACTCAACAGGCAAAGATGAGTCCTTCGATATCGAAGTCATTGTATTAACAATCTCAGCTTTACGATAGCTCATATCAAACCATCCTAGAACCTCGGCGAGAGTTGTCCTGATAAGTTCCTTCTCCTGAGAACCCGAGAGAACCTTCAACAAACCATCGACCTGACGATGTATGTTGTTGTTTCTCAGGTTTCTTATTGCAGAAATCCGCTCTGCATCCGGAGCATTATTGTCCATTATAATATTCAGGGATTTATCCTGCTTCTTATAATTCGCCCTAAACGCCTTAACGATTGACTCAGCATTTCTCTTTACAAGATCAGTGTTGGCCTGCCTTTCAATCTCCGCTATGACTGTCTCAGGCTCCATCACCAAAAGAGAATTCTGGGCAGCATACTGCACCCTCTGACTCTCATTAGAAAACAGCAAGGTGTTTACAAGAGATGCAATCAATGCATTTTCCCCGGTATAACCGGCATATCTTGCGGCATTCCTGCGAATCAGCTCATAAGGATCATCCAGACCTATTTTGAGCGCCTCCACAATATTCTTATCACAAATCTCTATCAACCTCTTAAGCGCCTCCATCCTTACACTATAATAGGGGCTGCTCTTGAGAACCGAGAGTAGTCTGTCAGAGAAAGAGTCACCGTAGATCCGTGAGAGCTTTTTAAGGGCTATCGCGTTAAGGGCCGGGGAAGATGATTTGAGATACTCCTCCCACACCTTTGGATCCTTCTGGTTGACTGCAAGGTTGTGATTAAGGCTGGTGCTGCCTTCAGTACGGAACATATATGTCGGGTCACCGATCATATGCGACTCGATAAACTGAAACTCTTTTTGCCAAAAACCGACACGAGCTCCGGCTCCGAGTATACCCAACAATTCAAGAGACCATTTGTCCTGAAGCACATTTACAGTATTTCCCTGAGCCACGATTGTTGCTCCGTTTCCGAAAACGTGGTATCCGGCAATATAACCCGGCCTGTGGAACGAACCGTTATAGCAGGCATCAAAAATCGAAAGCTTAGGCTGCATCTTGATGTCGATAAGGTCCTCAAGATGGATGTTATAATCAGCATTGAATGTTGAATCTGAGACTCTTGTTTGATCCAGTATCTTCTGGTCAAAAAAGGAGTCTGTGATTCCCATCTCCTCCATTACACTCTGCTTGAAGTTCTCTCTCCTCTCTCCCTTGTATTTACGGTACATATTCCTAAGACTTACAGAAAGTGCCTGCATCGGGCCTATTTTGTCCATGCTTACCCCGTCTGAGGTAAATTCCACCTCGTCGGTGTCACCTTTATATTCAAGAGTATTCGCTGCAGGAAACTCTCCGTTGATATACTGAGTGTCAAAATCTCCATGCTCATGGAATATAAACAGGTCTGTGCCCTTTTGCTGCATCTTCTCAAAGAGCCTGAACTTCATAAAAGGATCCTGACGATAGTTGTAGAAACCATTACCTGTAGAGATTTTAAAAGCCTCGGGAGCAACCTCGCGCATGTAGAACTGCTCGTTCTGCCAAGCGGTGAGACAATCGGAATTGTATCCGTGACCATTGAAAACGACAAACTTATCAAGCGGGTTGTTCTCTTTATGAGCCGCAACAACTTTCTTTAAATACCCGGAAAGAAGCTGATTTTTGTCGACTCCCATATCAGAAGGCGGCAACATACGGGCTGAGTAGAAATCACTCTCAACTACTTGCGGGGATGTCTCCTTCAATTTATAATAGAACATTCCCGGATACTTCTCATCCTTAGAAATGAATTCAAATTCAAGATCGAGATCGTCATAGAATCTGTCGGATGTTACAGAGGATTCAAACATCGGGAACTTCTCCTCATCCATCTTGAAAGCTGTTGTAGCATGCTGGAAGTTACGTACCCTCACTATCGGGACATTCCCGATAAAGACAGCTCCCTCAAGCACCGGCTTCTTATTGTAAATGGTACGAATTTCATTCCTGAGTACCATTGGATCGTTCCACTCTCCAACCAATATCATCGCACCAAGTCCCTCACTTTCGAGCTGTACCTTGTATGCAATAATATCTGTCTTCACAGCGGCAAAAGTCTCATTATCCACGACAATGAGGAATCTGCTCTCAAACCTGCCTTTTGCAGGAATAACCTTGCTCTTTGCAAAAGCATCTGTTCCAATGAATATTATGATCAGAAGCAAGGCTGTTTTAAAAAATTTCATCTTCATCACTAAAATCTTTAACGCATGTATACTTCCAATCTATTTGCAGTCTTCAGCAACTCAGCCCTCAGGGCCGGGTCAAGGTTTTCTCCCGCAGCCACACTCCTGCAAGTGGAGATAATATCTCCTTTTCTGTAAGAGAGTGTAAACCACCCGAGAGCCTCAGCAAGGCTTGTCCTTAATTCAACCGACTCACTATTGTCGGCAAGTACCTTTAGATATTGATCAACCAGCTGGTGATACGGGTTGTTTCTCAACATACTTACACCCATCAGGCGAGCCCTTGGTTTGAGCGTCTTGTCGGCAAGTTCAAGGCTGTACTCAGCCATTCTTTTCTTAGAAGCTATAACATCATTGAATTTTGAAAGAGCTGCCTGTTTATCCATCAACCAGTCACTTTCGTTAATTTGCTTTACAACCTCGGCCTCCAGCTTGTCAATGTTCATTAAATCAAAACAGAATGTAGAGTTGAATTGAACCCTCTCGTCAAGGAAATCATTCACATACACAGATGCTATATATGGGATAAACGTATCCTTTCCAATCCTCCCCATAGAAAATGTTGATTTCCTTCTGATAAACTCATAGGGGTCAGAAACAGACTGAACGAGCATCTTTTCGAAATTGCCGTCATTGTAGAACTGAAGCAGGTGGTATGTCTGCAGCCTCAACATATAATATGGCGATGTCCTGTATGTATTCAAAAGAAGGTCTGACATCCCGGGATAATTCAGATTGAACAGCTTCTGCAATGCCACAGCTTTCAGATCCGGATGTTTTGCTTTGTTAAAGAAGTCAAGCCAGTATGCTGAATCCTTAGATTTCATATCCGGTCTCCCTTTATAGGGTTCTTCCGATACATCAGGATTTGCAGCAAAATGGAAAGTCGGGTCTCCGATAATGTGTGACTCGAGAATGTTTGTGAGCTGAGCCCACTCTCCGACACTGTAACCCAAACCCATCAAACCAAGCATGTCACTTGCAGATTTATCCTGAAGTACGTTGACAGAGTTGCCTATACCAATAACAGTCTTGCCTGCAGCAAATATATACTCTCCTGCAATAAAAGAGTCTTCACGGAAATCCCCGTTATAGCAAGCATCGAATATCACAACCCTGGGGTTAGGCTTTATCAGAGGAAGATCTTTCAATACAATACCCATACTGATTTCAGCCAACGAGTCCTTAAACATCTGCTCCTTGTCAAATGCTCCGTCAAACCATGTGGAATCTATATGGTAATAGTTCATCCAATTTTTCTTGTAAGCCTCTATATCCTTATTATCTCTCCTGAGCTTCCTCAGTTGCTCTCTGAACAGCGATTTTGCAGCGTCAGGATAGAGATCGGTGCCGTCAGCCTTTGGAATCCCTGTCATATATTGCCTTTCAGGCATACCGTGTTCGTGAAAGAGCATCAAATCCACATCTTCTCTCTGTAGCTCACCTGTGATAGTCTCTTTCATATATGGATACATATGAAAAAGAAGGAATTTTGAAGAGTTTTTATTTCCGAATGCCTGTGGAAATTGTTCTCTTAATGTTACTCCCTCCTCTTTCCACGCGGTAATACTGTTTGAAAACGAACCTTCACCGGTATAAGAGACAAGAACATCCATTGCATTACCGGAAGTTCTTTCAACTATGAGCTTTCTGAAGTAATCCCTTATCTGCTGATAGCCCTCCTCTCCTTTTTTGGTGGGTTTTAACCTCCCTGTATATATGTCACAAGTGATCCTCTGCGGAGAATCCCAACGAAGAGTGTAATAGAAGAAAAGAGATTTTACTGAATCTCTGGCTATAAAGTCAAATTTCAGGTCAAAATCATCATAGAAACGGTCAGAAGGAACAGAAGATTCAAACATTGAGAATCTTTTCTGGTCCATCTTAAATGCCGATGCAAAATGCTGGGCATCCCTGATCATAGGCACAGGAATCTGTCCGATAAAAATAGCTCCTTCCAGATTCTTGCCTTTATATAGCTCAAGAATTTTTTCCCTGACCTGCTCAGGAGCAGTCCAGGCTGAGGAGATTAGATAAGTAGTGAAACCCTCGCCCTTTAGCATAGAATCATATTTGTCAATATCTTCCCTGCAGGCGTTGTAGGTATCATTATCCACAAAAATGGCAAAGCCTCTCTCGCCTGCCCTGAGAAGGGAGGAGAGAGAGACTGCCAATATAAATATTAACAGTTTTCTTATCATGTCTCTAGAAGGTAAATCCTAAGCTTAAAGATGATTGAATTCTGTTATCGTCTCTGTCAGAAGGCTTGTAGTAATCTACAGCTGCCTTGATAAACATTCCGGCCTTGCCGGTCTTGCTGATTTTCGTAAAATAGCTTAAATCACCACCTATCTTTGTATAACTGCTCTTCATATACTGAAAATCAGGAGTCATGAAGTCAGTTATGATGTATGAATCCGGCTCGGCTCCACCATAATTGTATTCACCGTCAAGATTGTTCTTGTATACCAGATTTGCTCCTACAAGAATGTTGCAGTTCTTGCAGAGAGAGAAGTTATACTTGCCATTTACGCCAAGGTACAGGTTCTCCAACATCTCTGTTGATTCCGGCATATAGTAGATGTCATCATTCTTCTTGTACTGAGCCGATATACCTGCCCTCCAGTTGTAATCATGGTCCACACCACTGAAGAAATCGTATTTGAACGACATCTCTTGTTCTTTGTAATTCGAACGAATAGAACTGTAAACAACAACCCAGCTCTGAACATCATATGAGTTGTCTAGTTCCTGGACATACTCTATACCGTCCAAATTTTCTGTTCGGTAAGAAAGTTCCAGTCGTTGAAGGTTGTCTCCTTTTTTAAGAGCAACCAGTTTACCCTCTATCACATTCTCAATAATGGAACCTTCTTTCTTCGGCTTCATAGGAGAACTTATGACATCTTCAACTCCATAAGTATAATTACCGGAAGCTAAAAACTTCAAGTTGTTAACTGAGTATGAGTACTGAAGACCTCCGCCAGTCTTATTACCTGTGTATATAAAATCACCTAAAGATTGGAGTCCTCCAACTGTCGCTTCATAACCATTACCAAGCCCTCTAAGTACAAAAACCGGCTGATTAACCTGACCGTCACTGTTCATTGTCCCGGAGGTTTCAATACTGTTTTGATATTCAAAATTAACTCCAATGTTATGATTGCCAAGAATTACAATTGCAGATGGCTTAACATTAATCCGATAGTAATATACTTCAGAACGCGGGTCAATCTGTTTAGCACCAACTTTTGTCATATAGTCTGCCTGTGCTCCTAATATAACTTTGTCCCAAAATGGTCTGGTTGCCACCTTCATAGAAAGATCATAAGTTTGCTTCATCCAGTCACTTTTGTTCGGATCTATAGGGTAATATGGCATGCCTCGTTGTGGATCAATTATCGCAGTGTTAAACAGAGTTCCTCTTTGAGCTTCATTGCTATACGCAAATCCTCCCCAAGCATATCCTTTTCCAAGTTTAAGCCCACCCTCAGAAGAGACTCCGAAAAGCCTTTCCTTCTCTCCTTCTTGATTGAGCTTATAATCCCCATCCTTTATTCCATAGGTGAATTTGATATCACTGAAATAGGAGAGGTTGTCAAGCACAAGGCCTGCACCGTTAGTAGAGTTCATCCATAATGATCCTGCCTTTAAAAGTTCTATGGATGCCGGAGATGTCTGTTTAATTGCAGCATCTTGAGCAACTGCTCTCTGAGTGATAAAGAGAGTCAAAAGAGACGCTCCTACCATATATACATATTTTATTTTTCTCATTTTCATAGTGTTGCTATTATTAAACATTATTTCCAAGTATTCCAGGATGGGGCAACTGCACCGTATCTTCTGATTGTAGGGACGTCCATAACTTCAAAATCATTAGTACTGTTGTTTGTATCATAAAGGATTACTCTCCCGTTCTTTGTCTCTTTAACTTTTCGTGCGACACTCTTAGTTAAATATGTTCCACCAACAGTTGCAGCACCGGCATCAAGAGTCGTAGGCATCCTCTTAAGATTAATCTGGTTTGCGTTACCTACAAGTTCCAAAGCATCTATTACATCAACGATTGGAATCTTGTAACATTTTGTAGATAAACCGACTGGTGTCACATAGTTGTTTGCATTTATTACTTCCGTAGGGAAATAAATAACAAACACCCCTCCAAATACAGTTGTAAGCCACTGTGGAGTTTTAGTAGGCCAGAATGCCATATACATGTTTATGGCCGGATTATCACTAATAATAGATGTTGTATTAACATATGTTTCGAATTCTGCGGAAAGAAGATTAACAGGAGAACTCGGATTGAGATTCGATTTCTTATGGTCGTCTGCCATCTGGGCAATGATAATTGACTCTCCGGGATTTACAGGATAATCCTTATCTTCAGGAATTTGCCAAATCGCAGTTGCATATACAAAGTCAGCAGCATCATCTCCGGCCCAGACCGGAAGATTTGCAGTTGCTGTGTTTGGATTAAGAAGAGCTATTGCTAATCCTTTCACATTTACTACATCCTCGCTATTATTATATATTTCATAGAACTGATCCCGGAAATAGGATCCACCAGTCGGAGTTCTGGAACCACAATAGAATACCTCTTTGAATACAAGCGCCCCGGATTTTGATGCCTGTACATTTATACTAAGAGAACTATTGTCTGTTACAATTTTCTGATTAACCAAACTTCCACTATAATTATAAGTAAATCCGTCTGCAGCCATTTCTGCAGATACAGTCACACTATATATTCCCGGTATTATACCATCCACCACAATGCTCCCGTTGGGAGAGATTACTTTACTAATTTCAAAGCGATCTTCATAGTTTGTGAACTTAACGTTGAACTGGGAAGGAGTTGGAGCATCACCAAGGTCAAGGCTTAGAGAAACAGTAGACTCCAAAGGAGCCACTTTATCAATCGATGCGACATCCTCGAATTGCTGGCAGGCAGCTAGTCCAAGAACTAAGATGATTGATACGAAAACTATCTTTATTATATTTTTCATGTCTTAACTTTTAAACTATTTTATAGCAACTGAGAATTCAAAGCCAAAGTACATCTTTGTGTTTAATTGCACGTATGATCCCGGGCTCATTTTCTTTTGATATAGAGGCCTGTTATTAAACATATTGTTTACATAGAACGAAGCCTTCATATTCTCTCCTATCTCCTTTGTAAGGTTCAAGTTAATTGTCAATGTTGGGAAATATGACTCAATAATATGACGTGCAGGGTTTGTGGATGGTAACATATATCCAAGTGCATCATATGTTGCCCCTTCTTTATTACGGAGGGATGCCATCTCTGCCTCAGTCAGGTTATGTACCAACCCATCCTCATATGAGATATAGGCAACAAATATAGAATCGTTTCCGTAGTCTGTCCAGTATTTATTTATCCAGTTCACTTGAGCAGTAGCAGTCAAGACAAATCCGATTGCCGGAATATTATGAGTTGCTCTAAGGGTTGTGGTGAACCTCTCTTTCTCAGATTTTTCTATGTCATTCTCATAAATAGCAATATTTCTCTCCAGACTATTTCCATTTTTTTCGGAAGAGAAATGAGACACACCGGAAGACCAGCCTGTAGACCTCATATATGCACCATTTAGAACAAAAGAGGTTCTGATTTTATCAAATCTCCCCAAATCGAAATCGAATTCAATACCTCTGTCATGAGCGCGCGAATTATTTTGTGGGGTAGCATAACTCAAGAAAATATTGCTTCTACTCTTCTCCTTGAGAGTTGGTATTGACCCTGCATTAGCCTGTCCGACTTCATATTGAATATAATTGAATAACTTATAAGATTCTATTGATCTGCTTAGAGAATAACCATTTATTAGCTCTTCGTTGTATGCAGTGACCGAAAATCTCATTTTATTTATCTTCAAGTCAAAACCAATTTCTGACTTTCTATTGGAGGCGAATTTAAGGTCCTTATTTTCTGTATTATATACCTTTGTAGAAGTTAAGATCAGCTGCTCGGCTTCTGGCACTGAAGAGCTGTTGAGAGTATTATAATGTACTAAATCAAAGTATGCATTCTCCGGATATAGGTATAATGTTGTAGGAGCTTTGGCTGTGACACCATAGCCTCCCCTTAAGTAAAACATATTTGGAATAATCTCCACAGAGGCATTGATACGTGGGGTTATTATCCTTTTATCTGCAACATTGTCAAACCTTCCACCGGCTTGAAGTGTTATATTCCTTTCACCCAATGACCAAGTCATGTTTTCTTCAGCATATAGAGAAAATTGAGTTACAAAAGGGATATCAGAATATTTTCTTGGTCTCGGGGAAGTGTTATCACCTATCGAATTTCTGAATGGGGGATTAGCCAGGTCATACACCTTTCCGTCACCAAGATTTCCGTCTGTTTTCAGATCTGTTCCGACCACTATACGATTCGCAACATTACCGATTTTCTTTGAAAAGGTCGCATTGATTTTAGCATAGACATTCACCTCTTTTCCATAGATATCATATCTGCTGTAATATGAGTTAGGAAGATATGTGGCATAATATGCACTTTCTCCTGCAGGAATATTTGTAAGTTCATTACCATTTATATCATAAACCTTCTGTCCCGGTTTATTACTCAATACTGCCCCATCAGTTGTTGACATAGAGTATGGAGCGAATGCGTTCTCCAACAACTCACTTTTAAATGAATGTTTATCTGAATAGTTTCCAGACAATGTATATTTTACATTATTAAGCCATCCCTTGTTTATGTTCCATGTACCGTTAGTGTTGAATCTTACTCCAAGTTCTTTAGCCCCTGACTTCAGCTGGCTCCTTGCATCATTTGGATTCTGCTCCCTGGTATCCTTGCCCATTGTGAAATCAAAGGATGTATTTGACACTAAATTTTTGAAAACGTTTGAATACAAAACCTTAGCTGTGGCTCTTTGATAATACACATAAGATTCATATAATTCTTTAGTACTATACGCATAATCTCCACTTATATTAAGGTTACCCTTTTTCTCCCCAAGGCTGAAACCCTTACTAACCGAAGTCTGGTATATACTTGGATCTGTCTTGAATCTGACGGTAAGAGGCTCTTTTCCCGCTTTCGACCGAATTATCACTGCACCGGAGGTAAGGTCTCCATACTCTACAGATGGTATACCTCTGATAACTTCTATCGATTCTATATTATCCGTTGATATGGATCTCATATCAAACCCCGCACCCGGGTGTGTTCCGCCGACATTTGAAATTGCATTTCCTGTGATGGATGGAGAAAGGGCCTGTAAATTTGAATTGTTTGAGAGAGGTGCACCATCCATAAATATAGCAGTTCCCAAACTATTCATTTTAACATTATCATCAGCTTCCTTCATGTCATCTCCTGGATCTACAACTGTTCTTAAAGTAAATCCACTTGATTTTGAAAGATCCGGATTTGCAATTACTCCACCAGGCAATAACTGCATAATGTCAGACAATGATGTTGCCTGCAAGTGATCCATTGCCTGTCTTGAAATAGTTGAGGATGTTGCCTGTCCGGCCTTGCTCTCAGTGGCAACCACAGACACCTCGGTAAGTCTGAAAGAGCTGTATTGCATTGCAAATGTAATCTCTGTCACCTTGCCTGCAGGAAGGATAAATGTGGTGTCAATAGGCTCCATACCAAGGAAAAGAATTTTTACATTTACCTTTCCCGGTGAAAGTTTTTCAATCAAAAATTCTCCCTTCTTGTCTGTCGTTGCGACAGATCCCTGAGGGAGCACCTGAATTGTAGCAAACTCGACAGGAGTATTGGCTGTACCCCTCTCGATTACAACGCCCCTTAGTGTTGCCTTTCCGCTCTGTGGGGCTTGCGCAGAGATGTCTGCACAGAATCCCATCACCAGAAACAAAACTAAGGCAGAAAGGGAGAAAATCTTTATTCCTCCTTCTGATACTTGTTTTTTGCGTTTAGTCATAGTTTATTATATTATTGGGTTAATTGGTTAATCTGTTGATTGTTCTTATCAGTTCATTTTTAACTTGCTCATTTGTCTCAACTTTGGATTGCTCCTGACAGAATTTAATGATCTCGTCTCTCTTCCATGATTGTGTGTACCAGCCGAAAGCTTCTGCAAGCTGAACCTTAAGATCGTTCTCCTTTGACTCCTTGAAGAATTGGAAGAGTATATCCAGGTTTGCTGTGCATGTTGAGTTACGGAGAGCTGAAATGGTGAATTTCTTCTCCTTTACCTTAGCTGAAGGATCCATGAGTTGCTTATACTCATTTGCTCTGCGCTCATAAGTGTACTCAAATCTCTTTTTATCCTCCATTCTTCCTTTGTACCACTCATAATCCTTTCCGGAAAGAGCTTTGTCCAATGCTTCCAGTGCCTCCTTTTCCGGATAGTTCTCCAATACTGATTTCAACTGAAATTCCACTCTTTTGCTGACACCCGGCTGCACATAAATTGAAACAATCAACTCAAGAAGATCCGGTGAGAGACTGTTAGAAGCAGAAATTGCGGCCATTCTGCGTTGAAGTTCGTAACTATCCAGTAATCCGAGCTTGATAGATGGTATAAGGTTTTTATCGTAGCTTTTGTTAATAAGAGTGAAGGCCTCCAGTCTTACGACACCTCTTGTCTCCTCTTTCTGAATCTGAAGGAGTTCATCAGTTGTAATTTTTCCTGCCTGGTAAAGCATTTTCATTGCAAGAGCCTTGTAATCTGCATTTGAATCCTTCATTGCCTTTCTCCAGAACTTTTCATTTGACTTTTCATTGACAATTGCCTCATTGATATTTTTAAGATCCGGCCTTGATGATGTAAAGTGATATGTTGGATCACCAATAAGATGCGACTCAAGAGTCATCTGACCCTTAGCCCAGTTACCGGCGCTGACTCCAAGGTCAAGAAGCCCCATCAGTTGGTTTGTCCAGGTATCCTGCAGAGTATTTACAGAGTTACCCTTGACAACCATGGTACGGCCCGGATTGAAGATATAGTGGCCGCTGATATAATCATCCATATGAAACGAGCCGTTGTAGCATGCATCAAAAATAATCATACGTGCATTTGAAACATACCCCTTCATATCCGGCAGGCTTGTATCGATAGCCTCATCGCTCAGGCTGTCCTTCTCTCTTATCTTTGGATCAAAGGCATTGTTAACCCAAGACTCAGGCACACCATACTCCTTCATATAGTAATTTTTACTTGCTGTGGTATCATCGGCATTCCTGATTTTTCCCCGGAAAAACTTCTTGGCCAGTTCGAGCCATTCGGAAGTATTAGATGTAATCGGAGAGCCGTTGAAGTACTGCCTGTCCTCAGAACCGTGGTGATGAAGAATTGCAAGTCCGACCTCCTCTCTTGCGAGCTCAGCCATCAATCTATATTTCACATAGTTGTCATATGTATAATCTATGTAGTTCAACTTGCCGTCAGCTTTGAGAAGATAAGGGAATTGCTCGGTCAGGCTAAGTCTCTCGTCTGCTCTTGCTACCATACAATCGGAATTGTAACCATGACCGGCGAAATAAGTAATTGCACCAAGAGAGCGTTGAGTGTTTTTCTCGCGCACTACCTTCTCAAGATATTCACTAATAAGCTGGTATTTAGTCTTCCCCTGCACAATAGGAGCTTTGATCCTGGCACTGTAAATATCGCAATTTATAAGCTGAGGGCCGTCCGGTTTCAGGTTATAATAAAAATAGAGCTTGTTTGTGGTGTCACGTTTCAGATACTCGAACTTAAGATTGAAATCATCATAGAATCTGTCTGAAGGGATGGAAGACTGATCCCAGGCCCTTTTCTGATCCATCTTGAAGGCTGTTGTAAGATGCTGTGCATCACGGATCATCGGAACAGGTATATCCCCAATCATAACAGCACCCTCAAGGTTTTGAGCATCATATAGCTTCTTGAGTTCCGTTCTGATTGAATCCGGACAATCCCATCTGTCTATTATAATGAATGTATTGAGGCCTTCAAGTTTTACAGCCTGAGAATAATTGTCTATTGAAGTGCGGCAATTCTCGTATGTAATCTTGTCTACGACAATTGCAAAGGAGCGGGGTACTGGTCTGGCACTCATAGATACTGTAATTACAGTCATAAGTGCCACAAGGAAAATTTTTGTGGTATATTTCATATCGGATACTTAAAACAGTTGATTATTAATTATGAATATTCCTTATATGGAATACAATAAAATCTCAGAGGATGAGCTTGCCCCCCTCTGTAAAAAATCACAAAATCAATTGTTGGTGCTTCTTATACAACGGGCCCGTGACTCGACGGAACAGGGCTTGGAATGTTTTTATTAGTGGTATTGATACCGGTTGTATCGTTAGTACTTCCGGGAAAATTGGCAAGATAGAGACAAAAGAGTCGGGCATTATCTGGAAATCCTCGTTTGACAGATCCTGATCAGTGTTCAAAATATGAAACTTCACCTTACAGCAATCATCCTTACGTACCTCTTTTGAATGAAGGTGTTTACCACAACAAGGGCAACAATGTCCCGGATCTTTGTGATGCTCTGCATCAGTGCAGCTACACTTAGTACTGATACCCCAGAAAGCGATGCTTGTAGAGTGGTCACAATGACAGGAGTAGCGTCCTATACCCATAAGAGATATGACATACATTGACAAAAAGGCTGCAGAAACTATAGACACACTTACACGCAATTGACTTCAGGTTTTCTTAAAAAACAAAAATAAAGAAAAAAGATTTAAAATCAAATACGAGCCCCTCTACTGAACTTATTATAACTGCAGCCTTGACTATCAAACTATTTTTAAATCTTACAGATTAACATCTCATTTTAAAAAAGCTCCCCCAAAAAAAATAAAATTATAGATTTTTAATACGTTTTATTAAAATCAGTCAGGCTCGAATTAATTCCGTATTTAAAGATTAATTGTCAATCCCACATAAAATGTTCTTCCGTAAACCGGCCCATACATGAATGCTGCGTCATCAAGATGCCTTTCCTCCTGAACAAAATCGAAGATATTATTTACGCCTCCATATAACTTGAATTTTCCGAGACTTTTAGAAGCTCTTGCATTCAACAATGCAAAACCGTCTGTTTTTTTTATTTTTGTAAGGTCTCCGTATAAAGGATCAACCTCACTATTATAATAATCAATATACATTTTACCTTGATAATTGCCAATAATTACGAATGACCATGATTCAGGTGTATACTCTACTCTAACGCTTCCTGTAGTAATCGGGAATCTTGATATATACTTACTATCTGACTCATATATAGTTCCCACCCAATCTTCTCTTGCATGTTTATATTCACCATTATTATAAGTAAAGTCTGCCCCTAAATCCAAATCTTTTGCCAAATTTGACATCAATGAGAGTTCAATACCCTGGACAAAGGCATCATCAATATTTTTCCATTGATAATCATATCCCAGAGCAGATACAGATGCCTCGGCATCAACAAAACCAATTTTATCTCTGAGATCCGTTCTGAATAGATTCGCGCTTATCCTTACCCTTTTACCATAATAATCAGTCGAAAAATTATAACTGAACGATCTCTCCGGATTCAAATCAGAAGATTTCCATACCCTTGGAGAGCCACTGCACAAATGTAAATCCTCGGAAAAGCCATAAGGCGCCCTGAACCCTGTACCCGCATTTAATCGAAAGGTTACTCGTTTATTAAGGTCATACTTAATGGCAATCCGAGGATTTACTGCTGTTTGATTAAAGGTTGACCTGGGAAAATCATTTATTGAGGAGACTTGCTTGTTTGAAGTGTACTCCTCCGAAGAGTAATGGCTATCAAATCTTATCCCAGGTACAACCATAAACTTTTCACCGATTGTCCATTCATCTTGTAGAAAAAGTCCGAATTCTCTTGCATTCTTATCTGCCACAGAACGATAAGATTGTCCTAAATATCTGCTGGTTTCATCTACTACTACATACATTCCCGACTCTTCCAACTTATCACAAAATCCCTGTATGCCGGCAATCAGATTGTGGTTTGTCAATCTTGTAGCAAATGAAAGTGTAGATGTATAGGAATTTTCACTTGCAAGATACGGCCTCATACTACGTACATCTGGCACACTATCATTATGAGTACTCATATAATCCCCCAGAAAGGAGTCATTGGTTGCATTTCTCTTATGGTTAACATAACCGAATGAAAAATTCAGCTCGGATCTTTTCTTAATTTTTATTGTATAATTCAACGAGGCTTCATAACGGTCTGTTGTTATGCCCTCCGTACCGTCTGTGAGCGGATTACGGAAATAGTCATCTGTCATGGTCCCCCCTTCTCTCTTTTCAAAAACAGATTTTCCTCTAACAACAAGTTTATCACCTTTTACCAACAAATTGTCAAAATAGAGTCCAAAACCAGCGTTAGTCAAATTAGTCATTACCCTATCTGAAATCCCATCTTTCTTTTTCACCTCTTTCTTGGTAAAACCAGGACCTGTCTCGTCTATAGCATCCTCAGTATACCTTTGTGCAAATATTACAACTCCCATATTGCCCTTTTCATTCCGCATAGAAGAAGATATATCATATTTATTTGTTCCGTAACTTCCCAATTGTATGTCAAGAGTAGTTGAAGGCTCATACGAAGGCTCCTTTGTTACAATATTGATTGCCCCTGCCACAGCCCCACTGCCATATAGTGCAGAACCGGCACCTTTAACAACCTCAATTTTCCCAATATCCACAGTACTCAATTGTTGAAGCCCGTATATCCCGGCTAGACCGGAATACATTGGCTGCCCGTTAATCAGCACCTGAGTATGCTCAGCGCCTAAACCCTGCATACGAACCATGGTAAAATTACAATACTGACATTGATTTTCCACTCTGACACCGGGTGTTCCCTCTAAGGCTTGAAAAAGATTGGTGGCGTTTTTATTTTCAAGGGCTTTTGCTGTAATAACTTCTGTTCTTACCGGAACATCCTTTATATAGTGTTCTGTTCTGGTTGCAGTCACAACCAGTTGTTCTAGGTTAAGCAGATCTTCATCCAATTCAAAAAAGAGAGAGACAACCTGCCCGGCCTTCATTTCAACCTCCATTTCCTTAGATTTATAGCCCATTGCATGTGCAACAATCAAGCATTTACCTAAAGGAAGATTTGCCAACTTGAAATGCCCCGACCCGTCGGCAGACGTTCCCATATTAGTGTTTTTTACAACAATCGTAGCATATGGGATATGTTTCTGTGTTGTTAAAGACTTCACATCGCCAAAAAGCATTGCATCACTTTTGGTCTGAGCATTGGTTACAACCGATATACATAAACAAAATGCAATCAAAAAAAATTTTCTCATTACTTTATTAGTATCAATTAAATAATAGATACAAAGTAATGACATTCAGTAGCTCAATACAATCACATAAAAAGGGGAAATTAGGTAGAAAATGTCATTAGAAAATGGGATTGATTATCTTTTTCGAAATGGCATATATTGTCAAACCGGATAGACTCTTTATTCCTGTTTTCTCTGAGATATTTTTCCTGTGAGTAACTACAGTATGTATACTGATACACAATTTATCGGCAATCTCCTTATTTGAACATCCGTCAACCAGCAGGACAAGCACATCAATTTCCCTTTCAGAAAGATCATCATGTTGGTTATTATTACAACTACACTGCTTCTTTAGCGCCTTTTTTATTATCTCTGAAACCCTCTCTTTTGAATCCGTTATTGATATAATCCCATCAAACATGGATAGAATCTTATCTTCAAACAAGGAATAAACCACACCAATCCACGAAATTTCAGGATATTGCCGTTTCATCTTGCTAAAATAAGTTAGTCTATTCTGTAAAAAAAGAGGGCTGATAATAGCCATATCTACATTTTCTCTTTCATTAAACTTCCAGAATTCGTCAAGATCATCAAACTTATAGAAAAAATAGTGTTTTTCACTTCTAAGCAACAAACTCATCAGACCCTCACAAACAATATTTGAAGGGTCAATTATTGCTATGGTTCTCTTGCATTTATCCATTTGATCGCTCCTTTTCCACTCTGGCTATAAGAGGTAAAAGAATCAGCTCTTCAATCAGAGAATGTATCACAAGGTCTGATTCCAACTCATACAGACTTATAAGAAACTTTCTGCGCACAGATAAATTGCCTTGTAATTTAATATATTTAAGAAGCAAATTTTTCAGGTCTGTCAGTTTGGTCTCAATATCACTATGATTGTCCTTATATACGGAGACTTTAAACATTGATTCCGAGAGTTTACTGCCGGAATCTAAAAGAGCGAGAAAATACGGGAATGCAATATTATCCTCATAATCAAGATGTTCAACAACCTCATTAAAGTAATCATCAAAAAATTTCTCAATTAATGGGATATCCTCAGTGTCATATAGTCTTTTTAATGTTTCAAGACTGTTTTTTATCTCTACATATTTATCCTCTTTAAAAAAGAGATGGCTATTCTTTAATAACCGGATAACTCCGGATATATCACGGATTCTTTGTACATCTTCCCTATCCGGATAGAATCCGTTGTACATATTTGCAATAATCAAGAATAAATTCAGATCGACATTATATTCCCGGCATAATACCATGACACTTTTATCTCCCACTGAAAAATCAATCTCAAGATGCTCCAGAAACAGCAAAAGAGAGTGATTCTCCTCGATCATTTCCAGAACTTTTGTGTCTGGTTTTACATATAGCTTATGACTCTGATACATTTTTATCCACACATATTAACGAACCAATTCAACTACAAATTCCACTCTGTACCATCTTTTGTGTCTTTGATTTCAATCCCCAGAGCTTTCAGATCATCTCTTATCTTATCACTTTTTGCAAAATCTTTGTTCTTTTTTGCATCAGTACGCATGTCCAATACCATCCTGACCACACCATCAAGAACTTCAAGGCCTTTATCATCGGATTTCTCATCCTGAATGCCCAAGACTCCGGCCAGTAATTCCTCAAAGATAAATACAAGTCTTTTTTTATCCTCATTACAAATTGATATCTGTTTATCTTTCACCTGATTTACGATTCTCACTGCATCAAAAACATGCGAGACCGCTATTGGTGTATTCAGATCATCACACAAAGCATCATAGATATTCTCTACAATCTGGGTCACTCCAGTCTCTCCTGCTGTTTCCGAAATCGGCAATCCGGCCACATCTTTTGAAGCCTGAAGAAGTTTTTTGAGACCTTTCTCGGAAGCCAACAAAGCTTCATTGCTGAAATCAAGGGTGCTTCTGTAATGAGCCTGAAGGATGAAAAACCTCACAGTCATAGGAGAGTAGGGCTGTATAATCATCTTATGCTTACCGGTAAACAACTCGTCCAACGTAATAAAGTTTCCGAGGGATTTACCCATCTTCTGGCCGTTTATAGTTATCATATTGTTGTGCATCCAGTAACGCACCCCGCCTTTTCCCCTGCTTGCCGTATTCTGTGCCAGTTCACATTCATGATGGGGAAACAGAAGATCCATACCGCCACCGTGAATATCAAACTCCTCTCCCAGATATTTTGCACTCATGGCTGAACATTCAAGATGCCAACCCGGGAATCCGTCACTCCATGGAGAGGGCCACTTCATGATATGCTCCGGGGAAGCCTTCTTCCAGAGAGCAAAGTCAAATGAGGACTTTTTATCGTCCTGTCCGTCCAATGCTCTGGAATTTGACTGAAGATCCTCTAGTTGTCTGCCGGACAAAACGCCATATCTGTATTTTCTGTTATAACTTTCCACGTCAAAATAGACCGAACCGTTGCTTTCGTAAGCAAAACCCTTGTCAAATATATTTTTTACCAGAGCAATTTGTTCAATGATGTGACCTGAAGCTCTAGGCTCTATATCCGGAGAGAGGGTATTGAGCAACCTCATGGAGTCGTGATATCTGTTTGTGTAGCGCTGCACAATCTCCATAGGCTCAAGTTGCTCAAGTTTCGCCTTTTTCGCTATCTTATCGTCTCCCTCATCCGCATCATTTTCCAGATGTCCTACATCTGTAATATTTCTTACATATCTGACTTTATATCCGAGATTCCGGAACAACCTCACCAAGACATCATAAGTTATACCAGGTCTGGCATGTCCTAAATGTGCATCACCATATACAGTGGGACCGCATACATATAATCCCACCATTCCCGGATGTATCGGTTCAAACTTCTCCTTTTTCCTCGAAAGTGAATTGTAAATAGTAAATTCTCTCATTTTACGGTTATTTGAATCCGTAAAATTACAACAAAATTTTTATTCCTTACCCTCGTTGTCCAACTGCTTGATATTTATTGCCACAATCTCGTATGTCTGTCGTTCCGTTCCGCTCTTTGTCTGGTACTGGACAGGCTTGATACGTCCCACAACAAAAAGGCGGCTTCCTTTTCTGATTTGTGAAAAATCCGGCATATTTTTCCCATACCAGGCAATCACATTATGCCATACCGTCTCCTCCTGAAGCTCTCCCTTTCTGTTTTTAAATGTCTCATTGGTCGCCAGTGACAGTTTCATAAAACTACCACCATCTTCGAGGTCAACTATTTTAGGATCAAACCCCACATTGCCTCTTAACTCTACCCTGTTAACTGAATTTTCCATGATAAATAATTTTAATTTTCACGAGGCTAATTAAGATAGAAAACAATCAATTATTCAATTATAAACGCTTATATCCATTTAATATGAATAGTTTATGATTCTATCTTTCGCTCAAATTACTAGTATAAGAAAAATCAATTTTTTCATCTGGATATTTTTCTGATTATGAGCCTTTTTAAAAGGTCATTCTAATATCTTTAAAGAAAAAAATGAAGTTTTGTATTGAATGTGGAAAAGGCATCCGAGGAAGAAGTGACAAGAAATTTTGCTCAGATATGTGCAGGAACTCATTTCATAACAAAAAATTGAAAGGGGAAATGGTCATACACCATACCAACCGCATACTTCTGAAGAATTACAGGATATTGCAAAGATTTCTTACCGGAGGCGAGAGCGAAATAACAGTCATACAGGCTAAAAGTGAAGGGTTTGATTTTAATCATTTTACATCTTTGGAGTTTCAGGTCTCGGAGGATCCCTGTTTTTATTGCTATGATATTGGATATGTAATCCAATCTGACTGTAAAATAAGAATTATCGGTCCGACTGTGAAGAAAGACACATGAGAACAAATTGACGGCAAGCAACTATTTTTCCTTTCAACCAAAAATATAGCTACATTTGAGATTAATTTTATTTAAAAACAGTATCGGAACTACTTAATTAACTATATCATGAAAAAATTATTCATCTTTTCTTTATTGGCTTTATTTGCCATCTCCCTGACATCATGTGTGGAGAGCTCAAAAAAATACAAAGCCCTTCAGGCACAGATGGACTCATTGTCTGTATCTGCATCTGCAAAGAGCGCTGAGTTTGAAGAGGTATTCGCAACCCTGAACGAGGTTGAGAATGGTTTGAAATCTATCCGCGAAGCAGAAAATATACTTGTACTCCAATCTCAGAAAGGTGGAGCTGAAGTAAATGCCGGCTCAAGGGATCGTCTAATGTCAGACGTGACTGCCATTGGTGAGGCTATTTCAAATTACAAGAAACAGATATCCAAACTCAAAAATGACAACAGAATCCAATCTGCACAGTTTACAAAAAGGCTGAATGCCCTTACAGCAGAGCTTGAGGCTAAATCCGAACTTATAGCAGACCTTGGCAGACAACTTGAGGAAAAAGATAATCAGATCAAAGTAAAGACTCAGCAAATTGCCACATTGGATGAGACCGTCACCACACTCAAGAACGATGTTTCAACCTTAAGTGCAGAGAGTTCATCTCAGAAGCAGACCATATCTTCACAGGATGCCCAGATCAATACTGCTTACTATATCGTTGGCACAAAAGCCGACCTCATTGCAGCCAACGTTATGTCAAAAGGCGGATTGTTCAGATCTGCAAAAATCTCATATCAGGCAGAGCAATCAGCTTTTGTAAAGATTGACATCCGCGAACTTTCAGAAATCAACCTTAATGCAAGCAAGGCAAAGGTTATGTCACTCCATCCGACAGGAACATACTCTCTTGAAGAGGACTCAGCCGGAATGCTCGTGCTTAAGATTACAGATCCTAAAGCATTCTGGGAACAGACAAAATATCTAGTAATTCAAACTCAGTAATATATGAACAAACTTGGAATAGTACTAGTCGGGGTCTCCCTGATTGCTTTATATTCATGTAAACAGAAAATGACAGATAACCCCCTTTTGGTCAAATCAGATAATTCGTATGGAGCTCCGGCATTCGACAAAATTAAAAACGAGCATTTCAAACCGGCGTTTGAGGCTGAGATGGCTGCAGCTAAGGCGAAGATCGACTCCATTGTCAATAACACCGAAGCTCCCACTTTTGCCAATACTGTAGAGGCTTTGGAGTTTGCAAGCCGCGGGCTTAACAATGTTGCATCAATCTTCTTTGCACTGAACAGTTCCAACACAGACTCTGTCATGCAGAAGATTGCACTTGAGGTATCTCCTATGCTGACAGATTTCAGCAACGATATACTTCTCAACGAAAAACTCTTCAGCAGGATTAAAGCTGTTTATGAGACAAAAGATTCGTCAAAGCTCAATCAGGAGCAAATGAGGTTACTTGAAGAGACATACAAGGGGTTCACCAGAAATGGTGCCAACCTTCCGGCAGACCAGAAGGCTCAGCTTAAACAGATTGACAATGAGCTGTCTCAGCTTGGACAAAAGTTTGACCAGAACCTTTTAGGTGCAACAAACAAGTTTTTCCTTCATATAACAGACAGCGCACAACTAAAGGGATTGCCTGATTTTGTAATTGAGATGGGAGCCGCAGAGGCAAAACAACGCTCTTTGACAGGGTGGGTTTATACCCTTCAGTATCCAAGCTACGGCCCATTTCTCCAATACAGCGAGAATCGCGAGCTTAAGGAAAAAATCTGGAAAGAGTCAAACAAAAAGGCTTTCGGCGGAGAATTCGACAATCAGGAGGTTATTAAGAAAATTGTCGATCTCAGGGCAAAAAGAGCTAAACTGCTGGGATTTAAAAATCATGCAGATTATGTGCTTTCCGACAATATGGCTAAAAACCAGGAGACAGTCAATGCATTTTTAAGTAATTTGCTAGACAAATCACTTCCTTACGCTAAAAAGGATCTTGCCAGCATTCAAGCTTATGCAAATGCCAATGGATTTGAAGGCAAACTTATGCCATGGGATTTCAGTTACTACTCTGAAAAATATAAAAATGAAAAGTATTCGTTAAACGATGAAATTCTGAAGCCCTACTTTAAACTTGAAAACGTAGAGAATGCCGTCTTCAGTCTTGCAGATTCTCTCTACGGACTTAAATTCAAGAGGAACGACTCAATTCCGGTATATCACCCTGACGTAAAAGCTTTTGAAGTTTATGATGCTTCCGGCCGTTTCATGTCTCTTTTGTACGTTGATTACTTCCCTCGTGAAAGCAAGAAAAGCGGTGCATGGATGACAACCTTCAGAGATGAATATATAATGGGCGGGGTTGAATACAGGCCATTTGTCACTCTTGTGTTGAACTTTACAAAACCGACTGATAGCAAACCGTCACTGCTCACATTTGATGAGGTTACAACTCTGCTTCACGAATTCGGGCATGCACTCCACGGGATGCTTGCGGAAGGCAGCTATCCAAGCCTTACAGGTACAAGTGTAAAGAGAGATTTTGTCGAACTTCCTTCACAGATTATGGAAAACTGGGCAACAGAGCCTGATTTTCTCGTAACATTTGCCAAACATTATGAAACCGGGGAAATTATACCGCAGGAGCTAATCAAGAAGATCATCGACTCAAAGAATTATCTTAGTGGTTACAGTAGTGTCAGACAACTCTCTTTCGGCATAAACGACATGGCCTGGCACACTCTGACAGCAGCTCCTCAACAAGGAGTTATGGAGTTTGAACGTGAAGCAACTAAAAAAGCGCAACTTATGCCTCTTATTGACTCTACATGTATGTCACCGTCATTCAGCCACATATTCGCAGGAGGATACTCAGCCGGATATTACAGCTACAAATGGGCGGAGGTACTTGAAGCTGATGCATTCTCCCTGTTCAAGGAAAAAGGTATATTCAACAAAGAGGTCGCTGCTTCTTTCAGAGAAAATATCCTGTCAAAAGGAAATCTGATGGATGCCGATGTCCTCTACCGTAATTTCAGGGGCAGAGATCCAAGACCCGAGGCTCTGCTTGAGAAACTCGGAATGAAGTAATCCTTTCCAAGACTATATGAAATAGAGGCTGTCTGATTTTCAGACAGCCTCTACTTATTAACATATATTAATCTAGTACATCTTCAACAACGATGGTTGCGGAAGTTTCAATATTTTTCCGTTCTGCCCTTTATACTTATCGTCAGGATTGTACTTGATCCCGAGTTTGTCCAACAATGGCTCCACGGCTACCTGATGAAGCTGTAGTCCAATTTCCCACGGATCATATCCCATGAGTAGCCCGGCCAGCTCTTCATAAGTCAGGACCGGAATTCCATAACCGTTTTCACCATAAATTTTCCCTTCCATTTCAGATATTACATATTGCCATCTGTCAAGGAAGAATGTACATCCGGGACAATTTGCAATTATCAGATCAGGATGATATGGCTTCATGGAATCCAGCTTCTTCTTTGTATTTGAAACAGAGTAGCTCCTATTTGATTTTAAAAGATACTGCCTGAATCCGAATCCGCAACAATGCCGTCGCTCAGGATAATCCACCTGTGCCCCCCCCCACTCATCTATCAGACCTGCGAGCACATAAGGAAACTCTGCTCCTCCAATCCCCTCCTTAGGAAAAATCTTTGCATAATGGCATCCGATATGATCAACCACATTTAATGGCTGCCCGGTCTTATTGTTTACAAGACGGTACTTCAACTGAGCAGAGATCTCTTTTCTAAACTTATAAATCAAATCACTTGCATGAACAAGGTTTTTGGGAATTTCGAAACTTCTTCCCGTGGCTCTCTTAAGTGCTTCTCTTATCTCCCTCTCCTTTTCCGGGAACTCTTTCCACGTCTCCAATGTCTCAGTATATAAGCCGAATGATGTAACACATGAGACTACAAAATTCTCGTATCCGGCCTCTGTCATAAGTGAGAACTGCCTTGCAATGACACCCATTGTCGTTTCAAACGGGATCACACCTGAGTGATAAGCAATCCCGGTACATGTTGTTTGACGTTCATCATCATAGATATCCTTTTCCAGATTATTCCTCATTATATCGAGGAACAAACCCTCTGCTGCAGGAAAGAAATTTTGCCTGATACAGCTTCTTGCAAAATAATATTTGTCCTCAGCTATATGCTTTTGGTATGACTCCCATGCGGAGTCTCTATTAGTTGATTGCATAACTGCTATTTTTCATATACCTCCATAAAATAGTCATCTCTCCCCTCACTGAATTCAATTCCCATCCGATTGGCAGCCTGACGGCTGTACTCTTCAATGGTATTCATTCTTTCAGTTCCGCCTGTCTCATCAAAAATCTTTTTCAAATCACTTAGCGACTCCTCTGAAGTCTGCCTCAATGTACCACTTCCTGCTTTATTGTAATTTGTTTTTAGTTTTCCAAGAACTTCTGCCCTGTTCTCCCTAAGCCAATCCCACACAGGTCCCTGCTCAGGGTACATCCCGGTATCAATTTCGTCAATATAGACACAGTAGCCATATTTAAGAATATGGTCTCCGACTGTCCGCTTTATTGCCAATTGCTTCCTGCCCTGCTCGCTGAATATGAAAAACCCCGTTTTAATTGATAGGGCTCTCAAAGCCTGGACAATGTAACCCGGCGTATTGCCGCGCGGACATCTTGTCTTGCAGGAAAGACACTCACCGCAATACCATATAGTATCACTCTTAAGAAGCCTCTCTATTTCAGCCTCGTTACCACTTTGCACACTCTCCACAATCAGCCTCGGATCATAGTCACGGAACTCGGCTGCAGGGCAGATTGCAGTGCATGTGCCACAGCTTATACAAGCCTTAAAACCTTCGATAAATCGAAAATCTTTTTTTAGTTCCTTCAGAAGTTCCATTCTTAAACCTATTTTAATATGGCTTTTACTAAATCTTCAAACCCGCTTTTTATTGCAGGATCATTGAATAATTGGTCAAGATCTCCCCAATCACAGCTTTCACAGAGTTTTTCATTTATAGGTATCTGCGCAAGAAGCGGAATGTTGAACTTCTTTGCCAATTTTTCTCCACCACCTTTTCCAAATAAGAAATACTTCTCATCAGGATGGGCTACAGGGGTAAACCAAGACATATTCTCCACCACACCCAAGACAGGCACCCCTACATTCGGATCTCTGAACATGGATATGGCTTTTTGGACATCAGACAAGGCAAGCAACTGAGGAGTAGTTACTATAACAACTCCATTTATATTATATTGCTGCAACAGCGTAATATGAATGTCTCCCGTTCCCGGAGGAGTATCAATAATCAGATAATCCAACTCTCCCCACTCCGTATCATTCATAAGCTGTTTCAAACCACTTGCAGCTAATGGGCCTCTCCATAACATCGGCTGACTAATGTCTATAAAAAAACCAAGCGACATTATCTTAATGCCATATCGCATAACAGGCTGCATCGTGTTCTTGCCATTCTCCGATATAACATCAGGTCTCTCATTGTGCAGATTAAAAATTGTGGGCATTGACGGGCCATAAATATCAGCATCTAAAAGCCCTACGGAATGCCCCTCAAGTGCCAGTGAAAGAGCAAGCCCTGTTGCCACTGTCGATTTTCCCACACCTCCTTTTCCGGATGCTACTACAATTATATTCTTAATATTTGACAATTCAAATTTTTCAAAAGGTTTATTTTTTTCCATTACTGTTTTTATTAATCTTTAATAACTGTTTCCCATATTGATTTTATAATCGAACTAATTTCACTCCCCGGACTCCATTCAACGATACTTTTACAATCGAGCATAGCCTGAACAACCTTCTCATCAAAAGGAATAATCCCGGCAATGCAGACGCCCTTAGCATCACACCAATTCTCAATCTCACTGCTTATCTCAGCGTTAAGATCTGATTTGTTGATTACGACATATGGTTTGATTCTATAATTATAAATCAATTCCATCAGCCGTTTTAAGTCATGAAATCCACTTTTTGTCGGTTCTGTAACTACAACAACCTTATCCACTCCGGTAATTGATGCAATAACAGGGCATCCTGTGCCCGGCGGTCCGTCAATTATTATATATTTCCACTTCGTTTCATCACTTAACTTTCTCGCTTTCTCTCTTACTACACTCACTAATTTACCGGAATTTTCCTCTCCGGGATCCAATCTGGCATGGACTAATTTTCCATTTCTATAATTACCGATATACCAACTGCTTTTATCGCTTGGAATCATTGTGATCGATTGTGTCGGACAAAGCCTTGAACAAAGTTTGCACCCATCGCATGAGGTATCGGATATGATAACATCTCCTTCAACCATGGATATTGCCCCAAACCTACATTTTTCAATACACAATCCACATTTTGTACAAGTTGCCTGATCCAGTTTTGCTTTATAACCGGTTACAAAACTGTTCTCGATATAATCTTCCGGAGATAATATAAGATACATGTCTGCTGCATCAACATCACAATCTGCAACAATAACCTTTTGTTCTATTGTTGCAAATGAGGCGCAAAGAGTTGATTTTCCGGTACCTCCTTTTCCGCTTAGTATTGCAATCTCAGTCATAATTCTCCAAATCCTCCTTTATTCTGCTGTACAGAGTCACAAAATCCCCCCTATACTTTTCATTCAAATCTGTCAATAAATTACCCTCTGAATACACTTTTGCAATTTCCCTGTCAAACGGAATCTCCATCAAAAGTTGTACATTATTATCATCAAGCCATTTATAAACATCATTATTTCCCAATCCAGACTTATTTACAATAACACCAAAGGGTTTTGACATTTTTCTCAATGTCTCAGCCGCCAGTTTTAAATCATTCAAGCCAAAAGGAGTCGGCTCCGTAACTAAAACAGCATAATCAGCTTTATCCACTGTAGCAATAAAAGGACAAGAGATGCCGGGAGGAGAATCCATAATTGTAATCCTACCGGAATTCAAATTTTTTAATGCCCTTTTTATCACTGTAACAGGAGAGTAAGCCCCGACATCTGAACGAGACTCTATTACTTCAGATGAGTCTGAAACTTTATATTTGACAATCGTTCCCAAATGTTTATCATTTTCTGACATTGCCCCAATAGTACAAGCCTCCATACATGCCCCACAGCTGTGGCACAAATCATCCAAAACTTTTATAAAATTTGATTCCGGAAGAAACATTATTGCATTATAACTGCAATATTCAAAGCACCTTCCGCAAAAGACACAATTGGGCTGTAGTACGAATGGTACTTTCTGTGAAACCTCAACACAATCAACCTGCTCCCCTTTGACAAACTCTATCACATTTGGCTCTTCTGCATCACAATCTATCAGGGCAACACTATGTCCTGACAAGTGTAGCGAATTAAAGAGATTTGATGAGACAAATGTTTTTCCGGTTCCCCCTTTTCCACTGGCTACAGCAATTCTTGGTTGCGACTTTTCAATCATAAGAGAGCCTTATTTGTTCATTGTCAAGAACAGGTCTTACTGCCTCTTTTAAGAATCCACTATCCCATGTTCCCAATTGTTTATGAGTCAAAAAGTATTTCTGTGGTATTGGATGAGTTTCCATAACACATTAATGATCACAAGAATTACCTCCTAGTTGCAGGGTGTCGTCAAGCCAATCCTGAACAAGCTCTTTTGGAGTTTTGCTCTGTGCCCCATAGTTTACATCTATTTTGTTTTGCTCAAATAGATCCAGTGCTCTCTGCCCCATACCACCAGCAATAATATTTGTCACGCCCATATCAGCAAGCCATCTTGGCAACAAGCCAGGCTCATGAGGAGGAGGGGTAACCAATTTATCTGCCATAATAGACTTATCTTCCACATTGATTATTGAGAACTGCTCACAATGTCCGAAATGTGAGCAAAGCTTACCACCCTCTAAAGGGATTGCAAAAACATACTTCATATCTATTTACTTTTATTTAACATTTCAATTATTTGAGCCACTGTGCGATTTGAATCAGGAATCATTATCAACTGAATTTGCAACTGATCAAAAATAGCCTTTACTTTAGCTCCAAACTCCCCGGACACAACTTTTTGAGCGCCCTTGGAAGCTACTGTTTGTACAGATGCCGGGCCGGCTCCCTCGACACTCTCTCTGTTTGCATTAGGCAAAAATTCTACCGACTCAGATTCGGTATCATAAAAAACAAAATAGGAACAACGTCCAAACCGACTATCTACTTTGGATTCCAGACTATTCCCCGTTGCTGTTATTGCTACTCTCATATTTATTATTATATATTGTTGAATATTCCACGTCCTCTGCAACCTTTAGCTATGCCCCGCATCCTTCCGGCACATCTAATTTCTGAAGAATCCGCCTCTTTTTTTATATCTACAAACTGCTCTATCTCAGAAGAACCACACAGTGCACATTTCTCCACAGAAACCTCTTTTCTGAGGTGATCAAAATAGCAATCACACTTAATGCAATGAAACCAGTCGCTATCAAAATAGACCTTTCCACCCTCGAAAACAATAGGTTTTCCCTCAATAAATGCCTGAGCAATTTTTTTCCTTGCCATGTCATATATCCTCGTATATGTCGGTCTTGAAACCCCCATTACAGCAGAAGCCTCGACTTGGCTTAAATTAATATAATCACTAAGGCGTATTGACTCATACTCCTCTAGACACATTACTACCGGAACGACATCCTCGGCTTTACCCACAGGCTTAAATCCCTTGAATGTAGGCAACTTATCTATTTTTCGCATTAATTTTTGTCTCGGCATATTATGAGCATTTGTTCGCTACAAATATAATAAACATTTGCTCAATATTATAAGTTTTCTATTTTTGTAGTTGTAAAATTTATTATAACCCCATCATGAAAACATTTTTTCTTACAATCTCCCTTGTATTTATATTACTTTCCCACCCGGCCAATGCAGAAGACCCTAAAAAAGAGTTGACTCTTCCTGATGCAGTTGAGATCGCATTAAAGAATAATATCGAGTATAATAATTATGTCCTTGCCGTTGAACAAAGCAAGGTTCTCAGAAAAACCGCATATACATTTGACAAGACTCAATTCTTTATTGGACAGGACAAAAACAATGTTGCAGATAACGGACATCCTTTGAACATATTCGGTGTGGAACAAAGTTTTAATTTCCCATCCACATATATTCATCAGAACAATCTTAACAAGACCTCGGTATCTCTTGCAGAAAAGGAGCTGGAGAACCAACGCCTGAAACTTATAAAAGAGGTCTCCATGGCCTATTACAATATAAATTACATTGAAAATAAAGAAAAGTATTACAGACACCTTGACAGTATATATACGAATCTGAAAAACGAAGTTGACAAAAATCACAAAACCGGCAAGACATCAAACCTTGAGGTTCTAAACTTCAGGGCTGCGCATCAGCAAATCCTTATTGCAATTGATCATCTTAGATATGATGCTGCAACAGCAACCAAGAAACTGATGTTGCTCATGAACGACAACACCTCTTTCACCATACCAAAGATGGATTGTGTAGAACTCATGATTTCCAATCAACCACTTAGGATGAATCCCGGAGTTCAGTATAAGGAACTTGTAAGCCGGATTCATGAAAATCAACTAAAAGTTGAAAAGAGCCTTCTTCTGCCGGATATCACAATATCCTTATACAACGGAACTAACAAATTTCCAAACTCCAAGAACTATCTCGGATATGAGATAGGTTTTTCTATACCTATTCTTTTTTCAGGCCAGAAAGCAAAAATCAAATCAGATAAAATTTCTATTTCTATTGCTGAAAATGACAAGGAAGATCTTCAAAGAAAACTAAAATTTAAAAGAGAGGAGTTGATGAATGAAATCAAGAAATTAAGGGAATCTCTCAACTATTTTACATCAACCGGCATTAAGCTAAGCGCGGAGATATCACAAAACGCGGAAACAGATTACCAGGCAGCTAAGATAGACCTCTTCCAATATGTTCAAAGTATAGAAAACGCTATAACTATTGAAATAGAGTATCTAGACTGGCTCTCAAAATACAACAATGTTGTATTGGAGTTGAATTATCTCGCTCTATAATATATTACTTCTCTCTTTTATATGGCCATGCCATGATTCCTCCTTCAAGGACCCTGACATTTTTATACCCATTAGCCTGTAGGATTAATGCTGCCTCATAACCTCGCAAAGATATCTTACACCATGTGACTATTTCGCTGTTTTTGTCCACGGGCAATTCACCGATTCTTTTTCTTAGCTGACCTAGCGGTATAAGCGTCTCCCCTATGCCTAGCCTCATTTGCTCGTACTCTGCAGGATTTCTGACATCAAGACAGAAAGGGGTCTCTTTTTCGTCCAATTTTTCCTTAAGTTGTTCTGCAGTTATACCTGAGAACAAGTGTCGCAATTTATTTTGCATAATATGGGCAGTAGCTATACTATGATCAATTGCAAGCGAATAAGGAGGTGCATATGGAAGATCCGCATTAACCATATCCTCAACGGTAAGATTTCCCTTAATTGCCATTGCCCATATAGCCAACTGCTTGCTGACATCGCCCATGCCTAGTACTTGTGCCCCAATTATAACCCCACTCGACTTCCTTACAACCAACTTGGTAATTAATAACGTACCATTCATAAATCCGGGCTTGTCCAAACTCGCATTGATAACGACTTCCACATCGTCAATTCCACTGTTCAATGCATTCTGTTCATTCAGGCCCGTCGATCCCACACCATATTCAAACACCTTGCAAATCCCGGTCTGTATTGTTCCGGGGAAAGTTGCCACGTTCCCTGATATCACATTTTCTCCCGCAACTCTGCCTTCGAGATTGGCCAAATCCCCATACGGAGCATGCACATTAGAACCGGTTATAAGATTAGGTATCTCCACGCAATCCCCCACAGCATAGATATTATTGTCTGATGTCTGCATATACTTGTTGACAATTATTCCACCCCGCACTCCAATCTCAAGCCCGGCATCCTTTGCAAGTTTTATATTCGGGAAAACACCTATAGCTACAACTGCCAGTTCACAAGGAATTACAACTCCATCTCTTAGTCTTACCGCTGTAAGTTTCCCGTTTTCTCCGATAAATTCAGCTACCCCATTGTTGAGAATAAGATTCGCCTTACTCTTTATATATCTCTCTACCAATCTTGCCATCTGAGTATCAAGAAAAGACAACAATTGCGGCAATTGCTCAACCAGAGTTATATCTACCCCGGCAAGATGCAATGCTTCACATGTCTCTATTCCAATCAATCCTCCACCAATTACAACCGCTTTCTTTATCTTGCCGTCATCTCGCACCTTCCTCAGAAAATCAGCATCCTGAATTGACTGTAAAGCTGTCACCCCACTTAGTTCAATACCAGGCAACTGAGGTTTCCTAGGAATCGCCCCCGTTGCTATAATAAGTTTATCAAACTCTATTTCCCCCTCTTCTCCTGTTAATAAGTTCCTGAATGTCACTTTTTTTTCAGTCCGATTAATCGATAAAACCTCGGTACTGACTTTTGTCACTATCTTTTTAGCGTTCCAGAAAAAATTCGAATCTCTGACAACTCCGGCAGGAGAGCAAAGCAATTGATTCCTATCATCAAAAAAGCCTCCTATATAATATGGATATCCACACGATGCCATTGACAGGTCCGGGGATTTCTGAATAATGGTAATTTCCGCGTTTTCATCAAGTCTTCTGGCTCTTGATGCAGCTTTCGGACCTGCGGCAGATCCTCCGATTACAACTATACGATTTGTTTTCATAATACTATGGTTTAGTTATTACAGACAAGATAATCACACATATCCCGGCGATAAGAAAGACAAACTGATAAACAGATTGTTGCGTCGAGTTTTTTTTATGAAGCTCCGGTATTAAGTCGGCAAGTGCTATATATATAAATCCAGCAGCAGAGATTGCAAAAATGTATGGCATGGATTTTTCCGCAGATAGGGCGGAACTCCATGCCAGCATAGCTCCCAAAAAGGCAGTCAACCCGGAAAGCAAATTCATAAGAATAGCCTTTCTTTTTGAAAAACCTGCCTTTATAATAACTCCAAAATCTGCAACTTCCTGAGGTATTTCATGTGCAAAAACAGAAAGTGCCACTACTATACCAAAAGAAACGGAATGAAGAAATGCTGCCGCAATCACAATCCCATCCAGAAAATTATGAAAGGAATCTCCTATCATCAACATCATGGCACCTGCACGACTATGTCTGTCACAATTCTCGTCGGTGCATACTCTCCAAATCATAATTTTTTCTATTAAAAAAAAGAATAAAATTCCCCCGAGGACTACATATGAGATTGCTGCTCCCCCTATATTTATTGCATTGGGTAACATCCCTATAAACGCTGCTCCTAAAAGAGTTCCCCCGGCAAAAGCATTTATGTGTCTTGTAACTTTCTGTAAATTTTCTTTTTTCAGACGCAATACAAGTGAAGCCATTATTACACTCCCTATATTGCCAATCAATACAGCCAAAAATATATATAAAATCATAATTCTACTATTTTGAAAAATTTCTTAAATAAAACATTTTTCCCTTATATTCAATTTTTTTTATTTGCCCGGAACTGATCAATTGTTCTACAATATTTGAATCAGAACCATCCTTATTAAGAATCTCATACATTGTCTCCTCTCTAATAGGATGCACAACACACATATTGAGAATATCAACTTTTGCATTACCGGTGTAACCTATATCTATTCCCTCAAAATCCACAAGCAACTCTGAATTAAGCCCCTTTTCAGTAAAAATCTGATATGCAGTATTAATTTTTTCTTCTTCTGGCAATCTGGCACTATGGATTGCCGGCGGTCGAATAGGAACAGAGATGTACGAGACTTGAGGTTTCAAATTTTTAATCAATGAAGCGGTCTTATCCAAACTATCAACCCCATCATTCACACCCTGGACCAACATAGTCTCCGTAGCAAGCACACCATTATAGCTGTTTGCAAAAAGAGTCAATCCTTCACAATAGAGATCATATGTCAATCCCGGAAAAGGCCTGTTAATCCTTTTTCTTATAGCAGGTACAGCCGAGTCCACCTTAACCGAGACCCAATCTGCCTGAGAAATATCCTTTCTAACCTCCTTGTCATACAGTAAAGAAGCGTTAGTAATAACAGCAACAGGTATTCCTAACACCTTCAAAAGGCTTATTGACCTCCCCAGATTTATATCCAAAGTTGGTTCTCCATTAGCAACAAATGTCAAGTAATCCGGATAATCAGCAGGCTGTAATTTTTCCAGAAGTGTTACAACGTCTCCATATATCTTCTCTGGTTCAATATAAGGCTCACGTGTATATCTCAAATATTTTGTCAACCCTACCTGACAATAAATACATGAGTACGAACAAACCTTCTCAAAGGGTATATTGTTTATTCCCAGACTCTTTCCCAAGCGTCGTGAAGGGACCGGTCCATAACATACCATAAACAACTAATTTATTGCACCTACTGGACAAACCGGGACACAGGCACGGCAATTACCACATATATTCTCAAGAATAAACGCTTTTCCATCGTCCATAATAATAGCATGTCTGGGGCACATATCAACGCATGACTCACATCCAATACAAATTTCACTGCTGACCTTTGGGAAAACTGTCTCGTTTCTTTTTTGTGCATTAATATTGTTCTCACAATCAGCATTCTTTACCATTTTCTCTGATCTGACCAATGAAATGTTACAATGTGGACACATTTGTCCCCTACATGGCACTCCGACTCTGTGAGGTATTGTATAATTACAATTAGGACAAATACAAAAACCCACAGAATCATCTTCAATGTCCAAAGATGATCTTAATCTTTTTTTGCGAAACATCTTACCGATAAATAATTATACATTTCCTCTGAAGCGCATTCCCATTCCTCTTCGAAATCCACATCCACTTCTGAATCCCATGCCTCTTCCACCGGCTCTTCCAACAAAACCACTTTGGCCATCTGTTGAAATATCCTGATTTTGAACATTACTTACTCCGCCTCTGCTGGCAGAATTACACCGGCCTAGTCTTCTGCCGGTCATTGGCCCTTCTCCATTAGGGCCCAATCCATTAAATCTTGGCATAACAATATTTTTATGAACATCCGTTCACTACAAATATAATGAACATTTGTTTATTTTATTCTTTTACTAGAACTTTTTTTGATTAAATATGTTGTAATGTAAAAATGATAATTATGGAAACAAATTTAGAACATGAGACAATCTCTATGCCTCGTATCGGTGACAAGGCTCCAGAGTTTAAAGCAGTAACAACACAGGGCAACATCAATTTCCCTGAAGACTATAAAGGAAGCTGGGTGATACTCTTCAGCCACCCTGCAGATTTCACTCCTGTTTGCACCTCAGAATTCATGACATTTGCCAGTCTCGAAAGCAAATTTACCGAAGTAAATTGCAAACTTGTAGGATTGTCAGTTGACGGGCTATACAGCCATATTGCATGGCTTAGGACAATCAAGGAGAAAATTGAGTATAAAGGGATGAAGAATATTGAAGTTAAATTTCCCTTAATTGAAGATATCACCATGGATGTTGCAAAGAGATATGGAATGATCCAACCGGGTGAGAGTAACACAAAAGCAGTAAGAGCCGTATTTTTTATTGATCCTAAAGGCATTATACGAGCCATCATTTATTACCCATTGAGCCTGGGGCGTAACTTTGATGAGCTCTATCGTGTTGTAGTGGCACTTCAGGCGGCAGATGAGTTCGGAGTTGCCTTGCCGGCGGACTGGAGACCCGGAGATGATGTTATCGTGCCTACAGCCGGTTCTTGCGGAGTCGCAAAAGAGCGTATGGAGAGTAAAGATGAGATGCATTGCTATGATTGGTTCTTCTGCACAAAAAAAATCCCTGAGGCTAAAATATGGGATGCCATTAAAAAGAAATAACCGAATTACTATAATACCAACTAATTACAACCATTAGAGGTCGAAGTTTCTTCCGACCTCTTTTTTTATCTCTACTTTATGGTAAATTGAGATTTTTGCACGTAAATACATATATACCATTGGTTACATAATTTTTTTTCAAAATAAATTGTACTTTTACAATATGAAAGGAGTAGTTGATGCCAAATAGAGGAAGAAAGATTGTCGGTCAAATTCTGATTGTAATATTCACTTTATACTATGTGAATATTTCTTGCTTTTATCACGGCCACGTAATCAACGGCATCACAATTTCTCACTCACACTTCCACAGCCAAGCTCATGCAGAAAAAGGCACACATACAGACAATGAGTTAACTTTAATTTCCATTCTATCCTCTTTCCAGACTCTTCAAGCAACTATATTTTTTATTGGTTTGGGAGTCATTTTCTACTTAAAGACAATCGTCAGCTCTGTCTTCAAGTGTGTCATAACACAGAATCCTACAGCCTGTATTTCTTTACGAGCTCCACCATTCTTATTTTAAGCACTTTCTCTTCAAGCCTGAAACCACTATTGTCAGTGATCAACTTGCCGTTGCAGGATGATAAGGCTATGAATTCATAAAACCGCAATAAGAACGGTATTAATAATCTATAATAACATAATCATTAATAGAATGAATAAATCACTCATATTCATATGCTTGTGCATATTGTTGGCTTCGTGCAAGAACAGCAATCAGACACAAAATAATAGAGAAATTCAGTACAAAGGAGACACTATAATTGTAGGCAAAGATGCCCCAGCGTTGAAAAACTTAATTATTACCAAAACCCGATTAAAGAACTATTCGACAGAGTTTAGAAGTGTCGGTACTGTCCGTCCCGTTTCAGGCAAGATTGCCGAAATCCTGCCCCCTTTCGCGGGACGAATCGTAAAATCAAGAATTCGATTGGGACAAAAAATAAATATCGGCTCTGCAGTTTTCGAATTAGGTTCTTCCGATTTTTATGATGCCGCAAAGAGTTACTTCGCAGCCAAATCAGCCAATGAACTTGCTATAAAGAATTACAACCGACAAAAGGATTTAGTGGTTAATGGAGTGGCTTCTCAAAAAGATCTTGAACAAGCTCAAAATGAAGCCAGCATAACCGGACAGGAATTTGAACAGGCAAAAGCGACATTGAAAGTCTTCAATATAGATGCAGCCTCCCTTCAAATGGGACAACCATTAAAAGTTGTCTCTCCCATTTCCGGAGAGGTTATTAAATATAACATCACTATAGGGAGCTATGTGAAAGAGGACTCCGAACCGTTAGCTGTGATTGCCGACTTATCGCACGTCTGGGTAGTAGCTCTTGTCAAGGAGAAATACTTTGGATCAATAAAACATGGTGACCGAGTAGAGGTATATACTGATGCCAATCCCAGCAAAACCATCTGGGGAACCATTTATCATATTGGTGAAGTATTAGATGAAGAAACCCGCTCGTTAGAGGTAATCATTGAGTGTAACAATGCCGATAGAGACCTCAAAATCGGGATGTTCTGTGAAGTCCATTTTATAAACTCACCGGTCAAAGCTGTTATTTTACCGGCCACTGCCATTATGAAAAAGGATGATAATGATTGTGTGTTGATAGAAATAAACAAAGGGCAGTTTTTACGCCGCAAGGTTGAAATTGAAACAGCCAACACTGATAGTGTTCGTATTTTAAGTGGCATAGGCGATAATGAAAATGTGATAATCAAGGGTGGAATCCTTCTAAATATGTAAAACTATGGAGAAGTTGATGAACACCTTGATAAGTCGCCGCTGGTTGATGTTGACGATATTTCTCATGTTATCCGCTCTTGGATTCTACTCGTGGAAACAACTCGCCATAGACGCTTATCCCGACATTGCCGATGTGTCTGTCGGAGTCGCAACTCAGGTTCCGGGACTTGCAGTCTCCGAGATAGAACAGCAGATAACCATTCCTCTTGAACGTGAACTTAATGGTATTCCGGGTTTAAAGGTTATGAGAAGCAAGAATTTTTTTGGTATTTCAAAAATAACTCTTGTTTTTGATGATGGCGTAGATGAGTATTGGGCACGTCAGCGTGTATTGGAGCGTATCAACGAAGTTGATTTGCCTTTTGATGCCACTCCCGGACTTGATCCACTCACTTCTCCCACAGGTGAGATATACAGATATGTTGTTACGGGTAACAAGAGCCTGAGAGAGCTTACAGAGCTCAATCATTGGATTATTATTCCTCGTTTAAAACAGATTCATGGAATCGCAGATGTCTCAAATTTTGGTGGTATCACAACACAGTTTCAGATAGAAATAGACCCCAACAAATTGACCAAATATAATATCTCACTCAACGAAATAAACGAATCAATCGAACGAAACAATTCTAATGCCGGAGGAAGCACTCTTATTCGGGGAGATTTGAGTTATGTTATACGTGGCGTTGGTCTTGTACGCGACTTAGAAGATTTTGGGAACGTAGTAGTAAAAACGGCAAACGGGACTCCCATCTATATCAAGGATTTAGGCGAACTGAAATACGGCAATCTTGAACGTAAAGGAATTTTTGGTTATGTTGATAAAGATATTGATTATAACGACGGGGTTGAGGGAATGGTGCAATTGTTACGTTATGAGAATCCGTCCCAGGTATTAACACAAATAAATGAAGCTGTCACAGAACTTAACAACTATACATTGCCGGAAGGGGTTAAAATACACACTTTTTATGATAGGACTCAATTAGTTGATGCGACGTTGAATACTATCTCTCATACACTCTTATTCGGCATTCTTCTTGTTATCGCCGTATTGATTATATTTCTCGGCAGTCCTAAAGGTGCACTTCTTGCCACAATTACCATCCCCCTCTCATTGTTGATAGCCTTTATGCTTATGTGGCTTACCGACATCCCTGCGAACCTGCTTTCATTGGGGGCAATTGATTTCGGTATTATTGTGGATAGTACGATTGTTATGATGGAGACTATTCTAAAAAAACGGGAAGATAACCCTGATGAATTTTTAGGAGAATCAAATATAGCAAAACGTGTCGCTGAGGTGGCAAAACCAATTTTCTTTGCCACACTGATTATTATCATAGCCTATATGCCGCTATTTGCATTTGAGAGAGTGGAACGGAAGCTCTTTACTCCAATGGCCTTTACATTGAGTTTTGCGCTTTTGGGAGCTTTGACAGCAGCAATTATCCTTATTCCAGGACTTGCATACGCCGTGTATAGAAAACCTCAGAAAGTCTATCGTAATCGCTGGCTTGAACGTCTTACAGAAATACATAAAAGACAAACGACAAGAATAATTGACGCTCCTAAAAAAATCATCGCTCCTATTGTCGCTGTCTTAATTGCGGTTATCGGGCTATCTATATATGTGGGGAAGGATTTTCTGCCCTATCTTGACGAAGGAAGTATATGGCTTCAGGTTCAATTGCCTCCGGGGATGTCACTTGAAAAATCGTCAGAAATGGCAGATAAACTAAGAAGAGAGATTAAAAAATTCGAAGAGGTAACCTATGTGATGACTCAGACTGGACGAGACGATGAAGGTGTATGTCCATTTTCATTTTCTCATATTGAGGTAATGATCGGACTAAAACCATACAATACCTGGAAAGAAGGTCGTCGAAAATCAGATCTGATTGCAGATATGGCAGCCATGACGGATACAATGCCCGGATATGGTATTGGTTTTACACAACCGATAATTGACATGGTGATGGATCAGGTTGCCGGAGCCCACAATGATATGGCCATAAAAGTATATGGTGACGATTTGGTTGAGAGTCGCCGGATTGCCGAGCAAGTAAAAGAGATTATCGGAAGTGTTCCGGGTGCGGTTGATGTTAGTATTGCAGAAGAGCCATTTATCCCACAACTTAAAATTATTGCAAAACGTGATAAAATTGCACAGTACGGGTTAAATGTAGCTGATGTGGCTGAGTTGATCGAAGTAGCCATTGGTGGGAAAGCCGTTTCACAAGTATACATAGACAATCGTGTGTATGATGTGATTTGTCGCTATAACGATGTTTCCCGGGATACTCCAGAAAAAATCGGATCATTGATGCTTACATCGGCTTCGGGTGCTATGATTCCTCTTTCGACTGTCGCTGAAATAAAAACAACAACCGGTGCAAGCATGATTTCGCGAGAGAAGAATCAGAGGTTTATAACTGTTAGCCTTAACATCCGGGGACGGGACCTCTCTTCGTTTCATGGAGAAGCGCAATCCAAAATTGAAAAGCAGATACAATACGACCACACAAAATTCAGACTCCATTGGGACGGACAGTTAGAGAACCAAAAAAGGGCATTCGGTCGTCTTGCTGTAATTATGCCAATAACCATAGCTGTGATGTTTCTTCTGTTGTTCTTTGCTTTTGGAAAATTCCGTCAGGCAGGATTACTAATCGGGATGTTGCCACTTGCTGTTTTCGGAGGTATGCTTGCTTTAGTTTTACGTGGAATGACTTTTAATGTATCATCTGCCGTTGGATTCATTGCACTTTTTGGTGTATTTATTCAAAATGGGGTCATTTTAGTTTCACATATCAACAATCTACGTAAGAGAGGAATCGATCTAAAAGAAGCTGTGATTTCCGGAACTTCACACCGATTACGTCCTGTAATGATGACAGCAACGGTAGCGATTATAGGTTTACTCCCTGCTTCCCTGTCTACCGGAATTGGTTCCGACGTACAACGCCCTTTGGCTACGGTAATTGTTTATGGATTATTATGTGGAACAATTCTCACTTTATATGTATTGCCAACATTATACTATATATTAGAAAGCAGAGTAACTAAAAATGATAATTAAACCATGAGCAGATTATTTAAACCTATTATATTATTGTATTCCACATTAATAATAGTCAACGGTTTTGCACAGGAAAAACACGTATTGACATTCAGTAAATACATAAACAATGTAAAAAACGCCAACGTCAGCTATTTAGCGGAGAGATTCAATATAAACATAGCTGAAGCCAACATACAAGCTGTCAAAGTTTTCCCCGACCCGGAATTGTCAGCAAGCTATAGTAATAATCAAGACTGGAATCTCCATATGGGTTATGGCGTTGATATCGGACTTAATTATACGCTGGAATTAGGAGGGAAGAGAAGAGCGCGGATAAAAAGAGCTCAAAGCGAGAAAGAGATGACAGATGCTTTATTGGAAGACTATTTCCGTAATCTGCGAGCCGATGCAGCTATTGCCTATTTATCAGCATTGAGGACTAAACAACTTTCCATTATACAAAAATCGTCGTACTATCAAATGTACAAACTTGCACAGGCAGATAGTCTTCGTTTTTATTCAGGCACTATAACAGAGACTGATGCTCGTCAATCGAAATTAGAGGCCGCCACTATGTTGAACGATGTTTATAAAAGTGAGGGGGAGTTACGCAACGCGATAGTCCAATTACAATTATTCCAAGGTAATATAATCCTGGAGTATCCAGATTCGATTGCCGGTAAATTATCTTTTCATAAGCGTGAATTTGATTTGCCAAATCTTATTACAACAGCGCAAAACAACCGTGCCGACCTGCAAGCCGCTTTAAAATCTAAAGAAATGTCGCAAAATGACCTACTCCTGGTTAAAGCAAACAGGATTACCGATTTAGGGCTCAATATAGGTGGAAGTTACTCTTCTAAAGTACGCAATGAAATTGCTCCAGCTCCGGCTTTCAAGGGAATAGTTGCGGGAATCAGCATTCCTTTAAAATTATCTAACATGAACAAAGGTGAGCTAAGGGCAGCTCAATTTGCCGTAACACAAAATGAGATGCGCTATCAGGCTGTAGAGTTAGAGTTATCTTCACAGGTAACTCAGGCATATAACCAGTATATCATGACTTGCCTTCAGGTAGAACAATTTAACACCGGGTTGCTGAACGAGGCAGAAACAATTTTAAAAAAGAAAGTATACAGTTATGAGCGCGGTGAAACTAGTATGATTGAACTTCTCAATGCTCAACGTACTTACAATGATGTTCAGACAAGCTACTGCGAGACACTGTATAATTGCGCCGTTGCCTTGATTGAGCTGGAGCGCGCATGCGGAATATGGGATATCGAAATTTAACAGCACATAGATAACCACATAAAATAATCTCATTATAAAGAAAGGAAGCCGCTTTAAGCGGCTTCCTTATAATACGACAGTTTTGTTTTCCAGAGTATTATCTTACAATATCCATCTCATTGATAAGATATCCGGCCCCGGCATACTTGTCTATAATCCAGAGGATGTAGCGAATGTCAACATTCACGCATTTGTTGTAGCCCTCTTTGAAGTAAACATCACCTGCCATTGATTCACGGTTACCGTCAAAGGCAAGGCCAATTAGTTCACCCTTACCGTTCATGATGGCACTTCCGGAGTTACCTCCTGTAATATCGTTGTCAGTAAGGAAATCGACATAGAGCTTGCCTTTCTCGCCCCATTGACCCCAATCGCCTTTCTCAATCAGAGACTTGATTTTAGGATCAAGTTTGAAATCATACTCCTTAGGATTGAATTTCTCAAGAATTCCCTGAGTTGCACTCTGATAGTGATAGTATACGGCGTCATATGGCCTGACAGGCCCAACCTCACCATAAGTAATCCTCATGGTTGAGTTTGCATCAGGATAAACGGCTACCCCTTTTTCTCTCTGCATCTGGTATAAAGCCTTTACGTATGCGGTTCTCAAAGCCGACATTTCAAGACCTGCATCTTCAAGGATCTTGCTCTCTGTCTGATTGTACTTCATGATTCTGCTTGTATTAACCATTATCATAATAGGATCAGCCTCCATCTGTTTTATACTAACCTTTTTAGAAAAGAACTCCTTGAGTTTTTGAGGATCTGTAACTACACTATTGTCAAAAATATAGTCCGCTATCTTTTCCGGATCGTTACCCAGTGAGTCGGCCAGTGCCCTGAACTCCTTTTCCTGGAAACTCTTCGGAACCTCTTTTATATAGTAGCCGAGCATAGTCTTGAATAAATCCTTGTCAGCCTGTATGTTACATTCAGAGTAGACCTTTTTGGCAGCATCCATGAAAGTCTTCAGATCCTTACTCTGAGGTGCCAGCGAGTCCTGTTTTGCCCTGCCCATCGAATTTATTATTGATCCGAATCTTTGACCCAAACCAACTATTTCAGAACCTCTGACAATTGACTCACGGAAATATTCTGTCACCTTCACAATATCCGAAGTTTTTTCATAACCTTTTTTCAAATCAGACAAAACGTGTCCATATTTCTTCTCTCTTTCAGGATTTGCAGCAATCCATTGAGCAAGCTCTTTTTCTTTCTCCTGAAGCGTTGACTGAACATTGAAGCGTTCAAGACACTTGTTTTCCCATTTAGCATAATCAGTGTAGTTGCTTATTGAAAAATACTTGTCAGCATACATGAGCCTTATTGCAGGATCTTTCTCCATGTACTTCTCCCATACATCGAGCTTAGCCCTGCGGACATTATACACGGTAGGATTCAGAACCTCTTGTTTCTGCTTTAGCTCAAAAGATGACATATATCTGTTTGTTCTTCCCGGGTAACCGATAATCATAGTGAAATCGTCCTGTTTGTAACCCTTTGCAGAAATCTTCAAGTGACGGTTTGCCTTTATTGCCACATTCTCTTTTGAATATTCTGCCGGCTTACCATCTTTGGATGCATAAACGCGATAAAGAGCAAAATCTCCTTTATGCTGAGGCCATCCCCAGTTGTCTGTCTCGCCGCCAAATGCGCCGACTGATGCAGGAGGAGCCCCGACCAAACGTACGTCAGTATATGTCTGATAGAAGAAGAGGTAATATTTGCTGCCTCTCCACATTGACTCAAGAGACACCTCGTAATCAGACTTGTATTTTGCTTCAAGAACTCCCGAGACCTTCCTCATAAAGAAAATACCTCTTGGTCCGACCTTGTCAAGAGAGTCGATTACCTTATTGGTCTCTTCAGTAACATCAAGAACTTTCCTTAAAAAAGTAACTGTCTTACCCTCGATAGGTATCTCCTGATCCCTGTTCATTGCCCAGAAACCATTTTCCAGGTAGTTGTTGTCAGGTGTGCTGATAGCCTGGATATCTCCGTAGGCACAGTGATGGTTCGTAATAAGAAGGCCATCCGCAGAAATAATGCTGGCACTGCAATTTCCACCATCAAGGGCAACTATTGCATCAGTAAGTGCTCCGCCATTTTCATTGTAAATTTCATTTGGTGCTAACTTGAGCCCCTTGGCTTTCATTTTTGAGCTCAATTGCTTGTCAAGCATGTTAATGAGCCACATGCCCTCGTCTGCCATTGCATACTGCTGCAACAAGAACACAGAAAGGATGATTAATAAAACTTTTCTCTTCATTGGGTTAATTTGGTTAATAATGATTTACACTCTTCCGAAGTGTCAAATTGTTAAAAAAAACAGGTTTCTCTTTTAACTTTTTCAAAAAAAGAAGTCTAACCACAAAATTAATTAAATTTGTATACCCATATAAAAAATAATCCTGATAATTTTTTAACCCTATTTTATATTAACACCAAAAAATCATTCACTAAATGAAAAAACTCAAGAAAAACTGGTTTCGCCACTTAATACAGTGGGGAACCCTTCTTGCAATCATCATCTTCCTGACCAAGGTATTCGGCAATGAGAGCGCCGATCCTGAAGCATACTGCCCTATGGGTGGTTTAGAATCTTTGGGTACATACCTTGTTGCCGGCTCAATGGCATGTAGTATGTCAATGGCCCAGATAATGATGGGTATTGTTCTTGCCGTTGCTGTTATTCTGTTCAGCAAGCTTTTTTGCGGCTACCTGTGTCCGTTAGGTTGGGGCACTGAGTATCTTGGAAAGCTTCGCGAGAAAATGAAAATCAAGGAACTCGTGATTAAAAGCGGCTCATTTCTCGACAGAGGTCTAAGGCTCTTTAAGTTTGTGCTTCTTTTCATCATTTTCTATTACACAATTAATGATTCGGAGCTTTTCTGCAAAAACTTCGATCCTTATTACGCAGCAGCAACAGGTTTCCAAGGTGAAATCACATTATGGATGGCAATAGCCGCAGTAGTGGTGTTCCTCTTGGGAAGTTTCTTCATAAAGATGTTCTGGTGCAAGTATATTTGCCCGCTTGGAGCAATAAGCAATATTTTCAAGTTTACAATAACCTTTGTTGTTCTTGTCGGTATCTATGCATTACTCGGGTTCAGCGGACTGGATGTTTCCTGGGTATATCTTCTCGCAGCTGCCTGCCTGATTGGTTACATATGGGAAGCAATATACCTTGAGTCCAAAGTTTTCCCTCTTCTAAAGGTAAACCGTGATACAGAAGCATGTAACAATTGTGGTCTCTGTGCAAAAAAATGTCCTTACAGCATTAATGTAGACAAGCTGACAACCGTTAAACATATTGACTGTACACTTTGCGGAGAGTGTGTGGCATCATGCAACAAAGGTGCGTTGACATTCGGAAAGAAGAAGAGTTTCAGATGGCTCCCTGCTATCCTTACCATCTTAATGTTGGCTGCTGCTTTCATTTTGGGTAAAGTATGGGAACTCCCTACAATAGAGGTAACCTGGGCTGATGAATCTAAGATCGAATCACTTGAGAAAACCGAAATTGACGGGCTTCGTTCTGTAAAATGCTATGGTAGCTCAATGGCATTCAAGGCTCAACTTGAAAAGATACCTGGTGTATACGGAGTTGCCACATATGTAAAAAGACACACTGCCGTTATTCTTTATAACCCTTCTGAGACTACTCCCGACAAAATCAAAGAGGCAATCTACACTCCTGCCAAATTTAAAATAGCAACACCTCCTGCAGGAGCAATGGTGAAAGTTATCACCATCTATACTGAAAAGATGTATGACAAGCTAGACCCGAATTATCTGGGCATACAGTTCAGACTTACCAAGAAAGGTTATTACGGATTGGAAACTGAATACTCTTGCCCGCTCACAGTAAGACTTTACATGGATGTCAACGAGCCTGTCGATGAGGACTTCATCAAATCAACCGTTGAGATGAAAGAGTTAGAGATGCCTGTACATGGCGGCGGGACAAAACTCACTGAGGTTGATTATGAATATATCGGAATGTCTGATCAGACAGACACAATAACAAGGAGAGAGTTCCTCGAAAGACAGATTTACAAGTACAACAAAACATTTAAAGACAATGCAGAGAAGTGGGGAGGTAAAGAGGAGGCTGTTTACGAGCTTGTTTATGAAGATCTTGACAAACCTCTTATCACACGAAACATTCCATACCTTGCAAGTCACCTCTCAATGATTGACGGATTCCTAGGCCTCGCCGTTGTCCTGAATGAAAACGAAGAGTATGCTTTCAGAATTACTTACTCAAAAACAGCTCTGGATGACGAGAAAATCTGGGCAGCACTTACAAAGGCAAAATGGACCATCAAATCCAAAGATGGAGAGATCAGTGACGTAGATCCTAAATTTACATTCGAGAAAAAAGGTGCTACAATTGATGTAAAACCTGCTACAACAGAAGTTAAGACCAAGAAATCCAAGTAATGAAAAATACAATCGGAAGGATTGTCACAATCCTCATTCTGCTCTCGGTATTCCAAGTATCGAGAGCCGATGAGGGAATGTGGCTGGTAAATCTTTTAGATAAGAATCTTACCCAGAAAATGAAGAAATCCGGCCTAAAACTGGATCCGAAGCTTATTTATGACGAATCGGGATCGGCAATCAGCAATGCTGTCGTTGCGCTCGATTTCGGCTGCACAGGAAGCATCATTTCAAATGAAGGACTTCTCATAACAAATCACCACTGTGCATACAGCGACATTCATGCATTAAGCACTCCCGAGAAAAATTACCTTGAAGACGGGTATTGGGCAATGAATCGCACCCAAGAGATCCCAATCAAGGGAAAATCCGTCTTCTTTTTAAGGAAAGTGGTTGATGTAACTGATGAGATCAAACAGATTTCCGACTCTCTTAGAAGTAAAGGACAACCGGGCGGCATGAGAAAAATATCGAGTATCATTGAACCGAGACACGCAAAAATGTCCGGACTGGAGACATCTTGCAACTCAATGTGGAGAGGCTCAAAATACTATATGTTCTACTATGAGGTATACACCGACATACGTTTTGTAGGAGCACCTCCTGTATCAATAGCTGCATTCGGCGGCGAGACCGATAACTGGGAGTGGCCTCAGCACAAAGGTGACTTTGCCCTTTACAGGGTTTATGGAGGCAAAGACGGCAAACCGGCAGCATATTCAACCGAAAACGTGCCTATTACCCCAAAGAGAGTCCTCACAATCTCAACTAAAGGTGTGAAAGAGGGTGATTTCACAATGATAATGGGATTCCCGGGAAGGACAAACAGATACAATAACTCATTCGGGATACATGAAAAAGAGAAGATTACAAATCCTATTTCAGTATCTCTCATGAGAAACAAGCTGGATATAATGGACAAATGGATGAAGAGTGACCCCGGAATCCGTCTTAAATATGCAGACTACTACTTCAGCATATCAAACGTGCAGGAGCTGCTTTCCGGTGAGGTTATCAACTTCAGACGCTTTGGGGTGGAAAAAATAATGCAGGAACGCGAAAAAGAGCTGCAAAGCTGGATTGACAGCGATCCCGACAGAAAAGCAAAATGGGGAGATCTTCTTGAAAAATTGTCTGTACGATATAAAGGAACTGAAAATGTAATACGAGCTCAGAAATATTTCCAAAACACCCTAGTCGGCGGTTACGGCCTGATTGCAACAGGCAACAGGGCCGGTTCTCTTAAAAGCGCCATGGAGAAGGACAAAATTGACACTTTGCGTGTCGGATCGCCTAAATATACCGGGTTTATCAAAGAGATTGAACGAATTTACGGAGAGTGCGACATGAGAGTGGAACATGATCTAATGAAGTACTCTATGAAGACATTTGTAGAAAATGTTCCACAGCAATACAGAGGAGATTACATCAACCAATTGGCAAAAGAGTTCAATAATGATGGTGAGGCAATTGCAGATTACGTTTTCAACAACTCCATACTAACCCACCCTGAGAAATTCAGAGAGGCTGTGAAGAAGGACCAACCGACCTCTCTTTTTGGGAACGATCCTCTAAGCTTGTTAAACAGATCTGTTGGCATGAAGCCGTTTAACGAAGAGGTCTCAAAAGTATGCAAGAAGGAGAGCATCAACGACCTGGAAGCATATTATACGAGAGCTATGTACCAAATGAATCTTGACAAGAACAGAGTCCAATATCCAGATGCAAACTCGACCATGAGGCTGACATATGGAAACGTAGGCCCTATCAAACCTTCTGATGGAATATATTACAGTTCTCAGAGCACCACACAAGGGTTATGGGATAAGTATAATCCGGATGACTACGAGTTCAACATGAAACCTAAAATGTTAGAGTTACTGAAGAACAAAGATTGGGGAGTATATGGCGAAAAAGGGATAATGTACACGGATTTTCTCACTAATAACGACATAACAGGAGGTAACTCCGGTAGTCCTATTATGAATGCAAAAGGCGAGATCATAGGCCTTGCATTTGATGGGAACAAGGAGTCTCTTGCTTCAGATGCATATTTCCATCCGGAAATGAATAAGTGTGTCAATGTAGACATCCGATACGTACTGTGGATTATCGACAAATATGCCGGAGCAGGGCATCTGATAAAAGAGATGCATATAACTAACAAATAAAGATTTTTTAATAAATTTATAATGACCCTTTTTAATAAAATTATTTGTACACTCATTTTCATAATGGGTGTACAGGTTGGCTACTCTCAAAACCAAGGAGCAGACAGACCAAAATTTGACAGAAGCGCAAAGCTACCTACAGATAAAGAGTTTAAAATAGGCAAACTCGAAAACGGGCTGACTTATTACATAAGGAGAGGTACAACTCCGGCCGGTCAGGCTGAGTTTTTTATAATCCACAATGTGGGCTCTCTCCAGGAGAACGATGACCAAAGAGGTCTTGCCCACTTTCTGGAACACATGGCATTTAACGGAACAAAAAATTTCCCCAAGAAAAATCTTCTTGATTATTTTAACAAGATTGGTGTGCAGTTCGGTTATAACATAAACGCTTATACATCTATGGACAGGACTGTTTACAACATCTCAGCTGTCCCTGTGCAGAGGTCTTCAGTATTAGATACAGCTCTTCTGGCTATTCATGACTGGTCTCACTATATTTCATGTGAGCCGGCTGAGATTGAATCTGAAAGAGGGGTAATCCGCGAAGAGTGGAGACGCGGTGATGATGCAAGGACCAGGATGATGAAAGGCATTATGAAAGTTGAGCAGACCGGTTCACGTTTCGCAGAGAGGGATGTGATTGGTCTGATGGATGTTGTGAACAACTTCACTCCAAAGACTCTTACAGATTACTATCACAAATGGTACAGACCAGACCTTCAGGCAGTTGTTGTTGTAGGCGATATCGACGTAAACGACATGGAACAGAGGATAATCAAAAGATTTTCAACCATCCCGACAACACCGAATCCTGCAAAGAGAGAGATATACACTATTCCGGACAATGTTGAGCCAATAGTTGGACTTCTAACCGACCCTGAGAGTAAATCTTTCTCAACCAGACTTATTATCAAGATCCCGAACCTTACAGCAGAGCAGAAACAGACAAACGAGCTTGTATACAGAGATGTTATGCAGAGTTTGATAGCAGATATTATGAAAGAGAGAGTCGCCGTTGCCGCCCAGGCAAAAGATGCCCCTTTCAGAAATAGTGTTCCTGTTTTCGGCCAGATTAACTATGCTAAGACAACATTTATAATGACAACTATGCCACACTCTCAAGCAGAAATTATGAAAGCAACAAAAGGTATGCTTACAGAGGTGGAGCGTTTGACTTACTACGGTGCAGAGCCCGAAGAGCTGGAGAAAGCTGTCAAGAATGCGAAGATAAACTTTACAAAAAACTACCAGAGGGGAAAAGATCCTAAGAATAGTGACAGGGTTGATCTTGTCGTTGAAAACTTCACCCGCAATTATCCTTTAATCACTCCTGATGATTACTACAAGCTTTCCAAACAGTGTCTGGAGAGCATCACTTTGGAAGATCTCAACAACAGTATAAGAGGTATGCTTACCAAAGAGAATAGGGCCATCGTGTTTTTCATGCCTGAAAGTGACAAAAAGTATATGCCTGCCAAGGAAGAAGTCACTAAACTCGCTTCAGAAATTGACGGTAAAAACCTTACAAGATATGAACCTATAAAGGAACGCGGCCTCAATTTTAAAAATGAGTTAAAGCCTATGGCTCTTTCGTCAGTAAAAAAACTGACCAATAAAGATTTCAAGACCCCTATATACAAGCAACTTGATTCAACAGTAGAGATTACACTCGCAAACGGGACAAAGGTTATTTGGAACGAGCGTAAAGGTAAAGATAAAAATATCCAGGTGACGGCCTTCAGAAAGGGTGGCTATTCAACAGACATAGATGTAATGGATATCAAGTTTGCCGACAGGTTCGGGTCATTGATCTCTGTTGATTCTCTTTCAAAAGATGAGTTGACAAAATGGTGCTTCCAGAGAAACATCTCGCTGAAATTCTCTCCAACCGAGAGATACAGCACACTCTCCGGCAGTTTCGTACAGAGTAATGCAGAAGATTTCTTTAAGCTACTTTATACATCTCTTTCAGAGTGCACCGTTGACAAGAAAGATCTTGACAAATCACTGTTAAACTCTATAAAGAGCCTCGAACAAGGAAAATCTGAGAAAACAATCTATACGGATTCTATTGCCAAGCTTCGTTACACAACCGACAAGGATGGTGATGATTTATCCAAAGATTACCTAAAGAAAGTCAATACAGAGAAATTGATATCACTTTACGGGAAACTTTACAAGGGTATAAACGACTACATCTTCATCTTCTCGGGTCCGATGAGTGCAGAGAGTGCAAAACCACTTCTGGAAAAATATATCTCAAACATACCTGTCAACAACGAGCTACCTGCAACAGGTGTCTCAAGGGATGATTTTAGGAGAAAGGGAGAGGTAAATCTCAGGTATAAAGCGGCAAATCAATTAAGCACAAAGGCTTCTGTAACCAGATATTATTATTCTGCCATGGATTACAATACTTTCAACTCACTCAATGGGAAGTTCTTCTCCAATATCATGGGTGACAGATATATGGCATCTATTCGTGAAGAGAGGGGTGGTACATATCACGTAGGTTGCGAGGTTGATCTTCAAATGAGGCCTGCTCAAACAACTGAGTGTAAAGTTGAGTTTGACACAGATCCGAAGCTTGTTGATGAACTTCTTAAAGTAGTTCAGGATGAACTTGACAGATTTGTCAAAGACGGGCCTACCGAACAAGAGGTTGAAGCATATAAGATTTATCTGAGAAAAAAATATGCTGCCGTAAACAAGAACGATTATTCGTGGATATCTACTATCAGCAATGCATTGATGGGATATCCGTCACTCTCTGATCAGGAAGAGGAGTTTGTTGATAAAATCACCGTTAAGAGTGTTCAGCAGTTTGCCAAAAATCTCACAAAAGAGAAAAACCGCATGACATTTATCTTTGAACCCAAGTAACCACTCACTATTCACTAATCACTATTCACTATAAAGTGATTTTAGTATAACAAAAACTCCCTGTCGATCTATCGCAGGGAGTTTTTTTGATTTTCGTTTACTCTAAAGTCAGATAATTCAGTTCAAGCACTGTATTGTTATACTGAAAGAGCCAGTCAAGAAACTCAAGCTCAATCTGAGTCACGTTTTCAATACTCTCAACAAACCTGTAATAATCAATCTCGCCCTTAGCATAACCCTCCCTGGCCTCTTTCTCGATTTCAGCACTCATCTGCCTTCCTGTAGAGTAGTAATAATCCAGGTGGCTTCTGTATTTCTGAAGTTCCCCCTTCAGCTCCTCAATTCTTAATAATAACGAGGACTTATAATGCTCTTCAAATTTCTCTGAAGCCTCTATTCCGATTTTTCCTCCCTTTATTCTTGCTTTCTGCTCAACAAAAAAGAGAGGGATAGAAATCCCTGCTTCATATGAAGGGTAGTTCTTTGCACCCACGAATCTGTTTGAACCATTATAAAAGCCAAGGGTAATATCAGGCAACAATCTGTTTTTTTCCACCTTCAACAAATTCCTATGCAGTTCCGTCTCTTGTTTCGCGTATTTCATGCCGGGATTTGACTCAATATCTGTCTCCGCCAGCTGAAGTTCCTTGATCTCTCTGTAAGGAACAACAATCAGTGTGTCAGTATTGACAAGAAGACGCAGCTTCCTGTACGCAAGCCTTGTGCTGTATGTGATATCGTTCATCACAATCTGAATCTGCTGGTGCTTTGCCTTAGCATTTATCACATCAAGACTGCCGGCCTCTCCCTTCTTAAAGCGCTCTTCAACATTCTTTGTAAAATTCTGAAAGATCGTGTCAAGCATACGATATCGCATCAATTTGCCGATTTGATACTGAATCTCGTAATATGAGCGAGTGACATTTTTTATAAGCTCTTTTTCCTTGATCTCCAGATATTGTTGCGACAATCCGCTCTCAGTGCGAGTTACCTTATACTGTGAAGCATAAAGAGTCGGGAAACTGAAGCTTTGTTCTATGCCAAAAATAGATAAAGGATGATTATTATCTGCAAGATTATTAGAATCATAGGAGTATGAAACAGTAGCTTTATCAATAGTGAGAGCTGTCGGTATCAAAGCCTTGCTCTCCTCCACTTTCAGTTTATACGCATTGTACTCAATGTTATTCTTCAAAGCAAGCTGGATAGCCCGCTCCAATGAGACACCTCGCTTTTGCCCCGCTGAAGTTAACGGTATTGAGAGGCAAATAAGCGCAATCAGAATATGCGAATATCTAAACTTTATCATTTTATTAATTTTCCACTTCCCACTTTTCACTTTCCACTTCCCACTTTTCACTTCTCACTCTTCACGAACCTCACTTCCCCTGTCTCCACCTTCTCAAAAACGATTCGGACTTAGGAAAAATCCCTTTTCTTTTTGACCTTACATCCTCCACCACAAAAAAGGCTTCCTGGTCATACTCGTTAATTAAGCTTTCAACATTTTTCATAGCTTTTCGCTCAATCACAGTCTCAACAATATCTATCTGTACCTGAGAGCCCCGGCCTGCTATTGAGGTGGCACCATATCCATTATTGTTCAATGAGGTGACCATCCCTGCCCCACCTTTTCTTGTAAAAATCCTGACTAACAGAACCCCGAATGCAATACGCTGCTCAATCATAATCCCGACAAAGTTTCCGGTCGCATAACCTGCTGCATATGAAACATAAGAGAACATAGTATTTGCCCTTGAAAAAATTTCGGAAATAACCACAATCCAGATAAGGACTTCAAAGAAACCTATAATGGGTGCTTTGTACTTCTCCCCTTTTGATACAAATATGATTCTCAGGGTTCCAAGGGAGACATCCACAATTCTTCCGAAGAAGATTATTACCGGCAACAGCCATGGGTATGAATCAAGAAAATCAAACATTTTTTTATTTATTATTTACAAAGATAAGATTTAAAACAAAAATTAATTACTTTTGCACTCCCTGACAAAGAAGCCCAGATGGTGAAATTGGTAGACACGCTGGTTTCAGGGACCAGTGGCCGCAAGGCTGTGCAGGTTCGAGTCCTGTTCTGGGCACCAGAAATTTCACCGACAAAAAGCGACCGACCTTGGTCGCTTTTTTTGTGCCCGATAGCCGCTTTTTTACTGTGGAAAATACTGTTTCAGGGCTGTCCATCCGATGTCGCATTGAAGGCATAAGCCTTAAAGACACTGATTTTTCTTAATTTGTTCTCGATAGCCGCTTTTTACATTGGAGAATATACCTGAGCAGGACAGTCCATCCTCACTCACGTTGTTCGCTCCGGCTGAAAATTGCCCTGCTCAGGTATTTCTCCGCTTGATATTAAGCGGCCACAGAGAACAAATTGACGATGCCTGTTTATGGTTATACACTCATAAAATCACTAAAAAATCAAAGTCTTTTTCGTCTTTATGCCTTCAAATTTTCTTGCCTTATTCCTGATTAAAAAGCAAAAAACTACTGTATAGCCTACTTGAGGCCATACTTTGTTGTAAAGGTGCAGTGGAGCACTTCATCTGTATATGGCACGGGAGCATTTGGATTACTAAGTTTGTTGTTCAGCCAGGTAAGATATAAAACAACCTTTACCGGAATATTCAGTTCAAACGTGACCGCTTCCTCTATGAGTTTATGTTCGCCCATCGGAATACTGAACTCCACGCCATCTTTTGTCATGCTGATATAATTCATGGGAATTCCCAGAAATCCCCCGGCATTTGAAGGTGTGTTAAAACCGGGGGCAATCACAGGATTCTCACCGGACTCTTTGACCAAGTTGTCATACATGGGGCAATAGGTGATGAGGCTTGCCAGGTTTTCTCCGGCAGGATAACCGGCAAAATCCTTGTTGGCAATGAGGGAGATGCCTCCATCATAAAGGAGTGTAACAATTGAATACCACGGCTGGTGGAAACGGGCATTGTAGGATTCTGAGAATTCTTCGAAAATCCTTTCGAATTCATTCTTAACCGCTTTCCGATTAGCGCCAAAGGTCTCGAATATCTCATCAGAGGGTACATCCCGCCATTTCAAAGCCAATACCTTATCATCCATTCTTTCCTTAGAATGTCCCGATAAATCCATCGTAAACCCAAAGATAAAACTATTCCTGTCAACCTGTTGTCCACTACTATTCGGTATATAGTAGGACAACTCTGCGCTAGCCAGACATTCTCCGGGCAACAAAGTCCTGATCGAAGCTGCAGGAGTACCTGAACCAAATTTACCACATGATGTGAGGCATACGGCCACACAGACCATGATAAGTGAATGAATGTATCTCATAATAACTCCGTTTTACCTTAACTATCTTTAAAAAATAGAAAATTCTAGAATGTTATACACTTTGTCTGATCCATTAACGTTTTCGCGAGAAAAATCTCGTTTTAATGGAATTTAACGCGTGTTAGCGGGTCGGTGCTTTTTATTTTAGTATTTTCATTGTCTAGTTTTCAAGTAGTGATCTCATTTGAGTAATGGCAACTTTATTGAGTTGAATAAGTCGTTCTCTTTGAGGTAATCCCTGACGGATAAGCAGTGCGTTTATACTTTCCATATTGCTCAAAACTACTAATTGCTCTAGGGTTGCGTAGTCTCTTATGTTTCCGATTTTGTCGAGATTATTGTCCCTCCACTCTTTGGCGGTAATCCCGAATAGGGCAACATTCAGCAAATCGGCTTCGTTGGCATAAACAAAGCTTACTTGTTGTGTTGTGATTTCTTGCGGTATAATGGTTTCTTTAATGGCGTCTGTCTGAATTTGATAATTTATTTTTGCTAATGTGCGTTGTAAATTCCAACCTAACTCAAGACGGTTATTTTCATCGTCTTTTAGTCGCTGAAACTCATTGACTAGATAAATCTGAAATTCCGGACTTAACCACATTGCAAAGTGAAATGCAATGTCTTTGTGTGCAAAAGTACCACCATAACGCCCTGCCTTTACAATCAATCCGATTGCCTTGGTTCGTTCAACCCATTGTCCCACAGACATTATAAACCTATTTGTGCCGGCTTCATGTCCAATTACCCCGAATTCGGTGTAATTAAAAATAGGGTTGTTTACTTTTTCCCACACTCCTAAATACTCCAATGTGTTTTTATTGGTTATCCATTTACCGATTAGCCCACTACCCTCATTGAATCCGGTTGTCATATCAGTCAAGCTGATAAAGTCGGTTTCATTTTGGCTGATAACAGTTATTGACGATTCTTTTACCTGTAATACTCTTCCTTTTGCCATAGCGTTTTCCTGTTTTTTTGTTTTGGCTTTAGCCCGCAATGACCGCTAACAGACGGAAATATATGCTGTTGCCGACTGCGGGCTTAGTCCCTGTCGAGCCGCACCGGCGTTGTTGCGGGCTAGACGGTTTGTTGTCGGCACGAAAACGGCAATTGACATATAGTTTTGTTATTGGCTGGTTTCATTTCATTATTTTAATTCTCTTACTTGTATTTTGTCAGACTCAAGGTTTTTAAAAAGGAATCGTTTGCCTTGAATGTTTAACTCAAATGAATTCCAAGTTGTCCATTTAATGAAAACAACTCCTGTAAACTCACCTTTCAATTTAAAATTGGAAGTAAGATTATCTCTGTCAATCAGTCGTTTCCATTCTATTTTTTTGCCACCTCCTTCTTCTCCAACTGAGACTTTCTCGATATAAATGTCGTTATAAATCTCTGGAGTCGTGAGTATGAATCTATACGCAACTCCTCCATTATCTCCATCCCAGTTTGTTTCTCCCTCTGACAAAAAAGTAATCCACTTATAATTGTCGTGGTATGTTTTGTCAATCGTTTTGATATTAACTTCTTGTCCGTGAGCGAAAATGCAAACAACAATTAGCGTAATTAGTAGAATATATCGTCTCATGTGCGTCTTTTTAAACTTGCCAATTACGGTGGCAGCTATGCCCAATGAGGGATTGCGTGGCTGCGTCTGTATCACACGATACAAACCTTGCCTGCGGGAACTGAACTTGCAAAACCTCTGAAACCCGCATTGGGTATGAGTCGTTGTTACCAGCTGGCATTTTTTATTCTTTCTCTGTTGTTAATCTTAATTCAGTAATCACTTTATTAGCTTCATCAAAATAATCCATCCACTGAGAAGTCCTATTTTCAAAATTAATCATTTGTTCTTGAGCATAATATTTCCCTTTTATTGTAAGGAAATAAAATCTAACGCAGTTTTTATCTGGAATCGGTGTCAAATCAGTTTTTACGGTTTTATCAAGATATTTGTCAGCTAATTTTACAAATTGTTTTGAAGCTTTATTAACATTTTCATGTTGTCCACCTCCAAACACACCGCCACCTGTACTTAAATACATGCTTGCATCTCCTGTTTTATAAGTAATTAAAGTCATTATACCTTCTCCTAAATCCCAATCCATAATTACACCATAAATGTCATCTGCTTTTAAATCCTTTAATCCAAGCTGTTCAGTTGTAACTCCAAAAGCCATTTGTCTTAATCCATCATAAGGATTTTCTTTTAAATCATGCGTTTTAACCTGTCCAGTGTCCGAATCAGTTTGTTTATCATTTGTCTTTGTTGATTGACCTTTGCAGCTTGCCAAAAAGTAAATCAATCCACCGATTAAAATCAATCCTGTTATTAAAAGTGTTATTTTCATATTGTCCAATTATGTATGTTCGTGTCTTTTTTCATGCTTGCTGGCAACGTTTCCACGGTAAATTCGCGTTTTAATGGAGTTTAGGGCGTGTTATGATTTGGGCTTTATTGCTTATATCCAATTTTATTTCTTGCATCACTCGGTTTATTAGAATCAAATCCCCGAATCTTGTCAAGCAGATATTCAAATACACGATTAATCTTATCATCCAGCTCTTCAATCCTTTTATTGATATCCACGTTTTCAACCAAGAAAGCTCTGTATATTGCAAATGCCCTCATAATCTCTATGTTCATCTCTATGGCCCTGTTAGATCTCAATACCGATGTAAGCATTGCCACGCCCTACTCTGTAAACACCATTGGATAAACGCTCGAATGCTTGATTGAAGATAACCGGTCACAATTTGTGACCAGTTGATTTGTCTCTTCTTTTGTCAATTCAGACATAAAATCTTGCGGAAATCTGTTAATGTTTCTTTTAACCTGCTGCTTTAAAATCTTTGTCTCTGTCTTATACAATGCGGCCAGATCTTAATCAACCATAACCTTGTATCCCCTGAATTCAAAAATTAATGATTTATAACTCCCTCTAATCATCCCCACTTCCATAATTTTTGTTTTTAATATTTTTATTTATGCCGTGGTCATAACGGTCTCAACTATGGGCAGTGGCGGATTGCGTGAGCCTTTCCTGTCAAACCGAGAAAATGCTCGTGCGGGCTACCGACCTTGCAAATTGCACTTCAACCCGCCATTGCCAATGAGCCATTGTTGTGTTTTCGTGCTTTATTTATCTCGTAATCTTTTTGTTAAGAAATCCAATCCTGAGGAATTAGTTTTCTTCCATCTCTCCATATTTCACTCACACATTCTTTAAATTTATCTTCATTTATATAAGCATGGTCTGTAACTATCACTTGGAAAGAATTCTGCAAACTTTCAGTCGTGTTAATCATAAATTCAAACATTTTTTTTACAGCAATTTCATCAGCACTTTCTTTAATTACTCCCGTGTTGTCAATATCTTTTTCAGGTGGAAAATATACCTGTGATGGTTGGTCGATAATTAAAAATCTTGGAACAGGTCTTTGTGCTTGAATAAAATGTTTATGTAATGAAAAATGAATAAGTAAATGATAACTAACCCAATTTGCTCCACTTCCCATTCTTGAAAGAGGAATCGATGCTGTATCAGTATCAACAATTAGTGTTAACTTGTTAATATCAAATCGAATTGGTGCATTTTCATATTCGACATCTAATTGAGAAACCCAAGTACTCATTTGTAAATTAACTTTATTAATGATTGAGGCAAGTTTATCTTCTTTACTTTTTCTATCAATTTGTGCGTTTAACTCTTCTATCTCAAAACGTAGTGTTTCAATACGATTGTTGATACTGTTGTCTTCCTTAAAATCAACGCTTTCAAGGAATAAACTAATTCTACCAATTACTTTACCTCTTCTAATATTTAAATCCCTAAGTCTTCTTGCTTCATCTTGTTCTTGATATAATGCTGTAATACCATTTTCGGCTTTTAGTATTTTTTCTTTTAATTCGTCTCTTTGTTGATTTAACTCATCAAGGTATTTAGTTAATCTAGGTTTCTCTCTTACTGTTTCATTTAAACTCTCATTAAGTTCTTTTAAGGAGTTGTTTATTGCTGATATGGATGGAATCTCATTCTCTAACTCATGATTACATAAAGGACATGTTTTTCTATTAGTGTTTTCAGGTTCTTCATAAAGACCAATATGTCCTAAACGTAATTTTTGTTGTTCAACTTCTTCGGAATATGAAAAATTTGTTTTCACAAAACTTTCTGTTGCAGAAATTGTATCTTCTAATTTTCCTAGTTCACTTTTGTAATAAATCCTTTCCTCTAATAACTTTTTAAGAATTGAATTTTCACCAACAACTTTAGTGCTTTTATCTAGTTCCCAATCCTTTAATTCTTTTAATAAATGAAGAGCCTCTGTGATGTCTTTAGCTTCAACTTCTTTGTCTAGAATGCCTATTTGTCTAGCTTCTTCTAATAGAGAATATGCAATACTAATACCATCTGAATAAATTTTTTCGGCTTCATTCTTATCTCTCACAAGTCTATTTAAATCTCTCTTTTTTCTTGCAATCTCTTGCTCAATTTTTAAATTATCTTCTCGGATTGCACCAAGAAAATAAGGCAAGCTGTCCTTAATTGCCTGTGGAACAAATTGTTCAGTTTGATTAAAAAATAGGTAATCTCTTTGTGCAATCAATGTTTGTGGTTGATAACAATAAATGCGAGAATGGTTAAAATTAACCTCTAGTGCTTCTCTAGTATTATTTTCTGCTACTTGTAAGTTTTCTGCAATATTAAGTTTTCTCGATAAAAATTCTTTTAGACCATCAAGATTGCTATTTGTCAAAATTTCATCATATTCTGGATGATTATTTGGGAAAGGACCTTGTTGTAAGAAAATTTCGTTAGTTGTAGAAACTCCTTTTATAGATGGATTCATTCTTGCAATGAAATATTCTTCTTTATCGTTAAAAAAAAGTGTCATAGCAAACCAATGTACGTTGTCACGAATAACTCCTTCTGCAACTTTACACTCTTTGCTACCTAAACAATAATCAATAATATCAATCAAAGCAGTTTTTCCTGATTTAGATTCTCCCGTGATGATATTAACTTTTCCTAAAGAAAAAGGAACAGTTCTAATATGCTCTGCATCTTTATAAAGTATTATATTTTTTATCTGCATTTTATGGCTTGATTTTAAGAAACATATATATTGTTTGAGGATTCCCTGTTAAACGTAACCACTTTCCTAATAGTTCTGCTTTTTTATGAATCATCATAATTTCTTCAATAGAATCTCCTTGTGGCGTTTTTTTTCGATAGGGTTCTACTATTTCAAATTTGCCATCATCATTAATTTTTAGCAAATTGTTTTTAAGTAAAAACATTATACTCTCATCGGTGTATGGCATTAATTGTTTAACTCTGTTGGCGAAATCTATAAAAAGATATTCATTAGAATTAACCCACGAATGAAAATATGTACTTGATTTAGATGGCATTTTTTCTCTTGTCTCTTTGTGTAGAACAATTGGAAGAATAAGATATAATAATGAATAAGGTATTTTTTCAGATTCAGAATTATAATTATAAGACCAAATTGTACGACGTAAGATTTCTCCACAAAAAGCTGGATTAAGCAAATTTGCAGATATTACAGAACGTTCTTTCCAATCTCTAAGCATCTTTTTCTTTAATTAAGTTTTGATAATCAGGATGCCAACCTATTTTTAACTTATCTGAAAGCATGTGACAACTTCCTCTTGTTAAGTATTCAGAACTAAATTTAGGTCTAATGCGAACTTGAGGGACTCTTTCCACATAGAATTTTTGATAAAAATTTTTACCTAATATTATCATTTCCTCCTGAGAAACATCTTCGCAATCATCTTTTAATGCCATAAAAATGTTATTCCAATTATCAAATAGTTGTTTTTCAAAAAAATCAATTTCTTCGAGACTTGTTAAATCTTCTCTTAACCATTTTGAACGTTGTTCAAATGCTCTTCTAAAATCACTAATTGCACTTCTTAAACCATTACTTCTAATTGAAATGATTTTTAATTGTTTTACAAATATTCTATCCTCATAATCAGGTAGTTCTGATTCGTCAATATTTAATGGGTCTGCAAAATCATCAGGCAAATTATCTAATTGAAAAGTGTCTCTAATATCAGAAATTTTTTGAGATAATTGTTTACTAGATATTGAATCAAGTTTGTTGTTTAGCATCTCAATACATTGTTGAAACCACCAACCTTCTAAATGTTCTACGAAAGAATCAAGTTTACCAATAGGAGCAGAATAAATTAATTGATTTTTTATAGCTTCAAGTGCTTCATCAATAGATAATGAAGAATCCAAAATTATTATGTTTTTAATCAGAGCTATTTTATTCTCATTAGACAATGCCGAAAAGGCTTCATAGCTTTTCTTATTTGTTTCATTTTGTGATGTTGCAACGCAAGAAAGCATTCTGTTTTTTACATCTTCATTATCTCTTTCACTATCAGGCTTTAGTTGAAGTAAAAAGGATGATTCACTAATTTTTGCCGTGGTAATTAATGTAAAAATTGTGTTGTTTGCATCAATCATCATATTGGTTATATTTTCACTCCAAACTCGAATTGTTTTCCAAAAATCTGAACTAGAATCTGTTAAGTTTGCGACAGAATTTATATGAAGTTTGGTCTGAAATAAATCTACTTTATCTTCATGCTCAATAACAATGTCATCTAAATTTTCAATTGTAATAGATGGATTAATCATTTCTTTATTTTTCAATAACAAATAAAGACTAAATCTAATCTGATAGTAATATCCTAATGATGGCTCTTGTGCAGAAAAATTAGTAGTTGTCATTTTTATTTATTCTTTTATATTGAGCATTGTACATATGCTTGGTAGCCGTCTTAGCATGAAACACAACGGACCGCGGGTATAGTTCGGCCACCCTGTCCTCTTGCAAATCCATTGTCTCCGGTGGCTGAACTATACCTGGTGTTATAACCAGCTTCGATTTCAGTACAAGTTCAAATCGCCTTTAGCTCACGGTTTTGCCTTATAAAGATAGAAACTTTATTTATTAAGTTGGACACAGATTATCCTAAAAATCAACGAACAAACCCGATATTTACACTAATGGTTAAATCAGATCCGGAGTGGATTGCAAAACCTGTGACAAAGGCGCGGTAATATTATTGAAAATAGAAAAGAGACTCCAAAACTTAAATACACTCTTTCAAGGCAAAAATAAGATAATAGGCACACATTTCAGTCTTTACAACTTTTCTTTAGTTGGTTATAACGGTTTGCAGCTATGCCCAGTAGCCGTTTTGCGGGCTCCATCACTGTCCCAAAGGTACATTGTTTCTGTGGGATACGCTGTTTCAAGTTGCTCTTTTATAGGCTATTGGGCATAGGTGCTGTTAGCGGATGTGCTTCTTTCAGTCCTAAATGAATTCTGTCTCTTTACCTCAAAGTATGCCCACATAAAGGACAATGAGCATGACCACTAGCACATGAATGACAAATAAAATGTCCATGAGAACAAGTTTTGCCACCATATACGTCTTTGGTTTTTCCGCAATTATCGCAAACACGACTACCCATAAAGATTTTATCTTTCTTTATGTCATTATCTTGAATTGTCATAATTTCCATTCTAAACGATGGAAATTATTGAATGATGTTTGTTTCCATACATATTTTATTGAGTTGAAAAACTTTGAATTTTTAAAATTAAGAAATATCCGAGTCCGTATAAAATCAAGCCAAATACAATTGATAATATGATATTTACAGAATTAAAAATCAATGTGACTACTATCATTCCAACTATGACCAAAAGAACAATGATTGCTTTTTCCTGCCATTTCGTTGCTTTAGCGTATTCAGAGCTTTTTAAATCAGCATGACAGAAAGGACATTTTAGGCGTGTGCAAATATCTCCTCTTTACACGAAGGACATTTGATTTTAACTTTGTAAACAGTGTTAAAACCTGACTTGAACTGATTACTCATCGTTTCTAATATTTAGTTTTACTCGGAAGTAATTTAGACATATCTTTAATGCCTTGTTGAAAATCTTGTCTAGTCACTTTTTTGGAGAATTCTTTTTTTGTTGCAATAGAATCTAAAAAATTTAAATCCGCATCATCAGTTCCTAATGTCATTATTTCAATTCCCGCCTGAGCAGCTAATTTTACTTCACTAATTGCTGAATTTGAATTGTCTGGATATCCGTCTGTAACAACAAATATTATTCGTTCACCAACTTTTGTAGATAATAATTCTCTTGCAATACGAATAGCATCTGTTAGATTGGTTGAACCCTCAATCTCTATGTTTGAAATTTGCATTTTAAAGTTTTCAATTTTGTCTTGTGGGTCAAGAATTTTCTTAACACTACTTCCAAAAGAAATTAATCCAATTTTATACCCCTTACTGATAGCTACCATCGCATACTCAATGCCACCATTTTTTGCAAATTGGAGTTTGTTATTTGAGCTCATACTGCCTGAACAGTCTAGTAAAAAGAAAACTGAATTTGTCGTGGGTAGTTTGGCCTTTATTAGTTGTCCTGTAGCATTTTCAAGTTTTTGAATCCAATCACTTTGATTGTTTTTACGGATTGCTAACGGATGATTTTTATTTTCGCTCATATTATCAACTAATTTGTTAAGAAGTCATAAGCATTTTTTATCTCTTTAAATTTTTCTTCGGCAAGTTTTCTTATACTTTCAGTTGCTCCTCCCGCCTTGTCAGGGTGAAATTCTACTGCTAATTTTCTATATGCTTTTTTTATTTCTTCTTTGGTGGCCGTTTGCTTAAGTCCCAAAATTTCAAATGCCTTTTCTTTAGTCATTTTGCCGTTGTTTTCTTCTGAGTAGCCATATTCCCTTTCTTCATCAGTATAGCCTCTTTTCTGTGCATCTAAAGCTAATTTCTTTAGACGGGTTAATTCGGATTTTATTGAATTAATAATGTTCTCGAAATCCGTTAAACTTCCGTTAATTATTAATTCATCCATATTATCTGAATGTAGACCAGAATAAATGTCGTATAATTCATTTATCATTGTTGGAATGAGGGTTTTGTTTACCTCTTTTTCTGTTTCCTTGTATTGAACATTGGCAATTTCTTCAACGATTGATTTTCTACGCTCAATCTCTCTTTTCTTTCTTTCCTGCTCTTCTCGGATTATTCTTTCTTTTTCTTCTTGCTTCATTCTTTCAATTAGTATTCTCTTTTTTTCATTTGCTTTAATGAAAGAATTAATTATTAAATAGCCTAAATAAACAAAAATTATTAATAGTAAAATTTTAGTAAGGTATCCCCAACCGCTCTCCCAAAAAAAACTTGCCGATGTTTTATATCCAGTAAACTCAATTCTTCCAAAATATTTTAATACAGAAGTTGGGGCAAAAAAATTCTTGCAATCAGTACGCCAATCCCCAGACATATGATTTAGTATAGGTGATTCAAGAAGTGCAACTTCACATTCCTTAATTGAACTATTGTAGTTTTTCATTTTACCCATTGACTTTATTTTTACTGGCTGGGAAAAGCTAATCACTACATGGTTTCTTAAAGAATTATCTTCCATAAATACATATTGTACAGTGGAATTTGGATAAAAAGTTCCTACTGGAGATGGATCATACCTATCATAAGATGCACACCCTACTAAAAAGGTAATCATTACAGTAATTAAAACAATTTGCCATTTCGGCGACTTAATTAATTCCTTCATATCTGCCCTTTAATGTCTATATAGCATAATTTTCTCAGTATATCCGCTAACGTTTCGGCGGCTGAGCCCGTTTTAATGGGCGTAGACGCCTGTTATGGGTCGGTTGCGCTATTGGCTGGTTGTTTTATTTATTTTTCTATAACTTCTATATCATTAACTCTCTCTAAAAATACTCATTAACTCGGCTGCCTCTCTTTGTCTACAAATGACCGGTCCTTTTTGCTCTTAGACAGACACTTTACATTCTGATCTTGCTCTTTTTCTTTTGCCGTATTGGTTCCCGTAACTGACCCATTAACTTGTTTATAGATTCATATCCATTGATTATATCATACCAAAAACGGGAGAGATGTGTATATTTACAGGATAATATCTATATCATACAACAATTATTGTTTCAATTGTTAATCTTCCTTATAGCACAAGTTCCAATTAAATACTTTGGTTCATTAGTGTCCACTAAAAATTAAAGCTTAATTGAAGATAATCCTCATCAGATATATCACATGCTGGGTCTGCCCTTTCGAAGAGCTCTCTTATAGGAGCCTTGTCGAAAAGAGACATACTAAGTATCCGGAGCACATCAA
>JAYFOS010000018.1:0-68713 GCA_034928745.1 Rikenellaceae bacterium
TACTTCTGTAATTTCAAAATACTCCAACATCCCTGTCGGCAACAACAATGAATAACCACTCTTTTGCATTTTTCTCATTCCTTTTTCGTAACGCAAAGATAAAATTTTGTTACCCCTGTCCCCAACTTTTACTTATGATCCATTATTAAGAGTTAACCTCCTTCAGAATATCTTCAATATCCGGTATACAACCTCCGCATATAGTGCCGGCTCCTGTTCCCTCTCCAACCTCTTCAACACTATTGAGCCCTTTCTCTTTGATTGCCTGAACGATTTCGCTCTTCATAATGCCATTGCAATGACAAATTTCTATGTCTTCCATAATAACTTGTTAATTTACAATAGAAACACAATATTATGAAAAAGGTTCAAATCAGTTATTAAGATGAAAACCCTGACTGTTAAGTTCAGAGGATAATCCCAGCATCCCAGTCCATGGTATAAATCCCCGCCGAATACTATCTTGAATTGATATAGTCCGGATAGAGGGTGTGACGGATTGGAGCCTGTCGATACACCAAACATATCGTATTCGGTGCATCCCATCGCTTAGGAAATTATTAACGCTTCCCATTGGAGAGCATAGGTTGCCTTCAGCCTCCTGTGCGCGGATGATGAGGCTCCAAAAAGATTTTCTATCTCTTTTCTGTGAATATCGGTAAGTGTCGAGCAAAGTTAGCCCTTAAATAAAAGAGTGCCAAATATTTAGCGTAACAGCCAATCTATCTTGGAGCTATAGTCTCTTTTAGAGAGTCAAGATCTTTCATATCTTCTCCGGAAATTGTAAAACTAATGTCAAAATTTTGCTGAATTCTTTCAGGTGTTACAGATTTTGGCAGTGGCAACACACCTTTTTGGAGTACATAGCGTATGCAAATTTTTGAGACAGATGTTCTATATTTATCAGCAATTTCCTTGATATGATAATTCCCGAGTATTTTCCCTGTTGCCAACGGAGAATATCCTTCAACAAGAATATCGTTTTTCAAGCAAAAATCTACAATCTCCTCCTGGATGTTACCTATGTAGTATTTAATCTGGTTGGCCATAGGCTTTATCTGACCATTGTCCATTATAGCATTCAGATCCTTTACATTGAAATTTGATACACCAATGGCCCTGCATCGTCCGCTTTTATATATCTCTTCCATTGCTTTCCAAACTGAGATATTCTCTTTTGTACAATCCTTTCCAATTTCTGCCCATGGCCAGGGAGCATGTACGAGGTATAGGTCCAGATATTCTGTGCCAAGATTCTCCATCGTTTGGTTGAAGTTTTCCCAGGCACCATCATAACTTTTAATTTCTGCCGGGAGTTTTGAAGTGATAAATACCTCATTTCTCCTTAACCCTGAATCTTTTACAGCCCTACCTACACTTTTTTCGTTGTTGTATGCTTTAGCTGTGTCGATGTGGCGATATCCGCTTCTTAAAGCATTAGATACAGCATTATAGCACATTTCGCCATCGGGTATCTGCCATGTTCCGAATCCTATTGAAGGAATTATAACTCCGTTATGTAATTCGAAAAAACTGTTATTGTCCATCTCTCTTTTTTTTTAAAACAAAGAATGACATATCAAAGTTTAATCTAAAGCCGATAAATTGAGAGTAATGGTCTAAATACACATTATTTTCCGATTACCATCTCATTGTCCGTGTTGTTTGCATCTGCAATCAGGTTATTGCCCAGTATTATACGTGTTATTCTGCCAGGATCTTTAACTGATATTGAAATCTTATTATGCTCTTTCCATAAAATTGCCGGTCGGAAAATTGTTGTTATGAGCATCTCGTTATCATATAGTGAGATGAATACCGGCATTGGCAGAGTGCCTTTGTTTTCAATAATAACGTTTATTTTACCATTTTTTGTAGTGGCACTTTTTATAGAAAGATCAGGAATACCACCCTGACGGTAATACCATGCAAGCCAGAACCAGTCGAGATTCCTGCCTGATACATCATTGAACGTATTGAAATAGTCATAAGGGGTAGGATGCTTGTATTTCCATCTTTCCATAAACTGAAGTAGACATTTTTTGAAGGTCTCCCTTCCAAGTTCTATTTCCAACATTCTTATAGCTTGCTCTGTTTTAGCATAATTTAAGTAGAAGTATACCTTTGGGTCGAGATAAAAAGTCGGAGTTATCAATGCCGGTTCATCTTCCATGCCGGAGTAAGCAGAAAAGGCTTTTGTGTTATGAACTTTAATATCAAGCGTCGGCTCAAGGTCACTTTGCAACTTTTCCGGGAGATATACTGTAAGTCCCTCATCTATCCATCCATTCTTGGTTTCATTGGTGCCAATATAAAATGGAAAATAGGCATGAGCAATCTCATGTGAATTGGCGTACACAGTCATCCCATAATCACTTTCGGCCCCAACATTTGTAATCATCGGGTATTCCATTCCAAAATCTCCATTGTATACAGTAAGGAAAGGAAAAGGATATGGCAATCCTGGTGAATCTTCGGATAGCGACCTGACACTCTCTCGTGCTATATCTGCAACTTTACTGAAATTTGGTGACTTTGGATTGTAGGCAACTCCCACAACGGTTCTCCGTTTACTTCTCTTGTCAACCTCTATGCTGCATACATCCCATAGATAGTGGTCGCTTAGGCCGAAAGCAAAATCACTTACATTATCTGCCTTGAATTTCCAGATGTTTTTTCCGGTTGTAATCTCACCTTTTTCCAGATCCTTATCTGTTATTATATTAGTAACTTTCTCAGATTGGATGGCTTTTTTGTATAAATCACAGTATTTAGGTTGTAATACATCTTTCATATTCCGGAGTTCTCCGGTTGCCCATACCATAAACCCGTCAGGGACGGATATCTCAACTGAGAAATCTGAAAAGTCATTGTAAAACTCAGCCATGCCATTGTATGAGTGTGTATTCCATCCATATACATCATCATATACCGCTATCTGAGGATACCATTGTCCTACGAAAAGGCTTGAACTGTCTATAGTTCCCATCCTTATCAAAGTATGAGCCGGAAAATCAAACTCCCACCCGATTTCTAATTCAGCTTTCCCTTTAGGAGCAATTTGCCTGTTAAGTTTAACTGTCATAATAGTTCCGCTTCTATTAATAGAGGGATTGTTGTTAAGATTGACATTTTCTCTACCTATCCTCAAATACTTTATGCGCACACCATCATTAATGTCCAACGGATTGATATTTACTATGGAATTTCTATTTGCACCTTTTTTGAATATGTCCTGATATAGCCTTATAACAATTTTTGAAAGAGAGTCCGGGCTGTTGTTCACATAGTTTATTCTCTCACGGCCACTTATGATTTTATTCTTTACATCAACTTTAACCTGAATATCATATTCTGCCTTGTTCTGCCAGTACAACTTGCCGGGTTTGCCGTCTGCCTGCCTTGTAAGGTTGTTATATGACTTTGCAACAGCTTTAGGAATTACAATTTTTTCCTGAGCTATGCAGTAGGGATTTTGTGCCATAATAAGCAGTATGACAGACAGCAATTTAATTGTTTTCATATTTTTTATTGTTATGAATTCTTTCAGTTTCAGGATGTTTAAAAAGTTTTGTAGGGATAATCGACCTTTGTGAGGAAAAGTGGATGTGCCGGGACGGAACTGCCGGCAAAATTACGGTTCTGTAATTTTAATATTTCACATATCCATTCAGGTTCGTGTTTCCATCTGCCGACCTCAAGCAAGGAGCCAACTATGGCACGGACCATATTTCTGAGAAATCTGTTTGATGACACGTTAAAACAGTAGGTGTCAGATTCATTGAATTTTTGACCGTGGCAGAAAGGTGTCACTCCCTGGAAAGCCGTTGGTGCAAGTGGTGTAATACCCAAAGGTGCTCCCACTTCCCAAAAAGCTTCTGTAACTGTGCATATATTTGTCTTTGTTGAGGAGTGAAGCTTTGCCATCGTTGTAAAATCTTGTTCACCAAGAAGATATTCAGCGGCTTTGTTCATCTTGTCCAAGTCCAGTTTATACGGGAAATAATATGAATAATCTGAAAGGAAGGGGTCTTTACGGGTGTGTATAAAATAACAATAACTCCGGCTGATTGCGTCAAACCTTGCATGAGCATTCGGTGAAACCTGACATATATTATGAATTGTAATGTCATTAGGCAGAATGGCATTTATTTTGTAAATCACTCTGTCGATATCCTCAAAAGGCAAAGGGTTGTCAGAGTCAAAATGGGCAACATAATTGACAGCATGGACTCCGGCATCTGTCCTTCCGGCACCGGTTACTTCGCATTTCTCTCCGAGCAGGACGGACAGAGCTCTCTCGACCTCTTCTTGCACAGAAAGTTGATCGGATTGTATCTGCCAACCGCAGTAGTTAGTGCCTCTGAAGGATATTGATATAAAAAAACGCATTACTTAAAATTTGGACTAAATTTGTAATTTATCCTACAAAAATACAAAATCAAACAATATGGAAACCGTAAACATCAAAGAACTAAACGAAAAGATTCAGAGAGAGAGTGCTTTTACAGATATGATCACTCTTGAAATGAACAAAGTAATCGTTGGGCAGAAGCAGTTGGTGGAGAGTCTTCTGATAGGCCTTCTTGCAGATGGGCACATACTCCTCGAGGGTGTTCCGGGTCTTGCAAAAACATTGGCCATCAATACCCTTGCTTCAACAATGGATGCTAAATTCAGCCGTATTCAGTTCACACCGGACCTGTTACCTGCTGACCTCATCGGAACACAGATCTACAGCCAGAAAAGTGAGCAATTCCAGATTAAAAAGGGTCCTATATTTGCAAATTTTGTATTGGCAGATGAAATAAACAGATCCCCTGCAAAGGTTCAGTCAGCTTTGCTTGAGGCGATGCAGGAGAGACAGGTGACAATAGGCGACCAGACATTCCCTTTACCTCAGCCATTTCTTGTAATGGCAACTCAGAACCCGATAGAGCAGGAGGGTACATACCCGCTTCCAGAGGCACAGGTTGACCGTTTTATGCTAAAGGTTGTTGTCTCTTACCCGAAGAAGGAGGAGGAAAAACTGATTATCCGTATGAATAATAGTGGCACATTTCCTAAGGCAAACACAATTCTAAAGCCTGAGGATATAATCAGGGCCCGTCAGATAGTGAGAGAGGTATACATGGATGAGAAGATCGAGAAGTATATTGTGGATATAGTCTATGCAACAAGGACTCCTGAAGAGTACGGCCTTAAAGAGTTGAAAGATCTTATCTCATTCGGAGGTTCACCTCGTGCAAGTATAAGTATGGCAATGGCTGCAAAAGCCTTCGCATTTATAAAGAGAAGGGGTTACGTTATTCCTGAGGACGTGAGGGCTGTCAGCTATGAGGTGCTCAGACACAGGATTGGTCTCACATACGAGGCAGAGGCAGAAAATGTAACTACTGAGAACATTATTACCGAGATAATGAATAAAGTGGAGGTTCCATAATATGACCAATGAGTTATTGAAGAAAGTCAGGAAGATAGAGATCAAGACCAAAGGGTTGTCGCGTCAGATCTTTGCGGGTGAGTACCACTCTGCCTTTAAAGGAAGGGGAATGGCATTCAGCGAGGTGCGTGAGTACCAATATGGGGATGATGTGAGAAGCATGGACTGGAATGTCACTGCAAGGCTCAATGCTCCCTATATAAAGGTGTTTGAGGAGGAGAGAGAGCTGACTGTGATGTTGCTTGTCGATGTCAGTGGTTCAAGACTTTTTGGAACCACAGACAAGCTCAAAAGAGAGCTTATTACCGAGATTGCTGCAGTGCTTTCATTTTCAGCATCTGCGAACAATGACAAAGTGGGTGCACTTTTTTTCAGTGACCATGTCGAGAAGTTTATACCGCCAAAAAAGGGAAGAAGCCATTTGTTGAGAATTATTCGTGAGTTGCTTGAGTTTGAGCCGACTAATAAGGGTACAGACATTGGAGAGGCGCTGAGGTTTCTTACAAATGCAATCAAAAGAAGATGTACAGCTTTTTTACTCTCGGATCTTATTGATCTGGACGTAGATATTAAACCAAGATATGAGGAAGCATTGAAAATCGCAGTCAACAGACATGATATATCTGTTGTGTCGGTTTATGACCCTAGGGAGAGAGAGTTGCCTGATGTCGGCTTTATTAGGATCAACGATGCCGAGACCGGAAAAGAGGAGTGGGTTGATACATCCAGCAAAAATGTGCGTCAATATTTCATTGATTGGAACAATAAGGTACAGGCAATTACTCAGCAATGTCTAAGGAAATATAAAGTGGATTCTGTAAGTATAGCAACTAACGGGGATTATGTAAAGGGACTCATTGCCCTCTTTAACAAGAGATAAATCATATGGACCAGAAAGATACACTTCTTATAGGAGATCAGACAGTACTTCATTTCAAGACTACCGTACCAAAAGGTACAAAGTTCGTTTTTCCTGCTCCGGAAAATCCTGTGACTCAAGGGGTGGAGATAGTAGGACAGCCCCAGACGGATACCATATCAGACAAAGGTGGTAATCTGGAACTGGATACAAGGGTAACATTGACTTCATTTGACAGCGGCTCGTATGTCATACCACCCTTTCCAGCATACCTTAACAGAGCTGACGGTTCAATAGATACAGTGTGGTATGATGCTGGAAAACTTGAGGTTACAACTATACAAATTGATACAACCACATATAAACCTTTTGATATAAAAGGACAGCAAACCTACAAATATACTGTGAAAGAATTTATTCCGTGGTTTGGTATCCTTTTAGCCATAAGTGCGTTGTGTTATGTTTTATATAAGTTCATTAAGAACAGAAGACGGATGCGGTCTATGTTTACAAGGCAGGAGCCTGATGATCCGCCTCATATTCTGGCGTTAAGAGACCTTGAAAGGATACGTGCGGAAAAATTATGGCAGAATAATCAGGAAAAAAGATATTATACCGAGATTTTTGACACTATCCGTCTTTATTTGGAAAGAAGATATGGAATACAAACAATGGAGAAAACTTCTACTGAAATACTTGACATGATTTCTGAATTCAAGATAGAACCAAAAGAGTACAAGGAGCTTGAAGCCCTGTTTACTCTTTCTGATCTTGTTAAATTTGCCAAGTATAAAGCAACACAAATGGAAAATGAGGAGGCTGTCCCGACAGCTGTCAGATTTGTTAATGCGACATTCTTACAAGATATGGAAGATGAAAAAGGGAGGGATTAGTTATGTTTTTTGAATATCCTGGATTACTATATCTTGAGTTGATACTCATACCGCTTATAGCTCTATATATATGGAGGGAGATAAGAGGAGCATCGCCTTCATTGAGGGTGGCATCAACCGCCCCTTGGATGGGTAATGGCGGCAAGATGAAAAAAATTATGAGACATCTCCCGTTTGTGGCAAGATGTATTGCAATATCAATGATTATTGTTGCCATTGCCAGACCGAGATCGTCAACGAACTTTGAAAAAGTGGATACAGAAGGAATTGACATTGTGCTTGCTTTGGATATTTCCACTAGTATGTTGGCCAGGGATTTTAATCCTGATCGTATAAGTGCTGCCAAGGATATCGCAATAGAGTTCATTGCACAGAGGCCAAGTGACAGGATGGGTATTGTGGTGTTTGCCGGGGAGAGCTTTACTCAGTGTCCGATTACTTCTGACAGGGCTACACTTATAAATATGATGAAAGAGGTTGAGACCGGATTGATAGAAGATGGAACAGCGCTTGGTAATGGTCTTGCCACAGCTGTTGCAAGATTAAAGGACTCAAAAGCAAAGAGCCGTGTTATAATCCTATTGACAGATGGTGTAAACAACAGAGGGGAGATCTCTCCACTTATGGCGGTTGAGATAGCGAAAACTTACGGTATAAGGGTTTATACAATAGGCGTTGGTGCTATGGGAATGGCTCCGTATCCTGTACTTACCCCTTTCGGAATAGATATACAGCAGGTCAAGGTAGAGATTGATGAGCCTTTACTTAAACAAATCGCAGATGAGACAGGCGGCAAGTATTTCCGTGCAACTGACAACACAAAACTTCTTGAGATATACGGAGAGATAAATAAGATGGAAAAGAACAAGACAGCGGTTGACTCATTCCCTGTATATCAAGAGAAATTTATGATATTTGCATGGATAGCCCTGATTGCCGTTGCTTTTGAAATACTCACAAGACTTTTCATAACAAGAAGAATAGCGTAGGATTATGTTACAATTTGCACAACCGCAGTTTTTACTGCTCATTCTAACAATTCCTCTCCTTTTCATAGCATACGCTATTATGAGAAGAAGCAGGAGAAAGAGAATAGAACTTTTCGGAAACCCCGGAATCGTGAACACTCTTATTCCAAGAGCATCCAGAAGCAGGGGGTGGATAAAACTTTCAATATACTCTCTTGCAATTTTCTTCTTTTCCCTGGGTCTTGCAAGGCCTCAATTAGGGGCAAAAATAAAAGAGATTGACACCAAAGGAGTTGAGATTATGATTGCTCTGGATGTTTCAAACTCAATGCTTGCAGAGGATTATACTCCTAACAGGCTGGAAAGGGCCAAGCTTGCAATATCCCGTTTGGTTGACAAGATGAAGGAAGACAGGATTGGACTTATAGTTTTTGCCGGTCAGGCATTTGTCCAACTTCCTATAACAACAGATTATGTCTCTGCCAAGATATTCCTTAATAACATAACAACCAATTCTGTACCAGTTCAAGGAACTGCATTGGCAGATGCAATAAATACATCTGTCAAGAGTTTCAGCCAGGAGAGTAAAAACAGTCGGGCAATCATCTTGATAACAGATGGAGAAAACCATGAGGATAATCCTATCGAGGCAGCGTCAACAGCTAAAGAACTCGGTATACAGGTTTATACATTGGGAATCGGTTCATCAGAAGGTAAACCTATTCCTTTACCAGAGGGGGATTTTTTAAAGGACAAGGATGGCAATATGGTAGTTACAAAACTTGATGAGAACACACTAGCGGAAGTTGCTAAAGCAGGAGACGGAATGTTTGTTAAGGCCGGGAACAGTGATTTTGGCCTCGATGCACTTGTTGAGAAGATACACAATATGGATAAACAGAGTTATAAATCTGTCGTGTTTGAGGATTTTGACGAGCAATACATGTATTTCTTTGCTATCGCACTTATTTTCCTACTGATAGATTTTATGATTGTAGACAGAAAAGGAAAGAATTTTTTTAAATAGAGAGATATGAGAGGAATATATCTAACAATACTTTTTCTTTTTTTATTCTCCTCATCATGGGGACAGAGTGAGAGATGGCAGATCAGGAAAGGTAACAGCTCATATGAAAAGGGCAAGTATCAGGAAGCTGAACTGGATTATAGAAGGGCTCTTGAGAAAAATCCAAAGTCACTCAAAGCTGCCTATAATCTGGGTAATACCATGTATAAACTTAACAATCCGGCAGAAGCGGAGAAGGTAATGTCACAAGTGGCAGATTCAACAAAGGAAAAAGAATTAAGGTCTGCATCTTTTCATAATTTGGGAAATTTCAACCTGGCGCAAAAAAAATATAAAGAGGCAATTGAAGCCTACAAGAATTCTTTGAGGGTTAATCCGGAAGATGTAGAGACTAAGTCTAACCTGGCTTATGCTCAGAAGCTGCTGAAAAATCAGGATAAAAACAAAGACCAGAACAAAGACCAGAACAAAGACCAGAACAAAGACCAGAATAAAGACCAGAATAAGGACCAGAATAAGGACCAGAACAAGGACCAGAACAAGGACCAGAACAAGGACCAGAACAAAGATCAAAAGCAACAACCTCAGATTTCTCCACAAGCTGCAGATCAAATGTTGCAGGCTATCCAGAACAAAGAAAATGAGACTCAGGACAAGGTGAGGAAGGAGAAGGCAAAGGCTCTTGAGGGCAGACAAAAAGAGAAGAATTGGTAAAGAATCATATATATGAATATCAACTGCATAAAAAAGTTAATACTATTATCGGGAGCCTTGCTGGTTTCAATTGCGATTTCAGCCCAGGCTGCATTTACAGTGGATGTTCCGAGAGTTGTCGGATTGGATGAAAATTTTAGGTTAATCTTTACTGCCGAAGGGGAGCCTTCTAGCTTTGACCCTCCTCAGCTAAAAGATTTCGATGTGCTTGCAGGTCCATCAACATCTACAATGACAAGTACTCAGATAATAAACGGAAAAAGAACAGACAGCTATCAGGTAAGTTACACCTACATACTGCAGGCCAAGAGTATCGGAACTTTCTCAATACCATCTGCCTCAGCTGTCATTAAGGGAAAAACCTATCACACAAACCCTGTATCTGTTGAGGTTGTCAAGGGAGAGTCCGGTAATTCGGGCAATGTGTCCGGAAACACTTCTCAAAAAAGCAGTGGAACAATCTCTTCTGATGATATTTTCATGAGGATGTCGGTAAGCAAGGGAAAGGTGGTAAAAGGGGAGAGCCTCCTTGCCACATTGAAGTTATATACAAAAGTCCCGATAGGGGGGTTTGAGAATGTAAAATTCCCTACCTTCAACGGATTCTGGAGTCAAGAGATTGACACCCCGTCAAATATAGAGTTTACCAGAGAGACTGTAAATGGTAAAATATACAATGCTGCGGTTCTGAGAAGGTATATGCTGATACCTCAACAAACAGGCAACCTGGTAATAGACCCTTCTGAAATGACATGTCTGGTTCAGGTTAGGGCTTCGTCCGGTGGGGCGAGATCAATGTTTGATGATTTTTTTGATAGTTACCAGACAGTTAAGAAGAGGATTACTGCTCCCTCTTTACGTGTGAATGTTTCGCCACTTCCATCAGGTGCTCCTGCCTCTTTTGCCGGTGGAGTGGGAGAATTTCAATTGTCAGCAAAACTGACAAAGGATACAATAAACGCAAATGAGGCTGTTTCCCTTAAGGTCTCTATTTCAGGATCAGGGAATCTTAATCTTGTAGAGGCCCCAAAAATCACTTTCCCTGCCGATTTTGAAGTATATGACACGAAGATTGCAGACAATACAAGCAAATCCGGAAAAGGAACATCCGGGACAAAGGAGTTTGAGTATCCACTTATCCCAAGAGGGGCAGGAGTGTTCGAATTAGGACCAGTTGAATTCAGTTATTATGATATTGGTGCCAAAAAGTACAAGACACTTACCTCCGGGAAACTTACACTAAGAGTCGGACAAGCTCTTGAGGGATCGGAAAACTCCTCGGCATCGCTACCAATGGGTGTTAACAAACAGTCTGTCAAAAGTATCGGAAACGATGTGCGATACATACGCTCAGGGTTATCCGGTCTTGTAAGGGGAAATAATTTCTTTTTCGGTTCAGTTACATATTTTGCACTTGTAGTATTGATAATCGCATCATTCTTCTTAATGGACAAATTCCTCTCAAAGAGAATAGAGAGAAACAGGGACATTGCAGGTGTCAAGAACAGGAGAGCGAATAAGGTTGCCAGGGCAAGACTAAAAAACGCAGAGTCGCTAATGAAACAAAATACGTACAGTGCTTTCTTCGAAGAGTTGCACAGGGCAATACTCGGCTATTGCTCGGATAAACTCAATCTCTCTCTGGCAGATCTCTCCAGAGAGAAGATAGCATCCTCACTTGAAGAGAAGAGCGTTTCAAAAGAGCATTTGGAGGAGCTTCTGGCTTTAATTGAGGTTTGTGAATATGCAAGATATGCACCTGATCAGGACAAACCTGAGATGGGGCAGAATTATCAGCGAGCTATCAAATTAATTTCAGATCTGGAGGTATAGTTATGAAGAGGATATTACTGATTATTACAACGGCACTTATTTATCTGTCTGCACATGCACAGTCTCCAAAAGAGATATGGACAGAGGCAAATAATAATTACTCACAGGCAAATTATCAGGCTGCTCTTGATGGATTCATGAAAATTGAAAAGTCAGGGTATGTCTCTTCGGCACTGTTTTATAATATTGGCAACACCTATTTCAAGATGAAGGAGGTGGGGAAATCTATCCTCTATTATGAGCGGGCATTGAAGCTCAATCCCTCTGACAAGGATGTAATTAATAACCTTCAGCTGGCACGAGAATTCTCATTGGACAAGATTGAGGAGATTCCTGACTTTATACTGAAGACATGGTTTAAGGATATTAACTACTCTTTATCATCGGATGCCTGGGCCTATTTGTCAATAGTTTCAATAGCAATATTGGCGTTATTGCTCCTATTATTCCGTTACGGACCTACGCCTAAAGCGAGGAAAAGCTCTTTCTTCGGTGCAATGGCTTTTGTCTTACTCATTTTCTTTTCTGTATTTTTCTCATGGAGCCAGAAACATGGTTATTATAAGAAAGATACGGCAATAGTCATGAAGCCTGTAAGTACTGTAAAGAGTTCTCCCGACAATTCAGGCAATACACTTTTTATCCTACACGAAGGAACTAAGGTCTCTATGATAGAGGAGATAGGTCAGTGGAAAAGGGTTGAACTAACGGATGGAAGACAAGGGTGGGTCAATTCACTTGATATTGAGGTCATATAGTCCCTCCCTCGAGAGGAGATGATCAAGATTTGCAAGGTTATACAAAACAATTGCAGTAACTACAGATGTGTGGTTCATATATTCAGGGATACTTATATTGTAAGTATCCCTTTCAGTATGCCAAATTTCATAGTAATTGAAGTCATATCCTTTCGGGTCGCTGTTGTCAAAGCTAATTGTAGGTACGCCATTCATGGCAAAGTAGGCGTGATCCGACCCTCCGGCAATCTTTGGCAAAGGTTGAGGTTTACCGCTGCGTCTTTTAAGTAAGAAAGGAAAATCAGAATTAATGGAATTTAGTGGTTCGCATATCTTTTCAAAATCATTGTACATTGCGTCTGGTACAGTTATACCACTAGTTACGGTAGGTCCTCCGTCTCTGTTGAAATAGTTGCTTATGTTCTTTAATTTATCCTTATTTGTCCTAACCCAGAATTCCGAACCCCATAATCCGAACTCTTCTCCCGCCCATAAGCAGAAAACTATTGATCTCTGAGGTTTTGCTCCTGAGAGTGTAATGAGGCGGGCTGCTTCAAGAGTAGGTGCAACGCCTGAGCCGCAATCAATGGCTCCTGTAGCAACATCGTAAGAATCAAGATGACCACCGCACATGACGTATTCATCGGGAAACTTACTTCCTTTTATTATTCCTATGACATTATGAATTACCACCGGCCCAGGTTTGAAATGATTCCTGATGTCAAATTCGAGTTGGAAATATCTTCTCTCTTTAACCATCTTGAGAATTATGTTGTATTGATCCTCCTCTAACTTAATGTCAGGGCAAGTAGGCAGAGAATCAAAACTCATGTAAAAGAGATTTTTTCTATCATAAAGAGCCCTTAAAGGCACCTTTGCCGATTGTATCAATCCAAGAATACCGGCCTCTCTCATCTCTTTGTAAAACAAAGCCGGAGACTCTTTGATCGGCTTGATATTCTTTGCCTCTTTTCCCTGGTGGTCAAGATTCCATTTTCTTATCGAATCATTATATTTTGAAATAGCCTCATTCTCTTTTATAATTCTTAACCTTGCCTCATCTGCAAATGGGGAATAATCTATCGGAAAACCGTCACTTTCTCCGGTGATCAACACCCATGCGCCTTTTAACTTTCCCTTCATCCTTTCAAATTCGCCTCGCGTTTTTGGCTCAAGTACTACATGTCCTCTTTGTACACCTTTAGTTCCGGCCGTATATGAAGGCGTTACGAAATGCAACATGAACCCGTTCTCACTTAACATACGCCCAAACCATGGGCCTCTGTTGAAACCTACAGGCAGAGTGTCAACTGCCTGCAAAGAAACTTCAAGTCCCCATTTTTGAAATAACCCGGCAGCCCAGTTTGTTGCATTCTCATAAGCATCCGAACCGACAAGTCGTCCCCCTATTCTGTTGGAAAGAATATCCAGATGGTTCATAGTCCTGTTGTTTATTCTTCCTTCCTCTATAATACGCGATACAACAGAGTCAGTTTGTGACAATGCTATATTTGTCTCGAATTGAAGGCAAAGCAGTAGAAGTGTAAAAAGGGGAATTTTCTTGATCATAGAGGTTTTTTGTCTTTGTATACGCCGTAATTCTTAGCATCTTCATCAACTTTTATCCTTGTGCCAGACTGTAGTGGTATTGTTGTTGATTTGGCAGCGGGAATCTCCGGCCAGGCACCTGTTGATATATATGTTAAAGCAGATTGTAACCAATCCTCTTCCAACCCGAAATCATGATAGAGGTCGTCCGGTCTTTGATGATCAGGAACAAGACCATCTTCATAATCACCCTGTCCTAAACTATTAACACTATAGAACGCTATCGGAAGGAATACAAAATCAGGGTAAATCTCTTCATCTTCAGGATAGAACCAAACATACATGCCGTTTGGTTTGCCATATGTTGTCCTTCCGATTTGCAGGACATTCATTAGTGGCCGAAATCCATTGATTATTACTTCACTTGCTGAAGCAGTGCCACCTCCTGTTAAAATTATCAACCTGTCCAGATCCAGTGAGTTGTTTACTCTACTGACAATAGTCATGGTACTTGTCTGAGAGTCGTATGATGAAAGTTTGTCATTGTGTTTACGACGAGCAACAACCTTACCGTTGGCACTAGCCGGGGCAATGTAGTTGGAAAGCAATTGTGTGGCAGCTCCGTCTCCGCCGCCATTGTACCTGAGGTCAAGTATCAGCTCTCTTACGTTTGCAGATTTGAATACTGCCATAGCTGTCTCAATATCTGAAAGCATGCCTGCCTTAAATGCATAGTAGTTGAAATATGCGACAGGGTAAGGTAATCCGGGGAAATCCGCAGATGTAATGACCATACTCTTCAGCACAGATCTGGTGCTTACCTCCCTGGCATTTGCCGTGAATGTATATGAGATCCCGTCATATTTTCTGAAAGTAAAAGAATTTGTACTATTGTTAATCAAGGTGTTGAAGGTCCCGTTGCGTATCAGATCAGCAACAGGAGTCCCGTTCAGATGTGTCAACTCATATCCTCTTTTTACCCCTTTTTCTGACATAGGAGAATTATCAAATACGTATCTCACCCTGACACTATAATCGTTGTAATGATCGATAGGCTGGGCATAACTTGCTCCATAAGTAAGATAAACTCCTGTCTCTGAATCAGTGTACTCCTCGCCTGACATCATCCATGACCATCTGTCTTTTGTTACCAATAAAGTATCAAAGTATTCATAGAGGGAAGATATTGGATCAGGATCGATATTCACTGGGATTTCTTTATACCAGTAATAAACGTCATTCATAAGAGAGTACAGATAACTTTTTTCAACACTCAACTCATCGCGATTCACCTTGTCGCAAGATGTTAATATAAATGGGAAAATGATAAGAATTGCCGAAAAAAGCAGAATTTTCTTTATTAAAGTTGCCATTATTTGATACGATTTGGGTAATAAAGGTAAACAAATTAAATTTATTGGTGTTTTATATAAAAAGCAAATACAAAATTAAATATTATGAAAGAATTGGCATCAATTGAGACAAAAAATATATTTACATCCAAAGGCATCCCCCTTACACTTATTGGCAAACAGATAGAAGTTGGTGATGAAGCTCCTGAAATAGTTGCTACAGATATCTCAATGAAGGAGGTAAAACTCTCTGATTACAACGGAAAAGTTGTTGTTATCAGCGTCTTTCCGTCAATCGACACAGGTGTTTGTGCTACACAGACCAGAACATTCAACAAAAAGGCAACCACACTTTCAGATGATGTTGTAATACTAACAATCTCAAAGGATCTTCCTTTTGCTTTAGGCCGTTTCTGTGCAGCAGAAGGAATAACAAATATATTCCCGTTGTCAGATTATAAACAATCTAAATTTGGCTTGGAGTATGGGTTTCTGATCAAGGAGAACCAACTTCTTGCAAGAGGAGTTGTTGTTGTAGACAAGAGTGGAAAAGTCCGTTATAAAGAGATAACAAAGGATATAGTTATTGAGCCTGACTATGATAAAGCGATTGAGGCGGTAAAGAAACTGCTGTAATTAATAATTGTCCGGTCGGGTCTTTTTCATTGCAATATGAATCGTAACTCCGACTCCTACACCCGTAAGGATTAATTTGAGCCAGAGAGAAGAGGCAATAAATATAATTGATAGAATCAGCGTAAACCATAACATTGTTATGGTTTTTGCTTTTTGTCTGAGCGGCATCCCTCTTTTTGAATAGTAGTCCCTGATGTATGGTCCGAGATAAGGATTCCGGACCAACCAGTAAAATTTTTCAGGGGAAGAGTTCATATAAAAATATCCAGCAAGAAGCAAAAAAGGTGTCGTGGGTAATACTGGAAGAAAGATTCCTATTGTTCCACAAACTACACAAACTGATGCTATAATTATATAAACCGATTTCTTCACTTGGTGTGAAATTTCTTTATATTTGCAAATATACACTTAAAACTATGAATTCTTTTGCTTCTGTTGTGGAAGGCATAAGTGCCTTTCTGTGGGGTTGGCCTATGATTGTACTTCTTTTAGGCACACACATCTACCTTACTATTGTACTTAAATTCCCTCAAAGAAAAATTTTCACGGGAATAAGACTGTCGGTTACAAAAGATAAAGGGGCAAATGGAGATGTCAGCCAATTTGGTGCGTTGGCTACTGCACTTGCTGCAACAATAGGAACGGGGAATATTGTGGGAGTTGCTACAGCTGTTGCTTTAGGTGGTCCGGGAGCAGTGTTATGGTGTTGGCTTACAGGGGTATTTGGGATAGCTACAAAGTATTCTGAAGGCTTGCTGGCCATAAAATACAGGGTCAGGACTTCGGACGGAACTATGCTGGGAGGCCCTATGTATGCTCTTGAGAGGGGGCTCAACATGAAGTGGCTCGGTATTTTGTTCTGTATTTTTACTGCTGTTGCTGCATTTGGAATAGGAAACACCGTTCAGGCAAATTCAATCTCAATGCTTATTAATGAAACATATTCTGTTTCAAAATATATAACAGGTATAGTAATTGCTCTACTTACTGCTTTAGTTATACTTTTTGGAGTAAAGGGCATTGCTAAGGTTTGCGGGGCGTTGGTCCCTTTCATGGCCTTCTTTTATATTATAGGTTGTGTTTATATTCTGGTCATGAATTATAACTTCCTTGGAGAAACAATAAGGATAATTTTTGAGTCAGCCTTTAGTGCGAAAGCTGCCGGGGCAGGTTTTTTGGGTACAACCGTCATGATGGCTGCAAGATACGGAATCGCAAGGGGGTTGTTTTCAAATGAATCTGGACTTGGCTCTGCGCCATTAGTTGCCGCTGCCGCTCAGACAAGAAACCCTGTACGACAGGCACTTGTCTCTTCAACAGGCACTTTCTGGGATACTGTAGTAATTTGTGCCTTGACAGGTTTAGTTGTAGTAAGTTCTGTCCTTGCATTTCCAGATATAGATCATAATAATGGAGCAGCATTGACAAAGGCTGCATTTTCTAAAATTCCTTTTGGCTCACTCATCCTCTCTGTCGGCATTGTAGCATTTGCGTTCAGTACAATACTGGGATGGAGTTACTATGGAGAGAAAGCTGTGGAATACCTCGGAGGGAAAAAATTCATTGTATGGTACAGGGTGGCATGGATCATTGCTGTATTTGTAGGATCTGTAGCCAATCTTTCACTTATCTGGAATATTGCGGACAGTATGAATGCTCTTATGGCCATTCCTAACCTGATAGCGTTATTGCTTCTCTCTAAGGTTATAGCTAAAGAGACAAACAAATACTTGTGGTCCAAAAAGCTTGATGAGAATTCAAAAGAAGAGATCCCTCTGATAACAAAGGGATCCTCGGTGATTTAAAAACAATATCCGGATCCGGTTAGTTTACTACAGGCAGAAAACTATATTTCTTGCCATAGTCTCTCATTTGTTGCAGAAAATCCTTAGGATACTCTACTTTATAGTCAATAACCTTACCATCTTTCTCGACAGGGATGATGTCAGGGTTGATAAATCCTCCGTACGGCTTGAGATTTAAAGATGCATATCTCTCTTTGAGCTCTTTATGCAGCTGAGGATCTATGTTTATTCCATAGGTTGTTACAAGTTTTTTACCGGCTTCATAGTCTCCCTCGGATTTTATTCTCTGCAGCTCTTTAAGCAGTTCGCCAAAGAGAACCCTTAATTTTGCATAATCGTTTATTACGAAATATGTCTTCCCGTCACGAATTCTTTTTTCAATGACATTGTCAGCTTTCCCTTTCTCGAAGCACCACTCTGAGATCATCTTTCTGCCCTGCATATGAGCCTGAGTTACACTCTTTCCAAGGTCTATGCGTACAAATTGAGTGAATATGCCATTCCTTATATAATTAATATATTCAGCTTTATAGGCTGAGTCATTTGGAGTAATACCAAGTTCAACAAGTTTTGGATCTGCAAGATAATACAGTGCAAAAAGATCTGCTCTGGACTCTTCAAGTGTTGAACTGTAATCTTTCAGCGCATTTGGAGATGTTCCTTCACGTAATTGCCCCGAGCCATGGCCGAGACATTCGTGAAGATCGGTGTGAAGATTCCCGGTCAGGCTTCCGTATTGTTTGATAAGCTGTACCTCAGATTCATCCCATGAAAACTCCCCGCTCATTGTTTTTGGAGATTCTTCTGCGGCTTTTTCATATGCATCAGTAATGTTTGCTATTGTTACAGACTTAGAACCATGTTCCTTTCTAATCCAATCAGCATTCGGAAGATTTATTCCAAGCGGAGATACCGGGTGACAATCCCCTCCTAGTTGTACTGCATTGATTACTTTGGCAGATACGCCTTTAACCTCTTTTTTCCTGTATTTAGGGTCAATAGGGGAGTTGTCCTCGAACCATTGTGCATTTTCACTTATTATCTGAGTTCTTTTTGATGCTTCAAGATCTTTTATATTTACCATGCCTTCCCACGTTGCCTTTAGTCCGATAGGATCATTGTAATTTTCTATGAAACCATTGATGAAGTCAACCTGAGATCCGATTTCCTTAACCCATGCGATATTATAGTCATCCCAGATTTTAAGATCTCCGCTCCGGTAGTAATCACAAAGAAGTTTTATATACTCTTTTTGCTTGTCGTTTTCAGCAACAGCGGCAGCTTTTTCCAGATGATATATTATCTTTTCTATTGCGGGACCGTATAAGCCGCCTGCTTTATAAACCATCTCCTCAACTTTTCCGTTTTGTTTAACTAGTTTTGAGTTAAGGCCGTAAGAGAGGGGCTTAGGGTCGTTTGGATTTTCCATTTTTGCATAGAAAGACTCTGCCTCTTTGGCTGTAACCCCGTCGTAGAAGTTAACGGCACTGCCTGTAATCAGGTCTCCTTTTCCTGTAATGTTCTTTCTGTAGGGAGCAACTGATGGATCGAAGATGATTGGTAATATTTCTTCTTTAAGAGAGTCGAGCCCGCTTTTTGACATCAGGTCAGCAAAAAACTCTTTTGAACAACCAGGGATAATTTTCTCCTCGGCATAGTGGTGATGAATACCGTTGCTGAAGAAGACCCTCTTTGCATATATAGTGAATTCATTGTATTCCTTACTCTCCTTTTCGCCATTATAATTGTCCAGAATTTGTTCCAGCACCTTCCTGACCTTCAACCCATACTTTGAGTTCTGATCCCAGAATATGTCACGTCCGCACTTGACTGCCTCACTTAAATGGTAGATATACTCCTTTTGTTGAAGGGTTAGAGAATCCCATCCGGGAATTTGAAAACGGATGACTTTTATATCGGCAAATTCATCTGCCAGATATTTAAATGGCTCCTGGGTTTTTTCAGGAGTCCCCTGTTTACATGAGCACAATGAAAGCCCTGTAATTGTTGCAATAAGCATAATTTTAACGCAATTCATAATTCTAAATTTAGACAAATATAGCTCTTTGTGGCAGAAAAAGATTAATTTTGATTCTTAATACTAATGAATATAATGAAGCGGTCGTTATTTGGATTTACCATATTAGCCATACTTTTCCTCCACTCCTGTTCAATAAATGATTCACCCGATTCCGGTTACAATAGAGTAGTGATTGTTTATCTTGCGGCGAACAACAACCTAAGTTCTTATGCAGAAAACAATATAAAGAGCCTTTCTGAGGGCTATCTTCCTGATGAGGAAAGCAAAGACATACTTCTTGTCTATTCTCATACAGAGAAAAGTGTACCGGTATTGCTAAGAATGTATAAGGATAAATCCGGATCTGTCAAGCAAGATGTTGTATCCAATTACACAGATCAGAACTCTACGACATCTCAGGTGCTTGAGTCTGTACTTGACAAAGTCGGGGTTATATTTCCGGCCAAGGAGTACGGTCTGATATTATGGTCACACGGTACAGGATGGCTGCCGGAAGATTATTATGAAAATTCAACTCAGTATGGAGTTCAATTTCCGGATCCTTACGCGCACATAGTTAAAAGTTTCGGTTATGAGGATGGTGTGGAGATGGATATAAAAGATCTTAGCAGTGCTATACCATACCACCTTTCATTCATTATTTTTGATTGTTGTCTTATGGGGGGAATTGAAGTTGCGTACGAATTTAAGGATAAGTGCGACTATATTGTAGCCTCCCCGACAGAGATTCTTGCAACCGGATTTCCATATGACAGAGTCATAGAGCCCTTGTTTGAGAGTCAGGCAGACCTAGAAGAGGTTTGTCAGATATATTATGATTTTTATAACTCTCAGAGCGGAGTATACAAATCAGGTACTATTGCATTATACAACACAGTAAAGCTTGATGCTCTGGCTGCTGTAAGCCGGACGATTTTCTCGGCTCATAGAGATAAATTAGCAAGCATCTCTACAAAAAACATTCAGGGATATTTCAGGTTAAACAAGCATTGGTTTTATGACCTGGCCGATTATGTATCGCAATTTGCATCTCAGGATGAGCTCGTTCTTTTCAACAACGCACTCACTGACGTTGTAACTGAGAAATATTCCACACCTACATTTCTAGATTTAACTATCTCCCGGTATTCAGGTATAAGCACATATGTGCCAAGTAACGGCAGTACTTTTCTTGATGATTACTATAAAGACTATAAGTGGAATATAGCCACTCAGATGATAAAGTGACAAATAGTTGCTGTCAGTTAGAAATTTTGTATATTTGCGCTCTCTAAAAAAGGAAACTTTTTTGGTGCAATGGGATCCGGACCTTTTCCGGATTGAGTAACACATTTTAATTTTTTATTATGAAGACATTTAATTTGAAAGGGACACCAAGAAGCGTGTCAAACAAACAGGCTGTCAAAACATTGAGGAGAAACGGTGAAGTTCCTTGCGTACTTTATGGTGCCGGTATCGAAAACGTACTTTTTTCAGTTAACGCAAAAGAACTTTTGCTTGTAACAAACACACCGAACTCTTACATCGTTGAACTTGAGATTGCCGATAAAAAATATACAGCAGTTTATCACACTGCACAGTTCCACCCTGTAACAGACGAAGCTCTTCACGTTGATTTTCTCGCAGTTTCTGCAGAAAAACCCGTTTCAATCAATGTTCCTATCATTATCACCGGTAATTCAGAGGGCGTACGTCAGGGAGGAAAACTCAGCGTTTCAGCCAGAAAACTCAGAGTGTCAGCTTTAATGGCCAATCTACCCGATACCCTTACTGTAGATATTACAAATTTAAGTCTTGGTAAGACAATTGTTGCAGGTGACCTTCAGTATGATAATATTCAGATACTTTCTCCTAAGAGTACAATTATCTGTGCTGTCAAGATGACAAGGGCGGCTATAGGTGCAGCAGCTGCCGCTGCAGCAGCAAAATAACAATATAGTGTTGTGGTATGAGCTATCTTATAGTCGGATTAGGTAACATCGGAGCTGAGTATGCTGATACCCGCCACAATGCAGGATTTTATATGTTGGATGCCCTAGCAAGGACATCCAACTTATCTTTTATAAGTAGCCGTTATGGCTCTATTGCCGAGTATAGGTTTAAAGGAAAGAGGTTTGTTCTTCTCAAACCATCCACCTATATGAATTTAAGCGGAAAAGCCGTGAACTACTGGCTAAAAGCGGAAAACATCGAACAGGAGAATATGCTTGTAGTGGTGGATGATATTGCCATTCCGTTTGGAGAGTTGAGAATGCGTAAGCAAGGGAGTGACGGCGGTCATAATGGGCTGAAAGATATCATATCAGTTCTTGGCAACAACAACTTTGCACGCATAAGAATAGGAATAGGTGGAGATTTCTCAAGAGGACAGCAAATAGACTATGTCCTTGGAACATGGAGCTCAGAGGAGAGACTGGCATTGCCTGCTATTGCAGATAAAGCCATCGAGACTATCAAGATGTTCGGCACAGTCGGAGTTGACAGAACAATGAACTATTGCAACACAAAATGAGCAGGGTAGATAAGTTCCTATGGTCTGTTAGGATTTACAAAACCCGCACAGATGCCACAGAGGCTTGCCGTTCAGGCAGGATAAAGGTTAACGGATTGGATGCTAAACCCTCACGAGAGGTCAAGGCGGGAGACATACTTACTATCCGTAAAGGGAGTATACATTTCCAATATAAGGTGGTTGCCGATGTGGAACGCAGGCAACCGGCAAGATTAGTAGAGGAGTATATATTAAATATTACCCCTAAGGATGAACTTGAAAAGCTCAATATGCCCAGAGAGACCTTCTTCCTTGCCAGAAATCGCGGCACAGGCAGACCGACCAAGAAGGAGAGACGCGACATGGACGATCTTCTGGACAGTGTGGACTTTCTATATGATACAGGAGAAGATGAAGATTAACTTTTACCTGTAATCTCCAACAGCTGACATTTCGCACTATTTTTTAATATTGTGTATTCTCCCATTGCAGCCGGAATAAGCACGGTCTCACCTTTAGAAACCTTAAGAGAGGACTCTTTTGAATCTATCAGTAAGTCACCTTCAAGAACCATATATATAACAAAACTTTCAAAAGAGTTGCTGTCAAAACGCATTAACTTATCCGGATTAAGCACTGAAATCTTAAAGTAGTTGCAATCATTTATAAGCTCACTCTCTAAGACTTTTTTGCTTGAATTATGATATTGTGACAGATCGTATTTTCGATAATCTATTATGTCTATTGCAAGATCGAGGTGCATTTCACGGGCGGTCTGAGGGTTGTGCTCTCTTCCCCAGTCATATACCCTGTAAGTCACATCGGAGGTTGTCTGTATCTCTGCTACCAGAATTCCACCTGTGGCCGCATGAATTGTCCCGGGAGTAATCAGTACGTAGTCACCTTTCTTGGGAGTAATTACATTTAGTAGTTCATGAACAGTATCGTTATTGCACTTATCGTATAACTCCTGCGGATTTGTGTCTCTGTTAAATCCCAAGTATATTTTTGCATCTGGGGTTGCATCAACTATATACCAAAGTTCAGTCTTGCCGTATGACTCATGTCTTGAAATTGCAGTCTCGTCATCCGGATGTACCTGGATTGATAGCCCTTGTTGTATATCTAGATATTTAATGAGAATTGGAAATTCAACGCCGAATTTTTCATAGATTGCATCTCCTGTTATTTCGCCGAGATATGTCTCTACTAATTCATTAATATCGTTTTCTTTAAGATAACCATTTGCTATGACCGATACATCTCCCTGTACACCGCTGAGTTCCCAGCTTTCACCAACAGGTTTGTTTCCTGTCTTAGGTTTCTTCAGAAGTTGAGATAGCTGATCTCCTCCCCAAACGCGTTCCTTAATTATTGGTTTGAATTTTAGTGGGTAAAGTGTTGCCATATTTGTAATTCATTAAAATGGTGGTTATTATCAAAAACAGAAATGATAAAGCATAAAAAATATAATACTCATTGCCGGGGATAAGTTCTTTGAATCCTGCATCAGCAGACAAACCCGGATAAAGAAGTACAATAATATACGAGAACCCGTTATTTATGAAGTGAAGGAAGATTGTTGCCCAAAGAGATCCGGTTTTCCAATATATCCAACCCATGAGTGATCCTGCAAGAAAAGCTGGGATAGCTTGCCATGGGTTGAGGTGAATCACCCCGAAAATTAACGCAGACCAAAGTATCGCTTTCCAAGGTTTCATATGAAAAAGAAGCCCTCTGAGAATTATGCCTCTGCAGAATGTCTCTTCAAAAAGCGGAGCAAAGATAACCATCATAAGTAGGCTACTGTATTTATTCTTAGTCACACTTTCCAGCAAATCCTTAATAAAGTCCGGGACCGGCATCCATGAAGAGAGTGGTTCGGTAATATAGTTAAATGCCACCAGAAGCGGAGGAAGAAGCAAGAAAGTCAATATTCCTCCCAGACGCCCAAAATCGGGAGCATTGAGAGGTTGCCTAATCTCTGACGGATACCTTTTTTTTGACCATCTCATCCAAAGGTAGGGTGGAAGGAATATTAAAGGGTATGCAATTACAGGATGCCAATCAGATAAGAACGGTGTTGTTAGTTGAAGTATATATGTGACAGTACCGCTGACAATGCTGCCGCCGATTACCATCATTGCTACGAGTATCCAGCATTCTCTCAAATCTGGAACATATGACCAGTATCTTCTGAACATTTAGAGTTTCTTAAAAAGTGGGGATGGGTATACTCCTTCGCTACTCAATGAAGCAAGTCGGGTGACTACATATTCTCGATCTTCCTTGAAGGTCACTCCGAACCATTGATCCTTTGTGTTCAGGACTTTACATGTGGCATTGCCACTTTTGACAATCTGGTTTACTACATAAGGAATATAGTACTCTGCAGTTAAATTCTCCTGGTTTGTCAGTAGGAATTCCTTGAACAGCTCTTCATTTCTAGAGAAAAGATCTGGGGTGAATCCCCAAATATTCATCGATACGAGCGTAGAATGAGATATCGACACTCTTTCTCCGTTTGAATTGACACCATAAATTCCATCACCCTCACGGGATATTTTATGATGCTCTTCAACCCCTGTAAGACAGCACTCTTCATTGACCGAACATACACCTCGCGAGACACTGCCGGACTCGGAGAGGGTATTGTCAACATCAAAACCAACCATTGCATAAACTCCCTTTTTTCCCTCATTCTCCATTAAAAAACGCCCCAGGACTTCAAATGAGTGACGGCCGTAATAATCATCAGCGTTAATCACTGCAAAAGGTGTGTCAATCACATCCTTTGCTACCAATACTGCATGTCCGGTTCCCCAAGGTTTGCTTCGTTCACTATTATATGTATATCCGGAAGGAATCTTGTACAACTCTTGTTCTACGAAAACAAAATCAAGAGAGTTGCCGTAGCGTTCCCTGACACTCTGTTCGAATACCTCTCTGAAGCTACTTCTTATTATGAATACGATTTTACCGAATCCGGCCCTTAATGCGTCAAAAACAGAGTAATCCATTATTGTCTCTCCGCAAGGCCCAACACCGTCAAGTTGCTTCAGTCCCCCGTATCGACTCCCCATACCTGCGGCAAGTATTAGTAACGTTGGTTTTGTCATTATTGATTATCTTGATTAATAGTGACAAAATTATTATTATTTTTGCGAAAACTACAATTTAGAACCAAAAGATGTGGCAGAAGATAAAAGAGACAAGATTGATAAAGATTGTTAAAAACAGATTTTTTTTAGCCACATTTATATTTGCGGTCTGGGTCATATTTTTCGATCAAAACAGCCTTATCGACTGGTTCAGCGTTAGGATGCGAATTCTTAGACAAGAACGTCAGATAGAGTATTATAACAGAGAGATAAAATCTATCGACGAGAAACTCCAGGAACTGAGTTCAAATAAAGACAGTCTTGAGAAGTTTGCACGGGAGCAATACTATTTTCATGAAGATGATGAAGATCTCTATATTATAGAGGAGAAGAAGTGATTGTTAATAAATCTCTAAGATCATTACTGTTGTAAGTAGGTTCACCATCACAAGGAATAGATTTATAATTATAGAAAAACTGATCTATTCCGAATATCATTGCACCTTCAATGTCGTTGGCAAAGTCATCCCCAATCATCAAAGTCTCATTTTTCTCTCCGCCTATTGCTTCCAAAGCCCTTTTAAACAAAATAGGGGAGGGTTTATGAACGCCTTGTTCCTCTGAAATCATTACTGCATTGAAAAAATCTGCAATCCCCGAGTTTTGAAGTTTCCTGTATTGGACCTCTTTAAACCCATTTGAAACTAATGCGAATATCCCGCCTCTCTTCTTCAGTTCAATGAGAACCTCCATAGCATAGGGCATTAAAGCTGTCTGGTCAGGCATAGTATCTAGGTAGTCCTCTCCAAAAACCTTGGCAAGGTCAACGTTGTCAATCCCGTACCTGAGTAATGTCTGGTGAAATCTCTCAACACGAAGTGTCTCCTTGGATATTATACCCTTTTCATATTGACTCCAGAGAATGTGATTAATCTCATCGTAATTATCGTAGAAAACAACTTTATCACCGACCTGTAGAGAATATTTGTCTATTAGCCGTGAAATGTTCGTTCTTGCATTCAGATCAAAGTTCCAAAGCGTTCTGTCAAGATCAAACAGGAAGTACTTGTATTTTTTTTGTTTCACAGCTATTTTGTATAATAATCAATCATTTTGTTGATAGCTCTCACACATACAGGGCAAAAGCCTTTTGCCGTGTTTGTTTTCATCCTGCAATCCTCAGCGGGTCTGAAGATTCCCTTAGCCATATATCCGCCTCCTTCATATGTTCCGACTCCATCTTTCCCTACCATATCTTTCCATTTGGATCCGAAGTCAACCATTGTGGTCAGATTTGGTTCCCACGGCTCTACCTTTAAATTGTAAAACTCTTCGTAAGCCACTTGAGAAGTATAGTATTCGTCTCCAAGACCGGCAAATGAATGACCGAACTCATGAACAAAAACCATCGCTTCAGTGGGGTGATCCGACATACTCAGTCCATAATAGTTGTAAATACCTCCACCTCCGTATTTATTAGTATTAACTATCACATATATTGCATCAAACGGGGAATTTGAAACAGTAGAGCCTACAAGAGAATATTCAGGTGCGGTCAGGTAACGGTCTATTTTAAATGTGTAAAAGTTGGAAGCTATTACGGTGTTTTTCCATACACCCTGATGAGGAATGTCAGTTCCACTTTCTTTAGACAAAGATTTTATTGCCCATATGTTGAAATCATCTTTTCTTGACTTATAGGGCTCAATATTGAACAGGTATTCTGTAAATTTTCCTGCATCTTTTATGAATTTATCCATGTCAGCGGCAGTGTATCCCTCAGCAACAAACAGTACATCAACCTTGTTTGAACAATTTCCGTTATTGAGTATGGAGATAACTTCAAAATCATTCTCTTTCTCGCAGCTTATCGAGAGATCCGTCGGGTCAATCTCAAAATTGGATAATTCTGCAAGTTTCCCGTCAGACTTTCTTCTCTCTGAAAAAACAACCTTTATTCTCTCTTTTGGCCAAGGTATCCAACATGCTCCTGAAAAGGATTTTGACACGGATTTAGCTTCAGATGTTGTCCTCCACTCCTGGAAAAGGTTGTTGAACCCATTTGTGTATATAGTTTTGCCATCTTTTGCAACAATCTGAATATTGTATTCCCCATAACAGAAAGGAGATATAAGTTTTGTCCGTGTACCGCTCCATTCGTTTTCCTTATGCACCCCTTTGAGAAATATCTCTTGTTTTTCCGAGTTCCCTGCAAAAGTGAGATCTATTCTCATTCGTTGTGAGGTAAAATAGTTATCATAATCGACATTGCCGGATTCCTGAGCGAATGATAGCAAAGAAACCAGTAATAATACTGCTGCCAGTAAATATGTTTTCATCTGTTTTACTTATAATTAAATACCGGTATAGGTTGAGGGGGTTATAGAACGAAGCTCTTTCCTGATATCTTCACTGACATCCAGACGGTCAATAAATTCTGAGATAAGTTCTTGGTTGACAGGCCTGTTCGTGCGAGTGAGACTTTTGAGAGTCTCGTACGGATTAGGATAATTCTCTCTTCTGAGAATTGTCTGTATAGCCTCTGCAACTACAGCCCAGTTTGCATTTAGATCCCTTTCAAGGGCACTCTCATTTAGAATGAGTTTAGACAGACCTTTCTGTATAGATTTGAACGATATCAGGCTGTGTGCAACCGGAACGCCTATGTTTCTCAAAACGGTTGAGTCGGTGAGGTCTCGTTGAAGCCTTGATACAGGTAATTTTGATGCTAAATGCTCGTATATGGCGTTTGCTATACCAAGGTTTCCTTCTGCATTTTCAAAATCGATAGGATTAACTTTGTGAGGCATGGCTGATGATCCAACCTCCCCCTCCTTGATCCTTTGACGAAAATACTCTATTGAAATATAGAGCCACATATCGCGGCTAAGGTCAATTAAAATTGTATTTATTCTTTTCAGATTGTCAAACATGGCCGCAAAATAGTCATAATGCTCTATCTGAGTAGTAGGATATGAGCGTCTCAAACCCAGCTTGTTACTGATAAAGTCATTTGCAAACTTGTTCCAGTCTATTTCAGGGTATGCTACATGATGTGCATTCATATTGCCGGTTGCTCCTCCGAATTTGGCAGCTATCGGTAGAGACTTGAGCAACTGTAGTTGTTCATTCAATCTGACTACGAAAACATTTATCTCTTTTCCAAGCCTTGTTGGAGAGGCTGGTTGTCCGTGAGTCCTTGCAAGCATCGGTATATCTTTCCAATCTTCAGCAAGACCTTTGAGTTTTTCGATAAGAGACACCAATTGAGGCTTGTATGTTTTTTCCAGCACATCTGACATAGAGAGCGGAACGGCAGTGTTGTTTATATCCTGCGATGTAAGACCAAAATGGACAAATTCCCTGTATTGAGTTAGTCCTAGTGTCTCGAAGCGTTTTTTTATGAAATATTCTACAGCCTTAACATCGTGGTTGGTGACAGACTCTATCTGTTTGATCTCTTCAGCATCTTCAAGAGAGAACTCTTTATAGATATTCTTAAGTGCCCATATACTCTCGATTTTTACGTCTGAAAGTTGAGGCAGGGGAATTTCACAAAGAGCTATAAAATATTCGATCTCAACATACACCCGGTATCTGATGAGCGCATATTCAGAGAAAAAATCGGATAGTTCTTCAACCTGTTTGTAATATCTGCCGTCAACAGGGGAGATTGCAAGTATGTTCTTCATATATGGATATAATTAAGCGATAAAGTTAGTAAAGATTTTTACAATCTGTCTGGCCTCTTTAACGTCATGAACCCTGAGAATGTCAGCCCCCTTGATAAGCGCTTGAAAATTAAGAGCTGTTGTCGCAGAAAGTGATTCTTCCGGTGTGATACCAAGAAACTTGTGAATCATGCTTTTTCTTGAAATGCCAACCAGTATGGGCCAGTTTCCTGAGCCGTCACCCTTCGCGATTTTAAGTTCAGGTAGTCTCTTCAGAAGTTGATAATTCTGAGAGATATCCTTTGCAAAACCGAATCCGGGATCAAGAGTCACATCTTTAATGCCTTTATCTTTTGCTTTCTTTAGGAAATCAATAAAATAATCATGGACATCTTTTACAACGTCATCATACTGGCAGAAACTTTGCATGTTTTCAGGAGTTCCCCGCTTATGCATTGCTATATAAGGTAGTTCCAGCTTAGCAACCATGTCAAGCATCCCGGGATCATCCTCTCCTGCAGAGATGTCATTTACAATGAAGTCACCGATAAAATCATAAGCCCGTTCAACAACTGAAGCTCTGAAAGTGTCAATCGATACAGTACACTGCGGGTAGCTTTTCATAAGGACCTTAAGCCCTGGTTTCAGGTATTCCCACTCAAGATCCTCCGGGATGCTTTTAAGTCCGGGCTTTGTAGAACATGCTCCGAGGTCAATTATGTCTGCATTCTCCCGAACCATCATCTCAACCCTCTCCTCAATTTGTTTCTCTGTTGTACAACGGCTTTCAGTGTAAAAGGAGTCCGGATTGAGATTGATTATGCCCATCACAGACGGCGATTTTGTATGTGCCATATGGTTTTATTAACTAACTTTGCTTAATCACACAAATATAGGACTAATTATGCTTATTGTACTTGAAGGATTGGACGGAGCAGGGAAATCGACACAAATATCATTGATGCAGAGTTATTTCCAAAATTTAGGCAAGGATGTCAAGTTGCTTCATTTTCCAAGATTCAATGCCCCTGTTTATGGCGACATGATAGCAAGATTCCTCAGAGGAGAACTTGGAGCAATAGATCAGGTACACCCTCTGGTGATAGCTCTACTTTTTGCAGGAGACAGAAATGATGCCGCTCCTATGCTGAGAAAATGGCTGGATGAGGAGAGCATTGTGATATTAGACAGATATGTTTATTCAAATATTGCCTTTCAGTGTGCAAAGGCAAAAAACGAGAAGGAGGAGGAGACTGTCAGAGAGTGGATTTTAAATACAGAATTCTCTGTATTCTCGATTCCGAAGCCGGATCTCAACATTTTCCTGGATGTCCCGATTGGTTTTGTAAACAGGAAGCTCAGTGAAAACAGAGAGGGGGAGGAGAGAGAGTATCTCAAGGGAAAGCGGGATATACATGAGGCAGATATATTATTCCAGCAAAGGGTAAGAGAAATCTACCTCTCTCAATGTGGAATGGATAGTAGTTTTATTAGGCTTGACTGTTCTGATTCTAATGGGGAAATGTTGGATTCAGGGTCAATATTCAACATGATATTGTTTCAAATACAAAAGATAGGCTGAAATGAATATTCTTAGAGCATTTTCCAGAGTCCTTCTCGGACTAGTCTTTATCTTTTCCGGATTTACAAAAATCATTGATCCGGTAGGTGTGGGTCTCATAGTCGCTGAGTATATGAAGATACTCGGTTTGACATCAATACCGCAAATATGCCAGTTTTTAGGTATTGCGCTTTCTGCAACAGAACTCCTTCTTGGTATATGCCTTTTATCCGGAATTAAAATGAAGGTGAGCAGTACTGTCGCAATGGCTTTTATTTCTATATTTCTCATTGTTACTCTCTTACTGGTAATTTTTAATCCCATACACGATTGCGGGTGCTTCGGAGAAGCTATTAAATTAACAAACTGGCAGACTTTCTTTAAAAATGTAGTCCTCTTTATCTGTGCTTATATTGTCTTCAAGCAGAGAGACAAATTTATCCCCATTGCTCCAAATCATTGGGAATGGGTTTTAGCAGCCGTCTACGGTTTATCGGTTATGACAATATCTTTATATTGCCTGCGGCACCTTCCATTGATAGATTTTACAGAATACAAGCCGGGTTCAGATCTGAGAGAAAAGATATTTTTGCAATCATCAACAACCGATCAACCTATATTTGAAACAGTACTGATTTATAAAAAGGGAAAAACGATTAAGGAGTTTACAGTAGAGAATATCCCGGATTCCACATGGACTTTCGTTGATTCAAGAAGCAAGCAGATTAATAAAAGAGTGGAACCTGAGTCAGGAGCATTTGCTGTTTCAGATAAGAGTGGAGAGTATCTTACAGATTCTCTGGTTTCAATGAAAGGTGCGCTATTTGTGACTTCAATCCCGTTACTTGATAATCTCTCTTCAAAAAAAATTAATAAAATAGAAATTAGAGACCAATATCTGAAGTCATCCGGTCTTCGTCACATAATACTCTGTGGATCCTCTTTTGACAATATTGATTCTGTCTTTAGTAATTCAAATGCACTTCAGATTTATTATACAGATTATAAAACCTTAATTACTCTCAATCGCTCTAACGGTGGAATGATATATATATATGACGGGCAGATTGCCGCAAAATGGTCTTACAGCGATGCAGACAGACAGAATATTGCCGATATTTTAAAAGATGACCCTGAGCTTATATCTGCAAACAGGGTTATAAAGGAGCATGTGACTATTGAGGTGGCAATAGCAGTTCTTCTACTTCTGATAGTGCTGATGAGGCTGACTCTAAGGCTCGCTTATAAACATAAAGAGAATCCAGATGAAAATATTCCAGAACTTTGATTTAAAGGAAAGAAACACACTTGGCTTAAAGGCCATAGCCAAATATTATGTAGAACCAACATCGATTGAGGAGCTGAAATCTCTTCTCTCCGATAAATCATATGAAGCTGTTCCAAAAATGGTAATAGGGGCAGGCTCTAATATTCTTTTCAGAGGTGATTATGACGGGCTTATAATACATCCTTCTATAAAAGATATTAAAATACTTAGGGAGGATGTCAATTATATATATGTGAGAGCGGGAGCCGGCGTCGTATGGGATAAGCTTGTTGAATACGCTGTTGACAGAGGCTGGGGAGGAATGGAGAATCTTTCATCAATTCCCGGCTGTACAGGGGCAGCCCCTGTTCAAAACATAGGCGCATATGGAGCAGAAGCAAAAGAGATAGTATTCAATGTAGAATATCTGTGTTACGATGGTGCAGTTGAAAAGAGTCTGTCATGCGAAGAGTGCAGGTTTGGTTATAGGGATAGCATTTTCAAGAGGGAGTTGAAGGGTAAGGGAGTTATAACCTATGTAACATTCAGACTATTAAAGAGTCCCTCCTTAAATACAGGGTATGAGGATGTAAAACTAGCTTTGAAGGATGTTGCTGATCCAACTATATCTCAAGTCAGGTCAGCAATATCATCAATTCGTGCAAAAAAACTTCCAGATCCGACAGTGGTTGGTAATGCCGGGAGTTTTTTCAAAAATCCGGTTGTTAACAAATCATTAGCATTGCAACTAAAAGAGTTGTATCAGGATTTGAAATTGTTTCCTGCAGGAGAAAACGCGTTCAAGCTGCCTGCTGCCTGGCTGATTGATAAATGCGGATTTAAAGGTACGAGAACAGGCAATGTGGGTGTTCACGCAAATCAGGCTTTAGTGCTTTTAGCGTACGAAGGAGCAACAGGCGAAGAATTGATAAATCTCTCAAAAACAATTATTGAAACTGTTAAAGAGAGATTTAATGTTGATATAGAGCCGGAAGTCAATATTTGTTGACTCCCGGTTTTATAATTTCTAGAGTTTTCTCTTGACTTCCACAATTGTGTATGCCTCGATGATGTCTCCTATCTTCATGTCGTTGAAGTTTTCCACGTTCAGACCGCAATCATACCCGGCAGACACCTCTTTTACATCATCTTTGAATCTTTTAAGAGATCCTAATGATCCTTGATAAACGACTATACCATCTCTGATCACACGAATCTTTGCATTTCTGATCAGTTTGCCCTCTTTAACCATACATCCTGCAATGGTTCCGACTTTTGATATCTTGAATACCTCACGGACTTCAGCTGTAGCTGTAATTTCTTCTTTCTCCTCAGGAGCAAGCATCCCTTCTATACCGCTCTTAACTTCATTAATCGCATCATAAATAACAGAATAGAGACGAATCTCAATCTCTTCTTTCTCAGCAAGTTTTCTGGCATTAGATGAAGGTCTTACCTGGAATCCGATTATAATTGCATTGGATGCAGCTGCGAGAAGTACATCACTTTCAGATATTGCCCCGACAGCTTTATGTATTACATTCACATGAATCTCCTCTGTCGAGAGCTTGATAAGTGAATCAGAAAGAGCCTCGATAGATCCGTCAACGTCTCCTTTAACTATTATATTAAGTTCTTGGAAATTACCTATTGCAATACGGCGTCCTATCTCCTCAAGAGTAATGTGTTTCTGTGTCTTAAGACCTTGTATCCGGATTAATTGTTCTCTCTTATTTGCAAGATCTCTTGCCTCCTTTTCATCTTCCATGACATTGAATGTCTCACCGGCAGCCGGAGCTCCGTTAAGACCAAGAATCGAGACAGGTGTAGATGGTCCCGCTTCAGTAACTTTCTGACCCCTCTCGTTGAACATAGCCTTCACTCTTCCGGTGTGGCTTCCACTAAGCATTACATCGCCGACTTTCAATGTACCCGATTGGATAAGGATGGTCGCTAAGTATCCGCGTCCTTTATCAAGTGATGACTCAATTATTGATCCATGAGCCCTTTTATTAGGGTTTGCCTTTAGCTCAAGAAGCTCAGCTTCAAGAAGAATCTTCTCCAGAAGTTTATCAACATTAACCCCCTTTTTTGCAGATATCTCTTGGCATTGGTATTTGCCACCCCAATCCTCGACAAGAAGATTCATAGTGGAAAGTTGCTCCTTGATTTTATCGGCATTTGCTCCCGGTTTGTCTATTTTATTAATGGCAAATATCATAGGTACACCAGCTGCCTGTGCATGGTTGATAGCTTCTTTGGTCTGAGGCATTACAGCATCGTCTGCTGCTATTATGATTATTGCAAGGTCTGTGATTTTTGCTCCACGGGCACGCATAGCCGTAAATGCCTCGTGACCCGGAGTGTCCAAAAATGTTATCCTTTGCCCGTCAGGTAATTTTACATTGTAGGCACCGATGTGTTGTGTAATACCACCAGCCTCTCCGGCGATTACGTTTGCCTTACGGATGTAATCGAGCAGTGAGGTTTTTCCGTGGTCTACGTGTCCCATGACTGTGACAATCGGTGGACGCGGTAATAGATTCTCTTCGTCATCTCCCTCTTCTTGTATCGCCTCCTGTATATCTGCAGTAATGAATTCCACTTTGTAACCGAACTCTTCAGCAACAAGAACCATGGCTTCAGCATCAAGACGCTGGTTTATAGAAACCATAAGGCCGAGATTCATACACGCCTCTATTACCTTTGTAACAGGAACATCCATCATTACTGAAAGATCATTTACAGTGACAAATTCGGTAACTCTCAGAATGTTGCTTGCAAGTTCCTGAAGTTCCTGCTCCTCAAGCATTTTCTGATTTGCAATCTCTCGTTTGTCCTTACGGTATTTTGATCCTTTAGTCTTTCCCTTGTTCTCAGTCATCTTGGCGTAGGTCTCCTTGATCTGCTTTTGCACAGCATCCTCATCTACTTCATTCCTTACTGGTTTGAATCTCTCGTTCCTTAAATGCTTGACGAGTTTTTGAGGTGGATTGGCAGGACTGCTTTTTTGTAAAGGATTACTAACCCCTTTTGACTCTTTTGACAGATCAATTTTCTCCTTGTTTGGCTTATGAATTCTCTCTCTCTTGCCTTTATTGGCGTTATTGTGAGGGTTGTTCTGCTTTTGTTCCGGCTTTTTTTTCTCAAACTGAGAAAGATCCATTGTGCCATTTATCTTTAGCCCTGAAAGTTTTTCAACTTTTGTCTCAATATGTATAGGCTCAGGCTTTTTATAATTTTCTGTTCTTTCGGTATGGGTCACAATATTCTCTTTTCGTTCTTTATTCTCAGTAATTTTAATCTCTTTAGCCTGAGTCTCTGATTTAATATTTTCTGGCTTTTTAGGCTCTTCAATTGACTTAACCTTTTCTTCAGGTATTATTTCAGATTCCTCTTTTTTTGGAATTATTTCAACAACAGGCGCAGGCTTTTCCTCTATAATAGGTTTAACCACCTCCACGATTGTTTCAGGTGTAGATTCCACTATCGGTTTGACCGGTTCAGAAATAACCACCGGAGCTATTTTTGGTTCAGACAGGTCTTCTTCTTCTTTGAGATTAACGGCCTGGCTTTTTGTCGGAGCACTCTGTTCAGGTTGTGCTGCAGGAACAGACGGTTGAACACTGGCATGAGTTGCCGGTTTATTCAATTTGTCCAAATCAATTTTCCCCAGCACTTTTGGAGGAGTAGGAGGTTCTACAAGGCTTGTTTTGATAAATACCTCTTTAACAGAAACATAGTCATCGCCGTCTTCTGATTTTGACCCTTCTGACTTTTCGGTAATGTCTTTAACCTTTATAGCAACCTTCTTGGATTGCTCTTTAATAATCTGCTCCTTACCGAACTCTTTCTGTACAAGAGCATAAATCTCAGGAGTCACCTTTGTCGTCGGAAGAGGTTCAATCTCAATTTTCTTACTTCTAAGATAGTCAATAAGGGTCCCCATCCCAATATTGAACTCTTTAAGTATTCGGTTTATTCTTATGTTTTCGTTTGCTGTCATTAACTATCCTCCAGATAAATATTATTCTTCAAATTCAGCCCGTAATATACGCTGTACTTCTGTAACAGTTTCGTCATCAAGATCTGCTCTTCTTACGATTTCTGACACTGGAAGAGCAAGAACGCTCTTTGCTGTATCGCATCCAATGTTGTTAAGGGCTGAAATAATCCACTCATCTATTTCATCGCTGAAGTCGCTGAGAAGTACATCCTCCTCATCTTCATCCTCGAGATCACGGAATACATCAATTTCCATTCCTATAAGCATACCGGCAAGCTTTATATTACTGCCACCCTTTCCAATAGCAAGAGAGACATCGTTTGGTTTAAGGTACACTCCGACTTTTTTCTCCTCTTCATTAATCTTGATTGAGGATATCTTGGCAGGGCTAAGCGCTCTTTGGATAAGGAGCTGCATATTTGATGTCCAGTTTATGATGTCTATATTCTCATTTCGTAACTCTCTCACTATACCATGTATCCGGGAGCCCTTTACACCCACACATGCTCCAACTGGATCTATTCTTTCGTCATAAGATTCCACAGCAACTTTTGCTCTTTCACCAGGTATCCGGACAATTTTCTTTATTGTGATCAAACCGTCAAATATTTCTGGAACCTCTTGCTCGAAGAGCCTTTCAAGGAATACAGGAGATGTTCTGGAGAGAGTGATGATCGGTTTGTTGTTCTCCATTTCAACTTTTGACACTACAGCTCTTATTGAGTCTCCTTTTCTGAAAAAATCAGAAGGGATTTGTTCTGTTTTTGGCAGAAGAAGTTCATTACCTTCTTCATCCATAACGAGAACCTCTTTTCTCCATGCTTGATATACCTCACCAACTATTATCTCTCCTATGCGGTCTTTATATTTATTGTAAAGATTAGCCTTTTCAATATCCATAATTCTGCCTGAAAGATTCTGACGAAGGTTTAGGATACCTCTTCTGCCGAAACTGGCCAACTTCACCTCTTCTGTATACTGTTCCCCAACCTCGTATGAATCATCAATCTTAGACACCTCCTCCAAAGAGATTTGTGTATTAGGATCTTCAACAATCTCAACTACCTCACGGTTTCGCCAAATCTCAAAATCTCCTTTGTCAATATTTATAATAATGTCAAAATTATCTGCAGTTCCATACATTTTGATTAGCTGATTGCGGAAGATATCTTCCAGAACGCTCATCATAGTAGGGCGGTCGATGTTTTTTAACTCTTTAAATTCTGCAAATGTGCTTACTAAATTTAACCCTTCCATATAGGTTGTCTGATTTAAAGTATTATCTAAAATTTATTAATGGCTTAGTGGATTTGATATCAGAAAGAGAGAATCTCTCACTGGTCTCTCTCTTTTCTTTTCTTTTCTTCCCTTCGACAGCCACCATCTTTGTGTATGCTATTTTTATATATTCTTCAGAGGCTTCAGTCAGGATACCTGTTATCTTCGTCCCATCCTTCTTCAAAACGGTTACCTCTTTGCCAAGGTATTTTTTGTATTGTAACAAAACCTTGAAAGGTTGGTCAAGACCGGCAGATGTTACTGTCAGTGAGTAATCTTCAATATCCCTGTCAACAGCATCAATTATTATCTTGTTTATATCTGTACAGTTGTCGAGATTTACATCTGAATCAAGTGATTCAATAGTGATTTCGACATCGTTATCAGGGCTGATTGTTATATCAACAAGAAATAACGAGTTGTCTGTCAGGTATTGCCCAATTAGAGATACCAACTTTTCTTTCTGGATCATAATACTGAATTTACAAAATAAGGGGACTCCCGTCCCCTTACATCTTTTCCTTAAACCGGTGCAAATATAGAAATTATATTATTAATATCAAAATAATTTTATATTTTCATAACTTTACATTATGGTAAATAATTATAAAATTATTAATGATCCAGTCCATGGTTTTATAAACATTCCATCAGGACTCATTCAGGAGATAATAGAACACCCCTATTTCCAGCGTCTGAGAGATATCAAACAGCTAGGAATGACAAATCTTGTCTATCCTGGGGCAACACACTCACGACTTATCCATGCTATTGGTGCAATGCATCTTATGAAAGAGGCTGTAGTAACACTTAGAAGTAAAGGTGTTGAGATTGATGCGTCAGAAGAAGAGGCATCAATGTGTGCAATGTTGCTGCATGATATCGGACACGGCCCATTCAGTCATACTCTCGAGAATAACATCCTAAGGGGCATATCGCATGAAGAGATATCATTGGCAATGATGAGGCTTATAGATAAAGAAAAAGAAGGGCGTTTGACAAAAACCATTCAAATATTTGAAGACAGGTATCATAAGCATTTTTTACATCAGCTTGTTTCAAGCCAACTCGATGTTGACAGACTGGACTATCTGCGTCGGGATAGTTTCTTTTCTGGTGTAGCCGAGGGTATGATAGGGCATGAGAGAATCATAAAGATGTTGTATGTGCATGAAAACTCTCTGGTGGTTGAAGAGAAGGGTATATATTCTGTTGAAAAGTTTCTCATTTCAAGGAGATTGATGTATTGGCAGGTCTATTTACATAAAACGGTATTGGCCGCAGAACAGCTTCTGATAAAGATACTTATAAGGGCCAAAGAGTTAGTGAACAGCTCAATTTCACTTCCCGGATCACCTGCAATAATCTATTTTATGAAAAATACATTTTCTAGAGAGGATCTTAATAACAAAGCAATTTTAGATAAATTTGCCCTGCTAGACGATAACGATTTTATCTCTGCGATAAAACAGTGGCAGTTTTGCGATGACATGGTATTGTCATCTCTGTGCAGGGATCTTACAATGAGAAGATTACCGAAAATAGTGCTCTCATCTGAGCCAATTGACAGTGAACTATACAAAGAGGATGTTTATCGAGTAAGTAGTGGTGAGGTTGTCAATAGTGGATATGATATAAAGGGTGAATACATCGGGATTCTCTCTAAAGAAGGGATTGTGAGGAATATATACGATATATCAGATATGCTCTCAGCCAAGGCTTTTTCTCAAGTCACAAAAAAATACTTTCTTTGCACAGCCAAATCATGAAAAAACAGATGAAAATAACAGCGAAAACTATAGCTGAGTTAGTACAAGGTGAAATTGTTGGCGATCCTGAGACAGTTGTTAGCACAATCACAAAGATTGAACAGAGCAAAAAGGGCTCTATCAGTTTTTATGCAAACCATAAATACGAGAAACACCTATATAATACTAAATCAAGTATTATTCTTATAAACAAGGATTTTTCCCCGTCGCAGCGCATACCTGCGCCGTGTATTATTAAAGTCGATAATGCATATCAATGTATGCCAGCCTTACTTGATCTATTCAATACAATTAAGGCAAAGAATAAAAGGGGGAGAGGCTTCTTTACCAAGATTGCCTGGACTGCAAAGATAGGGAGAAACGCATATGTCGGTTCTCACTCATATGTCGGGAAATGGGCTGTAATAGGCAATGGCTCGCAGATATACCCTCACTCATACATAGGCGATAATGTGGTTATTGGAGAAAACACTATTGTTTATCCGGGGGTCAAGATTTATGCAGCATGTCGGATTGGATCAAATTGCATCATACATGCAAATGCTGTAATTGGCGCAGATGGATTCGGATTTTCACCAGACAGTGACGGAGTATACAGAAAAGTTCCTCAGATAGGGAATGTCGTAATTGAGGATAATTGTGAGATAGGAGCAAATACAACCATTGACAGGGCAACTATGGGGTCAACAATAATCAGGAAGGGTGTTAAACTTGATAACCTTATCCAGATAGCTCACAATTGTGATATTGGAGAAAATACTGTAATTGCTGCTCAGGCGGGCATAGCCGGCTCTACCACAATTGGAAAGAACTGTATGTTAGGCGGTCAGGTAGGAGTAGGGGATCATATAGTGATTGCCGACAACACAATAATTGCATCTCAGGCTGGTATATTGAGCAGTATAAAGGTGCCGGGAAGAATGCTGGCCGGTTCCCCTGCTATAGAGTACAAAGATTATATGAAGTCTTATGCAATTTTCAAAAATCTGCACAAAAGATAAGGTATGCAATATACAGTATCAGATGTTGTGACATTTTCCGGAAAAGGTTTGCATACCGGAGCTCCAGTTAGGATGGAGATACATCCCGCACATGGAGATAATGGCATCATATTCCGCCGGATTGATTTACCGGGAGAGCCCGAGATTCCTGCTCTTGCCGAATATGTCTCCACAACAAAAAGAGGTACGACAATTACAAAGGATGCGGTCAGTGTATCGACTATTGAGCATATAACGGCTACGTTGTTTGCGCTTGGAATAGATAATGCCATAATAAAGGTAAATGGACCGGAAATACCTATAATGGATGGGAGTGCAAGAGAGTTTGCGGAAAAAGTTCTTAAAGTAGGTATCAAAGAGTTGAAAAATCCCCGCAGATCATACACTCCAAGTAGGGTTATACATTATAAAGATGAGCATAGCGGGGCTGAGATTACTGTTACTCCATCCAAGGAGTTTTCAATAGATCTTCAGATTGATTTTAATTCAGATATTATAGGAAAACAAAAAGCTCGCTTTGATAAAACATCTGATTTTCTGAAAGAGATAGCGCCTTGCAGGACATTTGTGTTTCTTGAAGATGTGATGCCTCTTTTAAAATGCAATCTTATAAAAGGAGGCGACATAGATAATGCAATTGTGATTGCTGAAAAGGATATCCCCAAAGATGAGAGAATTTATTTAAAGAGTGCATATCCTAAAATTTTTACTAACGATATCAAAAAAGGATATATAAACGCTTCTGGTCTGAGATGTGAAGATGAGTGTGTAAGACACAAGCTCCTTGATATAATCGGAGATCTCTCTTTGGTCGGGGTGTCTATAAATGCCAGGATTGAGGCTAATAAATCGGGACATAGTATTAACACAATAGTAGCAAGAATTATGAGAAATGATTTAATGGAGTCTGGAGACATTCCACAATATGACCCAAACAAGGAACCGGTTGTAGATATTAATGGAATAAAGAAACTTTTACCACACAGACCTCCATTCCTTATGGTTGACAGAATTTCAGAAATGTCAGAAAATGCTGTAGTCGGGATAAAGACTATCGGGATAAATGAGGGATATTTTATCGGACACTTTCCGGATGAGCCTGTAATGCCCGGAGTTTTAATCCTTGAAACCATGGCTCAGGTTGGAGGGATCTTGGTCCTCAACGGTGTGGATGAGCCGGAAAAGTACTCTACCTATTTTGCTAAGATCGATAAGGTGAAATTTAAAAAGAAAGTTGTTCCAGGGGATGTCCTTGTGATAAAAATGGTATTGACACAGCCACTCAGAAGATCAATAGTATGTATGAGAGGAGAGGTATATGTTGGCAATACTATGGTTTGTGAGGGTGAGATGATTGCACAGGTTATTAAGAACAAGTGATAAAAACACTAAGTTATGAGTGAGGCTTATATTCATCCAAAAGCCAAAATCGGCAAAGATGTCACGATTGGGCCTTTTTGCTATATAGCAGAAAATGTTGAGATCGGAGATGGTACAACCTTGGGACCGCATGTGACAATATTGGATTATGTCAGAATCGGAAAGAACAACAAGATATCTCCTGGGGCTGTTTTGGGCTCCTTGCCACAGGATGTGGGATTTGCCAATGAGGTGACTTGGCTGGAGATTGGAGACAACAATCTCATAAGGGAGTATGCCAACATGGCAAGAGGAACGTTTCACGGCAGGGGAAAGACTGTTATGGGGAATGATAATATGCTCATGGCGTATTCCCATGTAGCACATGACTGTATCATAGGCAACGGAACAATAATTGTCAGTTATGTGGCGCTTGCCGGCTTTACTGAGGTTCATGATTATGCTACTATAGGCGGACAATGCGGCCTCCATCAATTTAACAGGATTGGTGCTCACTGTATGGTTGCGGCAGCGTCAATCGTGATGAAGGATATACCTCCTTATTCTCTTACAGGACGTAATCCGGTGGCATTCTATAAGCTTAATTTAGTCGGACTAAGAAGAAGAGGATTTACTAGAGAACAGATTGACAGGATTGAGAGTATTTACAGAGCTTTGTACGACTCTGGGCTGAATGTTTCGGATGCTTGTGTGAAAATAGAAAGTGATTTTGAAGATAGCGTTGAGAAGAGGACAATACTTGACTTCATTAAAACCTCCAAGAGAGGTATAGTGCCCAAAGTTTCCAAGCTCATGTCCCATGATTGATTCCGGGATTGATTTTAGCTATCTGTCTACAGCTTACTTGCCTCCTGTCGCTTATCTAAAGGTGATTGCAGGTTCTACTGTAACTTTTATAGAAAAGTTTGAAAACTATCAGAAGCAATCCTACAGAAACCGTTGTTACATATATAGTGCAAACGGTTCATTACCTTTAATCATACCCGTAGTCAGGGGTGGCGATGACAGAAAGATTGATCTGGTTAGGATAGACTATTCCAAAGAGTGGCAGAAACAGCACTGGAGAGCGATCTTTTCAGCATATAATACATCTCCCTTTTTCGACTATTATAAAGATGATCTTTTTCAGTTTTATAGTGATAAGGAGAAATACCAATTCCTTTTTGACTTCAACACAAACCTTCTTATTTCAATTCTTGAGCTTATAGGTCTGGATGTCAAGCCCGAATTCACCACAGAATACCGAGAGTGTGTTGAAGGAAAGGATTTCAGAGATATTATTCATCCCAAAAGAGTTGAAGAGACCGAAAATAAATATGGGCAATACCATCAGGTATTTGCCCATAAATACGGATTTCTTAAAAACCTCTCTATCATTGACCTTCTCTTCAATGAGGGGCCAAACGTCATCACATACCTTTAAAACCTAAAACCAATAGTTGCCAATACTTTCCAGGCAGAATAGGTTGATTTGCCGATAGGTGCCGCAATAACCGACTGTCCTGAAATGTTTATATCGTTGTAAAGTGTAAATTCTTCTGAATTTGAGATTCTTTTTTGTATACCTAAATCAGCAAAAAAACCATTTTCTGTCCTTATCCCTGCACCACAAGAGAGGAATTGTGTATCATAGCCGTAGTTCTTTTCCGGATTTTGGTAGAATGCATATCCTGCTCTTAAAGACAGCGATTTTGTCGGTCTGAATTCTGCACCCATTCTGATATTACTTGTGTTCTTGAATTCGTTTTTGATAAGGTCATTCTCATCTTCAAAATCGTTAAAATCTCTATCAGTATCATCCATTCTGATACCAGAATAGTTAACTCCCTCGTAATCGAAAGAGAGGGCTCCTCTTGAGCCGAATACATATGAGACTCCGACATTGGCTTTGGCAGGAGTAATCACTATATATTCGTATGTACCTAAAGGAGAATCTATACTAACATCATAATTGTCGTTATATTCGGCATATATGCTCTCACTCCATTCGTCCCTTAATGTCATGTATGTGGGTGTTGAAAGGCTGAAACCCAATCTGAACCCATTTCCTGGAGCAAAGATTATCCCGGCCTTTGCATTAATACCTGTACCGGTTGTTGTCTGTCTGTATATATGCTCGAACTCCTTGAATTTAGAATCAAATTGAGATGTGTTGACAGCGCTCTCTCCATATGATTGCCAGTCTTTGTATTTCAAGGATTGCAATCCGAAGCTGAATCCAAAATAGAACTTCTCATTAACATTGCCGCTAATAGTAAATGCATATTCAGATAATCCCCCGGTACTCTCTCTTAAAAATCGTTGGTCAAGAGGTCCGCCTATTACTATGCTATTTCCTTCAATATTTTCAGTGGCAGCAATATAATCGGAGTTGGAATCAGGAAGTCTGTCCAGAAGGTTTGCATTCCAAGCAAGTACTGATCTCCATGCTGCTCCGCTTTGATAGAAAGGATAAGTGTCACCAAGAGAGGTAATATCCAATTCAGCAGAATTTATCCCATTGGTATTGTATGCTACGGAAGAGAGCCAACTTGAGTTATCAGTAGTGCCTCTGGCAGAGCTTCTGTTATTGTAGTTGTTGAGCTTGTTCATTGTTATTGAAAAGTTCAGCCCCTTCAGATTACTCCTTTTTTTATTGTATTTCAATGCGTTGACGTATCCGATTGAAGATATGCCTAGTCTATTGAACCCTTCATCAGAGTTACTTCCCAAATATGAAGTTTCTGCCAGTGTATGAGACAGAGTGGTCGTAAACATGAATTCTGAATACCTATAAATTCCGGCTGCTGCAGGGTTAATACTTATAACGCCAAGATCCCCGCCTATTGAGGTCATAGCATTTCCCATCGCAATACTTTTTGCACTTCCCTCGTAAAAATTCTGGGAATACTTTAAGGCGTCATACCTATTCTGCGCCGTCATTAATGTTGTTAATATAATGGCGGTTGCGAGTGTTATAATTTTTTTCATAATATACTTTATCTACGATATACAGATCCACTGCTAGAAGAACTTCTCGTACCTTCAGATGAGCCGGCTGATGATCCGGCGCTCGGGTAAGTGCTTGAATGTCTGGTCTGCTGAGAGTAATTTGTGTTATTTCTCTGGTATTCTGATCTTGTTGAAGAGGTTGATGTAGAGTTCGTTGTCCTGTTATAGTTTGTGGACATGAGATTGCTGCTTCCTTCATTTGTCTGGCGAGCAGGAGCCCTGTAAGAGGTAGAACTTCTTTCTCCACCATTGGAAGCCCTGGTATAAGAGGTGCCACTTCCACTTCTTTGAGTGCCTTGTCTTGTTGAAACGACATTCTGGTTGTAGACAGCTCCGTTTGAAAGACGATTCTGGGTATTATCCCTTCTGTATAGACTTTCGGAGGTTTTTGTCCCTTGATAGGTGTTCTTATTAGATGTATTATAACCCCTTATCTGATTAATATCGGTAGTGGACCTGCGAGAATAACTTCCGGATGACGGAGTGCCGTTTCCTGTGTCCCTCTCATCTGACCCCCTTCTTCCATAGAAGTAAGAAGAAGCTATATTACCATAGTGCTGGTCATGATACCTTCCCGATCCTCCCCACCAATAATACCAGTTGTCGTAAATGCCGTAGTAAGGGAAATGTCCATAATAGCCATTATATCCGTAATAGCAACCATAATAGTCGTAAAATCCGTAATAGCCGGGATAATACCAAGGATCCCAGTAACTGTAATAGCCCGGATAACAATAAAAACCGTAGTTGCCATAGCCGTAATTACCATAGAAATAAGGGTTGCCGAAACCTCTTCCCCATGCGTAATTCCAATAATAGTAAGGGTTGTTCCAATACCATCGATAACTCCAATTCTCATCGTCTTCAGCAACTATAACCTGAATCTGATATTCTGGAGAATTGAATTTAGTAAGTAGCTCCTCAAAAGAATCATACTCGTTGATGTCAACAAAAACAGTGTCGGCTTTGGACAGAGGGAGGATTGTCTTGCCGCTGTTCTCGTCCACAACGATAACTTCCCTGGTCTTCTCTTTAAGAGCTTGAAGTTCCTGGTCGGTTGTTTCATCTGTAACATTACGTACGACTTTAACTTCGGTGCCGGGCCTGTAATAAGCGGGGTCGTCGTAAGAACCTGATGAGTAGTAATTTGCAGTACCACAAGAACTCAGTAAAAAGGTCAGGGCTACTAAGTAATTAAATTTGTTTTTCATAGCACACCTCCTGTGTATTAAATATTATTTATACTTTTGTGCTGTTTATACAAAAATACACAAAAATTGTACCAATAACAAATATTTAAATAATAATGGCAAAAGAAGTTAGCAACAAAGAGGAGAATTATTCACTATGGTATAATAATTTGGTAATCAAGGCTGATTTGGCTGAGAATTCAGCAGTTAGAGGTTGTATGGTAATTAAGCCCTATGGTTACGCAATTTGGGAAAAAATGCAGGCTCAACTCGACAGAATGTTCAAAGAGACAGGACATCAGAATGCTTATTTCCCGTTATTTATACCTAAATCTTTTCTTAGCAGGGAGGCCGAACATGTTGAAGGTTTTGCCAAAGAGTGTGCAGTAGTCACTCACCACAGATTAATGACAAACCCAAATGGTCCTGGCGTGGTGGTTGATCCGGATGCAAAACTCGAGGAGGAGCTTGTGGTTAGGCCTACGTCCGAGACAATAATATGGAATACATATAAGAATTGGATCAAATCATACAGAGATCTACCGATACTTGTCAATCAATGGGCAAATGTCGTACGCTGGGAAATGCGTACAAGGCTGTTCCTCAGGACCACTGAGTTCTTGTGGCAAGAGGGCCATACGGCTCATTCGACAAAAGATGAGGCAATTGAGGAGACAATGAAGATGGTCAATGTGTATGCTGAATTTGCAAGAAAATATATGTCAATGCCGGTTATTATAGGTCACAAAACTGAGAGTGAAAGATTTGCCGGAGCATTGGATACATTGTGTATAGAGGCTATGATGCAGGATGGTAAGGCTCTTCAGGCCGGAACATCCCATTTTCTCGGGCAAAATTTTGCAAAGGCATTTGATGTGCAGTTTGCAAATAAAGATGGTGGACTTGACTATGTCTGGGCAACATCGTGGGGTGTATCAACAAGGCTTATGGGAGCTCTCGTAATGGCTCATAGTGACAACAACGGTTTGGTCCTGCCTCCGAGACTTGCTCCAATACAGGTTGTCATGGTACCGATATTCAAGACAGAAGAGGATTACAAGCAGATCCTTGAAAGGATGGCAGAAATGAAATCAAGGTTGCTAGCTGTAGGTATATCAGTAAAGATAGACGACAGGGACAATTTACGGTCAGGCTTCAAATTTGCAGAGTGGGAACTGAAAGGAGTACCCGTAAGAATTGCAATGGGTCCGAGGGATCTTCAGAATGGAACCGTGGAGATTGCAAGAAGGGATACCCTTACTAAAGAGTCAGTCAATCAGGAGGGATTGGAAAACAGAATAGTAGCACTAATGGATGAAATTCAGGAGAATATTTATAATAAAGCCCTGAAATTCAGGGAGGAGAATACAATTAGAGTAGACGACTATAAGACTTTTAAAGAAAAAATTGAAGAAGGGGGTTTTCTGATGTGCCATTGGGATGGAACCTCTGAAACAGAGGAGAAGATAAAGGAGGAGACAAAGGCAACAATCCGTTGTATCCCTATCGATGCTGAGGATGAGGATGGATTCTGCGTATATAGCGGGAAGCCGTCAAAAAGAAGAGTTATATTCGCCAGAGCATATTAATATAATTAACATATTTCTTATTTTTACAGAACAAAATTTAAAATCAAATTAGAAATGGCAGCAGATTTACCGTCCCGACAGCAGGAGATTCTAGATGGTCTAAACAAGAAATCTCACTTGAAACTTAAAGTTTTCAATCAGACTGCTGAGGTTTTTTCACAATTGAAGGATATTCTGAACGAGATGAGCAACGATCTAAATGATCTCCTTGACAACAACGACAGGCGTGTAAGGCTTGAGTATAGGGACAGAGGAAAATTTGAGGCTGAGTTCAAGTTTGCAGATGATGTACTTATATTCAGTATGCACTCTGATATTTTTCAGTTTGACAGGAATCATCCTATATGGAAGAATGAATTTGTAAAAAAGGATATCAACAACGCATATTGTGGAGTAATAAGTATATATAATTTTCTCTCGGATTCCTTAAAGTACAATAGAGGGGATGATCTTGGATATCTAGTTGCCAGGATTTTCGTAAACAAGGACAAATTTTTTCTTGTTGAAGGCAAAAGGCAAAGAAATAAGGCTGTAAGCGCATTCGGAAAGATCTCTCTGGGGCGAGAAGAACTGGTTCAGATTGTAGAGGCGGCTGTTCTCTACTCGCTATCATTTGACCTCCTTGTTCCTCCTTTCGACTTGGTTAAGGTTGCTAGCGTTGAACAGATGAATGACAAAATTGAGAGTGCAAAGTTACAGACAGGTAAGAGAATGGGATTCAAATACAATTCTGATGATGTACTGGAGGAGTAGTATATTTTTAATCTTTCTGTCTTTTATGACAGTTCATGCGGCATATTCTCAAGATGTTAAACGGACTGAATTGAGTGTCGGACATGAGTTGTGCACAGTCATTGCGTCTAAATTCAAAGTGCCACAGCTTACACCGCCTCCCCCTAAACCGAGTAACTGGAAACGAGGAGCACTGTTGGATATGGGCCTCACTCAGACATCATTCACAAACTGGGCTGCAGGAGGAAACCCCTCTGTAGCCATGAATGGTTCTGTTAATATGTATGCAAACTACACTCTCAAGACTCTGTTTTGGGAGAGCCGTCTTCAGGTTGCATACGGCTTCATACAACAATTCGGCGCCCAGAATAAGAAGAGTGACGATAAATTTATTCTTGATTCTAAATTCGGATATAAGGCCTGGGGAGATAAATTCTATTTTTCCACTCTTTTCAATTTCAAATCACAACTTGCCAATGGGTATAACTACACCTCTGACACGACACGTGTATTGGTTTCCGGCCCATTTTCACCTGCATACACATCCCTTGGTGTCGGTATTGATTACAGGCCAATTAAAAAGCTTGCCCTGAACTTTTCTCCTCTTACAGGTAGTATGACTGTGGTGAATAAAAGAGCTCTCAGGACTAGGTATGGTAATCTAGTCGACCAGAAGATTAAACTAAAGCTTGGGGCTCAATTCAAGGCAGATTATAGTACCAAGTTGTTTAAAAGAGTTGATTTGATTACAAGTGCGACCCTCTTTTCAGATTTCCTTGACGATCCTCAAAACCTTACAGTAAACTGGGATATGACCCTGACATCTAAACTGAATAAGTTTTTTTCGACAAATATAAAGACAAACCTTATTTACGATGACGATATTCTCATTGAAGATTCAAAGGGAGTTGCTGCTCCGAGAATTCAGTTCAAGGAGATCTTCACATTCGGTTTTTCATACACAATCGGGGATTTTAAAAAATAATGCTTTCAAAATTTAAAGAGAATCTTGGAACTACACTTGGTAGATGCAAGATACTTGCTGCGGTTAGCGGAGGAGTAGACTCTATGGTCATGGCTTCTCTTCTATACGAATGCTTTAATACTGATTTTGCAATTGCAACAGTTAATTTCAAGTTGAGAGGTAAGGAGAGTGATGCCGATCATAAGCTTGTATATGACTGGGCTAACAGCAAAGGCATAAAAGTTTTCGGAACATCTTTTGATACATCAGACTATGCTGTTTCAAAAGGTATATCTATAGAGATGGCTGCAAGGGAACTGCGTTACGGATGGTTTTACAGGGTTATGGAAGAGGAGGGCTGTGAGGCACTTGCAATTGCTCATAACTTAAATGATTCTGTTGAAACATTGTTCCTGAATATTCTTAGAGGGACAGGAATCGAGGGACTGGGGGGGATAAAAATGAAGACAGGAAGGATAGTAAGGCCTATGTTGTCATTTACAAGAGGGGAAATAATGAATTATGCACAACGGGAGGGAATCCCTTTTAGAGAAGACAGTACAAACAGAGAAGATGTCTATGCTCGTAATAGAATAAGAAACAGAGTCTTTCCTGAATTTCAGATGATAAATCCTTCGTTTCTCAGGACAATTGAACGTGATATGCTCTATTTCACAGAGGCTTCAGATATCATTAAAAAACAATTGCAACAGGTCAGGTCAGAGATTATAGAGAGGGATAGCTCCAAGGCCACATTGAAGATTAGAATTGACAGGCTTCTCTCATTTGAACATTCCAATTACTGGCTATACATGATATTGAGTGATTATGACTTCAATGCTGCACAAGCCAGACAGGTCCATGACTCTCTAACTGGTCAATCCGGAAAGGAGTTTCATTCGCGGAATTATATGATTGTTAAGGATAGAGATTATCTGTTGATATATTCAAAGGGTGAGAGTAATATAGGAGAACTTGGAGAGAGACTAATTGAAAAACCTTCGGGAACTCCCTATTTAATTACAATTCAATCACAGACCATCTCTTTCAGGTTGTTCAGAAAGGAAAAAGGATTTATGCCTGAACCGTCAAAAGATAAGCTTTATGTTGATACTGAAAAAATTGAATTTCCTTTGACCTGCCGCCTCTGGAGAGATGGAGACAGGTTCATCCCTTTAGGAATGAGAGGTTTTAAAAAACTCAGCGACCTCTTTATTGATGAAAAGCTTGACATAAAAAGCAAAGAGCACCGTTTAGTGCTCTCTGACAATGATAATATTGTTGCAGTACTTGGTCACCGAATTGATGACCGGTATAAAATCACTCCATCAACAAAAGAGATTCTTGAAATAGTCCTTAGTTAAAGTAAATATTGTAGGGTAATCTGGCAAAAGTCCTCACACCCTTCTCTTTCGATAGTTTCATATATGTCCTCTCAAGCGCAGCTGCCGGGTCTGAAATCACTTTTGCTGCACTTCCGCTGGCTTGCAGTTGCTCCATAATCTTGTCAAATTGAGTCTTCTGTACAGGATATTCAACAACTCTGTAGCTCTCAAGTGAGCTCATAGCCGCTGCAGACTGAAGGGCTTCATGAATTCCGCCAAGCTCATCAGCCAGTTTTATTCTGATAGCATCATACCCGGACCATATTCTACCTTGAGCTATTGAATCTATCTGCCCAACCGAGAGACTCCTGCCTTCTGCCACCAGATTCAGAAATTGGTTGTATATTACCTCTACCTCTTTCTGCATAAATGCAATCTCATCGTTGTCCATTGACCTGTATAGGGAGAGAATGTCGCTGTGTTTGTGTGTCTTGACTGTCTCAGGGTTTATAGAGAGGTGTTTCTCTATCGTTTTCTGGGCATTGAGTGCTAGACTGAAAACTCCAATTGACCCGGTGAGAGTTGTATTGTTGGTAATAATCTTGTCTGCATTTGCGGCAATCCAATAGCCTCCGGAAGCTGCATAGTCTCCCATGCTTACAACTACCGGCTTTTTCTCCCGGAGGAGTTTTAATTCTCTTTCAATTATGTCGGCACACTGAGCTGAACCTCCGGGAGAGTTGACCCTGAGAACTACAGCTTTTATAGTACTGTCTTTTCTTATTTTTGAAAGCATTGCAACAAAGTTGTCGGAAGAGATATTATCGTCACTTTTACCCATCACAATTTCACCGTTTGCATAAAGGACTGCTATCTTGTTTTTCTCTTTTAGGTTAATTTTTTTGGTGGCTGTTATGTAATCAGCCAATGTAACAGTTTTCAGATCTTTTTCCTTTTCAACTCCAAAAAGCGACACAAGTGTGTCGGTAAGCTGATCCTTATACATAAGCTCATCAACAAAACCAAGTTCCTTTACTCTCTGAGAATTAATCATTTCAAGATTGTTGGTTATTTCATTTAACCGCTCTACGGATATGCCTCTTGATTTGGAAATATTTTCAGCCCATGTACCCCAAACTGCATCAATGTATGCCTGAAGCTGTTCCCTGTTCTCATCACTCATTTTGTTGCTTATAAACTGTTCTGCAGCAGCTTTAAACTTTCCGTGACGTATTAATTGTGCCTGGATTCCCATTTTGTCAAGAAGATCTTTAAAAAACAACGAATTGACGGAAAGTCCGGTAAGTGCAAGTGTGCCGGCAGGATTCAGAAATATTTTATCAGATACCGTTGCCAGATAATATGCCCCTTGAGAATAATTCTCGGCATAAGAGATAATGGCCTTTCCGCTTTCATGAAATCGGGAAAGAGCAGCTCTTATCTCTTCAATATGAGAAATTCCGGCATCAATGTCGTTCAGATTCATATAGATGAACTTAATACGCGGATCTGTTGCTGCCGCATCAATTGCATCAACAACACTGAGAATACCGAGACTTTTTGATGAAAGTTCCAGATTTGTAAGGCTAGCATCAGCAAATGGATCATCTATTGATTGTTCTGTTATACGATTAACAAAATTCAGATTTAAAACAGCAGCGGAGGGAACGGTTGGTGTGCTCTTTTCTGCTACTGATGCTATGGAGCTGAATATCCCTATAAGTAGGAAGATACCAAGAACCATAGCTATTAAAGAACCGACAAATGTGCCGGCAACAATTTTGAGAAAATTTTTCATAATAATCTTGATAATTAATATGGCAAATGTAAGAAAAACATTACATCTTTCTTAATCTGTAGCCCACACCCCTGATATTCTCTATATTGACAGGTGTCGAAGCTAGCTTTTTCCTGAGATGAGAGGCAAGGGCCTCAAGAGATTTTTTAGTGTCAATATCTTTATCTTCCCATATAGCGATAACAAGATCGGAGACTTTACAAATCTGATTAAAGTTGTTGCACAAAATCTGCAGCAACCTGTTTTCATAAAATGAGAGGATTGTAGCTTCGCCATCTTGCATCATCAGACACCTCTCCTCAGGGGAGTAATTTATATTTCCAAGAGTGAATATATCATTGTTTTTGCTTGATATCTGCATGCACTTCTGTACTCTTATCAATAACTCTCTTAATCCAAAAGGTTTTTTTAGATAATCACTGCAGCCAATTTCAAAGCCATTGGCAACGCTACTGTCATCGCTTATTGAGGTGATAAATATTATAGGGATATTCTTGTCTACGGCTCTTATAAGCCGGGCAACCTCAAATCCGTCGATTTCAGGCATATTTACATCAAAAAGGCAGAGGTCCGGGTGGAATTGATTGTATTGTTCCAACGCAGAACGACCGTCACTTACAAATGAGAGTTCATAACCGCTCATTTTAAGAAACTCGCACATGGCATAGCCAAAGTTCAATTCATCATCGGCTAGAAGTATCCTCTTTCCCATGCTCACAATTTATTGATAAAGTAAAAGTGCTTCCTTTCCCCACTTCGCTGACAAGTGTGATCTTACCTTTATGGGCCTTGACCACCCACATCACATAATTAAGGCCCAATCCGAACCCTTTGCCTTTCTGTGCATGCTCTTTCTTGCTTCCTCTGTAGAATTTCTCGAACACTTTGGCTTGTTCCTCTTTAGGAATCCCAATGCCGTTGTCTTCTACAGATATATAAAAGTATTTGCCCTCTTTGCGGGTAGAAACATTAATCTTGACTGAGTCATCCGAGTACTTTATCGCATTATCTATCAGATTACCTATCGCATTTGAAATATGTAGCTCATCTCCGAATATTTCCTCTCCTCCTTCAGGTATCTGTGTTGTAATTACTATACTCTTTTTAGGATCTACATTGTGCCTGGCTATATGCGGATCTATAGCCTCATGTATATTGAATACTTTTTTCTTTAACGGTGCTTGTCTCTTTTCAAATTTATTAATATCAAGTATATTCTCTATAAGACCATTAAGAAAATACAACTGCTCTTTTGACTTTCCGAGAAAGTAAGGGGCAGTTTTACTGTCAGCCATCTCTGCAACTTCAAGGTTTGTAATGGAAGATTGTAATGGCGATCTGAGCTCATGTGTCAGGAAGTGGGTGATATTCTCTTTCACTTTGGCAAGTGATACTTGCTTGTACAACATGCGTGTCTGAAGCACTATACTTACCATAATAAATATAGTCAATACAAGTGACGAGAGCAGCATTATCAGCAGATCTCCCTTGAATACAGAAGTAGGGTAATCTATATGTGCCAGAATTATTAGATCTTTTGAAGTAGTAAGTGGTAATTCTATATCGAAACCGGATGTAATGAAAAATGAAGATCCTTTGGATTTGTATTCACAGGTATATATTGCTTTAGAATCAGAGTATTTAAGTATATAATTTGTAATGCTTCCATCACTAATCATTTTTTTTGAGAATAGCGCAGATAAGCTATCAATGTTTAGAGGTAGAGTGTTTTTGTATGCGTCTTGTAATGCTTCTTCAATGGAAACCTTTGTAAATTGTTTGCCACCCTTAAGATCAATATCTTGTATTGCCTCTTCTTGGTTTTGTATGTCTGAAGGTATATTATTAGATATAACTACAGAAAAACCATCGCTTTTACTGATTTTTTTTAACCTAGAGTTAAGTTCCTTGTTGACAGCCTCCTTAAGTATAGACTCAGTCTGGTTGCGATAGTCATCCTTCTCACTGTCAATGAGTCTGTATAGCCAGACTCCCTGGATTCCAAGAAGGAAAAAGATTGCAATAATCGATATGGAGAGTGCCTTGTTCAGCATTTTTCAGCAAATTATCAGTAATTGGTCAGCGTTCTGTATGCAAATGTAACAATTATTCTTAATTTATTTGTACAACAAAAAACAAATAAAATACATCAAAGCCATGAGAACAAATTTTGAAAAACTGAATGAACAAGAGATGATTAATGTAGTAGGTGGTGACAAAATTTTAAGATATACAGACGAAGAAGGTAACGTATACTACATAATTATTCGTGACGGAAGACCGTAATTGATTTAAGTCTTTTATCTGAAGTTTGCCCCATTTTGATGACAATTTGCTGATTTTCAGCAAACAAGGATTCCTTTGATTGCTAAATTTAAATAATGTACAGGAGACCATTCAGACATTTCCATCAACTGGACTCCATGGATTGTGGCCCCACATGCCTGAGAATGGTTGCCATGCATTATGGACACCATTATACTTTAGAGACACTGAGGGAAAAGTGTGAATTTTCCCGGGAGGGTGTCAATCTGTTCGGTATTGCAAAAGCCGCAGAGAGTTTAGGGTTCAGATCTACAGGAGCAAGACTCTCTTTCGAAGAGTTGTGCAAAGCTCCTTTTCCTTTAATAGTGCATTGGAATCAACGCCATTTTGTGGTTTTGTACGGAATCAAGGGAAAAGGCAAAAACTTAAAAATGCTTATTGCAGATCCGGCCACATCACTTGTCGAACTTAGTGAGTCTGATTTTAAAAAATCGTGGTACAGTACTGTAAAAGACGGAGTCGGATTGGGTATAGCACTTATTCTGGAACCTACACCTAAGTTCTACCAAGAGGAGGGAGAATCTGTAAACAGACGAGGTTTCAAATTTCTCGGAACATATCTAAAACCATATAAGAAATTTATAACGCAGCTGATCATCGGGCTCTTTATCGGAAGCCTGTTGCAGCTCATTTTGCCTTTCCTTACCCAGAGTATAGTAGATATAGGTATAGGCACACAGGATATAGGCTTTATCTGGCTTGTACTGATAGCCCAACTTATGCTGGCCATAAGTATGGCTTCAGTGGAGTTTATCAGGGGTTGGATATTGTTGCATATGGGAACCAGAATAAATATTTCGCTTATATCAGATTTCCTCACTAAACTGATGAAGCTTCCCATTGGCTTTTTTGACACAAGAATGACTGGCGACCTCCTCCAGAGGATTGATGATCATAAAAGAATACAGAATTTTCTGACGGGATCCTCACTTAATGTTCTATTCTCACTTTTCAATATTGTAATTTTCGGTGCGGTATTATTATACTATAATCCCATTATTTTTCTGATCTTTATTCTCTCTTCCGTTGCATATATCTTGTGGGTGTTAGTTTTTATGAAGAGAAGAAGAGAGCTGGATAACAAAGCTTTTACACAAAATGCTGCGAATCAAAATTCTGTAATACAGCTCATTACTGGGATGCAGGAGATTAAGCTTAACAGTTGTGAGCGGCAAAAAAGATGGGAGTGGGAGAGAATTCAGGCACGTCTATACAGGCTTAACATAAAAGGATTGGCCCTCGGGCAATATCAAGAGGCAGGAGCCACACTGATCAATCAATTAAAAAATATTTTGATTACTGTATTTGCTGCAAGTTCGGTACTTAATGGAGAACTAACTCTCGGTATGATGCTCTCTGTACAGTTTATCAACGGGCAACTGAACGCTCCGCTCATGCAGGTTATATCATTTCTGAAGGCATCACAGGACGCAAAGATATCCCTGGAGAGATTGGCAGAGATACATGACAAGGGAGATGAGGAAAAAGATTCTGACAACCTTATTACGAAAATTGCAAAGGGAAAGGCTATCATAATAGAGAACCTCTCTTTCAAATATGAAGGTGCAGGGTCTCCGATGGTTTTAAAGAATATAAATCTCTCTATTCCAAAAGGTAAGGTTACTGCAATAGTTGGTACGAGTGGTAGTGGCAAGACTACTCTGGTTAAACTTCTGTTGGGATTTTATACTCCGCAGGAGGGTAGTATAAAGTATGGAGAAAACAATCTGTTTTCGCTCAGTATGGAACGCTGGAGAGAAAAGTGTGGTGTTGTGATGCAAGACGGATTTCTCTTTTCTGATACAATAGCCGGTAATATAGCGCCTGGAGTTGAGTCAATTGATGTCAAAAAACTAGAAAAAGCTGTTGAGGTTGCTAATATAAGAGATTTTGTAGAGAGTCTGCCTCTATCTTACAATACAAAAATTGGGCAGGAGGGACATGGACTGAGCCAGGGGCAAAAACAGCGTCTGCTGATTGCACGTGCAGTATACAAAGATCCGGAACTAATATTGTTTGATGAAGCAACAAACTCGCTCGATGCAAATAATGAGATGCAGATTATGAGTAATCTGGATGGATTTTTTGTGGGCAAGACAGTTCTTGTAGTGGCACACAGGCTTAGTACGGTTAGGAATGCCGATAATATTGTCGTTTTAGACAAAGGTGTGATAACCGAATCGGGAACACACAGTGAGCTCATTGAGAAAAAGGGAGCTTACTGGCAACTTGTAAAGAATCAATTATATGTCTAAAAAAGGGAAGATAGAGATAAAGTCCGATGATGTCAATGAGATCCTTTCGAGAGCACCGGGGTGGACAGTTCGGTGGGGAAATACATTCATACTGGCTATCGTCACTTTTTTCTTAATCGGCAGCGCTTTGTTCAGATATCCGGACAAACTATCAGCTCCAATAACAGTTACTTCTGAAAACCTTCCAGCACAACTCATGGCGAAAACAACAGGAAGGGTTCAGGAGCTGTTTAAGAGCGACGGAGATGAGGTCTCTAAGGGAGATGTAATTGCTATGATAGAAAATTCTGCCTCTTTCAGCGATTATGTGAAATTGACAAATTCCATGGATTCTTTGTTTGGCAATGGGTTTCTGGTCGAAAATCTTGTTGTTGAGGATTTGCCGGTCAATCTTCAGCTGGGGGATATGCAGGATGCCTACAACCAGTTCCTGAGCAGAGCCAGAGAATACAGTAATTTTATAAACCTTGACTATCACAGGAAAAAATCAATTTTGATAAAAAGAGAACTGGAGGCGCAAAGGTCAATGATAAGACAATACAACAAGCAAATGTCTATATCGGCAGAACAGATAGAAATAGTTTCCCGCAGATATTCAAGAGACAGCTCCCTGTTGTTACAGAAAGTGATTTCGCAGTCTGATTTTGACAACACTAAGGCTGCAAAACTTTCGACAAAACAAGATTACGAAAATGTAAGGAGAAGTCTGGATGACCTTAAACTTAACGCACTCCAGAGCGAACAATCTCTTCTGGACCTTGAACTGGATAAAGAAAAGCAGAAGAGCAACCTTCTGTCAGGATTGTCTGGGGACATGGATTTGTTGAAAGCTGCTATAAGAAAGTGGGAGCAGGATTATCTTCTAATATCTCCTCTTAACGGTAAGCTCTCCTTTACCCGGTTTTGGCAGAGAAACCAGAATGTGACAGAGGGCGATGCCGTATTTACGGTTGTCCCGAATAAGGAAGCCAATATTAAAGGAAAGATTTTCCTTCCTCTTGAGGGTGCCGGGAAGGTGAAAATAGGCCAAAAGGTGAATATCAAACTTGATAATTTCCCTTATATGGAATTTGGCATGGTGGAGGTTAAGGTTCTAAGAGTCTCTTCTGTCCCGGCGCTTGTTGATAATAAGCAAGTATATGTGATAGATGTGCTTTTGCCACGGAAACTTATTACAAATTACGGAAGAGAGCTCCCATTCTCCGAGGAGATGAGGGGCACTGCAGAGATAATTACAGAAGACCTTAGTATCCTTCAACGTATAGTATTTCCAGTCAGACATATTTTAAAAAGCAAGATGTTATGAGTGTGACTGGGGTGATACTGATAACCGGGTTTACTTCTGCCATATGCTCAAGTGTTATAGCCTCATTACTCTATAAGGTGAAATGGTTTTCTTACAGGAAAAAAAGTCCGTGGCAGGTACTTAATCTTGTATTTACAGCACTCTATCAATATAATAATAAGTTTTATAATCATTTTCCTATGTTGAGGGAATTGATGGCGTGCACATTATTAACCTGTCTTTGCTTTAAATATCTTATCAATCCTGATTGCTACACTCATCCGGAATGTATTGCAGGCACTTTCATGCTTGTAATACTGGTTACCACGGCAGTTCATGTTTTAGTGTACAGTAAGTTCTATGACGAAAAACTTGCCCTCTGAAGAATTATTTCTATTTTTGCAACCATGAAAAGAGTGCTACAGCCATTTCTAACTATTGTTCTCCTTATATTTTATATAATGGCTAGCTTTGGTATTGGTGTCCATGAGTGCTCTGCAAGTGGTACTGTAAATGTGCGGATATTTGCATCCTCAAAGAGTTGTGATTCCATTCATTCAATCTGCTGCTGCAAGCATCATCATCACGATGGTTTACCCAAACATCAGCACCACTCTTCCAAATGTTGCCATACAACAATTCATCAACTGACAAATGATTACGATATTTCTCAGTTAAATTTCAAGTTTTCACAAATTCCGATCTTCAATCTTATTCCGGAATTCATTTCTTCATTTTCTAACGACTTATCATCGGATGAGTTACTTATAGCTTTTTACAACGGCTATACTCCTCCGCCCCTTATTAAGGAGACTGATCCATGTTCATACCACTCTCAGTGGAGATTGTAGAGAATCTATCTTTTTCGGATAGAAACTTTTTACAATTTAAAGAACATGAAAAAAATAATTTTATCAGTAATATTACTATATATTACCACATTCTCCTTTGCACAGACAATTAATGGCATTGTAAAGGTACAACGCATTAGCGGAGATGTGGAACCACTTCCTTATGCCTCGGTATATTGGCTTGAAGGAAAACTCTCATTGGAATCAGATGAAGAGGGAAAATTTACAATTAAAAACAATAATTCTCAGAAAGTATCCCTGATAGCGACATATATCGGATATTCTAAGGATACGGTAGTTCTTGCCCCAGGGGAGGAGAAAGCGGAATTTCTTCTAAAAGAGGGGAATAATCTAAATGAAGTCAGAGTTGTCGGAAGACAGGAAGGCAATTACATATCTAAAATGACACCAGTAAAGACAGAGGTAATCTCAGCAGCCGGATTGTGCAAGATGGCTTGTTGTAACCTGGCAGAGAGTTTTGAAAACTCGGCAAGCGTGACTGTCGGTTATTCAGATGCTATAACTGGTGCCAGACAGATCAAATTACTAGGATTGTCCGGACAATACACCCAGATGCTTGATGAGAACCGACCGGTAATGAGAGGTATCGCTGCTCCCTTCGGTCTCTCTTATATTCCGGGTCAATGGCTTGAGAGCATACAGATAGCAAAAGGGCCATCCTCTGTTGTTAATGGTATCGAGGCGATTACCGGGCAGATAAATATGGAGCACAGGAAGCCGACAGCGGAACAGCCATTGTTCATTAATCTTTTCCTCAGTGACCAGCTTAAGGCAGAAGCCAATGTTGCCTCATCACTACAACTGAATCAAAAGTGGAGTACTGTCATACTGGGACATGTCTCTAAAGATTTTATGAATCATGATGGTAACAATGACGGATTTAAGGACGATCCGTTGACAACACAGTTCAACTTGTCCAATCGCTGGCTTTATGCTCCGTCAAATGGTATTCAGCTTAGATTTGGATTTAAGGCTATGAGTGATGAAAGGATTGCCGGCATGAATGATTTCAAGGAGGATTCAGAGGTGACTAACACCCTCTGGGGATCAAAAATAAATAATAAAGGTCTGAACGGCTATGTAAAGCTTGGAATTCCGCTTAATGAGAACAACTCAAAGAATGTGGCCGGTGTCGTAGATTATTCTATGTATGAAATGAACTCATTCTTTGGACAAAAAAGTTATGATGCAACTCAGAATTCGGTTTTTGTCAACCTGATGCTTCAGAATCAGATAAATGACAAACACAAGTATATACTGGGTCTCAGCGGGCAATACGATAATTTTGACGAATTCCTTAACAGTGCCTCAATAGGAAGAGTTGAACAATCTGCCGGAGCGTATGGAGAGTATACCTACACAAATGGGGATAAGATTACTTTCGTTACCGGCCTCAGGCTAGATAATAACAATATCCACGGATGGCTGTTTGCTCCAAGAGTAAATGTAAAGTATGCATTTACTGAGAAGCTTATCCTGAGGGCATCCGGTGGCAGAGGGTTCAGATCTCCAAATCAGGTTGCCGATAATCTGGGTATTTTGTCAACAGGCAGACGTATCCAACTGGAGGCAAATCCGGATATGGAGGATGCCTGGACTTATGGGATGAACCTTACCGGTTATATGCCTTTTGGCTTTGATAAAAATGCAACTCTCAGCTTTGAGTACTTCCGGACAGATTTTCAACATCAACTAATCGTTGACCAAGAGAGAGATCTTTCGACCATATGGTTATATAATCTTTCAGGACGTTCATATACAAATACATATCAGGCCGACTTCTCTTTTCAGCCGATAGAACGCTTTACCGTCTTGCTGACATACAGACTTACTGACGCAAAGGTGACTCTTGAGGGTCAAGGGCTCGTGGAAAGGCCTCTTATGAGTAAGTATAAGGGAGTGCTTAATTTGCAATATGCAACAAGAATGAACAAATGGACATTCGATTTTACTGCACAGCTCAATGGTCCGGCAAGGTTGCCGAATTTCATGACTGAGGAGTACTCTCCTGTCTATCCTGTACTGTTTGCCCAAGTAACAAAGAGGTTCAAGAGTCTTGAAGTCTATGTCGGAGGAGAGAATCTGACCAACTATAGACAGAAAAATCCAATTCTGAATGCTGATCAGCCGTTCAGTGAAGGATTCAACACGACTGTAATATGGGGCCCGCTCATGGGAGTCCGCTTTTATGCAGGTCTTCGTTTTACTCTTTGGAAATAATTAATCCTATTCTAAACTTTTTACTAATTTTACAAACAATAAATCATGAAAAATATTATTAAATCAATCTCGCTTTTACTAGTAGCATCAATCTTTATCTTTGCGAACACAGCAAACGCGCAGGGCAAAAAGAGCAACAAGGATGTTGAAATAACATTCTCTGTTGATATAGACTGTCCTTCTTGCAAGAAAAAACTTGAGGACAAGCTGCCATTTGAGGCAGGTGTGAAGGATATGAAAATTAATCTTGAAGAGCGCACAATCTGGATGAAGTATGATCCAAGCAAGACAGATAAGGTGAAACTTGCAAAAGCTATAGAGAAACTCGGTTATTCTGCCAAAGAGATCGAGGTTAAAAAATAACAAGTAATGAAAGGTTTGACCTCCCTAGCCTTTTTAATGTTAATCACCTTTAATCCACTCTGTTCGCAGGTGAATAAAGGTGATTCTCCTTTTTATGAGAAGATGCGTCTTCTCTCTTTCCAAGAGAGAGAGAAGCTTATTTCGCAGGAGGTACTTTCAGGAGATATCCCTGAATACATGATAGGTTTTGTTGAGGTCAGGTTCAAAGGCATTGATTCACGGGGAGTGCGTCACAAAGTGAAAATTTTTGTCAAGCCTGACTACGTTACTATAGGGAAAGGTCAATCTTCATTTATCGTACCTATGAGCCCAGCTACTGCTCAGAAAATTGCCGATTCCCTGGATTGCTCATTGCCTACGCCAATGGTTGTAGATATTATATATGCCAATGCAAAGCTCAAGGTCGAACCGTTCAATTATATACCGCGTGGAGATAGAAATGAGACACCGGATATATTTTTTGACCATTCAAGAGTTATATTTGCACAGATTCGGGCATCAGGATATAATCCCGGAGTCTTTATTGCCGGAAGTAAAAAAGATATTGTAATAACATCTCTGTTGGAAGACTCTTTACGGAGAACCAATGTTACTATATACGGCTGGCACAGATTGGACGGAACTCCCATACAGCCTGTATATAACAAACATCTTGGAAGCTATGTGGATTATAGTCACGGAGTAAGGCTCATATCCAACAAGGTTTTTATAGACGGTAAAGAGTACAATTACAGAGACGTTTTGAAAGATAGCGTATATCATGTGCTATTGAGCAATGAGAGAGAACCATTTAAGATAACATCATACCCATACTAGATCTATGAAAAAAGTATTATTAACCTCTTTCCTATTATTTTTATCTTTTCTGGCTGTTGATTGCAATGCTCAGTCATGGATAAGGATCAATCAAGCCGGATATCTGCCTCAGGATATCAAGGTCGCTGTATTTATGTCGCTTGATAGTCTGACGTCTGACCAATTTGAAGTAGTTGATGCCTTGTCACTTAAATCTGTATTCAAAGGTAACGGTAGAAAGGTTAACGCTAAGGTGTGGGGAATGAAAAATGCTTACAGGATGGATTTTTCATCAATACAATCCAGCGGAGGATATTATATCACTTCAAATGGTGTTAAATCACCTGTTTTCAGAATCTCTCCGGATTCATATAACGGACTTTCGGATCTGTTGTTGGTCTATATGAGGCAGCAAAGATGTTATGATAATCCGTATACAGGTGAAATTTGCCATGCTGACGACGGTTATATAGTCAATCATCCGACAAGAAACGGTGAGAAGATAGATGTACGCGGCGGTTGGCATGATGCCACTGATTACCTGCAATATCAGACAACTTCAGGCACGGCTCTCTATCATATGATGTTTGCTTGGCAGCAGCAGAAAGACAAATCGGTATTTAAGGATTTTTTTGATGCAAGGGGTAGAAAAGGCTCTAATGGAATTCCTGATATCTTGGATGAAATCAGATGGGGAATGGACTGGATGCTCAGGATGAATCCTGAGGATAAAGTTATGTTCAACCAGATTGCTGATGATAGGGATCATGCCGGTTTCAGACTCCCTCAAAATGATAAAGTTGATTACGGCTGGGGGCCGGGTAAGGGACGGCCTGTCTATTTTGTAACAGGAGAACCTACTGGCCTGAAGAAATGGGTGAACCGCACAACCGGGGTTTCGTCTGTTGCAGGAAAATTTGCCTCTTGCTTTGCACTGGGCGCTGAAATCTTTAAAGAATCAGATCCGCAATATTCCGGAAAGCTGATGGAAAAGGCAAAGCAAGCATACGCCTTTGCCGAGGAGAAGCCTGGTAATACTCAGACAGCGTGCGTTGTTTCTCCGTATTTTTATGAGGAGGATACTTATGTAGATGATATAGAGCTTGCAGCTGCCACTTTTTACAATTTAAGCAATGAAGCTGAATGGGGTGAAAAGGCTGATTACTGGGGTGAACTGGAGCCGGTAACACCTTGGATGGAACTTGGAAGAGGGAGACACTACCAATTTTATCCTTTTATAAATCTGGGTCATTACTACCTTGCTCAATCATCTGACCAGAAGGTTCGAGATAAATATATTGCATATATGAAAGCGGGTCTTGAAAGCCTGAAAAACAGAGCTACAGATGATCCTTTCATTTATGGCGTGCCATTCCTCTGGTGTTCAAACAATCTGGTTTCTGCAGCCATAACGCAGGCACATCTCTACAGGAAAGTGACAAACGATAGTACATATCTTGAAATGGAGATGGCATTGAGAGACTGGTTATTCGGTTGCAATCCATGGGGAACCTCCATGATCGTTGGTTATCCCGAAGGTGGGGATTATCCTGATTCGCCTCACTCTTCATATACGCAGGTGAATGGAGATCTTACAATAGGCGGATTGGTGGATGGACCAATATATTATGACCTGTTTCACGAGAGGGCAGGAGGGGCACTCAGAAAAGCGGACAGCTATGCGCTTTTCAACAATGGAAAGGCTGTTTACCACGATGATATAGGGGATTATTCCTCAAATGAGCCGACAATGGATGGTACTGCCGGCCTTACTTATTATTTCTCTGCTATGGAGTCAGAGGGAAAAGATTATGAACGGCTGAGAGAGAAAGCTGCAAATGCTGAAAAAGACACATACGGGGCAATAGTGAGGATAAATCCGGACAAGAAAACAATTTATCTGGTATTTTCTGCTGACTCGATGTTCCAGGGAGGAGAGACTATTCTCAAAACACTTGATGCCAACAAAATTAAGGGGTCTTTCTTTTTTACAGGCAACTTCCTGAGGTTGGATAGTATGAAGGGTATTATCTCGAAAATCGTGAAGAGAGGTCATTTTGTGGGGGGGCACTCTGACGGACATCTGCTTTACGCAGAATGGGGAGCTAAGCGTCAGACACTTGTGTCCCCTGACAGTCTTACAGCAGATCTTCGACGAAACTATCAGGAGTTGTCAAAATTCGGAATCAAGCCATCCGATGCATTGTGGTATCTTCCTCCATACGAGCATTATAATATGGAATCTGTAGAAGTTGTATCAAGGGCAGGACTAAGGACTATTAACTATACCCCCGGGACTGCTACTCCTGCAGATTATACTACACCGGACATGAAAAGCTATAAAAGTAGCAAGGAGCTAATTGATAAACTTTTTACCTTTGAAAAGGAGAAAGGACTGAACGGGGCAATCATCCTGATTCATCCCGGTGTCCAAGAATCCAGGAGTGACAAGCTTTATGATCAATTGGGCGTAATTATAAAGAGGCTTAAGAAGCTGGGTTATACATTTGAGAGACTTAAATAAATTTATATATATGTACAAGATAATCAAGAAAGTGGATCTTACTCCAATCATAACCTTGATGGAGGTGGATGCACCAAGAATGGCACATTCAGCCCAACCCGGACAGTTCCTGATTGTCAGGGCGCATGATAAAGGAGAACGGATTCCTCTTACCATATGCGATTTTGACAGGGAGAAGGGTACTGTTACTATAGTTACTCAGGTTGTAGGTGCTTCAAGCAGACAGATATGCCATCTTAATGAAGGTGATTACTTTACTGATTTTGCCGGGCCTCTTGGCCAACCATCTGAATTTATTCATAAAAGCAGAAATGAGCTGTCAGGGATGAAGTTCCTCTTTGTAGCAGGAGGACTTGGAACAGCGCCCGTATATCCACAGGTGAAGTTCCTTCACTCAATGGGTGCAAAGGTCGATGTTATAATTGGAGCAAAAAATAAGGATTTACTCATTTTTGAGAACGAAATGAGGTCTATATGTGACAATCTATACATATGTACAGATGATGGAAGCTATGGAAAGAAGGGATTGGTCACTGAGATGTTAAAGGAGTTAATGGATTCTGGAAAAACTTATGATCAGGCAGTCGCAATTGGTCCTATGATAATGATGAAATTTGTCACCCTAACAGCAAAACCATATAACCTTCCGCTTATTGTCAGTCTTAACACCTTAATGGTTGATGGTACCGGTATGTGTGGAGCCTGCAGGGTTTCCTTAGGAGGAAAGACAAAATTTGCCTGTGTTGACGGACCTGAGTTTGATGCATATCAGGTAGATTTCGATGAGGCGATGAGGCGCCAGATGATGTATAAGAGTATTGAGGTTGAAGCAGACCATAAATGTAAAATAGGATTACACTGATATGAGAAATAAAATACCAAGAGTACCTGTCAGAGAGCAGGATCCGGCTGTAAGAGCCAAAAATTTTGAAGAGGTTTGCTACGGGTACAATGCAGAGGAGGCCAAGATGGAGGCTTCACGTTGTCTGGGTTGTAAGAAACCTTCGTGTATTGTACAATGTCCGGTCTCAATCCAGATACCTCAATTTATATATGAGGTCGAGCAGGGTAATTTTGCTGAAGCAGCAGCAATTATTGCTAAAGACAGCTCTCTCCCGGCCGTGTGCGGTCGTGTCTGCCCGCAAGAATCGCAATGTGAGGGATCGTGTATTCTGGGAGTAAAGGGAGAGCCTGTGGCAATAGGTAAACTCGAGAGGTTTGTCGCTGATTGGGCTCGGGAAAACGGTGTGCGCTTCTCTGATAAAAAAGAGGCTAATGGCTACAAAGTTGCAATCATAGGAAGTGGTCCGGCGGGTTTGGCTTGTGCCGCAGATCTTGCAAAAATCGGCTATGATGTTACAATTTTTGAGGCGCTCCATGAACCGGGCGGAGTTCTTCAATACGGAATACCTGAATTCAGACTTCCTAAAGAGCTTGTTGTCAGGACAGAGGTTGAGAATGTCCGCTCACTCGGAGTCAAGATTGAGACAAATGTTGTTGTAGGCCGCACCGTTACTGTTGATACCCTGCTTGAAGAAGAGGGATTTTCAGCCGTATTTATTGGTTCCGGTGCAGGTCTTCCCAAGTTCATGGGTATTCCCGGAGAAAATCTCAATGGTGTGGTTTCCGCAAATGAATTCCTTACAAGAAACAACTTAATGAGGGCATATGACCCGGATTATGATACTCCCATATATGTAGGTAAGAGGGTTGCCGTAGTTGGTGGCGGGAATGTTGCCATGGATGCGGCAAGAACGGCTCTCAGACTGGGAGCGGAGGTGACAATTGTTTACAGAAGAACAGAGAAGGAGCTTCCGGCAAGGGTTGAGGAGGTTCATCATGCCAAGCAGGAGGGAATAGATTTTAAAATGCTGACAAACCCAGTTGAAGTCTTAGGAAACGAAAAGGGATGGGTTACCGGCCTCAAATGCATTAAAATGGAGTTGGGAGAGCCTGATGAGAGCGGACGACGTTCTCCTGTCCCGATTCCTAATTCAGAGTTTGATATTGAGACAGACGTAGTTGTAATGTCTCTGGGAACATCTCCGAATCCTCTGATAGCTTCAACAACCCCGGGACTCGATACAAACAGATGGAAATGTGTGATTGCAGATGATTCTGGAGTCACAACAAAGGCGGGAGTATTTGCCGGCGGAGACGTTGTTACCGGTGCTGCAACAGTTATTCTGGCCATGGGGGCAGGAAGAAAGGCTGCAGAGGCTATTGACCGCTATATAAAGTCTAAGTAGTACTTTTTGTATATCTTTGCCTGATATTTAAACAAGCTTTTAATGGCACAAAAACCATCAATTCCAAAAGGAACAAGAGATTTTTCACCTGTGGAGATGTCCCGCAGGGATTACATATTCAATAATATAAAGAGTGTCTTCAAACTCTATGGCTACTCTCCGATAGAGACACCTGCCATGGAGAATCTGTCTACTCTTTTAGGCAAGTATGGCGATGAGGGAGATAAGTTACTGTTCAAGATTCTTAACTCCGGAGAGGCTTTTGCAGAGGTTGATTCTAAGATGCTTGAGAACAGCAATTCGCTCTCTCTCAAAGTATGCGAGAAGGGACTCAGATATGATCTTACGGTTCCCTTTGCCAGATTTGTAGTTCAACACCAAAATGAGTTGGCATTCCCTTTTAAACGCTATCAGATACAACCCGTCTGGAGGGCAGACCGGCCTCAGAAGGGGCGTTACAGGGAATTTTATCAGTGTGATGTAGATGTGATCGGAAGCAAGTCTTTGCTCAACGAGTTGGAGTTAGTGCAGATTGTTGATGATGTTTTTGAAAGGCTTGGTATAGATGTTATAATAAAGATTAATAACCGCAAAATACTGACTGGTATCTCCGAAATTGTCGGCTATCCTGAAAAGCTCACTGATATTACAGTTGCAATCGATAAAATTGATAAGATCGGGCTGGATGAAGTGAAGAATGAGCTTAGAGAGAGAGGAATTGATGACAAGGCGATTGAAACCATTGAGCCGGTTTTGCTCTTAAAGGGAACAACTGAGCAGAAACTGAATGTGATGAGAGATCTGTTGAAGGGTTCAGAAACAGGGCTCAAGGGTGTTGAGGAGATTGCTAAGGTTTTTGAGCTGGTGCGATTAACCGGAGTGAAGCAGACGGTTGAACTTGATCTCTCTCTGGCAAGAGGTTTGAATTACTATACAGGAGCAATATTTGAGGTAAAGGCAAATAATGTGGAGATGGGAAGCATTTGCGGGGGTGGCAGATACGATGATCTTACAGGGATTTTCGGTCTTCCCGGTGTATCGGGTGTCGGAATATCATTCGGAGCCGACAGGATTTACGATGTGCTTTTGACCCTCGATAAATTTCCGAAAGAGGTGATTGAGGGGACTAAACTCTTAATTGCAAATTTTGGAGAAAGTGAGGTGGAGTTGTTGTTACCTCTATTAAAAAAAATGCGTTCTAGCGGCATTGTGGCCGAGGTATATTCCGAATCTCAGAAGCTAAAAAAGCAGTTTGACTATGCTGAGAAAAGAGGCATACGATATCTGCTGATTGCAGGCCGGGAGGAAATTGCGAAGAACCAGTATAATCTCAAAGATCTTATTACAGGAGAACAAATATCATTTGGATCAGAAGAGCTTGTTGACAGGCTTTTATCAAATAAATAAAGGAGTAACAGGAAAATAGATTTGCACTTTGCGTATTTTGTATTACCTTTGCAATCCAATACCGCGGAGTGGAGCAGTTGGTAGCTCGTCGGGCTCATAACCCGAAGGTCGGAGGTTCGAGTCCTTCCTCCGCTACAAAAAAACGTCGACATTAGTCGGCGTTTTTTGCTTTTTGACACTTTGGTGCAGACTTTATAAATCGGATCACGAACAAAAGTAGCCATTATTAAAGAACCCCAAATGTTCATACGAACATTTGGGGTTCTAGGTTTATTTGAACTTTATTAGATCGTTTTTGACCTTTTTCGGATCACGAACAAAAGTTGGGGGATTTGATATTTAGGCATAAATTTTAGATAGTCTAAAAAGGAAATACGGAATATTATTAACTCCTCTGAACTGTGTTCTGAACGCTTTGATTTTCGCGTTGAAGGATTCGGCAGAAGCA
>JAYFOS010000010.1:0-111097 GCA_034928745.1 Rikenellaceae bacterium
TCATAATTTCGTATTCATTTAGCGTTTGAATTATAAAATTATGAAGGATTTTTAATTGCCACCCGCTGGGGACGCCTATTTGCCAAAATGTGGGGATTCCTATTTACGAAAATTTGGGGATTCTAAATTACCGATTACAGGGGGTCATTACTGGCGATATAGTTGGCTCTACAGCTATAAATTTAGACTGGAGAGAAACTTTACTGGATTGCATACGAAAGAGTGTTGATGAATTATCAATTCTATCTCCTTTAAAAATGGAGCTATTTAGAGGTGATAGTTTTCAGATAATTGTCGACAAACCGGAAGAAGCCTTAAAGGTTGCTGTACTGTTGAGAGCTATGCTAAAAAGCCAGACTCCAAAAAGCAGCAAAACAGTTTGGGACGCCCGTATAGCTCTTGGTGTAGGAAGTATTTCCTATAATACAAATAAAATAGTAATTTCAGATGGAGAAGCATTTCAGTTGTCTGGACGGGAACTAGATGCAATAGGCAAGGGAAGATTAACTATTAAAACAAGATGGGAGGATGTAAATGATGAGCTTAAAGTAATCACTGCATTTGCCGATGATATTATTACCGGTTGGAGTATCTTACAAGCCCAAGTTATTTATACCGCTTTATTATATCAAACTCCGCAAAAGATAATTGCCTCTAAGACAAATAAATCTGCTCAAAATATCAGTAAGGTGCTTGGAGCCGCTAAAGAAAAGCTTATACGAGTTTTTTTAGATCGTTATTCAATATTAATGGTTAAAAAATTGACGGAATGTATATAGTAATTCTACTCAAATTACTGTTTGCTCATTTTATTTCAGATTTTATTTTGCAAACAGACACCATATTTAGTAGACTATGCTAAATTAACATATAAGAAAGAGGATACAGCATCTTTCATCATCGACCAGATTATTCATATTTTCATTATATTTTTTCTTTGGGGTTATCTATTTCAAGAAAATGCAGTTTGGTGTATTTGGTTTAAAAATAATTGGAATGATCCAAAAGTATGGGCTATAGCTGTTGCCTACTTGCTGGTTATAAGGCCAACATCAGTCTTTCTTAACTCCTTTATAAAGAGGTGGACACCTAATGACTCCAAAGATGAAAGTCTTCCTAATGCAGGTAAATGGATTGGATATTTAGAACGTACATTAATTTTGACTTTTATTCTTACCCAGAATGTTGAAGGAGTTGGTTTCTTGTTAGCAACAAAATCCATCTTCCGTTTCGGTGAACTGAGTAAAGCAAAAGATATAAAAACAACAGAGTACGTCATGATAGGAACATTTTCAAGTTTTACCATTACTGCAATAATCGGATTTATATTACTTCAAATACTCAACAATTGACCTTGCCAAAGTTTTTTGCAATCTCCTCACTTTCCACTTTTCACTCTTCACTCTAACATGTTGATCGACTCCGATTTATTAAATAAAATAAGTGAACAGGCGGTGGTGTCGCCTCGATTGCGGATGAATTTCAATCTGCATGAGAGTGAAAACGCGCCGGCACAACGTCTGCTAAATGCTCTGGAACCGGGGACGGTGCTGCCCATTCACCGGCATAACCATACTGATGAGACATATATATTGCTTCGCGGCAAGATTGATGTTATGTTCTACTCTTCTGACAAAACTGAGACAGAACGCTTTCATCTTGACCCTTCAACCGGCAATTTCGGAGTGCATATCCCACGCGGTCGGTGGCACTCTTTAGAAGTCTTGGAATCAGCCGTTATCTTCGAAGTGAAGGACGGCCCCTACACCCCTCTCCTACCGGGAGACACCCTTTAACCTTGCCATGGGTTTTATTTAATATAATAATTTGTTTAGTTAAAATATTTCTATAAATTTGCAGCCACTTAACTTATAAGTCAAGTTGAGAAAGAAAATATTCATTGAACTACTTGAAGAATACGAAAATGTCAATATCTACACTATTCGGATTGACGGAGAAAGTCAGACTGAATTTGAGAGATTTCTTATGCTTCATAAGGATCGATACAAAAAAGATATTGGGACCTTATTATATCGTATACAAAGAATATCTGAGGACGGTGTTTTTGAAAGACATTTCAGATATGAGGGTAAACACAAGGATAGAGTTTCCGCAATTCCAAGCCATTTTGACACTTCAAATTTGAGAGTTTATTGTATTTGTCTGAATGAAAGAATATTAATTCTTGGTAATGGAGGTATTAAGAACACCCGCACCTATAATGAGAACCCTACACTAAGTTTGTTTGTTAATAATATGCAAGAAATTGACAAGCAGATTAAATTGAAAGAGGAATCAGAAAAAATAATCATTGACGAAAAAAATATTTGTGGGGAATTATTCATTGAAATTGAAGACTGACATATAATAAAATGAAAAGGAATAGCTTAATGCAAGAATGCAGGGAGTTTATAACACCTGAGATTAAAGAAGATATCGATTTTAACATTGATGTGGTAAATAGAATTTTTGATCTCCTTGAGGAGAGAAATCTATCACAGAGAGAGTTTGCAAATCTACTTGGAAAAAACGAGGCTGAGATAAGTAGATGGATGCAGGGAACTCATAATTTTACAATTAAAACTATCCGTCTTATTGAAAAAAAATTAGGAGCACCTGTTCTGAAAGTCGTTAAGCACAAAAAGGCATTTTTCACAATTAATACTCAAATTAATAATTACTCTTTTCCCACCAACCCCAGACCAAAATTATATTGTAAAAAAAATACAATTCTTATCGCTGACAGTCAAATCCACGGATTCGCTCCTTGCCTAGGCTGACAAATTCATTAAATATGAAATTAGAATTATGGATAATATAGCCTCTAAAAATATACAGATACAATTATTAAGTGTTGATGAGAAGAAATTTAAATCAGATCTGGATGAGAATTTAGCAGACGTTATTAATAACAGCACCCTGCAATTCAAAATAGGATATACACTCCAGCCTAACAAAGAGAACAGTTCTATAGTGGTTGAGGTGGCCGCAAAATATTTGTTTAACGAACGTGAATTACTTTTTTTAGCTGCTTCTTTAACATTTAAATTTCCGGAATTTGATGAAATTTTTGACTTAAAAGAGGATCAGATTTTAGAGAAAGTAACAGTTATTCCGACATTGATTAATGTTGCTATCGGTACATTAAGGGGAATGGTTGTTTCAAAGACAAGCGGGTCTTTTCTCAGGAACTTCCCGCTGCCTCTAATTGATCCAAATTCGTTACTCAAAAAATAGACCTTGCCAAGGTTTTTCGCATGTTCCTCACTTCCATCACTTTTCACTTTTCACTTTCCACCCTCTACTATTAAATTCGGTGGATACCGGCATTTTGTAAAAAAACATTTGGTGGAATTATGTTTTTCGGTTACATTCGCATACAAATAATTGTAGCCAATGGAAGACAATGTAATCTTCTTCAAAAGAAAGATGTACGATACTATGCTCAAATGGAAATCTGAGCGTAATGGAGATACAGCATTGCTTATACAGGGAGCCCGGCGTATCGGAAAATCCACCATAGCAGAGGAATTTGCCCGTAATGAGTATAAATCGTACATATTGGTAGACTTTTCAAACGTTTCAAAGGAAGTCAGCGAATTATTCAAGGACATTTCCGATTTAAACTATCTTTTTCTCAGGTTGCAATTTATATATCAGGTGCAATTACACGAAAGGGAATCGGTGATCATATTTGATGAAGTCCAGTTACAGCCGCTCGCAAGACAGGCCATCAAGCATCTGGTGAAAGACCATCGATATGACTATATTGAGACAGGATCTTTGATATCTGTCAGGTATAAAAGCCGAAATATCATTATTCCTAGTGAAGAGACAAAGGTGGATATGTACCCTATGGATTATGAGGAATTCAGATGGGCACTTGGCGACACAGCTACCATTCCGTTATTGCGTAATTCTTTTGAAAATAAGTTGCCGCTTGGTGATGCTGTTCATCGTAAACTCATGAGAGACTTTCGCTTGTATATGCTTGTAGGGGGAATGCCACAAGCCGTTGCTGCATACATTAAAACGAACAATTTTACTGCCGTAGATTTGGCAAAACGTGACATCATAGCTCTCTACGAAGAAGATTTCGGTAAAATAGATAACTCCGGGAGAGCAAAAGCCATGTATGATGCCATTCCCGCCCAGCTCAGCAAAAACGCATTACGTTATCAGGTGGGTAAAACCGTTAAGGATGAAAAGGTGGAAAGGATTGTGAATGTAGTGAAGGAGATGGAAGATTCCATGACAGTTCTTGTTGCATACCACTCTGATGACCCGAATGCAGGATTAGCCCTTACAAAAAATGATGAGTACTTCAAGATGTATGCTTCAGATACCGGTTTGTTTGTCACTCTTACATTCAAGGATAGTGATATTACAGAAAATGTCATATATGATAAGTTGCTGAATGATAAGCTAAGTACCAACCTCGGATATGTCTATGAAAATGTTATAGCCCAGATGCTGAGAGCAACAGGAAAGAACCTGTTCTATCATACAATTCCGTACGCAGAAGGTAAGAAATATTATGAGATAGATTTTATCATCACCCAAAAGCATAAGATATCACCTATTGAGGTGAAGTCCTCCGGATATAAAACTCATAAATCATTAGACGTTTTCTGTTCCAAGTTCTCTGGTCGTATAATGAACAAGTATTTGATCTACACAAAGGATTATAAGACGGAAAATGGGGTTGAGTATATACCGGTATATATGACGATGTTTTTGAACGCATGACCTTGCCAAGGTTTTTCATACAGCCAACTTTGAAAACATATTTCATCCAACTCTGGAAACATATTTCAGCCATCTTTGGAAACGAACCATTATTTTATTACTTTTACATCAGATTTTCAAATGTGATTTCTTATGGATAATTACAAAAAACGCGTAGTTGACAACTTGCTTGAAAGAAAGTTAAAAGGCAAGGGCGCGGTACTGATACAAGGTGCTAAATGGTGTGGCAAAACTACCACTGCTGAGCAAAAGGCAAAAAGCATATTGTATATGGACGATCCTCAAAAGAAAGCTCAAAACCTACAGATGGCTGAATTCAATATGCAACGGCTGTTGCAAGGCGATGCTCCGCGGTTGATAGATGAATGGCAGCTTGCTCCTCAAATATGGGATGCTGTGAGATTTGAAGTTGATCACAGAGATGCGATGGGTCAGTTTATTCTTACAGGTTCTGCTGTTCCTGCCGACAAACAAAAAATAAGTCATAGCGGTACAGGCCGTTTTGCATGGCTCACCATGCGTCCTATGTCATTGTATGAGAGCGGCGATTCTACTGGAGGAGTCAGCATCGGTCAGTTGTTTGATTCTGATAAGACAGTTGATGGCTATTGTAAACTGGAACTTGCCGACATTGCATTTCTTATTTGTCGCGGAGGGTGGCCTCGTGCTGTTTCTTTGGATAAAGATATAGCATTAGACCAGGCAAAGGATTATGTGGATGCTATAACCGATTCCGATATTTCTCGCATCGATAATATCAATCGTGACAAGGAGTCGGCACGCAGGCTTATGCGCTCGTATGCCCGGCATCAAGGTTCGCAAGCCACCATTGGAACAATACGTGAAGATATGACTGCAGGCGGAGCTTTTGAAATAAGTGAACGTACAATTACTTCATACATAAATGCTTTAAAACAAATATTTGTCATTGAAGATATGCCCTCGTGGAATCCGAATCTGAGGTCAAAGACGGCTATCAGAACTTCGGATACTCGCTATTTTGTCGATCCTTCCATCGCCACGGCTGCTCTGGGCATTGGCCCTGAAGATTTAATGAACGATCTGAATATGATGGGGCTGCTGTTTGAAACTATGTGTGTACGCGATTTGAGAGTTTTTGCAGATGCTTTGGACGGCGATGTTTATCATTATCGCGATAAAAACGGGCTTGAATGTGACGCTGTGATTCATCTCCGTAATGGAAAATACGGATTGATTGAAATCAAGCTCGGAGGCGAGACACTGATAAATGAAGGAGTAAAAACTTTGACTTCATTTACCTCAAAAATTGATACCGGAGCGATGAAGGAACCTTCATTCAGGATGATACTTACAGCCACAGGAAATTTCGCATATCGGCGTGACGATGGAATTCTAATTGTTCCATTAGGTTGTCTTAACGCATGACCTTGCCAAGGTTTTTCTTTTATAATATTCACCGTGATGAAAACATACATCGATAAGGTAATGAATGACTGGCTGTATCAGCCTCACTATCGACATCGGTAGGGAATCTTCCGCAAAAAGTTGTTTTTAGAATGTATAGCCTTGGTGTTCCTGATTACTACTATGAGAAATTCCCGCATAAACTCAGAAAGGAGACAGATTCATTTTCTGTTCATTTGGCCAGGTTACTGGCTGAAGCATCAGGTCTTGTGAAACAGATATTTTTACCATTTTAACTTTTACGGTTTATACGAATATGCTCACAGCTGCTTTTCTACAAGGACATTCAGAACATTTTTGCACAATTTGGGGCTAGTCTCCTTTAGTGAGGATAAAAAATATATCGATTTCGATAATACACTTATTACCAAGTCTGCACTCTTTGATAAACTTATTACGATTAATGAGGAATATGGGAAAATCAGCTACTCTTACGCTGATGCCCCACTCTACCGGCTTCGAATCGGCCTTGATCAATCCTCTCCTTTTATCTGGCGGGAGTTTATAGCTCCTTCAAACCTCTCTCTTGAAATTTTTCATGTTGTAATCCAAGGGGTTATGGGCTGGTCTGACAGTCATCTGCATCAGTTTATAAAGGCAGGTATAAATTACACTGTTTCATACGATAGTGAATATCCATGTTCCGAGCTAGAGTTTATGGATTATAAAAATCTGAAGATTAACGACTTGTTATCTGTTACAGGTGAGTCAATTAAGTATGAATACGACTTTGGTGATAGTTGGATGCACACTGTTGAATTATTGGAAATCCTTGACGGAAAAAAGTTTTTAGGTGCTGGTTCTGCCGATGCCGGACAATTTGGCAACAGTCCCGGATTCCTTAGGTGCCTTGATGGTGCTCTTAACTGTCCGCACGAAGATAGTGGCGGCATGCATAATTACCTCAAAATTATTGAAATATTGAAAGACCCATTGCACGAAGAGTATGAAGAGATTATTGAATGGGTTGGTAAAGATTTTGGCCCTGAATATTTTGATCTCAAATCAACAAATAACAGATTAGCGACATTTTGCCACGCATGACCTTGGCAAAACATCCATAATAATTTGGTGGCGGATGAAAAAATAGTTACTTTCACAAAGTAAATGTGTGTATATACACAAATATATTCTTCATAATGGAGTTTAAGAGAGAGACATCAATTAATAAAATTATCGGCTATAGACATAATCATCTTATCAAGGTGGTTACCGGCTTGAGACGTGTTGGTAAATCTTATCTTCTATTTACTCTGTTCAAGCGTTTTTTGATAGAACAAGGGATAGATCAAAAACATATCATTGAGATTCAGTTGGATAGTTTTGCTGACCGCAAATATCGTAAAGCAAAGGTGCTTTACGATTTTGTGGAGAAGAAGGCCTTGTCTGACTCGGAGATGTTTTATGTTTTGCTCGATGAGGTGCAGATGTTGGAGGATTTTGTGGATGTGCTTAATGGCTTTTTGCATTTTCAGAATTTAGATATCTATGTAACAGGTAGTAATGCTAAGTTTTTATCATCGGAAATCATTACCGAATTTAGGGGGCGTGGAGTACAAATCCACTTAGTGCCTTTGTTATTCAAGGAGATAGTAACAGAGATGAATGTTGAGCCAAGTATGGCATGGCGTGACTACATGTTCTATGGTGGCATTCCGATGGTGGTGATGGAAAAGGATGAACGGCTTAAAGTGGAGATGCTTCATCAGTTAGTTCATGAGACCTATTTGACTGATATTATCAATAGGAACAGAGTAAAGAATGATGCGGACTTGGAGGAACTCTTTAAGTTGTTGGCTTCTACTATTGGCAGTTTGACAAATCCCACTAAATTGTCTAATACTTTTAAGAGTGAGAAAAAGGTTGACATCAATTCCTGGACTATTAAAAATTATATCGATTATTTCATAGATTCGTTTTTGCTGTCACGTGCCATCAGATACGATATCAAGGGGAAAAGGTATATTGACACACCTTGCAAGTATTATTTCTCTGATATGGGGCTGCGTAATGCTTTGCTGGATTTCAGACAGGTGGAGCCGACTCATCTCATGGAGAATATTCTGTATAACTACTTGCTTGAACAGGGATATGGAGTTGATGTCGGCGTATTGCAGCACTATTCAAAAGATAGCAATGGGAAAACGCAGCGGAGTGTGCTGGAGATAGATTTTGTCTGCAACAGAGGCAGTGAACGCGTGTATATGCAGTCAGCCTATTCATTGCCCGATGATGAAAAACTTAAACAAGAGCAACGTTCGCTGACATTGACCGGTGATTCTTTTTCCAAATGGATTTTGACCACTGACAATATTCCCACTCATCAACTGGAAAATGGCATTACGTTGATGAATGTATTTGATTATCTGCTACGGTAATCATTGAGTCCCGCAGAGCTGGTGCACTGTTGACAAGTAACCTTGCCACAGTTTTTGGCAATCACCTCATTCTCTTCACTATTCACTTTTCACTTTTCCACTCTTCACTCTTTCACTCTTCACTATTCACTTTTTCACTCTTCACTATTCACCCATCACTTGCAATCTCGCCAACTACACAAACAGAATTACGCCAACTACACAAATATAATCTTGCCAACTACACAAGTGGGCGAAAATTATGTATCTTTGCATTACGATTTTTTAAAGTTGTAAACGATGGCAAAAAAATACCTTTCAAGAATTTGTGATTCACTTTTGTTAAGACAGTTGGCTTCTTCAGGTGCTGTATTGATTGATGGTGCTAAATGGTGCGGCAAAACGAGCACTGCTCGCCAAGTGGCGAAAAGTGTGCTCTACATGCAAGATACAGACCGCAGTCAGGGTTATCTGAAGATGGCAGATACAATGCCGTCACGTCTGCTTCTCGGTGACAATCCTCGTTTGTTGGATGAATGGCAGATGGCACCGATTCTTTGGGATACCGTTAGATTTGAGGTCGATAAACGCAGCGAAAGGGGTTTGTTTATTCTCACAGGCTCGTCAGTTCCTAAAGATGGCGTAACGGCTCATACCGGTACCGGCCGTATTTCGCGTCTGCTAATGCGACCAATGAGTCTTTTCGAGTCGGAGGAGTCAAACGGCAGCGTTTCTCTTGAGCGATTGTTTGCCGGTGATGCTGATGTAGTGGGTGAAAGTAATTTGACAATACCTGATTTAGCTCAGATAATATGTCGGGGTGGATGGCCCGAAGCCGTGGTGAATGGCGATAGTGATTTCTTAGTGGCTCGTAATTATGTGGATGCTGTCATTAATATGGATGTGCAGCGTGTGGACGATGTCGAAAGAAACCCTTCAAGAGTAAGACAGTTCCTTAGGTCGTATGCTCGTAATATTTCTACAATGGCTCCGCTTACCACTGTATTAGCCGATGTTAAATCGAATGATACAGGCTTTTCGGACACAACCTTGTATAGTTATGTGAATGCGTTGCGTCGTATTTTTCTGATTGAAGATATTCCGGCCTGGAAACCATCGTTGAGGTCGAAAACAGCCATCCGCACTTCAGATAAACGGCAGTTTGTGGACCCTTCTATTGCTACGGCATTAATGCATGTCAATGTTGACAGTCTTCTTGATGATATGACATATTTTGGTTTTTTGTTTGAATCATTGGCTGCGCGCGATTTACGTATTTATGCGCAGGCTCTCGATGGCGATATTTTCCACTATCACGATAAAAGTGATTTGGAAGCCGATTTTGTAATCCGTCTTCATGATGGTCGTTGGGCACCTGTGGAAGTTAAATTGGGAAGTAGTGAGATAGAGGAAGGTGCAGCACATCTGATAAAACTACAGGAAAAAATAGATACAGAAAAGGTGGGGCAACCCTCTTTTAAAATGGTGCTAACGGGTGGTCAATTCGCTTATAAGCGTAATGATGGTGTGTTGGTAGTACCGATAGGGTGCCTTAACAAATGACCTTGCCAAGATTTTTCACTTTCCACTCTTCACTTTCCACTCTTCACTTTTTTAATATTTCGTAAAGCAAATACCCGTCATTTTGTAAACCATATTTATAATATTTTGTAAATTAATTTGATTTTTATACATTTACAAAAATATTCGAATTATGTTCTATTATCCAAGAATTGTAGAATCTGAGATTGAACGAAAAATAAATGCTTCGGGTGCGCTGCTGATAAAAGGGCCTAAGTCTTGCGGAAAAACTGAAACTGCAAAACAATTTGCAAAAAGCATTTTACAAGTAGATAGGGACGAACAGGTTCCTGTTGTGATGGATATTGATCCTAAAATTTTATTATCGGGAGCTACTCCAAGACTGCTTGATGAATGGCAGGATCAGCCGAAATTGTGGAATTATGTACGTCACGAAGTAGATGACAGAAGGGAAAAAGGACAGTTTATCCTTACAGGCTCGGCTAATCCCGATGAAGAGGTAAAAATGCATAGTGGAACAGGGCGTTTTACGGTTGTTGAAATGCAAACGATGTCATGGCAGGAAATGGGATACTCGTCCGGTCAGATTAGCATGGAACAGCTCTTGAAGGGTAATGAGATTTCTTATAGCAGCGCGAATCTTCCGCTCGAATCTATTATTGAAAGAATGATTAAAGGTGGTTGGCCGGCTCTGTTGAACAGCTCGCTTGACGATGCTATATTATTGAATCGTGGCTATATTGATTTATTGGCAGATATAGATATGAGCAGGGTTTCCAATGTTAAAAGAGATCCACAGAGAGTACGCACATTACTTCGTTCGATTGCACGTAATGTTGCAACACTGGTAGATAACTCGACTATTGAAAAAGACATAAAATTCGTTGAAGATGCTGATTTATCACGTCCGACAATAATTGACTACCTGGATGCGTTATCCAGATTGATGATTTTTGAAGAACAACCGGCATTTAATACGCATATACGATCGGCAAATTCTCTGCGAAAATCGCCCAAACGACATTTTTGCGATGTATCGCTTGCTATCGCAGCTTTGAAATTGACTAAAGAGTCATTGATGAATGACTTGAAATACTGCGGTTTCTTGTTTGAGTCGCTGGTTTATCACGACTTAAAAATGTATGCACGGGCTAATGATGCTGACGTTTTTCATTATCGCGATTCTACGGGTTTGGAAATTGACTCCATTGTTCAGCAAAGTGGCGGTGCATGGGCTGCTTTTGAAGTAAAACTCGGTGTTGGGATGCATGATGATGCGGCAAGAAACTTATTAAAATTTAATAGTGTAATTGATGTCTCAAAATCTTCAAAACCAGCCTCTTTAAATATTATTACCGGTTCAGGTGTGAGTTACAAACGCCCTGATGGAGTTAATGTAATATCGGTAGCTTCACTTGGACGATGACCTTACCAAAGTTTTTTGCAAGTAACTCACTTTCTCCACTTTTCACTATTATCTTTTCACTATTAACTCTCCACTTTTCACTCTTCACTTTTCACTCTTCACTTTTCACTCTTCACTCTTAGTTTTTCACTTCCCTCTCTTCACTCTCCATTGTCAAAATTCAATGCTGCTCTTCAAATTCCCGCACACACGGCTCTTCTTCTCAAAACAATGTATCATCGTATTCACATTCAAGTGCTTATTTTTTTTAAATAAATTTTGCTGAATACTTAAAAAAGAGTACATTTACTTCTAATAGACTTAAAATGAGAGCTTACTCATCAAAAGTGTCTTTGAATATAAACTGTTAATGTAGTCAAACCAGACGCCACAGCTTAGTCTTGATAGATTGGTACACACAATTTGTGTGGTAAGTATTTTCAAAATAGAATTTAAACTCAATAATACTTTTCTATAGAATGGAACTGTGGTATAGTAAATCATAGTACCACTGTTTTTAGAATATTTGAGATTAACCTCAGATATGAGTACAAATATTGAAAGAGCAAGAATAACCATTAATAATCTTTAAATCAAAACTTATGGATTCATTTATAGGAGAAATAAGAGCATTCCCATACACCTTTGTACCCAATGGATGGATGGAATGCGACGGGAGAGAACTTAATATATATCAATATCAAGTATTGTTTGCTGTAATTGGTTGTACTTATGGTGGAGATAATGTAAGTAAATTTAATCTTCCTGATCTCAGAGGACAGGCGATACTCAATTTTGGTCGAAATCCTTCCGGGTCGATATGTTTTATGTATAACTCTCATTATGGAACAAACTCTGTCACACTGAACACTATGCAAATGCCTGTTCACAAACATGACTTTCAGGGTATCGGAGGAACATCCAGTAGCAGAACCTCTGCTCCTGGCATAGATAACTCATCACACTTGTCCAATGTCGGTTACATTCCGACCGGGACAACTCCAGTAAAAGCAGCACTTGCATTTCTTGATGCTCAGACAAATCCTGTTGCCCTTAATTATGCAACAATCGGCCCTGCTTATGGTGATGACTCAGGTAATGTATATCCACATGAAAACAGATCCCCATTCCTGGTCATAAGATACTGTATATGTGTCTTTGACGGAGATTACCCACCTCATCCAAACAATTAATAATCATAAATTCAACTTAATATGGACGAAAATTATATCGGAGAAATCCGCTCGTTTGCTTTTGGATTCGTTCCTAACGGCTGGCATACCTGTGATGGTGCTATTCTCAACATTCAACAATATCAGGCATTATATTCACTTATTAGTAATCAATTTGGCGGCGACGGTAAATACACCTTTGCTTTACCAGATTTGAGAGGCAGAAGCATTGTCAGTACATACGTCAGTGCACCTCAGCCCTATAAAAACGGGGATTACGCAGGTGTCGAAAATGTAACATTAAATAAGACAAACCTACCTCCTCACTTCCACATGATGGTGGTTGAGAATGCACCCGGTGATGTTGCCATTATGACAAACCGTTTGGCTATACCGGATTACAAGGCTGAAACAACTGAAATCATTCAAATATACTCGAATGACGAATCATCACAAGTTACACTCAACCCGGATACTATTAAAGCTGTAGGAAATGCAGCCCAACATCCCAACAGACAACCGTATCTGACTATCAACTATTGTATTGCCATGGTAGGGATATATCCTACTAGACCCTATTGAATTAAAAAACTATAATCATGGAAGGATTTATTGGAGAAATACGTGCCTTTGCAGGCACATACGCACCTCAAGGTTGGCATTTTTGCGATGGAAGTATGTTGCCGATCAATAGTTATAAGGAGTTGTATGCTCTTATAGGAACAACTTATGGTTATCAAACTGCTAATGATTTCAAACTTCCGGATCTGCGTGGTCAGATTCCAATAGGAATCGGACAGGGTCCGGGATTAAGCAGTTTTGTTATTGGAAATAATGGGGGATTTGAAAATGTAACACTGACAACCGATCAGATACCTAATCATACACACCTCGTTTCCGTAAGCACCAGTGACAACACTATAACTACACCTTCAACTAAAGCGTTTCTTAGTAAGATGTACTCACCAGGTGGCAGTGTAGTGGGTTATACACCAGGAACAATTACCACCCCTGTGGCAGTTATGGACAGCTCAACAATAGCACAAAGCGGTGGTTCACAGCAACATTCCAATCTTATGCCGTGTACACCGGTTAGCTTCATTATATGTACTAATAACAACATCTATCCACCAACACCCTGATAATTAACCCAGTATATGCACATTGGACTTATTTCAAACTCAGATCTGGTTATACCGACTGCAGCCTCATTTGTTTCACTACAATTTTCTTTTTCTTTATACATTGCTCCGTCAAGGGATCCGTATATCAATGAAAAAGTAAGGCAATTTGCTTTACAAAGCAGGATAAATATAACATTCGGTGATGAGAAGGGGGAGAAACTTTATGAGTGGTTGAAAAAAGGAAAATATGACATTGTGTTTGTCATAAGCTATAGTCATATTATAGAGATCAATCGTATAGGAAACAGCACGGAATTGTTCAATGTGCATTTTGGCCCTTTGCCTGCATACCAGGGTCCTATACCCGTATTCTGGCAGCTTAAAAACGGAGAAAGTCAATTGGGTATGGTTATTCACAGGATGACAATGCAGTTTGACAGAGGGCCTGTGATATGGAGTAAAAACATACCAAATCAACATTATTACAACTTCAGAAGTGTAATGTTACTTTTTAGTCAACTTTGCGTGGAAGGGATTTTATATATTATTCAAATAAAAAGTCATCATCTGCCACTAGCTGAATTGGAACGAAAACAGATAGTTCCATCATGTCAAAGGAACCCGGAACTTAAAGATATTATAATAGTCTGGAAAACAATGCCATCCATAGAAATCTGCAATCTTATCCGTGCCTGTAATCCCTGGAACAAAGGTGCTATTACCTTTTTAGATAGGAAGGAGGTAAAAATAATTGATGCAAATCCTATTGATGAACAATCTGATTTGCCGGCAGGAAGCATTATTCAAGATAAGGTCCGGTTTAAAGTTGTATGCTCCGATCGAAATTTGCTACAGGTAAACATGCTGATTTTTCAGGATTTTTATTGTTCAGGTGAAAATGCAATTTTTTTTCGGTATTCAAAATTTCAGAAGATTCGGAGATGAATAATACTCATTAAATATTTGATTTTCTTTAGTTTTATATATATTTTTATACAATAATAATGTTTCATATTTAATAAACTCAAACTATGAAAGAGAACATTGAAGCTAAAAAAGAGTGGTCGCAACCTGAGTGTTATGACCTGGATGTGGATAAAACAGCTTCTGCAGGTGATGCTGGAAGCAAAGAAGACTCGGCTGAACATCCCAGTTAATTTATATAATTGGCTATATTGAAATAATCACAAATAAATGGCAAAATAAAAAGAACAAGAAATTGATCTTTAAAATGGTTGTGGTTATTTTACATTTTCTATGACAATAAGCGTTTATAAGTGCTATCATTTGCGCTTTTTGTCTTTTCTGAAATATGGTTAAATTTTAGGAGAGATTTCTATGTGTCATTACATCAATGTAAATAGTGACTTAATAGTCTATTAAAGTATCTGCAATGTGTTTTACACAATAAAAATATGGGTTTTATTTTCGGAATTGTCAACTGGGACAAAAATGCTGTTACTAAAGAGGAAATACAGAAACTGGCAGATGCTGTAAAATGGGAACATTTTAATAGCGATTTCATACAGGAAGGCAATGTAGCTCTTGGGGTCTGTAATCATATCAAACGAGAGCCTCAAACTGCCATTTATAAAGAAGGGGAATTGCTTATTGTCGCTGATATAAAAATATACAATACTGAGGAACTTAAAAAGGAGATAGATTTCACTGAAGATACAGAGGCTTTTGTCCGTGCATACCAGAAATGGGGGATAGATTGTGCTAATCATATAAATGGTGATTTTTCAGTAGTCGTTGTTGATAGATCAAAAAATCAAATCACTTTATTTCGCGATCATATTGGTGTCCGACCGTTGTGTTATTACTCTTTACCTGACAAAGTATTTTTTGCCTCACATGAATTCGGGTTGGCTCGTTCCGGCATGATTGACTGTAAGCTTTGTGAGGATAAACTGATAAGATCATTTTATTATATAACAAAAAAACACAAATACCGATACACTATATTTCAAAATATTTTCAAGGTCTGTCCGGGGTTTACGTTGACTATCACTTCAAATATTTGTAAAGAACGACAGTATTGGTTTCCGGAAAAAATCAAAAAAGAACGTCATCTCACTTTTGATGATACTGTCAAGCAACTACGTAAACTATTGATTGATTCTACAATGAGGCGAATGAACAACGATTTGATTGGAGTTCACGTTAGTGGTGGGCTTGATTCCTCAGGTATTGCCGCAATACTTTCTGACTTAATTGAAGACAAAGATAAACTAATTGGCTATTCCTGGTCCCCAGAAAAAACTCCAGATAAAGTTGAAGGGATAGATGAAAAAGCTTTGATTGAAGACTTTTCTAGAGAAAAGAGATTAAAGATTCGTTATATGTCAATCGACAAATCAAGTATGCTGGATGATTACACGCTTCCGGAATTTGAAAATATGTCAATAGAACACAACATTATGAAACAAGCATATATGGATAATGTTTCTTTGATGTATAGTGGATGGGGAGGAGACGAGTTTGTTTCATTAAGCTTAAGAGGTTCTTTAAATCATATCATATTCAGGTTCAAATTACTCGCACTTTTTCGTTGGATCAGGACTTTTGGCATCAAATCAACAATATCAAGAATAAGATATGAGATACTACCTCTTTTAGCACCTTTCGGACTTTTTGAAAGAAATATAATGAAAAGAAATACTCTTAGGTATTTTAAAAAGAGATTTGTTATAAAGTATTGGAAGCTGTTTTTCTTTAATAAAAAGAAAAATATTTATGGGTATGGAGATCGTAATGGAATGATGCTAAAACTCTTGCATAATTACCACCTTCCGGAAAGAATGGATTCATGGGCGTTATTCGGGGAAAAATATGGTCTGGAGTACAGGTATCCCTTATTAGATAAGAAACTGCTTGAATTCTGGTTTACAGTACCTATAAAACATACTTACGAAAAAATGGGATATCGGCTTCTTTACAGAGATGCAATGAAAGGCATTTTGAACGAGAAGATAAGAATGCGTACAAACAAGGATGAATTTGTATATAGGAATCATTTGCTTTTGGGAAAAAAAACTCTACATGCAGAATTATTTAGACATCCAGAATGGTTTAGGGAGATTCGGGAAATCCCATTTTTAAAAGCTGAAGAATTCGAGAAATTAACATATCTTGATACAAATGACCGTCATGCCTTTAAACTATTATTTTACGATTTGTTTCTGTTCTTGCGTTACAAAAGGCTTAGCGAGAAGTACTTTAATTAATTCTGAGATTTTCATAAACGTATTATCTGAAATAAAATACCCGACTACTCCATTTAGATAGCCGGGTATATTTATAATATGCCTAAATGTATTTTAGTCTACAATATAATTTTTTATACAACGTACTGATAGTCCGTCAGCGCGAGAAAATCCATCGGCAGTAGTGTTTGCAGAAGTACTAACAATACTTAGATAGTAAGAGTATTCCATATATGCAACCGTGCTAGACCAATAATTTCCGGAATTATCCTGGACCAGCACCCCATTAGACTTTGTGCGATAGCCGGCTGAAGGAAGTTTTAGCACACTCGCAAAACCGCCTGATGTCCATGTATTTATCTCATCCTCCCATTCTTGATTGGTTGGTATTCGATATCCTGACGGGCAAGGGTTATTTGTACCATTAACTCCTTGCCATAAATTATTGTTTTGAGGAGATCTCCAATCAAATGGCACAAAAGAGTCACTCAGAATAAAATATGGTCCGGGTGTATCACTGCCGGATAATGTGGCTGAGGTCAGAGATGTGATTATCTGGTGACCATCTGTGCATCTTCCCCATTGGTAGTAGTATCCGTAAGCGTTAATATCATTTGCTGCTGTTGCAACTTGCGAAGCACCGAGGTTTCTGTCCATCCAGATTTTTCCTGTCAGACTGGTTACTTCAGAGAACTCTACGCTTCCTGCATCAATTGTAACAATATATTTAACTCCTCGTTTAAAGCCATTTACAGGCGCTGCTTTAGTTACATACTGCCATGTCGTGCCATCGGAAGAAAAACCGACAAGGCAATTATCTGTAGGAACACATGGGTTGATAACCATATAGACTTTTGTATCTGTGTTGGTAGATGTAAGAGTAGCAGGATTTGTAAGTGTTGTTTTCACCTCATTTGATACTCCTGTCTGTGAAGCAAAAGTATATGCAACACCGGTTGCCGGTTTAGATTGAGTTATATCAATGCTGCCTCCGCTAAATCCCAATGTTGTATTAGTATTCAATTTAACTGCTTTCAGACTTCCGGAACCTTTGATCTGAAATTCAATAATTGTGAAAAGGTGGTTATAACTTAGGTTTACCTCACCTGCTACAGCATCGGTATTGGCCGGGGATGTTACTGTAAGAGGCGTAGCTATAAGGAAATCCAGAGCAGCCAGATGTGAAATAGAATTATTTTCTGTCTGAGTCTGAGCAGCAGGAAGAGAGACCGGCACTTCTGTTGCAAGGGCACTTCCTGCGGTATATGGATAGTAAGCATAAAATTTGTGTTCACTACTTGCTTCACCCCAATACATTGTTCCTGTAAAGTCCGATTGCACTCCGTTACCGGCTGCTGTAAATTGAGTATTTGCTATTATACTGCCGCCACCGTTAGCTGCTGTACGTGCCTTATCTGAGTATATGCCGACCATATCTGTTCCGGCAACCCATGATGTTGCAAGGTTGTTCAATGTAGTTTTGGTTGTAGCATCTGCACCCTCACCTGATACTTTTATCAGCTGAGATTGTGTACTTTTGATTTTTTCATCTTTATTACAAGAGACAGGTATAAAAAAAGCCATAAGAGATACCAGAGGTAATACCCATGTATAATTTATTCTACTTTTCATTCTGATAGTTAATTATAAATTACCATGTTTCCTCTCCAAAGTCCGCAGTTGAGTCGGCAAAACCTTTTTCTACTTTAATTTCAACAATCTCTATACGAGGGGGCATATAAGTTTCGCCGACAATGCAGTGCCCCACTGCAATTGATTCTGTTTCAGTATTTATTTGTTCGTTCATTTTATATTATATTATATTATATTATAATTAGATTGGTTTTAGAATGTCGAATAAATGATAGCTTTAATCTTTAATGCAGCGTACGGAGAAGCCGTAAGCACGGCCGAGGTCGTTTATATAGGCATTGCTGCTGCCTATTAGCAAGTATCTGGACTCTGTTCCTAAAATGGTGCTTGACCAGTAGCTTCCGTATATGTTTTGGTCGGTATAGTCAGCGGTAACCCAGTGGCGGTAACCGGCAACGGTAAGTTTTAACGGGCTGGCGAAAGCTCCTGCAGCATTGTTGGTTGCCCATTTAACCCGTTCGTTTGTCCATTCAGTCTCTGTTGGTATTCTAAATCCTGCCGGGCAAGGATTGTTGATGCCATTAAGACCCTGCCAAAGATTGCCATTCTGAGGATTACGCCAATCGTACGGCGAAGAGGCGGATGTTATGAAACTGTCATGGCCGGGAGTGTCACTGGTTGCCAAATCTCCGGTTATTGAGCTATTAAGTATCTGATGGCCGTCCGAGCCCCTGCCCCACTGATAATAATAACCATAAGCCTGGCTATCGGCAGTACCTGTTGCAACGCGCGAGGCTCCAAGGTTTCTGTCCATCCAGACTTTGCCGGTGGAACTGTTTACTGTATAGAAATCCACAACTCCTGCATCTACCGAAACCACATACTTGATACCCCTCTTAAAGCCTCCTGTGGGGGCTGCTTTGTAAATATACTGCCATGTAGTACCGTCAGAGGAGAGCCCTATAAGGCAATTACCTGCCGGGGTGCAGGGATTGATGACCATATATACTTTAGTATCGGTGTTGGTTGATGTAAGGGTTGCGGCTGTGGTGAGTGTCGTTGTGACCTCACTTGATGTCCCTGTCTGAGAAGCGAAGGGGTATGCCGAACCTGTGGCAGGTGTTGTCTGAGTTATATCTATTGTCCCACTGCTGAAGGCCATGGCGGTGTTTGTGATTAACCTAACTGCCATGAGATTGCCTGAGCCCTTTATCTGAAATTCCAAAATAGTAAACAGATGGTTGTATTTCAAATCCACCTCATTCACTACTGCATCGGTATTATCCGGAGATGTTACACTCAGGGGTGTGGCGATAAGGAAATCAAGTGCGCTTATATGTGCGGTGCTGTTGCTCGCTGACTGAGTCTGGGTTGCCGGAAGAGATACGGGAACGGCGGTGGCGGCAGCACTGCCTTCAGTATACGGGTAGTATGCATAGAATGTATGCGCTGTGTTTGCCTGACCCCAATACATCGTTCCTGTGAAAGTCGATTTTTTTGCACTATTCGCAGCTGTAAAAGGCACGTTGACAACTGCACTGCCGCCACCGCCGGTTGCAGTCCGGGCCTCAGAAGAGTATATCCCAACTCTGTCTGTTCCTGCAATCCAGGATGTGGCAACTCCGCTCAATGTTGTCTTGGTGGCAGCACCGGTATCCTCTCCCGATACCTTAATCTTCTCCGAGATACTGTCTTTCTTTAAATTGCTATTTGTGCTGTCTGTAGTACATGAAAGCGGTATAAGCATCAGCACAACAAGAGCACCTGCCAAGTTTTTTATTGTAAGCGACATTTTGTTAAGTATTTGTTGATTTTTGGTGATATGGAACCTACATCATCAATTTTCACAACACAAACATAAAAAATATATCATAATTGTGTAATAAAATATTGTGGTATACCCTGTTTTGTCTGAAATTCCACCAAGATTTTTTTTAAAAAGCAATAATCTTATCAAAATAGCCGCGTAAATTCTGTCTGTGTGTGACGAAGATAATTGTGACACTCTCTTTAAGACGTACGAGACACTCCATTATCTGAGCCTCTGAAGCTACATCCAGCGATGATGTAGCTTCGTCAAGCAAAAGAAGCTGAGGTTTACGGATCAGGATGCGGGCCAGGGCAAGGCGTTGTCTCTCTCCTCCGGAAAAATGGTACGGATAGTTGGCTACGTAGGTATCGAGTCCCATTTTATGTCGCGAGACAAGTTCTTCTGCATCAACACTCCTAAGTACATTCATAATGCTTTCATCATCAATGTCAGAGGTACTGTCCCATATCAGGTTTTCTCTTATTGTCCCGTCTATAAAGAAAGAGTCCTGGGGCAGATATCCAATCATTCTTCTCCACTGAGGCATATTTTCACGTCTCAGCTCTGCACCGTCCACGAATAATGAACCTTCCGCACTCTGAACACCAGCAATAATATCCAGCAGAGTAGTTTTGCCGCATCCTGATTTCCCTGTAACACCGGTTATGGTTTTTACAGGTATTGATTCAGAAAAATTCCTGAATATGAATTTTTCTTTGTCATAAGAGAATGTCAGGTTTTTTATCTCAAGACTCTCTTTGAATTCCAGCCCGCCTGTGCCCTCTGCATTGTCAAAATCGCGCTCAGGTATCTCCTCATCAAGTTTAAGCACCATCTTTACAGACTCCTCCATCGACAAAAGCATGTTCATATCGTTGTTGACACTCATGAACTGAGGGAATATCCTTGCAAAGAGGAGTATGAGTACAAAAAGAGCCGGTAAGGCTATATGTGCTATGTTGTATGCAAAATAGACAAATAGTGTGAGGGTCAATATACCTGCCAATGTAAAGAGTAGCTGTGGGAATGCCCTGTTTTTTGTTTGCCTGCATTGATTGGCCAGCATCGACATGTTTGAATCGTTGAATTTCTTGTAATAAAACTCTTCAGAATTGTGGACCTTCGCAATTTTTACCGTCTGCCAGAAGTCATCAATTTGCTTGAGCATTTTTCTGGATATCTGAATATTTCCGGCTCCAAGAAGGGATGCCTGCTTCAGATAGCCTCTCAGAAAAACAAATACCATAGTACCGGAAACAACCACAAGCAATGTAAAATACCATGATATCAAAGCAGCCAGGACAACATGTGTTAATATAAAAATCATTTTCTTTGTCAGCTCCAGGTAATAATAATAGTATGTGGACATTTTTGGTATTTCCGTTGTAAGAACCTGAATATGATTATGTTTACTCTTGCCATTAAGAAAACTCCAATCGCTGGTTATCACCTTTTTATACAATCTCCTACGTGTATGAAATGAGAATCCTTGCTGATATGACACCTGATTAAGGGACTGAAAATAGTTGAGCAATGCTATTGATATAATGCAGACACCGTATATAGACAAAATTAGTGGTAAGGTAACTCCCACTCCTATTCTGTCAAAAAACGGGTTAATCAGATCCGCCCATTTGTTTGCAGAGGAGGCTGCTTGAGTATGATCTAGGAGGCCCAGCAAAGGTATCAGGAGAACTATAGTAATACCCTGAGTGAATCCCTGAATTAGTGTGGCCAAAAAGATTATAACAAGCCTTAATGGCCTGTACCTAAAAAAATAGCTGAAGCTTCGGAAAAGAAATATTTTATCTCGCATTGAACAACCTCCTTTTAATCAAGCCGTAGGGTCTATAAAGGTAGTAACCAATAGGTGAAGCGGAGTCTATAACAGAAAGATCCCCTCCTCTGTAAAAGAGAGTAGAAAAAAACCTGAATTTGTAATATGGACTACTGAACATATACCATTTGTATCGCAACAGCTGTATATGCTCCTTCAAGCTGAGATTAACCTCTATAGTGTCATCCAGTGCATGAAGAGGGTAGTTTACAAGTCTTTTTGGTAATCGGACATTTTCCTTGAAAGGCATTATTACATTGAACAGCTTTTTTAAAAGAATATTAGTCTGCGATACGATTCGTCCTGCTTCCATCATTTTGACAAGTTCGTAGAATTTGTCCTTGTCAATTTCGTCAAACGGGTAATCCTTTATATCTACAAGCCATTTCAGACGACACCATGCATGCCTGGAGCCATGTATAAGCAGAAAAACCAACTCAAGCTCCCTTGATAACGTTGTAAGCTCTCTTCCGGCAAGAGACTCACTGACCAAGTTATCATTAATAATCTTTTCCAACTGATTTTGTGTGACTGCCAGACCGTGCATAAGAGTCCAATGTATTTCAAAACAGCACTTCATAGAATTGTTATAGAAGCTAAGATGCTGTTCGTTTTTAAGTATCAGATCTCGCTGAGATATTTGTGTAGGCCAGATGACCCCTTTACTGAGATCAAACCCGCTTTTCTGCAGAAGATCAGCAGCTTGTCCTACGCTATCTTTATTGATTAAAATGTCAATGTCGTGGGATATCCTGACTGCCGGGTCTTTATATAACCTGTACGAGAGGAGTGCTCCCTTGAGACAAACGAAGTGGATACCGTTTTTTGTAAGCAAGTCAGTAATATGCAGTAGACTCTTCACATCCTCAAGCAGTTTGACCTTTTCTGACATAAATTCAGCAGCTCTGTTTTCTCCAAGTAACTTATCTATCTGCTGATGGCTCAGTCTGTGTCTGTCGTGAAGATAGGTGCGATCATTAAATTTTCTGTCCATACAATCCTATTTCTTTATCAAAGATATTCAACATTAAGCGTTTTTAACTAATTTTACATTAAGAAAATTATTTAATGAACCGGAACCGATTAATAATTGTACTCTGGATATTCTGTTTACTTCTGGCTGCCGTTGTAGCCATATTTTTTTCTTCACACAACGGTACAATAATCTCACTGCCTGAAATTCTCATATTTGTCTCTCTTTTCTTTGTCTCCTCTTTTTGTGAGTACATAGACAGCTCTCTGGGTATGGGCTATGGGACAACTCTTACTCCTCTGCTGCTTACATTGGGTATTGCAAGGGTGGAGATTGTACCTGCCATCCTGCTGTCTGAGTTTCTCACAGGTTTGTTTGCCGGTATTGCCCACCACAAAGAAGGTAATGTTGACTTAAAGAATGACAACAGAATCAGAAGAGCAATTCTTCTTCTGGCCATACCCTCTGTTATAGGTGTCCTGGCTGCAACCATAATTGGAAGTAAATTGAAATCTTTCGGGCAACAATATGCTAATCTCTACATAGGCATTATGATTGTCTCGATTGGTATCTATCTTATATACAACACCTACATTCTCAATCGCAGAAAGTTGCAGCCCGAGGAGACTAAAGGTTCTGTCAGCAACTCAAGGCTCATGATTCTAGGTACAATTGCAGCTTTCAACAAGGGTGTGTCGGGGGGCGGATATGGACCGTTGATGACCGGAGGACAGCTCACTGCAGGGATTAAAGAGAAAGAGGCAGTTGCAGTCACCTCTCTTTGTGAATGTTTTACATGCCTTATGGGACTTTTGCTGTTCTTTAGTCTTGGTGGAAGTCTGAGTCTATTTTACGCTGTTCCTTTGTGTATGGGATCTGCCATCAGCGTTGTTCCCGCAGCAAAGACGATTAAGATTTTACCAAAAGGATTTCTTAAAAAATCGATCGGCTGGGCCACACTATGCTTAGGGATTCTTACTTTATGGAAATTTTTACATTAATACTCTTTTATGGATTACAGGATTACTCATCTGAAACAGCTGGAGACAGAGGCAATTGAAATAATAAGAGAGGTCGCTGCCAATTTTGAAAATCCGGTAATGTTATATTCAATCGGGAAGGACTCTTCTGTCATGCTGCGTCTTGCGCAAAAGGCTTTCTACCCGGACAAGATCCCTTTTCCGCTCATGCATATCGATACAGGGTGGAAATTCCGGCAAATGATTGAATTCCGTGAAAGAATGTGCAGGGAGATTGGTTTTAAACTTATCGTCTTTACCAACCCCGATGGTATAGCTAAAAATATAAATCCTTTTGATAACGGATCCGAGGTTCATACAAGAATAATGAAGACAGATGCTCTCAAGATGGCTCTCTCCCATTATGGATTTGATGCTGCTTTCGGTGGGGCAAGAAGAGATGAGGAGAAGTCCCGCGCAAAGGAGCGGATTTTCAGCTTCAGGGATGAATTCCAACAATGGGATCCTAAGAACCAGAGACCGGAGCTTTGGAATTTATATAACACTAAAGTCAACAAGGATGAGTCAATACGTGTGTTTCCACTGTCGAATTGGACTGAGCTTGATATATGGATGTATATTCAGCGTGAACAGATACCAATTGTACCGCTCTATTACGCTAAAGAGAGGCCAGTCGTTGAGAGGAACGGCGCATTGATAATGGTGGATGATGAGAGGATGAAGCTGAATCCCGGAGAGAAAGTCCTCCATAAGATGGTGCGTTTCAGAACTCTCGGTTGTTATCCGTTAACCGGGGCCATCGAGTCTGATGCGACCACCATAGATGAGATTGTCAGGGAGATGTTGCTTGTTACAACTTCAGAAAGGCAAGGACGGGTTATAGATTTTGATGGCGGGGCCGGAATGGAGGAGAAAAAACGTGAGGGATACTTTTAATACAATGGGAACAGATAACACAAGATACATAGTACGTGAACAGGAGTGGATACGGAAGGATCTGTCATCCTATCTAAAGAGCCATGAACAGAAAGAGAGACTTAGGATTCTGGTGGCAGGCAGTGTTGATGACGGGAAATCGACATTGATAGGAAGATTGCTGTATGATTCTCATTTGATATATAAAGACCATCTCGATTCCATATACAAGGATTCAAAAGTATTCAACACGACGCAGGGTGAGATTGACCTTTCTCTGCTTACTGACGGCCTTAAAGCCGAAAGGGAGCAAGGAATAACAATAGATGTTGCTTACCGCTATTTTTCAACAGAGCAGAAGAGCTTTATTATTTGTGATGCTCCCGGACATGAACAATATACGAGAAATATGGCTACCGGGGCCTCTCATTGTGAGATGGCAATGATTCTAATTGACGCAAGGAATGGTGTCAGGCCTCAGACCAGACGACACTCTCTGATAGCTACCATAATGGGAATCAGGAATATTGTAGTTGTAGTGAATAAGATGGATGTTGTTGGCTACAAACAAGATATCTTTGAATCTATAAAAAGTGATTTTCTGGCTTTTTCAGAAAAACTTCACATTGACTCAATACATTTTATTCCAATATCTGCTCTCACCGGGGAAAATGTTGTGGAAGGCTCTGTTAATATGGCGTGGTTCATGGGAGGGCCCCTGCTGAATTACCTTGAAAAGATTCATCTCACGAACAACCGTAACCTTATTGATTTTCGGTTTCCGGTCCAGTATGTTATAAGGCCTGACTCTTCTTTCAGGGGATACGCCGGCACGATTGCTTCAGGAATTATCCGGAAAGGGGATGAGATTGTAGTATTGCCATCCCACCAGCGTACAAGGATTAGGAGCATTGAAACCTTTGATGGGAGTCTTGAAGAGGCATTTGCACCACTTTCTGTTGTGCTCACTACCGAAGATGAGGTTGATATTTCCCGTGGATGTGTATTATCAAAACCTAATAACATCCCGATTACAGGGAATGTCATTGAGTCAATGCTAGTGTGGATGGATAATGCTCCTCTTGAATGTGGCTCAGAATTCCTGCTCAAATGCAATACACAGCTTATCCCTGCCAAAATCAGGGCTATCCGTTATAAATATGACGTTAACGAGCTTACCCGGTCTTTTTCAGATCAACTGTGTCTGAATGATATAGGCCGTGTTGAGATTGTACTTCAGCGTCCTCTGGTATATGACACATTCAGAAGAAATAGTGCAATGGGCTCATTCATATTGATTGACAGGAACAGCAATGCAACAAGTGGAGGGGGGATAATTCTGGAGCAGGTTGTAGAGCAAGGTTCTGAAAAAACTGAAAAGCCATTAGTTTTCAAAGTAAAGAGCGATATAGATTTAAACAGAAGAAATCGTCTTTTTGGGCATAGGACGGCAACTATATGGTTAACAGGATTAAGCGGGTCCGGAAAATCAACTATTGCACGTCTGCTCGAATCTCAGTTATTTGAGCTTGGAGTTCATGTAGCTGTCCTGGACGGGGATAACCTTCGTCACGGGCTGAATTCGGATCTTGGGTTCTCTCCTGAGGATCGTTGTGAAAATATCCGAAGAGCCGCAGAGGTGGCAAGGCTTATGAATGATGCAGGGATGGTTGTGATTGCAGCATTTGTATCTCCCTACGTCAAAGACAGACAAATGGCAAGGGAAATCATTGGCGATAGCTTTATAGAAGTATTCGTTGACGCTGATATTGACACATGTAGGAAAAGAGACCCTAAGGGTCTGTATGCCAGATTTGAAGATGGCAAGTTTACAGGGCTGACAGGTGTTGATGCGCCTTACGAGTCACCGGAAATTCCCGACATACATCTAAATACCGGAACTGAAACGATTGAGGAATCTTTAGAAAAGATGCAAGTTATTATAAATAATCTCAGACTTTGTAAATAACTTTCATATCCTGATTTCCTTTTGGTGTGATTGTCACATCCCCGGCAACAAGCCATGCATGTGCCTCCAGTTTGCCCTCCCCGACTCTTAAGCCGTAAAACATTTCCGAATCAATCTTCCGGCGTTGTAACATAAATCGTGCAGCAAAGGATTTGACAATACATATATTTTTCCAAAAAGCAAGTTTGTTAGCCCTGGAGATAGCATCCCTTATGCGGCGCAGCTCCTCCGGAGGCAGCTGAACTGCTCCCGGTCTCTCTCGTTTTAATAATTTGATACAGTAACGAAAAGGCAGCATAAGCAGGAGTTTGGAAGAGAACAGGAAAAAGAGGGCCTCCCAAAACAGAAGCCTTTCTCTTTTGGTCAATCTTGCATATGCCTTTATATTACTCATCAATTTTTACAATATCATGGCGGATTGCCATCTCCAGAAAAGTAACAACCTCCTTTGCACACTGCCCCTCAGGAACATTATACTCTTCGGTGAGTTGTCCGACAATCTCTTCAAGAGATTTAGGCTTCTCTATCAGCTCCCAGATTCGTTTGCCCACAGGATTAAGACCGAAATACTTCCCTTTCTCTATGTGCATCATTACTTGATTATCGTCAATTGATCCGTCTATAATGTTTTTATTTCTACAATATACTTTCATTTTGTGTGTTTTAAATTGTCAACATTCCATTTTTATCTATATAACCTAACTCACGCATCAGACTTGAAAAATTAGCGATAAGCTCATCTGTATGTTCTTTTTTTAAAAAATTTCTATAGTTCCCTATTTTCCCTTTCCAGAAAAAATTGTCACAATTCTGCATTCTTTCTTTGAAACCTTGTTCTTTCTCAAATTTTTGAAGCACATTAAAATCACTGTTAGAAATAGCTCTTTTCAATCTGGGAAGATCATATTCCAGTTTTAAAAACTTCACTATTGAACCAAAGGTTTCTACAGGGTTGTTTATCATGTCCTCATACCGGACTGTGTGCAGCGGTATTTCTGTTTGAGTGTGCCAGCTACGATAGTGTCCTTCCCACGAAAATAGTATCTGTCTTAACTGCCCGGTTCTATTTCCGGCTATACTAGCATCTTTGTTGGTCATTAGTTTCACTATGCGCTCTATCTCTGTCGCGCCGTGGTTGGCATATGAAACACATACATCCATCGGGTTACGTACAAAATATACTGCTCCATAACTTATGTCAGCAGGAAAAACAGGAGTTCCCATAATGTTTAAAGAGTATGCATCGTGTGTTTTTTTGTAGAGTAGTTGATCTGCAACATTAGCAGCTTGAGATCTGTAACAGTCCGGTCTGTATAGATCGACTTCATCCGGTGTCAACTCAAAGGGGTTAAGCCCCGTCTCCTCTTCAAACTCTTCAGCATTGCTCGATATGGGAGTTTCCTTAATATCACCCAAAGCCAGTGGGGTCAGGCTATCGCTCGCGTAATTTGCAAGGAACATCCTGAACCATGTGTTCCCTGATTTCGGGTATGATACTAACCAGACTACTTTATCCATTTTACAGTTGTTTAAGGATAAACTCCTTTGTTGTATTTATATCTGAAATCTTTGGCCGTGACACAACAATAACATCAATGTCTTCTGCTATTTTGAGAAGATGTTTGAATATATTCCTTGCTGTTTCAGGCATTCCGCGCAAGTACAGTTTTCTGTATATATTCTTTCTTAAAACATTGTATTTTGCCATACCCTTGAGCTCTTCCGCCTCATAATGCCTCTTCTCATGAGTTCTCAGAATAATAATTTTGTTTAGTTTTTGAAACCCGTTATATTTTTCCCAAGGAAGATAGTATTTTTTTAGTGACGGTCTTATTCTAGAAAGTCCGTCCTCCTCTATTCCAAAGGCTTTAAGTGTGTCATTCCATAACTTAATCTGAGTTTTTATGGGTATAATCTTTGTTATTCCCGACTCTTCAGCAACTACAGGGGTTATATCATCATTGATGAAAGAGGCTCCGCTCTTGCAAAATGCTGCTGTTACAGCTGACTTCCCTACTCCCGAGCATCCGCATATAATTACCCCTTTGCCGTTTAAGACAAATGAGGAGCCATGGAAAGGAAGTACCCCTCTTTGATGAAGCAATGCTCCTAATACAGAACCATTCAGGAAGAGTTGCACAGAGGCCTCGTCTGCATCCTGATGTGGTAATACCGACACTGTTCTCCCGTTTTTTACACCGAATTTTGCAACTCCTTCAATGTTTATCTCAAAATCAGTCTCGTTAATTTTTAATCGAGGTGTAGCATATAACGGTTCGGAAGAGAATTGTAACTCTTCATTAAGAACTATGTCCAGCGACTCTATGGGAGATCTTAAATTCATATAGTTTTAACTCAGTTTAACATTATATTTTTTGGTAAGGTTGACAAGGCGCAAGTATAAGACAAACTTGGCATAATCTCTTATACCATTTATATTTAAATTAAAACGTATTCTGGATATATGCTTTAGCAATGATTCTTGTCTGAAATAGGGTAAATGGGCATCTTTTTCCAACTGTACATAATTATCAATCAAAAGTCCAGTATTCTGTTGCTTTGCGCTTAATGAAAAAGTTTGTAGGATTGTGTCACTTTTATCTTTTCTCATACGAGTTTTCTCTGCCAGGATTCCTTTCATGATATCTCTGTATAGCAAACGAGAAAAGAAATCCTTGTATGTATATTCGACCGGTATACTAAACCAAAATTCCAGAAGGTCTTTATCTAATAAAGGATATCTGTAATCCAGACCATATTTTTCTCCATTGATTGCCCAACAATCCATCCTCTTGGTAAGATGGTAATTCTCCAACAGGTTTAAGGCAAAACGAGTTCTATTTCCCCAACCAAATATATTATGCTTACGATTGAAGAAGATATTTTTAAAATTTCTTACTATAAATTCTTTTTTAAGGAATTTAAGAATGCTCCAGTCCATCTTTTGGAGTTTAAATGGATTAACCAAACCGAACGGAACAAGTAATGGAAGAACCTCGATATAGAATTTATTTATTGCTGTTCTGATGCCTGTTTTTTTGACGAAGGCCATAAGTTTAAACCATTGAAAAGTGAAAAACAGATGGTTGAATGTCCCTCTTGTACTTAAAGAAAGAAATTCGTCCCCTCCCCATCCGCTGAAAACAATCTCTGCTCCGTCCTGAGATGCCACTTTCATTAAAGAGTTTTCAATATTCTGTACTCCGAACTCAGGAATTACCGAATTTGCAAACACCTCTTTCTCATCATGTTTCTGATATTTAACCTGTATCCCTTTCTCTTTCACAAACTCTTCAATGAACTCCTTCTCGTTAACGCCTGTGATCTCCTCGCCTATCTCCTCCGGAGCATAAGAGTATCCTGTCAGAAGAGACTTGTCATTTGCCATATCTGCCACAATAGAGGATACGCCTGTTGAATCAATTCCACCACTGACATGAAGTGCGGTCGGCAGATTCTCCATCCTCGCTTTGGTAGCCTTTATAAGCAATTCACGCAAACTTGTTACAGCCGCTTCATAAGTAAGATCTTTTCTTGTACTGAATTTTGCAGGGTTCCAGTATCTGTATTTCTTGATGTTTACCTGATTCAAATCTTCGGTTTCCGAGCCGCTAACTTTTTTCCCACAATCCTTGTCAAAACTAATGGTTATTATATTGCCCGGAAGGACACTATTTATATGCTCAAAGATAGTTTGCTCATAGTTCTCTTTTATGGAGCGGAAGAACTGTCTTGTCACCTCATCTTCAGACAAAGAAGTTTTAATTAAGCAGGATCCTGCAATCCCAAACTCATGAGATGCAAATATTATAGAGTTCCCTGATATGCTATAGGTTAAAGGGCGCACCCCTACGTGATCCCTTATAAGGTGCAGCTCCCCCTTCTCATTGTCGATTATTACGGCGGCAAAATCGCCATTGATATGATTTCCGCAATCTAAACCCCAGCGTATGTATGCTTTTGCAAGAGCCTCTTCGGGAGTAAAGAATTCAAAATCTTTTTTTAAAACATCGGAATTATATATACGAATGTCTGCTAGAACTGTCAGTCTTTTATCTCGGAATATTCCTGCACGCTGTCTTCTTCCTCTTTTGTATCCATATCCACAGAAAAGATTACCATTAATAATACTATTATTATCAAAATCTTCTTCATTAATAGCTTTGGCTAATGCTTTGCAATTTTCCTTTGCTACATTTCTACCACTCAGATCTGCAATACCATATATTAAACTCATCTATTAATTAATTTTCTGTCTATAAATAGTTTATACTTTGTAATGCGGTTGATGTGAAGAAACATCATTACAGGGATTTATAAGAAATACAAAATGTTATTTTTAAACATTTCAGTGGCTGACATGATAATAAACCACAGCTAAGCAAATACTCCTAAATTATGACGGACCGGCAATAGTACTACCAGAAAAAGATGTTTCCTTAATGTGATTTACTTTGGATGTTGTATGAATATCTAAATCAATTAAAGAGGGGACTTCCCATGTTTTTTTTTCACTTTCGATTTCGTAGTTGTTTTTCATAAAAATATTGGGTTAAGTTGTGGCAAACCGGCTGTAAAGCCAACTCTGTAAACAAAAATATGAAAAAAAAACAACCTTGCCAAGATTTTTGCAAATTAAACTCCGTCCCGTCCTGAAATAGTGTTACAAAAGTTTTAGTTTTTAATACAGCGGACAGGATATCCCATAGATCTATAGCTAAGCACCATATTGCTTGATGAAGTATCAAAAAACAGAGCAGTTGATCTTGTCTCATATGCATCATTTGACCAATAGTAACCCGAGGTAATAAAGTCAACAATCGAACCATCCCGGTGGTAACGTAAGCCAGCCAGAGGAAGCTTAAGTGGACTTAAAAAAGCCCCTTCCGCGTTATTTGTTGCCCATGTACGGCGTTCATTGTCCCAATCAGCGAATGTTGGCATTCTAAATCCTGCCGGACAGGGGTTATTGACACCATTCACACCTTGCCACAGATTGGCATTCTGGGGATTGCGCCAGTCACGAGGGTCAGTATCATTGGTTAAGAAATAGCTGCCGGGGTTATCAGTATCACCTGCCGGTCCCGGCAGATTCGAACTTGTAAGTAACTGATGACCGTCTGTTCCCCTGCCCCATTGATAGTAATAGCCGTAGGACTTGTCGTCCTTCATTGCTGTCGCAACCTGAGATGCTCCAAGGTTTCGATCCATCCATATCTCGCCGGCACCACCGGTAACTGTGTAAAAGTCTGCTAAACTCGCATCTACAGAAACCACATACTTTATTCCTCGCTTGAATCCGCTGGCAGGCGCAGTCTTGTAAATATACTGCCATGTCGTTCCATCAGCCGAAAGCCCTATAAGGCAATTTCCGGTAGGGGCGCACGGATTGACAACCATGTAGACCTTTGTGTCGGCACCTGTGGCGGTGAGGGTGGCGGCGGTCGTGAGTGTAGTTGTGACCTCGCCTGATATCCCTGTCTGGCCGATAAAAGCGAAGGCTGTGCCGGCTGCCGGGGTTGATTGTGTAATGTCTATAGTGCCGCTGCTGAAGGCTAGGGTTGTGTTTGTCAGCAATCTTACTGCCTTGAGTGTTCCTGACCCTTTTATCTGAAACTCAAGAATGGTAAAAAGGTGTTTGAATTTCAGGTCTACCTCATTCGCAACCGCATCCGTATTGTCCGGAGAGGTGACAGAAACCGGAGTAGCAACCAGGAAATCTAGTGCACTGATATGTGCGGTGTTGTTTTTTTCGGATTGTGTCTGGGATGTCGGCAGGGCTACAGGGACGGCGGTGGCGTCAGCACTGCCTTCGGTGTATGGGTAATATGCATAGAATGTGTGTGTGGTGTTTGCTTGCCCCCAATACATGGTTCCGTTGAAGGTTGACTTTTTCGCACTGCTTGCTGCTGTAAACTGAACGTTTTGCAACACACTGCCACCACCTCCTGTTGAAGTGCGGGCATCCGGAGAGTATATTCCCACTTTATCGCTCTCTGCAACCCACGATGTGGCAACTCCGCTCAATGCCGTCTTGGTTGCAGCATCTGCATCCTCCCCTGATACCTTAATTATCTGCGAAATGCTGTTCTTCTTTGGATTGTTGTTAACATTATCTTTACTGCAAGAGAGCGGTATAAGCATCAACACGACAAGTGACCTTGCCAAGTTTTTAATTGTAAGCGTCATTTTTGAGTATTTATTGATTTTTGGTGATATGGAATCTACACCAACAATTTTCACATCACAAATTTATAAAAAAAAGAGAATAACCTTGCCACAGTTTTTGCGAGCTCTTAGCAATAAGAAAATTTGTGGGAGGGGATGTGATGAGAGATTTTTCTTCTTTAATATCAGCTGCCGAAAAGGCTATTTCGGAAGCTAAAGCTCTAATGAAAGTTTTTTATGAATTTATTAGAATCCTGAAGACATTGCATTAGCTTTTGCTTTCACACAGTCATCATCAATAATTCTTTGTATTTCTGATTATTGCAAAAACACCTTGGCAAGGTCACGCATTCTAATTAACTTGCCGCCGGTCCAAATACGTCTAGTGATTCAGTTCCGCTAAAATCTTTTTCAGTTTTCTCGATAGTCAAATCAATAATAACAGGTTGTTCCCATTTCTGTTTTTCAGTATTATCTTTCATCGTTAAATATTATTTAAAACTTGTACTTCTACAAATTTAAAAAAAAATTAATCGTTAATATAACAAAACATTTGCAAAATGCGATCCGGCATTGTATGTATCTTTATATATATAATCAGGGCCTGTCTTATGATTTTTCATGAAAATAATTCCCAAACTTTGACAAGGTCAGCCATTTTACCTATTTTTATAGTTGAATTTCAAATTAGGAAATACCGTAATGAAAAAGATATCAAAGATTTGCTGTATAGGAGCCGGTTATGTAGGTGGGCCGACTATGGCTGTGATTGCTTCAAAATGCCCTGAAATCAAGGTTACCGTTGTAGATGTTAACCCGGAAAGAATTGCAAGATGGAATAGTGACAACCTCGACGAGCTTCCGGTCTATGAGCCGGGGTTGAAGGAAATTGTGGCTGCTGTCAGAAACAGGAATCTATTTTTCTCAACAAACGTTGAGCAGAGCATCAGAGAGGCCGAAATGATCTTTATTTCAGTGAACACTCCTACAAAGACTTACGGCAAGGGCAAAGGGATGGCCGCCGACCTTAAGTATGTAGAGCTTTGTGCAAGGCAGATAGCAGATGTTGCTACTGAGGACAAAATAATTGTTGAGAAATCGACACTTCCCGTGAGAACTGCTCAAACAATAAGGACAATTATGGAGAACTGCGGCAAGAACATCAATTTTCAGATTTTATCTAACCCTGAATTTCTTGCTGAGGGAACTGCTATTGCTGATCTTAAGAATGCAGACAGGGTACTCATCGGTGGCGACCACACCACTCCCGAAGGAAGGGAAGCGATTGATGCCCTCGCTTCAGTCTACGAACATTGGCTCCCTTCAGAGAAGATTTTAAGAACAAACCTCTGGTCTTCTGAACTTTCCAAATTAACAGCTAATGCATTTCTTGCGCAAAGAGTATCTTCAATCAACTCTATGAGTGCTTTATGTGAAGTAACCGAGGCTGATGTAGACGAGGTGGCCGGGGCTATAGGTGCAGACTCGAGGATTGGGTCAAAGTTTCTCAAAGCATCTGTCGGTTTTGGGGGCTCATGTTTCCAGAAGGATATCCTCAACCTCGTCTACATATGCAAATCTCTGGGTCTGAATGAGGTTGCTGAATACTGGCAGGGTGTAATTGATATTAATAATTATCAAAAAAGGCGTTTTGCTGAAAAAATAGTGACCAATTTGTTCAATACCGTTGCCGGTAAAAAGATTGCATTTCTCGGATGGGCATTCAAGAAGGATACTAATGACACTCGCGAGACAGCTGCCATGTATGTAGCTGACTATCTGCTTGAGGAGACTGCCAACATAACTGTGTACGATCCAAAGGTTACTCAGACTCAAATGCTGACCGACCTAAACTACCTTGCCACACGGGATGAAAGTAAGAACCGTTCATTTCTCCATAGCGTAAAGGATCCTTATGAGGCTTGCAAAGATGCACACGCTGTGGCTATTCTGACAGAGTGGGACGAATTCAAAGGCTATGACTGGCAAAGAATATATGAGAATATGAAAAAACCGGCGTTTATATTTGACGGTCGTAATATCGTAGATGCCGGAAGACTTCGCAAGATGGGCTTTAAAGTTTTCCAAATCGGGAAATAGACATATTGCAGGGTTGTGAAATAAATATATATTTGTAATTATTTTTAAATAATTTATTACAAAATCAATTTTTTTCATGAAATCCATTTTTAAATATTTTGCTATTATATCAATAATAACAATTTCTATTATCGGAAATACAAACACTTCTTCTGCTCAACCTACACCTGTGACTCTTAAAGTCGGCGATGCTGCACCTGAGCTTAATGTCAACTGGATTAAGGGAACTCCTGTTAATGGGTTTGACAATAATATGGTCTATGTCGTTGAGTTCTGGGCAACTTGGTGCGGTCCATGTAAGGCTGCCATGCCTCATCTTTCAGAACTTGCTAAACAATATGCAGGCAAAGTTACATTCATAGGTGTCAATATCTGGGAAAAAGGGACTGAGAATAAGCCATATGAATCTGTCATGCCGGCTATCCAACAATTCGTTGAATCTATGGGTGACAAGATGGGCTATAATGTTGCAATGGATAAAAATGAAAAATTCATGGCCAATAACTGGATGAGAGCCGCCGGCCAGAACGGAATTCCGGCTTCATTCCTTATAAAAGATGGAAAAATAGCATGGATCGGCCATCCTATGGAAATTGGAAAAATCATTGAGGGAGTCCTCACCGGCTCATTTGACATTGAGGCATATAAAGCTTCTGTAGAGAAGGAAAAAGCGGAGGAAGCCCGTATGATGGCTGCTTACAAGGAGATGTCAGAAAAGGTTGCGAAAGCCGTTGAACAAAAGGACTATACAACAGCTGTGGCAACAATTGACAACGCTTTGCCCACATTGCACCCGAATTTGAAAGGCCGCGCATACTCTCTGAAATTCAACACTCTGATCTCATTCGACCCTGATAAGGCAATAGCTTTTTGCCAAGAGTGGAAAAAAGAGGATCAAAACGCTGTCTTTAACATTATAAATCTTGTGGTCTCAAAAGATGGTTACCCGGCCAAAGTATACCAGATGGTCATTGATGATCTCAACGAGCTGAAGTCGGATTCAAGATTTAATAACTCCAACGGACAAGTGAATATTTTCATGACTCTTGCAGAGTGCTATTTTAAAATGAAGGATAAGGATAATGCTGTGAGCTCTGCTCAAAAGGGTATCGAGGTTGCAGAAAAAGCCATAGCCAATCAGGACAAAGAGGCCGGCTTTGATGAGAACATAATCGCGAGAATGAAGGCCTCACTCGAAAGATACAAGCAGTAAGACATTCTCGGTTTCGACCGATAAACAATATATCAGGGTCATTTCAAGGGTTAAAACCTTGTTATGGCCCTGTAAGTTTAAGAACACATACTTTACTTCTTCATTATCAACACAACTTTGCCATTAGATGCTTTATCCTGCCATGTCAATTGTACATTTGAACTCTTGATCGAAAGTGCAAACCTGTTTTTTTCCGGCCCGTCATAGGAAGTCATGAAAGGAGCGTCGGATAGTCCTGAATTGTTCCCTGCTATCTTCAGCATTGTATCAATTATGGTTATATTGTTGTGTATATCTATGCTCTCTTCAGGTGCCGGAATATACCAATCCTGAGATGTTGAAGTCGATATGGTCTTGCTCCACCTCAATGCAGGATATGTGAATTCATTAATCCCGCAAGAGTTAATGTAGCTTGTCAGTTCCTGACAATTTCTGCTTCCATTTGCAATGTCATCCGCCCCTGTATCCTCATAATTTGTACTCCAAAAGTTATTACCAAAGTATAAATAAAGTACCGAAAAGTGTTGCGAACTTCCGTCCTGGTCTTCGAGAGGAGTTCCGTCTGCAGAATTTAATCTGTAAACTATACCCAAAGGGGAACTGTTTTCATCTGATCCTCCATAATATATATCACCGACCACATATCCGCTGTGTGTAAGCATTTTGGAGTTTTTCTGCTGATATATTCCATTCTCCGCAATTATTTTGTTCCAATTTGGAAGAAATTTCAACGCATAAGGCAGTGCCCCTTCAAAATTATTATAAAAAAGCATAAGAGAAGACAACTCTTTTAATGCACAAATTTGAACGGGTATTCTCCCGGACATGACATTATTGGCTAAAGAAAGATTTGTGATTTTCTTAAGATTTGCTACACTTGAAGAAAGCTGACCGTTTATTTCGTTGTTATCAAGAGCCAAGGATTCTAAATGTTTCAATGTATATAACTCCTCAGGAATCGGTCCGTACAATCCGCAACTTCTCATCGAGAGCTGGGTTATGTCTGATAATTTAGATATCTCCGCCGGAATTACTGTATTAAGAGGTACGTAATCCAGATATAGTTGTCTAAGAGAAGCCAATCCATTCACAGCTTTACTGAGATCAAAATTTATGGAAAGATAACTTAGTGTCAGATACTTCAAAGTTTTCATAGAATACATCGCTTCCGGAAATTTACCGCTAAAACTGTTGCCGCTTAATATCAGTTCTTCCAACTTGGTTAATGAGGATAATTCCGCAGGTATGTTCCCACCTAGTTCATTGAACCATAGCTTAAGAGATGTGAGCTCTGTCAATCCTGAAATATCCGGGGGAATAGTTCCCTTGAGATTATTATGAGAAAGGTCTAGCTTTATTATATCATTACCGTATGTCTCTACGCCATACCACTCTCTGAATGGTTTGTCCGAGTTCCAATTGGTATTGTTTGTCCAATTGTCCCCTCCCGTCGATTTATATAATGTTAGCAGGATAGACCTATACCTATATTTTTTTGTAGACTGCCTTACAATTATTGTATCTATTGCAACGCCTCCTGCATCTTTGAATATAATATCAGCTTTGCGTTCAATATCAGAGGAGAGTGGGCTCACAGTAAAAGTGAATTCTTTATCTGACAACGCTTTTGAAGTGACCGGAGCCAGCCAGCCGTCGCCATTCACTATATAAGGAGTGCATGCTTTATTTGTCTGCACCGGAATCTTAAATGTTTCACCAAACTCAGAGCAATCAATGATTTTTGTGTTCGTTCTGAATATAGCCCTTGCCGGTTGTCTGATAATTATACTTTTTTGAATCTCTCCTGATTTAAAGCTTATAGTAAATGATCTGTCATCATCCTGCGCATTTGATGTGTACTTTATCATAACACTTCTCCTACCGGCCTCTGAGGAGATTGGTTCAACTGTAATCCACTCAGGCATGGTACTGCAGACTTCCCATCTATAATTGCTTTCTATGACTATTGAAGATTCTCCGGCCTCTGTTCCGGCTTTAATTTCTTCGTCACTTATGTCAATAGAGAATACCATCGGTTTTTCCGTACATCCTGAAATAATGATAAAAAGGGATATCAATAGAACTATTTTCAATACATCATTCTTTTTCATACTAAAAAACATAACCTATTGAAATTGTCAACATTTGTTGCTCAGAATCACCACAATAAAAATATCTGCCGGCAAGTGTGTAGTGGTTAAAAAATAGATACCCTAAACCGGTTGTCACGCCAAACGCATTGAAGTCTCCAAAGGTTTTTATAATCCCTGCTTCAATGGATAACCCTTTATCAGAACAAAACACAGCTCCGAACCTTGTACTGATAAACTGCTTGCTTACAGAATGATCCGGCGTCTCATAATGAACCACATATTGATTAAAACCGATTGCCGTATTTAACAAGAAATTCTGGTTTCTCTTATATCCGGCACTTACTTCAACACCATAACCGACATCATCTCTTCCTAAAATAACCCCATATCCTAAAGAACCACCGGTGACCCAGCGATTAGTCGGAATCTTCAACCTTTCAACTGGTTTGGAATGATTTATATTATATACCTTTTCAGAATCTGCCAGTTTGGATCCGACTATACGAAGTCTGGAATCCATTAATATCTTTGGCACTTTTATTCCCGGGTTGAGCTCAGGATAAATGTCCAAGTCCGAAATCTCACCATTATCAGTAAGGCAAAGACTAATGTATCCGGTTATCTCACCTGTCTGGATCAACATTTTTTGAAGATAGTTGTTCCCATTATCTGTAATAATCGTACAAGGTCTGTCAGGTATAATAATCTTAAATGAGCGATACTGCCAAAAATCAAGAAGCTTAAGTCTTGCAAATTCACGTAGTAAGCCGGATGGAAAAAAAGGAACCCTTTTATTTTGAAATGCTTTATTTATCTCATTTACTAAAATAGATGAGTTAACTGCCATTTTCACAAATTTCACATCTTGGTCTTGATTGTTAATAGTTATTAATGTGGAAGATTGTGCCCATATATTCACCGTATGCAGCATAAAAGTAAAGATGATTAGACTGTACTTCTTAAAAATCATAAAAATATAATGCGAAAATGAATATGCAATATAATAATTGTGTACGGTAAAAAGTATTATTTTTGCTAAAAATAAGTTATCAGATAATTTATTATGTATGCTGAATATCCGGAATTACAGGAATTGCTTAAACAGATTGAACTGAGGTATGGTAGCAGGGTAAAAACATCTGTTGATTTTGAGTGTTTATCGGAAGATATCACGTTCAACACAAAACAGATTATAAGTTCATCAACACTCAAAAGAATCTGGGGGTATGTTGATTATAAATTTCTTCCCAGGGAATCTACGCTTGATGTCCTGGCAAAATATATAGGACAAAAGAGTTATTCTGATTTTTGCAAATCCATCCCTAACCAAGGTTGTAGCACCTCATCCTTTATTTCTGATTGCAGAGTTATGAGTGAAGACCTGGAAAAAGGAAACATCGTTAAGGTTTCATGGAGCCCTAACCGAATTGTATGTTTCAAATATAATGGAAATCATAATTTTAGTGTCTTGGAATCCATCAACTCCAAAATTCACGCAGGGGATTCTTGTAATATAAGCAGTTTTACCAAGGGACATCCTCTATACTTGACCAATATCGCAAGTGGGTCTGAGAGGTACAGGCTTTTTATTGCAGGCAAGGAAGAAGGACTGACTGATCTGAAGATAGTCAAGTAATAACGATTGAGTATGACATCCGGCTTCATTTCCGATGAGAATTTATCAAACATTACGGGACTCTTTCCGGGAGATTACGCAGTTGTCAGATGTATAGAATCCGGCGGCAGTTATAGTGTAATAACTCTTTGTCGTAAAAGAGGGCGGTTATTTGCTGTCAAATCTTTGAAAGAAGAGTTTCGAAACGACCATTTTTATATCTCGCTATTAGAGAAAGAATTTGAGATCGCATATGAACTGGATCATCCCAACATATACAAGGTAATAGAGTTTACTGACATCAATACTCTTGGACCGGCTATCGTCATGGAATACATAGATGGCATGACTTTGAAAGATTTTATAAAGGACGGACTACTGACCCCGACCCTCCTTTTTAAAGTTGCAAATGAATTGTGCAGTGCTATGGTCTATTTTCACAAGAAACAGGTCATCCACAGGGATATTAAACCGGAAAATGTTATTATAACTAATAACGGGAACAACGCGAAACTAATTGATTTCGGATTTTCTGACACTGACTCATTTGAGTTGCTAAAACTCCCGGCCGGCACCTCTTTTTATGCTTCTCCCGAGCAAATAAGAGGAGAATTGCTCGATCAGAGATCAGACATATATTCGTTTGGAGTAATGATTTCCAGCATTATAAGGGAGGGTGGATACCCTAAGATATATGAAAAAGTTGTAAGAAAATGTGTCTCTCCGGACAAAGAGAGACGTTTTGACAATGCTTCTCTCATAATTGATCTTTTAAGAGAAAACAACACTGCTGTAAAACAAGGACTCTCAATAAAATCAATATTTGTGCAAGCCGGAATTTTTGTCGTTATTGTTTTTACAACTCTGCTTTTCATCAAACATTCCGGCAATGATAGAAACCCTCAAAAAGCTTCTTTTTCTTACTACAGTGACTCAATTGGGGAAAAAAAGACTCTTCTTTCATTAGACAACAATAGACCTACTAAGACGCATAAAAGAGAAATAAATACGGTTAATAAAAACTCAAATGAAATGGAATTGACCAATGTTTACTACTCTTGTTACAATAAAATTGAGGAATACATTAAGAAGTTTTCATCGCTTCTCAGGTTGAAATACACTGTCTCATTAGACAAGAAAATACCATCACTTATGGTTGACAGTTTAAATGCCAGTAAGGAGTTGCGTTCAATAATTGACAATGAGTACATGCATCTGGCAGACTCTCGCGGGGAACACAGCATTGCTATGAAAAACAACAGCAACGATTGGGCTCTCTCATCTCTCTCAAAAGTTCTTGAACGTTTTAGATCCGAATATATTACCTCACTAAAATCTGTAATATCCGACTCTTTTATAAAATCACCTGATAAATCAGGATTTTCCAGTCCTGAAGATTGGTATAAAAGTGAATTTCCCGGAACTGCCCACTTCAACCTTCTTAAATCAGGAGAAATTTATAGGGAGAGTGATTGAAGTAAGTATTGTTCAATCTTTTCTACTGTTGTCTCTTTTAAGAGCACTTTCTTGTCCATATCAAGTAGATATATACAAGGGTACTTTCTTATAATATACAAACCTTCTCCGATAATCTTACCCTCATAGTCATATCCGTTGATCCAGGTTTGTGGGTAAGAGAGTCTGCTCCAATTATCAATCTCTTTTGACGGATATATACTAATAACCTTTAGTTTTCTATCAGCTAAAGAATTATTAAGGATTTTTGAATTCTCAATTTTTTCTTTGGCTAAGCCGCAATTTTCACAATCCGGATTATTAAAAAACAGAACTATATAATCACTTTTAATTTTATATAAGCTCTCTTGAACACCGTTTTTTTGTTTATAAGTGAAATCCGAGACTTTCATCCCCAATCTGTTTGTCTTGATAACATTATTTGGAAATACAAATTTTTGCTTTTGCTGTTCATTTATTGCCGGGGAATTGAGTATATATTGAACAACTGCGAGATATTTTTCATAATCCCTGAACTGTGAGTCGATTTCAAAAAAAAATCTATTGAAACACTCGACAAAAAGTGAAAAAATCATATTATCGCCTGATGCTCTCTCGAGGGTATGTGTTATGGATGTTCTCGCTGACTCTACAGAGGCCTTGCTTAACAAAACAATATAGTCGAGGACCACTCCTTTCTTGCCCAAAGCAGATACATCTTTAAAATCATATCTATCCCAATAATGCTCAAGTAAATAATCCGATTGCTCTTTTGATGACAATCCCAATGGCATATTGGGTGATTTATATTTATTCTGAGCTATCCCCTGTGTAAAGAAGAGAGAGATAATCAGAAAAAAAAATGTGCATTTTTTTATCATTTAGCTCTCCTTTTTAGCATATCCGGCCTGAATGTATATCCTATAGTTGCAGAAAAGCCCCTTGATTTACTGTACTGCCCTCCTACCTCAACACTTCCCGGGCCTAAGAGCCAACTCACACCAAACGAGACAGGAATAGTGAATGTTGTCGTTTTTATAATTTGGTCCTCTTCGGTGTGTGTGGAAGACATATTATATGCCACACCGGCACCCAAATAAGGGCTAAGTTTATACTTTTTTATAGGATAATAGACTCGTGAATTTAAATTTATATCAGAGTAGGTTGTATATTCCACTTCCTTTTGTTGGATTCCAAGATTATATGACAATGCTAAGTCCCACGTGTCCTGGAGCATAAAAAAACCGATTCTCGTCTGAAATGATAAATCTGTAACCATCTCTTCATTAGCATGTGTTTGGCCTCCAAAGTTAAAGAACCATGGATGTTTAGTGGCCCGCTCCATTTCCACAGGTGCGAATCTCTTTAAATCCGGATTGGACATGTTCCATGAATCCAATAATATTAAAGTACCGGCAGATGACTCCTTATACCACAATTCGCAGATATTACCACTTCTTACAATAAAACTGCTTTTTGTGTACTCGGGAGAAAGGTTGCCAAGTAAGTTTGCCTTCTTCTGGATTGTAAGTCTGCTGTACATTTCAGGCTTCGCAATAATGTTTAATTTCTCGTCAAAACTTTTTGCCATTATAAAATACATAGACACTTCCTGAAGCTTATCACTTCTGAATGCATTTAAATCCTGAGCAAAGATGCTTTGAGAGAATAGAATTGTTAATATTAAAAGTATTGTTTTTTTCATAAGTGTCTCATTTTTCAAAAATAGAAGCTTCTACCGATGGATAACCCGTAGGTTCTTCCGGCAGCTTTTCCTGTAGGCGAATAGACGTCAAACAATAGATCAAAAGATGATTTCCCGCTTTTCGAAGGAACGCTCATCCCGACAGATGTTCTTATGCTTGTCATGCTTGAACCTTTTGTCAACTGCTCAGATAATCCGACACCCGCTATCAACCATTTATGTGTCGCAAAAACAGACATTCCGACATTGTAGTTTGTAGAACTTTTAGAATTAGCCAAACCCAGATCGATTGAAAGGTAAATTTTTTTCGATACAAAAACAGCAAATCTCGAGTTTAGTGAGAATAATGATTTTGCTACCATTCCTCCTGCATATATCAGCATTGTTGTCTTCTCTTTCTCTTTATTAAGCAGGTTGTTACTGACTGTGTTTGTATTGACTGGATTAATAGCTGCTTTCTTGTTTAACTCAAGAAGATGTTTTTCATAAGCATCAGGCTGACCATATGCCATTTTTTTATCACCAGGAGCCTCCATTCCCCGAGTCAACAGTTCCGCAGCCTTACTTTTAAAGCCCAGTTTTTCCATAAGAGCGCTGTATCCGACAAATGGAAAGGATTGTTCCGGGTAGTTATCAATCAACTCTTGATATATCACAGTTGATTGAAGATATTGTCCCTCCAATGCCAGCTTATTTGCATTTTTCAAAGCTTCCCTGAATTCATTTTGATTAATTACAGCATAAGTTTTGTACTTTTTAAGCAAATCCTTGTAGTCTGACACCAACCATTGAGGAGCAGAATCTTTTAAAGGATTCCAGAATAGTTTAGCAATGTCTTCATACTCCATAAGTGCGAAAGTTTGAGAAATATAAAACATTGTCTCACTATCCGTCTTACCAAGCATCAGTACTCTGTCGAGATTCATTAATGCACCCTCATACACCTGTCCTAAAGCCAAAACGTAAGCGTATTCGGATAATAAGGAAATATCTGTGTATGAATATTTAGACTTCGACTTAGTGCTTTCTGATACTAATTGAGAATATATCTTGATAGCCTTGTCTATTTTTCTGTCAATTACAGCACGCCTTGCATCATTTATCGTCACACGGGGCTGCTTTTCAGCATAAATTGCACTACTTGGCAGCAGCAGCAGCAACAATCCTGAAAAATATATTATAAATAGTAATCTATTGTTCATAATAATTATTTATACAACATATTGTTAAGCATTCTCATGTATTTCTATTTTTTCTTATCAATTTTCTTAATTATATCATTATGTCTTTGCTTTATTGCTAAGCGTAAAGATTCTATGGAGTGACCTCCATCTGCCTCTTTAATAGTTAAGGAGTCTCCCGAAACTCTAATATCATTAATTGGCAAATCTTCACGTATACCAGTATTCACTAAAGACATATTCGTGGCAGTATTCACAATTGGACTAATTATATTCTGAAACCAAGTAAGAGGATCATTACTTGAACTGATATTCAGAACGTTGATATTATCGTTTTTTAACAGAACCTCAGTTTTTGTCATTCCTGTTGTGCCAGCGGCGTTGAATGTATATGCTAATAGGTCTTTCTTGATTGCCGCTTCTGCTGCTAATCTTCCACCCAGAGAATGCCCTGTCAGAATTAAGTTTTCTTTATTTATCCCCATGTCTGACAACTTATCCAATAGTTTATTTACAACATCTAAAGCCTTTATAGCCTGCGGAGTGTACTTAAACAGAGCACCTGCAACGTCTTCCACTACATCAATGTTAAAAAAGCTGTCAGTTCCGGCAAATGACAGTACATATTGACCATCTTTATTCTTCATTAGAGCGCATTTAAAACCAAACAGATTGTCATTAGCTCCTTTAATTATGTCATAAAGATCTTTATCAGACTCCTCAGAAATTTCATCCCATGTTTCAGGTTTGGCACTAAGATCCTTTTCATCATTTTTGTATGCATATTGGGATATACTGGCCATATCATATATTTTCAAATAAGTCTTTTCAAGAGTCATTAATGATTCTTGAGACATATTTTCTATTCGATTTAACCATTCTACTCTTTCTTCCGGTATATTAACATGCAGTTCATTATATTTATCAATATTAGAATCTCCTATATCTGGGAGTTCTGGCATCTCAAATAATTTTGGGGTAAATGAATGCATTGGAGTATAAGTCCTATTCATGACAATCCCCCTGCCTTTTGGTGCAACCCCTTTTTTTACAATAAAATCCCGATCATTCATAAGCTCCGAGTATTGTTTCACACGTTCAGCATCATACTCAAGATCACCGGTAGGAAGTCCCCAGTCCCGGGTATTATATTCATCCATTATAGAGGATAGGGCCTCCATGTATCTATCGAAATTCTCTTTCAGGGTAAGGTTATCTAAGTAATCATTTGTAGATGCAAATGGCTTAGTACCGAACCAGTCAAAATCGCCGAAGTTACTACCTGAAACAGAGCCGGTAACGCCTCCGGCACCTGTACATGGTGAACATGACACTATTATATAGTCTTTGCAACCTGCAGATACACTGTTCATAACATATTGCCTTGCTTTTTCACACTCTGACTGAGTTGCAAACTGTTTCCCTGAGTATGAGCTAACCTGGCTCTCTGCATATTTTTTGTCTAACACACACATGTTGCCCATTCCGCCTCCTTCACCGTTTACAGTTCCGGTAAAGGACCATTGTGCATAAATTGTAACAGGGCAAAACAGGCAAACGAATAAAATTATTTTTCTAACTATTTGCATTGTAGTATGATTAATTTTTTAACAACATTATTAATATAGATTCGTCAAGTGTATTTATATTATATACTGCGGGATTGCCTGTGTTATCATAAAATACGATAGCCGGCACCCTTCCTTCAGTTATTGTCAATAACTCGACAATGTCCATGAAATCATAGCGTATGGCCTCGCTCCCTGTGTTGGACAGAAACTCTTTGACACTATTATCATTGACTTTCCAAAACAGAAACATAATATTCTCCTTAGGCAGATTGTTGTTTTCAATTATTTGAGATGTTTTTCTTGCAGCCATCTTGCAATGATTGCAACCAGTACTGAAAAAGAAGATTGCTTTTGTCTTTCTTCCCCAATCTATTTCCGGATTTGAGTGAATGAATTTATTGAATGCCTGAATATTAATAGTTCTTGCAGGAGAGGTCAAGGCCTTGATGCTGTTTGGCGGATTCACAAAAAAAGGGGCGATGAACAGGAGTGACATAGATATTATAAAGAAATACCTGTTATTCAGATCTATTATCGGGTCACTCTTTCTTTTACTTAACTTCAGAAGGATCAACAATATCAGATTTTTTATAATTGACTCTAAAGGGTTGATATTAAGAGCATCCCCGAAGCAATGACAGTTCTCATTACTGCCTGTTACTAGCAAATAACCTAATACTAAGGTAAAACAAACCGTAATGGTAAATATTGAATAGTAGAAGAATTTATGATGTATGTTAATTATATAGCCTACGCCCAGGCAAAGTTCCAGCCCTATGATAAGTCTGGCAATGAATGAATAAAAACTAAACCTGAATATCCCGAAACTAAATAGATAGAGTTCAAATTCCTCAATTGAACAAAGCTTAAGGATAGAAGAAAGGATGAAAATCAATCCAATTATCAAATTCAAGACTAACCCTATGGTGATTCTCATTCGCATATCAACTTCAATCTATAGTATAACACTTAATTAATACAACATAATTATCACGCCCCTAATTAAGAATAGTATTTGCTCCCGACTATTCCCGTATTATTCACATACAGTTGTTATAGTTACCTGTACTCCGCTGTAGTTAGATGTCGTTGTTGTATTGCCGTCACTGCATTTTCCATCAACTTCAACAGTTGAATGGGTGGTTGAGTTAATATATCCACCATTATCCTTCATGGTGATTGTACAGTCACATGTTGATTTAGATTTTGTGCATGAAGAAGCCAAGCCGACTATTAATAATACGCCAGCAATAATTAGTAACTTTTTTTTCATTGTTAATACCTTTAGGTTTTTCCTACTCTTTTAAAGATTTTCAGATAACTCTTAATAATCCTGAAAATTGATTATATTTATAACAAAATCAATTTATTAGATTAATTAAACTAAGTTATTTAAGAAATAGGTATTAATTTATTTTAAATAAGTTCAATTAGGTTCACTAGGCCCAGTCAAATAAAATGTAATCACCTCATTTTCTGATTTATATGTCAAATGATATCCGAATGTCTCTGCCAGCATTCGGGCATGAGCCAATCCAATTCCCAGCCCTGTCTTGTAATTCTTGCCACTGTACTCTTTACTGAATGGTGTGAAAAGTTCCTCACCGGAGGTGAAGAGCTCCTGAGAAAAACCATTTGTTACAGAGAAAACATGGCCTTGTGGCTCACCTGAATTAGATTTTCTAAACATACAGGTAACTTTATTATTTGTTGTGAATTTTGTCGCATTCTCAAGTAGATTATAGAGCACCTGTTTTAATTTATTATAGTCTGTAGTTAACGTATCACTCCCATCTTCAACAACAAATTCGAAGTTGATATTTCTTCTGGAAATTTTTGCTCTTAGCTCAAAGAACTCTTTCAATTCGTCAAAAAGCTCTTTTACACTAAATTTCGTAATCTCCCCTGCTAAGGCCTCCCCTGATTCGATTCTAGAAACTTCTATCAGGTTATTCATCATTGTAAGAAAACTTTTTATATTATGATCAAGCATATTACGATACTCTTTGCTTTCATCCTTGAAATTCTCAACATCTATTTCTGCAATGACATCGAGAAATCCGACAAGTATGCTTAATGGGGTTCTAATCTCATGAGTTATGTTATTCAGAAAATTCTTTCTGAGTTTCTGGTTTATATGAGAATTAGAATATAGCTTTTCAACTATAATCCGCATTTTGTCTATAACACAGGTTTTCTCAAGTATCCCTGTAAATTCACCATCTATGAAATATGGCAGGGCAGGTAAATTAGAATGATTGAACTTCTCCACGATGGATGAGATATTATCCTCCGGGGTAAGCTTCAATTTGACATCGCTCATGCAGTCAATCACAAGTTTATGAGGCTTGTGTGCAAGTTCAGCATAAAAAAGCAGGCCGACATATTTATCATCATCATCAACCACAACAAGTGTGTGCTTTTTATATAGTTCGCTTTCTATAGAAGATATTCCGGCTTCATGACTGACCTTCGAGTATTTTTTTGTTACACAATCATCTATCTTAATCATCCCTCAATCTCAATTTGATCGTAACTTGTCTTCACCTTGAAGTCCACTTTTATAATTTCAAATTCAGACACAAACGGAAACACTTTTTCCTCAAGAATTTCCAGAATAGTCTTCTCTGCCATTTTTCTTATAAGTTTTTTGCTTATGAATACTGCCTCTACAAACTCTCCCTCCACTTCGACTACTCTAAATTCATCCGGGACAAGCAGTTGGAATGACCTATATACCCCAATTTTACCTTGAGGCGATTTTTTACCCAATACGAGTATATCCTCGAAAGGTGGAAGCCTAATCTCTTCGAAAGAGATGTTAACGGAAAATTTTCTCGTAATACTCTGCTCCATATTATTCAGTATCTCTTGATTTTAAAAGTCAAATATATACAAATTTTTAACCATGCAAGTTTTATTACGTTGATTATTTTACATTCTGTATAATTATATTTTACTTATAAATGTAAATATATTTTACTTTAGACGTAAAATTTACCGGCATTTAGCCTTGCCGGAGTATAAAGCTTGACAAAGAAATGGGATCTTAATAAGTTTTAAACCTTTGTAAGGTTCTAACTGTTTTATAAAATGATGACTCTGCAATCAAACAAGAATAATTGGCAAAAAACCTTCGCATTCATTTGGGTGGGACAGCTTTTTTCTACCCTGACAAGTTCTGTCGTCAGTTTTGCCATTATCTTCTGGCTCAGCGTACAGACTGGTTCTGCAGAGGTCCTTGCCTACTCGACCCTTGCATCCATGATGCCCCATCTTGTCCTGGGCTTTTTTACCGGAGTGCTGATTGACCGGTGGAATCGTAAAAGGGTAATGATTATTGCAGACTTGTACGTTGCTGCACTGACTGCTGTTATGGCTGTTCTTTTCTATACAGGCAATGTTCATCTTGGTTTTATTTATACTTTGCTGGCACTCCGCTCTATCGGAAGCGCTTTTCACTCTCCGGCAATGGAGGCTTCTGTCCCGCTTCTTGCTCCTGAAGATAAGCTGATAAGGGTAGCCGGAGTAAATAATATGATTTTCTCCGTCAGTACAATTGCAGCTCCGGCTATAGCCGCGCTTTTTATCTCAGTATTCGACATGACCTGGGTGCTGATGCTGGATGTGATTGGAGCGCTAATCGCATGTACCTCCCTACTGTTTGTCAATATACCGAATCCTGTAAAAGTAAGTGTTTCGGTTAATTTGAGTGACAGTGAAAAGAATGAAGCCTTATCAAATGAGAGGTTTTCTGATTCTATAATTAGCAAAGAACCTGATATTTCTGATTACAACAATGGGTACTCAACCTTTACGGTTGATAATCGAAATAGTTTAAAGTCAGAGTTCAGGAAATTTTTCATGGAATTCCGTCAAGGGATACATGAAATCAAAAAAAGGCGTGGCATAATGTGGATGTTTATCTTTACGGTGTTTGCCAGCCTTGCGATGGTGCCCGTCTCTACCCTTTTTCCATTAATGACATTGGACCATTTTGCAGGTGATACTTATAAAATGAGTTTTATTGAAATTACCTGGGGTATCGGGATGCTGCTCGGAGGGGTGCTTATGACTCTTCCTAAGTTCAAATTTGACAATGTAAAGCTTATTAACTCATCTTATATTGTACTTGGTGCTTCTTTCTTGCTTTCTGGATTTCTGCCCCCTGAGGGGTTCTACCTGTTTTCAGGTTTTTCACTGATCGGGGGCATTGCCGGGGCAATTTTCTGGGGAGCTTTTACTGTTCTTTTGCAAACTAGTATTGATCCGGGGGTTTTAGGCCGTGTGTTTTCCATCCACGGAAGTCTGATAATGATTCCGGCAATGTTCAGTCTGGTCGCAACCGGCTACATTGCAGACACCATTGGCATCACAAACACTTTCATTATAGGTGGTGCCTCATTAATACTGATCGGTGTTATCTCATTTTATGTGGCACATATTTTTCTATCTCACAGAATTACAAGCGATTAATATTAGTGGCACTGATTTTTCTATCAATCTTATTTTAAAACGTTTATACAGATTTGATTGTGTGTTAATTAGAAAAACCAGTGGCACTGATTTTTCTAATCATTTCATTTCATAGCAGTTATATTACTCTGAATATGTGTCGATTGGAAAAATCAGTGCCACACATTTTATACTAATATTACTTATTATAATCAGCGAGGAACTTGGCCAGGCCGGAATCGGTCAGAGGGTGTCTGAGAAGGCCGAGAATCGCATCCAGAGGACAAGTGGCAACATCAGCCCCGGCTTCTAGGCACTGGATAATGTGCATAGTATGCCTTATTGAAGCAGCAAGCACCTCAGTCTCATATCCATAATAATTATATACTTCAACAATCTGACGAATCAGTTCAACACCGTCTGTTGAAATATCATCCAATCTACCGACAAATGGCGAAACATAAGTTGCTCCGGCCTTAGCGGCAAGAAGCGCTTGCCCGACAGAGAAAACAAGGGTGCAGTTGGTGCGGATTCCGTTATCAGAAAAGTACTTGATTGCTTTAATCCCTTCTTTTATACATGGCACTTTGACAACTATTTGAGGATGAAGGGCTGCAAGCTCTTTCCCCTCTCTTATCATACCTTCAAAATCTGTGGAAATTACCTCTGCACTGACATCCCCTTTTACAATGTTACAGATATCGATGTAGTGTTGTTTTATATTGGCCTCGCCTTTAATACCCTCTTTAGCCATTAATGAGGGATTTGTGGTTACTCCGTCGAGAACTCCAAGGTCGTTTGCCTCTCTGATTTGATTGAGATTTGCTGTGTCAATAAAAAATTTCATGATTTTATTTTTTTGTTAGGCAAATTTAGTCAAAAACTCAGGACCTTTAAATCAAGACTTTGATAAGGTTTTTCAAACCTTGTGAAAAGCTTTGGCAAAGTTCTGAACCTTATTAGTGTAGAAATTACTGACACATAATATTTTAGCATTCACAAAAGATAGTGGGCACTTTATTCCTGCCAGGCGCAGCATGGAGCCCGCTGCGCCTGCAATAAGCATTGCCGGAACAGGTATTTTTACGATTCTGAAATTAGCAATTGTAACGCTTTTTAATAATTTATAAAACTCTACATATGAGAGATTTTCTCCAGAGACAATATATGCTTTTCCATTTTTTCCTTCATAAAGAATCTTTATAATTTCTCTTGCTGCATTTTCAACATTGATAAAATTCTTTCCACCCGGTGGTACAAATAATAAATATCGTCCTTTTTTTAAAGACCTCCCTTCAGCCCTAGTTATAATTCTGTTTGAACCATTTCTGTCTCCATATTTTCCTATCATGAAAGTGGGATTGACTGAGATAATTTCTATTTTATCGCTGTAACTCATAGCTAAGTTCTGCCCTGCCACTTTGCTTTTTGCATATAGTGAACGATTAAATGGGGGTCTGATAGGCAGGCTTTCATCTCCGGGTTTTTCTTTTGTACCATAACCGAAAACATTAGCTGTACTGACAAAGAGAAATCTTTTCACGCCATATTTAATTGAAGCCTCAATCAGATTTCTGACTGCCTCCACATTAACACGGGAATAGTCTTCATATTTCAAAAGAGACGGGTCTGTGACAGCAGCCACATGTATAACACAATCTATCCCTTTAGTCAGAGCGTCCAATATATCGGAATTTGAAAAATCGCATTCAACTATTTCCAGTAGTCCGCTCGCCTCCCACTCCTCTGTCTGAAATCTAAACCCGGACTTTTTCCTTAACTGGGCCCGAACCCTTGTCCCTCCTTCCAATAACTTTTCAATAATATTTGTAGCGAGAAATCCATTTGCCCCGGTTATTAAAATTAGTGGCACTGATTTTTCTATACTCTTATCCTTCAACATATTATTATATATATCAATAAAGCATAAATAACTAAACCTTTATTTTACAAACAATTAGAAAAATCAGTGCCACACAATTTCTCTTCTTACAGCACGTGTCATGAGGCTCATTTTCCAAGGGACAGGGAGAAGGTTGAGAATAAGCCAATTCATTTTGTTTAACCATCCCAACATAATCAGCGTATCTCTTCTGAAAAGCTGACGGACACAAATCTTAGCAACATCTTCCGGAGAGAGTAGCCCTAGATGGCCGAGAACTCCGTGTCTGTCAATCCTTCTTGTTACATCCTCATTTGTCTTCATCGGGCCAGGCAGTGCTACACTTACAAAAACATTTGTGTGTCGCAGTTCTTGATATAAGCCTCTGGTGAAATGTTGAATAAATCGTTTAGAAGCCGGGTAGACAGTTTTTAAACCTGTCGGCGTATAAGATGCCATACTTGAAATGTTGAGCACATAACCCTTCTCCTGCCTCATAAGATTTGGAAGAAGCTGATGTGTAAGAAGAACTGTCGCTTTGATATTTAACTGTATTATTCCGTTTATGTAGTTGACACTGCTCTCCATAAAAGGGGAAGAACCTCCCCTACCCGCATTATTAATCAGAATGTTTACTTCAAAATGTTCGTTTATCCATTGTGACAATTCCAGAACTTTCTCTGTATTTGAAAGATCGGTCTCATACATATGTGATTCTATTCCCATTTCCCTGACTTCACTTACAACACAGACAAGGTTTTCTCCCGGAAGAGAGACCAATATTGTGTTGATTCCTCTCCTTGCAAATTCCAGAGCGAAACACTTTCCCAACCCCTGACTTGCTCCTGTAACAACTGCAAATGTTTTCAATTCACTCATTTTATAATCTTCATTTTAGTGTTTTTGTGTGTTTTATACCATTTTTTCTGTGATTCTTCTTGCACTTTTTCAATTTAGTATTCTTGCTATTTTTCTTTCTATTTTTTTTAACAACTTAGTTTAGCCCGATTATTGTAATTTTGTGCAAAGTGACAGAAATTAAGATCATACGTCAATACTGATTTTTCATTAAATTATGGGATACATCCATACCGAAAAGGAGAAAGAAATCCTCAACAAGCATATTGAGATGCTTTCCTGGCTTGCTCGCGTTTCTAATAGCGGGATAACTCTCTTTGACAGTAAGGTTGGTCAGCATCTTTATACATCTTTCAATTTTAACGATCTTCTCGGCTATGACATGCATGCTGTTGAAAACGAGGGAAATGACTATTTCAACAAACGCATTCATCCTGATGATATTGTTATTTTGGCAAGGAACGGCGAGTATCTTTACGGGCTGATTGACAATGGCTTCATTTCTATAGATTATTATAAGCTAATCAACGAGTATCGAGTCTTGAACAAGGATGGTTTTTATATCCGCGTCATTGAACAGCATCAAGTAATTGAACGTGATGAGGATGGCCGTTTATGGCTTTCTCTGGGAGTAATGGATATCTCCCCAGATCAACACGAATTTAATGGTGTAAAATGCCAGATTCTAAATTACAAGACCGGCGAAATCTTCTCTATTCAGAGCTTTATGAAGGAACATGAACATAATCCGCTCTCATTGAGAGAAACAGAGGTGCTGAAAATGGTCGGGGATGGGTTGTCAAGTAAGGAGATATCTACAAAGCTTTTTATCAGTATCCATACTGTAAACACACATCGCCAAAGGATTCTGGAAAAACTTAGTGCGAATAATTCTCTTGAGGCTGTGAAGTACGCCTCCGAATTAGGATTAATTTGATTGTGGTTGGAATTATGGTAAGAATTGTGGTTGGAATTGTGGTAAGAATTGTGGTTGGAATTGTGGTTGGAATTAGGGTTGATAAAAATTAAAGTTGGTATTGTTAAATTTAAGTTTTTTAAAAACTTGATTTTAAATTTAAGATTGTCAATTTGCGACTACTCTTGTGTAAAGATGATGATATTTAATTTGTAATAATTAAGATGAAATATAATAAACAATTATTAAGATGAAAAAAATTGCCTTGTTTTTGTTGTACTCCATGTTGTGCATCGTTGTGCATGCACAATCCGAAGCCGTTAAGGTAGAGTCTGGTGCTCCGTACCCTCTGGGTGTCAAGGAGTTTAAATTAAAAAACGGTCTTACTGTGTGGATGAATGAGGACCACTCTCAGCCAAAGGTTTTCGGAGCTGTAGTGGTAAAAGCCGGGGCAAAAGATTGTCCTAACACTGGTATCGCTCACTATTTTGAGCATATGATGTTCAAGGGTACTGACAAAATCGGGACAATTGACTATGCATCTGAAAAGATTTTACTTGACTCAATTGCGTTGAAATACGATGAGTTGGCCGCCACTTCCGATGAAGTAAAAAGAAAGGAGATTCAAAAAGAGATTAACGCCCTTAGTATAAAGGCGTCAGACTTTGCTATTCCCAATGAGTATGACCGTCTTATCTCAAAGTATGGCGGGAGCGGTCTTAATGCAGGGACATCATATGATATGACAGTCTATTATAACGAATTCTCTCCACAATATTTCAAACAGTGGGCTGAAGTAAACAGCGAACGACTTGTTAACCCTGTGTTCCGTCTTTTTCAAAGCGAGTTGGAAACTGTATACGAAGAGAAAAACATGTACAGTGACTCGTTTGGTAATACAGCTCTTGAAAAGGGGTTGGAAAGATTTTTTGCTCCGCATCCGTATGCATACCCAATTGTAGGCAGTACTGAAAATCTAAAAAATCCGAAACTTTCTGAAATGAGAAAATTTTTCCAGGAATATTACGTTGCGGGAAATATGGGGTTGATATTAAGTGGTGACTTCAATACAGAAGAGGTAATGAATGTGCTTGAGAGTACTTTTGGGAAAGTGTGTGCAGGCGAGGCTCCTGTGAGGCGTGTTGCCGAGCCTGCCGTGTTTAATGGCCGTGAGAAATTTGAAGTGAAGATTCCCCTTCCTATTGTCAAAGCAAGGGTTATCGCATGGAGAGGCATACCTGCCAATCATAAGGATGAAGCGGCCCTTACTATTGCAACCAGGATTCTGAATAATGAAAGTAGCACCGGGTATCTTGACAAGCTGATGGTTGAAGGAAAGTTGATGGCTAGTGGTGCGTTGTCACAGAGTTTCAATGACGCCGGTCTGGTTGCTGTAGCAATAATCCCCAAGTTGTTTTTCCACTCACTTGAAAAAGCCGAGAATATGGTAATGAACGAAGTAGAGAGGGTAAAGAGGGGTGATTTCTCAGATGAAATGTTCAGCAGCCTCAAGATGGAGCTTGAACGCAACTACAAGCTCAAACTTGAAGGTATCGACTCTCGCTCACAAGAGATGCTCGAAGTCTTCTCTCAAGGAAAGAGTTGGAAGGATTACCTTGACGAAATTAAGCAAATTGAATCTCTGACAAAAGAAGATGTTGTTACAGTTGCCAATAAGTATTTCAATGAAAATTACCTGGCGATGACTAAAAAAACAGGTAACTATCCAAAGGATAATCTTCAGAAACCCGGTTTTGCCCCTATTATTCCAAAGAATGGCGAGGCAAAATCAAAATATGCAGAAGAACTCGCATTGACCCCTGTAATGGAATCACATCCGCGTTTTCTTGACTTTGAAAACGATGTAAAGACATTGAAGTTATCCTCACATGCGACCTTATACGTGACCGAGAACCCTATAAATGACATTTTTTCTATTGATTTTGAATTTGGGAAAGGGAGACTTGAATCGAAGCTCCTCTCCCCTCTTGCCTCATACCTATCGCTTTTAGGTACAGATTCTCTTACATTTGATCAATTCAAGGGTAAACTCCAAAAGATTGGCAGCACAATAAATTTCAACGCTGGAAATGACAAATTCGTCATGAAAGTAACCGGGTTTGACAAAAATTTTGATGCCACGTTAGATCTTGTAAGAGAGTTTACAACAGGAGTAAAAGCGGATCAAAAAAAGATGAAACAGATAGTAGAGGCAAAAAAGGTAGCGGATAAAACCGAAAAGGAGTCCCCGGATGAAATTGCCTCGGCTCTGCTAGAATACGTGCGTTATGGTGAGAAATCAAGTTATATTAACAGGCTCTCCTATGCCGAAACAAAAGCCCTTAAAGGGCAACAACTTATTGACGAATTTAAATCTGTCATGAAAGTGGAGTGTAATATTCACTATTGCGGAAATCTTCAATCAGATGTGGTTGCTTCAATAATAAAAGAGAAAATTGATCTTGGAAATATAACTATTGCATCTAAAACGCCCGTTTATCGAAAACCCGGATCTGTGGATGGTTCCGTTGTCTATTTTGTCGAAGTACCGAAGGCATCACAAAGCATAATATACGGGTACGCGCCGGGAGGTATAACATCTGACAAGGCTTCGCGCTACGCCGGCGTCCTATTCAACAACTACTTCGGAGGCTCTATGAGCTCCATTGTTTTCCAACAGATCAGAGAGTTCCGTTCGCTTGCATATAGAGCCGGGGCAAGGTATTCCATTCCGGTATATTGTCACAGGGATAAGCCGGGGCAGTTTGTAGCCTCTCTCTCCACACAGTGCGACAAGACTGTTGAGGCTGTCGGTGTATTGGATTCGCTGATAAGATTTATGCCTGTAAAGGCTGAGCGGGTAGAAACAGCACGTCAGGATGTAATAAATGAAGCAACTAATCAGTACCCTCCAATCCGTTATCGTTCTTCAGAAATTGCCTCACTCCGCAAGAGTGGATACGATTCCGACCCTAACAAAGATCTGGTAGATGCTGTAAAAAATATGGGTATTGATCAGATTGTTGAATTTTACAACAAAAATGTGAAAGATAACAAGATGACCTATTTAGTTGTCGGTAGTTCTAAAAAGATCGATATGAAGAAGCTTTCAGGTTATGGTCGTATTATAAAAATTAAAAATCTGTGGCACTGATTTTTCTATTTTTCTAATTTATAGTATATTCATTTTTACATAGAACAATAAATAATTATTCAACCTGCACATTACATGGAAAATAGAAAAATCAGTGCCACTAATCTTTTCAAAATTTCAGTAGCACTATTTATAACGCTAAGCATTTCTCTTACCGCTAAGGAGAAAAATGATGTTATCTCTATCAAATCTCCTGATGGTAGGATCGTAACAAATTTGTATATCGATTCTGTCTTAAGGTTTTCTGTCAGTCAGGGGGGCGCTTCCGTTCTGGAAAAATCAAGCATAGGTATGAGGCTCTCCGATGGCACTGAGTTCGGAAAGCATCCGAAGCTGGTGTCAAAGAAGGTTCGTGCCGTAAATGAGATTGTAAATGCGCAATTCTACAGATTCAGCAAGTTCACCGATGATTTTCAGGAGATTGACCTGAAGTTTAAAGGTGGTTATGGTGTGATATTCCGGGCATACAATGACGGTGTCGCATATCGTTTTTACTCAGAAATCAATCATGCGATTGAGATTGCGGGAGAGGCGGCTGAATTCAATTTTGACAAGGACTACTTGACATATCTGGCTCACTCAAAAGGTAAAAAAGAGCAATTTGTTATGTCTTTCCAGAATTTCTATTCGGTAAAACCTCTTTCAGAGGCTGATTCTCGCCTTGCTTTTCTGCCTGCAGCCGTTGACCTTGGCGGGGGAAGAAAACTCACAATCACCGAATCAGATCTGGAATCTTACCCTGGGATGTTTTTGCAGGTGAATCGCTCAAATTTTAATAACACAAATGTGTCTTCAGGTCAGAAGTCAGGCAAATACTCTCTCAAAGGGGTCTTTGCCCCAATTCCTTCAGGACTTGATCGGACAGGGAAACGTCTCCAGGAGGTTGTAACAGGTCGCAGTGATATAATCGCGAAAGTTAAAGGGGGTCGCAGCTTCCCTTGGAGAGTTCTTGCAATTACCGAGAAAGACACTCAATTGCCTGTCAACAATTTAGTTTATGCCCTTGCTTCTCCAAACAGAATCGGCGATTGCTCATGGGTTAAACCCGGAAAGGTCGCATGGGACTGGTGGAATGACTGGGGTTTGTTCAATGTCGGATTCAAGGTCGGCATCAATCAGGAGACCTACAAGTACTATATAGATTTTGCATCTCGTTATGGAATTGAATATGTTGTACTTGACGAGGGTTGGTACAATTCCACAAAAGGAGATCTGTTATCCGTAATACCGGAACTTGACATGAAAGAATTGGTAGAATACGGAAAAAGTAAAAATGTCGGGATAGTTCTGTGGTCTGTTCTTAAGGTCTTGGACGATCATCTTGAGGAGGCTTGTAAATACTATTCGGAACTTGGGATAAAGGGTTTCAAGGTTGACTTTCTGGACAGGGACGACCAAGTGGCTGTCGACATGGTTTACAGAGTTGCCGAAGCTGCTGCCCGTCATAAACTCATGTTGGACTTTCACGGCTTTTACAAACCGACCGGAATCAACAGGACATTTCCAAATGTTGTCAATTTTGAGGGGGTGTTCGGGCTTGAGGAGCTGAAGTGGTCAACAGAGAAGGTGATGCCTGAATATGATGTCACTATGCCATTTATTAGAATGATGGCCGGCCCTGTCGATTATACTCCTGGTGCTATGAGAAATGCCACGAAGAAGGATTTTGCCCCGATATACAGCAATCCGATGAGTCAAGGAACGCGTTGTCATCAACTTGCAACATATATTGTATTTGATTCACCTTTCACAATGTTGTGCGACTCCCCTACCTTATATGAGCAAAACAAAGAGTGCACAGAATTCATTGCATCAATCCCGATGGTTTACGATGAGACCCGCATTCTCGACGGAGAGCTTGCTCAATTTATAATCACAGCCCGTCGTCATGAGATACCGTCTGTCAAAGGAACTGATTCTGGAAATGGAATTGGCGCAACACCCGGATATGCAACCGGTACACCGGCCGGTAATCCACAAAACTATGCCAGGATCTCACCTGCAGACAAGACACAGGCAATCTGGAGCGTGGGCGGGCTTACGAACTGGAACGCCCGCGACATAACTCTCGACCTTTCTTTCCTTGAGCCGGGCAAAACTTATAAAGCGACTCTTTTCAAGGATGGTATTAATTCTGAAAGACAAGGTGCGGATTATTCTGTTGAGAAATTGAGTGTTGACAGTAATACAAAACTAAAAATACATATGGCATCCGGAGGTGGTTTTGCGCTTATTATTAGTGGCACTGTTTTTTCTATTTAACAGAAATTAAAGTGTTTACTTTTAGAACTTAATTTTCAGATATTTGCAACTCATTATTAACTTGATAAATAGAAAAAACAGTGCCACAAAAAATAAAAAAATCATCGGGCGAACTCGAGGAGTTTTCACCGGAAAAATTGAAAAGATCGCTGCTTCGCTCAGGAGCTTCTGAGGAGATTGTTGCCCCGATCATTGAAGAGATCAATGGTTGGGTGTATGAGGGTGTCCCAAGCAGGTTGATATATGAAAAGGCGTTCGGGATGCTTCGCAAAAACAAGCTGGGACATGCTGCCCGATACAGGTTGAAAAAAGCCATGATGGAACTTGGCCCTACCGGACACCCTTTTGAACATCTTGTTGGTGAGTTGTTCCGGCTAAGAGGCTATGATGTCGAGGTCGGTGTTGTTGTTGACGGTGCGTGCGTTACTCATGAGGTGGATGTAATTGCCACAAAGAACAAGCACCAGATATTTATAGAATGCAAATACTACCAGACAACAGGCAAGAACGCCAATGTGCAGGTCCCTCTCTATATAAGATCCCGTGTGAATGACATTATCAGCAAGCGGGAAGGTATGCCCGAATTTAGAGGGTACACATTCTCCGGAGGGGTCGTCACAAATACAAGGTTCACAGCCGATGCCACAGCCTTCGGTGATTGCAGCGGATTGATTCTGATAAGTTGGGATTATCCTGTAAGTAAAGGGTTAAAAGAGATTATCGATAGTGAGAAAATTTTCCCTATAACAGCCCTGACCAGACTTAACAGAGCCGAGAAGGTGAGGTTGATGGATAACGGAATTGTTCTATGTAATCAGATTGCAGAGAATCCGGAGGTCCTTACTGAAATAGGAATGGAGAAAAACCGTCAAAGAAAAATTATTGAAGAGGTAAAATCCCTGTAACCGGTAATTTTTTTAATTTATCAGGTTAAAACTAGAATTGGATTTAAAACTGTAATTTTATAAAAGCGGGAGTTGGATAAAAACTAAAATTGGATAAAAAACTGGAACTTGATTAAAAAAATGGTTAGAAGAGGGTTTCTTCTGATGGCATAAAATATGCAGGCAATTCAAGGTTCCTATTGAGTTTATTTTTCTATTTTTGTAGAATTATTGATTAACCATAATGAAGTTATCCGTAAATCGCATTAAAGCTGTTGAATAACCATATTGAACAGCAATGAAGTTGTTGATAATAACATTGAAAATCTTGTAATAACACTATAAAGCATATGATCTTCCAAATTCTTGCAGCACTCCCTGAAGGGACATCCGATGCAGCTGCTCAGGCAGCTCCGGCAGTAGAAAAAATATCTTTTTCATTGATTGAGATGGCCTTCAAAGGTGGTTGGCTGATGATTCCATTATTCCTGCTATCAATTTTAGCAGTATATCTTTTCGGTGAAAGGTGGTGGGCAATCCGCAAAGCCTCTCAGATAGACGAGAACTTCATGAGAAATATCCATGATTATGTCCACGAGGGAAAAATCAAGGCTGCGGTCAATCTTTGCCAGTCAAGCGACACTCCTATCGCCCGCCTTATCGAGAAAGGGATCGAGCGTATAGGTCGCCCTCTTACAGATATCCAGACTGCGGTTGAAAACACAGGGAACCTTGAGGTTTCAAGACTCGAAAGTGGACTTCCGTTTCTTGCAACTATTGCAGGAGGTGCTCCAATGATCGGATTCCTCGGAACAGTCATCGGTATGATCCAGGCATTTTACAATATGTCTCAGGCAGGCAGCAACGTGGACATCACACTACTCTCAGGAGGTATCTATACAGCGATGGTGACTACAGTGGCAGGTCTTGTTGTCGGGATTATGGCTTACTTCGGTTATAACTATCTCGTGGCAAGGATTGATAAGATTGTATATAAAATGGAGTCATATACAATTGAGTTTATGGATCTTCTCCACGAACCAGCAAATAAATAACCAATTATGGCTATCAAACGCAGAGCAAAAGTTGAGATGAATTTCAGTATGTCTTCAATGACAGACTTGGTTTTCCTTTTGCTTATCTTCTTTCTGATTACCTCAACATTGGTAAATCCAAACGCACTCAAACTGCTTTTGCCGAAAAGTACAAACCAGGTAAATACAAAGCCTGAGGTGAGTATCTCTATAAAACATTATGTTGAAAGCAACACATTTTCATATCATGTCAACGGAGAACAGACACCTGTCCCATTCAGCCAGATAGAGCCACTCGTTCAGGCAGCATTACAGGGGACTGAAGATCCTACTGTATCTCTGCATGTTGACCGCACAGTTCCTATGGAACAGGTTGTTAATGTAATGAATATTGCTAAAAGAAATCAATACAGAATAATCTTGGCTACGGCACCGGAATAACAGATGTCAAGAGTTCAGAATCATAATAAGCAGAATGTTGTACGAGCCCGATGGATAGGTCTCGGCATGACTTTCTGTATTCATATCATAGGCTTTCTGATTTTTTTCAATACAGGTCTCTCGGCAGTATATCCGCCTCCGGCAGAATTGGGTATAGAGGTGCAGCTGGAAAAAATGCCTCCTGTAACTGTGCCGGTTCAGGTGAAAACCGGGCGGGAACCCCGGGCTGAAATTCCTGATCCTAAAAAAGAGATACGTCTTGTACAACGTTCTGAGTCGGCAATCAAGGGCAAGGGTGCTAACAAAGGTGCAGAGAGTACAATGGGGGATAAAGGTGATGTTGAGCAGTATGAGGCCCCCAGGCCTAAGCCTATTGACAGAAGGGCTCTTTTCCCGTCAGCATCTAATACAAATAAAGATACATCCGCCCCGCAAGTTGCACGAAGAGTTAGCGATGCACTCACTGCCGGCCATGCAGATGGGAATACCAAAACCGGAAGCATTGAGGGAGAACCGTCGGCAAGACTTGCCGGAAGAACTCTGATGGGCACACTGCCGGAACCGGAATATAGCGTAAACAAATCCGGAAAGGTTGTGGTAAGGATAACCGTAGATCAATACGGAAGTGTCATTAGTGCTACTCCGGGACATACGGGAACTACAGTCCAGGATAACACTTTGTGGGCTGCCGCCAAGAAAGCCGCTCTTAAGGCAAAGTTCAACATCAGTTCATCCGCCCCGGCGGTTCAGGAGGGAACAATTACCTATATTTTCAAATTGAAATAATGTAACTGTTAAATCGGCAATTTTACAATTATCATTAAATCCTGATGATAATGGCAACTCTGCTTAAATCAGAAAATATTTAATAAACCCTACTCGTATCGGAGTGCCTCAATAGGGTCCAGCTTGGATGCCCTAACAGCAGGAATGTATCCGGAAATAATGCTTACAATCAAACAAGTAAGTACTCCGCATAACATCCAGAGCCAAGGAATCACAAACGGGGATTTCATAAGAGTTGCAGTAAGATTTCCCACTATAATTCCAAGAATTATACCAAGCCCCCCTCCTATCTGACCTATCACAATTGACTCAAATAGAAACTGTTGTTTTATCGTCTTTGAGTTTGCGCCAAGAGCTTTGCGTGTTCCGATCTCTCTTGTCCTCTCTTTGACAGAGACAAGCATGATGTTCATCAGTCCGACTGCAGCTCCGAGAAGAGTTATGAACCCTATGACAAAAGCTGCGATTGTGACATATGACATTATTTTTGATATTTCCTCCATTGTAGCATCTGACTTTGTAATACGGAAATCCGACACATCCATCGGGCTCAGCCTTCTTACAGACCTGAAAAGCTGTTCTGCCACATCAATGGCTTTCTCCTGGTTGACACCCTCTTTCGGCATAATACCTATCGTATAGTAAGAGTTGTCGTTAAGAAAAATATTTCTTGCGTTTGACACGGGAATCAGTACTGTGTTGTCCGCACCTCCGCCAAATGTGCTTCCCTGGCTTTCCAGAACTCCTATCACTTCATATCTTACAGCCCCGACACTTATTATTTTCCCAACAGGATCCTGAACTCCTTTGAAGATAGATGTAAGTGTTCCGGAACCGACTACAGCCGAAAATGTACCGGCCTCAAGATCCCTGGTGTTGAATCCCCTGCCTTTTGAAATCTTCGCAGCGGAGTATGCGATATAGTTCTCATCAACAGCTCTGACAGAGAAAGTTGGATTTGTCTTTGACGAACCGTATTTTATTGTCGCGTCGTTAAGAGCTATGGCGTACACTGTGCTTGTCGAAGGTATCGGGTAGTTTGCCAGAAAGTATTGTGCCTGATTAATAGTTATATTCCTCCTGTTTATGACCCGGATTTTCCTGCCTCCAGATTCAGTGTCAGAATAGAGTGAACGTATTGCAAATGATGTGGCACCCATTTTTCCGAAGTTCTCTTTCATGAGAGCTTTCAATGAATCTGTAGCTGTAAGTATCCCGACAAGAGAGGTGATACCGATAGCTATAATCATGATAGTAAGGATCGAGCGCAACCTGGTGCTCAAGATAGACTTAATGGCTACATCAAGGTTCTCTTTTAAAAGTGGAGATATTTTGAATCTCATTAAAAAAATCTATTTGAAGGAATTATGTTTGTAAAAATAGGAAAATATCCCGGATTGGCATAACTTTGTACCCGATTATAAAAAAATGAGGAATTTTTCAAACAATGCTAGTGGGCGCCGGGATGGTAGAGCTCATAGCAGCGATGGGCCTAAGAGGTCCTACACAAGGAGGGGCGACAAGCCTTTCAGCAAAGATGACCGCCAAGATGGCGACAGACCAAAAAGGAGTTACACTAAGAGAGAGGACAAGCCTTTCTCGGAAAAACCCAGAAGAAGCTTCAACAGCGACAGACCTGAGGGCGATCGCCCTTACAGTGACAAACCAAAAAGAAGTTATACAAAGAGAGAAGACAAACCTTTTGGTGAAAAACCCAGAAGAAGCTTCAACAGCGACAGACCTGAGGGCGATCGCCCTTACGGTGACAGACCTAAGAGAGCATTTGGCGGCGAAAGATCCCGTGAAGATCGTCCTTACAGCGACAGACCAAAGAGATCTTTCGGAGGCGAAAGACCCCGTGAAGATCGTCCTTACAGCGACAGACCAAAAAGATCTTTCGGAGGTGAAAGGCCTCGTGAAGATCGTCCATACAGCGACAGACCAAAGAGATCATTTGGAGGTGAGAGATCACGCGAAGATTCAGGTTCTTTCAAAAGAGATGAGCGTTTTGCAAGAGAGCGCGAGTTAAGAGAGAGCTTCGGAGAAAAACCGAAAAGTTTCCGTGCGAGAGCCGAGGAGTACACTCCAAAGCCAAGAAGAGCCAAAGCCATGGGTGATGACGGCATAAGGCTCAACAAGTTTATATCCAACTCAGGCGTATGCTCACGCAGAGAGGCTGATGAGTATATTGTAGCCGGATTGGTATCTGTTAATGGACAGGTCGTTACTGAACTTGGCACAAAAATCCAGGCTTCCGATGATGTACGCTTCAACGGCGAGAGGTTAAAAGGGGAAGAAAAGGTTTATATCATTATGAATAAGCCGAAGGATTTTGTGACTACTTTGTCTGATCCCAATGCTGAAAAGACCGTAATGGACCTTATTACCGGCAAATGTGCTCAAAGAGTCTATCCTGTAGGCCGTTTGGATAAGGCAACCACAGGTGTGCTGCTCTTAACAAACGATGGTGATTTGACAGAGAAACTTACTCACCCTTCAAACAAGGTTAAGAAGATATACCATGTCTTCCTTGACAAGAATGTTTCGGGTACTGATTTCAAGCAACTTCTTGAAGGTGTTGAACTTGAGGACGGGCCTATGTATGCAGACACTCTTTCATATATTGACGGTGACAACAGTCAAATCGGTCTTGAGATTCACTCAGGAAGGAACCGTGTCGTAAGGAGATTGTTTGAGGCTTTAGGTTATAAAGTAAAGAAGCTTGACAGAGTACTTTTTGCCGGACTTACCAAAAAGAATCTTCGCAGAGGACAGTGGCGTTTCCTCACAGAACAAGAGATAACCTCACTGAAAATGGGTATTTTTGAATAATGGCCGTACAGAATAAAATACATAAAGCTGGATTTGTCAACATTATAGGTAACCCTAATGTTGGCAAGTCCACTCTTATGAATGCCCTTGTCGGCGAAAGACTTTCGATTGTAACAGCCAAGGCTCAGACCACCCGTCACAGGGTTATGGGCATCGTCAACGGGGAGGATTATCAGATTGTTTACTCTGATACGCCGGGCATTATAAGACCAAATTACAAGCTTCAGGAGAGCATGATGGATTTTGTCGAGACCGCCATCGGCGATGCTGACATTATCCTTTATGTCACCGATGTTGTTGAGAGTTCAACTAAGAACATGGAGTATATCGAGAAGATGAACCGTGTTGATATTCCTGTACTGATTGTTCTGAACAAAATCGACCTTTCTAACCAAACTGCCCTTGAAGAGTTATATACAAAATGGCAGGCACTTGTGCCAAAAGCTGAAATATTCCCCATCTCCGCAAAGGAGAAATTCAACATCGACTCTCTTTTCAACAGGATACTGGCTTTGATTCCTGCAAATCCGGCATGGTACGATAAAGATACCCTTACCGACAGAAACCTCAGGTTTTTCGCCTCTGAGATTCTCCGTGAAAAGATTCTTCTCAACTATGAGAAGGAGATTCCCTATTGTTCGGAAGTTGTTATAGAAAATTTCAAGGAGAAGGAGAATGTTTTTCATATTGAGGCTGTAATAAATGTTCTAAGAGATTCCCAGAAGGGCATAATCATTGGTAATCAGGGGGCTTCGCTCAAGAGGACGGGTATGATGGCAAGGAAGGATATGGAAGCTTTCTTTGAAAAAAAGGTATTTTTACAGATATTTGTAAAGGTGAATCCGGACTGGAGGGATGACAAGAGAAAACTCAAGCAGTTCGGATATATTCCTGAATAAATTTTGTAATAATATATATGAGTACTCCTGATATTGACAACGACCTTGAGGTTGAAGAGCCTCTTGAGGGTTCAGAGTCTTCTGAAAGCAATAAATACGACAAACTTATTGTAGATGGCGAGAAAAGGTACAAACTGACAGGTATGTACAAGGAGTGGTTTTTGGACTACGCCTCCTATGTAATACTTGAAAGGGCCGTACCGCACATCGATGACGGGCTTAAGCCTGTCCAACGTCGTATTTTACACGCCATGAAGAAGTTGGACGACGGGCGTTACAACAAAGTCGCCAATATCATAGGAAGTACCATGCAGTATCACCCGCACGGGGATGCCTCTATCGGGGATGCTTTGGTCCAGCTCGGACAAAAGGATCTTCTTGTGGATTGTCAGGGTAACTGGGGTAATATTCTTACCGGAGACTCGGCTGCTGCTCCGCGTTACATTGAGGCGCGCCTGAGCAAATTCGCCAACGAGGTGCTTTTCAACCCAAAGACTACAATCTGGATGAGGTCTTATGATGACCGCAATCAGGAACCGGTAAATCTTCCGGTGAAATTCCCGCTCTTGTTAGCACAAGGGGTTGAGGGCATAGCCGTAGGCCTGGCATCAAAAATCCTCCCACACAATTTCAATGAGTTGATAGATGCTTCAATAGCTTATCTGACAAATAAGGAGTTTACTATATACCCGGACTTTCCGACCGGTGGGCTTATCGACTGTTCAAAATACAATCAGGGGCTGCGCGGTGGTGCGGTTAAGGTCAGGGCAAGGATTACCAAGCTTGACAAGAAAACATTGGTCATAAATGAGATTCCTTTTGGACAGACAACTTCAAAGCTGATAGAATCAATACTGAAGGCAAATGACAAAGGTAAGATCAAGATTCGCAAGGTGGATGATAACACTGCAGCCGGGGCGGAGATTGTAGTGCATCTTCACAATGACATATCTCCCGATAAGACAATTGACGCACTCTATGCATTTACCGACTGCGAAATGTCTATTTCTCCGAACAGTTGCGTGATTAAGGACAAACATCCTCACTTTCTGGGTGTTGATGAGATATTGAAGCATAACACCGAGATCACAAAATCTTTGTTGAAGCAGGAGTTGGAAATCAGGCTCGGTGAACTTGAAGATTTATGGCACTACACATCTCTTGAGAAGATTTTCTTTGAACAACGTGTTTACAGGTTACTCGAGGAGAAGGCGAAAAGCTGGGAAGAGCAACTGGACACAGTTGAGGTTGAACTTAAAAAATATCAGTCACAACTGAAGAAAGAGATTGTTCATGAGGATATATTGCGACTTGTTGAAAAGCCGGTTAGGAAGATCTCCACTTTTGACATTAAGCAGCTTGAAGAATCTATTAAAAGGATAGAGGATGAAGAGAAAGATGTCCAGCACAATCTCTCACATCTTATTGACTACACTATCCAGCATTTTACTCAGCTGAAAAAGAAATATGGTGCAAAGTATCCTAGAAAGACAGAGATCTGCAGTTTTGAGACTATCGAGGCTACAAGAGTTGTCGTGGCAAATGCAAAACTATATGCAAACAAGGCGGAGGGTTTTGTCGGAATGGACCTGAAGAGGGATGATAATGCTGAATATATTTGCGAATGTTCCGATATAGATGATGTCATTGTATTTCTCAAGAATGGCAGATACATGGTCACAAAGATCAGCGAGAAGGCTTTTGTGGGTAAGGATATAATCCATATCGGCATATTCACCAGAAATGATGACAGATGTATATATAATGCTGTATACCGGAATGGCAAAGGGGGCGAGACCTATGTCAAGAGGTTTGCGGTAACAGGCGTTACTCGTGATAAAGAGTATGACCTGACCCAAGGAAAAGAGGGGTCTCAGGTTATGTGGTTTACAGCCAATCCTAACGGCGAGGCTGAAGTATTGAAGGTATTCCTTAAACCGAGACCTAAGCTCAAAAAGCTGGTTTTTGACTATGACCTGTCTAATCTTGCAATAAAGAACAGGGCCTCTATGGGAAATATCCTGACAAAGAACACTGTCTATAAAATACAACTTAAGAGCAAAGGTGTCTCTCAGTTCGGAGGTCAGTCCATCTGGTTCGACAATGACATAAATAGGCTCAATGTTGATTCAAGAGGAATTTTTCTTGGCGAGTTCAATGCAGAAGACAGAATTCTTACTATTTGCAAGAATGGGGAGTATTACACTACAAACTTCGATTTGAGCAACAGATATCAGGGTGATATTCAAATAGTTGAAAAGTTAGACATCCATAAGGTATATACTGCCGTTTATTTCGACAGTGAACAGAATTGTTTCTACATCAAGCGTTTCTGCTTCGAACCGAGCGACAATGTAGTAACTTTGTTTATCAACGATGCTCCGGGCTCATATCTGCATAGTCTCTCTTCAGACACATATCCCCAGATCGAGATAAGTTTTGAAGGAAAACACAGCAAGCGCACCAACGAGATTGTTGATGTAGAAGAGTTTATTGGATGCAAAAGTCTGAGAGCGAAGGGTAAGCGACTTACAAATTATGAAGTAGGTCAGATTACTTTTATAGAACCTCTTGTCAAAGAGAGCTTATCTGATATTATTGCCGGGTCGGTAGAAGATGGAGAAGGCCTTGATATTATAGAAAATGACTCTTTAAATGACTCCGATGAAGATGGTGAGGATAATTTCAACGAGAAGCTGCCTACACTTTTTTAACCTTATAAATGACAATTCCGTCTAAATTATTATTTTTCAAATGATAATATCTCTTACAGGGTTCATGGGGGTAGGCAAAAGTACGATTGCCGGTCTGCTTGCAAAACATCTATACTGCAAGTTGGTTGATCTTGACAAGCTGATAGAACAGGAACAGGGAATGGCTGTGAGTGAAATTTTCAGCTCCAAGGGGGAACTCTATTTTCGCAAGTTGGAGGAGGAGACTCTTGAAAAATTAATCAATAAGAACAAGGAGAAAATTCTTATTCTCTCTCTCGGAGGCGGCACTCTGATGTCCGAGGCAAACAGGATAATTATCAGTAAAAACACATACTGCATCTATCTGAAAGCATCTTTGGAGTTACTCACAGAGCGTCTTATGACACACAAAGGAAAGCGTCCTGTCGTTGAAAATATCGACGATGAAAACTTCCGTGAAGAGATTAGATCCCTGTTTGAAAAACGTAAGCCGGGCTATGAAGCAGTTGCATCAATTATCATAGATGTAGATAGAAAATCTATCAGGACTTTGCTCTTAGAGATAATTAGTATTTTCAGTGGCACAGATTTTTCTAATCCACTGGACAACAATTCTTTATAAAACACTTAACATCAGTGGATTAGAAAAATCTGTGCCACTAAATTTCCTCTTCAACGAGTTTTATATCCTTAACACGAAGCTGAATATTTGCAATTCCTCTATAATAGTTCTCTGCTATTGAATAGCATATATCGACAGGGTTGCCTGAACGGAGATGTTCGAAATGCTCTGAACGGTTAAAGGCTATGGCGGAGATATGTCTGTGGAAATCATCCTCCTGGATTAGCTCCAGTTTGAGATGCCCACTCTCCGACCCTACTTTTCGTCCATTACCGTTGTCATATACCTTCTCTGAAATAAATACCGGAGATAGGTTGCCGGGGCCGAATGGTTGGAATTGTTTCAGGAGATTGAAGAACCTGGGGGTTATCTGTTTGAAGTCAAGATATGTGTCGATGTTGACAACCGGTGTTAGAACCTCTTTTGTAATGGTAGAGGCGACGACTGACTCAAATTTCTCGCAGAAGTGATTTAAATTTTCCTCCTTTAGTGTCAATCCTGCCGCATACATATGCCCTCCGAAATTTTCAAGTAATTCTGAACACTTCTCTACGGCTTCATAGAGGTCAAATCCGGGGATGCTTCTTGCAGAGCCTGTTATTAATCCGTTTGATTTACAAAGAACTATCGTGGGTCTGTAAAAACTTTCCACAAGCCTTGAAGCCACTATGCCCAAAACACCTTTGTGCCAATCCGGATTGTAGACTACTGTGGACTTCCGATCCTGAAAATGATCAATATTAGCAACCATCTCACTTGCTTCCAGAGTAATCTTCCTGTCCTCATTCTTTCTGTCGTTGTTATGAGTATTGATGGCGTCTCCTATATTTCTGGCATCGTCATCATTTCTGGATGTAAGAAGATCAACAGCTGTCTTCCCTGACTCCATTCTTCCGGCGGCGTTAATTCTGGGTCCTATCTTGAAAACGATATCATCTATAGTTATCATGTGTTTTTCAAGACCGCCAAGCTTTATAATTGACAAAAGGCCTCTTCTTGGAGAGGTGTTGAGCTGTTTCAGTCCGAAATATGCAAGAACTCTGTTCTCACCCGTAATTGATACAAGGTCTGACGCTATGCTGACAACCAGAAGATCAAGAAGTGAAAGCACATCCTCCTGTGGAATTCCTTTCTTTATTGAATATGCCTGCATAAATTTGAATCCCACTCCGCAACCTGAAAGATCGTCAAAAGGGTAATTACAGTCAGCCCTTTTAGGATCCAATACTGCCACCGCTTCCGGAAGATGTCCGTCAGGAAGGTGGTGGTCACATATAATGAATTCTATACCTTTTTCTTTAGCATACTTGACTTTTTCCACGGCTTTTATACCGCAGTCAAGTGCAATTATTAATGTAAACCCGTTCTCGTAGGCCCAGTCAATACCCTTGTATGAAATCCCGTAACCCTCGGCATATCTGTTAGGGATGTAATAATCGAGATTGTTGTTTGAGTGTTTTCTCAAGAATGAGTATACAAGCGAGACTGCAGTAGTTCCGTCTACATCGTAATCTCCGTAAATAAGAATCTTCTCCTGTCTGCCGATAGCCGAAATCAGTCGTTCTACGGCTTTATCCATATCTTTCATAAGAAAGGGATCATGAAGCTGATCCAACTGAGGTCTCAGAAATGCCCTCGCCTCCGCCTGTGTCTTGATATTCCTTTGAACTAAAAGATTGGCAAGTGTCTGATCGATTCCTAAATCGGCAGACAACTGTCTTACCAGAGCCGGATTGCCCGGTTCTTTCACTATCCATTTCTTTTCTAAAGCCATAGCTGCAAATGTACTTATAATTTCGTCAAGTTATTAAAAAAAGTTAATTTTGCAGACACATAAAATGTTACACGAAATGGATTATACCGAACTTAACGAACAGGAAAGGAATCGTAGGGATTCTCTTAAGGCAATGCGCGATTTAGGCATTGAACCCTACCCGGCTGAAGCATTTGAAATAAACGCTACAACTAAAGAGATAAAAGAGCGGTATAAACAGGAGTCCGGGAATTTTCAGGATGTGAAAATAGCGGGCCGTATTATGACCCGCAGGATCATGGGTGCAGCTGCTTTTATTGAACTCCAAGACGAACTTGGAAAGATTCAGGTATATATAAAAAGGGATGAAATTTGCCCTGAAGAGGACAAGACTCTATACAACACAGTGTTCAAAAAACTTCTTGACATTGGCGACATTATCGGGATTCATGGCTTCGCCTTTATTACTCAGACAGGCGAGCTGACAATCCATGCCAAGATGTTGAAAGTTCTCGGCAAATCCCTGAGAGTCCTTCCAATAGTGAAAGAGAAAGAAGATCAGGTATATGATGCTTTCTCTGATCCGGAACTTCGTTACAGAATGCGTTATGTTGACCTTATTGTCAATCCATCTGTAAGGGAGACCTTTATGAAAAGAAGCAAGATAATGACAACCATGCGCGAATTTTTCAATGAGCACGGATATCTTGAAGTTGAGACCCCAATACTTCAACCTATTCCTGGAGGAGCAAATGCAAGACCCTTCGTAACTCACCATAATGCATTGGATATTCCTCTATACCTTAGGATTGCAAATGAATTATATCTGAAAAGACTTATCGTTGGCGGATATACCGGTGTCTATGAATTCGCAAAAGATTTCAGGAACGAGGGTATGGACAGGACTCACAATCCGGAATTCACTGTACTAGAGATATATGTGGCGTATAAGGACTACTTCTGGATGATGAAGTTCGTGGAAAATATGATTGAGAGAGTAGCAACCTCACTTCATGGCAAAACCCTTCTTACACTTGGTGACAAAGAGATTGAGTTCAAGGCTCCTTACAGGAGACTTCCTATGCTTGAGGCCATTAAAGAGTATGCTGGTGTTGATGTTGCCGGGATGAATGAAGAGGAGTTGAGGGCTGTCTGCAACAAGCTTCATGTTCAGGTTAACAGCACAATGGGTGTCGGAAAACTGATCGAGGAGATCTTCGGTGAGTATTGTGAACCGCACCTTATCCAACCTACATTTATAACTGATTATCCTGTTGAGACATCCCCTCTTACTAAACGTCACAGGGACAATCCTGATCTTACAGAGAGGTTTGAACTGTTTGTTAACGGGAAAGAGCTTGCCAACGCATATAGTGAGTTGAACGATCCAATCGACCAGCTTGAAAGGTTTCAGGATCAGCTCAAGTTGAAGGACAAAGGTGATGATGAGGCCATGTATATAGATATGGACTTTGTGAGAGCATTAGAATTCGGTATGCCTCCCACATCGGGTATGGGTATAGGAATAGACCGGCTGACAATGTTCATGACAAATAACTCCTCAATTCAGGATGTTCTCTTCTTCCCGCAGATGCGTCCGGAAAAGGAGCAGAAGACAGAAAAAGAGTAGATAATGTACATAGATACGCTTTCATCAGTCAAGAACCCAAGAATAAAGGAGCTTGTAACACTTCAGGAGAGATCAAGGGAGCGTCGTGAAAGTGGTTTGTTTGTAGTTGAGGGAATCCGCGAGTTGGAAGCGTGCAAAAAAGGTTGCTACGTTATTGAAACAATCTTTTTCCAACCGGAGATTTTTTCACTTACTCGTGCAAAAGAGACCGGATGCCAACAACTTAACGAAGTTACGGCTGACCTCTATTCAAAAATAGCCTATCGCGACAGTACTGAAGGCGTAATTGCAATCGTAAGAGAAAAACACTCCTCTCTTGAAGAGTTCACCCTATCATCAAATCCGTTGGTTATCGTTCTCGAAGCTGTGGAGAAACCCGGGAATCTTGGGGCAGTTCTTAGGACGGCCGATGCAGCAAGGGCAGATGCCGTGATTGTATGCAACCCACTTACCGATCTTTTTAATCCAAACCTGATTCGTTCAAGTCTGGGGACTATCTTTACAACACAGGTGGCCGCCTGCTCTTCTGAGGAGTGCTGTCTGTGGCTGAGAAAAAACGAGATAAAAATTTTCACTGCCGAGCTCCAGGCATCCAAATGGTATCACGAAACTGATTTCAAAGGAGCTTCAGCAATAGTGATGGGGAGCGAGGCCGAGGGATTGTCAGAATATTGGCGTGAAAATGCGGACGGTAGGATTAAAATCCCGATGAATGGTTTTGTTGACTCACTCAATGTCTCTGTCTCCACTGCGATTATTTGTTTTGAAGCTCTCAGGCAGAGAGATTTCAAGTTTTGATATCAATCTAATAATTTCCTCTTATGCGTTTTGCCGTAGCCGGAAACCCAGTATCTCACTCGTTAAGCCCTGCACTTTTCAAGGCTGCGTATGGCTATAGTGAGCACACATACGGTCTTCTTGAAGCCTCTTCGGCGAGAGAGGTGATCGGAAGATTCAGAAGCGAGGGGTATGATGGTCTAAACATCACAGCTCCCTTTAAGGAGAGTATTCTTGATTTCGTTGATGTCAGGAGCGAGCTTGATGTCTCAATAGGTGCCGTAAATACAATTTTTATCCGGGATGGTAAGGTTCACTCTTTCAATAGCGACTATGGTGGGGTTCAGGAGTGTATAAAAGGTTATTCAAAACATGGTTCACATGTTACTGTGCTCGGCTGTGGCGGAGCAGGTAAAGCGGCGGCCCTGGCTGCGGCCGGCCTCGGTTGCAGAGTAACTGTCATAAACCGTTCATTTGAAAAAGCTGATGCTTTTGCACGGAGATTCTCCATGGAAGCCGGCCGCTTCGACCAAATTCCATCCACAATAACGAGTTCCGATATAGTTATCAACACATTACCTGAAAACCTGGATATCCTGAACAATCTTGATTTTTCCGGAAAGACTATTCTTGAAGCCAATTATAAATCACCTCAACTGGTTTTTTTACAAAATATCAATGGTATAAATTATATCTCCGGCCGATATTGGCTGCTCTATCAAGCCGTTCAGTCATTCAGACTTTTCACAGGTGTCGAGCCTGACTTAAAGTCAATGATTTTGTTAATAAATTGTATCTAAATTTTTATATCTTTGCCACGATTACAAAGTATAAAGCTATGTCATTGAACAAGGTCATGCTAATTGGCAATGTCGGTAAGGATCCTGAGATAAGGCATCTCGAAAACGACTCGGTAGTTGCCAATTTTACACTCGCCACCACAGAAAGATACCGCGACAAGAACGGAAACTGGCAGGAACAGACCGAATGGCACAATATTGTGTGCTGGAGGTTGTTGGCCGAACGTGCCGAGAAGTATGTCAAAAAAGGGTCTCAGATTTTTGTAGAGGGCAAGATAAGGAGCAGGGAGTGGGTTGACCAGACAGAGCAAAAAAGATCTGTGATTGAGATTGTTGCAGAAAGTTTTCAACTTCTTGGAAAAAGAGCTGACACTCAACCATCTGTTCAAAACATACAACCAGTAACAACTTCGGCAGCCGTTGTTAGTGATGATCTTCCTGATGATCTGCCGTTTTAAATTTATTATAAAATATTATGAAAGTTGATGTGATTCTTGGTCTCCAATGGGGAGATGAGGGAAAGGGAAAGATTGTGGATGTACTGGCTAAGGGATATCCGGTCATTGCAAGATTTCAGGGAGGGCCAAACGCTGGTCACTCATTGCAGTTCGAAGACAAAAAAGTTGTCCTGCATTCTATTCCTTCGGGGATTTTCCGCAAAGGAACAATTAACATCATTGGGAACGGTGTAGTGCTTGATCCCATTATCTTCAGGGAGGAGTGCACTAATCTGATATCTATGGGAGTACCTGTACAAGAGAGACTCATGATATCCAAGAAGGCGCACTTGATACTGCCGACCCACAGGATTATAGATGCTGCCTCTGAATATTCAAAAGGTGCATCTAAGATTGGTTCCACATTAAAGGGCATAGGACCTGCCTACATGGACAAGACAGGCAGAAACGGCCTTAGAATCGGGGACATCCTTTCCGGCAATTTCAAGGAGAGGTTCCTCACACTTAAAGAAAAACATATAAGTTTCCTCAAACAGTTCGACTACCAGTACGATGCGGACCAGTATGAGGAGGAGTGGCTCAATGCTGCCGAATACCTCAAGAGCTTCTCAATAGTGGATGGCGAATATGAGATAAACCATCTTCTTGACGACAGTAAGAGGATTCTCGCCGAAGGTGCTCAAGGCTCACTTCTTGACATTGATTTCGGATCATATCCTTTTGTCACATCTTCAAACACTACCTGTGCAGGTGCATGCACCGGCCTGGGTGTGGCTCCTTCAAAGATAGGCACTGTTTCTGGCATATTCAAGGCATATTGCACAAGAGTCGGCAGTGGTCCTTTTCCTACAGAACAGGAGAATGAGACAGGAGAGTTGTTGCGTAAGCTGGGATTTGAATACGGTGCCACAACAGGCAGACCAAGAAGAACCGGTTGGCTTGACCTTGTAGCCCTCAAATTTGCAGTAATGGTGAGTGGAGTTGATCAGCTAATCATGATGAAGGCGGATGTACTTGACACAATCGATACTATCAAGGTTGCTGTTGCATACGAGGTGGATGGAAAGGTTACCGACCGCATACCGTATGACACATACGCCGAAATTACTCCTGTATACAAGGATTTCAAGGGTTGGAAAAGAGATCTTACAAAGGTCACTGCAGAGGAGGATCTCCCTTTTGAATTCATGAACTATGTGAGGTTTATTGAAAAAGAGCTCGGAATTCCAATCAAGATCATCTCTTTAGGCCCGGACAGAGACCAGACCATTATCCGCGAGAGCAACAACTAAAAGACAAAACAAGCACTGTCCAAAATAAGTCGGAAACAAACAGAACCGGAAAATAGACAAAGCTTTACATATAAGAGAGTGTTCTAATTCGATCAGGGCACTCTCTTTTTTTTTATCTGTATACGGCAAAGGAAAGCTTGGCTCCCGAATAGGGAGGGAACCCACCGCAGGTGGGGAGGACTTTCCGCGCGGATACAGAAAAAAAGTTATAAATGATAAGCGAGAAAGTGAAAAGAAAAGGGCTGCCCAAATTGGCCAGCCCTTAATTCTTGTCATTACAGTTATTTCTGCTTATTAGGCAAATCTATCTTTAGCTGAGGATTTTTATCTGCAGATCTCCCTAAGATAATCGAAACAGCTATCGCAACCAATGAAAGTCCTACAAAGAAGTACTCAGCATTGATGGCTGACTTCAATGCAGCCGATGCCGGATCGGAAACAGCAGCGGTAGTCTTTATAAATATCTGCCCTACCACAATCGGGACTAAAAGCATACCCATATTTTGAATCCAGTAAATAAGCGAATATGCAGTACCGAGATTCTTCTCCTTTATTATCTTTGGAACAGTAGGCCACATGGCAGCCGGAACTAGTGAATACCCGATGCCGAGGATTCCAAGTCCTATATATCCGAATATAGGAAGTCCCGGAGCAAAGCCAATGATAAGATGGGAAACGAGAACGAGTACAGAGCCGATTATCATGAAACGACTTGCTTTCCCTTTTGTATCAATAAGTAGTCCGAAAATCGGGGTAAATATCATTGTAAAGAACGGGATAAGTGATACCATAACTGATGCTACATCATCCTCAATGCCAAAACGAGGAATTATGATAGTTGTGGCAAATCTTCTGAATGATATTATACAGCAGTAGAAGAATACACAAAGCAGTGATATGAGTATAAAGTGTTTGTCTCCCAATATCTTGAAAATATCAGAAAAACGGAACTTGTCATCCTTTTCTGCCTTCACATCATTTTTCTTTGCCTCTTCCGCTGTCTGCCTATCCAGCTTACTGTCCATGAAAATAAAGACAGACCATACAACAACTGCAACCACCATCAATATCATAGCCACGATTGTCGGCTTGCTGGTCTCCGAAAAAGGAATATAAGACAGATCCAAGTTTACGATTCTTGGCACAAGAATAAGCGCTGTGGCTGTTCCCATACGGGCAAGAGCAAGTTGAAGCCCCATTGCAAGCGCCATCTCTTTCCCTTTAAACCACTTTGCTATGGATCTGGTAACTGCCACTCCGGCTATCTCACTTCCAAGCCCGAATAGAGCACAGCCTGCATACGCAAGGGCAAGCGATGGTTTTGAAAAGATCCCGCCAAGCCATGTATTCAGTGAACTGTGTGCAAAGCTCTCGGAGATGGCATATACAACAATCAATGAACCACCTACCATCAAACCCACAAAAAGAGAACCTGTAAAACGCACACCCCATTTGTCAAGAAGCATTCCGCATATAACTAATCCTCCCCATACGCAGAGTAGAGAGTATGCGCCGCCGTAGAATCCATAGTCACTTAAGTTCCAACCAAGGTCAAGAGCTTCAGGGTGGCTGAAAATCTGACTTATTGTTGAAAAAATATCGTCGAAAAAGTAAGAGGCAAACATTGGTATTGCAAGACTCATGAGGACGATCCAGCGTGCACTCTTCGAATCTTTGAGCAGTTTAACGGGAGAGTTCATATTTTTTAGTTTATGGTTTATAGTTAATAGTGAAGAGTTTATAGTTAAAAGTGGATAGTTTGAAGTGAATAGTTAAAAGTGAAGGTTTAAGATTTTCTCGTTTGTCACTCCTCACTATATCACTTATCACTTATCACTTTATCACTTTTAGTTATTCACTTATATTTCACTTATATTTCACTTTTAGCTTTTGATATTCGGTAGCTCAAGTCCGTACCCCTTCTTCTTGTCCTCACCCTTAAGCCAGATTGCAAGTACTAAAGCGAGCACTCCTAGTGAGGCAAAGATGAGCATAGGTACTGTGTAGTTATATTCCAAAGGATTTGTAACTCCTTTGTTTGTCTGCGCAAGAGACCAACCGATAAGCATAGGGAACAACATCAAACCTATGTTCTGAATCCAGAAGACAACAGAGTAGGCTGAACCAAGATAACGGTTTTCAACAAGCTTTGGCACTGAAGGCCATAGTGCCGCTGGGACTAGAGAGAAGCTGACACCGAGTATTACAATTGCCGAATAAGCAACAACTTTTGAAAAATATGCTGCAGGTGTCATGGCAAATACAAGGTGACATGCAATCATCAACAACGAACCCAGTATTAACATGGTGGCACCTTTACCCTTTTTATCGAGGTAACCTCCTAATAACGGGGTCAACAGCATTGCACCTATCGGGAAGTATGAAAAAATATCACTTGCATCTTTGCTGCTTATGCTCAAACGACACTCCAACATATTTGCAGCGTATTTTTGGAATGGAAATATTGCCGAGTAGTAAAGCACACAGAGACCGGCTACAATAAGGAATGTCTTACTTGTAAAGAGTATGCCCAAATCACTTACCTTAAACGGCTCTTCTGGCTCTTCTCCGCTCTCTCCAAGCTGTTGCTCCAACTTCTTGTCAAAGAAGAAATATGTAATGAGGCAAATCAGACCGATGAACAGAAGTATAAGAACTAACAGTACCGGGGCACTTACATCACCGTTGAAAGCTTCAGCAAACCTTGGTGATATTCTGAATACGGCAAATACACCCAGACGGGCAATCGCCATCTCTATACCCATAGCTAAAGCCATCTCCTTGCCTTTAAACCATTTTACTATTCCTTTTGAAACTGTAATTCCGGCCATCTCAACACCACATCCGAAAATCATGAATCCCAGAGATGCTAATTTTGCCGATGCCGGGAATGATGTCCACCATGAACCGAGCATTGCTTCAATTCCTGAACCCACAAATGCAGGGCTTACAGCATAATACTTGATTGCTGCTCCAATTACCATTATTGATCCTGAGAGAAGAGCTGTAGCTCTTACACCCATTTTATCAAGGATGATACCTGCAAAAATCAGGAATAGCGCGAAAACATTTAAGAAATACTCGGAACTGGCAAAAGTGCCGTAGTTTTCAGGAGTCCACCCTTTGCTTGTCTGCAAGAGGCTTTGTAAAGGAGATAGTACATCGACAAACATGTATGCAAAGAACATCATGAGTGCCAGGAGGATAAGTACGGTCCATCTTATGTACGACTTATCCTTCAATAAGGTTAGTTTTTTTTCCACTATTGAGTTTATTATATAATAAGTATCTTCTGAAAAGATTTACTAAACTAATACGATTTAACCAATCTGCAAAATAAATTTTAAATTGAACTTTATGGTAAATAATTTGTATCTTGCAAGATTAGAATAGTGAGAAAAAATAGTGGAAATCCTAAACAATATTAACAGCCCGGAAGACCTCAAGAAACTGAATAACAGCGAACTGCACCAGGTCTGCAATGAGTTGAGGGAATATATTATTGAGTGCTGTGCAAACAATCCGGGTCATTTTGCATCAAGCCTCGGAACAGTTGAGCTTACAGTAGCCCTTCATTACATATATAACACTCCGGAGGACAAACTGGTATGGGATGTTGGTCATCAGGCATATGCTCATAAAATTTTGACAGGAAGAAGGGAGGAGTTTAAGAATAATAGGAAATTCAAAGGTATAAGTGGATTTCCAAAAATTTCTGAAAGTAAGTACGACGCATTCGGTGTCGGCCACTCATCAACATCCATTTCCGCCGCTCTCGGCATGTCTGTTGCTTCCAACCTAAGTGGAAAAAATAATAAGATAATTGCTGTCATAGGTGATGGCTCAATGACCGGTGGTCTGGCATTCGAAGGGCTCAACAATGCCGGTGCTATGAAATCCGACATATTGGTTATTCTCAATGACAACGGAATATCGATCGATCCTAATGTCGGAGCACTTCATAATTACCTTCTCAAAATTTCCACATCACGGACATATAACCAAGTCAAAAATAAGACTTGGGAGATGATTGGCTCTAAATGGCTCAGGATGTTGTTGCAGAAGTTTGTGTTCAGCACAAAGATGGCGATATTTAAAAGTGGCTCCATTTTCGAATCGTTGGGATTCAGATACTTCGGTGCCATTGACGGCAACAATCTTGACCAACTTTTAACCACACTCTCCAATCTTAAAGAGATAAAAGGACCAAAGCTTTTGCATATAGTAACAACAAAAGGCAAAGGATATAAGCCTGCCGAAGAGAATCAGGTTGAATGGCATGCTCCCGGCACATTCGATATTTTCACAGGTATAAGGAAAAAGAATCAAACCGAAAAGAGATCCAGATATCAGGATGTTTTTGGAGAGACAATCGTAAGGCTAGCAAAAGAGAATCTCAAAATTGTAGGTATCACTCCGGCCATGCCTTCAGGTTGCTCACTTAACCTGATGATGAATGAGATGCCTGACAGGGCTTTCGACGTCGGAATAGCTGAACAGCATGCGGTGACTTTCTCTGCCGGTCTGGCGTCACAAGGGTTTCTCCCATTCTGTAATATCTACTCAAGTTTTATGCAAAGGGCATATGACAGCGTGATACACGACGTGGCCATTCAGAACCTGAAGGTCATTTTTTGCCTTGACAGAGGAGGACTTGTGGGCGAAGATGGTGCAACCCATCACGGAGTCTTTGACCTTTCATATTTCAGGTGTGTTCCCAATCTTACAATTTGCGCACCAATGAATGAAATTGAGCTTAAGGATATGATGTATTCAGTATCATTTCCGGAATACGGACCAACAGTTATAAGATACCCCAGAGGTTACGGCGAGGGGCTTGAATGGCGTGGGGATTTTAACAAAATTGAACCAGGAAGGGCCAAAGTTGTTTTTGATGGGACAGGAATCGCACTTCTGACCATCGGTACTGCCGGCAACTATGCTGCCAGGGCGGCCGAGAGAGCAAGAGAGATGGGCATACCGATACTCCATTATGATATGCGTTTTCTTAAACCGATTGACGAGTCGGCACTTGATGATGCAATATCCAAATGCAACAGCATCATAACCGTTGAGGACGGTACAATCCTTGGCGGCCTGCACTCGGCAGTATGTGAATATGTTGCAACAGGAGGTTATAATGTAAAAGTAACCGCAATGGGTGTTCCCGACAAGTTCATAGAACAGGGGAGCATACCGGAACTCCAGAATGAGTGCAACTTTGATGAAGAGAGCATATTGAAAATGATTATTAATGTCTCAAAAAGAACATCATAGCGATAAGCGGCTTGGCCACAAGCACAACCACTTCAAACACGAGTTTGTAAGTGGGCAGCGTAACTTCAAGGAATTTAAACCAATAACAGATGCAGCCTCTCTGCATGATATAAAGTTCAACCGTAAAGAGCATTGCAAGGGGCACCGGAGAAAACTGAGCGAGGAGGAGACATCCAGACTTGACTCTATTCTTACACATCCTTTGTGGGGCCTGCTTATCTTTATCGGAATCATCTGGAGTATATTCTTCTGTACATTTAATCTCGGCTCCTATCCCCAGGCCGGCATTGAATGGCTTATGGACCAGGCAGCTACATCCATTCACCTGCACATGGCCGAAGGATGGCTGAATGATTTTCTGACTCAGGGTGTTATTATGGGAGTAGGAAGCGTCCTTGCATTTCTGCCTAATATTTTAATTCTCTTTTTCTTCCTCTCGCTTCTTCAGGAGACAGAGTATCTTCCGAGAGCGGCTACTCTGATGGATCGCTATATGCACCATATCGGGCTTCACGGAAGCTCATTCATCCCCCTTCTGATGGGTTTCGGATGTAACGTTCCTGCAATACTTGCCACAAGAACTATAAAGAGAAAATACGACAGGATACTGACTATGCTCATGATTCCTTATATCCCGTGCAGTGCCAGAATTCCTACTTTCCTGTTGTTTTCCGGAATTTTCTTCCCGGAGAATCAGGTACTGGTGCTGAGTATGCTTTATTTTGGCGGCATTATAACCGGTATCATAATGGCTCTGATATTCAAAAGAATATTTTTTCATTTCGGGACTAAAGACTACTCTATACCCCTGCCCTTCTATAAAAGACCTTCATTCGCAGGCTCTATTGCCAATATGTGGGATGCAGCATGGGAATATCTGAAAAAGATAGGAACAGTAGTTCTTCTTGCTGTTATTATAGTATGGGCTCTTGACTATTTCCCCCTTAAGAACAGGGAAAATCCGGATCCTCAGCGTGTATCTTACCTTGAACACTTCGGAAAAGTTGTGGAACCAGTCATGTCCCCTCTCGGTTTTGACTGGAAGATGAGCGTCAGTCTTATCACCGGAATCACGGCAAAAGAGTTTATTATTAGCACACTTGGTGTAGTATATCAAGCTGAAGACAACAGGCATCCTGATGATGAGCAGCATACCTCTCTTATGAGCAGAATCAAAGAAGAGAAGGTTTTCAATAAAGCGAATGCTTTATCTTTTATGATTTTTTCACTTTTATATATGCCATGTGTTGCTACAGCCTATACGATAAGAAAGGAGACAAAAACCTGGAAATGGGCAATTTTATCAATGCTCTCAACCGTTTTGGTTGCTTGGATAGCAGCATTTTTTGCATATAAAGTCGGTTTATTGATTTTTGTCTAAAATTTTTTTGGAGTTTAATCAAAAACCTATATCTTTGCAGTCCCTAAAACAAAAAGGGAAGAGCAATAACAACAATGCCGATGTAGCTCAGTTGGCCAGAGCAGCTGATTTGTAATCAGCTGGTCGGGGGTTCGAATCCCTCCATCGGCTCTACGTTTTTTGAACAAATTGAATCTTGGGGAGATACCAAAGTGGCCAACTGGGGCAGACTGTAAATCTGCTGGCGTACGCCTTCGTAGGTTCGAATCCTGCTCTCCCCACGTTTTTTTATTGCGGAAGTAGCTCAGTCGGTAGAGCATCAGCCTTCCAAGCTGAGGGTCGCGGGTTCGAATCTCGTCTTCCGCTCTAAGTAAGCCAGTGTAGCTCAGAGGTAGAGCGCTTCCTTGGTAAGGAAGAGGTCATGGGTTCAATTCCCATCACCGGCTCTACAAGTGTGTAAATATTTCATTATAATTTAAAATTTACTATTATGGCAAAAGAAGCTTTTAAAAGAGACAAGCCGCACGTAAACATCGGAACCATTGGTCACGTTGACCATGGTAAAACCACTCTTACTGCAGCTATTACCATGGTGTTGGCTCGTAAGGGCCTCTCTGAGGTACGTTCATTTGACTCTATCGACAACGCACCTGAGGAAAAAGAGCGTGGTATAACTATCAATACTGCACACATTGAGTATCAGACAGAAAAACGTCACTATGCACACGTTGACTGCCCTGGTCACGCTGACTACGTTAAAAACATGGTTACTGGTGCTGCCCAGATGGATGGTGCTATCATAGTTGTTGCCGCTACTGACGGTCCTATGCCTCAGACACGTGAACACATCCTTCTTGCTCGTCAGGTAAACGTTCCTAGAATCGTTGTATTCCTGAACAAAGTTGATATCGTTGATGATCCAGAAATGATCGACCTCGTTGAGATGGAAGTTCGTGAGCTTCTCACATTCTACAAATACGACGGTGATAACGCTCCTGTTATCCGTGGTTCTGCTTTGGGAGCTCTTAACGGTGATCCACAGTGGGAAGATAAGGTTATGGAACTTATGAACGCAGTTGATGAATACATTCCACTTCCTCCAAGAGATATAGACAAACCTTTCCTTATGCCTGTTGAGGACGTATTCTCAATCACCGGCCGTGGTACAGTTGCTACAGGTCGTATTGAGACTGGTGTTATCAAAACCGGTGAGGAGATTCAGATTATCGGTCTTGGTGAAGAGCCTAAGAAATCAGTTGTTACAGGTGTTGAGATGTTCCGTAAGATTCTTGACAGAGGTGAGGCTGGTGACAACGTAGGTCTTCTTCTCCGCGGTATCGACAAGAAAGAGATCAAGAGAGGTCAGGTTATTGCAAAACCAGGTACTATCACTCCTCATAAGAAATTCAAAGCTGAGATCTACGTTCTTAAGAAAGACGAGGGTGGCCGTCATACTCCTTTCCACAATAAGTATCGTCCTCAGTTCTTTATCCGTACAATGGATATTACAGGTGAGATTCTTCTTCCTGAAGGAACAGAGATGGTAATGCCGGGTGATAACGTAACTATTACAGTTGAACTCATCTACCCTGTAGCTATCAACCAAGGTCTCCAGTTCGCTATCCGCGAAGGTGGCCGTACAGTTGGTGCAGGTCAGGTAACTGAGATTATCGACTAATTACAATATAAAAAGTTAGTCACCTACCATTGGTGGCTAACTTTATATTTAGGGGCATAGTTCAAGGGTAGAATAGCGGTCTCCAAAACCGTTGATGGGCGTTCGAATCGCTCTGCCCCTGCAATACCGGGGGTTACGACCCGGTAGTAATAATCCGGTTGAGGCAATACCGCTTCCATTGTTTCGGCCGACAATCATTATAAGATGAACAAAATTAAGTTGTACTTTCAGGAATCGTACACAGAACTTGTGAAAAAGGTTAGCTGGCCTTCGTGGTCTCAGCTCCAGAGTTCCGCTATCGTTGTAATGGTCGCTTCAGCAATTTTTGCAGTTGTGATTTTTGCGATGGATTTTGCGTTCAGAAACATCATGACTTTTATTTACAACTTGCTGTACTAATCTTATGGGTGAAATTTCCAAAAAGTGGTATGTAGTAAGGGCTGCCGGCGGTAAGGAAAAGAAAGCCAAAGAGTACATAGAAAATGAGATCAAGAGATTGGGCCTCACAGACTATGTATCGCAGGTTCTTATCCCAACCGAAAAGATCTATCAGGTAAAAAATGGCAAGAAGGTTAGCATGGAGAGAATTTTCTATCCGGGCTATATCCTTATTGAAGCTGCTCTTACCGGGGAGATTCAGCACATAATCAGAAATCTTCCTCATGTTTCCGGATTTCTCTCTGAGAAGGCCGGTAAGGACAAGGAACCCGTTCCATTAAGAATGTCCGAGGTGAACCGTATCTTGGGTCGTGTAGACGAACTGGCAGATATGGAGGAGGAAAACATCACACCATTTATCGTAGGAGAACCTGTTAAGGTTATTGATGGTCCTTTCAACGGTTTCGACGGAACTGTCGAGGAGATTATCGAAGACAAGAAGAAGCTCAAGGTTATGGTGAAGATTTTTGGAAGAAAAACTCTTTTAGAGTTGAATTTTGTTCAAGTAGTTAAAGAATAAATAATCAAACATTATGGCTAAAGAAGTTGCCGCTCTCATTAAATTGCAGATTAAAGGCGGCGCAGCTAACCCCTCACCTCCGGTAGGACCCGCATTGGGTTCCAAGGGTGTAAACATAATGGACTTTTGCAAGCAATTCAATGCTCGCACCCAAGATAAGGCCGGTAAAGTATTACCAGTTATTATCACTGTTTACAGCGATAAATCATTTACATTTATCGTAAAACAACCCCCTGTTGCCATTCAGTTGAAGGAAGCTGCTAAGATCCAATCCGGGTCTGCCGAACCTAACCGTAAAAAAGTAAGCTCGGTTACCTGGGAACAAATCCGTGCAATAGCTACAGACAAGATGCCTGATATGAATGCATTTACCCTTAAGTCAGCCATGTCAATGGTTGCGGGTACTGCAAGAAGTATGGGCATAACTGTAACCGGAGAATTTCCGGAAGATGTTAAATAATTAATCCTGCGAAAATGAGTAAGCTAACAAAAAATCAAAAAGTAGTATACGCTAAAGTTGACTCTACTAAGCAGTATAAATTGGCAGATGCATGTAATCTTTTGAAAGAGATTTCTTTCACAAAGTTTGACTCATCTGTCGATATAGCTATGCGTCTTGGAGTTGACCCTCGTAAGGCTAACCAAATGGTACGCGGCGTTGTTACTCTTCCTCACGGAACCGGTAAGACTGTACGTGTATTGGTGCTGTGTACTCCTGACAAAGAGGCTGAGGCCAAAGAAGCAGGAGCGGACCATATAGGTCTGGATGAATACATCGAAAAGATTAAAGGAGGCTGGACTGATATAGATGTTATCATCTGTACACCATCAGTTATGGCTAAAATTGGTCCTATCGGCCGTATTCTCGGTCCTCGCGGTCTGATGCCTAACCCTAAGACAGGCACCGTTACCATGGAGGTAGGAAACGCCGTCAAAGAGGTTAAGGCCGGTAAAATTGACTTCAAGGTTGACAAGCAGGGAATCGTACATGCCAGTATCGGCAAGGTATCTTTTGCTGCAGAAAAGTTGGCCGAGAATGCTCTTGAGTTCATCAAGACTGTCATGAAACTCAAACCACAAGCTTTAAAAGGAACATATGTAAAGAGTGTTTTCATCTCTTCAACTATGAGCCCTGGTATAAATATCGATAGCAAGTCAATTGGTGCTGCTGAATAATATATTGTTTTATGAGAAAAGAAGAAAAAACACAGATTATTGAAAGCCTGGCAGCTCAATTAACTAATACTCCAAACTTTTATCTTACTGACATTGCAGGCCTGAATGCTGAGAATACAGCTAAGCTCCGCCGTGCATGCTTTGAAAAAGAGATAAAACTTGTTGTAGTTAAGAACACCTTGCTGCGTAAAGCTTTGGAACAAAAAGGCCTTAACGAGGCTCAATTGCTTTTCCCTATTCTTGAAGGACCTTCTGCTGTTATGTTTACTGAGAATGTAAGTTCTCCGGCAAAGCTAATCAAGGAGTTCGGTAAGCAATATGGCAAACCGGTGCTCAAAGGAGCATTTGTACAAGAATGCGCCTATGTTGGTGATAACCAGCTTGATGCACTTATATCAATTAAGTCACGTGAAGAACTTATCGGTGACATCATCGGTCTGCTCCAATCTCCTGCCCAAAACGTCATCTCTGCACTCCAATCGAATGCAGGCGGCAAAGTTGCAGGCATTGTAAAGACCTTATCAGAAAAAGAGTAATAATAATATAAACTTTTTAATTTAAAACAATCATGGCAGATATCAAGAAATTTGCAGAAGAATTAGTTAACCTGTCTGTAAAAGAAGTACAAGAACTTGCAAAGGTTCTCAAAGAAGAATATGGTATTGAACCTGCTGCTGCAGCTGTTGCTGTTGCCGCTCCTGCAGCCGGTGCTGCTCCTGCTGCTGAAGCAGAACAAACTCAATTTGACGTAATCCTCACTTCTGCTGGCCAGGCTAAACTTCAGATCGTGAAAGTCGTTAAAGAGATCACAGGTCTTGGTCTTAAAGAGGCTAAAGATCTAGTAGATGCAGCTCCTAAGGCTATCAAGGAAAAAGTTTCCAAAGCCGAAGCAGAACAAGTAAAAGCACAAATCGAAGAGGCTGGCGGAGAAGTTGAAGTTAAATAACTCCAAAACCCCGTTTGATCGGGCACAATAACAGGTTTAGAGCCATTTAAGGCTCTAAGCCTTTTTGTCGTTATTTTAGTATATTTTCAACCAATCCACACACAATGTCGCAAAAATCAAATAATCAGCGGATTACATTCGCGACTTCAAAAGTTCTACTAGATTACCCCGATTTTCTAGAGGTACAGTTGAAGTCATTTAAGGATTTCTTCCAACTTGAGACTACCCCTGAGAATCGTAAGAACGAGGGTTTGTTCAAAGTTTTTCAGGAAATTTTTCCGATTACTGATACCCGTAACAATTTTGTACTTGAGTTTATCGACTATTTTATCGATCCGCCTCGCTACTCTATCGAGGAATGCCTTGACAGAGGGCTGACTTACAGCGTTCCTCTGAAGGCAAAACTCAAACTGTTCTGTACAGACCCCGAACACGAAGATTTCGACACGGTTATTCAGGATGTGTACCTGGGGACAATCCCTTACATGACCCCAAGAGGTACTTTTGTTATAAATGGTTCCGAGAGGATAGTGGTCTCTCAGTTGCACAGGTCTCCCGGCGTATTTTTCGGCCAGAGCATGCATGCTAACGGAACCAAGCTATATTCCGCAAGAATTATCCCGTTCAAGGGATCATGGATCGAGTTTGCAACAGACATCAACAATGTCATGTATGCATACATCGATAGAAAGAAAAAATTGCCTGTAACCACACTGCTTAGAGCTATCGGTTACGAGAGTGACAAAGATATACTTGATATATTCGGTCTTGCTAACGAGATCAAGGTCACTAAGACAAACTTAAAGAAATGTGTCGGCAGTCGTCTTGCTGCCAGGGTTTTAAAGACGTGGAATGAAGATTTCGTTGATGAGGATACCGGAGAAGTTGTATATATTGAGAGAAACGAAATTGTCCTTGATCGTGAAACCATAATCGAAGAAGATCATCTTGATATAATACTCGAGTCAGGTGTAAGCACTATCCTTATCCATAAAGAGGATGCAAACATCAATGATTTCGCCATCATTCACAATACACTTCAGAAAGATCAATGTAACTCGGAGAAAGAGGCAGTATTCTATACATACAGGCAGCTTCGCAACTCAGAACCACCTGATGAGGCAACTGCCAGAGATGTTATTGACAAGCTATTCTTCTCTGATAAGAGATATGACCTCGGAGAGGTTGGAAGGTACAGGCTTAACCATAAGCTTAACCTTACAACTCCTGATGAGACAAGAGTACTCACAAAAGCTGACATTATAGAGATCATCCGATATCTTATCCAGCTGATTAACTCAAAAGCATCGGTAGACGATATCGACCACTTGAGTAACCGCCGTATAAGGACTGTCGGAGAACAGCTCGCAAATCAGTTCAGCGTGGGTCTGTCACGTATGGCCCGTACAATAAGAGAGCGCATGAATGTAAGGGACAATGAGGTGTTCACACCTATTGACCTCATCAATGCCAAGACTCTCTCTTCTGTTATCAATTCGTTCTTCGGAACCAGCCAGCTTTCACAGTTCATGGATCAGACAAATCCTCTGGCTGAGATGACTCATAAGAGAAGGCTCTCTGCCCTCGGTCCGGGAGGTCTTTCTCGTGACCGTGCAGGATTTGAGGTTCGTGACGTACACTATACACACTATGGCCGTCTATGCCCTATCGAGACACCTGAGGGTCCTAACATCGGACTTATCTCCTCATTGTGTGTCTTCGCAAAGATTAATGACCTGGGTTTCATAGAAACCCCTTACCGTAAGGTAGAGAACGGGGTTGTAGATATGACACCTAAAGGATGTGTCTACATGAGTGCCGAGGATGAGGAGGAGAAGATGGTGGCACAGGCAAATGTGCACATTGATGAAAATGGAAACATGACTGATGAGAGGATAAAATGCCGTTTCGAGGCAGACTATCCTGTTGTCGGAAAAGAGGAGGTTCACCTTGTGGACGTCGCTCCAAACCAGATTGCATCAATTGCTGCATCCCTCATTCCATTCCTTGAACATGACGATGCCAACCGTGCACTCATGGGTTCAAATATGATGAGACAGGCTGTTCCGTTGGTAAAGCCTGAATCTCCGATTGTAGGAACCGGACTTGAAGGACCTGTTGTAAAAGATTCAAGAACTCAGATCAATGCAAGAGGTAAAGGAGAAGTTGTGTATGTAGATGCACGTGAGATACATGTAAAATACGAACAAACCGAGAGTGAGAGATTTGTAAGCTTTGACCCTGAAATTACTGTTTACAAGCTTCCTCTCTACAGAAAGACAAACCAGAATACATCCATTACCCTAAAACCTATTGTAAGGAAGGGTGATAAAGTTGTTCCGGGCCAGATAATGACAGAGGGCTACGCCACACAAAACGGCGAGCTTGCTCTTGGACGTAACCTGAAGGTTGCCTTCATGCCATGGAAAGGATACAACTTTGAGGATGCAATTGTTCTTTCTGAAAGACTTCTCAGAGAAGATGTATTCACCTCAATACATATTGACGAATATATTATGGAGGTTCGTGACACTAAACGCGGTATGGAGGAACTCACATCTGACATTCCGAATGTCAGTGAAGAGGCAACGAAAGACCTCGATGAAAACGGTATAATCCGTGTCGGTGCCAACATAGAACCGGGCGATATACTTATAGGTAAAATCACACCTAAGGGAGAGAGCGACCCGTCACCTGAGGAGAAACTCCTCCGCGCTATATTCGGTGATAAAGCCGGTGATGTGAAGGATGCTTCATTGAAAGCATCTCCTTCTCTCAGAGGCACAATCATCGAGAAGAGGCTCTTCTCAAGAGTATCTAAAGAGAATAACAAAAAGGGCAAATCTGTTTCTAAAAACCAGATACAACAAGCTGAAGAGAACTTCAACAGAAAGGCTGCCGCCTTGCGCCAGAATTTTCTTGAAAGGCTGTTCTCTCTTCTCGAAGGGAAGCAATCACAAGGTATCAGCGACCTTTATGGTGTTGAAATAATCACCAAGGGTTCACCGTTTAAGCTGGACCTTCTTGACAAGATTGATTATGAGAATATCAACCCTGTTAAGTGGACATCTGACAAGAATACCAATAATCTTATCAAACAGCTTATAAACAACTATCTTATTGCCTTCAAGGAGTACGATGCTGAACTGAAGAGGATCAAGTATAATCTCACAATCGGAGATGAGCTTCCTACAGGCATTATGCAACTTGCCAAAGTTTATGTTGCCAAGAAGAGAAAGGTTCGCGTCGGAGACAAGATGGCAGGACGCCACGGTAACAAGGGTATTGTTGCAAAAGTTGTTCGCGACGAGGATATGCCGTTCTTGGAAGACGGAAAGACTGTAGATATAGTTCTTAATCCTCTTGGCGTACCTTCACGTATGAACCTGGGACAGATCTATGAGACTGTACTCGGATGGGCAGGAGCAGAACTTGGACAAAAGTTCAGCACACCTATTTTTGATGGAGCCACACTTGAAGATATCTGCGATTTCACAGACAAGGCAGGTGTTCCTAGATTTGGTAAGACATATCTCAGGGACGGCGGTACAGGAGAACTCTTCGACCAGCCTGCGACTGTCGGTATTATCTACATGTTGAAACTCGGTCACCTTGTTGATGACAAGATGCACGCCCGCTCAATAGGCCCTTACTCACTCATCACGCAACAGCCTCTCGGAGGTAAAGCTCAGAATGGAGGTCAAAGGTTTGGTGAAATGGAGGTATGGGCACTTGAAGCGTTCGGTGCATCTAATATTCTTCAAGAGATATTGACCATCAAGTCTGACGATGTTGTTGGAAGATCAAGAGCCTACGAGGCTATTGTCAAGGGTGAGCCTATGCCAACCCCTGGCATACCGGAGTCGTTGAACGTGCTCCTGCACGAGCTTCGCGGACTTGGCTTGAGCATCAACCTGGATTAATTACTAGTATTTGAAAATTTGAATCAGAACAATATGTCTGTCAAGAAAGAGATAAAGGTTAAGAGTAATTTCAATCAAATTACTATAAGTTTGGCGTCACCTGAAGAGATCCTTGAAAAGTCTTCAGGTGAGGTGCTCAAACCCGAAACTGTAAACTATCGTACATACAAGCCGGAGAGGGATGGTCTTTTCTGCGAGAGGATATTCGGTCCTTCTAAGGATTATGAATGTCATTGCGGAAAGTATAAGAGAATCCGCTACCGTGGTATCATTTGCGACCGTTGTGGTGTAGAGGTTACAGAGAAAAAAGTACGCCGCGAAAGGATGGGACACATCACTCTCACCGTTCCCGTAGCACATATCTGGTACTTCCGCTCTACTCCGAACAAGATAGGTTATCTCCTGGGTATACCATCCAAGAAACTGGAAGGTATCATATACTACGAGCGCTATATCGTGGTTCAACCGGGTATCAAAGAGAAAGACGGAGTCAATGCAAACGACCTACTTACTGAAGACGAGTATCTGGCTATTCTGGATACACTTCCGAAGGAGAACCAAATGCTTGATGATGACGATCCCAATAAATTCATTGCGGGTATGGGAGCAGAAGTCATATACAAGATGCTCACCCGTTTGAACCTCGACGACCTTTCATATGAACTTCGTCACAAGACTGAATCGGAAACCTCTCAACAGAGAAAAGCTGAGGCTCTCAAGAGACTCGGTGTTGTTGAAGCTTTCCGCGAGTCAAAAGATATAAATAATCCTGAATGGATGATTCTTAAGGTTATTCCTGTGATACCACCGGAACTCAGGCCACTCGTTCCACTTGACGGAGGCCGTTTCGCAACAAGTGACCTTAATGATCTTTACCGCAGGGTTATCATACGTAACAACCGTCTGAAAAGACTTATCGAGATCAAGGCTCCTGAAGTTATCCTCCGAAATGAGAAGAGGATGCTCCAAGAGGCTGTTGACTCACTTTTCGACAACTCAAGGAAATCCAACGCGGTCAAAACTGAGGCAAACAGAACACTCAAATCGCTATCAGACAGTCTTAAAGGTAAACAGGGCCGTTTTCGTCAGAACCTTCTCGGTAAGAGGGTTGACTATTCGGCACGTTCAGTAATTGTTGTAGGACCGGAACTGAAGATGCATGAGTGCGGACTTCCTAAAGATATGGCGGCTGAGCTTTACAAACCATTCATTATAAGAAAGCTTATTGAAAGAGGAATTGTAAAGACAGTTAAATCAGCCAAGAAGATCGTTGATAGAAAAGATCCTGTTATATGGGATATTCTTGAAAATGCGATGAAGGGACACCCTGTGCTCCTGAACCGTGCCCCTACCCTTCATAGATTAGGTATTCAGGCTTTCCAACCTAAACTTATTGAGGGTAAGGCTATTCAGCTCCATCCTCTTGCTTGTACAGCTTTCAATGCAGACTTTGACGGTGACCAGATGGCTGTTCACCTCCCGCTTGGAAATGCTGCAATACTAGAGGCCCAACTTCTTATGTTAGGTTCTCACAATATCCTCAACCCGGCTAATGGGGCCCCTATTACCGTTCCTTCACAGGACATGGTGCTTGGTCTTTACTATATGACCAAGAAACGTCCTAACGCGAAAGGCGAGGGTATGAGATTCTACGGACCTGAAGAGGTTATTATCGGATATAATGAAGGTAGACTCGACTTGCACGCTGAAATAGATGTCAGGCTTCCAAAGGATTTCTGTGATCTAAGTCAAGGCTACGAGCTTAAAAAGACTACTGCCGGACGCATAATGTTCAACCAAGTGGTTCCTAAGGAGGTTGGATATATCAATGAGGTTCTCACCAAGAAATCCCTGCGGGATATCATCAGCAATGTGCTTAAAGTAGCCGGTGTTGCCAGAACATCACAATTCCTTGATGACATCAAGGGTATTGGTTACACTATGGCGTTTAAAGGCGGTTTGTCTTTCAACCTTGCTGACGTCCTTGTTCCTAAGGAGAAAGAGTCTCTTATTGAAGATGGTTATAAACAAGTTGAGAACATCATGTCTTCGTTCAACATGGGTCTTATAACCAATAATGAAAGGTACAACCAGATTATTGACATATGGACAAGAACAAATTCGAAGCTCACAAATATTGTTGAGAACCAGATTGCTCTTGACCAACAAGGTTTCAACCCTGTATATATGATGCTCCATTCAGGTGCCCGTGGTTCAAAGGATCAGATCCGCCAGCTTACAGGTATGCGCGGATTGATGGCTAAACCTCAGAAATCAGGAGCTACAAGTGCGGAGATCATTGAGAACCCTATTCTTTCCAATTTCAAAGAGGGTCTTTCGGTTCTTGAGTACTTCATATCTACTCACGGTGCAAGAAAGGGTCTAGCCGATACTGCGCTTAAGACTGCTGATGCAGGTTATCTTACCCGTCGTCTTGTAGACGTTTCGCATGATGTAATAATCAATGAGCCAGACTGTGGCACTCTTCGCGGGCTTGTTGCTACTGCCATCAAGAACAAGGATGAGGTTGTCGAGTCTTTATACGAAAGGATAATGGGTCGTACATCTGTTCATGACATATACAATCCTTTGACAGGAGAGAAGATTGTCGAAGCAGGTGAGATGATTACTGAAGACATTGCAGAGCTTATTCAGTCACTTCCAATTGAATCTGTTGAGATCCGTTCCGTTCTGACTTGTGAGTCACGTAAAGGTGTATGTGCAAAGTGTTACGGAAGAAATCTCTCAACCGGCCGCATGGTTGAAAAAGGGGAGGTTGTCGGAGTAATTGCAGCCCAGTCAATCGGAGAGCCTGGTACTCAGCTTACCCTCCGTACATTCCACGTCGGTGGTACTGCATCAAGCGTTGCATCTGAAAATGAGATCATCACCCGTTATGAGGGTCGTCTTGAGTTCGAAGAACTTCGTACTATCACTACATTAGGAGAAGATGGCGCCTCTCGTGAGATCGTTATCGGACGTACTGCTGAAATGAGGGTAGTTGAAGTAAATACAGGTATTACTCTTTCTAACCATAACATTCCTTATGGAGCAACACTTTACTTCAAGGATGGGGATGTTGTCAAGAAGGGTGATAAAATCTGCGAGTGGGATGCCTATAATGCCGTCACAATTGCGGAAACTGCCGGTAAAGCCGTGTTTGACAGCATGATAGAGGGTGTTACATATCGTGAAGAGGCTGCTGATGAGTACTCGCTCCACAAGGAAAAAGTAATTATTGAGTCCCGCGATAAATCTAAGAACCCAACCATCAAGATTATGGACGGCCAGACTGAACTTAGGCAATATAACCTGCCTGTAGGTGCGCATATAATGGTTGAAAACGGCAAGCGGGTAAAAATAGGAGATATACTTGTGAAGATTCCAAGGGCCATCGGTAAAACCGGTGATATCACCGGAGGTCTTCCTCGTGTAACCGAGCTCTTCGAGGCTCGTAATCCTTCAAACCCGGCAATTGTCACTGAGATCAATGGTGAGGTTCTTATGGGTAAGATTAAGAGAGGTAATCGTGAGATTATTATAAAGTCAAAGAGTGGCGAAGAGAAACGTTATTCAGTTCCTCTATCTAAACAGATTCTTGTTCAGGAAAATGACTATGTACGTGCCGGTATGCCGCTTTCTGACGGAGCAATATCTCCTACAGACATTCTTGCAATCCAAGGCCCTACCAAGGTACAAGAGTACATCGTGAATGAAGTTCAGGACGTATACCGCAGCCAGGGTGTGAAGATAAACGACAAGCACTTTGAGATTATTGTACGACAAATGATGCGTAAGCTTCAGATCGTTGATCCGGGTGATACACGTTTCCTTCCTGAGCAACTTGTCGACAAGTGGGAATTCATTCATGAAAATGATGACATCTATGACAAGAAAGTAATTCTTGACGCTGGTGACTCAACAACCCTGAAAGCCGGTCAGATAGTAACCGTACGCAGACTTCGTGATGAAAACTCTATACTCAAACGTAAAGACCTTAAGCTCGTAGATGCTCGCGATGCCATGCCGGCAACATCAAATCAGATACTTCAAGGTATCACCCGTGCAGCTCTCCGTACAAGCAGCTTTATGTCTGCAGCATCATTCCAGGAAACCACAAAAGTACTGAGTGAAGCAGCAATACACGGCAAGAAAGATACTTTGGAGGGTCTTAAAGAGAATGTAATTTGCGGACATCTTATCCCGGCCGGTACAGGTCAGAGAGAGTTCGAAAAGATCATTGTCTCTCCTATGGATGACTACCAAAGACTTGTAAAGAGCAAAAAGGAGTAATCCTTATTTAATACTAAGAGAAAGCGCTGTCTGAATATTCAGACAGCGCTTTTTTATTATTAGTGGCACAGATTTTTCTATTTGCCAGATATTAAGATGATTGCAAACACCTATTATTCAAATAAATAGTATTATTAGTGGCACTGTTTTTTTTACTTGCCAGTGATACTGTGAGTTATAAACACCAGTTGTGCAGGCAAGTAAAAAAAACAGTGCCACTAATAAATTAATATTTCAGAACAGGAGCTCCTAGCGGCCGGAATGTGACAGCATTGAAACCTTTCGAGTAAATTGCAGCAGCTGCTTCTGAAGGAGCTTTCTCAGTATCATTAGCCTTGAATGATTCCAAAGTGTAGTACAGATTTGCTCTTGAGAAAATTCTTTTTACCATGGCCTCCCTTGAAGGTGCGCTAAAGTATAAGATATTGTTTATCATACAGCTTGTACTCTCAGCTCTCCATGCTCCGTATGAATATCCGTAAGCACCTTCATATGCTCCAACTCTTGAGTAACCTTCTGCTCCCACAAAATAACTCCATTTTATATTTGTCAGGTTTGAGACCAAGTCTATGTTTGCAAAAAAGCCTAGTGAATTCCACTGATTGTATTCAGATATCGCATTTGTATTTATTGTCTGTCCTTGGTTAGTAATATACTCGTCAGCCAAACCTCCAAGCCCATGGCCAACAGCCTCATGAACAAGTACGTTTTTATATAGGCTTCCTGATGTGTTTGTCCGGATTACCGGGGTCAAGGCCAAAGCTTTGCCGTCTGTCCACATATATGTTGTCCCGGCATATCTGTCCTGATTCAACAATACTATTACTAATATCGTTTTAAGTGACTCTGATGTGACACCTGGAATTACCTTGCAGTATTCAAAAACTTTGTCAGAGTTTGTAGATATGCTTGAACCCCCGTCAAAACTTGAGGAGAATACAGTATTCCGCACTATGCTTTTATCTGACTGGGATACTCCGGTTTGTACAGAATATGATCCAACCTTGTATACTCTGAAATGTTTCTTATAAGTTTTAAGAGGCTGTACATTAAACATCTCAGTTATCCCTTCATCCACCTCAAGATTGAACTTTCCTCCATCCTGATAGTCAGCAGCTGTATATCCGTCACCAAGGAATATTACTTCGACGGCCTGACCTCCGCTTCCGGGTTCCGTTGCTTCCATCACCAACTCGTAATCCTTATCCGCAAGTCCCTTTTTGGTGCCGGTTGTAAATGTGTAAACAGGTGTTGAAACGCCATCAATACCATCATTAGCTGTTACTTTCCAACTGTATGTTGTATTCTCGTCAAAATGATACGGCATATATACCGAAGTTGTGGTCACCACGCTGTCCTTCCAATTAATATTATCTTTTGTATATGAAAGAGTGTATGTTATGTCGTCCCCGTCAAGATCGGTGGATGCTGCCCAAGCGAAGTTTGTAAGTGTTGCCACATTTGTTGCGTTTGCAGCCGGTGATGAGATTTGCGGAATTGTTGGCAGAGTGTTTGTAGATCTTGCTTGAGAGATTGTTATCACTTCACTCTCATTTGCATACTTTATAGTGAAATATGAGCTGCGTGCAGGTCCTTCTGTATTCTCAGGTACTGTGATATTTATCGTTGAATTACCCTCTCCTGACATTGTGGCAATTGATGCCCAAGTAAGAGTCAGAGGCATTTCAATCAGCCATTTAGTATTAGAGGTAATGACCAGTTGTTGTGTAGAGGCACTCTTGGGAAAATTTAGCTCCAGGCTGCTTGTAGTTAATTGTGCATAATCCTGAGTTATAACGACCTCCTTTACAAGATCCTTGCTCACAATTTTTAATATAGCCGTCCTTGATTGAGCTGAATAATTATTCCCGGCAGAGATGGATATTGTTGCATCTCCTTTTCCGTTGGAAGGAGTGATTGTGCACCATGTTCCGCTTATGGTTGCTGTCCAGTTTGTATTTGCTGTGAATTGAATCTCAGCAGTTGATTCATTTGTTGGTAATGTTACATCTGCCTGAGAAAGTTCTATTACAGGAACTATATCTTTTTCACAGGCTATCATAGAGATGGCAACAATGATCAATATTGCTGTTTTTAATATCAGTTTCATATCTGTAATTACATTTATACAAAATTAAAAATAATACCACAATCATCAGGCCAGAAAAAGAGAGGGTGCAAAAAATTCATTTTTGCACCCTCTTCGAAAATTGATCAATGTTATTTTTTAACCTCAGCACCTTTTAATGAGTCCAAGTATCTTTTTACAAATCCAAGAATTTCTTCTTCTGAAACTTGTCTTTTAATAATATTTCCGTTCTGGTCAACAAAGATATTTTGCGGTATATACCTTACATGGAATTTCTTAGCAACCTCGCTGTCCCAGTGCTTCAGTTCTGAAACCTGCGCCCATTCAAGTTTATCATCTGCAATTGCCTTGTTCCACAACTCAGCATCTTTGTCTAATGAGACCCCGAGTATTCCGAATCCAGCCTTGTTCATCTCCTTGTATATCTTTACTAGTGTTGGGTTAAACTGACGGCAAGGGCTACACCATCCTGCCCAGAAATCAATCATTGTTATCTTATTCTGTGTGTACACGCTTGATAAAGATATCTGGTTGCCTTTAGGATCACTAAGTGCGAATTCAGGAGCTTTCATACCGGGGAGCAAGCCCTTGAGTGTCGCTATATCTGATTCTAATTCAGCAATATATGTATTTTCAGAGAATTCAGGCAAAGCTTTGAACGAGGCAAGTTTAGCCTCGGCATCCTCAATTTTGAAATTTTCAAGATTCCTGACATACTGGATAAGAGTATAAGGAGAGGTAGGGTTATTCACATAAAAGAGAGAGTCATAAAGATTCATTTCGCTTTGCATCTTTTCATATAGTGAATCTATTATCATCTTACGCTCAGCAGTTGTTGCCGGATTGTCATACTCAGCGAACATATCCTCCATCTTATAGGATTTTGACAATGAGTCCTTCTTTGCATTAAGAGCATTTACCAGCTCATTTGTAACGCCGCCCTTGACTACAGCCTTGCTTAAGTCCTCTTTAGCTGCTTCAATTGTGTAGTCTGCATTTTCAAGGAACAGTATAATCCTTCCCTTTATTCCTTCTATTGTAATAGCATAGTGATCGGGAGTTGACACACTCCCTTCAAACACAAATTTCCCCTCTACCAAATCAGCTGTATCCTTAACGGGATTTGTACGGGAAAAGTTCTGAAGATATACTTTTGCAGCAGTCAGGCTGTCCCCTGTAATGGTTCCCTCAATCTTGAAGGAGTTTTCCTTTTGTCCTGTACAGGCAAACAGGCCTATTACAGCGACAGACAATAATAGTTTTCTCATGGCTTTGAATATTGGTTGGTATTTATTTTTCATCTTCTGAGTACCACTCTTTGTACATCATGTAACCTTGCGCATTTTTATGTGCGGCCTTGCCAATCTCTTCAGACCCCTCTTTTACTTTTTTTGCAGGTACGCCTGCATACACTCCTGGTTCAAGCTCTGCATTGCTGAGAACAACCGCCCCGGCTGCAATTATTGTGTTGTCAGGCACAACTGCGTTATCCATAAGGATAGCCCCCATTCCGACAAGCACATTACTTCCTACTTTAGCCCCGTGAATTATTGCATTATGTCCTACCGAGACATCATTCCCAACCTCGACAACAGATCTCTTATATAATGTATGTAATACCGCCCCGTCCTGTATGTTGACCCTGTCTCCTATCCTTATCGGGTTGACATCACCTCTCAGAACTGCACCGTACCATATACTGCAATCGTTTCCGATAACAACATCTCCAATAATAGCAGCATTCTCTGCAATAAAGCATCTCTCACCTATTTTTGGTTCCACTCCGTTTAATTTCCTGATAATTGCCATATAAACTGTTTATATAAAATACAAATGTACAACTTTTTAAAATAAGGTTACAAACTAACATTAAACTTAAAGAAATCATTTTTGGAAATTAGCAAAATAGTGGCTAAAATTGCAAAATTATAAGGAGTGAGTATTAAATATCTTATGATATCAAACTCATTATTTATAATTTTGTGTCAAATTTATATTTGACATTAGTGGTTTCAGAATTATAATAATAGCTACATTTGTAGATAATTTCATATAAAAATTATTTATGCAACACAAAGTTATTGACACAAAAGAAGTCGTAATCAGGTTCACAGGAGACTCCGGAGATGGTATGCAGCTGACCGGAACACTGTTTGCCGATGCCTCAGCATTGTACGGGAATGACATCTCCACTTTTCCTGACTACCCTGCAGAGATACGTGCACCTCAAGGTACTGTATCCGGCGTTTCCGGTTTTCAAGTAAATATTGGTAGTGGAGAGATAAAGACTCCGGGTGATTTCTGCGATGTACTCGTAGCTATGAACCCGGCTGCTCTCAAAGCTAATGCTAAGTGGGCGAAACCAACAGCAACCATAATTCTTGATTCGGATACTTTTGATGAAAAGGGTATCCTTAAAGCCGGATTCAGGACGATGGACCCTATCAAAGAGTTGAATATAGATGACAGGAATATTGTATATGCAGCAATAACATCACTTACAAAAGAGAGCCTCAAAGATAGCGGTCTGGATCCAAAAGCAATAATCCGGTCAAAGAATATGTTCACACTGGGTATGTGCTACTTTATGTTCAACAGACCCACTGAATCTACATTTGCATATATAGACAAGAAATTCCGCAAAAAACCGGAGATAGCAGAGGCCAACAAGAAGGTCCTGATGGATGGATTTAACTATGCAGGCAATATACATGCGATTCCAAACACATATACTATTAAACCTGCTAAGCTGGAAAAAGGCATTTACAGAAATATCAATGGTAATCAGGCTACAGCATGGGGATTGATCGCCGCTTCCGAAAAATCGGGAAGGCCTTTGTTCTGCGGTTCTTATCCTATCACACCAGCGACAAACATACTTGAAGAGCTTGCGTTACGTAAGGATCTTGGAGTTAAGACTCTTCAATGTGAAGATGAAATTTCAGGTATTTGTACTGCAATTGGTGCATCTTACGCCGGCAACTTTGCCGTGACAACAACTTCAGGTCCCGGTTTCTCATTAAAGATAGAGGCACTCGGTCTGGCTATGATAACCGAGCTTCCACTAGTACTTGTTGACGTTCAAAGAGGTGGTCCTTCAACTGGTATCCCGACTAAGACAGAACAGACAGACCTTAACCAGGCTCTTTACGGAAGAAACGGTGAATGCCCTATCGCTGTGATTGCTGCGCACTCTCCTTCCCATTGTTTCGACGCTGCTTTCTACGCAGGCAAATACGCCATGGAGCACATGATGCCAGTCATACTTCTTACAGAAGGATTTATAGGCAATGGTTCTGAACCTTGGAAAATCCCTTCAATGAAGGATTTTCCTGAAATCAAACCACCGGTTATTTCTAAACCAGAGGAAACACCTTTTTGGCCATACAAAAGAGACGAGCAAACCCTTGCCCGCCGTTGGGCATTCCCCGGCACTATCGGACTCGAGCATAGAGTAGGCGGACTTGAGAAGAACAATAACGGAGCAGTATCTTCTGATCCACTTGTCCATGAGAGAATGGTACAAGAAAGAGCAGAAAAGGTACAACGTCTTGCCAACTATATTCCTGAACAAGAAATTATCGGGGAAGAGAGCGGAGAGGTCCTCATCGTCGGATGGGGAGGGACCTTCGGTCACCTGTACACTGCAGTAAAAGAGCTGCATGAGCAAGGCAAGAGTGTTTCTCTGGCTCATTTTGATTATATATTCCCTCTTCCAAAGAACACTGAGAAGATCTTCTCCAATTTCAAGAAGATTATTGTTTGCGAACTTAACAGCGGACAGTTTGCCAACTATCTCAGAACTCAGCATCAACAGTTCAACTATTACCAATACAACAAGGTGCAAGGTCAGCCTTTTATCGTCAAGGAGATAGTTGATGCAGTAAACGCTTTATTATAATCTCAATAACCAGAAACATCATGGAATTAAAATATACACCACAGGATTTTAAAAGCAATCAAGAGGTAAAATGGTGCCCCGGTTGCGGGGACCACGCCATTCTGGCATCGGTTCAGAGAGCAATGCCTGATATATGCGAGGCTCTTAACTATACAAGAGAACGTTTTGTATTTGTTTCCGGAATAGGTTGTTCTTCACGTTTTCCGTATTATATGAACACATACGGATTCCACGGAATCCACGGCAGGGCTTCTGCTATTTCAACCGGTGTCAAAGTTGCAAATCCGACCCTTACAGTATGGCAGATTACAGGTGACGGTGATGCTTTGGCAATCGGAGGAAACCATTTCATCCACGCCATCAGAAGAAATATTGATATCAACATCATACTTTTTAACAATCAGATTTACGGTCTTACAAAAGGACAGTACTCGCCTACTTCAAAGTTGGGAATGGTGACAAAGACATCTCCTTACGGAACTGTTGAGCACCCTTTCAATCCGGGGGCACTGGTACTTGGAGCAAGAGGTACCTTCTTTGCACGAAGCCTCGACGTAGAGCTCAAGCTTACACAGGACATAATGCTGGCTTCCGCAAAACACGACGGGACAGCAGTAACCGAAGTTCTTGTAAACTGCGTGATATTCAATGACAAGACTCACGCAACTATTTCAGACAAAGAGAACAGAGCCGATAGGACAATTGTCCTGAAACACGGTGAGCCTATGATTTTCGGTAAAAACCGTGACAAAGGGCTTATCCTCGTGGGCAGGACACTGAAAGTTGTCAAGATTGGTGAGGGTGGCATAACCGAGAAAGATATTCTTATACATGACGCCGAGGAGGAGAATCCTGGACTCCACTCAATGCTTATAGACATGAAGTATCCTGAGCTGCCTATAGCTCTTGGTGTTATACGTGCCGTAAAGGATAAGACTTATGACGACAATGTCCGAGATCAGGTTATTGATGTGAAGGAACATGCACAGATTCACAACATGGACGAACTCTTAAGGAGTGGATCAACATGGGAAGTCAAATAAAACCTTGATTCAAACATAAAATTACCAATCACTAATAAAAACCATTATGAAAGTAACAGAGATTATGGCCGAACTTGAAAGAAAACATGGCCATGAGAAAGAGTACTTGCAAGCAGTTCACGAAGTCCTTGAATCAATCGAGGATATTTACAACCAACATCCTGAATTCGAAAAGGCAAAGATCATTGAAAGACTGGTTGAACCAGACCGTATCTTCACTTTCCGTATTTCATGGGTTGACGATAAGGGAGAGGTACAGAACAACCTCGCTTACCGTGTTCAGTTCAACAATGCGATAGGTCCATACAAGGGAGGTATTCGTTTCCATCCTTCAGTGAACCCTTCAATTCTCAAGTTCCTGGGTTTCGAGCAGACATATAAGAATGCACTGACAACACTCCCTATGGGTGGTGGCAAAGGTGGTTCAGATTTTAACCCTAAAGGAAAATCAGACAATGAAATCATGCGTTTCTGCCAGGCATACATAACTGAGTTATGGCGTCACATCGGCCCTGACACAGATGTACCTGCAGGTGACATAGGAGTTGGCGGACGTGAAGTCGGCTACATGTACGGTATGTACAAGAAACTTGCACGCGAAAACACAGGTGTTCTTACAGGAAAAGGTGCTACTTTCGGTGGCTCACTTATCCGTCCTGAAGCTACAGGTTTCGGTGCTGTTTACTTCGTTACTCATATGCTAAAGACTAAAGGCATTGACATTAAAGGAAAGACCGTATCTGTTTCAGGTTTTGGAAACGTAGCATGGGGTGCGGCTCTTAAAGCAACTGAACTCGGTGCAAAGGTTATTGCCTTATCTGGTCCAGACGGTGTTATTATTGACGAGGCCGGTATGAATAGCGAGAAGATTGCATATATGCTCGAGCTTCGTGCTTCAAACAACGATGTTGTAGCTCCTTATGCAACAAAATTCCCGGGTTCGAAATTCATCCCGGGCAAGAAGTCTTTCAGCGTGAAGGTTGACATTGCAATGCCTTGTGCATTCCAAAATGAACTTAACGGTGACGACGCAAGAGAGCTTATCAAAAACGGTGTAACATGTGTTGCAGAGGTTTCAAACATGGGTTGCACTCCTGAAGCTATTGAGGAGTTCATCAAGGCAAAGGTACTATTTGCCCCTGGTAAAGCAGTAAATGCCGGTGGTGTTGCAGTATCGGGTCTTGAAATGACTCAGAACGCAATGCACATAAGCTGGACAGCAGAAGAAGTTGATTCCAAACTGAAACAGATTATGAATAGTATCCACGATGCTTGTATCAAATATGGCACACAGGCTGATGGATATGTTAACTATGTAAAGGGTGCAAATATTGCAGGTTTTATGAAGGTTGCACAAGCTACTCTTGAGCAAGGTGTTATCTAAAACTATCAGAAATTTATTACAATTTCATAGATTAAAAGGCTGACTTTAACAAGTCAGCCTTTTTTTGTGATGTAGGATAAAACAATCGTGTAACTTTCATTTTGTAACCACATTTTTCCCATGTAAAACCAATTGCACTTAATATATGGTGCTACTTCCATTTTAATATTTATTTATGATTTTTTTGCATATTTCAAAAGTTTTATTATAATATTGGTTAATATTCGACACAATATGTTTTCAAATAAATAATCGATTTTTTGCCTTTCTTATTTTTTTTTGTGGATAAAAATTTTAACTTTGTCATTACTAAGATTATTTTACTTAACTAGACTAAAATTATTAACTAAAACTTTCGTACATGAAAAAATTTAGACTATTCTTAACAGGTCTACTACTTGTGTTGACTGCTGGGTTAACCTATGCTCAGAATAAACAAGTAACAGGAACTGTTACTGATGCAGGTACAGGGGAACCAGTCGCCTATGCATCTGTCCAACTGAAAGGTACAATGACAGGAACTACGACTGATGAATCCGGTAAGTACACCATAAATGCCCCCGGGAATGGTACACTTATTATTAGTTTCATAGGCTACACAACTGTTGAGGTTGCTGTCAACAATCAGGCAGTAGTGAATGTTACTATTTCTCCGGACGCTGTCAATCTGGAAGACGTAGTAGTTGTTGCTTATGGAACTGCAAAGAAATCCGCTTTCACCGGCTCTGCTTCAACTGTAAAAGGGGCAAAACTGGCAGAACGCGCCGTTTCCAACGTAACTAACGCCCTTGCAGGTCAAGTTGCAGGTGTTCAGATTACCAGCAACAACGGCCAGCCTGGATCTGCAGCCACTGTCAGGATCCGTGGTGTGGGTTCCATGAGTGCCAGTAACGCACCTCTTTATGTTGTGGATGGTGTTCCATATGACGGAACCATCTCTGCAATCAACCCTCAGGATATCGAGAGTATTACAGTTCTGAAGGATGCTGCTTCAAGTGCACTTTACGGAGCACGTGGTGCCAACGGTATTATTCTCTTGACAACAAAGAAGGCTACTTCAAAAGATGCGGTAGTCACTTTCGAGGCTAAATGGGGTAACAACTCACGCGCTATTCCTAACTACAACGTTATGACAGATCCTGCCATGTACTACGAGACATTGTACAAGGCTCTTTACAACGCTAAAGCTTATAACGGATCATCTGCCGGTGCGTCTTATGCATATGCTGACGCAGCTCTTCTTGATGACAAGAATGGTGGTGTAGGTTATATGGTTTATACTGTTCCTAACGGTGAGAAATTCATCGGAACCAACTTCAAAATGAACCCTAAGGCTTCTCTTGGTTACTCTGACGGTGAATATTATTACACTCCGGACAACTGGTACGATGAGATTTTCAATAAAGGGAACCTCCGTTCTGAATACAACTTCTCGGTTGCAGGTTCAACTGACAAACTGAACGCATACATGTCAGCAGGTTACCTTGATGATTCAGGTCTGGTTTCAGGTTCCGGCTTCCAACGTTTCACAAGCCGTGTAAAACTTGACTATCAGGCAAAAGATTGGTTGAAGATAGGTGTCAACTCTGCTTATACCTATTACGACTCTCAGGCTCCGGGCAGCCAGACTTCATGGGGATCTTCAGGAAACTTGTTCTATGTTACAAATATGATCGCTCCAATCTATCCAATGTACGTACGTAATGCTGACGGCACCATCAAGGTTGACAACCGTGGTATCACAGTATACGACTTCGGAGGATCATCTACAAACTTCACTCGTTCGTTCATGGCTCTGTCAAATCCTGCTATCACGCTGAAACTTGACAAGCACCATGCATATACAGATGTTGTTAATACTAAATGGTATGCTACAGCTAACCTTTTGGAAGGACTGCAATTCACAGCCACTCTTAGTGCAAACGTTCGTAACCAACGTGAGAATCACCTCTACAACCAGTTCTATGGTGGATCAGTTGGTAGTGAGGGAGCTGTTTCTGTAAGCCACTACCGCGAATTTGGCGTTAACCAACAATATATGTTGACCTACAAGAAAAAGATTGCAACAAACCACAGCATCGACCTCTTTGCAGGTTACGAGGGCTACAATCTCAAGCTTCAAGATCTTGGAGGTTCCAACACAAAACTCTACAACCCATATGTCGGTGAGTTGAACAATGCAATCCAAACCCCTCCAACTGTATACTCATATACCAATGAGTACTCATTGATAGGTCTTCTTGCAAGAGCACAGTACGACTATAAAGAGAAGTATTTCTTAAGTGCATCTTATCGTAGGGACGGTTCATCACGTTTCCATCCTGACAGCCGCTGGGGTAACTTCGGCAGTATCGGTGGTGCATGGCTTATCAGTAAGGAAAATTTCATGAGCAGCGTTAACTGGGTTGACCTGTTGAAACTTAAAGCAAGCTACGGTTCTGTAGGTAATGATAACATCGGTAACTACTATGCATACCTTGACCAATTCAATGTTAGCAACAGTAACGGTGAATATTCAGTATCTTTTGCATATAAAGGTAATAAAGATATCACTTGGGAGACTTCGTATGCACTGAATGCAGGTGTTGAATTTGAACTCTTCGGAAGCAAACTCAACGGTTCGGTTGAATATTTCCACCGTAATACAGTAGACCAGCTTTACAACCAACCGGTTCCGGTTTCTCTCGGTTACTCTTCAATCCCTATGAACATCGGTTCTATCGTTAACAAGGGTGTTGAACTTGAATTGAACGGAACAATCCTCAAGACTGACAGAATCCTCTGGACAGCAAACTTCAACGCCACTCACTACAAAAATGAGATTACCGACCTTGCAGAGACTCCAAAAGCAGCAGGTGGTATCAAGGGCACAAACTATATTTACAGAATCGGCGGATCGCTCTACAACTCATATCTGCGCAAATGGGCAGGTGTAGACCCTGAAACAGGTAAATCACTCTACTATGTTGACCCAGACAATGGCGACATGACTCTTACCGACGATTACACAAAAGCCGCTCAGTCTGACCTCGGATCTACCCTTGCCAAGGTATATGGTGGTTTCGGTACCTCAATCAATGCATACGGCTTTGACTTGTCAATCCAACTCTCTTATCAATTAGGAGGTAAATTATACGATGGTTCTTACGAGCAGCTGATGCACCAGGGAGACGATCCCGGGAATAACTGGTCAATGGATATTCTTAATTCATGGACTCCTGAAAACCGTTCCACAAAATATCCTAGGCTCGATGCTTCAATTGATACATATCAGAAACAATCATCAAGGTTCCTTACTAGTTCAGACTACTTAAGCTTCAATAGCATAATGTTAGGCTACACTTTACCGAAAAATTTCATCAAGTCACTTAAGCTTTCTAGTGCACGAATTTACGTCTCAGGTGACAACCTTGGTGTAATCTCTGCACGTAAAGGTCTTGATCCACGCCAGTCATTAGGTCTAGGTAGTTCAACAACTTCCGGTAACTACAGTTACTCAGCAATGCGTACAATATCTGCCGGTATAACTTTATCATTCTAGTTTGATCTAATCTAATAATAATCATTATGAAATTAAATAAGAAATTATATATTATTGCCTTAGGAGGTCTATTGTTTACATCATGTGTAGACCTTGATACAGCTCCGCAAGGCGGTACATTCACATCTGACCAGAAGAGTGAGGTTGTACTTGCAATACCTGAGAGACTCGCTGCTGACGTTAATGGTATGTTCGCCATCATCGGCAAACAGTATTGCGTATTTGGATCATCCACATCAAGAGATGATGATGCAGGATTCCCTACAGTTTGCCTTTCTCAAGACCTAAATGGTCCAGACATGGTTGGTGACAACAGTAACTATAACTGGTTCTCTGTAAGCAGCAGCTACGAAGATCGTACCGACACATATGCCAACCCATACGAAAGATGGGCTGTATTCTACAACCAGCTTAAATTGGCCAATGATATCCTTGCAACTATTCCTGCCGACACTGATGATCCTACATTGAAGATATATCAGGCACAGGCAAGAGCAGTCCGCGCATTTGACTACCTTTCACTTGTTCCATACTATCAGTTCAAGTACAAAGGAAATGAAGACAAACCTTCAGTTCCTATTATCACTGAGACAATGGAAGGTGACCCTTCAAACAATCCTCGGGCAACACTAACAGCTGTTTATGAACTTATCATGAGTGACCTTGATGCTGCTATCACCGGTCTTGAAGGTTATACAAGAACAAATAAGGCCGAAATTGACCAGAAAGTTGCTTATGGTCTTCGTGCACGTGCAAACCTTTATATGGAAAACTGGTCTGCAGCTGCATCTGATGCAACAAACGCCATGGCCGGTTATTCTCCTTACACAAGGGCTCAGGTTTCAAAACCTACCTTTATTGATGCTAGCGATCAGAACTGGATGTGGGCAATCATTCTTACCCCAACCAATATTCCTGACCCTTATCCATCATGGCCTGCTGTTCTTGGGTCTTTCTCTGGAGACTCGTACTCTGCAGCTGTAGGTTGCTATAAATCTATCAACAGGCTTCTGTTTGACAAGATTCCTTCAACAGACGTTCGTAAAGGATGGTGGGTTGACGCTAACCTCGATTCACCTAACCTTGCCACAGTAACTTGGAATGGTGTTACAGGGAATGCTGTAGCTGACCTTGCAATCACTGACGTTAAACTTCCATTCGTACCTTATACCAATGTTAAATTTGGCCAATATGGCTTTATCGGTAACAGTATCAACGCAGGTGACTGGTGCATCATGAGGGTTGAAGAGATGATCCTCATCAAAGCTGAAGCTACAGCTATGGCAGGTAATCTTGCAGGAGGGAAACAGATTCTTCAGGATTTCGTAAAAACTTACCGCGATCCTTCTTATGCAAGCACTGCTGAAAATAATGAAGATTTCCAAAATGAAGTATGGCTCCAACGCCGTATAGAACTTTGGGGTGAAGGCTTCTCTATGTCAGATATCATGCGTCTCGGAAAGAATGTTGTTAGGTATACATCATCTATTACTACGAACTTCCCTGATGCTTTCAAATTCAACATTGCTGCGACAGACGGTTGGTTGCTTCTTCGTATTCCTCAGAAAGAGACCAACAACAACAGGGGTATTCCACTCTCTGCTAACAATAATGAAGGGACTCTCCCTATATCAGGGGCCGGAGCCGGTTTAACTGACGGAGTTGTCGTTCAATAGTAATTTTATTTAATGTTAGAAAAAGAAAAAATATGAAACTACTAAATAAATTCAGATTTGGCATATTGTTGACTTCTATGTCAGTACTGCTAATGGCTACTGCATGCGAAGACGAAATCACTCGTGATCCTTCTCCGGAATACAATACAAGTAGTGCAAATGTTTACTTTGCATCAACAAATAGTGCGTCTATTGTTATGGGCGTTGAGGCTACAAATTTTGAGGTTACTGTAGCTCGTGAAAAGACTACTTCAGCTCAAACAGTAAAACTCAAAACAGAATCTTCATTTGATGATTTATTTACTGTACCAGAAAGTGTTACTTTTGCAGCCGGGGAAGCTCAGAAGGTTATCACAATCACTTGCGGAGAGATGGAGTTGATGACTTCATATCACATCGCTATTGAAATTGACGGTAATGAGACTAAACCATATGTAACACAGAATGTTTATCCTCGTTTAGAGGTCAATGTTCTTAAAGAGGATTTTGAACCTTATGCAAATGGTCTTTATTGGGACTACTTCTTCGCTCCGGGCGATGATTATATCAGCTGGCCACTTACACTTGAGTATTCTGCAATTTCTGAAACTTATCGTTTAAAGGATACTTGGGGATATTCCGGATATAACATCACATTCAAATGGGATGGAGGATCTAGTGTTACAATGGGTGGGACTACAAGCGGTTCCTACAAAGTGTTCCCAACAGGTTACGTTCACTCAAAATATGGTATGGTATCTGCTTACTTCGGGACTTGTACATACAGTGCAGCTAATAAGGAATTCACTTTCCCTATTACTTGGAGAGTATCTGCAGGTAGCTTTGGTACTTTTACCGACTACTATGATATCACAACTCTTCTCTAGAATTGCTTGATATAAATTACGATAAGAGGCGGACCGAATTGGTTCGCCTCTTTTATTTCAAGCTTATCTGTATCCGCTCGGAAAAGCCTCCCCACCTGACGGCGGGTCCCCTCCCTCTTCGGGAGCCAAGTTTTCCTTAGCGGATACAGATAAGTATTGACACATTAAATGAGAATGTTGAATTGTATTTAATAACTCTCCTCCCTTTTTTCATAGTACTTATTAATTATATTATATCATTAGTGTCCACTAAAAATTAAAGCTTAATTGAAGATAATCCTCATCAGATATATCACATGCTGGGTCTGCCCTTTCGAAGAGCTCTCTTATAGGAGCCTTGTCGAAAAGAGACATACTAAGTATCCGGAGCACATCA
>JAYFOS010000013.1:0-172124 GCA_034928745.1 Rikenellaceae bacterium
GTTTGCTCTGATTCATAATATCCTTTTATATATCGGATACTATATTACAATTTCAAATCGACACGTTAAAATTATCGCTATATGTTATTAATAATTAATTTATTATGCGGTTTTAAAAATATTTTAAGTGGACACTGATGAAGTAAGGTGACAAATTCATTCACATTATCCATACCCCAGCGGTCGTCTATACTTATTGGAGAGAGATTTTTGCACAGCCTTACAGAGTCTGATATCTCCAAAGCAATTGCCAATGACATGACTGCATCATATCCTACACTTTTCTCTGCTCTGACCTTCTGTACAAACTTGATAGCATCATGATCTTTAAATGGAGCAAAGTACTCATCAATCTCCTTAGCATAGGACGGAATATTATTATTAACATATTCCTCTGCTCCTGCAATTCTGAAGATTATACTCAATAATTCTGTGCGTTCATCAACTTTTGGTTGTACATTCTGACTTTGGGCAGATGCAAAGATGACGCAAAATGTCAGGAAGGCTGTTGTTAAGATTTTTTTCATTTTATAAGCTGTTTGTTATTATATGCTCTTTTGTTATTATGCTACTTTGAGAGAAGTGGTTTTATATCCTTAAGGATTTTCATTGGAGAGAGGGTGCTTTCAAACTTTACGATCTCTGGCATAAAGTCACTTAAAGTAGGATATTTATCTCTGTTTTTTTCATATACACCTAATAGGTCAACAAGTTTATCAATCCAGATAAAGCCTTTTGCTAACTCTCCTGCGACTTGACGTTTCAAAAGATCTTCATCGACCCCGTTTCTTTGATAATACCGTATCACGCACGCTCTCACTAAATTTTCGTACTCCATAGTCTTGGGGGATCCATACGCCTGGGATGACAACATCTCCTTGACAGGCTCATATATTCTTGCAGAAGCTGGCTCCATGGCCGGATAGTATGCGTCTATCAAAGGATTGCAAAATGAATGGTTATATTCATGGACAACAATATCATCTATTCCTTTTAAATAAGATGGCTGGCCGGAACTATCTGCAATACAACGTCCCATGATAGCATATAAATCCTCTGTCCCGTCATTTAGTATGACTTTAAGACCGTAATTACCTCTGTTCTGGATTCTCAAGATAAGATTGAAGTTATCTTTTGTACTTTTACCGTAAAATTTCTCAAACCAATCAAAATTCACATCATTTATAATACCTGCGAACCTTGACTCAGCTATTTCATATAATGCAGAGTGGTCAGAAAAGAACTCTTTAAATTTTGTCTCGAAATAGAACTTGTTAAGTAAGTTGACAAATTTATTCACATTATCCATGCCCCAGCGATCGTCGATACTTGTTGGAGAGAGATTTTTGCACAGCCTTACAGAGTCAGATATCTCCAATGCTACTGCCAATGACATGACTGCATCATATGAGACACCATGTTCAACTCTCACTTTCCGGGCAAACTTGATGGCATCATGACCTTTAAATGGAGCAAAATAGTCATCAATCTCCTTAGAATAAGATGGGATATCATTATTTGTGTATTCCTCTGCTCCTGCAATTCTGAAGATTATACTCATTAATTCCGTGCGTTCATCAACTTTTGGTTGTACATTCTGACTTTGGGCAGACGCAAAGATGACGCAAAATGTCAGGAAGGCTGTTGTTAAGATTTTTTTCATTTTACATGTATGTTAAAATATATAAAAGCATAATTACAGATAAATGAAATGGATGAGCCTTTTTCACTTATTAAGCAGATATTATATATTAAACGGATGTTGTATGCTAATGTTGCATATTAAACATTACAACTGAAGCATTAAATTCGTATCATATTAAATATTACAAGCGCTTTTTGATTTTTGAGTTAAAATGAGTAAAAGTTGTTGTGGTAAAAAAGTCCGAAGATTATACATTCCGGCAAGTATATATTATCTCAAGTCGTTGGAGGAATTAAGCCCCCAACTGTAGAGTACAAATCCAATGACACTTTGGAAACATACTCCAAAGACAGGTCTAGGATACGAAAGATACTGTAGATTTTTCTCAATCTCCATGTTTTTCATTATGATTAACCTTTACGGTTATTCTTTGCAGATTTTTTTCCCGTTTCAGATCAAATACCATTATGTCCCTTCTTAAAAACTTGTTAAAAATTATTGGTGTTACACTTTGAATCGGCATTTTATTAATCATAACAACTTCATCTCCCACACGTAAATCGGTTGATTTAAAATAATTTTCTTTATAATCCGCAATATCAGTTATTATATATTTCCCAGTAGTATTTTTTTGAATATTAAAGTAATATCTTGGATGCTGAGGATTAATGACTCTTTGAAAATGCTTCACCGGTTGTAACCCCAATCGTCTGTTTCTCATATCAAAAAACACATTGAACCTTTTGAGAAAGTTAAGGCCTAAAACATATGTTGGATATGGATAGTTGGGGAAATTATATGTATAAATTCGCAAAGAATCCATAGAGAAATTATCAGAAAGAGTACATTTTACTTTATAATGTTTATTATAACCATCAAGAAATTTTGTCCAGACAGCATCTGTCCTTTTTTCAAAAAATCCAATTTCCGGATTATGTATATTTAATGCAATGTCCCATGCCATTCCTAAATCAATAAGAAAAAGCTTTTTAGTAATCGATAGAGTATCACCATCTGAATATTTGATTTTTAGAGGAAGCTCAACATAATAACGGGGTACATTTTTAAGCCATATAAGAGGATATATAAGTGTGTTTTCAGGCATTTTAAATCCGTCTGCATTGTGAACCTCCAAATAGTTATAATCAAAATTTAATTCCCATACATTTACGGAGTCCTCAGGCGGAATATTGAAGATCCCTTCGTCGCCAGACGGATTGTTGCTGTTTTTTTTGTAATTGAATACTGTCATATTTGTATATTGGGCAGAAAAATTTCCAATTTCCAATTTTTGAGAAATATTTTTAAAAATCAAACCTAGTGTACGGTTTTTTGACCAACCTGATCCGGTAGGAATTGTATCAGGAGAAACGGGAATATTTTCTAAAATTGACGGATGGTTGGCAATAAGTGCGGAGTCCAAAACAAGTTGGCCACCCGTATCGAAAAAAAGATTTGCCAGAATAGAGTCGTTTAAATAAATCGGGACTGAAACTTTTCTGTCTTTAGGGTCTATTGTGAAGTAAGCTCGGGCTGCTTCTTTATTATGTGTGCAACCTAAAACTATAGTTGCTGAAATAATTAAAATAAAATAAAATCGAATATTTTTCATAAATATTTAATTAGATTGTCAGACCTTTCTATTATCTCTTTATAATAAGGAACCCCACAATTGATCGAGTTTTTTCATTCTTACAAAACATGCTAATATTACACATTCAGCAAGAAAAAATCCATAATCTATTTAGATTTCATCTAGAGTAGTTGTGTCATTTATATCAAGGATTCATTTCACAGCTAATATACTATTAATTATCAAAATAGAAGTATAGAACAGCATTTTTAAAAGTATAAATAATTAACAAAGTTTATTCATAGAAAAAAGTTTTTGCATGTTAGTGAAAGGTCGTGGCACTATTATGCGAATACAGTATTTTTCTATTAATATATTTATTTTACATTTTTTTCTATTTTTACATTGTCATCTAATCCATAAGAGACAAGATATCAGATTATCAAGACTGAACTATTATAATATTTATCAAACGTTATGCTGACAAGGGTTGTCCTGTCACTCTTAATAATCATTTCCAGTGGATTATCTCAATGTTATTCACAGGAGAAGTCTTTTAAATGGATTCCATTCCAATGGCAGGGAGATACTATTTCAGGAAAATATATAGAAAAGGCGTATATATATGTTCCCGTGAAAATAGACGAATTGCCGACAGATTTTACTATGCAACTTGATTTGGGGACCACAGAAACACAGTTCTATGGAAACCCAATAAAGCCTTACCTGCATGAATATCCATCTTTAGCTAATAAGTTGGATTCCATGCAACATCATAAAGATATTATTTTAGAAATGTCAATCTCCATATGGGTACTGCTGAATTCTCACTCGATGTTATGCACCGTATTGGCTTTGGAGAAGATATCCCCCTGGTTTTGACACATTCAAAAAATCCAAAACACATAGGAACAATTGCCCCAGATATGTTCCGTGATAAAATCTTAATAATTGATTATAAATCGAGACGATTCGCTGTATCAGACAGTTTACCTGCCGAATATCTGTCTTTACCGTCTGTACAATTTGAGTTGAATAATGGCATCATCATATTTCCGTTTCGCATTGATGGTACAGAATGCAAATTGATGTTCGACACTGGCTCCAGCCCATTTCCTTTAGCGACATCAAAAGGACGAGCGCTGGAAATAGCTCAGAGGGACTCTGGGAGGAAAATGTATTTAACCCTCTTCATATTTGGGGGCTAACAGGTAACACGTATTTTCTTGACTACATGATTATCCTTGATTATAAAAATAAAGAATTAAGGATTAATAAGAAATAGATCTTATCAGAAGGCACATCACCTTTTCGAGAGAATTAAAGCATCCAATAAAGCATTATTAATTTCTCCATTCATATTCTCATTCAAGGGGTCATAGTATATTTCCAGTTTGTTATTACCTTTCATAAGTTTAATCTGCAAAATATTTGAATATCCCCAATTGGACCACTCATTTGTGCCTCTTTGAGGAAAAACAAAAACTCCTGCCTTTTGGCCATTGACTTTCAAAGTTCTTATAGCACATTTATTGTCTGTATTAATAGGACCGGAACCATTTGCGTAACGAACTCTTATTGAGTACATCCCTGAAACAGAAGCACAAACAGGCACCTCTACTTTTGTATTGGAAGTTTTGGAGATTTCCACATATTGCTTATCATCTCCTATTTTAACCGTTGTTTCTATATTATCCACAACAGGTTCAGAAGCAAAAGATTCAACACCATTACTATCAATAGCAACAACTTGGTATTCTGTTCCCCTATCTCTTGCAATCTCAATTGAATTATCATTTATTTTCTTCCACACCTTGCCATTTTTTATAATGAGATATCCTTGGGCATTCTTTATCACATTCCAACTCAATATCCCATTACACAGACCAGCAGTAGGAGTTTCCGGTGCCATATAGTTTTCAACCATATTTATAGAATCATATCTATCTGCACTATTTTCCAGGACAATCTTTATTGAATGAACACCCGACAATGTGTAGGGAACACTAAATTCTGAACAGGGTTTTCCGTCAATATAAAATGCCCTTATCTTATTGCCTGATCCTGACATCTCGATATTGAGAATTGCGCTGCGTACCCGCACATTATTAAGTGTTCTCTTACCATCGAATGCGTTTGGCACGAAAGGGGTAAATACAAGTGAGTCTTTACAATAATTCAAACCAAAAAACACTCTGTATATCAATGCGAGATTTCCCGCCAGGCTCCATAACATATTGCTGGAGTTTATCTGAGTCCCGGCGTAATCACCCGTTTCTGCAACAAAGTTCTCTTTATTTGTAAGAAACATTGCCGTCGGACGGTAAATGGCAGCAATCGATTCCAAAACAGCTTTTTCATTTTGTGCCTTAGCTGATGCCAAAGCCCAGTAAGACTGGACAAAAGGCCACACAGCATTATTATGATACGGAGGAATATGTGGAATCTGAGGGAAAATACATGAAATACCAAAACTTGTTACCGGTGTCTTTGAGACAATACTCCTGCTCTTTTTATCATCGGCAATTCCGAAAATAACAGACAAGGCTTCACCTAAAGCTTCGGAGCGCGAAGAGACGATTTTATAATTTCTGCCATAAAGATATTGGCTATAAAAGCCTTTATCATCCATCCAAAGATATTTATTAACACCCATTTTAATTTTCCGGGCAATATCAATATGCTTTTCTGCAACATCTCTCTCATTTAATATTTCAGCCATATCCGACAAAACCATGTTTGCCTGATAATGTATTGCATTAGTCCCCAGACATTCTGACTCATAGATATCGGCCGGTTCCATCCAATTAGGATAAGTCTGTTCCCTCCAGTCAAGAAAAGATGACTCACCTTTAACCATGCCGGTTTTCTTATCATAGGCGTTAAGAATATCTTGTTCTACTGACCTTTTAATAACATCATAGGCTGTACGGAGCCATTGCTTATCTCCTGTTACTTTATAGAGTTCCCAGGCTGCTATAGCCCATACCATCCGATCAGTCGATACCGGATATGCCCCTCCCGTGCCTGTATCCTGGACTATTACACCATTCTTTACTTTACGCAACAGACTGTATTTTGCCACCTTTGGTTGCAAATAAGCTAAAGATAGGATTATGCTATAGCTTATGTCCCTTGTCCATACTCCGGACCACTCTTTGCCTGTACGAAAGGTGCTGTCCGGTTCTATTGCATTTATCATCTCCTCCAGAGAGAGATTATAGATAGCATCAGAAATAGGAAAATCAGATTTATATTGGGGAAATGCAGAGATATCCCTGCTCAATTTCCAGAAGGGCGAACTCCTTTTTATATTTTTTTTTGAATTCATGATCAGGGTTGTCTCATAAATTCTGTCACCATCAGGATCTTTAAGTTCAAGCTCTGGATGGCAGTAAAGGTTGTTAAAATCCCATATCAGAGGTGTTGAGCTCCCGGCAATAAATATGTTTTTTAAATCTTTCTGATACAATCTGTCTCCGTTAAAAAGAGTATAATACCCATCTTTATCAAATGCCTTAAAAACATGACGCATATCAAGTAATACCGTCCAGCTTGTCTCTTCCAACAGTGTAGTATTCTTTAATTCAGGTAAAACCTTAACAACCCTCTCCCCGAACTTTATTGATGTGGTAAAATGCCCGTTAACAGGAGACAAAGTTACTATATGATCTTCCCCGGACATCATTTCATTATCTCTGCCGTTTATGCTGAACTTAAAAGAAATTTCGGGGCTATAGCGTTCACTTTCGTAACTTTTATAATTTGAAAAAATTTCATTCTCAGAGATTGCCTTAGCCATAAAGCCTCCCTGAACAATTCTATTCGGGTATATGGTAAAGCTTTTGGATTTGTATATTTCTTGGCTACATATCGGCAAAGAAATGGATAATGCCGCAGTAAACAGCATCAGTTTTATATTCATGAAAAATGTTATTAATTGTCAGTACTCAACAACAATCATGTCCCAGTATTTGAGATATGGGACAATAAATCTCACTTTGTCATCAGTTTGTGTGAAACTAAGTGAAACCGAAGATCCGCCGGCAAGATCAGGACTTGCAATCCAGATAGATTTAACGGTTTTCTCTGCAGAAAAAGCCAGAGTGGCGTTCTTTATATCAGAAGGGGCTGCCTGCAACCCTTTGTTATCCCTCCAGTTCATAGTTGTAGAATTGGTGAAATTCAGAAGGTGTATAACCTGGCGTGTTCCTGCTTGTTTACTGAACCAAGCGACAGACCCGCATGATGCCGGCCATGGTGATAATGAGATTTTACCATCGGTACAGCTCAAATTTGGAACGCTGAACTCCCCTTTATCTCTCAAAAGATTCTGATAGGCTACCAAGAAGTCATAATAACATATCAGGTTCCTTTTAAGATCTTCTTTCATAGAGAGTTTATTGTTTGGAAAATACTCCTTGCAGAGCATATGTTCGCCAAGTTCAAGATGTGACCCGCCAAATGCAAAAATCACCGCATCAGTCATAAGCACTGAAGGTGTGTTGAAAGATCCCTTATGTTCTCCAAGATCATAATTTACGTATGCAGCTAATACAGTGCTCTTGGAATTATTACTCATAAGATTGTTCTGTTTAATAATACTTGCAAGATCATTATAACTATCCCATGGAGACCAAACTTCGCTGTAAAGAAAGTCTGCAGTTGAGGATGCGATAGCTTGTTGACCGTATTGGGCAACAGCATTCATAACATTGTATTTTGCCGGATTAATATCATCAATGCTGTTTATGTATGATTTGTACGAAGCTGCAACATCTATCGCCGACCCGTCATAACGGTATCTTTTCCCTCTATCACCAAGTTGATCCATATGGTACCCGTCAAACTCAAGAAAGTGGTATACGGTGCTAACTTCGTTCTTCATATAATCCTGCCATTCGGAATTACCCGGATCCAATAAAAAGAGATTGCTTATAAAAGGATTGCTCAATAAAAAAAGGTCAACATTGGTGTGTGTATTATCTTTATACATATACCACTCTTTTTTGACTCCCTCTTTTTCCGCATAATTCCATGCGCCATATACCAAATCATAGAACATAGCATTCATATTGTATTTATGAGCCTCATTTATATATGATTTCACTGTATTAAGACTTATCTCTCTGTTCCCGATATCTCTCCAGTTTTCTGCAGCCCCATCACCGGATAAAGGGAGTGGTTTGTGGTGTTTATTATGCCAGTCGTAAAACTGAAGTCCGTTAATATGGAAACGGGTTAAATATGATATGACACTTTTTGCAGAAGATTGATCCGGAGTACTGAAGTTTGAAATAAATCCGTAACGAGGGAATTTAGTCCAGTCTGAAGAGACATCTATTCCAATAACTGCATAAATAGTCTCTGATTTGTCCGTTTTTTTGTATACTTCTGCCGTATACCCGGTAAAATCTTTTTCGGGTGCCATCCATGTCCAGTTGTCAGAGTTTATCTCATGCTCAAATATTATGTTGTTCAGATGCTTATACCTGACTTTTGTCCCTGAAGGTAAAGCAGATGAATTTATTGTGAAATAAATTTCGTCTCCGGGTTTATAGCAAGATTTATCGGTTGTGACAGCCAGATTGACAAATTCTGGGAGAGCAATATTATCCGGGATTTCAACAACCTGCCCTCGCTCTGCACATTTGCAGCTTGGTGAAGATAATAACAGAAAAATTAATACGATAGTATGGATTTGTTTCATCAATTCAATTTTACAATGTTTTAACGTAAACCACACGAAACTGCAACCAAAGAGATCACTCATAATTACCTCAATCCCGTATGATTTACGTTCACAATTGACATATTTAATTAAATCAGTTTTTAACAACAGTCATTCGTTCTGTCAATTGATTAATTGTTATTGTATAATTTCCACTTGTCTTTACACTCCATTTCCTGTCAATGCCCCCATTACCGGCGATGCTCTTATCCACAAATGTAATAACATCATCTGTAACAGGCAGGAATTCCTTGTCAGATTCTGATGCCATGAACCACGCTCCGTTCCAATCGCTTTTCTTGTCACAGGTAAATTTTAAAGCACCAGTTTTCAGGTTACCAGTCCAGGTAAAAGTATATACATCGCCTCCAGGATTCATTGCTACTGCATTATCTAGGCTCCATGAAGCATCAGTCGCATCTCCAATCATCCAGATGCCGGTATATGGGGTAAACTTGCTCATAACAAATTTTTCTTCATCCGGCGTGATATCCAATGACATTTTATATGCGATCCCGCATTCAGATTCTTTCATAACCCATTTGTTATCTCCTGAACCGTTTAATGTAACAGAAGTATGTGTATAAGGAGCTTTGGAAATCGTTGGATGATACATGTTGTCCCAGCTTCCTAAAGCTGTTCCGAACTTAAACTCCCCATCAGGAGACCAGTTTAAAACAACACCGTAACGGAAAATAAACGGATTTGTCGGATCCTTTGTCAATGGAGTAAAAGACCAACCATTGAAAGACCCCACAAAATAGATATTTGTATACGGAGGATCTTTTACTATGATTCTGTTTATAGAGACAGTCAGATTAACCAGATCAACACTGAGACTGTACTTACCGGTTTCATTAATTGTGAATTTTTCATCAGGATCAGAATCATTAATTCTATGATATAATTTATTACCTCCGGCATTATTATATGATGGTAAGTACGCACCAAGGTCTGTTATAAACTTAAAGTCTCCTTTCTGAAGGACTCCTATCCATTTGAATAATCCGGTTGTACCGGCAACTGGTTTTAAAGCCGTTGCATTATCTGCACTCCAACCATTCGGAGCCGCATCTCCTATTAAATACAGATTCTCGGATATTGGTGAGAAAGGAATTACTTTAAAGTTCTGCTCTGATTGTTGCGGGTCGACAGAATCATCAGAAACAGTGGCTGTTATCCTCACTTTAATCTGAGCCTCCTCTCCCGGAGTACAGCCCAGGGATTTAACCATAAGTTTGCTCAAGGATTGGTGGCTAATTTTATATTCATACACGGACCTGCCCATATTAATAGAAACACCATTGGCATAATCATCCCCAACCTTTGCAATATCAATAACATATGAGATAGCAGCATCTGTCCCCCCATTGTTACCTGTAGACCAGCTTAGTTTTAATGCCGGACTGTCGGCGTATAAGATATCAAGTGTTGAGGTTAAGTCAGAAACGGCAAGTTTGAGTTCTTCCATTCCTTTATTCAATTCCATTTCATCGGGAGCGCAAGAAGTAAATGGAACTGATAGAATAATAATTAAGAAAACCTTATAAATAATATTTTTCATACGATTATTTCAATTTTATTTTCATCTAATTTAAAACATCACTATTAATATCCCGGATTTTGGGTCATCATTGGATTTGAGTCCATCTCTTGTTGCGGTATTGGAAGCAATAACCTATTTTTATTGACATTTACCTTTCCCAGAGATTTTAAAAACTTTAACGCATAATCACCATTATCAATACGAATAAGATCAAACCACCGGTGTCCTTCAAACGCAAGTTCAATTCTCCTTTCATGAATAATAATCTCTTTCATTTCTTCCTGAGTTTTGTTACTTACCGCTGGTAACCCTGCACGGCTACGGACAATATTAAGAGGAGCTTCTGCCTCTGCTGTCCTGCCTAATTCATTTAAAGCTTCAGCCTCCATAAGTAATACATCTGCATATCTGTAGACAACGAAGTTTGCCGGGCTTTGATTCTTTTCTTTGATAATATTTATACTCACTAAAAATTTTCTGACATTATAACCTGTCAAAGAATAAGAAGGAAGATACTTCTTGCCATCGAAATCAGGGCATCCATCATATAATACTGTGAGATCTTTCCTCAGGTCTCCGGGCTCATACGAATCCACAAACTCCTGATTAGGAAGATTCCACCCATACGAACCAGCCACGAATCCAGAATTTCTGGGACCCATAAACGTACTCAGCCAACTAGCCTGATTATCATTCCCATTGAAATCATATGCGCTGCTTCCTGTATATTGAACTTCAAATATTGATTCGGGATTATTTTTTATGCTTGCATCAAAATTATCAGCATATTTACATTTAGTCAGATCATATCCCATTGCTGTGATCTGCTTGCAAATAGTGACAACGTCGTTATAATTTCGTCCCAATGTAAGATACACTTTTGCCAACATTGTCAACGCAGCTTCTTTACAAATCCTTCCCTTATCCGAATCTGAGTAGCTGCTTTTTTCAGGCAACAGAGTTATAGCATTTTCACAGTCGGAGATTATCTGTTGATAAATTTTATCAGATGATGTTCTTGGCGATGTTATCTCTTTGCCTGGCTCAGGAGGAGTAAGAATCAACGGGACACCGCCATACATTCTAACTAATATGAAGTAATAGTGAGCTCGAAGAAAATATGCCTCACCTAGACATCTGTCCTTTATTGAACTTGGAATATCAAGATCAGGAACTTTTTCCAACACCAGATTACTCCTTAGAATTCCCGGATTTGCCCCTCTCCATATGTCTAATGCAATTTGATTGTCGGGTGTTGTTATGAAATTGGCAAATTGAGTAGTCTCTATACCATCTGAACCACCATCTCCACCCACAATGCTATTACCTGCAACAATATCCAATGTCCATAAACGCATATTATATAAATTCATCCACTGAATTGGCTGATATGCAGCATTTGTCAATGCTATGGCTTGCTCTGTATTGATTTCGGTATCCGAACTTACGCCATTTAATGGCAACCTGTCAAGATAATCGCTGCATGATGTTAGTAGAATTATACAGATAACAATGTAGGAATATTTTATTTTTTTCATTTTTCTCAGTTTTAAAAAATTATCTTACATCCTATGCTTATTGTCCTTACAACAGGATAAACATTATAGTCTATTCCGTACAATCCATTGAGACTTTGATTCAAGCCGGCAATACTGGAATCAATTTCTGCAATTTCAGGATCAAGTCCGGTATAATGTGTCAATGTCAGCAGATTCTCACAAGATGCATATATCCTGAATGAATCTATACCTCCCTTATTAATCATCCTGCTTGGAATTGTATAACCAATCGTAATATTACGCACTCTCAGAAAAGAACCATCTTCAATCCAACGATCAGAAGCCCTGTTGTTATTATTTGGATCTCCATACACAGCACGAGGCATTACATTGCTTGTGTGCTCTGTTGTCCAGCGATTTAAAGTAGCTGATGATTGATTAACAGCACTCGACATACTCTCTGTGATTGTCCTATTGCCATTATATATCTCATTTCCGGCAACTCCATATAAATATATATCCATGTCAAAATTTTTGTATCTAAATGTATTAGATAGAGAAAAGATGAAATCCGGGTTCGGATTACCTATATATGTACGGTCTTTTGCATTAATAACACCGTCATTATTCAAGTCTTTAAATTTAATATCACCAACAGATGTACCTCCGTCAATCTGAACAGCATGATTTGCCACCTCTTCTTCTGTTTGGAATATTCCATCTGTCACAAAGCCATAAAACGAGTTTGCCTGGTGTCCGACAGATTGTATAGTAACATAAGAATTAGAGACTTGATTTAGATACATCGGAGTATCATTATTTAATTCAAGGATTTTACCTCTGTTATATGTCAGATTGAAGACCGAACTCCATTCAAAATTATCTGTTTTAATATTTGTGCTGAAAATAGACAGCTCTATTCCCTTATTAACCATTCTGCCGGCATTTATATCCGGAACATCATAATCTGAATACCCCGTAGAGACCGGAACAGACATGGGAACGAGCATTTCATTTGTATATTTTAAATAAGCATCTAATGTGAAATTGACACGTTGTTTAAACATATTGATATCAACACCGAGGTTTGTCTGCTCAACCTCCTCCCAATGAATAGTCGGATTTGGCATCTTGACTATTGCCAAAGAAGGGACCACATTGTTGTTAAAAGAATATACACTGCTTGTCTTATATAATGAAGCAAAACTATAAAGGCCACCGACATTTTGATTGCCGGTAACACCATATCCTAACCTTATTTTCATATAGTCAAGAAATGCCGGTTTCTTGAACCATGGCTCTTCCGTAATTCGCCATGCTGCAGAAAAAGATGGAAAAGTTCCCCATTTATTATCTCCGGTAAAACGGGAAGAGCCATCTCTACGTATTGTTGCAGTAAGCAAGTACTTATCAGCATAGCTATAATTTGCTCTTCCAATCAACGAAAAAATAGCCCAATCTTCGGTATTACCAGTCAAAGATGTAATATTTTCACCATTCTCAAACTGATTGACATTATCGTAAAGGAACCCGGTCTTTTTACCGTTAAAATATTTATGTTCATTATTCTGCGCACTTGTCCCCGCCATTATATTAATCTTACTATTACCAAAAGATTTATCATAGGTAAAATAGTTGTCCCATAAATATGTTAAAGAGCGGTCGCTACTTTGATATTTCTCGGAAATTGTTACAGGGTCAGGCTTCCAATTATATTTAGGATCAAAACTTTCAACAAACCAAAATTTTGCATCAATTCCACCCATAGTTTTAAATTTCAACCCTTTAAACAAACTAACCTCAACAGAACCATTAGCCAGGAGATTATAACCGCTTGTCACACTTTTATATGACTCTGTTGTTCCTATTGGGTTACGGACAGTACCATACCAATATGGGTTGCCGGTAGGTCCACTCCAGCTCCCATCTTCGTTTTTGACAGGTTGAGTAGGAAGTGCTTTCATTGTATTTAGAATATTATGGCCTCCTTTAATCTTACTGTCTGTGCTAAAAGTTATATTACTTGATATCTTAAGCCAATCCTTGATCATGGCATCATTATTTGATTGGAAAGTATATCGTTGATAAGAAGATTTATGAACCACACCCTTTTGGCCTAACATACCTAAAGACAAATAGTGGTGTGACTTGGCATCTCCTCCAGAAAATGAGACTGTATGATTTTGTAATGAAGTTTGTTCAAAAAGAGCATCCATCCAGTCTGTTCCTTTTCCTAAAGATGCAGGATCCTGCCAGTCGGGGTTAGGAGCCATACCTGCATTAATCATTATATCATTATTTAATGCTGCATACCCCGAAGCATCAAGCATTTCAGGAAGTTTCGCAACGCTTTGAATTCCATAATTACCACTATATGATAGTTTTGACCCTTCTCCGTCACCTCTTTTTGTAGTAATCATCACAACACCGTTTGCTCCTCTTGCACCATAAATAGCTGTTGCTGATGCATCTTTCAACACATCTACGGTTTCAATATCAGAGGCATTAATTGAATTCAGACCCAAATCTGTCGGAAATCCATCAACAACAATTAAAGGGTCACTATTATTAATGGTACCCAAGCCTCTTATTTTCAATGTAACATTCTTCCCGGGCTCTCCTGCATTAATGACCTGAATCCCCGGAGCCTTCCCTTGCAACGCCTCACCAACGCTTGTCAAGGGTTTATCACCAATATCCTTGCTCCCCACTGATCCAACAGACCCGGTAAGATCTTTTTTTCTTAATGTTCCATAACCAATCACAACAATTTCAGATAATTGCTTATTTATTTCATTCAATACAATATGAATATTGGAAAAGGCAGATGGTATCACTTCGACTGTCTCATAACCGATATAAGAAAACACCAATATCGGTTTTGAAGATTTGGAATATAAATTGAACTCTCCGTTTTCATTGGTTGTAGTTCCTGTTTTTGACCCCTTTATAAATACAGTGACTCCTACCAATGCCTTTTCATTTTTATCTACAACTGTTCCGCTTACAGTTGTTCTGACCTCCTGAGCTGTAAGTTCAGGAAAGGGCAACAGTGTACTCAATAAACAGAGTATACCGAGAAGGCAGTTTCTGACTTTTTGTTTCATGTTCAGATATCTTTTTAAGTTTAGATTAACAATAATTGTGGCTTTTCCTAAAGGATAAACAAATGTAAAAAGATGGGGTATACATTATTTTTATTAGAAAATAAAAGTAGTGCCATCACAAAAAACAACATCGACAATTATCACAATATCAACCACAACTACTTTCTTGAAGAATAAAAAAAAGTAGTCAACATGTAATCAAAATAGGGAGTATTTATACTTATCCGGGATAAATTCAAGAAATTATTCTGGGAATACACCTATCCGCATGACTTTTTGTTCAAATTCATCCCGGACACCTTTCGCCTTGTTTCTAATCTTTGTCCTGTAATTATATATAGTAGATAAGGAACAACGTAAAAAATGAGAGATTTTGACACTGTCAGAGATACCTAGACGAATCAAGGCGTATATACGCAGTTCTGTATTCATCATTTGGCCTTGCTTAAGCTGAACACATTCATCATCTATAAGAAGTTCTTTAAACTCTTCTACAAAACGAGGAAATAATTGCAAAAAGGTAATATCGAAACTATGATAGAACTCTTTCAACTCTTTTTCGATATAATCTTTTGACTGAATTGCCTGATAAAGCTCATCAACTTTCCCCGAATTTGCAATCCTCTTCAAAGACCTTCTGTAATTGTCTAATTTATCAATATATTCTGAACATTGATCCATATAACGTCCAATGTACTCCTCTTTTATCAAATTACTCTCAACTAGAGTTCTGTTTGTGTTATTTATTTCAAAATTAAATCTTGATAACTCTTGGTTCAAATCACTCAGTTTATCATTTGAACAACTTAACTTTTTTCTAGCTAAAGCTAACTTTCTCATCTGACGATACACAAAATATACTGCAATCATCAACAATAATAGAAGTATACTTACAATAAAAATGGTATCCATCATCAATTTCTGTCTGGATTCCGACTGGTGCTGATAAGCTTTGTCAATTAACGGCATCATCAGTGAAATTTCATATGTTCTCAGCCGGGCGTTACAAAATAGAGCATCTTCAAGGGATTTTTTAATATATTTATAAGCTCGGTCAATATCCCCATCTTCATATAGCATAAAAGCAAGATTTCTAAGAGAAATATATTCTTTTGTGGCTGATTGAATATCATTTATAGAAGAGATAATCAGCCATTGCTTTTCAAGTTCTCTTTCCTTTTTTTTATTGTAGATAACTGCTATAGAGTATGCAATAATAGCCTTTGTATGTTTATCATCATTTATATTAGGATAATACGAAAGCAGATCGGCCAAGGCTCTGCTATACTCCTTATTTACAATAAGCTGATCCGACTTAACAATAATATGTGTATCAGAATTTGGAGGGTTTGCAATCAATAAAGAATCTCTATAATCTGAGACTAACTTTTCATACTTCTCTTTTTCAGTTGAGGACACAGCATAATCAGCCATAAATCCGTACACTGTCCTGTATATATGAAAATAGTATGCTTTCAAATCCTTGCATTCCCTGATATCAATATTAGACAGGAGGTCCATTGACTCTTTATAAAGACCTATAACCCCCATAATTGAGGCAAGATTGAGACGAGAATCTATAAGATTGAATTGATTATTTAAACGCTCTGCAATTTGCAGCTTTTTTCTTGCATATATCAGAGCTGAATCAGATTTGTAATATCTGTATTCATCATAGATTTGCCCACAAATTCGATATTTTTGGTCATCACTTTCTGTATACTTTAACAACTCCTTTAACTTGTAAAGATGAGATTCCTTTTGTTGAGAATAATCATTTGAATTGACTATTGTCCTATCCAAAACAAGTAATAAAGAGTCTATTCTTTCGTTTGCCGAGGAGTATATAGAACATAGAAGTACAAGCAGTAAAAATGATATTTTTTTCATACAGGCAGATTATCTATGCTAAGATAATGACTTTTTCAGCAAAAGAATTCTATCGTTAAAGGATTTGTTTTACCATTACTTATATGGAATAGTGCCTTCTCACCCACCTCTGACTATGTTTTGTAACTTTTGTGGAGATTATACAAATATCTTTCAGCGGTCGGTCATTCTGGTCAGTATCTGCCTTTGAGATTTTCTCGACGATGTCCATACCATCCAATACCTCTCCAAAAACAGTGTATTGCATGTCAAGATGCGGAGTTCCCCCTAAAGTACGGTATATCTCCCTCCTCTCGGAAGAAATTTTATAATCATTCACGCCTGTTGCTTTTGCAATTCGTTTCACAACCTTGTCCAACTCCTGATCAGTAAATTTCTTTCCTACCACAATATAAAACTGACATGCAGATGATTTTCTTTCCGGGTTTACATTATCACCTTCTCTGGCTGCAGCGAGGACTCCCCTTTTGTGAAAAATTTCAGGTTTTATCTCTGCCTGTATTGAGTAGCCAAGATCTCCCTCTCCATATATTGTTTCTGGTTTATGTTCCTTGCTCTGAGGATCGCCCGCCTGAATCATAAACTCCTTTATAACCCTGTGAAACAAAACGTTGTTATAGATCCCATCATGGCACAATTTCACAAAATTATCCCGATGCAGTGGAGTCTGATTGTACAGCATCAATGTTATTGAACCCTGATCCGTAACCATATTGATGATAAAAACCTTATTTTTTTTTGCATTAAGGATACATAGGGGTAACAGTAATAGTACTGACAAAAGATAGATTTTCTTCATACATTCTGATTTTTAAGTAAAACTATACAATTTTCTGTATTGAAATATTAATTATATTCGTACAACCTTAAAAATAATCTATGAAACAGCTAAGAATTCTGGCTTTTGCTCTGTTGTCGCTTATAGGGTGCAAAGAGCAGGAGGATGGGATTACAAACCTCAAAATGCTTGAGGGGGGTAAGACATTTGCAGTTCCGAGCGGGACTGTGGCAGATCAAATGGTATTGGAGAGATTTCCCGATGCCAAAATCGCATACTTTAACAGTGTGATGGACTGTGCACTGGCCGTTAAAGAGGGTAAAGCCATTGCTACCTCCTATGATAAACCGGTTCTAGCTAATATTGCAGCTAAAGTTGACGGAGTTTATGTGCTAGATGAGCTCATTATGGATGACAAGTACGGATTTGCTGTCCAGAAAGAGAACACATCTCTGAAGCAGGTTATGGATGAGGTACTCAATGAGATTAAGGCAGATGGAACCTACGAAAAGATGTCTGACAGATGGTTTCCTAAACAGGGAGAGCCCGGCCCGATGCCTGATATTAAGCTGGAAGGTCAAAACGGCGTTCTCAGGTTTGGCACATCTGCCGTAACCGAGCCTATGTCATATGTTGACGGCTCGCAAAAAGTAGTTGGTTTTGACATTGAATATGCATCATATATAGCAAAGAAATTGGGCAAGAGCCTTGAAATCGTGAACATGGAATTTGGAGCCATGCTCCCTGCTCTGATTTCTGGCAAGGTTGACATGATTGGAGCCGGCCTTTCGATAACCGAAGAGAGAGCTAAAAGCGTTCTTTTTTCTGAATCCTATTATCCGAGTGGAATTGCGGTAATGGTGAAAAGGACAGCCGAAGACAAAGAGGTTGGAAAGAGTACCGGTAAATTGAGAGGAATCGAAGATATAGGAGACAAGCGGATAGGAGTTCTTCTCGGCTCAATTCACGAGAAATATGCAATGGAAAACCAACCTGACGCAGAGTTATTGCAATATCCTACTGTATCGGACCTGTTGATGGCCCTTAAAATGAGTAAGATTGATGCAGCATATTTTGATCATGTGGGATTAAAGCTCATAATTAAAGATAATCCCGATGTAGATATTCTGGCTCCAAAGGTATTTGATGTACCTATTGCTGCAGCATTTAATGAAAACAAAGACACTCTTAGGGAAAAATTCAATACTTTCCTTAAAGAGATAAAGGCTTCAGGAGTATATGACGATATGGTGCAGAGATGGATGGAGAAGGATATCTTTGAAATGCCTGAGATAGATGAGTCCGACGCAAACGAAGAGCTCAGAGTAGGCATAGTCTGTGATATAGGGCTTCCTTTTACTGCAGTTAAAGATGGTCAGATTGTAGGATTTGACATTGAGCTTTCTAAAAGGTTTGCGGCTTATATGAAGATGAAATATGTCCCATCAGACATTCAATTCGGAAGTATGATTGCCTCTATAGCCACAGACAAAATAGACATGGCGGCCTGTTCAATGATGATAACTGAAGAGCGGGAAAAGCAGGTGGATTTTTCAGATAAGTATTACGATTGCGGGATCAGCATTCTTGCACGGACAGACGATATTGCCTTCCCGGGATCTGTTCCGACATCAAAAATTGATAAAAAAGGATTTTTTCAATCTGTTGCTGATAGCTTTTATAACAATCTCATCCTTGAAAACAGATATAAGCTGATAATAGATGGTCTGAAACTCACACTTCTAATTTCACTTCTTTCGGCATTATTGGGAACAATTCTCGGAGGGTTTGTGTGCTACATGAGGATGTCGAGAAAAAAATTACTGCTTGGTTTTGCAAAAGGATATATTTCATTACTAAGAGGAACACCTGTTTTAGTCCTTCTAATGATCATTTTCTATGTTGTCTTTGCTTCCGTAAACATCAGCCCTGTAATTGCCGCAATAGTCGCTTTTGCACTGAATTTCGCCGCATATGTCTCCGAGATGTTCAGGACTTCAATCCAAGGAGTTGATAAAGGACAGACTGAGGCTGGGATAGCAGGAGGTTTCACGAAGGTTGAGACTTTCATTTACATTATCATGCCACAGGCTATGAGGCAGGTACTACCTGTCTATAAGGGTGAGTTCATATCTCTTTTAAAGATGACCTCAATAGTAGGCTATATAGCTGTTCAAGATATAACCAGGGCAAGTGACATAATCCGCAGCCGGACATTTGATGCGTTCTTTCCGCTCCTGATGGCAGCTGCTATATATTTAGTACTGGCTTGGTTGCTTACATGGGCACTTGATAAAGTGGAGATATCAGTAGATCCTAAGAGAAAAAGAATAAAAAAAGCAGAGGAGGCAGTGTAATGATTTCAGTTAAGAATCTTTCAAAAAAATTCGGGGATATTGTTGTTCTCAGGGATATAAATGCCAACATAAATAAAGGCGAGGTAATTTCCATAATAGGGCCCTCAGGTACCGGAAAGAGTACGTTTCTCAGATGCCTTAACCTTCTTGAAACGCCATCGGGCGGAAGCATAACTATCGATGGAATTGACCTTTTGGGTAAAGAGACAAATGTGCCGAAAATCAGACAGAGGATGGGGATGGTATTCCAATCATTTAACCTCTATGCTCATTTGACCATACTTGAAAACCTTACAATTGGACCGATAAAGTTGCTCAATAAAAAAGAGAGCGAGGCAAACAAAAAGGCAATGGAGTTGCTTAAACTTGTTGGTTTAGCCGAGAAAGCATATAATTTTCCGGACGAACTCTCGGGCGGGCAAAAACAGAGAATTGCCATAGCCCGTTGTCTTGCAATGGATTGCGAGATAATACTTTTTGACGAGCCGACTTCTGCACTTGATCCGACAATGGTCAGTGAAGTTTTGGCCGTAATACGTAAGCTTGCGAAAGAGGGAATGACCTTGCTTATTGTAACACACGAGATGGAATTTGCACGGAATATCTCCAGCAGAGTGTTCTATATGGATGAAGGTATAATATACGAAGAGGGGACTCCTGAGCAAATATTTGAAAATCCGCAACGCGAGAAAACCAAGGCTTTTATACATAGAGTCAGGAGTATGTGTCATGACATTTCAAGCAAGAATTATGACCTTTACAAACTTCAGGGAGAGATAGGCCTCTTCTGCGAGAAACACGTCATTTCGCAAAAAACGAGTGAATATGCGCAAATGTTGGCAGAGGAGGTTTTGGTTATGCAGAAGGATTATTCGAAAATAAACATAATGCTCTCCTATTCTGAAAAAGAGGGAACGTTGGCCCTGGTATGCGAAAGCGGCGGCGCACAATACAATCCATTGGAAGACGAGTTCCACGAAATTGCCCTAATGATTATCAAGGGACGGTGCAAGAGTGTTGAATACACATTTTCCGGAGGGAAAAATGTCTTAACTCTAAATATAAAGAACGAATAAGCTTATAACTTTTTAATCATTTCGTATTGTTTGCCGCTCAAAGAAATTGAGTTGGAATCAAGGAACCCTGAAATTGAGCCGCAATTAATATCTGTATTAACCACCTTTATAGACTCATTTTTGTTATGCCTTAATGCCTGTGCCAGCATATTTGTGCCAATCCCTTGCCTGCGATACTTTTTATCTACAGCAATCTGTGTAATGTCTCCAGAAGAGGGTTCCAAAATACAATATCCGACTAATTTGCCATCATACAGAGCACCAATATATTTAAAACCCTCCTGACTTCGGATAATTGATTCATAGCTATTTTGCCACGATGGAATAAAATCGATGAATGAAGTACAATGGCTTACTGTTTCAAGAAAAATCTCTTGGAAACTCAACTGCGGTACGATGTGACTATCATTGAGGCTGATCTCAGATTGTTTTTTTCTGTAATAGCCAAATTCACGTGTTGTAATAAAACCCTGGTTTTTGTAAACGGATATGGCCGTTGTATTATGTTGTAAAACTTCAAGGAGATATTGGGATACTCCGGCTTTTCTCAAAAAAGGCAATGAGTAATTGAACACTTCCGACGCCAGACCTTTGCCTCTGTACTCTTCCAACGTACCGGTTCCTGTATCGTATGCAGTAAGAGCCCCAATGTAAGATCCGATACCGTTTAATGTAAACGACACCAGCTTTTCGTCATCGAATGCTCCAAATGAGAGCTCCGGAACAAACCCTCTCCTTTTAAGCATCAAACTCAATTCTTGTTTTGAGATCTGAATCTCATACTTACAGAAGGCTTCGTTAAATGCATTTGCAATAGTTTCAAAGCCTGTGTTTTCTAATGATTTTATATCCATAGAGATAAATATTGTACTATAAAATTATTGCATAAATGATATAATACAAAAAAAAAAAGAGCCGGACGTGTATTTCCGGCTCTCCTGGTAGCCCCACCGCGACTCGAACGCGAATTTGAAGTTTAGGAAACTTCCGTTCTATCCCTTGAACTATAGGGCCATCTATTTTGGGATTGCAAATATAAAAACTTTTTAGCAAAACAACACCAATAATTGTGCCGTCAAAACCCTTAAAAACATTGTAAGCGGATAAACAGTCGCATAGCTTACTGCCGGCAAATCATTCCCGGAAGTTGAATTCGCATAGGCAAGTGCAGGTGGGTCTGTTGTACTTCCTGCTATAAGACCCATTAATGAAAAATAGTTCATTTTAAAGAATAACCTTCCTATTATTCCGACTATCAGTATTGGAATTATAGTGATAACAAATCCGTAGAGAATCCATATTGCTCCACCTCCGTTAACAATTGTATCAACAAAATTGCCTCCGGCATCTATTCCCACACAGGCAAGGAAAAGAGAGATTCCGATCTCCCTCAGCATAAGGTTTGCGCTCATTGTAGTGTATGTCACAATCTTATATTTAGGACCAAATTTACTTATCAAAATTGCAATAATCAAAGGACCTCCGGCTAAACCGAGCTTTATAGGCTGAGGTATACCCGGAATCATAAAAGGAATTGAACCTACTAATATTCCGAGGGCAATTCCCAGAAAGATGGCGATCAGATTCGGCTCACGAAGCCTTTTCATTGAATTACCCAGGAGTTTTGCTGCCCCGTCTATTGATTGTTGAGTACCCACAATCGTAAGTCTGTCTCCTATCTGCAATGCAGTATCAGGTTTGGCAAGAAGATCAACTCCCGCCCTGTTTATTCTGGTTACAGTAATACCAAAAGCCTTACCAAGTTTCAGCTCAGCAAGAGATCGCCCGTTAACACTGTTATTTGTGACCAAAACCCTTCGCGGAACTACATCCACGTCAAATATTCCCCACTCACTCTCAGTCATTTCAACCTGACTTCCAAAGAATTTCACAATATCTTCCACATCCTTTTTGTGGGTTATTATCAATGCCCGATCCCCTTCATTTATGTGAGTTTCAGCAGTTACTATTGTTATCTTTCCGTCTTTACCGCAAACTCTTGACATGACATAATCAACAGCAAACAGTTGCTTCAGATCCTTGACTGATCTTCCGAAAAGCTTCTTGTTTTCGACGACGACAGAACATCTTATCGTCTCAACGGGGTTCTCTTTCTGTTGCTCTTTTATCTTCTCGTTCTCGCCATCAATTGTTACAGAAAAGAGTTTTCTGAGAACAATCATAGACAGGATGATTCCAATTACACCAAGAGGGTATGCCAAGGCATAACCTGTTGCAATTGATGGATCGGCAGCTCCATGCATTTCAGAATAAGTCTGTTGTGCCGCTCCAAGACCGGGAGTATTTGTTATCGCACCGGAGAGAATGCCGGTCATAGTTGATATAGGCAATCCTGAAACAAATTTAATAACAAGAGTTACTCCAACTCCTAAAAGCACAATCAGGACTGCAAGCATGTTAAGTTTGAGCCCCCCTTTACGCAATGACGCGAAAAACCCGGGGCCGACTTGTAAACCAATACTATAAACAAATAATATCAATCCAAACTCCTTCACGAAATGAAGTGTATGCACATCCATACTTAGTCCGAAATGGCTAAAAGCAATACCCACAAAAAGTATCCAAGTTACACCAAACGATATCCCTGCAATTTTTATTTTTGACAAGATAAGACCTATCGTTATTACACAAGCAAGAACTATTACTGATTGGGCAACAGATCCGCCAAAAAAAAGGTTAGAAATCCACTCCATGGCAAAAATGATTTGTTAGCTGCAAAAGTATGGAATTTATTATATTTGTTAAAATAACACATCACAGCTATGAAAATAATAGATGAATTCAAGCAGTTTGCCATGAGAGGCAATGTAGTCGACATGGCAGTAGGTATAATCATTGGAGGGGCATTCGGCAAAATCGTCTCTTCTTTGGTTTCCGATATCTTGATGCCACCTCTGGGTTTGATGATCGGTGGGGTTAATTTCACAGACTTGAAAATTACAATTAAACAAGCAGCAATCAATGCCAGTGGCGCAATGACACCTCCCGTAACCATCAATTATGGCAATCTCGTTCAGGTTGTTTTTGATTTTCTGATAGTTGCTTTCGCCATATTCATGATGATCAAGCTCATGAACAAATTGAACAAAAAGAAAGAGGAGGTATCTGCAGCCCCTGCAACGCCACCACCAATCCCGGAAGATATTACCCTTCTGAGAGAGATTCGGGACCTTTTAAACAAACAGAAATAATCTACACCTATTTATTTTTCATTTGAGTCGGCGTTTTGCCAAACATTGAACGGCAGAAACGGTTGAAGTGAGAGGCATCGATAAAACCGAAGTCTTTCATGATAGTTCTTATTGCCTCACCCCCCGCTATCAATCTTCGCTGTATTTGATCAGCCCTTCTTGATAAAATCCACTGATACGGAGAATCGCCAAAGTACTCCCTGAATTTTCTATTGAAGGTGCTTTGAGTAAGCCCTGAGAGCAATATCAACTCTTCAACCCCTTTGTACCTTGAATAGTTTGTGTTTATAAAATCATAAAAATCGGAAACACTTTCGTCAAGTAATGCCATAAAATGTATAAGGGTCCTTTTTGAGTAGGTCTTTTTCAATTGAATGCGCATCTCATCCTGTGGATTCCGGTTATAATGTTTCATCCGTGACTCATCAGAGAGAGCTTCTAAAAACAGCTCCAATCCTGGTTTGATTTCCAAAGATGGTAATTGGAATAAGAATTTTTTTCCAGTAATTATATGAGATTGATCCTTGAGATCTTTATAAAAAGCGCCCCACTCATCGTCCAAAATCAATAATACAATCTCGGCATTATGTATAACTTCAAGCATACCGCTGCCTGTCCTCATAAGAAACATCTCCCTGCCAGAAAAAATCTCCTCTTTCTGGTGTCCTACAAGCAATCTTATCCTGCCCTTTGTCACACAAACTAAAACCAATGCGAATAGTTCGGAGCAGTCAATAATGGATCCTTTTTTAACTGAGAGCTCTTTAAATCCAGACTTGAAGCCCTTTTCTCGGAGCTTTAGCTTCTCTTTATTGATTAATGGTGTTTGTAAATACATCTCATTTTGAGCGCTTTTTACAACAAATTTATTAAAAAAAACAATCTATCACTTCTTGATAAGAAAATTATTGCTATATTTGCAGCCTCAAAAGAAAATGGTTCTGTAGCTCAGTTGGTAGAGCACGACACTCTTAATGTTGGGGTCGTGGGTTCGAGACCCACCGGGACCACTGGAACGAAAAGGACATCAATCAGTATTTGATTGCTGTCCTTTTTTAATTATATTTACATTAATCAACCCTGAAGTTTATAAATTATGAACAATTTTATATTCCACAACCCAACCAAACTTATCTTTGGCAAAGACACAATAGCATCACTAAGCACTGAAATTCCTGCCGGAAAGAGAATACTTGTTACCTTCGGCGGTGGCAGTGTGAAGAAAAACGGTGTATACGAACAAGTAATAAAAGCCCTGAAAAAATTCAACTTTATCGAATTTTGGGGTATTGAGCCAAACCCAACTGTCGAAACTCTTAGAAAAGCGATTACTATCGTCAAGTCAGAGAATATTGACTTTATTCTGGCTGTTGGCGGAGGATCTGTAATTGACGGTTCCAAGCTCATAGCTGCAGCATCTTTGATAGGAGAAGATGCATGGGATCTTGTCAGGAAGCCATATCTATATAAAGGGGTTCTACCGTTGGCATGCGTTCTTACATTACCTGCCACCGGTTCAGAAATGAACAGGGGTGCTGTCATAACTAATCAAAACCTCAAAGAAAAATTTGCATTTTATAGTGCATATCCGATATTTTCGATACTGGACCCTCAAGTAACATTCTCTCTTCCGCCGTTTCAGATTGCCTGTGGCTTGACAGACACATTTGTGCATGTTCTTGAACAATATCTGACCACATCTGACCAATCACCGTTGATGGACAGATGGGCTGAAGGTATATTAAGCACTATTGTTGAAATAGCCCCGAGAGTGTATGGCAAAGATCTTGATTACAACGACATGGCAACATTCATGCTCTCCGCCACGATGGCTCTCAATGGTTTTATCGCGATGGGTGTTACACAGGACTGGGCAACACATATGATCGGACATGAGTTGAGTGCCTTGCACAATCTAACTCACGGGCACACCCTTGCCATTGTTTTAAAAGGTACTATGTGGGTGATGAGAGAGGAAAAGGGAGATAAAATTGTGCAAATGGGCAGAAGAATCTGGGGCATTGAGGAGACAGACAAAGAGATGGCAATTAAAATGACAATAGAATGCACAGACGGCTTCTTCAGATCACTCGGACTAAAAACGCGGTTATCTGAAAACAATATTGGAACCGACACCATAGAGGAGATAGTGTCCAGATTCAGAGAGAGAGATGTCCACTTTGGAGAAAACCGCTCTGTTGATGCAGACATTACCCGTAAAATACTTGAGTATGTCCTATAAATACAAATTGGGAATAGCTCTATCTGGAGGTGGAGTAAAAGGGTTCGCGCATGCCGGAGCTTTAAAGGCAATTGAGGAATATGAACTGATGCCGGAGGTAATCTCCGGGACAAGTGCCGGCGCCATTGTTGGATCAATGTATGCGGCCGGTCTCTCACCGGAAAAGATAAAGGGGCTTTTCAAAGAGAGATATATTAACAATTTCATTGAGTTTACACTACCGAAATCCGGTCTTTTCGGAACAGCAGATTTCATAAAATTCCTTGAATCCAACATACCGGTAAATACCTTTGAGGAGTTGAAAATACCTCTGAATGTCGTTGCAACTGACTTTGATCATGGAAAGAGTGTTATTTTCAACTCGGGAGAATTATCAAAAAAGGTAATGGCATCTGCTTGTGTGCCGGTATTTTTCAAGCCTGTTGAGATTGAGGGGGTACGATATGTAGACGGAGGTCTCTTCATGAATTTCCCTGTATCTGTTATCAGAAAAGATTGCGAAAAAGTGATTGGAATAAATGTAAGTCCCCTTTTAACAGACAAATATTCAACCAGTATAATTGGTGTTGCTGAAAGAACCTACCACTTCGTTTTCAGGGCAAATACGATAGTTGAGAAAAAGTTATGCGACATTCTTGTCGAAGTTGAGGAGGCTATGCAATTCAAAGCGTTTGATCTTGCCAAGGTTGACACAATATATGATCTTGGTTATCAGGCTATGAAATCTTCTCTTGAGAAGCAGAAGGTAGAGTTATTGTAAAGCGGCTCCATTTACCATACTCACTCTCTGCAGAAATCGAACCGTTTTGTTTTTCCACAAACTCCTTACAGAGTATAAGTCCGAGTCTACTTCCCTGTTCCCGATTGGTGCCCGGTACGGATCTCTCTTTTGTCCAAGTAAACAGAGATGCCAACGTAGCTTCGTTCATGCCGATGCCATTGTCTTCTACAGCAATTTCGATGTTGTTTCCCTTTCTACTGGCAGAGACAGTAACAACTCCGCCAATATTACAATACTTGACGGAATTACTTAAAATATTTCTGAATACTATCCGGGACATCTCCACATCAGCCAAAATCTCAATATCTTCATCTATTTTCAAGTCAACAGATATCTCTTTTGCCTTCAATGACGGCGATAGAATCTCAGCAACTTCTGAAATCAGTGTCTTAACCTTAACATTCTCAAGAGTACGGACAATCTGACCCAACTGACTTCTTGACCAGAACAGTAGATTCTCGATAAGTCTGAATGTATTTTGTGCCTGTGAATCAAGAATCTTTATCATCTCTTGGATCTCAGAGACATCCATTGATTCATACTGTTCATTTATCAATGTCAGGAGGTTCATCATATTGCCCATAGGGCCGCGCAGGTCATGTGCCACAATAGAAAAGAGCTTATCTTTTGTTTCGTTCGACACACGGAGCTTCTCTCTGGATCTGGTCTCCTCTGTAATATCATAAAGCATCACAGCTTGTCCTATGGTTATATCTCTTTTATCCATTATCGGAAGAACCTTCGCTTGTATATACATAGGATTATCACCATTTTCCATACAGAATGTAAATACTTCGTTGTTTTTCTCCTCTATCTTGACAAGTAATTTCTCATGTTCCTTAAGAAGTTTATTTACATTCTCCCCGACTATCTCTTTGTCAAGGGTTTTAAACATACAATTTGCCGCAATGTTGAAATTTACAATTCTGTTTTTTGAGTCTAACAGGATAACTCCGTCATGCATGGAACTAAATACATTTTCAAGAGCTATAGGAATAAAGCCAAGAAGATGATAGTTAAAAAGAGCAAATGAAATGAATATGGCAGTAAACATAAAGCCGAAAGCGCTGAAATCAACCCCGTTCGGGCTTTCTCGCAACAGATACAAAGCATTGATAAGCCAAGGTGGAAGAGTTGATAATAAAATCAGTACGGATTGAGTTCTGAAACTACCGTTTTTTTTAACGATTATCCCGAATAATAGCAAAACGGAAATAAGGTTAAAAATAGTTGTATAGGCAATTAATGGCCAATAAAATACACCTCTTTCAAGCACTAGTACAGAAAACATGCCGACATTCTTGACCCAAATATTTGTGTAGTACAAATGGTGCATCTCATTCGTATAATTTGCGACAAGAGTGAAAAGAGGAAGCACTACAATCAACCCAATCAGCCAATGAGTAATATACTTTTCTTTTCCGGTGAAAGAGAGGACAAATAACAGAAATAGAGGTGCAATTGTGGCAAGGCCAAGATAACCGGCTTTGAGCCAAAAGAGCTTATAGTATAACCTCTGGCTGTCTATCTCAAATGCATAGCAAAAAGAGAAAAGCGCTATGGATGAGAGAAGCAGGAAGAAATACTTTCCACTTGGTGTGCCTTTGAATTTGGATGAATATATAGCAAGCACCGTAATGAAGAAAGATGTAAAAAGTAACAGTATGCTAAAAATATTCATATTATAAAAGTCTATCTATCCCAAAATAATCTGCAATTTAATCTATTTTCCAAGAAAAATAAAGCAGGGAAAGAATAATTATCAGGCTTAACAGCTATCTTTTCAATAATTGCCTTTTTAGATTCTCCATATAAGTAGAAAACCAGTTCTGAGGCATTCAGAATCGTCGATGCTGTCATCGCCACTCTTTTCTGACCGGTATAGGGATTCACTGACGGAGCGTATGGCTCTGGGAAATTCATCAAATAATCTTGTCCGGGGAATATCGAAGATGTATGGCCGTCCTCTCCTATGCCAAGAATAATCATATCGAACTGAGGAAGAAAATTATATTGTGGAAGTAATTCATTAACCAATTTCGAATACCTTGACGCCTCCATGGTATTGTCGTTCTCACCTATTAGTCTGTGAATCCTACTCTCTTCCACATATACATGATCTAACAGCTCTCTTTTGGCGTTTCCATAATTACTTTCCGGATGGTCTGCCGGGACACACCTCTCATCAACCCAAAAAATTTCTATCTTTTCCCATGGAATCAATGCAGAATAAATATCCCTCCAAAGTTTAAACAACACTGAAGCGCCGTTTCCCCCGGAAACTGCCAAATAGAAGAAGCCATCCTTATTTCTTACGGCATTGATAAGGATTTCCGTTAATTCTCTAGCTTGCGGATAATTATAATTCACAATACAAATCGGTATTTATTAAATTTTTACAAGGATTTGTCCACTTTCCTGCACCTTGGAATATGGTCTCACTTTCCAATGGCCCCCAAGTACCTGCAGGATAACCATATAACGGAGAATTATTGGTCTTCCAAAAAGTGAGAATTCTGTCAAAAAAACTCCAACTTTCTATAACAGCATCACTTCTGGTAAATAAAATCGGTTCACCATTCATGCAATCCTCTATCAATCTTGAATAGGCATCCTCTGTCGGAAGTACACCAAGTTTATCATAGGTAAAATCCATTGTTACCTGTTTTACTTCGAAACCGGTGCCAGGAACCTTCATATCCAATTTAAGAATCGCTCCTTCATTGGGTTGTATCCTTATAATCAACTGATTATTTGCAGGAATCTCTTTTCTCCCGGAAAAAAGCGTATGAGGTGTTTGCCTGAAGTGTATTACAATTTCAGTCACTTTAGTTGGCATCTCCTTACCTGTTCTTATATAAAAAGGGACCCCCTCCCAACGCCAGTTATTGATAAATAACTTCATTGCAAGAAATGTCTCTGTGTGTGATTCAGTATCCACCCCTTTTTCCTGACGGTATCCCACCTTACCCGGTAAAGATGAAGATGTATACTGTCCCCGGATTACATTTGACTCAATATCCCCATCAGTTAAAGGTTTCAGTGATTTATAAACCTTAACAACTTCATCCCGGAACTCCTTTTCGTTATACTCTCTAGGAGGTTCCATCGCAACCAAAGCAAGCAACTGAATCAAATGATTCTGAACCATGTCCCTTAAAGCACCTGTTCCTTCATAATAACCGCCTCTGCTGCCCACTCCAAGATTTTCAACGGCAGTAATCTCTACCCTTTCAACGTAATTCCGATTCCAGATAGGTTCCAGAATACCATTTGCAAAACGTAAGGCAAGAATGTTCTGTACTGTCTCTTTTCCCAGAAAATGGTCAATTCTATAAATATTCTCCTCTTTGAAAACACTATGGAATATCATATTAAATCTCTCGGCAGAGCCCAAATCGTAGCCAAAAGGTTTCTCCACAATCACCCTTCTAATACCCTTTCCGACACTGCCGCATTCCGCCTCATTAAGTCCGGAAGACTTAAGGAATAAAGGAATCTTGTCATAAAGCACCGGAGGTGTTGCAAGGTAATAGATATAGTTACCACAACCGGAATCAATCTCCCCGATTTTATTTTTAAGTCTCAAGTATTCAGATTCCATTGTCTGATCCATAGAAAAATAATGAATCGAGTTAAGAAATTCCTGAGCAATATCTTCGTTCCATTCATCGTTTCTTACCTGTTTGACCAGATACTCTCTAAGATGAGTCCGATATGACTGATCAGTATAATGGGTACGACCTACGCCAAGCACCTTGAATAATTGAGGGACTTTTTTCTCTTTATAAAGATTATATAGTGCGGGGATCAACTTACGCCGGGTAAGATCTCCAGAACCTCCGAAGATTACAAATACTAGATTTTCCATAGTGGCTACTCCTGTTCCTGATTTATCCAATCCTCATGATATAACTCTCCTCTGGGTTTGTCAATTCTTTCAAATGTATGGGCTCCGAAATAGTCCCTCTGAGCTTGCAGCAAATTTGCAGGAGATCTTTTTGTTGTCAGAGAGAAAAAATAATTAAGAGAGGCTGACATAACAGGGAGGGATAACCCTGCAGATATCGCATCTGAGACTACCTCCTTCCATATATCAATGTGCTTATCTATCTCTTCTACAAACAGGGGTGAAAGCAGTAGTGTGTTATCACTCTTTTTCTCCTCGAATGTCTTAGCTATATCATCCAAAAATACAGAACGAATTATGCATCCGTTTCTCCAGATTCTTGCAACATCTGCGAGATCCAATCCCCAACCATACTCCCCAGAAGCCCTCTCCATAAGGTCAAATCCCTGTGAATATGAGGCCACCTTTGAACAATACATAGCGTTGAAGACCTCATCAGGCTCCTCAAGATATCCGGTATGAAGCTTCCGTTGATAAATATACTCTCCGTTATCACGAAGTTCTGTCAGAGATGAGATGGCTCTCTCAAATACCGCCGTAGCTATAATATTCAGAGGGACTCCAAGCTCCATTGCGCTACTGACAGTCCATCTGCCTGTTCCCTTTTGTCCGGCTGCGTCCAAAATAGTATCAAGCACATAACCTCCGGACTTGTCTTTGTGTTTCAGAATCTCAGCAGTTATCTCCATTAGGTAACTCTTCAGTTTACCTTCATTGTAAGACCGAAAATAACTGCCGATCTCATCATTATTCTTTTTATAGAGTCTCTTTAAAAGAAAATAAACTTCACTAATAAGCTGCATATCCGCATACTCAATACCATTATGAACCATCTTTACAAAGTGCCCTGCTCCACCCGGACCTATCCACTCACAGCAAGCTGTTCCATCATCCGCTTTCGCCGCAATGTTCATAAATATTGGCTTTAAATGAGGCCAAGCCTCCTTGGAGCCGCCTGGCATTATGGAAGGGCCTTTCAATGCCCCCTCCTCTCCTCCTGAAATACCTGTCCCAATATAAAATAATCCCTTAGCCTCCACATACCTGACCCTTCTATCTGTATCCTTATAAAAGGAGTTTCCACCATCAATTATAATGTCGCCAGGAGAGAGAATTGGTAGAAGTTGGTCAATTATTGAATCAACTGCTTCTCCTGCTTTAACCATTAACATAACTCTCCTTGGTGAAGCAAGAGAGTCGGCAAACTCTCCTAAATTGTAATAAGGTCTGATATTTTTACCCTTTGCCTTATCTTCGGCAAACTTCTTTGTAACCTCGCCTGTTCTGTTATACACCGAAACTTTAAACCCCTTATTCTCCATATTGAGGACAAGATTCTCACCCATGACGGCCAGACCGATAAGTCCTATGTCTGATTTCTCCATAATATTTAAATTGAATCTAAATTTAGAAATAAACAATTTTTATCGCAACAAGTTTATAATTTTGTAAGAGAACAAATATCCGATATTATGAATTTCAACAAAACTGCAGCAATTATTTTGTGTCTGACAGCAATTTTAGCCTCTTGTAAAGGCAAAAGGGATGTAGCTCAGGAATCGTCAAAAGGTGCCCTGAAGATGATAGAGGTACCCTCAATTATCACCGACGAAAAAGAGGCTGCCCTATATATAGCAGATCATTTCTGGGACAATGTAAACTTCAAAGACACTTCTTATATAGCAAACAAGCAGGCACTCAACACACACTTCAGCGCATATCTACAATACCTGACCGTAGTGCCTCACGAGGCAGCACTTAAATCTGTGACAAAGCTGGCAGACAGCGCCATAGCCGGAAATCCCAAAATGATGATGAAAATTCAAGATATGCTTGAAACAGGACTTTATCATCCTAACTCTGTCTTCAGAAATGAAGAGCTCTATATTGCTGTCCTTAACCGTTATACACAAACCGACAAGATTGATACGACAATTAAAGAGCGCCTCAAAAACCAGCTGGATCTAGCATTAAGAAACAGGTTGGGAACAAAAGCCATAGACTTTTCTTATGTATATGCCGATGGTAAAGTGAGTTCCCTATATAAAACCTCATCTGAATATCTGATTTTAATATTTTTTGACCCTGATTGCCCAACCTGCAAGTCAACAATGAAGAGTATGGAATCCTCCCATGTTTTGGCCGCTGCGGATGGAAAGGTTAAGATACTGACAATGTATGCCGGCGTGGATTTTGAAAATTGGAGATCTTATGCTCCCCAATTGAGTAAAAAATGGATTAATGGATGTAATAAGGATCTCTCAATAATGAACGGATCTCTATATGACATGCGACCTACCCCATCCTTGTATCTGTTGGACAGATCGAAGACTGTTTTGTTAAAAGATGCACCTTTCGAGATAATTGAGGGTTTCATTGCAGAAAAAATCTCAGGAAAGGGTCTCAAATAACCTCAATAACTTCATTATTCTCGAGGTACCATAAGTATCCCTGCACCGGAGTTCCGGAAATCTTTTCAACCTGTTTGACATATCTTGCAACTTGTGATATGTGTGACTTTTTCTTGACATCCCCGAACTTGAAGTCGATGACAATTGCTCTATCCTTATCCAGCAGGACCCTGTCAGGACGACTCACATCACCGCCAGGATTCAATATTTCCAATTCATTATAAATCTTGAATGTGGAATCAAACCAATGCCGCTCCCTTACACCGGCAAGTAATGAAGAGAGGTGCTCAGTAACTCCCTGTTCCTCTCCTGCTCCGAGTTCCCCTGTCGAAACCGCCTTTCTCACACTTAGAGGAAGATCTGCTTCTGTGTATACTCCGGAAAGAATATTATGCATAATAACACCATAATTTCTCTTACTTTCCTTATCAAAAAACTCTCCTGCCTTTAATGCAAGACGCAGCCTGTTTCCCGGAGCTACCGAAATAAAAGGATCCTCGTATATTATCCTGTTTTGCTGACTCTCTTTTTTCCCTCGGGACCAAGTACCCAGGTTGTATTCTAAATTTTCGTCCAGTTGATCCTTTATAAATTCATAAAGAATAGTTGAAAGAGTATTTTGATTCGCGACAGGAGAGTAAATTATAAGCTCCTGCTTTGCTCTTGTAAACGCAACATATGCTATATTCAGATTGTCAATAAATGCTTTTTGCCTCTCCTCCAAATAGTCCTTGGAAAAAATAGTCATCAACAGATCTTTTTTATAAACAACAGGCAAGTAAGGCATCGCATTGAATGGTTCTCTGTCAGGTTTGCACCACACAGTAGAACTCTTCGCATGATCCAGCCCCATATCAAAGAATGGAACTATCACCACCTTCATTCCCAAACCTTTGGATTTGTGTACAGTCATCACTCTGATTGCGTTCTGTTCATCCGGCGATGAGAGAGAGAGTTTGTCCCACTTTGTATCAAACCATTCAAGAAAAGAGTTCAAATCTGGCTTTTTATTTATAAGATATTCAGACACAGCGTCCATAAAACCCTGAACATATGGATAATCCGAGCTACTGATGCCATTAGGTAATAATTCTAGAACTCTTTCGCACATCTCATACAGTGGTAATCGGATAATCTCGTCTACAGAGATTTCCCTGACTCCCTCAAATTCCGCTATGGTTGTGTTTATCGGGTCTTCCGGATTATTAACATACCTCAGTAATGAGATAATCTTTCTAACGCCTGCGGAAGACGAAATGAGTAATGATTCGTTTGAAACAACCGGAAAACCGCTTTCAATAAGTTTGTTGACGACCGTTACACCCTCCTTGTTAACTCTTACAAGAATAGCAATATCACTGAAAAGAAATCCGGATTCTATAAGAGTATTAATCTGAGATGGCAACTCTTCCAATACATCTTCCTTCCATCTTTTATCTTCATTGTCAACGAATTTAACCTTGACATGGCCTTCCTTTCCCTTATTTAGATTACAAACTCTTTGTTGAGAATCTGAATATATTGATGCGGCAGTGTTGTTATCCTCACCCAACAATCTGTCACACTGTGTTGCTGCGTATGCAAAGAAACGGTTGTTGAAATCTACTACGTTTTCAAACGAACGCCAGTTTTCATCAAGAGGTCTCTCCTCTATCTCATTATTTGTAAAATCATTATAAATTCCTGAGTTAAGGAGTGTCCACTCCGATCCTCGCCAACGATATATGCTTTGCTTTATATCACCGACAACAAGATTAAGATTTCCTGATGCCACGCTGTTTTTTATCAACGGTTTGAAGTTGTTCCACTGCATAAGAGATGTATCCTGAAACTCGTCCAACATAAAGTGGTCATAGCGGGTTCCAATCTTCTCGTAAATAAACGGAGTGTCACTCCCGTCAATAATATTGTTCAGAATCTCAGTTGTCTCAGAAAGGAGCAATATATTGTTATCTTTTGAATACTTCTGGACCTTATTGTTTATATCTATCAATATTCCCAAAGTATAGATATTATTTCTTACAAGCTGTGCCGAATTACGCTCAATCCATTTTTCTTGTAGCTTAACGGTTCTCTCGACAAGTTCCAACAATGATTCTTTGTATGCTGTCTCAATCGCATAGAAAATAGACGGATCACTTTTCTCAATAGTTTTTGCATACCAATTACCAAAATCCTCAGTCAAAGGTAGAAGGTATTCCGGAGCTACACTATAATCAGCATTAGCTATCTTATCATAGAATTTTATTTTTGAAGAACGATTGCCTCCTTTAAAACTGTCGCTTCTCAGTCCATGCCTCTCTAATGTAGAGAAGAGCTCTTTAGAAATCGCAATCACCTCACTTTCATAGCTCTTGATTACTTCATCCAAGCTATTAATATATTTTTTTAAGGCTGTCTTGGTGAGAGACTCAGCGTCAAAATCTCCCTTGACAACTCTAAAGCTCTCTTTGAACATCTGCTTTGCGAGTACATTAATTCCTCCTTTGACATCCCACGATCTTCCCTCTTCTATCGAATCCGAAGAAAATTGAATTAACCAGTCCAGCAACTCCTCGTTTTCAGTAAGGTCCAGTTCCTGTATCATTAGGTCGATTGCCTCACTTATCACAAGGTCGTCATCCAGCTCTATGTTGTATGACCCGCTCTTACCTATTTCTCTGGCAAATGCTCTCATTGTCTGTTGGAAAAAACGGTCAATTGTGCTTATATTGAATGATGAGAAGTTATGAAGTATGCCTATAAGCCTCTCTCTGGCAACGGAATTGGAGGCAGATCTCTTGAAAAGCTCTTCAATAACTCTGCGCTTCATCTCTTCTGTCGCCTTATTGGTAAAGGTTACAGCAAGAACGTGTCTGAAAGCCTCCTTATCTTGCCCAATAAGATTAAGGTACTCAGCGGTTAGATTATAAGTCTTTCCGGATCCCGCCGATGCTTTCAGTATTTTGAGATATCCCATTGTTATCTGCAAATTATATTAAACGGACAATATTCACAATTTTTCTCATTCTTGGTCTGGCTGAAAGGAAGCTCCTTGTCAAAAAGCTCAGATAACTTCGTTGTGAGAAGTGGCATGAAGCTATCTGCCACCTCATTATCAACTGTTCTGAAGAAACGCTTTGATTTAAAAATGCCCCTAAGCATATATGGTTCAATAATATCTGCCAATCCACCATCAAGTACGACTGCATAAAGAATAAGCTGGAGCATAATTGCATCACCTTTTTCCTGCTTATCGGAAAACATTTTTTCGTAATTGAAACCCTGTAAAAAAGTACCGCTTCCTGTTTTATAGTCAACAATTCGCCTCCCCTCGGCTGTTTTATCCAACCTGTCAATAATTCCCTTGAATTTCAACGAGAATCCGTCTTTAAGTTCAATAGTTGTTTCGATAGTTTTTTCGGAATCTAAATACTCAAAAGGCGTTATTTTTGAATCGAATGAAATCGTTTGCCTTATATATTTTTTTATTAGTGTCTTAGTCAACAAATTACGACCAACCACCTCCTGCATATTCATTATTTTGTAAAATGACTCCTTAAGGGTCTTTTCTATCCTGTCATCATCTTTAAGGAGTTTCTGCAACATTTCGGATGTGACAGTCTTACCTTTGAACTCTGAATATAGGCTATTCATAACATCATGGAAAATTGAGCCGAAAGTCTGGGCTTCAACTCCCTCTTCGACGGTCTCTTCCTCTTTCAACCCTTTAATATATTGAAAATAAAACCTCAGAGGACAACCTATATATGTATTAATTGCACTTGCAGAGAGGGCTGTACTCCCGCCCGGCATATACATTTCACATAGTCTTCTGATAATTTCGTCACTCTTTGAGACAACAATATTCCTTGTAGGTGGTATCTCTGTTCTTTGTGCTGATATGCTCTCTTTTATCGGTAACCCGAAATGATATTTTAGTTGATAGATGTATCTGCTAATCTCCCCGCTCTTAAGCCCCTCGCTTCTTGTATCATATAGCATAAATACTCTGTTGGCTCTTGAAATCAACCGGTAGAAAAGATAGGCAGAGACTGTATCGTTGTATTCCATATCAGGAAGAGAGAATCCACGTCTTAATGTTGCAGGTATAAATGAGTTTGAGAAGGATTTGCCGGGAAATACCCCTTCATTCATCGAACAGATAATCACATTCTCAAAATCAAGGGATCTTGTTTCAAGGACTCCCATTATTTGAAGCCCACTCAGTGGTTCTCCTCTGAAAGGGATAGTAGTGCTGTTTATAATCTGTTCCAATATCCTGATGTATGTATCTGTGTTAACCGGCGGAAGCAGATCTCTCAACTTTGTAACAGAGGTGTAGAGAGTATAAATAAATTCTTTCTCGATAGAACCAAGTTCTACAGAATTATTCATGTAGCCCAGTATTTCAAGCAAGTATGAGGATATATCCTTCACCTCCCTGAATATTATTTTAAACAGGGGATGGCTATCAAATTCTGTTTTATTAATATAGACCATGTTATACTTGACAATCCTCCTTATCAGAACAGTTGTCTCTTCTGAAGCAATAGTGCGGATATAGTTGTGTCTAAGTACCGGCAAGACTCTTCTGTAATATGAGACACCTCTTTGAAGTTCCAGAATACTCTCGATAAGAGATACTATAGACCCTTGTTTGAGAGGATATCCCATAGTGACATTCACCCCCTCCACCTCCTCAGGTATCGAATATATCACAGGCATGAGCAAAGACTCGTCAGGAAGTACTACGGCTGTATTGATGCCACCGCCGACCTCCTTTATAATATTCATAACCCTCTTTGCCTGCCCGGTTGAAGATGGTACTCCTGTAACCTCAATGGAGCATGTTTGTGGCTCTTCTGTATTTAGCGGCATTGATGAGGGAAAGCTGTTCAGATTCTCATCCATAAAGAAAGATGAACGGTTATCTTTGTTCTTTATCATCTCTCCTGCATAATCCCAGTAAAAATCCGCAACACCTCTTTTTTTAAGCATATTCATCAGGATCTTCTCACATGGATTTAACGCATTGAATCCGATAAATACAACTTTCCGATATGAGAAGAGTGGCTTAAACATAGCCTCTTCCTGATAAGCTCCCGTCATAATAGAAGATGCAACTTTTCTGTATATCATCCCCTCAAATCCAACTGAACGTCCGGATAACTCTTTGGTAAGACTCTCATATAAAGGAGATAGCACCTCCCATACAGCTTTGAATTTCTGCTTTTCATCACTGTTACCAACCGGAAGGAAATTATTCCAGAATTGGTGGATTGCCTCCATCTGCCTTTGTGTAAGGAAGGAGTAATCGCTCTCTATCTCCCTGAGATCCTTGATGTTTGCAAAAAGCATGGCTGCATCTACCATGTACTTATCCACATCGTCGAAATCGGATAGTATTATATCACCCCAAAAGATAAACTCGTCAAAGCTCTCCTTTTTAGATGAGATATTGTTATAATTCTTCCATAGGACCGTTAATGCCTCAATTCTGTCTATCTGCTCAAAACCGGACAGCTGTGTAAAGAGGTCATTTATAGTAGTTATTCTAGGCGAAAAGAGAGGTTCTTGGGCAATGGAAGCTATTGCACGTTGAAAAAAAAGGCCGGCTCTACGATTTGGAAAAACAAAACAGTAGTTGGAGATGGCACTTCCCTCTTTTTGATAAAATAACGATGCTATGGAGGTGAGAAAATTCATCAGACTCTTTTTCTCAGTTCTTCAGCCAGTTTTTCATATCCCGGTTTACCCAATAGTGCGAACATATTTTTTTTATAATCCTCCACTCCGGGTTGGTCGAAAGGATTTATTCCTATCATGTATGCACTTACTCCACAAGCAAATTCAAAGAAATAGAAGAGTGCTCCAAGTGTATATTCTGAAATCTCCCCTACCTCTACCTGAATGTTTGGAACACCTCCGTCAACATGAGCTATCCTGGTGCCGAGCTCTGCCATCTTATTACACTCATCGAGCCTTTTACCAGACAGGAAATTCAGGCCGTCAAGATTCTGAGGGTCATCAGAAATAGTCATTTTCCTTGAAGGTTCCTTGACACTTAAGACTGTTTCAAACAAACTCCTCTCTCCATTCTGTATGTATTGTCCCATAGAATGTAGATCTGTAGTAAAATTCACTGATGAAGGATAGATTCCTTTCCCTTCCTTCCCCTCACTCTCTCCGAACAGCTGTTTCCACCACTCTGCAAAATATTGTAGTTTGGGATTATAATTAACAAGAATTTCTATTTTCCATCCTTTTGAATATAGGGCATTTCTGATTGAAGCATACTCAATGGCCGGGTTATCTTCACTTTTAAGGTAACAGATATTTTTCATGTCAGAAGCTCCCTTAAGCATTGATCTTATGTCAAATCCCGCCAGAGCTATGGGAAGAAGGCCGACAGGAGTAAGCACAGAGTAACGGCCTCCAACGTCATCCGGGATAACGAAGGTTGTGTAACCCTCCTGGGTTGCAAGTCCCTTCAAAGCTCCCCGAGCCTGATCAGTTACTGCGACAATCCGCTCAGATGACTCCTTCTTGCCGTATTTTTCTTCAAAATGCTGTTTGATAATTCGGAAAGCTACAGCCGGCTCTGTGGTTGTTCCTGATTTAGAAATCACTACACATGCGGCAGATCTCTCTTTAAGAAGATCCATTAGTTCAGACATGTAGTCCTCTGAAAGATTCTGTCCGGCAAAAACAATAGAAGGCATCTTTTTACTGCCTATATGAAGGCTGAATGAATGAGAAAGTGCATCAATTGCAGCCTTTGCGCCTAAATAGGAACCGCCGATACCCACAACCACTATTATCTCAACTCTATCCCTCCACCGGGCAACAATGCTTTCCATTTTTTCTACAAGTTCCTCACTTACTTGTGATGGCAATTCAAGCCAGCCCAGAAAATCATTACCTCTTCCTGAACCATTAGTAAGCGTATCGTATGTTCCTAATGCCTTTTCTTTTGCATCGAAAATTTCATAATCTGTCAAAAAACCTTTGACTGATTGAAAGTCAATTTTAATTATCTTTTTCATATCTAAATAGTTATATTTGCTTTTATTCTAACTTGGTAGATAGCTCCCTCATTACAAAAGAGACGTTCTCACTTTCGTAAAGTATTCTATACATGGCATCAGCTACAGGCATATCTGCATTGAAAAACCGGTTGAGCTCCTTTATACACTTTGTACCATAATAGCCCTCTGCCACCATTTTGGTCTCAAGCAAAGCACTTTTTACCGGATAACCTTTACCGATCATAGTACCAAATGTCCTGTTTCTGCTGAATTGTGAATAACATGTAACAAGTAGGTCACCAAGATATGCGCTCTTGGTTGTAGCTCTTTCTGAATCCGGGTGTGCGACATGCAAGAAACGTCTCATCTCATGAAAGGCATTTGTAACAAGTACGGCCATGAAATTGTCTCCATAACCCAGCGATATGGCAACACCGGCGGCAACAGCATATATATTCTTCAAAACAGCGGCATATTCGACTCCAAAAATATCAGTTCCGGGGATAGTTCGTATATAATTACAAGTAAGTAGGTTACATAAACTTTTTGCCGTCTCCTTGTTCTTGCTCGATAAGGTAAGGTATGAAAGTCTCTCCAATGCAACCTCCTCTGCATGACATGGTCCGCTGACAATACCGATCCTGCTGAACGGTATCTTATGGATACGATGGAAGTACTCGGCAATAGTTATATTGTCTCCCGGTATGATGCCTTTTATTGCAGAAATAACAAACTTGTCCTTAAGATTCTTAATAGTGGATGCCTCAGTAAGAAAATAGGCCGATGGTATGCAGAACAGCAAAACGTCTGCGCTCTCTACTGCCTTGTTTATGTCATTACATAAAGTAATTTTCGATGTGTCGAACTTCACACCTTGAAGGTATGATGGATTGTGACCAGTAGATAGTATTGAATCAATAACATCCTGGTTTCTTATATACCATACGATATTCTGACAGTTGTTCAGCATAAGCTTAACTAATGCTGTAGCCCAACTACCTCCGCCTAAGACAGCGTAGCGGAGATCTCTCCTTTCCAGATAATTTTCCATAATAAGACAAATATACCCAAAATAGGACATTCTCGAAATAAATACATATTTTTGTCATTGTCTAAGAGCTTACATATGGAATATAAGGAATTGTACGACAAGGTTTTGAACGGGGAGTTCCTGAGTTGCGGAGATGGAATGTATCTTTACAACAAAACGCCGGTCAATGAACTTTTTTCACTTGCCGACAAGATACGTTTCATTCATAATCCGGAATTAAAAGTCAGCTGGCAGATTGACAGAAACGTAAACTATACAAACGTATGCATATCTGGCTGCCTTTTTTGTAATTTCCACTGCACTATCTCTCAGAAGGAGAAAAGTTTCACAATATCAAAAGTTGAATTAAAAAAGAAGATAGAGGAGCTGCATAATCTCGGAGGAGATCAGCTACTGCTTCAGGGAGGATTGCATCCCCATTACGGGATAGAGTTTTATGAAGAGCTCTTCACTGAAATAAAATCTATTGACCCCCGAATAAAACTAAACGCTCTGGGACCACCCGAGGTGGCTCATATAGCAAGAATAAGCAATATTTCCATAAAAGAGACTCTGGAACGGCTGATAAAAGCAGGTTTGAGTTCTCTTCCCGGAGCCGGGGCAGAAATACTTTCAGATAGAGTTAGAAAAATAATCTCCCCGGGCAAGCCATCTGCCGCTAAATGGATTGAGGTGATGAAAGAGGCTCACAGATTAGGGTTAGGCACAACGGCTACAATGGTTTACGGTCATATCGAAACTCTGCAGGAACGAATTGAGCATCTAATTTCCATAAGAGATCTACAGGCTCAGAAACAGGAAGGGTTCCCTGGTTTCAGGGCTTTTATAGGATGGCCGATGCAAATTGAAGGAACGAAACTTTCAAAGTTGTATGATGTAGCACCGTTATCTTTGTTGGAACATTTGAAGATGGTAGCAATATCGAGAATAATGCTTTGCAATATAAACCACATACAGGCATCATGGCTTACAATAGGCAGGTCAGCAGGAATCATGGCCCTTCATTGCGGTGCAGATGACATGGGATCCATAATGATTGAAGAGAATGTGGTCTCTTCAGCCGGTGCAAGTAATTACATGGATGCAACAATGATGCAGCAATCTATCAGGGAAGCAGGGTTTGAACCGTGGCTGAGGAATCAGGATTACTCTCCAAGATAGCCTGATATCCGACATCCTGCGGCAAATCAGGACGTAAAGCTGCCTCAACGGCCAACCTATCACATCTTTCGTTTTCGAGATGACCTGCATGTCCTTTGATCCATACAAATTTCACCCTGTGCATTCTGTAAAGCACCAAGAGCTCTCTCCAGAGATCAGGATTCATTTTTTTTGCAAAATTCTTCTTCTCCCAACCGAAGACCCAGCCCTTGTTAACGGCATCACAAACATAAGAGGAGTCGCTGTACACACAGATTTCAGCATTTTTCCGCTTGACAGCTTCAAGCCCCCTGATGACCGCCAACAACTCCATTCTGTTGTTTGTAGTTAAGGAGAAACCCTCGGACAACTCTTTATAATGTGAACCTGATTTAAGGACAACCCCATAGCCTCCGGGCCCCGGGTTTCCCCTTGATGCTCCGTCGGTAAATATCTGGATCATTGTTGTCTCTCCGGAGTTGTATGTTCAGAAACCAAGATATTTGATTTCAATTCGTCAAAATCTTCTCTATTTCTATATATATCACAGGCATAATAGATTGCAGAAAGCATGGATGAGGCATTTGCCTTGTTTTTGCCGGCAATCTCAAAAGCTGTCCCGTGATCAGGAGATGTCCTTACAACAGGAAGTCCAGCGGTAAAGTTAACCCCGTTTTCAAATGCAAGAGTCTTGAAGGGAATCAATCCTTGATCGTGGTACATGGCAAGTATAGCATCGAACTTACCCATCATCTCACTTCCAAAAAAACCGTCGGGTGAATATGGGCCGAAAGCCAGTATACCCTCATCAAATGCCTGCTTGATAGCCGGCTTTATAATATCAGTCTCCTCATTACCAATGAGCCCCTGATCACCACAATGAGGATTGAGCCCCATAACAGCTATTTTTGGAGAGGGAATGGCAAAATCCCTTTTCAGAGACTCCGACATTATCCTGAGTTTATCGACAATCAGTTTTGTTGAAATATGGGATGAGACCTCTGATAATGGTATATGATTGGTTACAAGACCAACTTTTATCCTGTCTGAGACCATAAACATAAGAGTATCCTTGATGCCAAAAACGTTAGCCAGGTATTCTGTGTGACCGGTAAAATTGAATCCCCCTTTACTGACCTCGAACTTATTGAAAGGTCCGGTCACCAGCACATCGATATTTTTCATTTTCAAATCCTTCACAGCCTCCTCAAGAGCCATCATTGCTGCCTTTGCTCCATCTTCACTCTGCTTTCCAGGATCTGACTGTATAGTGTCCGGAATGCAGTTTATTATATTCACCCTTTTACTGTGAGCCTCTCTGGGAGAGTTAATCACATTAGGAGAGAAAGTTTCTGTATCAGGATTATGTTTTTTATAAATACCAATTACTTTAGATGAACCATAAATTACCGGAACGCATGAATCGAGCAATCTTGAATCTGAAAGAGCCTTTATAATAACTTCAGAGGATATGCTATTTATATCACCCTGAGAGATTCCAACAACTATTTTATTATTCATCAGCTTTATATATCTAAATTTGATGCAATATACAAAAAAACGATAAGATTCTTATATTTGCGTATATGTCATCTATTCTGGACAGTGATATTAAGTTTCTTCCCGGCATTGGTCCCAAAAGGGCTGAACTGCTTGCCTCTGAATTGAACATCAGAACCTTCAGGGATATGTTGTATTTATTTCCGTTCAGGTATCTTGACAGAACCAAGATCTACTCAATTTCCGAGATAGATCAAGAGATGAGTCACATTCAACTCAGGGGAAAGATTGTAAGAATCAACATCAGCGGGGACAAAGGTCGCAAGAAGAGACTCGTAGCCACACTTGCCGATGCAACAGGTGTAATTGATCTGGTTTTCTTCCAAGGTATTAAATGGATAAAGGATAAGATTAAAATCAACAGTGAATATATTGTATTTGGTAAACCTACTGTTTTTAACCAGACAATTAATCTTGTACACCCCGAGATAGACCCGGCCAATGATGACAACTCCCTATACACCGGTAATATGATAGGCATTTATTCATCAACCGAGCGGCTCAAGGAGGCAGGTTTCACGAACAAGCAGGTTGCGAAATTGGAGGCTCTCCTTCTAAAAATGACCGGAGAAGCCATTTATGAGACACTACCGACATACATCACAGAAGCAAAAAAGCTGCTGCCATTAAGGTCTTCCTTAAAACTATTACACTTCCCCACAAACCAGACCTTGTTAAATCAGGCTCGTTACCGGCTTAAAATGGAGGAGCTTCTCTACCTCCAACTCTCACTTTTACGGCAGAAAAATTTAAGAGAGGGTTATACCAGAGGGTTCATAATGCCACGTGTTGGTGATTATTTCAACACTTGCTATAAGAATATCCCTTTTGAACTGACCAATGCACAAAAAAAGGTCATTAAAGAGATCCGTTCAGACATGATAAGCGGAAGACAGATGAACAGGCTTCTTCAGGGAGATGTCGGAAGCGGTAAGACCATGGTAGCCGTATTATGTGCACTCTTGGCTGCTGATAATGGATTTCAATCGTGTATAATGGCTCCGACAGAGGTGCTTGCCAACCAGCACTACAAAGGAGCTGCAAAGACAATAGCAGGCTCCGGGATTAAGATTGCCATTCTTACAGGTAATACAAAGGCATCGGAGAGGGGTATTATACTAGATGAACTCTCTCAGGGTAAAATACATATTCTTTTCGGCACCCATGCACTCCTTGAAGACAGGGTTGTATTTAAAAATCTTGGATTGGCAGTAATTGACGAACAGCATAGGTTCGGAGTCGATCAAAGAGCCAGATTGTGGACAAAATCAGATGAGTTTCCTCACATACTGGTAATGACGGCGACGCCTATACCGAGAACTCTTGCTATGACACTATATGGCGATCTGGATATATCTGTCATAGATGAGTTACCACCGGGAAGAAAACCTGTAAAGACCATACATGCTTCGGAGAATCAAAGAATGAGGATATTCGACTTCATGAAGGAGCAGATTAAATCAGGAAGACAGGTGTTTATAGTATATCCTCTGATTAAGGAGAGTGAGAAGATGGACTACAAGAATCTTCAGGATGGTTATGAACAGATAGTCAAATACTTCCCGGCGCCAGAATATATAACTGCCGTAGTTCACGGACAACAGAAAAATGAAGACAAGGCATATGATATGTCTCTTTTTTCAGAGGGAAAGGCAAACATTCTTGTCTCCACATCTGTTATAGAAGTAGGTGTGGATGTTCCAAACGCCTCAGTTATGGTAATTGAGAGCGCCGAAAGGTTCGGTCTCTCTCAGTTACACCAACTTAGAGGACGTGTTGGCAGAGGAACTGAAAACTCTTATTGCATACTCATGACCGGGTATAAGATGAGCAAGGAGTCCCGGCAGAGAATTGACCTACTCTGCTCAACACAGGATGGTTTTGAATTGGCAGAGGCAGACCTGAGAATGAGAGGTCCTGGTGATCTTGAGGGAACACAGCAAAGCGGACTGGCAATGGAATTACATGTTTCCGATCTTGCAAAAGACTCTCAAATATTAGAAGAGGCAAGAAAAATTGCCATCTCGATACTCTCGGAAGATCCATACCTTGAAAATGAAAAAAACAGGATTTTGAAAGAAGTTCTCGCCTCTCTAAAAAAAGAGGAACGGGACTATTCAAAAATAAGTTAGTAAAATTAGAGAACTATGAAATATATCGGAGCACATGTAAGTGCATCAGGAGGTGTGGAAAATGCCCCTGTCAATGCACACGAGATTGGAGCAACTGCGTTTGCACTATTTACCAAAAATCAGAGACAATGGGTTTCTGCTCCACTAAGCAAGAAAAGTATTGAACTCTTTAAAGATAGGTGTAAAGAATATGGATACAAACCAAACCAGATACTCCCTCATGACAGTTACCTTATAAATCTAGGGCATCCTGAGAAAGAGGGACTTGATAAATCCAGAGCCGCATTTCTTGATGAGATGCAGCGCTGTGAACAGCTAGGGCTTGATCGTTTAAATTTCCATCCTGGCAGTCATCTTACAAAAATCGGGATAGATGATTGTTTGAGCACTATAGCTGAGTCTATAAATTTCGCTCTTGACAAGACAAATGGAGTTATTGCCGTAATCGAGAATACTGCCGGTCAGGGAAGTAATCTGGGTCACACATTTGAACAGATAGCACAGATAATACATCATGTTGAGGACAAACAACGAATCGGTGTATGTATTGACACTTGCCACTCATTCGCTGCAGGTTACGATCTCTCAACAACCCAAGGATTCATAGATACTTTCAACAATTTCGAAAAGACAATCGGCATACAATACCTCAAAGGCATGCACCTTAACGGAGCTAAAAAGGATTTAAACTCGAGAATTGACAGGCATGATTCCATAGAACAAGGTACACTAGGTACTGAAGTATTCAGATTAATTATGAATGACCCTCGCTTTGATGATATGCCACTTATCCTGGAAACCCCTAATGAGGAGATCTGGAAAGAGGAGATTGAACTTCTTAAAAGCTATATATTACCACGCTGATTTCAGCCCCACAGTTCTGTTAAAAATGGGATTTTCTGCTGTTGAATCAGAATCCTGAATAAAATAGCCGATTCTTTCAAATTGAACCGCAATCTTTGAATTATCATCAAAAAGGGCGGGTTCACAATATCCTGTTGCATAATCGAGTGAATGAGGATTTAGAAAATCGGTGTATTGTTTATCTTCAGGAATAGAATCCATTTCAGCCTCAGTAAATAGTCTATCACAAAGGCGTACTTGAGCTATTTTAGCATGTTCAATCGAGACCCAATGAATGGTCCCTTTTACGGATCGCCACTCCCCTGCACCCGGACGACTAGTAGGATCGTATGTGCATCTGATTTCAGTTATATTACCCTCATTATCCTTTATAATCTCTTGACATTTAATTATATAAGAATACTTCAAACGAACCTCGCCTCCGGGTTGCAGTCTGAAATATTTTTTCGGAGGATTCTCCATGAAATCATCCCTTTCTATATATAACTCCTTTGAGAACGGTATAGTTCTGGAAGGACCTTCAGTCTCAGCAGGATTCATAAGAGCAGTCATGTTTTCAATCTTACCTTCAGGGTAATTTGTAATGACAAGCTTGACCGGATTCAATACGGCCATATAACGGTTTGACCTCTTGTTAAGGTCCTCTCTTACACACCACTCCAGAAGTGAAAGGTCTATTATATTATCTCTCTTGGCAACCCCCACCTTATCTGCAAACATTCTTATACTCTCAGGAGTATATCCTCTTCTTCTCAAGCCGCAGATTGTCGGCATACGAGGATCATCCCATCCTGATACCACATTGGTTCTGACAAGCTCAAGAAGCTTTCTCTTGCTCATTACTGTATATGTCAGGTTAAGACGTGCAAATTCATATTGATGGGACGGAAAAATTTCCAGTTTCTCAATAAACCAGTCATACAGCGGTCTGTGTACATCAAATTCAAGAGTACAAATAGAGTGTGTGATATTCTCTATAGAGTCACTTTGTCCGTGAGCATAGTCATACATAGGGTATATGCACCACTTGTCACCTGTGCGATGGTGTGATGTATGGATTATCCTGTATAAAATAGGATCACGGAACAACATATTCGGGTGAGCCATGTCAATTTTTGCTCTTAGAACCTTCTCCCCGTCCATATACTTTCCCTCTCTCATCTCGGTAAAAAGCCTTTTATTCTCTTCAATACTTCTATCTCTGTATGGGCTGGAAACTCCCGGCTGGCTTACGGTTCCTCTTGTCTGCCTTATCTGCTCCTGAGTCTGATCATCAACATAAGCAAGCCCCTTTTCAATAAGCTTATGAGCCCATTTATAAAGCTGCTCAAAGTAGTCAGACGCATAAAGCTCCTTCGCCCACTTAAATCCAAGCCATGCAATGTCCTCTTTAATGGAGTCAACATACTCCACATCCTCTTTTGCAGGATTGGTGTCGTCAAACCTGAGATTTGTAGCACCACCGTAGCGCTGGGCTAGTCCAAAATTGAGGCATATGCTCTTTGCATGACCTATATGAAGATACCCGTTTGGTTCCGGCGGAAAGCGTGTAAGTATCGATTTATACTTACCTGTGGCCAGGTCTGTTTCAATTATCTCTTCCAAAAAATTCAGCGAACGCTCTTTTTCAGGTTCTTTCAACATTTCTTCCATATATCTGTCTTAAATCAGGGCAAATATAAGATTTCTTTACATAACTTTGTAGTTTAAAGTATACAAATATGGTACAGTCAATGACCGGCTATGGTAAGGCAGAGTGCATACTCGGCCAGAACAGGGTGATAGTGGAGATCCGCTCTGTCAACGGTAAGAATTCAGACATTAACCTTAAGACATCGCTCATTCCAAGGGAGAAAGAGGCAGAGACAAGGCAGCTGGTAATAAAATATCTACAACGTGGCAGCATCGATCTTTATACAACTACTGACTCACTTCAGGAGAATCTGGGTAAAAGCATAAATAAAGAGGCTTTTATGGCATACTATAACCAGATCAAGGAGATAAACAGTTTGCTCGGGGGTAAGTTTGATGAGACCGGACTTTTGTGCACAATTCTAAAACTACCTGATGTTATAGAGAGTCAGAAAAAAGAAGAAAAAGAAGAGAACTGGGATGAACTGAGACAATGCATAGAGAATGCACTCATTATGCTGTGTGAATTCCGTAAAACAGAGGGTGCCAGACTCTCAGAGGATGTAATAAGCCGAGTCGGTCTAATAACCGACTATGTATCATCTGTGGAAAAATTTGAGACACAAAGAGTCGAGGCTGTAAAACAACGGCTTACATCCAGACTTGAAGAGATTAACTGCTCTCCTGACCAGAACCGTCTTGAACAGGAGATTATTTTTTACCTCGAAAAATTGGATATCACCGAGGAGAAGGTTCGACTGAGACAACACTGCAACTATTTCATGGATTGTATTGAAAATGAACCATTCCCCGGCAAAAAACTCGGATTCATTGCTCAGGAGATGGGACGCGAGATAAACACATTGGGGTCAAAAGCAAATCATGCAGAGATTCAGAGAATAGTAGTCATGATGAAAGATGAACTGGAAAAAATAAAAGAGCAAACTCTGAATATCCTATAGTTTGAGAAGAGTCTTCCGCCAAAATCTCATCTCTTCATTGTCGGAATGATCGTTCTGATAACCTCGGTAACCGTGCATTCCTCCGGGATAAAGCATCAATTCAAAGTGCTTTCCTTGCTTCTGCAACGCGTCTATTAGCTGTATAGTGTTCTGCATATGAACATTGTCATCGCCTGTACCATGCGACAAGTATAGCAAAGAACCATCATTGTCCCTGTATTGTGAAACTTTACCTATAACAGCTGATCGTTTATAACCCTCCGGATTGTCTGACGGAGTATCCATGAATCTTTCAGTATAATGTGAATCATACAACATCCAGTCATAAACTCCTCCTCCTGCAAAACCGTACTGAAAGTATTCTGCTCCGTCTGTCAAAGCCAGGAGCGTAATTGTTCCCCCATAACTAAAGCCTGTGATTCCAAATCTGCTGCCATACACAAAAGGCATGGCTTTAAACGATTTAGCCCATAGGATATAATCCTGAATCTCATAATTCCCAAGATTCCTGTAAACATAATTAATTCCCTTCTTACCACAATGTCCCGAAGCCCTGTGGTCGATTGTAATCTGAATTACCCCTTCCTGCGCTAGCTTCATTACATTACCGACAGGTGTTCTCCATATATCCATAACACTCCCTGAGTTTGGGCCACCATAAACATAAAACAGTACCGGATATCTCTTACTTCTGTCCATATTGACAGGCCATATCACAGATGCGGGTAACTTAAATCCATCCTCAGTTGTAATATAAGTCATATCAAACTCCGGCAGAGCTTTGAACAGAGAATCAGCCCCTTTGCTGCTTTCTATAACACGAATCTTCCCTTCTGAGACAATTACCGATGAAGGTGGTGTCTTTAAATTTGATATAATAGCAGAGTACTGAGTCTTATCGGGAGAGAAAGAGACAGAAGTGTAATTGAAATTTCCGGATGATATCCTTTCCACTTTTGTTTTATTGTGCCTGTTTTTCCATTTAACTACATAAACGTCATTTCTAACAGATGTCTCTCCTCTTGAAAGAAAATATAACGCAGATGAGGCTTCATCCAACTCAATAAGTTTTGTCCCCCAGAAGGCTCTGTCAGTCAACTTTATTGTATTCCCCCCCTTGTAATCAAGGTAATAAATCTGCTCCCAAAGATCAAAATCCCTGACAAAATAGAGACCATCCTTACCGGTACGGAACTCCTCTATCCACTCTATCCATGTGGGCTGTGTCTCTTTGTAAATCTCACTCGCCACCCCTTTATCGACAGATACGGAATAGAGACGGAAATCGTTCTGATCTCTGTTCATCCATTGCACTATCAATGCATCCGAAGTCGGAGTCCATATAGGAAGACCAAAGTATTGATCAATATTTTTATCAAAATCAGCCCATGCAATCTTGCCTGAATTGATGTCAACCATACCGACTGTAACATCCGGATTGTGATCCCCTGCTTTAGGGTATCGTGTTTCAATTATAGAACCGTGTTGGCCTGAAGCATTATATATAGGAAACATTGGCACTTTAGAATCATCGAATCTAAAGAAAGCTAGCTTCTTGCTGTCCGGAGACCACCAGAAAGCCCTATATTGACTCGGACGTCCAAATATCTCCTCATAATAGACCCATGAGGCACGGCCATTAAGGATAACCGATGACCCGTCAAAAGTATGCCTGGTTTCAATGCCCGTTTTCACGACCATCGTGTATAGGTCATTATTCTTTGTATATGCCAGCATTGTACTGTCAGGAGAGAGTGTGGAATTATTGCACTCCTTCGAAATAAGTGTGGATATATCAATAGTTGCTCTCTCTTTTTTCTGCAACTCTCTGAATGATCCTGATTTTGAATCATATTCATATGTTACTTTTCTCATATCACTCATTCCTATGAGTTCTAGAGTATTATTATCCTTCCATTGAACCGGCCTTGCAATATTTTTAACAGCCTGTCCTGATACAGCCGAGACAACAATCATATATGAGCAAAAAAGCAATGTTTTCCTTAAATCATTCAAAGTATGCATATTCATTGTTTAAAAAATTTCTTGTTAAAATTCACCATATATACGTGTTCAATACCTCTGGTGAAAGCAGTATAAAGCCATTTAAGATCATCTACAGTAAGTTCTTCTTTCCAGAAAGGGTTGTCGATAAAGACCCGCTTCCACTGACCTCCCTGTGATTTATGACATGTTACCGCCGCGGCAAATTTTATTTGCAAAGCATTGAAATATTTATCCTCCCTGACGGCTGAAAGTCTTTTCCGCTTTGTCCTGTAATTTGAATAATCAGCATAGACCTCATCGAAGAGTCTCTTCTGCTGTTCTGCCGTGAGCGAAGCACTCTCACTTTCAAGTGTATCCAATATTATTTTAGCCTTAACCTCCACATCTTGATAATCCGGAAAACGAAGTGTGGCATCTGCAAAGTTGAGACCATACCGTTCCTCATAGTGGGTTATATTGAGTAACTCCGCTACATCTCCATTTGCAATAAAGTCCAGTTCCTCAATCTTATCAAGAAATTGATAACAATTCTTTACCACCATTAGTTTATCCCCTTTGTTCAATCGCTCTTCTCTGTATAGAATAGTTGACCGGATGCCTTTGTTGTAAAGATTTGCTCTTTTATTTGAGCGGCAAAGGACTAATGTCTCATCCATGCCTGCTTTATCGTAACACTCTCCCAGCCTCTCAATAAGATCACCCCCTGTTATACTCTCGACATCTTCAAATCCTTCCAGATCAATCATCGGGAAACCAGCCTCCCCCTCCTCTATCATTTTTCTTATTTTCGTTGCATTATGAAGTATTCCGGATAACTGCGCCTGTCTAACCACATTTGTCAGACGTGCATATGTAACTCCACCCCAAGCACTTAAATAATCAGGGTCCAAAGCTTTCGAGATATCCATACCTACCGGTGGCAACTGTGCCGAATCTCCTATAACGATAAGTTTGTTGCCCTTTTTGGAAAAGACGTACTTTATAAGATCATCAAGAAGATTTCCCGAACCAAATAATGATAAGTCACTATTCCCTGTAGAAATTAAAGATGCTTCATCCACTATGAACATTGTGTTCTCCGCCTGATTAACATTAAGTACAAAATTCCCAAACCCTTCAGTTAATGTTTTTTGTCTGTATATTTGCTTATGGATAGTTAGCGCTTTAGCATTTGTATAGCCTGAAAGCACTTTGGCTGCACGGCCCGTGGGAGCCATCAGTATGTACGGTTGGCTGAAATCATTTAGAGTAGATACAAGGGCAGATATTGCCGATGTTTTACCGGTACCTGCATAGCCATTAATAACCATCAACTTATTATCATCAAGCCCACTGACGAATTTTGACAATTGATGAAACAGTAAATCCTGACATGGAGTAGCTTCAAATCCAAGATGTAAAACCATCCGTTCATACAAGAAAACATCCACTGCCATTATCTCAATCTACCTCCATCTATTTACGGACAAAACAAGAATGAGTGGGTATATTTCAAGACGGCCCAGTAACATCTCTATCCCTAGCAGGAATTTACCCATATCCGGTAAAGAGGAGTAGTTGCCCAATGAGCCAACCGCCCCAAAACCAGGACCGCAATTTGCCATATTTGCAATTGACCCTGACATGGCTTCAGTCAATCCCACTCCCATCAAAGTCAACAGCATTGCAACAGCCAATACTATAAACAGATAGAGTGCGATAAACAAATTTACAGAGTGTACAATATCAGGCTCAAGGACATTATTACCTACTTTTATCGAAACTATCGCATTCGGGTGCAATTGCCTTACAATCTGAGCCTTAACAGACCTAAAGAAAATCCAGATCCTATCAATTTTTATTCCTCCGGTAGTCGATCCTGAACAAGCACAAGAGAGGGTAAAATATGTTATAACCAAAATAGAGAATCCTGGCCATACAGACGAGTCTTCAGACGCAAATCCTGTTGCCGTACCACATGAAATCACCTGAAAATATCCGTGTCTTAAACATGTTGACAAGTCTTCATATACTCCTGTGAAATAAAGATTCAGGCTCACTATAAATCCGCCCAGTAATATCAATCCAAGATATAGTCGTACAATAGGCGATTTGAATAGCTGTTTTGAACGCCCTGACACAGCACTGAAAAGCAAACCGAAATGCAATCCTGAAAGCAGCATAAAGACCATAATTATCAATTCAATATAGAACGAATCAAATGCCTTTACAGAGAGGTTTCTTGTACTGAAACCTCCTGTTGCGATTGTGCTGAATGAGTGTATTATTGCTTCATAGAGAGACATCCCGGCAAACATCAGTAAAATAGTTTCTAAAAATGTCAAACCAACATAGACTGTAGTAATTATAGCAATAGTCTGGCGGGCCTTATATCTGAAATTTTCTTTCGAGAGATCGGAAATTTCCATCTTGCTTATTTTCATTCTGAAAGATCCCACAGTAGGCAGAATAAGCAACATAAATAATACCACGCCCACTCCTCCAATCCAGTGTGTAGATGCTCTCCAGAAATGCAAACCCTTAGGAATGCCTTCGACATTATTAAGAATCGTAGCTCCTGTGGTTGTATAACCGGAGACACTTTCAAACCAAGCATTAACAATAGAGAACTCTCCTCCGTATAGTATATACGGGAGCATGCCGAATATACATGAGAAAATCCAGGCAAAAACTACTATTACAAAACCCTCTTTAATATTGATTTCGTACTTACTGCTGACAAAAATCAGAGGAAAAGCTCCGCACACAAAAGTTATTATAGCACTCATCATCAGTGGTGAGAAAGAGGCATCGTAACCGTTCATTGCTGAAACCAATGCCGATATGAGCATAAAGATGGCATTCAGAAAGAGGGCCATCCCGATATACCTGCTTACTATGCTATAATTCATGTTGTTGTTTTGCCTTCTTAAGGTTTTTGTTTTCGTCTATGATACTCTTTACCTCTGTATTCAAATCCTGCAGCTCATCATCATTGTCAAACTGTACATTGTAGCTCTTGCGGTACTCTCTGAAGTTCTTTATACCTCTTGATATGAGAATTATAGGAGATATGAAATATAGATTAAGGAAATAGTTGAATAGTATTACCAGTAATACTCCAGCACCAACTGCAATGATACCCGGCATGATACTCCTGTAATACCCCTCCTGCAACTCTCTAGTATTGTTGGCAAGAGCTGCCTGTGTAAGCAATCCCAACTGCTTTTTATATTTTTTCAGATTGTAGTAAACCGGTCTGAGTTCTTTCTGATACCACTCTATTCTTGCAGCGACATCTTGTACCATTATGTCCGGTGTTTTATTTATTACGGCTATATAATCTGAATACGCATTTGAGAGTGAGTCTGCCACAGCGACTTCCTCCTCTGATGTGAAACTCTTCTTAATCGTACCTATGTAGTTATCAAACCTATCATCAAAGATTATATCCGCACTGCTAGCCGTGGAATCCTTAATAACACGGCTGAGTAATTCAAAATTATACTCGTCTGTAAGTTCCAGAAGCAGCCGTGAAGTATTAATACTGTTTATGTTATCCTTCATCAGGCTTGTGACAGAATGCCTCATCCTACTGAACTCAAAGACAGATATGACACTGGAGATAAATAGGATTACTCCGATAATCACAAAACCGAGAGATATTTTTCTGCGGATTCCCATAATTTAAGTTTTATATGCAAATATAAAGAAAGGTTTAAAAAAAGATAACCTTCCGGAAATAATCCGGAAGGTTAACAGATATTTCACCGATAAATTGAACTATTATACGGTAGCCATGTGTGCGATCATTTCAAGAACCTTATTTGAATAACCCCACTCGTTATCATACCATGAAACGACTTTGACAAAGTTCGGGTTCAAAGAGATACCTGCCTCTGCATCAAAGATTGATGTACGTGGATCAGAAAGGAAATCTGAAGAGACAACAGCATCCTCAGTATAACCGAGAATACCTTTCAACTCTGTTTCAGAGGCTTTCTTCATAGCTGCTTTGATTTCTTCGTAGGTAGCAGGTTTTTCAAGACGGCAAGTAAGGTCTACGACTGATACGTCAACAGTAGGAACACGGAATGACATGCCTGTAAGTTTACCCTTCATTTCAGGCAGAACTTTGCCTACAGCTTTTGCAGCACCTGTAGATGACGGGATAATGTTTGCAGCAGCAGCGCGTCCGCCTCTCCAATCCTTTGCAGAAGGTGCGTCAACAGTCTTCTGAGTATTTGTGGTAGCATGTACTGTTGTCATAAGACCTTCAACAATACCGAAGTTCTCATTAAGAACTTTCACAATCGGAGCAAGGCAGTTAGTTGTACAAGATGCATTTGAGACGATTGATTCGCCTACATATTTCTTGTGGTTAACACCATATACAAACATAGGAGTATCATCCTTTGAAGGTGCAGACATGATCACTCTCTTTGCACCAGCGTCAATATGAAGCTGTGCAGTCTCTTTTGTAAGGAAAAGACCTGTAGACTCAACAACATACTCAGCACCAACTTCTCCCCATTTAAGGTCAGCAGGATTTTTTTCAGCAGTTACTCTAATAGCGTTTCCGTTAACAACAAGCTTTCCGTTTTTCACTTCAACAGTCCCGTTGAACCTTCCATGAACTGTATCATACATCAACATATAAGCCATATAATCTACACTGATCAAGTCATTTACAGCAACAACCTGAATGTCGTTCCTTGACTGCGCAGCACGGAAAACTAAACGACCAATACGGCCAAAACCATTAATACCTACTTTAATTTTGTTCATCTTACAAATATTTATTAAATTAATGTTTCTTAAATCAGCTGCAAATATAAGCACTTTTAAGCAATTCTCCAGTCAAAATTACTATTTTTGTAATCTTGATTTTTAAATTGTTGAATAACATACAATATGAGGAAGATTCTGATTACTAACGACGACGGAGTAAAATCAAAAGGAATATCGCAACTGATAGAGATGATGCGCCCTTTCGGAGAGATAACAGTTGTTGCACCTTTTGAGGCTCAATCAGGGATGTCGGCTGCACTTACAATAGGCAAGCCCTTAAGATTGACAGAATTAAGGAGTGATGACGGATTGAAAGTTTATGCATGTTCCGGTACACCTGCTGATTGCGTGAAGATGGCGATGAATCAGATTTTCAAAAATGCCCCACCTGACATGCTAGTATCTGGTATAAACCATGGCTCAAACGCATCTGTAGCATCTTTATATTCAGGAACTTTAGGGGCAGCAATAGAAGGAACCATATATGGAATTCCGTCTATCGGACTCTCTCTCTGTTCTCACAGACCTGATGCTGATTTTTCCGGAGTTTTATATTATGGAAAAATAATCATTGACAATTTTTTACAAAATCCAGTAAGTCCGAATGTTTATCTAAATATAAATTTTCCCGATTTAAAAACAGACAAAATCAAAGGGATCAAATTTGCACAACAGGGAAAGGGCCAATGGATAAAAGAGTTTGAACAAAGGGAAGATCCTTATGGATTTAAATACTACTGGATGACCGGGGAGTTTTACAATCTTGAACCCGACAACGAAAAATCTGACAACAACATAATCGATAAAGGGTACGTGAGCATTGTCGCACATAAGATTGACAATACAGATTACGATGAGGTCAGAAGGCTTGAATCAATCTGGAAATTATGAAATATTACATCATTGCCGGCGAAGCATCCGGAGATCTTCACGGCTCAAACCTGATGAAGTCTCTCTTGGAAGAAGACCCCGGCTCAGACATTCGATTCTGGGGTGGCGATTTGATGTCCTCTGTAGGTGGGATCTTAGTGAAGCATTACAAGGATACGGCAGTGATGGGAATAGTCGAGGTGATTTCAAAATTAGGACAAATCGCCAAAAACCTTGATTTTTGTAAAAAAGACATTCTTGAATACAGACCCGACGTAGTAATACTTATCGATTACCCCGGTTTTAATTTTAAAATCGCAAAATTTGCCCGGAAACATTCGATAAAGGTTTTCTACTACATTCCGCCGACAGTATGGGCGTGGAAAGAGTGGCGCGTCAAGAGTCTTAAAAAATATGTGGACAGGCTCTTCATAATATTTCCTTTCGAGGTTGACTTCTACAAGAAGAAAGGGATGAAAGCCTTCTATTTCGGCAATCCACTTTTAGAAAGCATAGCCAACCATGAGTGCATGAATGAGAGTGGAGAGTCATTCAGAAAGAGATGTCAACTGGATGAAAGACCAATAATAGCCCTTCTTGCAGGTAGCCGTTCAAATGAGGTAAAAACTCTCATGCCTATCTTCATTCAGCTTCAGGATAGATTTCCAGAATACCAACTTGTATTAGCCGGAGTAAATTCCATTGGAAGAGATATTTACAACAAGTACCTCTCTGGTACAAACATTCGAATCCTCTTTGGAGAAACCTATCCTATACTGCTGCATGCTAAAGCTTCCGCGCTTTGTTCCGGGACAGCCAGTCTTGAAGCTGCATTAATCGGAACACCGCAAGTAGTATGTTACAGGGCAAATGCCATTACAGCAGCTATTGTCAGAATTCTTATCAAAGTCAAGTATGTAAGTCTTACCAACCTCATATTTAACCAACCTGTTGTCAAAGAGCTCCTGCAGAATGATTGCAATGTGGAGAATATTTCAAGGGAGCTTGAAAGGATCCTCTCTGACAAGGAACAGGCGAAGATTAGAAAGAGGTATGAAAAACTCAGAAAAGTACTCGGAGAGGCTCACGCCTCAAAAAATATTGCAAAAGCTATGGTAAATGAGTTGCAGACAATCATGGATGCAAACCGTTTTTTCAGATATTACAGCTCTCCTATGGGCTTTTTCAAGTTGATAGCAGATTCTGAATCTCTGATTGAAATTCGATATATTCATAAGGAGGATGAGTTGGCCTTAAATATTAAAGGAGCAGTCAAAAGCAACAGTATTTTAGATGAAACTGCACACCAGCTTGACGAGTACTTTTCGGAAAAGAGAAAAGAGTTTGACTTGCCAATAAAGTTATCCGGCACCGCGTTTCAGAAGAGGGTGTGGAAAGAGCTCTCAATGATACCCTACGGCAAAGTGAAAACATATGGTGAGATTGCAACTCTCGTTGAGACAAAAGATGCGAGCAGGGCGGTCGGAAATGCCTGCAGGATGAATCCTCTGCCAATTGTAATTCCTTGTCACCGAGTTGTTGGTGCAAACAACAAACTAACCGGATTTAATATGGGAATTGACAAAAAAAGCTATTTACTCGGACTGGAAAAAGTTTTTGACAATTCAGATACAAATCTTTTCAACGCAAATATTAATCAGGATAAATAATATGAACATCAAAGCTTATAAGTATCAGGGAGCCGGTAATGACTTTGTCATTATTGACAACAGAGAAGATGAAATTTCTCTATCTCCGGATAATATACGTCAACTGTGCCACAGAAGATTTGGCATAGGAGCGGACGGACTTATGCTTCTTGAAAAAAGTGAGAAATTTGATTTTTCCATGAAATTCTTCAATGCCGACGGAAACGAAGGATCAATGTGCGGGAACGGAGGCAGATGTCTGGTAGCGTTTGCATATCACAGAGGTATTTGCAGTTACCATTTTGAAGCCATTGACGGTGAACATCATGCCACTGTGCTTGTAGGCACTCCCGTGAAATGTATTGTTGAGCTGGAGATGATTGATGTGGATGAAGTAAAAGAGTACTCTCCTAAATCTTTTTTTATCAATACAGGTTCACCGCATCTGGTTAATTTCGTAGAGAAACTGAAAGACTACGATGTTCTGGAACAGGGTAAATTCTGGAGACATCATCCTAATTTTCCCGGAGGTACAAATGTGAATTTCGTACAAGGTAACTGGGGCCGTAGTGCAATACCGGACGGCGTGGATCTCTATGTAAGGACATTCGAGAGAGGTGTTGAAGACGAGACCTATGCATGTGGCACAGGAGTGACTGCATCAGCCATTGCATACCATAAACTTTTCCAGAGGAACCTTTATCCCTCGGGAACTGTATCAACAAGAATACAGACCGTCGGGGATATACTTGATGTCAAATTTGACTACAACGGGGCAGACAGTTATACCAACATTAAACTGAAAGGTCCCGCTACATACGTTTTTTCCTGTGATGTTGAGATATAGAATATGAATACTGCAATTTTTCCCGGATCTTTTGACCCCTTCACACTAGGACATATGGATATCCTTAATTCTGCATTAAAACTTTTTGACAAGGTTGTGATTGCCATAGGCTATAATGTGCAGAAAAAAGGGCTGTTTGATGTTGATGAGAGAATATCGATAATTAAGGATGCCCTGAAAGATATGGATAATGTCGAGGTTGTATCCTATACTGGACTTACAGTTACATTTTGCCGGCAACTCGGGATCAAATTCATAATTCGAGGTCTTAGGACCACTACAGATTTTGAAATGGAAAGAGTTGTAGCACAGGCCAATTCAAGAATGGCGCCAGAAATTCTCACTGTATTCATTCCGTCAGGCCATGAATTCTCATTCATATCATCAACAGTAGTAAGGGATGTTCTGATAAATGGCGGGGATGCATCTCTCCTTCTGCCTGAAGGGGTGGATATCTCACGATATATGAAAGTAAAATGATCCGCAAGTCACTCTTAACTCTGTTTCTTATCTTCGGTCTATCGATTTCTGCGTTTTGCCAAGAGAGAGAAAAACTGGAAAGATACATCGAGGAGTATATTTCAATGACTCCTCCGGTGGCTGATTCTCTTATCAAAGCATGTGACTATCTGATCGGTTTCACAGAAGATACAATTATCAAAACGCACATCGCCGGCTATCTTTTTGACAGATTCTACTCTTCAAAGGTAATGGGTATGGAGAGCGTTGCCATATATATTGCCAAGAACTATTTCATCAACAAAAAACTAGAATGGAAGGGGGATGATGGAATGCTGCTCCTGCGACTGTTTGTAGAATTCAACGAACATTCACTTATCGGGATGGATGCCCCGGAACTGAATCTTGAAGACACATCTGGCATTAAACACTCTTTAAGAGGCTTTAATTCAAAATACACGGTTGTTTATTTCTTCGACACAGACTGTAGTCTATGCAAAAAAGAGCTTCCCGGTCTGAGAGATACAATAAAAAAATATCAGAGAGAGGATGTTGGTGTATATGCAGTCTACATACAATCAGACATTAACCGTTTGAAACAATTTATTAAACAGGAGTTTTCCCGGGATTATGATAACTGGATATTCACAATAGACCATGATTTTTCAAGCGGATTCCACAAATTATACAACGTTCTTAAGACTCCTCAGATTTTCCTCCTAGACAATAATAAAAAAATTATAGGCCGGAACCTTGACCACAAAACCCTCGGTCAGTTGCTGGCATCTGTCACACAAAACGATAAGCAGCTCTCAAGAAATATAAATGTATTTTTAACCGACTATCTCAAAGTTGTAGATATCAGCGACACTTCGGCAATGAGAGCTGCCATAGAGCCTCTTTTCAGTAAAAGCATCGAAGGCGGTCCGGATCTCTATAGAATGATGTTCCTTCGTTTATTTGACATTTTACAACTGTCGGATGATACAACTTACCAGAAATGTGCGCTCTTCGTTGCAGAGAATTACATAGAAAACAGGTCTGAGCTTTGGTGGGACAACTCAATCCCCGGAGAGTATGTGCCTAAAATGGCAGAGAGGATTAAAAGAAATATGCCCGGCGCTATAGCAAACGACTTCACTTTTTACACAAAAAAGATGAAACCGATAAGTTTGCATGAGATGGATTCTAAATACACAATACTCTATTTTTACAGCCCAAAATGCGCAATATGCAAGCCCTTCGGAATGGCTCTGAAGAATATGTACAAATCTCTGAAAAAAAGAGGAGCAGAAATCATAGCGGTAGATGTCGAAAGTGATTTTAAAACATTCGAACAAGAGTTGAAAAAAGTGATGGTGCCGTGGCAGAGATGTTTTGTCAAAGATGAGGATAGGTTGGATCTCTTCTATAAATTCAGGAAAGAGGAGGTCCCGATGATATACCTTTTAGACGGTGAGAAAAGAATAATTGCAAAGAAAATAAATACAACAACAATAAATACATTGGTAAAATGATATCAGGAAAGTACAAAGAATTCTATAATGAATTATCAAAAGAGATTCCAACCAAAAGAATGTACCATGATTCTCTAAACACTCTTGCGTTCGGTACTGACGCTTCATTTTACAGACTGATACCTAAACTTGTGGTAAAAGCTATAAATGAGAAAGAATTACAATACATCTTGTGCAAGGCACATCAATTTAATATTCCCGTAACTTTCAGAGCTGCAGGAACCTCTCTATCAGGGCAAGCAATCAGTGATTCTGTTCTTATTGTTGCGACACATGGTTGGCAAAAACATCAAATTATTGACGAAGGTAAGAAGATAAAACTCCAGGCAGGGATAAGAGGATACCAAGCTAACGGGTTTCTTGCCAAATACGGAAGAATAATAAGTCCGGATCCCGCCTCTATCGAAAGTGCAATGATAGGAGGTATCGTTGCAAATAACGCAAGTGGGATGTATTGTGGCCCGTCAACTAATTCATATAAAACAATCGAAGATATAAGAATTATTCTGAGCGACGGAACAACACTTGATACGGGAGACAATTCGAGTAAGGAAGAATTTATTAAAAGTCACTCCGCTTTATTACAAGATCTTGAAAGATTGGCATTAGAGGTAAAATCCGATAACCTCTTAAAGGAAAAAATCGAACTTAAATATAGAATTAAAAATACTACCGGATATAACCTCAATGCCCTGATAGACTATAAAAACGGATTTGACATACTCAAACATCTTATTATTGGATCAGAAGGTACACTTGCCTTTATTTCAGAAGTAACATTCAAAACAATAATTAAATATAAAGACAAGGCCCTTGCATTAGCGATTTATCCAAATATTGAGCAGGCCTGTCAAGCAGTGAGTATTCTAAAATCACTGCCTGTAGATGCTGTTGAAATATTAGACAGGGCTGCAATAAGGTCCGTCGAACAAAATAAAGGGGTACCGGAGTTCTTAAAATCTCTGTCGGACAAGGCAGCTGCTCTTCTCATTGAAAGTAAGGCAGAAGACGAGCAACAATTAGAAGCAAACATCAAACAGATAAAAGAAGGAATATCTCACATTGAAACATCAATTCCACTGGAATTTACTAAAGATGAATCAAGACAAGCTGTGTTATGGAAAATCAGAAAAGAGACTCTTCCAACTGTTGCAGGAATGAGAAAAAGCGGGACCACTCCAATTATAGAAGACATTTGTGTCCCCTTGCCATCTCTCGCAAAGGCCGTTATTGACCTTCAGTCACTATTCGAAAAACATGGTTATAATGATGCAGTCATATTCGGACATGCATTAGAAGGCAATGTTCATTTTATCTTCAGTCCTAATTTCAACAATCAAACTGAAACAGAAAAATACAGCCATTTTATGGATGATCTTGCCGACATGGTTGTGGACAAATACAATGGATCCCTCAAAGCTGAACACGGAACAGGACGCAATGTGGCACCATATGTCCAAAAAGAGTGGGGGGAACAAGCCTACAAAATCATGAAGGAGATTAAGAGTATATTTGATCCGAAAGGCATATTAAATCCGGGAGTTATTCTCAACGAAGACCATAAGATACACCTGAAAAACCTCAAACCTATGGCAACAATCAGGGAGAGCGCCGACAAATGTATGGAGTGCGGCTTCTGCGAAGGGGTCTGTGTTGCTGAAGGATTTACTCTATCTCCGAGACAGAGGGTTGCTATTCACAGAGAGATTGAGAGGTTGAATCAGACAGGAGAAGAGCCTCATCGTGCCGCTGAGATAAAATCACTTTATAAATACTCAGGACTTGCCACTTGCGCCACAGACAGTCTGTGTGCCATGAAATGTCCGGTCAAGATAGACACCGGAAAATTGGTCAAGGAGCTTAGGCATGAAAGTAATTCTGAAAAGGGAGAAAAAGTTGCAGCATCCATCTCTGCAAACATGGGAAAAGTCACTTCAGCTATGCGAGCAGGTCTGTCAGCCCTTTACTATATCAGATTGGTTACCGGCAAGAGAGTTTTCGGAGCTGTTGCAAGTTCATTAAGATTTATCTCCGGTGGAGCTGTCCCTCTTTGGAATGAATACTTTCCTAAAGGTGCATCAGTATTATCAGAAAAACAGATCGATGAGCAGAACCGGATTGCTTCCGGATCAGATCTGAAGGTTGTTTACTTCCCATCTTGCATCACCAGAAGCATGGGTATTTCAAAGGGTTATAAGAGTTCAATGGAGATGACTCAGGTTACAAAAAAATTGCTTCAAAGGGCAGGATATGAGATAATTTATCCTGAGAAAATGAACACTTTATGTTGCGGCATGGCCTTTTCAAGCAAAGGATTTGTCCAAGCCGGAAAGAGTGCGTCAGACAAATTGGAAGCGGCTTTGATGAAGGCTTCGGATGGCGGCAGGATTCCTGTATTATGTGATATGAGCCCTTGTCTCTACACAATGAGGTCAAATATGGGTGAACGTTTGAAATTATATGAACCGGCGCAGTTTATAGATGAGTTTTTGATTGAGAGGTTGAAAATACACCCCGTAGAGAGAAAGGTTGCGGTATTTGCAGTCTGCAGTGCAAAAAAGATGGAGGTTGACAACACTTTATACAACATAGCCACAAAATGTGCCAGAGAGGTTGTACGAATCGAAAGCAACTGCTGCGGTTTTGCCGGTGACAGAGGATTCCTGCTTCCGGAACTTAACAAACACGGACTTAGATTTTTAAAAGAGCAAAGTAAAGAGTGTTCTGAAGGGTATGCAACCTCAAGAACATGTGAAATAGGGTTATCTTACCACAGTGGCATAACATACTCATCGATTATGTATCTGGTAGAGGAAGCCTCAAGATAGAACCATTATGTACAAAAGTCTGAAAGATTTTACCGAGTTTCTTGAATCGAAAGGGGAACTTATAAGGATCAAGGAATTTGTTGATCCCGTACTTGAAATTGCCGAGATAACCGACAGAATATCAAAGCAGCCTGATGGAGGCAAGGCAATTCTTTTTGAGAATACCGGAACAGCCTTTCCCGTCATTACCAACATGTTCGGCTCACATAAAAGAATGCTGTATGCCCTTGGAGTAGAATCCTACGAGGAGATCGATAATTACTTTAAAAATCTTATAGGTGAGTTCACTACAGAAAGGCACTCTTTAATAGAAAAGCTAAAGGTCTTGCCTCAACTAAAAGAGGCTTCAGACTGGTTTCCCACAAAATTCAAAGGAGATGCGCCATGCCAAGAGGTTATTCTATTCAAACCGGAGCTGGGGAGATTACCTGTGTTACAATGTTGGCCGGATGACGGAGGAAAGTTCATCACACTACCAATGGTTCATACTGAAGATCCCGATACAGGAAAGAGAAATCTCGGAATGTACAGGATGCAGGTCTTCTCTGAAGAGACAACAGGGATGCACTGGCACCGCCACAAGACAGGAGCACGTCATTTTGCGGCATGCAGGACAAATCAATTCCCGGTTGCTATAACGCTAGGAGGAGACCCTGTCTACACATATGCTGCCACAGCACCACTTCCTGATGGAATAGACGAATACTTGCTTGCGGGTTTTCTAAGGAATAAAGCGGTGGAACTTACCGAATGCCTTACTCAACCGCTGAAAGTACCTGCTGATTGCGATTTTGTAATTGAGGGTTATATTGAAAGAAATGAGGATCTGGTCGAAGAGGGACCTTTCGGAGATCATACAGGATACTACTCGTTGAAAGATCTTTACCCACTTCTACACATAACATGTATATCTCATAAGAAAGATGCAATATATCCGGCGACACTCGTTGGAGTTCCACCTCAGGAGGACAAATACATGGCACTTGCAACCGAGAGGATATTCCTTACTCCCATAAAGTTCGCCATGATTCCCGAAATGACAGATATGCACCTACCGGAAGAGGGTTGTGGGCATAATCTGGCTTTTATTAGTATAAAGAAGAGCTACCCGGGAGAGGCTATAAAAGTAGCCCATGCACTCTGGGGTGCCGGTCAGATGATGTTTAACAAAATTATGGTTATAGTTGACGAAGATGTGGATGTAAGGGATAGAGACCAGGTTATGAATGCGATCGTTGAGAATTACTCTCCGAAAAGAGATACACACTTTAGCCGAGGCCCGCTCGATGTTTTGGACCATGCAGCCCCATCATGTGGATTTGGCGGTAAAATGCTGATTGATGCAACAAAAAAGATGTCCGAAGAGGGGGGAAATATATCGGGCTTGAATTCAAATATCCAAAAAGCCATCTTCTTCACACATGACTCAGAGAATACAGACGGATTGATTACTGTCATACTGGATAAAGAGATTGACACAAATGATGAATATACAGCCCTTTGGCAATGGGGTGCAAACTGTGACCCTATAAGAGACAGCCGGTTTGTAAATGGCAGACTTTTCATGGATGCAAGAAGCAAGAGCAAGGGACAAGGTATACGTGAATGGCCTGAAATTGCAGTTTCTTCAGAACAGACAATCAAGGTTGTGGATGAAAAATGGCCGGCGTTAAGTATTGGAGAACTTATCCCCTCTCCTTCCCGTAGATTTTTAAAACTATAAGCAGGAAAAGACCGACAAAGAGAAGCATTGATGCATAGGCAGCCCTGCCTATGTAATCACCATATTTGACAAATGTCGTTATTTTACGGTTAAGGTTAAGATCTCCCTTAACATAGCCTCTCTGCCACCATCCAAGAGAATCTTGTATCACACCACGCTGATCTATCAGTGCCGAGATTCCTGTATTTGCCGACCTTGCGATTGATCTTCTGGTCTCTATTGCCCTCAATGATGCATAGCGCAGATGTTGGCTATACCCCGGAGTGTTTCCCCACCATCCGTCGTTAGTAATAATAGACATGACATTTGCACCATTCAGGACATAATCTCTGTAGAAATCGCCGTAAACAGACTCATAGCAAATTGCAGTCCCTATCCTGATGGTATCATTCACAGAATTAAACACCTCCCTCTCCTTTTGAGTTCCGAAGCCGCCTGATGTACCTCCCAGATCAATGGCCAATTTACCCAAGAATTTCAGATATTGGGGATATGGGAAATATTCCACGAGAACAACGAGCTTTGATTTATGATAAATCATTGACCTGCCGGTAGAATCCATATAAATAGCTGAGTTGAAGGCATCAAACCAGCCTCTTTCGGTTTTTCTGGCTGTGTAAGTAGGTGCAGAAATTTCAGGACCGCCCGGATAAATATAATATGAAGTGGCTCCGAAAATCGCATTTGCCCCCCCTTTCTCACCGAGCATCTGTGAAAACCGGGTAAATGTCCTGTTATCACCCAAATCATTTTCCAGGACTCCTGAAGTAAATGTTTCAGGTGCAAGGACAAAATCCGTACTATCTGTCACGGACTCTTCTGCAAGTGCCATAAGAATCTCATCCTGCTGTATCTGAGAAAGATTCCCGAACTTATCATTATATGGGTCGATATTGGGCTGAAGTACAACAAATTCACGTGGATCCGGTTTCTCTTTGTATGTTGAGAATATTATGCGAGATACGACCAATGGAAGTGCGATTATTAAAACAGCGAGTGCTGATTTGATATAAAAAGGTTTGCACCTGCGATTCTTGTCTTTTGCAAGATTAAAAAGCAGAATATTGACAATTAAAATCCATAGTGAGCCCCCCAGAACCCCCGTATACTCATACCACTGTATATTTTTGATTGTTGTGGCAAATCCATTGCCCAAAACGAGCCATGTCCACGATATCTCCGCATCATAATAGAAATGCTCCCATGCAAGCCAGGCCAATACAAAGAAAAGATATGCAAGTGCCGGTTTTGTCTTGCGTTTAAACCATCTGAACGCTCCGAAAATAAGAGCCATCTGGAGAGCATTGAGAGTACATGCAGCAATTGCTCCCGATAAAGTTGCGTTATAAATCCAGTAAGTGGAAAAGGTATTCCAGAGCAAAAAAACTGAATAGTAATAAATATAGCCTCTCCTTATATTAAAGTCGGTAATGACTTTCTCGAGTTGGAAAAGAGGGAAAAATGCTATCAGCATAAGGAGACCTGTATGTGGAACAACATAAGGCATAGTCAGGAGCAAAGAGGATAAAACCACCAGAAACCAAAGTGTAAGAATTCTTTTGTTCTTCATGTTTTCATATTTTGCATTGACAAAGATACAATAATCTCAATTTGGGAGAAGGAAGCAAGAATAAATTGATTAATTTTGAACTTTAATTTATTGAATTACTTAACAAACATGCTCACAACTTTTGTAAAGGGTTTTATTGTAGGTATGGGAGCCTCTATCCCGCTCGGACCAATGGGAATAATGTGTGTCCAGAAAACTCTCAGCAAAGGTCGTCATGCAGGTTTTATCGCCGGACTTGGATCATCCGTAACAGATACTTTCTTTGCGGCCATAGCTATTCTGGGACTTGCATACATCAAGACATTCATAGACAGGTATGAGGATTATGTACTCCTTTTGGGAGGTGTTGTGGTAGGACTCATCGGAATGAAGATCTTCCTCACAAATCCCATAAAACAAATACGTTATCCTATGACAGGAAAAAAACATCTGACGGACTTCTTCTCTGCAATGGCAATGACTCTCACAAATCCCGGATCAGTATTCCTGATTCTAGGAATGTTTGCATATGTTGGCCTTGATACTGAAGGAATAGCTAAAGACCATATAGTCTCAGCCACATTATGGGGTGTGTTCATAGGTGCATCTGTCTGGTGGTTTCTGCTTAGTGCCGGTATTAGTGCTTTCAGAAAAAAATTCAGGTTAAGGCAACTATTGATGATTAACAGAATTTCAGGCATTCTTATTCTTGTACTGGGTCTTATCTCCTTTTTTGAAGGAGCATGGAGACTTATATCGCATTATTTCTCTCTTGGTTAAATTTTTCATACCTTTGCCCCACTTTCGGGGATGTTTTGGTTTTGACAGCAGATTGTATCGGAAAGTAAGCACGTCGAGCGTTGTGAAGCCGGCTCGATAATCCCGGGTCACAAGCCATTAACTGGCGAAAACAACTATGCACTCGCTGCGTAATTAAGCTAAGCTTTTACGCTTTATCGCCGCCGGCCAGGTCCGGCCGTGACGAGTATCCCGCCTGGTTTTAAGCCGACTATATCAGGTATATGGGGTATCAAACAAGTATGGCTGCCGACACTCACTCCTCTAAAGTGTCGTAAGATTTAGAGGATAAGCTCAGGATGGCCTGTCTGTAGGCAGCCCTGAGACGAAAATCAAGAACAGGCTAAGCGTGTAGAAAGCTTTTGGATGGTTTGTTTGGACGGCGGTTCGAGTCCGCCCATCTCCACTAAAGATCGGTTAAAATCATTTTAGCCGGTCTTTTATTTTTGCTAAAGCTCTTTTAATATAATACCGGATATCATAAAAAAATGAAAAACGGCTCCTTAATGGCAAGGCAGCCAGTGCCACAACTGCTGACATTGTTATCTTTTCAGTTGTCTTCAGGGCGTCACCTTTCGTTATTAAGAGAGGATCTATCTTATCAGTCCTGTCAATGTGGATAATCCTGTGTAAGATAAAACGATTGCCATAACGGAATAGAATCACATCACCCACTTTTATATCATCAGGGCTGAAAGGATGAAGCTCAACCACGTCTTTACCGTCCCTGAGCCGTGGTTGCATACTATTTCCCCTGACAGTAAGAGTTACACTCTTTCCATTTCTTATACTCTCCTCAATAAGAGGCAATAACTCCCCGTTTTTTACAAGAGCGTTCATTTCAGGCAGGTTTTATAAAAGGGCCGTAAACAGTATCCAAGACTAAGTGTGCAGCCTCTCTTTCCGGCAGGCAATGGAGAATATAGACCGGCACGGTAGTCAGCACCGAAGAAATAAACTCACATATATGATCCTCAAAAAAGGTGTCTTTTAAAAATGCCGGCGGAAAAGATGGATAAAGGGCGCAAAAAGCACCTACCTTGGGAAGCAACTCCATCCTGTTTTCCATGCTTTGTTTGATACGCACAATAGCAGCAACAGGGTATCCTGAGTTGACATAACACTCCCCCTTTCCGCTCCAGGGAGATCCGTAAATATAAGGAGAACCATCTTTGACAATAAGCACAGGACTGTCATCATTCAACAGGAAAGCTTCTGGTATATTATTAACCCACAGCTTTGTATGAGTGCTTTTTCCCGTCCCGGACTCTCCCAGAAACAAAACAGCCTTTCCTTTAAATACAATCACTGAAGAGTGGACAGGTGCGAAGTGTTTTGGTATACCAATAAAAGCCAGAATGATCCACATTGCGAATTTAAAATGGTACGGTTTTACCTCCCCTTTTTTCATACTGACATTAATATCCTGCAAACCCGAATTCATTTTAGCCACAAGAACAGACATACCCTCAGGCTTCTCAATTGTAAAAAAATAATTTCCGGCCTTCCTGAATAAACGACACACATTTTCAGCAAGTTCAAACTTATGTATCAGCACCATCTCTGTGTCATTCTCCAAAATGGTGACGCAATCTGAATCATGTGTACAATAGATCCGAACGGGAGATTCAGGACTTTCCTGTAAATCTGCAAAGAGGCTGAACTCGGGAAGAGTGTCAGCTATAAGTTCCCGATTTTCGGAAAAAATCTGGAATACATTGCCGGCTATGTTATACTGTAACCTGTCAACCATCACTCTATAGTAATTATTCTATCACAACTGCCCAGTAAATAATCATCATGGGAAATTATAATAGTAGTAATGCTCTTCTTGCTCAAAGCCGGATTTTGTATGGTTGCAGCAATATCTTTCTCAGTCTTTCTATCAAGTGAAGATGTCGGCTCATCTAATAAAAACACGTCTGCATCTTTATAAATTGCCCTTGCTATGGCAACTCTCTGCCTCTCCCCTCCTGACAGCATGCACCCTCCCTCACCTATTCTGGTCTGAATCCCCAGAGGCATTCTTTCTGTCAATCCGTTAAGAGATGACCTTTCGACAACCAATGTCAAACGTTCTGTATTAATCTTGCTTGCCAATGCGATATTCTCGGCAAGAGACGAGTCCATTATAAAAATATCCTGAGAGACATATCCGAGACGTTTGTGCCAACGACTCCTGTTTTGAGGGGTTAGTTTTGCCTGATCAATCAGAATCTCTCCTGAAACAGGCTCATACAGTCCAAGCAAAAGATAGAAAAGGGTGCTTTTGCCAACCCCGGAAACTCCCTTAATCCCGATTTTCTCTCCTTTACGGATTGAAAATGAGATATTCTTTAGAACCGGTTCTCTGTCACCAAACCCGAATGTTACATTTTTAAAAGTGATTTGATTTTCAAACGTTAATGGCTCTGCCGGTATCTCCTCTTCTGCCTCGTTGGCTTTATCAGACCACATATATTTAACACCCATCTCGCTTACTATCTCTTTGGTATAACGATTAGTCCTTATTGTGGCATAGTTGGAAATCACCGATTTGGCAGCGGGCAGCAATTTCAATGTGGCGATTGCAAATAAACCAATCTCAACCAGTAAATCCTTACCGTTATTTAAATAGTAACTGGTGACAACCACGCCGGTAATGACAAGCATCACTCCAATCTCTATCATTCCTGAAGCCGCGCTTTTTATTTTGTCACTCTTGATTCTGGAATTGGAAACAGCATTGAGCCCTTCATCAAATTTAACCTCCATTCTCTTAAATGCACCATTTACAAACACCTCTGGATAACCTCTAAAAGTCTCCAGAGTAAGACGCCACTGACTCTTCTTTGCCTCGTTATCCACTTTACCGGCCTTATATAGCCTCTTCCCCATACTCATCTGATAAATAATGAGAAGCGGAAGGAAAAGAACCACCTCAGTAGCTGCTACATAGACATTAATACCTGCAAGGATCCCGATTATAAGTACAGAGAGTAATAATTCGCCGGCAATTGTGAAAGATGGGGCCAATACAAAAAACACATAAGAGTAGCAGACTGCATTCGTATTGTGAGACAGCACCGAAGCTCCTCTATCTTTTATATACAACAGCCCCTTGTCAAAATAGAACCTGAACATCTTACCCGAGTAAGATCTGTATATTTTGAGCAGCGAGGAAGTTTTATAGCTGTTTATCTTAAAAATCAGGTAGTTTTTAAGTATAGTAAACGTTAATACAAAGCCACATACAAGCAGAAGGAATGTACCGTAATTTGTAATATTCAATATATTATACAACCGACTGAGATAAACACTATTGCTGACTCCCCCTCTCTCCAGTAAAAGTAAGAGCAATGGAACAAACAGCGCCAAACCTGCCAGTTCCATCACAGCTCCGGCAACAGTAAGCAATACTAATGTGAATCTTTTCATGTTAGCGCCAATTGGATATATGTAAGTTTTGAGCTAATCTGTAAAACAATTCCGACCTGAACAATCCTCTGCGAATAGAATCATACTTCCATTTAGATAGGGCATATTGTTTAATGCCTATGAGTTTTCTTCTTACAACCCACATTTTCAACCGCTCCTCTTTACTAATGGATCTGGAACTATTATTGAAAGCCTCTTTCAAAACTTTCTCCGCCAGCTCTTCCACCTTTTGGGTATCAAATGAAGTGTCAGGACAATCAATATGGGGCATTCTGAGATATTTGCCGCCAATTGACAGAAATGAGCAGAGCAGCAGATATTGCCCCTCATCCCTCATAACCTTCTCAAAACGAGGAGCATTAATCCTCTCACCCATGGATGAGAAGAATAGAGCCAAATCGCATATATAGCGGCAGACCAGGCCTAAACCCAGAAAATGGACTATTGCATGGCGTGTTAGAAAAATAGCCTGGAAATCAGGCGTCGGTATCCTTACAGGAATATCTTCGAGCATTATTGTATCTGTCCCCTGCTCCTTAAGTATCCGGCAAAGCTCCCTGTCAAGATTCCTGTCTATACTCGACCCGTTGACATTCAGAAAAGTCTTATGGTTCTCAATCGGAACACCTTTGAAAAAAAAATTGGAGTGCTTGCAGCTTTTAGTGTCCACCTCAATCCCCAATGCTTTGATAATATCATTTCCCCGTTCGTAGTCACCCATGAGATATATGTCAATATCGCCGCACTCCCGATGATCCGGACGCGGATAAAGCATACTCGCACCAATCCCTTTAAGGACCATAAGCTCGATGCCGTGAGAGCGAAAGAGGGTGACCAACTCTCTAAGAACTGCACATTGACGGGCTCGACGGTTTTCCACCTTCTTCACACTCATATTCCATCTCAACCAAAGTTCTTTATCAAGACTTTTCAAGTCTAGTTTCAAACCATCCAGAGTAAGAGCCATGACACCCTGAGAGAGAGCCAGGTTAAAAAGGGTTTCCGGATTAATATCCTCTGTCTCTATTAATTTACTGTCAGATTGAACTTGAGGCCACAGTGCAATATTAAGAGATTGAAAAAAAATTTGATGCTCCGGTGTCAGATACATAATCCTGCTTTGACCATTGAATCTGCCCAGTTGCCGGCATCATTCAATGCTGTTTGTTTATCAATATTATAGGTTTCTGTCAGCAAGTCTGCCACATCCTCTATGCTGAAATCTTTCTCTTTAAGGGCATCCCACAAAAATTCGGCGGTTTTGTTCAACAGAACCACTTTTGTCAGATCAACAGATGTTGAGGTTCCGACAACCAACATCCTCTCCCCGGCGATGTCTCTTAATTTTATATTTTGATTGAATCTCATTACTATTATTTTGCCGTTCTCATGAAAAGTATTGCAAGTTAAGGAGATTGTCAGTGAAATCAAAGGAGGCAGATTAAAAGTTCTTTCCCCAAAGGTGGATCCCAATGTGTGCGCAAGCCTCTGCATCAGCCAGAGCATGGTGATGATTCTCCAGATGAAAACCACAATATGCAGAAACTGTATTGAGCTTATAATCGGGCAAACCCTTAATTTGTTTCCTGGCTTGCTTTAAGGTGCAATTAAATTCATAGTCGGGATAGTCCAACTGATACATACGGAAGCAGGCTTTCAGGCAATTCTCTTCAAATGATTTATTGTGGGCTACCAGAGGCAAACCCTCTATCAGCGGTTCTATCTGATGCCATACTTTTGGAAATACGGGGGCATTCATTGTATCGTCATATGTAATGCCATGAACTGTCATATTTACATAACGGTAATACTCCGGTTCAGGGCGGATCAGACTATAAAATCTATCCACTATATCACCGTCGCGCACAATAACCATTCCGACACTGCAGATGCTGGTTGGCTGTTCATTGGCTGTTTCAAAATCAATTGCGGCAAAACTGTTCATTGGGGTAGAAACGGCACCTTGCCATAGTTTTTTGTATATAGCTTATTATGAGCGCACAACAAAGTGCATTTTTGGATAATTGAAGAATCCTAACTGGTCTCATAAGCCGATTTTTATATTGGAGATATACCTAATCAGGGAAGTCCATCTTCAGTCGCGATAAAGCCATAAGTCTCAAAGACACTGGTTTTTCTTAACGTGATTTGATTTCGTGTTTTTCCGGGGCTCCGAAACTCCTCACTGCGTTCGTCAAACATTCTCGCCCTATTTCGGAAGAACACTCATAAAATCACTAAAAAACCAAGGTCTTTTTCGGCCTTATGTCTTTAATCGCTCCTAAATTCTATTCTCCGGCTGAAATGCCTTAATCCAATATTTTCCACTTAGTTGTAAGTGGCTTAAGAGGCAAATTGGCGATGCCTGTTTCAGCAAATAAAAAAGAGGTTTACGCCAACAATTTCGTCACATCTTCAAATGTGAATCCCGTGTAGTCCCCGATGCATATTGACGCTCCTACATTCTTCAGGGCGGATTCAGGCTGTGTCGAGGTAATGCCTATAACCTTAAGCCCGGCCCTGCATGCTGAGGTGACTCCGACAAGCGAGTCTTCCAGAACCACACACTGATCCTTGGGTAATCCCAGTTTTTCTACAGTAAGGTTGTATATTTCAGGATCAGGTTTTCCTTTGGTGATTTGTGACTGGTCGACTATTAAGTCAAAATAGGTGTTAAGCTCTAGCTTTTCAAACACCACTCTGACATTCTCATTTGGGGCTGAAGTCGCAAGTGCAATCCTGCAACCTGCCATTTTTATTGAATCAAGAAATTTTTTAAGATCTTTTATCGGCCCGACTTTCTGATCAAGCAGAAAATTCTCTCTGAATTCTGCATCTATTGCCCTCGTGTATTGCTCGAGCGTCTCATCTGTGAGATCCTGTCCCAGAAAATGCCGAAGTGCCTCTTTACCTGTGCTTCCGAATATGTTGTCAATAAAAGTCTGCTCATCGATTACTACTCCTCTCTTTCTTAAAAAACTCAACCACGCATCCCTGTGGTATGGATTGCTGTCAAGGATCACGCCATCCATATCAAATATTATTCCTGTCATTTATATATATTTTGAGTAGCAAAGATAGGTGATTAATTTCAGAAAGCATCTCGGAACAATTATTGCATATAATGAGCTGTCTAAAATTTATATTAAATCAAAATGAAAAAACTTACATTAATAACATTTGTATTGTGCTTTCTGGCAGGAAGTACAATTTCTTACGCTCAGGACCATTCGGCAGAGATCTCTACCTCCGTACCTGAACTTGCAAATTTCCACAAAATAATATTCCCGTTGTGGCATAAAGCATATCCTGCAAAAGACACAGCTACTATCAGAAGTTTCGTCCCTGCCATCAAAGAGAATATGGCTAAGATGAATGCTGCTAAGTTGCCGGGTATTCTTAGAGAAAAAGAGGGTCTCTGGAAGAGTGAGCTTGTAAAATTCAACGCTGTTGCCGAGAGTTACTACAAAGCATGTGATGAGAAGAACATGGATGCTATGCTCCATGCCGCAGAAAAGTTCCACTCAGCATATGAGGCTATGAACAGAGTGGTTAAGCCTTTCGTTAAAGAGATGGATTCATACCACAAGACCCTTTATGTAATTTACCATAAAATGCTTCCCGAAAACAAGTTTAACGAAGTTGCAGCTGTAATGGATCAGCTTATTGCCGAAGCAGACGCTGTAACAAAATATCCTCAGGATAAATTGACAAAACGTCTGAAAGATGCAACTCCTAAATATTATACAATTTCTAAGGAGCTTTATGACGCCACAGTAAACGTTAAAGAGGTGCTTGCCGGCAACAATGCAGAAAAAAGCAAGGCAGCCATTGAAAAGATGCATAAAGTATATCAGAAACTGGAATCTGTATTTGAATAAGAACCTTGCCAAGGTTTTCCGTAAAAGGGTGGCTGTCAGGCCTCCCTTTTTTTATTGCATATATCAAGCGTTATATGACACTCTTGTATGATGCATCTGCATGAGTTTCTGCACAAAGACTCTCTTAACCTTGACGATTTCCCTAATCGAAATCTCTGCTCCGTAAAGCTGATCATCAGACACACGTCCGTCAACAACTCTGTTGACCAATTCTGTAAGACTCTCTTCTGAATAGTCCTTTACTGACCTTGACGCAGCCTCAACAGCATCTGCCATCATTACTATGACCTGCTCCTTGTATGCAGGAAGAATACCCTTATATGTGAACTCGCCTTTGTTGGCAGGATCACCTCCCTGTTCAAGATATTTCTTGTAGAAAAATCCTGCCCAAGAGTGTCCGTGGTGGGAGAGTATAAAATCAATTATATTTTGCGGGAGCCTCTCTTTTTTTGCCATCTCTGCTCCTTTGTCCACATGATTTATAATGATTCTGGCACTCTCCATAGGGGTAAGATTCTCATGTGGATTATAGTTTGTATTTATCTGATTTTCCGTAAAATATTGCGGAGCTTCCATTTTGCCTATATCATGATAAAGTGCCCCCACCCTTGCAAGCAATGCATATGCTCCAATCTCTCGTGCTGCACTCTCGGCTAGGTTTGCAACCTGAAGTGAGTGTTGAAATGTTCCGGGAGCCACTTCAGAAAGTTTCTGCAATAATGGGGTTGTTGTATCGGAAAGATCTCTCAGCCGAGGATTTGACAAGAGTCCGAAGATCTTCTCAAATAGGAAAACCAGAGGATATGCAGCAACTACAAGAATCGCATTCCAGACAAAGTAGAGGAAATATTGAGAATTTAATCCTGAAAACGAACCATATTCAATGAGTCTGAATGATAGATATACAAGTGACAAAACTATAAATACAAGTATTGAATTTATAAATTGAAGCCATCCCCTGTTCCAGTATTTAAAGGCATAGACAACCACCCCTCCGGCAATTACATTCAGAAAATATATCTCATATCCCCTTTGTGCTATAAGCACAACAGGAAGCATGAATATCAGATATATCGGAAGAACAATCTTGGATGTGAAAAACGATGTGATATATAGCGCAAAGACAGAGAATGGGATAATATAGAGGTAATCTATGTTTATATTCTTAACCACAGCAGTTACGGCTACTATCAGACCAAGCTGGAGTAGCATGAAGTAGAGCTTGTTTGACTCCTCAAGCACCTCTTTCTTAAGGAATGAGAGCATGATGGTAAACAAAATCAGAATTCCGGAAATAAATATAAAATGGCCCAGCTTCAATAACCACAAATTTCCCGTATAGCCCATGGTCATCTCATATTCAGCCTTATATGAATCCAACAACTGCTCTATATCTGCAGTAATGGTCTCTCCCTTGGCAACAATCAATTGACCTGCATAGAGCATACCTTTGGTCGGTGAGATGTAATATATTGCATTCTTGTGGGCCATCTCTGTCGCATTTCGGTCAAGGGAGAGGTTTGGAGTGATAAGTTTATCCAAATCAGCCTCCTTGAATAGTTTTGATATATTCATTTCAGGAAATTGCCCGGAAATTGAGGAGCGAAGAAGATCCAATGCCTGTTTCCTTGTATATACCTCAGATGCAGCAGTCTCTATGTTTTCGCCGTTCTTCTGGATAATTATAACCTTACCCAGAATGTTAGAATCCGAGAAATTCTCCACAACGCCTCTTTCATAAATTTTCTGTATATAGCTGTTTATTAAATCGATGAGCTGCTTGTTAGCAACTATTTCCTGTTTGTCCAACAGGTAATTCTCTGCTTCACTCAAAGCGTTGCCCGACCAATTATAATAAGAGACAATAAGAGCAGCCTTCTGGTTTTTCTCGGCATTAAGCTCCGCTTCATTTTTCAGGATAGGAAAATCAACTGGGGCTAAAAGCGTTTCATACATCCAGGGACGACCTCTGCTATATTCATATTTGAATTTCCCCTCATTCGGAATCAAAAAGGTAAGAATCAGCGCAGCCAGAAACAAACTGAAATACAAATAATTCCGTTTTATGTGGTCTAACATGCCTTCCATTGCTTGATTTTTAGATTCACAACTTCACAAAAATAGTCTAATTTTGACAAAATTATATTGATATTCAAATAACAACATGAAAAAGATTAAAGTTCAACCGGTAATGCTATTATTGTGTTGCCTTGCATTTCTTTGCCAGACAACAGTATATGCCCAGAAAAAATATATTATAAACTCTGCAAATTTAAAGACCAACGACACTGTTCTTGTATTCACTCCATCAGGATGGAACTATGAAACAGGGAAGGGAACACCTGCTCTCTTTCTTTTACACGGCTGGAGCGGGTGCTGGAAAGATTGGAGCACTAAAACAGATATTCAAGAATTAAGTGATAAGTGGGGATTCATTATTATAACACCTGACGGATTCTACAACAGTTGGTATCTAAACAACATTGACAATAATAAAATGCAGTGGAAGACCTTCTTCCACACCGAGTTATATCCAATGATGGTTAAGGAGTATGGATTGGTTGCAGAGAAGACTTTTATCTCTGGATTAAGTATGGGCGGGCATGGTGCTCTAAGCACTTTTCTGGATGATGTGTCAAAATTCAGGGCAGGAGGAAGCATGTCAGGAGTCCTCTACCTTCCTGACTCAAAACGTAAGGATTACCAACTATCGCAGGTAATCGGACCTTACAGCGACAGGGATACAAACTTTGAGACAAATTCTGTCACAACACGTCTTGACAGTACGCTTCTGAATCCTGCATTCAAGGCAGGTGACAAGCTTCTGTTAGCAACTTGCGGTTCTCAGGACTATTATGCCAACAGTACTATCAACTTTGCAAAAAGATGTGAAGAGCTCAAAATACCACATATATTGATTATGAGTCCCGGTGCTCATACCTGGAAATATTGGAAATTTGCAGTCGAGCAACATCTTTTTATCTATTCCAGAATGGCTGAGAACAAAGGTCTCGGATATTAACAAAATAATATAGAAGCAGATAGGCCCGCCCGGCAAATGCCGAACGGGCCTATCTATTTTAATACACATTGTTATTTAGCAATAAGCGGCGACTCTTTCTGAACATTCATAGGTTTGTTCATTATCTCAATATCTTCGATAAGTACCGATTTAGGGGCAATTATCGAAGTCGGAATTGATCCTTTGTAAAGATAGTTGAAAGCCATCTCCTCTTTTGAGACTCCTAAAACTCTTTTCAGCTTTATAAACTGAATCGGAGATATCTCAGCTCCGGTGACCAGAGTCTCTGAACCATCCTTTACAGAAACTTTATACAGATATTGATCTGTCTCATTTGCAAAAGTTCTTACAATATAAGCATAGTCAAGCCCCTCTTCAATAGCTGCTTTGATAAGCTGGCTCTTCAGTTCTGAAGATGAAGCCCCTTCAGGCGCGGAAACTATAAGGGTTCCAGGAGCCACGGCTTTAGTGATAGATCTCGGACTCACTCCATATCTGAGGCTTCCTGTGGATCCTTTAACCTTTTTTGTAGGCACCCGTGAACTGAGCAGAGACTTCAGAATGCCATTCTCTACAAGGTTAATCTCCTTCACAGGAGCCACACCTTGTGCATCCAGAGTATAATTTCCGATCAATGACATTCCTTCATACTCGGTTAGATCTGTTCTATTCTGAACATTAAGCCTGTTGTCAATCACTTTTTTACCTATTCTGTCTTCCAACGGTTTTACATTTTTTGCTTCTCCCACATTCTCTGCTCTTGCAACAGAGGCCATAACTTGGAAAGGTTGTCTGAAAGCCACGATACCTGAAGGAGAGATGAGGTTCTCTGCAAAGATTTTTGCCGACGCTGATTCCTCAAAAAGAACAGGGCCTAAATAGTATTCATGTATATTCGGCGCCTTTACAAGAGCCGTAAGTCTCTCTGCGAAGCTCTCCACAGAAGATATAAGTACAGACTCAGCAGGTAACTTGTCGAAACTTTTTGCATAAATTGTTTTCTGATCCTCCACAACCTGGCCAAGATCATTTCTCACACTGCCTTTGATGGCAATTGAGACATAACCTGCAGGCTCCTTAATCTTAGTGCCTTCTGTTGTCAGGTAATAGTGAACCGTCTGGATACCATCTATATCTACCTTAGAACCGAACACTGACGGGTATTTTTCAAATACCTTCGAAAGCTTGTTGGCAAGTTCCTGATATGCTTTATTGTTCATAAAAAATTCCGGTATTGCAGGGGTGGAAACTACTATTCCGGTTAGTGGCAACATATCAGGCAGTGCTTTTTCCTCTTCGGATATCGTTGCCGTCTTTACAGCATTCTTTTTTGATTTGTACACTTCAACTGCAAACTTGTATGCTACATCTGATGTCTGCCAGAAATTACGACGTAGTTGATCGTAGTTATCGTCACGGGTTGTAAAAAAATTGAGATTAATTCCGTTGTCGGTATATGAATAGTCACTGGAAAACTGGCTGTTGCCAACGTATAGGTTTACCGAGTGCACCCTCTCTCTCGGGCTCTCTTTTGTATAAGTAAGAGTTCCAAGTGAACTGCTCACTGAAATATATGCATTCTCTGCAACTGTATATCCCACAAAGTAAGTTGAAGGGGCATTCGGGAGTGTTAGCTCCTTTTTTGTGCGGTCCATCTCATCCTGCATTGCCTTGAAAAGCAGAGATTCATTTCTCTGACCGTAAGAAAGTGAAGAGAGGCAGGTATATATGAAAATAAAAGCGCCTAGTCTTCTAAATATGGATTTTATGTGTCTCATTTCTCAAATGTTTGTTTTATAAATTACGGACGAGGCAATAGTGCCGGTGTTACTGTAGGTTTTGCCTTTTTCTGAAGCTCGACCTTGTTTACAAGTATTGTAGGCGATATTGCTGTGACAGGGACATATCCGGAAGATGCCCCGCATGTTCCTGTAAATATTTCGAAATCACCTCCTGCATATTCTATATTTGAGAACATTGACAAAGGTGTTCCGATCATATCGACTCCTCTGACCAATTCATCCTTTCTTCCGTCTACATATATTCTGTATACCTCAAGTGGAGTTACATTGAAAGAGTTTGCCCCGCTCCTGCCTGTCTGTGTAAAACCTCCGGTAACGGCCTTGAAAAAGTATCCGTACTCCTTATTTTGCTTTTTAGCCTCTTCAATCAATAATTTGCGCAGCTCTGCATCACTCTTGTATTCGTTGGTCTCTACTATAAGATTTGATTGACGCGAGGTAGGATCCATTTCAAACTCTGCTCTTGCATGGCCGTTTGACTTTGGAAAACCATTCAAGCCTGTACGTGTCATAAGGAAATTACGAAGAATACCATCCTTTACAACCTCAACTCTCTCTCCTCTCACACCCTGATCATCAAAAATATAGTAACCGTTAAGAGGGTGACCATGATATTTTTTCATTGTTGGGTCCATATATACGCTCAGACTTTTAGGAAGTACATATTCACCAACCATATTCTTGAATGTCTGACCATCTGAGTCGCTTTTCATCTTTTGTCCCTCAACCCTATGTCCGAATATTTCGTGGAAAAATACACCGCTGGCAGAACCAGAGAGAAGAGCTGGTCCTGTAAAAGGCTGTACAAGTGGTGCTTTTTTCAACTCTGAAAGCTTAGCAGACATTGACTTTAGCTCTTTGATAATTACTGCATCGGAAGGAATTTCATCCAGTGAAAAAGCCATGTAGCTCTCATTCAATGGAAGTTCCATTCCGTCGTCAGCCATAGTCATTCCTTTAATACTAAGCACTACATACACTCTATTCTCAGCTATCTCTGTTCCTTCAGTTGAAACGAAGTATTTCCTCCAAATCTTAAAGTTAAGTGTGGCATTTGCTGAGATTATATCCTTATTTTCGGCAAGCAGTGCTGTGTATTTATTCAGTTTTTTCTGCCATACCTCTGTATCAAGAGCAATTTTATCGGCAGAAAGGGCCGGTTCAAAATATTTTTCTGCCTTTACGGATGTGAAGTCTGCAGATTTGTCTTCATTCTCTACCTTCACACCGCTTTTTGCCTTTGCACTCTCAAGGCTTTTCTTTGCAAATTTGTAGCGTTTGTTTACCTCTTCCCGAATAATCTCCTTGAAGGCTACAGCTCCGTTCTGAAGATCTGAAGGTAGGAGAATTGTCGGAGGACCTGCAAATCTGTTAGTCATCACACCGTTTTGTGACTCATGAAAGTTGTCGAATTCAGGGCTTCCAATCCTTACCTGTGGTACAAAAATAATCTGTTTTTCCTCTTCCACAGTATTTGTTGCGCCCATTGAAGATCGGATAGTTCGGGTAAAATTGTCAACAACCCTGTAGTTCATGTAGTAAGGGGGATATTCACCCTTCTGAAGTGTAGCCATTTGGCTCTTCAGTTCGCCCTTCAGCAGGTCAAGCATCTTATCCTGAGCAGGAAGTGACAGATTGGCCAGCAGAAGAACTGCCAGTAATAGAATTTTTCTCATTGATAGGTTAATATAAATTATACTTCATTTTGACTGAATCGAAAGAAATAAGTTTAATCGAATTACAAAATATTCACGATTTCTTAAAAAAAAAGTAATCAGAATGGCCTTGTTCTATAAAAGTCCTCTTCCAGATATCTTTTTGGAGAGAATGAGAACTTCCCTAACAACGAGCCATTTTTATCCCTGTAAACATACTCCATGATTACCCGATGGTCTCTGTAAGGCTTTAACTCATTGTTGTATCTGACGAATTTAAGCAACTTTGGTTTCATATAATGTCTGAAACCCAGAGTGTCGATAGAGTCTCTTACCATTTTCACCATTGTATAGTTGTACTGAAATAATGAATCCCTGAAAACTACAGCACTGTCCAATTGAGTCTCCGGATCAATCATTTTTGGACATTGATTGTTCAATTTTTTTGCAGCTTTAGCCATCTGAGTCCCAAATGAAGGTTTTTTGAACGCCCCTTGTTGATACAGAATCACAGAACTCAAAACTACTATTAATAAGATAATTAAACCAAAATTGTACTTTCTATTCGCATTTTCCATACGTATCAAAAATCTTTAAGTTTAAAAAGTTCAAATATACAGTAATTATGTTTTATAGAAAATCTCATCATGTGGCACTGATTTTTCTATCTAGCTGAAATACTGACGTATAGTAGTTTGCGTCTCAAAACTACATATCTTTCAAAAAATATAATGAGAACATTATCTAGCAGATAGAAAAATCAGTGCCACATAAATATCTCTTTCCGGACAGTAAATTTCTCGAGATTCTTCATGTTGATTTTCACTCCTATTCCGGGGCCGGTAGGGACGTTCATTGTCCCGTCGGAATTCACAACGAATGGTGGGTCTACTATGTCCTCCTTATAATACTTTTTGCTCGCAGAAATATCTCCCGGAAGAGTGAAGTTCGGCAGAGAGGCAAGAGCCACATTACCGGCCCGGCCTATGCCAGATTCAAGCATACCGCCATGCCAGACCGGGATACCCATACTCGCACAATAATCGTGTATCATCTTTGATTCAGTATAACCGCCTACCCTTCCCGGCTTTATATTTATTATCCCGCAACTCTTCAGCTCTATCGCAGCTCTGGTATCATCAAGAGAGTGAATGCTCTCATCGAGGCAGATTGGACTCTTAATTTCACGCTGCAATTTTGAATGGTCGTATATATCCTCATATCCAAGCGGCTGCTCAATGAGAGATAGATTGTAATCATCCATTCTCTTGAAAAGGGCTACATCTGCCAGAGTGTATGCAGAATTGGCATCTACCTGGAACATTATATCCGGATACTCCCTTCTTACGGCCTTTATAAGTTCCAGATCATGACCCGGAGCTATCTTAATCTTGATTCTTTGATAACCATCTGCAAGAAAGTGCTCAATATTCCTAAGCAATTCATTCGCTGAAGATGGTATTCCGATACTCACACCGACATTTATCTTCTCTCTGGTTCCTCCGAGCAGTTTGGACAATGAGATTCCTTTGCTCTTTGCAAGTGCGTCCCAAATGGCAGCTTCAATGCCGGCCTTGGCCATCATGTGCCCACGGACTCTTTCATACATCTTTACAACCTCGGATGCCTCGTTAATATCCTTACCGATAATTGAAGGAATCAAAAAATCCTTCATAATATGCCAGGCTGTAGGCACTGTCTCATAAGAGTAAAATGGAGTTCCTTCAGCTACGCTTTCACCCCAGCCGGAAACTCCCTCCGCATCTACTCTGACCATAATGTGCTCTTCATCATACTCTGTACCCATCGATGTTGTAAATGGAGTAACAAGATCCATTTTTGTATGACGTATTTCGATTCTGTCAATTTTCATGGTAATTATTTGTTTAATTATTATTTTCTATTGTTTATCCTTACTCGAATTATTGGATATGTTGACTGTGCTTTCATCAGGTAACTGAATCGACTGTATGTTGCAAGCCCAAGCTCAGATTGAGGCTCTATTGCTATTATCAGCATATTCCCCTTTAACTGTGAAGTTGGAATATAAATATACTCTTCAGGGTTAATCGTCTTTGGGTCAATTGTCTTTTCCTCAACTTGCGGGAATGCGATTATGTCCCTTTCAAAATCTATTGAATCTATTCTAGTAATAATCAACTGTTCTAATCTGACATCTTGATCCAAACTGAAGGGTTTTATCTCAAAACCAAGTCTGAAAGACCAATCTATGAGATCTTGATGACTCTTTGGAATCAAATAACCACTTGCCCTCCTTGTTGTAAGTGTTGGCTTTACAACGGGCCGGAAATCATTTACGACAATTATTGAATCCTTGTGTGTCTTGTATGAAAAGACCGGCAGATTCAACTTGCTGCCGTCAGTAACATGTTCCATCAGAAGAGGAACTTCCGATAATGACATATTTGCAAGCTTTCTCTCTGTAGAAATGATGGATCTCATCTCTTTATGGTTTTCTGAAACATATCTGATTAAAGCAACCATCCCATAAAACTGTGAGCGTGCGCGGTGTTCCATGTTGTCAACCAACGCGTCTATTCCGTTAATCCCCTCCTGGATAAATGAGAAGGTATTTTGTATGCCATAACTCTGACGTCCATCGTTTATATCGAATGTGCTATATCGTATATAATCCTGCTCCGGAGGGCCTCCGGGACTATACATAGCGTTTGTGACTCCTTTGGATGTAAGAAAGGCGGAATAGTAAGGCTTTATCCTCTTCTGTTGATATAGCCTGATTGATTCCGGAATTGAAGGATGTGTGTTGAACCCGACCAGAATATCCGAATTTGTCCTGTATCCAAAATTCTTCCAAGTCTCTCCATATGGGTAATATTCATGAACATCCATTGTTACCTCAAATTGATATTTGTCAAATATCTTGTGTAACGCAACCACCTCAGGCTCTGTCATGATAAGATGGTTTCTGTTCAGATCCATGCCGTTACCGTTACGACGGCTATTCTGCTCTGACCCATCAGGGTTAACCTGAGGAACCAGGGCAAGGTCGAGATACTTAAAAAGTGGCGCATTTTCAGGCTTTATAAGTTCCTGAGCCAGAAGGAGCGCTCCCTCCTTTCCTGATTGCTCGTTGCCATGCTGTTGGGCATGTATGAGCACTCTTATTTTGCCTTTATCTTTTCCAAATGTGGAGTTCGAGAATTTGAGCATGAACAGGTCGCGCCCTTTTACTGATTCTCCTATCTTTTCAACGCTAAGGATGTCTGAGGATTTGTCAAGTTGATGGATATAATCAACCATTTCTAAGTATTTAGAGACCTCACTGAAGGCTCTCATTTCTGCAGGTGTCTTTATCTGCCCGCTTTGGGCTGTCAGAGGTTGACTGCTGAAAATAGAAATTGACACAGCTAAAGCTAAAAGAGGAAATTTTTTCATCTTTAATTTTGGCAAAATGACATTTGCCATTATTTATTAATTAATTGATTAAGAATATTATAAACTAAAATCCATTTAGTTGCATATATACAGTCGGCATTAGCAGGATTAGTCCAAGAATCATGAATGCCAGCAGAATTTTCCAAAACCACTTAATCCATACTTCATATGGTATTCTGGCAATTCCAAGTGCACCTATAAGTACAGCAGATGTAGGGGTGATCATATTTGTAAAGCCGTCCCCAAACTGGAATGCCATTACTGTTGCCTGTCTGGAAAGACCGATAACATCAGAGAATGGTGCCATAATAGGCATGGTAAGGGCAGCTTTGGCTGAGCCTGAAGGTATGAAGATATTTATGCATGTCTGTATAAAATACATAATCGAGACAGTTGCACCTTTACCTGTTCCCTCCATTGTGGAAGAGAGCGAGTAAAGTATTGTATCCATAATTTTCCCCTCTGTAAGTACCTGTATTATACCTCCGGCAAGTCCCACAATCAGAGCCGCAGTAAGTATGTCCTTAGTTCCTGTAATGAACTCCTTGACAATAGTATTTGCTCCGGACCCCATCGCTATGCCCGATATGATTCCCATCGCCAAAAAGAGTGCTGATATCTCTGAAAGATACCATCCATATCCTAAAACCCCGACAACAAGAAAGACAATTGTGAAGCCGAGGATATTGAGGATGAAGAATAAATATGATTTTCTGAGCGTTAAGAATCCTGTTATAGCAAACAAAGCAGTAAGGACCGGTAAACAGACGAATGTCACATTCGCCCCTCCAAGGCTGATTGTTGTAGTAATATGCTCTATTGAAAATAACACAAGTATAATTGTAGTCATTGCGAATACAATCCAAGCTGAGATTGGAGTTTTTGTCGCAAAATCCACCTTGACTGCCTCCATCTCCCTATTCCTCCAATATTCGTCAAGCTCATACATGGGCGAAAATCTCGGATTTTTCTTGACTTTGGATGCATAAATTAAAGTTACGGTTATTATGAGAGTGGTCAGAATAATCCAGACAATCAGTCTGTACTCAAATCCGGAAAAGAGCTGTAATCCGGATAATCCCTGAGCTATCCCGATTGTAAACGGATTGATTATCGCCCCGGAGAAACCCATATGTGCAGCAACATAGACCATCATAATTCCTGTGATTGAGTCGTATCCCATAGATATAGCCAGAGGAACGAATATTATCACAAAAGCCAGAGTTTCCTCGCTCATACCAAAAATGGCACCGAATAAGCTAAAAATGGTCATTGACAATATAATCACCATGTTATTCACACCAAGTTTCCTGAATATCCATCTCTTTTCAAGGTGTCCGGATTTTTCAAGAAAAGAGAGAATTCCGAAGTCAATCGCCCGACTGCTGTTCAGTATCTGGAAAGCTCCGCCGATAATAAGCACGAATGCAATAATGCCTGCTTGCTTCTTGAAACCCTCAAGAAGGGAACCGAATATTTGCCAGGTTTGAGGCGATGATTCTACTACATGATACGAGTTGTTTACAATTACCTCCCTTGTGACTCCGTTGACATCCTTCTTTTCGTAGTTAAATTGTCCTGCCGGGACAAACCATGTGAGTATTCCACAGAAAAGTATAAGAAAACCTATTATGACAAATGTGTGTGGAATCTTCTTTAGTTGCGCCATTTCGTTTAAGTTTTAGATAATACTAAAGTAGTTAAATTTTAGAAATTATACTTATCGCCTGAAGAGAGAATGGTTAGCTTGAAACTGTCAACACTGCCCTTATCTTCTGCTGAAGGTTTATATGGTTCAAAAACCATAACCCTGTTTGTACCGATCACCTCCATTGTATTATCCGGCTTGACCACAATTGCTGCCTCCTCATCTATACCAATGCCTCTGTATCCGGGGTTGTCCAGCAGCACATTTATCAATCTTATCTGTCTCTTTCTTGTAATAAAGTGCTGATCAATTATGATATTGTCGAGGAATGCGAAACCTTGGGCTGTTAAAACATCCTTCTCCTTTATATAATTGAATTCAGGCATTTCTGACGTATCGCTTGCACTGGTACCTGTAAGCATTATCCTGCTCATAATTGCTGCACCGGCACTTGTACCGCTGATAACTCCTCCGTTTTTATAAATCTCCCTTATTTTTTCCAGGAATTTTGTTCCCTCAAGGTAATCACTTAGTATAACCTGATCTCCGCCGGAGAAAAATATAGCAGTGACCCCATCCAGTTTAGCAAGACTTTCCGGAGAATCGACACTATCCTTGGAACAAAAGATGTAATCCGAATTAGTGCAGCCAAGATCTCTGAACTCAGCACTCTGTTTTATACCTGTCTCCTCTGCAACACCGCTGGCAAAAGGGACTACAAGTAGTTTTGCGCTGTCTCCCCCGCCATATTTTATTATTGTTTTTAAAATCACCTCTATTCTGTCACCACCCCCTTCGATAACTAAAGTTCCTTTTGAATCAATTTTTTCAGGGAGATATTCCAGATCTGACTTTTCATTTTGGGTACAAGATGTAAAATGCAATAAGAGAATTATTGCAAAAAGCATAGATATTTTGTTCATTTTATTTTTTTATTTCTGTTGTTAGTAATTTATATGCAAGCATTGATGCATTGCTAAGATCTTCATATAGGATAAACTCATCGTTGCCATGTGGATTCTGTGCCCCCACTCCCAAATTAATGGTCTTTATACCTTTTGCATTGAGAGAATTAGCATCACTACCGCCCATTGATTTGGCCGGGACAGCCTCTATTCCAAGGGATTCTGCCACTTGAGAAAAATGTATGTATGGCAAGTCTTCATCTGTGATATTGTATGGTAAAAAATCCCAGAAATATTTCGAGTCCATTGATGCTCCATGTTTTTTACATACATCTGAGAAATCAGCAAGAATTTTCCCCATCAGCTCCTCTCCATGCGAGACAAAGTCGGTTCTAAGTTCACCTTTCAATACAACTTCATCGCATACGACATTTGTATTGGCACCACCGGTTATGCTCCCTATATTAGCAGTAGTCACCTCATCAATCTTTCCGAACGGGAATTTTGTCATAGCCTCAGCCGAAACCATGATGGCATTTATTCCCTTTTCCGGAGATATGCCGGCATGCGATGACTTGCCTTTTATAATCAACTCGAAATTAATCGCCCCGCATGTTCTGGTTACAAAATTTCCGGGAGTCATATAAGAATCGAAAATAAAACCGTATTTCAGATTTGGAGTTGGTTTAAAATATAGAGACCCGGCAAGTGTTGTCTCTTCACATACGGTGAAAAGAAGTGTGCAAGGTTTAAGAACATTGTGTTCAACCGCTTTTTCAAGAGCAAAGAGTATTGACGAAAGGCCTCCTCGATCATCCACACCTAGAGGCGTTGTTCCATCAGAGGTAATTCTGTCATCTTTGAACTGATGTTTCAAACCTGCTGTTGACCTTGGGGTGTCCATATGTGAGGCTAGCAGGTACTCCCCTCCGCCCAGTATCTCAACAATAACATTTCCTGAATTTCCACCGGATAACTCTTCTGCATTATCTCTATAACTTTTTAAACCTAAATCATTGACAAAGTGAATAATATAGTCAGCAACCGCCGACTCCTTTCCTGATGTTGCGTCAATTGATGTCAATTCAACAAATATCTGTCTGAGCCTTTCGTCCAATACTCTCTTTTCCATATTATTGTCCATAAATTTTTACATTTCTGAGCAAGAAGTAGTAGCAATCTGTACAGTTGCCGTGGATGAAACCCACATATACTTTTTTTCCCTTATAAGCTGTCAAGTCTATTGTCTGAGGCTTGAAATCGCCATAGGTATCATCCAGTTCTGTCCAATCCCTCAAGATTGTAGCCTGTTGGCAGTTTGCAAGTGTAATAGGATTTTCAGAAATTACTACTCTGTAATTCTCCTCCGGATAATCGGTATCACCGGCAGCTACCTCGAATGTAAGCAGTATAACATCTGTAGTGTTGCCAAGCTCTATTGCCGGTGAAATAAGGTAATTTTCTGGAGTCAAAGCTCCTACACCGCCGGACATCCATGAATCTGAAGTGGCTGCACCGTCATAGTAGTTCCAGTTATACCCGTCCCCGTCTTTATCCAATAGAGTCCAAGTCTGAGGGATCTCTTCGAGGAAAGTCTCCTGGAAATAGAACACTCTGTCCGGAGCAAGTTTATAATTTAGAATGGATGTCGGCTTGTTTGCCTTTGTATCCGGTGAATCTTTGAGCACCACATAAAAACTGTTTCCTGCCTTTTTCAACATTCTGATCTGAATATAGCCGAAATACTCACCCTGAGGTATAACCAGAGATCCTGTCATAGTCGACTGAGTAAATGTCTGCCCGTCAGATGTGACCACCTCATAGTCACGGCCTATAACAGCTGTAGTGTATACTGTGTCAACAACAGCGATATCTGTCCCTTCCGGGACGACCTCAACATACCTGTCTTTATCTGTAAGGTAAAAGAGCTGATCTACAATCTCATAGTTTACTGTTATATCACCATCTGCCGGTTTTATTATCTGAACACAGATAGAATCCAATCCTATCTTATTATTCTCTTTCTGTAAGATATTGCTTATTGTTCCCTGTTTATTTGCAGAAGCGCTGAACTCATAATACTGTGGCCCCTTATATGTCCAGTCCTCTTTCTGACATGAAAGTGACAACATTGCCACAAGGAATAAATTGCCTATTATCGATATTGATTTTTTCATTTTCTTGAGTATAAGTATGAGTTATAATTAATATCCCGGATTATTCACAAGTTCCTTGTTAACATCCATTTCAGTAGTGCTTATCGGGGCAACTACGCGGTAATCCTCATATGGTATCGCTGCCATTCCGTTAGCTCTTGAAATAGCCCTTCCCAGCCTTTTCATGTCAAAAAACCTATGACCTTCAAAAGCAAGCTCTATCCTCCGCTGAAGTAAAATCTCCTCCAGCAGTTCTGAATTCGAGACATCAGTGTTTTCTAGGCCTCTCTTGTTCATCAGAAGATTAAGGTCTGCTCGGGCTGGAATGAATGAAGACTGATGTGCGTACGCCTCCGCTCTGTTCAGGTAGACCTCGGAAATTCTCATAAGAGGTATATCATCCAAACCGAATACTCCTCCCCAGCTGTTAAATTTGATAGTCCACCAAAGATTTTGTCCATAGTAATGAACCTTTCTCAAGGCCTGGAATCTTGTATCTTTTTCCTGGTCTATTAAATCTATAAAATCAGGAGTTACAGAGAGTTGTGCATCTCCGGCTCCAGTGCCGTCACCATATCCTTCGGCATCTCTCACACCGTTATCAACCGTACCGTATGTAGAATGGAGTGATGTAGATGCAAGGTTTTCAGTTACATTATAATGCAATTGCCATATTGATTCCTTTCCGTCGGAGAATATGTCTGTATATTTTCCATCGTATAATTCCACCGGAGATTTTGAAATAACATAATTAGCAGCCAGGATTGTATTTGACCAATCACCTTTGTAAAGGTAAACGCGTGATTGCAATGCTTTCACGGCAACAGCCGAAATCCTGTATGGATGTAATCCGCTGTCATTGTTCTCCAACATCGAAAAAGCGTTATTAAGGTCCAACAATATCTGCTCCCATACAGCATCTACTGTGGCTCTTGGTACTGAAGCCTGCTCGGTGATGCTTCCTCCTTCATTGAAGAAGGGTTTTATCAATAGTGGTACGCATAGATTGAAGTTATCTACAAGATGACCGGGTACACGACTGTAAATAATTGCCAGATTGAAATAATTATATGCTCTAAGGAACAGTGCCTCACCTGTTAGAGACTTCACCTTCCCTGTTTGTTCCAGATCTGACAGATAAAGAATCGCTTCATTTAGCGCTCCAATCTGTTTGTATGCTGACTCCCAGATATCCATATTATAATATGGCTGAAAATTGTACTGTTCAGAATATTTAGTAGAGCTTGGGGATGGTTGGCAATTGTCTCCCATAACATCAGGGATGCAAATAATGTCCCTTCCTGAATAATAAGGATCTTGCAATAAATCATAAACACCTATGATAAGGCTCTCGCATCCGGCAACAGTCTTGATCTTTTCCTGCGGCAATGCGTGTTTTGTATCAACATCCAGTAAAGAATCACATGAATTCAAAACCAGAAGCAGTGATATTAATGTTAATAGCTTTATAGTTTTCATTTCATGAAGTTTTTAAAAGTTGATCTTTATACCTATACTGTAGCTCTTGGATTGCGGGTAAACGCCTCTGTCAATGCCCACTGATTCAGGATCATATCCCTGATATGGGGTTGTTGTCCACAGATTGTATCCATTTGCGAATATCTGCGCATCCTGCAGTTTTAGCTTCTTTACCAGTTTGTCAGGAATACTGTAACTGATATTTATATTCTTGAGCTTTATAAAATCTGTAGATTCGTAAATCAGGCTCATACGGGTCTCCCCGTTGTTATCATACTTCATGGGATTTCCGGGATAAGCACCGTCAAGAACGGGTTTAGGTACCCATGTGACATCTCCCGGATTGCTCCAATAGCTGTTATACATCTCCTCAAGAAGATTGTTGTCTGCAGCCTGGCCGATTAAAACCGCCTTGTCGTTGAAGTATTTCACGGCTCCTCTCTGGAACTGGAAGAAAAACGAGAAGGTGAGGTTTTTCCATCTGAATGTATTGTCAATACCACCGAAAAATGTAGGATCTGTACCCTTAGTCCATACCCGGTCCTCCAAAGTCGGGTTGTAAGTTATATAGCCGTCTTTGTCATAATACATCGGACGTCCGTCTGAGGTGTTAACGCCTGCCCATTTGTATACATTTTCCGATGTTATAGGTTTGCCGACTTTATACTGCCCAAGCTCGTCAAGTCCATCCTGGAGCTCAGTTATCTCATTTTTGCACCATGATAGGTTTAAAGATGTCTCCCAAGAGAAATTGTCTGTATCAAAACTGACAATATTTAGCTGTAAATCCAGACCTTGGTTCCTGACTCCTCCCATATTAGACGGAATCTCGCTGAAACCTGTAGTTTGCGGAATAACTCTATAGTACAAGAGGTCTTTAGTGTCATCTCTGTAAAAATCGATGTTTGTGCTAATCCTCCCCTTGAATACACCGGCTGTTATACCGATATTCTTTGAGTGTTTCTTCTCCCATGTAAGTTTCTGATTACCTATGGATGAAGGGATAATTCCGGAACTTCCACCATAGGCGGAGTTTGCCGCATATAATCTCGCCGAGACATAATCTCCAATACTCGCATTACCTGTAATGCCATAGCTTGCCCGGATTTTAAGATCGTTCAGCCAGTCAATATCTTTGAAAAAATGCTCCTCTTTCATTCTCCAAGCAAAGGAGATGGATGGAAACAATCCCCAAAGATTGTCGGTTCCGAATCTTGAAGATCCATCATATCTTACAGTACCTGTGAAAATATATTTCTCCTTTAATGCATAACTCACTCTCCCGAAGAAACCGGCCATCTTCCATTCAGAATAGGACTCTGTGGTTGCAATCGGTGTTGCTGCACTACTCAGGAGCTTAAGATCAGGGCTTGAAACGCCGTTTGCCTCAGCACCTATCATATGATATTTATAGCTGCTGTACGAAAATCCAGCAACAGCTGTCAGTCGGTTTTCATTGATAGTGGTATTATATGTAAATACCTGCTCTGTCTGGAATTTGTTAATATCGGTAGCGTTTGCAGAAATTGAGCCGTTTACTCTTGACCCCAAACGGGTTCTCGGATCACTGAACTGGTGCTCGTTAAGCCATGTAAGATCAAAGTTGTAACTGCTCTTGAATTCAAGCCCTTTTGCCAACTTCACTGTAAGATCATTGGCTGAAAGAAGGTTGTGAGTCTTTCCGACATATTCGTTAAGCTCCAACATCTGCGGAATATTATACAAAAAATATCCATAAGTCAAATCTGAGTAATACTCTCCGTTTTCATCGCGCGGAGAGACTCCCGGCAAAAGGAACATGGCTGTTCTGGCCGGATTTGCGGCTCCCACAACTGATGATTGATTGTGAATTGTGCCACTGAAGGTGTTATTACTGTTAATTGTGAGCCAAGGAGCTATCTCATGGCTTAAATTGAGCCTCGCTGATTTACGGTTGAATCCTGTCTGCTTGATTATACCGTCAGTCTTGTTATACCCTGCCGACAGGTAAAATTTTGTCTTTTCTGTTCCCCCGGAGAGATTAATTTGGTAATTGTTAACTACAGCCCTACGAAAAATCTCATCATACCAATCTGTTGTGGGTGCATTTGAGTAACCGTCATCACCCCAGCCAAAACTTCTGAAAAGCTCAAGCTGATCCTGATACTTATTTGTACCGTTATATAAATCATAATTTTTATATTCAAGCAGTGCAAATTGAGCCCATTGTGGCCCGGACATCACCGGAACCTTCCGTGCAATCTCCTGAATTCCGGTTGTAGCATTTATTGAAACCCTTGTCTTTCCGGAAGCTCCTTTCTTTGTTGTTATGATAACAACCCCATTTGCTGCCTGGGCACCATATATTGACGCCGATGCGCCATCTTTAAGGACACTTATGGATTCGATGTCATCAGGATTCAAGCCTGCCATTACGTCAGCGTTTGTAAGGATATTGGTATTTTGCGCCCCATTGGTAATCTGCACTCCATCAACAATATATAATGGCTGAGTATCAGCGTTGATTGAACCTCTGCCTCGGATATTTATAGAAAAAGATGAGCCGGGGATTCCGGAAGAAGAGGTAATCTGTACACCCGACATCTTCCCCTGAATTGCCTTTTGAAAATTCTGGCTATTTGTCTTGGCCAGATCCGATGAACTTATATTCTCTATAGATCCTGCGATATCTTTCTTTTTTGTCACACCATAACCTACTACCACAATTTGCTCCAACTCATTCTCCATCTCTCTCAAAGCAACATTAATCTCTTTTCTGCCATCGATTGCCACCTCCTGTTTCTGCATCCCGAGGAAATTGAACACAAGAGTACTCTCTTTTGTCCCATCTGCTAACCTGAGTTTGTAATTACCATCATAATCGGCAACTACACCTTTGTTTTTCGCACCTTTAATCTCTACTGATGCGCCCGGCAAAGGCTGATTGTTGACATCAGTCACTTTGCCATAGACATAGAGTGTATCCTCCACCAATGACAGCTTTTTGGAATCTTTGTCTGACAGGGATTTTTTACCATCTTTCTTGATGTAGATTACCTTTTTTTCTATTGTAAAAGAGAGTCCGGTTCCCTTAAGACATTCAGACATAATCTGCTCAATGCTGTTTGACCGGAACTCTTTGCTAATCTTTGGGACACTGACAATATCAGCATCTTCATAAACAAAATAGTATCCACTCTGCGATGTTATCTTTACCATCGCCTCTTTCAATGTAAGGTTGTCAAGCTTAACATTATAAAGATCCTTTTGTGTCTGGGCCGGGAGCGTTCCTGATGTGCTCAACAACATAATCAGGAACAGGAAGACAAAAGAGATCCTGTGACTCTCGATTTTTTTCATAGTACAATAAGTTAGTTTGTAATTTTAATATACAGTTACAGTTTTTCCATCTCGTTTAAAATGTCCAGGCATCAGCTTCTCGAACGACTCGAGCATCTTTTCCGCACTATCTTCCCTACATAGCTTACCCGACAGGATTTTTCCCCTTATAGTATCATCTTTGAATATCACTTTCACTCCATACCATCTTTCCAAATCAGCCATAATGTCCTCCAACCTTTGAGAGTCGAAGAAATACAACCCCTCGAGCCAACTGGTATATAGAGATGTATTAACCTCCTTCACCTCCAACTTCATATCATTTATATTGAAATTTGACTGTTCACCCTGCCTCATTTTATAAACTTGTTCCTGACCTGAGGCATCTTTATACCCGACACTCACCTTCCCCTCTACAAGTGTCGCGGAAAGCCTATTGTCGTCGCTGTATGCCTTGAAATTGAACTTAGTTCCGGTAACTTTTACACTCATGCCGTTTCCATTAACGATAAATGGTCTTGAGGCATCTTTTGCTATTTCAAAATATCCCTCTCCGTCAAGTCTTACTAATCTTGAGTTTCCCTCAAATTTTGACGGATACGACAGACGGCTGCCAGAATTCAACCACACACTTGATCCATCCGGCAGCACAATTTTAAACATCCTGATTTCAGGAACAAAGACTTCATGAGTCGAGATTTCTCCATTCTCAACAGTCTGTTCAGCATTACCACAGTTATACTTCAGCACGCCACTTTCCACCTTGAGATTCAACCCGGCTAACCTTGAGTTATCCGATAGATCTCCAAGATTGAAAACGGTTTTGCCGTCTACTGTCAATGTCACAGCAAGGCTTTCCCCATTGATACTGTCAGAAAGCATTGTGTCTGGCATGTTTTTTTCTCTTAACTCAAACACTATCTGATATAATGAAAATGTTGCCGCACCGAAAATAAGCACGGCTGCAATCCTTCTGACCCACTTATTACGGAAATTAAAAGAGAAATTATACCTTATACCATTTTGTGTTTTTGACACCTCATGGAAATCCTTATACCTTTCTTCAAGATATTTCTTGTCCGTTAGCCTCCTGAACAGAGACTCATTCTCCTCAGATAAACTCCTCCATCTGTTTAGTTCTTCCCTCTCCTGATCATTCAGATCTGACAGTAACATCTTTGTCAGCAGGGATTTGATTCTTTCAATCTGATCTTCGTTCATTTTTATCTAAAATAAGAGATCCTTGCCCTCTTGTATATAGGACAGTTAAAATATGCAAAAGGGTGGAATGGGTTGGAAAAATTAATTGTAATACTTAATAATTGCCATAGCAAGTACAAAAAGCTCCTTGAGAGAGTCACGCAGCAACTGTTTAGCCCGCGCTTTCTGACTTTTAACTGTGTTGATTGATATTCCCAATTTATCGGCAATCTCCTGATTGCTCATATCCTCAATATAGCTCATTCTGAATACCTTTTTACACTCAGAAGGGAGAGCATCTACCTTTGAGAACACCTCCCAAAGGATTTCTGCCTCAACCCTCTCTATCAGATAGCTTGAATTATCTACGCCACTCTCATGAGTAGATGTATAGTCGGAGTATCTTTTTCTGACACCCGCCCTACTTATTGTATTAAGACAAGCGTTGTGCACTGAAGAGAAAAGATATGACTTCAAAGCGTTTTCATTTTGAATCTCGGGATTCTTGTCTATTATCTTCTCAAATACGGTTTGTACAATATCTTCTGCCTCCTGATATGACCTCGTGAATTTACAGGCGAAAAAGCAGAGCACATAATGATACTTCTGGTATATCTCATCCAGAGACGGTATCGTGATAGTTGTTGTACTCTCCATTACACAGTGATTATTTTTCAAAGATAAAAATAAATTACTACCACATATAGAGTAAGAAGAGTTCGGATGATAAGAGGTATGAAAAGCACTAAATTAAAAATAAGGTTTTATTTTGGTGTTCACACCTCAATAAAACCTTATTTTTTGCTTTTGTGGGAGCAGAGGGAGTCGAACCCCCGACCCTCTGCTTGTAAGGCAGATGCTCTAAACCAACTGAGCTATGCTCCCTTTAGAACCCGTCGTTTTCGTTTGGGATTGCAAAGATATATGCATTTTTTTATTCTGCAAAAAAATTAGGATTTTTTTCAAAAAAAGTGATTGCCTCGGCAACTATGAAGTTAGAACCTCCGATAAAAAGCAGGTCTCCATCCTTTCTGATTTTCTTATAATCAATGATAGCTTGCGATACTGAAATTTGCACCTCTCCTTTGATACCCAGGCTGAAAACTTTTTCGGCAAGAATTTCTGCATCAAGAGCTCTCGGAATCTGAGCTTGTGTTATGAAGTAATATGCATTAAGAGGCATCAGCCCGAGTATTCCTTCAAGATCTTTGTCCGCCACAAAGCCGAGAGTGATAAAAAGCCTTTTTACCTTTAAAGATCTCAACTGAGAGAAGACTTCACTCAACCCGTTTGCATTGTGTCCTGTGTCACATAAGACCGGAGGATTCTCCACTAAATATTCCCATCTTCCCCTTAGACCAGTTGTTTTTGCAGTAAATTTCAAAGCCTCCCTGATAATTGAGTCGCTCCAGTTGTTGTGAACAATTTCACGGAATTTTTCATTTGTGGAAAGAACATATAAAGATGTCAGGACTGTTCTCAAATTAAATCTCTGATAATCACCCTTCAGATCCATATCATAATCGGAAATTCTGACATCCTTGAACTTATACTCCTGTGCAAAAAGGATTTTTGACTCCATCTCCTCAGCTTTCCTTGTAAAGATAGGCCGGGTGGAGTGCAGCACCTCCCCTATCACTACAGGAACACCATGCTTTATTATTCCGGCTTTCTCCCTTGCTATCTCCCCTAATGTAAAACCGAGATGCTCACAATGGTCAAGGGCTATATTTGTAATAATGCTCAACATCGGAGTAATAATATTTGTCGAGTCAAGTCGACCTCCAAGACCTGTCTCGATTACGGCTATATCAACACTTTCTTTTGCAAAATAGTCAAAAGCCATGGCTGTGGTAATCTCAAAAAAGGATGGCTTGTCACTCTCCATATAGGGTTTCCATTTGATAAGGAAATCATAGACAAACTCTCTCGGGATCATCTCTCCGTTTATTCTTATTCTCTCTCTGAAATCGACTAAATGCGGAGATGTATAAAGTCCTGTCTTTAAGCCTGCTTTTTGAAGCACTGCTGCAATCATATGAGAAACGGAACCTTTGCCGTTAGTTCCGGCTATATGTATTGTTCTGAATTTGCGATGAGGATTCCCGAGCTTGTCATCAAAATCCCTCATGCTGTCCAGGCCGGGTTTATAGGCCAACTTGCCTACTTTCTGATATGAAGGGAACATTGTAAAAATAGCTTCAAGTTCCCTGTTATACGAATCTATATCGAACATATTATGTTTTTTGCAAAATTGGCAATTTATTACTTAAAAAGGAGTAATTTTGCAGATTATTTCACATCTTTTCCTTATGATTCTATTCTTTTCAAATGATCAGCAAAACATTATAGCAGTACTGGTTAAAGGGGAACTGCCTAATGAGAGTGTTAACGCTTTAAAATGGCTTTTCGGTGATGCCGGTGAGGTGCCGGAAGAGTTACTGCAAGGCTATTTTATCGGACCGAGAAAAGAGATGATAACTCCATGGAGTACCACTGCTGTCGAGATTACTCAAAACATGAATATATCCGGAATCGAAAGGATAGAAGAATTTTTCAGAGTCAGTTCTCCGGAAGCACATCATGACAAGATGCTCCAGAGAATTTACAACAATCTGGACAACAATATTTTCCAAATAAACAGAGAGGCAGAGCCTGTAAAGCTTATAACAGACATCTCCGAGTACAATGTTCAGGAGGGTCTTGCACTCAATCAGGATGAAATTGACTACCTCACTGAACTCAGCAAAAAACTCGGCCGTCCGCTTACAGACGGAGAGGTATTCGGATTCTCCCAGGTGAACTCGGAACATTGCCGGCATAAGATTTTCAACGGCATATTTATCATAGATGGAAAAGAGAAAGAGTCAACACTTTTCAAACTAATCAAGAAAACATCACTCGAGAATCCCAACAGGATAGTATCTGCATACAAAGACAACTGTGCTTTTCTTGAGGGACCTCATATTTCAATGTTTGCTCCTAAAAGCGGAGATAAACCGGATCTGTTTGTACTTCGTGAGGAGGAGACTGTTATTTCACTCAAAGCTGAGACCCACAATTTTCCCACAACGGTTGAGCCATTCAATGGTGCAGCCACAGGAAGCGGAGGAGAGATCAGGGACAGGATAGCAGGCGGAAAAGGTTCTTTTCCGATAGCTGGTACTGCTGTTTATATGACATCTTATCCAAGGTTTGAGGTTGAAGGAAGAAACTGGGAGTGCAATGAAGCAAGGAAATGGCTTTACCAGACACCGGAGGAGATCCTGATAAAAGCCTCTAACGGGGCCAGCGACTTCGGTAACAAATTCGGGCAACCTCTTATCTGCGGTTCTCTGCTCACATTTGAACATGGAGAATATAACAGAGAGTATGGCTACGACAAGGTAATAATGCTTGCCGGCGGTGTCGGTTTTGCCAAAAAGAGCTACTCGAAGAAAGAGACTCCGGAAACAGGAGATAAAGTTGTAATCCTGGGAGGTGACAACTATCGTATTGGAATGGGTGGCGGTGCCGTCTCATCCGTTGCTACGGGAGAGTATGACAATGCTATCGAATTAAATGCAATACAAAGATCAAACCCCGAAATGCAGAAAAGGGTTTATAATGCAATACGCACTCTGGCTGAAAGTGATGACAACACAATAATATCTGTCCACGACCATGGAGCCGGCGGCCATCTAAACTGTCTGTCAGAGTTGGTGGAAGAGACCGGAGGGGACATAGATATCAGCAAACTTCCTATCGGAGATCCCACACTCTCTGCAAAAGAGATAATCGGGAACGAATCCCAAGAGAGGATGGGGTTGGTTATCAACGAGAAGGATGTAGCTGAACTTGAAAGAATTGCAGCCAGAGAGAGAGCTCCGATGTATGTTGTCGGGGAAGCTACTGGCCGAAAGAACTTCACTTTAAAAAACAGCAAAAATGGTGATACGCCTATAGATCTGGCACTGGAAGACATGTTCGGGGCAGCTCCCAAAACAATAATGGAAGATGTCACCATACCGTATAAATGGGATCCATTGGAGTATGACGAGGAGGATATTGAATACTATCTTGAGATGGTAATGCAGTTGGAATCGGTTGCCTGCAAGGATTGGCTTACAAACAAGGTGGACCGCTCGGTTACGGGTCTTATTGCAAATCAGCAGACCGTAGGTGAGATACAACTTCCGTTGAACAATCTGGGAGTTGCAGCTATCGGATACAACAATATTGAGGGTGTTGCAACATCAATAGGACACGCTCCTGCCGTTGCCCTGATAGATGCGGAAGCCGGCAGCAGGATGGCAATATCTGAGTCTCTTACAAACATTGTCTGGACTCCGATTAAACAAGGAATCAAAGGATTATCACTCTCGGCGAACTGGATGTGGCCTTGTAGAAATGAAGGTGAGGATTCCAGACTATACTCTGCAGTTAAGGCTGCAAGCGACTTCTCAATAGCCTTGGGAATAAATATACCAACAGGAAAGGACTCTCTCTCTATGACTCAGAAATATCCTGACGGAAGTAAGGTTCTCTCTCCGGGGACGCTTATAATTTCAGCTGCAGGTGAAAGTGTGGATGTTCGAAGAGTTGTAAGGCCTGTCATTGTCAATTCCCCAGAAAGCAAAATCTACCTCATTCCTTTTACAGTACTGAATGAGAACAGCTTTGCACTTGGAGGTTCTGCTCTTGCCCAAGTGACCAATCAGTTGGGGAATGAAGTTCCTGACATCGACAATCCGGACTATTTCGCAAGTTGCTTCTCGGCTGTTCAGGAGATGGTGGCAAAAGATATTCTGCTTGCAGGACATGATATATCTGCCGGCGGGCTTGTCACATCTCTCCTTGAGATGTGTTTCTCTAATACTAAGGGAGGACTTGATATAAACTTATCATCAATAAATATAAAAGATCCTATTAAACTTCTCTTTGCAGAAATTGCAGGAGTTGTAGTTCAATCTTCGGCTGAAAATATGGAAAAAGTTGAAGAGATTGCCGCCAGTTACGGTATAACTTTATACAATATAGGCGCTACAACGGAAGAGAGGTCTGTCACCATAAAGGCTAACAAATTGGATATCAGCCTAGATACTGACTATTACAGAGACTTGTGGTTCAAAACATCATATCTTTTCGATGTAGATCAGGTAGGAGAAAAACTTGCATTCGCAAGATTCTCCAACTACAAGTCACAGCCGTTGAAATACAACTTTCCGGAAAGCTTCACCGGAAAAAGAACCTCTTATGGAATCCAGGATGTTAAGGATGCATCCTCAAGGCCTGTGGCCGCCATAATACGCGAGAAGGGATCCAACGGTGACCGTGAAATGGCATGGGCTCTGCATCTTGCAGGCTTTGCCGTCAAGGATGTCCACATGACAGATCTTATAAACGGCAGGGAAGATCTCAAAACTGTCAAAATGGTTGTATTTGTAGGCGGATTCTCAAATGCCGACACACTCGGCTCTGCCAAAGGATGGGCCGGAGCCTTTCTGTACAACGAAAAGGCACGTAAGGCGATCGATGATTTTTACAAAAGAGAAGATACCCTATCCCTAGGCGTTTGTAACGGTTGCCAGCTCATGACAGAACTGGGGTTGATAACCTCAAAAGGAAAAGATAGAGCTCCCAAGATGAAACACAACGACAGTCACAAATACGAAAGTGCATTCGTCGGGATCACCATTGAGAAGTCTCCATCAATAATGCTATCATCACTTGAAGGTTCCGAACTTGGTATCTGGGTGGCCCATGGTGAGGGGAAATTCTATTTCCCTGAAGAGATTTCAAAATACAACATTGCCCTCAGATATAGTTATAGTGAATATCCTGCCAATCCTAACGGATCTCCGGACGGAGTTGCCGGGATATGCAGCAGTGACGGCCGACATCTGGCCATGATGCCTCATCCTGAAAGATGTATCTACCCGCAGACTTGGGCTCATTACACAAGAAACAGAATTGATGATGAGGTTACACCTTGGCTGGAGATGTTTGTTAATGCCAGAAAATGGATTTCAAAAACATAAGTTATGAAAAAGATCAAATTACCCAAAATATTCATACTGGATACAAATGTCATATTGCACGATTTCCGGGCAATACACAATTTCCAGGAAAACGACATCGTGATACCTATCACAGTTCTTGAAGAGTTGGACAAATTCAAGAAGGGAAATGACTCCATTAATTATAACTCCCGAGAGTTCCTAAGAGAGATGGACAAGATTAGCGACAACCATCTTTTTGATAAAGGTATACGCATCGGAGAGGGTCTGGGACTTCTCAAGATCGAGTTGACCCACCCTTTCAGCGACCAAATGCTACAGTCATTTTTCGAAGACACACAAGATCACAGAATACTGGCAACCACTCAATGGGTAAAAGAGCAAAACCCCGACAGAGTGGTTGCGCTCGTTTCAAAGGATGTCAATTTAAGATTAAAGGCCAAAGCTCTTAAAATAGATGCACAGGATTACCTTACAGATAAAATCACTGAAGACAGAGTTGAAAACATTAAAAGAGAGGTTATCCATCTTGAAAATGTAACAAAAGATATTATCGACCAGCTTTTCTACAAGGACGACGGCGTCTCCGTCAAAGAGTTCAAAATCAAAAATCCGAGCAGCAATCAACTCTTCACTATCAAGAATCCTACAGGGAACAATAACGTTCTGGCAAGATACAACAAATCGACAAACTCGCTTTTCGGCATTAAGAGACAACGAGCATACGGTATTGATCCCAGAAATGACGAGCAGACACTTGCCTTGGATGCACTGCTTAATCCAGATATAAAACTCGTATCACTAACCGGCACAGCAGGTACAGGAAAAACACTGCTTGCTCTTGCCGCAGCTTTGGCTCAGGAACAGGATTTTGATCAGATACTTTTGTCAAGGCCTGTCATCCCACTTCAGAACCAGGAGATGGGATTTCTGCCGGGTGACGTTAAGGAGAAAATGGGACCATACATACTTCCGCTTTATGACAACCTTGCAGTAATCTCAAAGGCATTCAAACCCACCAGCCGTGAAGCCGTAAGAATTGAGGAGATGCTTAAGAGCGAAAAGCTTCTGATTTCCCCATTGGCATATATTAGAGGCAGAAGCCTTTCAAACTCGTTCTTTATTATTGACGAGGCACAGAACCTGACACCGCACGAAATTAAGACCATAATCACACGAGCCGGAGAGGGAACAAAACTCGTTTTTACCGGAGATATCCACCAGATAGACTCTCCATATCTGGATATCCATTCAAACGGATTGACCCATCTTGGTGAAAAACTTTTCGGTCAGGAAATTTTTGCACATATCAATCTTGTCAAAGGAGAGAGAAGTGAACTCTCAGAACTTGCCGGAAAACTTTTATAAATATTTTACTATATTTGCTCCCTATTTTTTGAAAAAATCAAAATTATAAACATAAAATCTAGAAAATAATTACTATGTCTGACATTAAAAGAGTTTACCTTTTCGGTGGAAAAACCGCAGAAGGTGACGGTTCAATGAAAAATCTTCTCGGTGGAAAGGGTGCGAACCTGGCCGAAATGTGTAAACTTGAAATTCCTGTTCCTGCCGGTTTTACAATAACAACAGAGACATGTGTCGAGTACTACAAGAATAACATGCAATATCCGGCAGCTCTCAAGGTTGAGGTTGATGCTGCCCTTGCTAAGACTGAGGCTATAATGAACATGAAGTTCGGAGACAAAGAGAATCCTCTTCTTGTATCTTGCCGTTCTGGTGCAAGGAGTTCAATGCCAGGTATGATGGAGACTGTCCTGAACATAGGGTTGTGCTCTGAAACTATCCCGGGACTCATTAAGAAAACTCAGAATCCACGCTTTGTATACGATGCATACCGCCGTTTGATTATGATGTATTCAGACGTTGTGATGGAAAAAGCTGAGAATATCGAACCTGAAGAAGGTAAAGGTATCCGCGTACAACTTGACAAGATGCTTCATGAGTTGAAAGTAAAAAAAGGTTACAAGAGTGATACAGATCTAACCACTGAAGACCTTATGCAGATCTGCGATGACTTCAAGAAGAAAATCGTTGATGTATTAGGTAAATCATTCCCTGACAACGCTTATGAGCAGCTTTGGGGAGGTATCGGAGCCGTATTTAAATCTTGGAACGGTAAACGTGCAATTTCATACAGAAGAATAGAGGGCATTCCTGATGAATGGGGAACTGCAGTTAATGTTCAGGCAATGGTATTCGGAAACATGGGTGACAATTCTGCAACAGGTGTTGCTTTCTCAAGAAACCCTGCAACAGGAGAGGCTAAATTTTACGGAGAGTGGCTCATCAACGCTCAGGGAGAAGATGTTGTAGCAGGTATTCGTACACCTAATCCTCTTAACGAGGCAACCAAGAACGACCAGAACAAAAACCTGGCATCTCTTGAAACTGCAATGCCTACAGTATACGTTGAACTTGATTCTATTCAAAAGAATCTTGAGAAACATTTCCATGATATGCAAGACATTGAGTTCACAATCCAGGACGGAAAACTCTGGATGTTACAATGCCGCGTAGGTAAGAGGACCGGTTTGGCTGCGCTCAATATGGCAATGGATATGCTTCATGAAGGCCTTATTGACGAGAAGACAGCTGTTATGAGAGTTGCTCCTGTTCAACTTGATGAACTCCTCCACCCTATTCTTGACCCTGCATCTGAAAAAGCAGCCAAGGTTATAGCAAAAGGTTTACCTGCAGGACCGGGAGGTTCTGTCGGAACAATAGTATTTACTGCAGAAGCTGCCGTAGAGGCTGCTAAAGAAGGAAGAAAAGTAATTCTCGTCCGTGAAGAGACAAATCCTGAAGATGTAGAGGGAATGCGTGCCGCTGACGGTCTGCTTACAGCCAGAGGTGGTATGACCTCTCATGCCGCTCTTGTTGCAAGAGGTTGGGGAAAATGCTGCATAGTCGGTTGTGATGCTCTACATATTGATCTCAAGACAAAGAAACTTACAATAGCAGGTAAGACATATAGTGAAGGCGATGTATTCAGTCTCAACGGAAGTAAGGGCCTTGTATACGACTCTGCCATCTCAACAATGGATGCGTCGGAAAACCCTCGTTTTGTTGAATACATGACTATAGTTGACAAATATCGCGTCCTTGGTGTTCGTACAAATGCAGATACCCCGGACGATGCACAGAATGCTATCAACTTCGGTGCAGAGGGTATTGGTCTTTTCCGTATTGAACATATGTTCTATGGTAAAAACTCAGAACAACCTCTTGCAAAACTTCGCAAGATGATTCTTTCAAATACAGAAAAGGAGAGAATTGTAGCGCTTAAAGAACTGGAACCTTATGTAAAAGAGGCTGTAAAGGGCACAATGAAGGTAATGGACGGAAAACCTGTAACCTTCAGACTTCTCGACCCACCTCTCCATGAATTTGTACCTCAGACACACGAAAAACAACAAGAGCTTGCAAATGAACTTAATATCAGCATTGAGGATATTAAGAAACGCGGTGAGTTACTACACGAGGTTAACCCTATGATGGGCCATCGTGGTGTCCGTCTGGGAATTACATATCCTGAGGTTAGTGCCACTCAATACAAAGCTATCTTTGAAGCTACTGCAGAGTTGATAAAAGAAGGATTCAACCCACAGCCTGAAATAATGATTCCGGTTACAGTATCCGTTAAAGAGCTTAATTATCAAAAAGTTATATGCGACAAGATCCATGCGGATGTTGAGGCAAGGACTGGTGTAAAGATATCATATCTGTACGGTACTATGATTGAGATTCCTAGAGCTGCCCTTCTTGCAGACGAGATGGCTGCAACTGCTCAATTCTTCTCATTCGGCACGAACGACCTCACTCAGATGACTTATGGGTTCTCAAGAGATGACATCGGAGCATTTATGGGTGACTACCTTGATAAAAAGATTCTACCTTTCGATCCATTCCAGACTCTGGACACAACATCGGTTGGAAAACTTATAGATATGGGTATCAAAGGCGGTCGCGGTACAAATGCCAAGCTTAAAGTTGGAATTTGCGGTGAACATGGTGGAGACCCTGCCTCTGTGGAATTCTGCCATAATGCAGGCATGAACTATGTGTCATGCTCTCCTTTCCGTGTTCCTATTGCAAGGCTTGCTGCAGCCCAAGCTGCCATCAAGGCTTCAAAATAATTTATATTTACATAAAGATGGAGGCCGGAAAAGTAAACTTTTACCGGCCTTCTCTGTCTAATCGACATCTAATTAAAAAAAAATGAAAAAGGTTATATCATTATTATTTGTTACATTCGCATTGGCGACAGTTGGAGTTTCACAGAATAACCATGGTCCGAAAAAGGATGTCCCGGTATTCAAGGAAGTCTCAGGGCTCGATGTTGTAAAAAGCATCTACCCTGATGCAGTAGCGGTTGAAAAAAACAAGGGAGACTGGTTTAACATAGTAAGCTCAGACAAAAAAGTCTTAGGTTACTGTTTGTCAAGCAAGCCATACTCAGATGGCATCAAGGGGTACAATAACACAACTCCTGTTATAGTCATAACTGACAAGAACAAGACTATAAAAAAGGTTGCTATATTAAGCAATTGGGAAACAGCGGCCTATCTGAAAAAGCTTGAAAGACAAAACTTTTTTAACACTTGGAATGGGCTTAAGGTTTCTGATGCAGTAAAGAAAAAAGCATCTGCAGACAGTTATTCCGGTGCGACTTTTTCTGCCACTGCCCTATCGAAGAATGTAGAGATAATTCTCAACAAGGCGGCGAAAAATTAAACTTAAAATATGAACATACTTTCAAAGACAATCATCGGGGTGCTGATACTGGCAGCAACACTGATAATTACTTTCAGAGCTATTGATCATGAACCTGTAGATGACCTTTCCTTCCAGGGGAAAACCATTGCTATAATTGACAACTCAGGATGTATGGTTTGCCACAGAAGCAATCCGAAGCTTCCTTGGTACAGTAAGCTCCCATTAATAGGCAATAAAATCAAGAGTGGCTCAAAAAAAGGATTTGCAAGTATTAATCTGCAACCGTATTATGAATCAATCCTTTCTGCAGGAAGAATCACAAACGAGACTGCTTTAAAAGTGGATAGTGTGATTGTTGCTCACGATATGCCACCAATCTCCTACTCTATCATCAGACCTGGCTCAAGAGTTAACGGCAAAGAGAGAGAGATCCTGCTTGAATGGAACAAACTTCACCAATAAACAACTATATCAGCGGGTTGATTGCCCGCTGATATATTCCGGTGCAATAAGCAATCACCATCCCATAATTTGCCACCGGAATGCCTGCATTTATAGCAGGCTTTAGCCTTGACTGTAATTGTCTGTCAGTGATCATGCAGCCTCCGCACTGAATGACCATTGAGTATTTCAAAATATTGTCCGGCAAAGAATCCAGCCCTCCAACGACATCAAAATAGAGCTCCATTCTACATTTTTTCTGTAAAAGACGAGGGATTTTGACTCTTCCTATATCATCACAAGAGCTGTGATGAGTACAAGATTCAAGTATGAGTATTCTGTCACCGTTCCGAAGGTTTTTAATAGCATCTATTCCTTTCACATAATGTGGAAAAAGCCCCTTGCTTCGTGCAAGAAGAAGACTGAACCCTGTAAGCGGAATATCATCGGGAACAATTTTACTTACTGATTCGAAAGCTTGGCTATCAGTTACAACCAATTTAGGCTTTACCATCTCTGCTTTTATATACTTTTCGAGAGCTTCCGGCTGGAGAACCACAGCAACAGCCTCTCTGTCCAGAGCATCTCTTATTGCATTAACCTGCGGCAATATCAGCCTTCCCTCAGGAGCCTCGCTATCTACAGGACAAACCATCACAATTTTATCATCCTTACCTACAAGACCTTCCAGAATTGTCCTAGACGGCACACTCTCCTGCAATCCTGCAATAATTAGAGCAGTAAGCGTCTCGACAGCCTCTTTCTGCTCCTGTTCATTCAAAAGAGAACATGAAAACTCAAGTACACTTATCCCCTCTTTTTCTGTAAGATCCAAAGCCAATTCAGGATCGAGAGCAACAATGTCGGATTGATTGTGAACCAGTATAAATGGCAAATTCTCTTCTCTAAAAGATCTTATCAAATCTCTTTCATATTTATCAACCTGATTATTAGTAAAAATAAGAATAGCCAGATCAACAGTCTTTACCACAGCCTTACTTTTCTCCACTCGCTTTTCCCCTAATCTTCCGTCATCGTCTATTCCGGCAGTGTCTATAAAAACAACCGGGCCTAAACCGAATATCTCCATTCTTTTCCTTACAGGATCTGTTGTTGTACCGGGTATATCAGATACAATTGCAACATCCTGGCCTGTTATTGTATTGATTATAGAACTCTTGCCGGTGTTTCTCTTACCGAATACCCCTATATGTCTGACTTTGCTCATATATTTAAAATTGGAAATATTATTTAAATAAAGATAAATCTCATATTCAAAGTTAAATATTTTCTAATTATGATCTTGAAAAAGGGTAATTACATATAAGTTTGAATATATTTAACTGTCGTGCAATGAAAAAGAAAACAAAACAAATTATTATCTGGAGCATATTAGTTGTTCTTGCCATAATTACAATTCTCATCATATACAACATGGATGGGTTCCTGTACGGTTTACGTGAAGGAGGAGCTTTGGCGGAATAAAAGTGAGATTTAAAATAAATTAGTCTACCTTTGTTGTTTATTTAAATTAAATGACAAATCAATTTCAAAGCCTTGGCCTTAAAGACAACCTTATAAAGGCCATAACAGATCTTGGCTTTATCAACCCGACGGAAGTACAGCAAAGAATTATCCCGAAACTACTAAGTGAAAACAACGATGTTGTCTGTCTTGCACAGACAGGTACAGGTAAAACTGCAGCATTCGGACTTCCCTTGCTTCAATCAATAGATACAAAATCAAGAGATACTCAGGCATTGATATTAAGCCCGACACGTGAGCTTTGCAGGCAGATATCACAGGATATCATGAATTACGGCAAATACGTTGAAAACCTTGAAGTTGTTGCCGTATATGGTGGAGCCGGAATAGAAGGGCAGATAAAAGCGCTGAAAAAAGGGTCTCAGATTATCGTTGCCACTCCGGGTAGAATGGTTGACTTGCTTAACAGAGGTGTTGCCTCTGTGGGAAGCATCCATACACTAATTCTCGACGAAGCGGACGAGATGCTGAATATGGGTTTCAAGGATGAACTTGACTCAATACTTGAGTGTACACCGGAGGATAAAAGGACTTTGCTGTTCTCTGCAACACTTCCTATTGAAATAGAGGGTATTGCAAAAAACTACATGTCTAAGCCTGAAATTGTAACAGTTGGTACAAGAAATTCCGGTTCAGAAAATGTAAAACACTACTACTATATTGTTCACGCTAAGGACAGATACTTGGCTCTTAAAAGGATAGCCGATTATAATCCCGACATCTACGGTATGATTTTCTGCCGCACACGGCAAGAGACACAGGAGATTGCAGAGTCACTCATTAAGGATGGATATAATGCTGATGCTCTTCACGGCGAACTGTCACAAGCTCAGAGAGATCAAGTCATGAGAAGGTTCAAAAGTAAGAATCTCAGTCTTTTGGTGGCAACAGATGTTGCCGCTCGAGGTATTGATGTCAACGATCTCACACATGTAATTAACTACAATCTGCCGGACGAGGCTGAACAGTACACACACAGAAGTGGAAGAACCGGACGAGCGGATAAGAACGGTATCTCTATTGCTATAATAAACAGCAAAGAACAACATAAGATTCGCAGAATTGAAAAGATTATAGGCAAGACATTCGGACAGGCCAAAATTCCTACTGGAGAAGAGGTTTGTACTCGTCAAATACTTCATCTTGTGGAGGATGTAAAAAAAGCTGAAATACGAGAGGAGATTACAGAATATATAAATCTTATTGATGAAAAGTGGAAAGATGTCAGCAAGGAGGAGATTATATGGAAGATGCTTTCCATTGAATTCAACCGTTTTCTTGACTATTACAGGCATGCTCCGGATCTGAATATCAGAGAAGAGTCATCAAAAGGTGAAGGAAGAGGCGAGAGTAGCTTTAACCTCCATACAGAAAGAGGTTACACATGGGTAAAGCTAAATATTGGGTCAAAAGCCGGGATTACTCCGCGACACCTTTTAAGGATGTTCTCAAGTTGCGGAATAGGTCAGAAAGGAGTCGGCCGTATTGAGATACACAAAGAGATGTCATATGTCTCAGTTACAACAAATGCCTCTTCGTACATTGTAGAGACTATAGACAATACCGATTATCGCGGAAGAACTTTGAAGGTAGAGATTGTTGCTGATACTAAAATCAATGGTGGTTCAACAGAACACAGGGGGAAGAGTGAAGAGGGAAGAGTTAAGAGTGACAAGGTAAAAGGAAAGGGTGATGAGTTCAGCAGAAAGCCTGGAAAAAAGAGTTCACACGGAAAAGATTCCAGAAAGCCAAGTCGTAGGGAGAGAAGGAGAAGATAGTCTCTTAGTTAGTTAGTTAGTTAAAATTTGATGTATTTTCTTGGATCATAATCTGCAAGTTTGATCTTAAGATCCTGGAAAACGACATAAGACCACTTCCAATGTTGGTATAAAAGCTGTACCGAGAGTGGAACAATAATTAATGCAGTTACTCCTAATTTAGTATAATTCAACACAACCAGCAGAATAGATATTGTTGCCACAGCTGTGACCATTTGAGCTTTATAATGAGGCACAATGTTCTTACTTACCAGAACAGAAGTGGATAGAAATGTAAATGCTTCAAAAAGTGAGGCAACAAATAGTATCACCAACAAATCCGTTCCGATTAAAGGCGTATTACTCTTTATAATCCGGAGTGCCCATGGGCCTAAGATCACTACAGCAGTAGAAAGAGCGATAAAAACGCCAAACGCAATGTATTGTGCTTTTATATAGATACGTTTAACCTCGTCCTCCTTGCCAAGAAGCCTGTTCTGAGTCATTTTGGGAAGAAATGTCATGAACCAGATTAACGAGAGTGTGTATGTAAGATCTGCAAGTTGCTTTGTTATTCCATAAGAACCCAATACAGCAAGAGGTATAAAGAGACCTCCGATAAGTGGAAGCATCTTATTGGTAAAAACAAGGCTCAGATTTGCCAATCCCGATTTGTATGCTGTTTTCCATAAAGTCTTTAGAATACCAACCCAGGATACAGATTGGGCGTTTCTTACCTCAAATTTTGTCTCCTTATCATAAAAGGCTCTTCTGGAGAGTATTCTGTTTAAAATTGTAGCCAATGTCTGCCCACAAACCATTGAGATAATCCCGAACCCCATAATCAGCATAGTGGAGGCAAGTATAATGTGCGTACACTGTGAGAAGACTATTATCTGACGTGATCGCTTTATCATGCCCCTTCCTACCAAAAGTGCATCGTAAAAATATGTATAGAACTGATAAGAGAGCAGTATCCCGTACAGATACCAGGCAATTCTTGCAATTTCGGCATCTCCCGAATAGCCATCAAGCAGCTTTTCTATATAAAAATATCCTCCGGTAAATAGCAATATTACAAGGAATATGGCAACTCCTGCATAATAGACTCTCATAGCCGACAAAGCCCCTTTCAGAAGAGAATAATTGACTTTACCATCGTCACTTGTCGTCCCCAGCCCCTCACTACGCAATTCTTGCGCTCCGGAGAAAATATATGTCACCGACCTTGAGAATGTTTGAAAGAAACCGAAATCGAGAAGGTAGATCATGGCATTGAGACCAATCATAACATTCCACAAGCCAACCTCCTCATCCGGAAGTAAACGTAAAATCAGGGGAAGGATAATCATTGCCGAAGCAAGTCTCATAAAACTCGCCGCGTAGTTCCAAAGAAGATCGGTCCTTCCTGTATTCACCTTTAAAAATTAAGTTTTGCCATGAATTCCAGTCTGTTGTTGTGGTTAACATCAAAACTGGCAAGTGGTTTCATGTTTGCATCAACACTTTTTGACCACTTTGCAAATGTAAGATTATATTCGAGACCAAATATTAATTTTTTTGACAAGCTGTAGGTTATTCTTGGAGATACTCTCGAGAACCATTCAAGTTTCTGATCGGAAAAATAGAGATAGTTTAATCCGTATGTTGAGGTATCCAGTTTTTCATTTGTTCCGCAATTTTTCTGATAACCGTAGAATAATCCAAAGTTGAAGTTATTATATGAAGGCGTTTCAAACTCAGCCCACGCAGATAATGTGCGCAGATTCGTGTAATCAAAGTCAAGTGGATCAGGACCTGTATATGCTATCTTTCCATAACCGCCAAGCATGTTGAACATCGAGAGATTCTCTCCGTATATACCCCATAGCTTGACAGAATACCCCTTGCCTATTACGGCCTTTGCGAATATACTTATATCAAAGGCAGAGATTGTTGTTGAAATAGAATTTTTATCACCGTCTGTGTTCCTCGGTTTAAAAAATTTATAGCCAACAGTAACTCCACCGAAAAGTGTACTTGCATCCCCGAATTTAAGCTGTGCGTGTAAGTCTGGAATACCTGCCTGAGCCTGAGCAGAGGCCGGCCCTAACGACTTGTGACCGCTGTACATCTCTGCTGCAGCAAGGAACTTTATCTTTTCGGCAAGTTTTGTCTCAAAGCGTATCTGCATACCTCTGTTTAGTGTATTAAAAGGATAACCCGAGCCGAATCCCACCATATTTGAGGCGACCTCAGCCACATAGCTCAGATGATTTGTCTGTCCCATAAGAAGCGAGCTCTTTTTCCACTGAAAGTTCATATAAAGATGACGCAAGTTGAACATGTTGAGATAGCTCTCCCCTGCTCCGAGAAAATCAGCCTCAACATATGTATTGACATCAGCATTCAGAAACTTCATGCCTGCCACGGAAAATGTCAATCTACTGGCTGCAATGCTATAATTCAACGAATTGTTCATATTTATATCTATACCGTTATCATTAAGATCCGGAGCCAAAGGATATTTGTACTGAAGATCATACCTTGATGTTCTTGACCTGTAATCATCGAAATAGCTTTTGAATTCAACAAAACCTCCGAATTTATATGATATCTCTTTTGTCTGTGCTGTGATTATTACCGGAATAGCCAGCAATAAATACAACAGGGCTGTCTTTCTCTTTTTCATAATTCTTAATGTTTATATGGTAAAGGTAACAATCTTTTTAAAATTAGTATCACCTTTTACTATTATTGGAGAAAACATTTTAGTTAATAATTATAAAAATTACTGCTTTCATAAAATAAAAACATAAATTTAAGAGCCCTGAAACTATTTATAACAGCACTTATATTAATGATGGGATTTTCTCCCGAATGCCCTGCAGATAATCCTGAAAACGAAAAGGGATATACATTGCCTGCTCCCTCGATAATATGATGCCATTTGGATATTGTAAATAATTCCGGAAAATATTTACAAATGATATACTGATTATCAAATAAAAATCTAATTTAGTAGTTTATAATCATTCCGGCGTCCGGCACCACAGTTGCAACCCGGATTTAAACAACATAATTATGAGAAATTTATCTCAGCACGAGATTGGCTCACTGATGGCTAATCTTTGTGTGGCTGAAGACTGGACAAATGTCTTCGTGTCAGAGAATTTTTCAACTGAGCACATATACAATGTTCGTTTTTCGGGCAAAGTAATTTTGGGCTGTTTTGAAAAATCATTTTCCCTGCCTGGCAATATATCCCGCCACTCAGGCATCAGAAACTCAACAATTCATAATTGCGAGATCGGAGATAACGTTTTTATCGAAAGCATCTCCAACTATGTTTCTAACTACAGGATTGGTCCTGATTGCTTCATACAGAATGTCAACCTGATTTACACAGAAGATGGCTCTCTATTCGGTTGCAATACCCAGGTTAAGGTTTTAAACGAGACCGGAGGAAGAGAGGTCCCGATATATCCGCACCTCTCATCTTCTCTTGCATATATGATAGCTCTTTACAGGCATAAAAGCACAGCTGTCGACAAACTGACCTCATTGATAGAGCAATATACCAAAGAACAACAATCTGATGTAGGCCATATCGGAAGAGGTGTATTCATTGTCAATACCCAGACAATTAAAAATGTAAACATAGGAGATCATGCAACTGTTGAAAATGTAATAAGATTGGAAAACGGGACAATCTCAAGTAATATTGATGCACCCGTAGTTGTTAGGGATGGTGTTATTGCTGTTGACTTTATCTTTTCGTCAGGATCTAACATTGCAGAGGCCACAAAAATATCAAGATGTTTTGTGGGACAATCCTGTCACATATCTCATAGTTTTTCTGCCCACGACTCATTACTTTTTTCCAATTGCAACTTTGAAAACGGTGAAGCCTGTGCAGTATTCGCAGGTCCTTTTACTGTATCGGTTCACAAATCCAGCCTGCTTATTGCCGGTCTATTCTCATTTCTAAACGCAGGAAGCGGGTCAAACCAGAGCAATCACATGTACAAACTTGGACCGATTCATCAAGGAGTAGTCGAACGAGGTTCAAAAACCACCAGCGACTCATATATTCTGTGGCCTGCGAAAATCGGTGCTTTTTCGCTTGTGATGGGCAGACATTACAGACATCCAGACACGACAGATCTCCCCTTCTCATACCTTATAGAACAGTCTGATGAGACATTTCTAATTCCCGGAGTCAATTTGAGAAGTGTAGGCACAATAAGGGATGTCCAGAAATGGCCAAAGAGAGATAAACGTACCGATACAGATCTCCTTGATATGATAAATTATAACCTACTCAGCCCATACACCATCCAAAAGATGATAAAAGGGCGGAAGATTCTCACAGAACTCCGGAATATATCCGGAGAGACATCAGAAGTCTTCACATACAGAAATACAAAAATCAAGAACTCCTCCTTGAGAAATGGGATAAATTTATATGAAAAGGCTATAAATAAATTCTTTGGCAACTCTCTTCTAAAAAGACTTGAAATAGAATCATTCACCGACATTTCGCAGATAAGAGAAAGGCTCCTGCCCGACTACAAATCGGGCTGTGGAGAATGGGTAGACCTTTCAGGACTTATAGTACCTAAATCAGAAGTTGACAGAATTCTTGATGATATTGAAGGAAACAGAATATCCCTAAAAGAGATAGAAAAGAGATTCAGGACACTACATAAAGATTATTACGACATGGAATGGACCTGGGCATATTATGCTATGCAGGAATACTATAACATTGACCTACCAACTGTCTCTATACAAGAACTAAGAAGTGTTGTAGAATTATGGAAAGATTCGGTCATATCCCTAGACGAAATGTTGTACAAAGATGCAATGAAGGAATTTTCCATGACCTCTATGACAGGGTTCGGCGTCGATGGTACTGAGGTTGAGAAACAGTGGGATTTCGAATGTGTCAGGGGAGAGTTCGAGAGTAATCCGTTTGTGGCGGCAGTGACAAGACATATCGAAGTTAAGAGTGGTCTTGCCTGTGAATTCTTTAAAAGGGTGGCAGATATAGATTAATCCGGATCGTAACCCCATTTATAGTATAAAGCTCCCCAAGTAAATCCTGCTCCAAACGCTGATAAAATCAGAGTATCTCCTTTTTTGAATTTCTTTTCAAATTCCCAGAGGACTAAAGGTATAGATGTACCAGCAGTATTACCGAACTTTTCTATATTAATCAGAACCTTCTCCTTCTTCAATCCCATCCTCTTTGCTGTAGCATCTATAATACGAAGGTTCGCCTGGTGAGGAATAAGGTAAGCAATGTCAGAAGCATTAAGGTTATGCCTCTCCATCATCTCTACAGAGACATCAGCCATGCGGCTTACAGCATACTTGAAAACTACCTGACCATCCTGAGATATATAGTGTTCTCTGTTCCTTACAGTCTCTTCTGTTGGCGGATACATTGATCCCCCGGCCTTCTGGAAAAGATAGTGCCGCCCAACTCCGTCTACATGAAGGATCTCATCCGTCAGACCGACAGAGGAATCCTCGGTTGCCTCTATAAGCATGGCAACAGCTCCGTCTCCAAACAATGGACAGGTAGCCCTGTCTTGGTAATTTGTTATTGAAGACATCCTCTCTCCTGTCACTAGAATAATCTTTTTTGCCCTGCCTGATTCTATAAAGGAGGCAGCAGTAGATAGACTGAAAATAAAACCGGAACAACCGGCGTTGATATCATAGCCCCAGGCATTCTTTATCCCGGCCTTGTCACAAATAATATTTGCAGTTGCGGGGAAGAGCATATCAGGAGTTACTGTGGCACAAATCAACATATCAATATCATCCCTTGAAGCACCTGTTTTTTGCAATAGGTTCTCCACAGCAAGGGTTCCCATGTAAGAGGTGCCAAGACCATCTTCCTTGAGAATCCTCCTCTCTTTCACTCCGATTCTTGTCATTATCCACTCATCTGTGGTATCAACCATTGTGGATAACTCCTGATTTGTCAATATATATTCCGGAATATAACCGCCTATTCCTTTTATTACAGCTTTCATTTTTAATCTCGTAAAAGTACCTCTTTGAACTTTCCTATCAAATCCTGTTCTAAAGCCCGTTGGGTACTGGTTATCATATTTGCGACGGCCAATGGAGATGAGGCTCCGTGACCTATAATCACAGGTGCCGGTACTCCTAAAACCGGTGTGCCGCCATAATCTTCATAATTATATCCATCAAGAAAGTCATTCTTAATATTAAGCTTTCTTAAAAGATTATACATTCCTTCTGCCTGCTTAAGACAAATATTTCCGGAGAAACCGTCAGTGACCAGTACATCGGCAATATCTCCATCGAACATACGGTTCGCCTCCATATTACCGACAAAGTCAAAGTCCGTTGAATCAGACATAAGCTTGTACGCCTCTTTTGTCACCATGTTTCCCTTCTCCTCCTCTTCACCGATATTGAGAAGCGCGACTTTAGGCCTCTCTATACCCATCATTGTTCTTGCATATATAGAGCCAAGAATACCGAACTGATAGAGAACGTCAGGCTTTGAGTCAACATTGAAACCGACATCCAGAATCAGCATCTTCTTTCCATTAATCAGAGGCATCTCGACAGATATACATGGTCTCATAATCCCGGGAAGTGGTTTGAGAGTCTGGTATGACCCCGTCAGGACTGCGCCTGTGTTTCCGGCACTTGCAAGAGCATCTATCTGTCCATTTCGGAGCATATTAAAGCCCACCACTATACTCGAATCCTGCTTCTTTTGATAAGATTTAACAGGATGATCTTCCATTTTGATTGTCTGAGAGCAGTGCACAATAATAAAATTACCGGGATTGAAGCCCTTTTGGCTGCAAATCTCGGTAATCCTAAACTGATCACCTAAAAGGTACAATTCTGTCCCTGGATTTAGTTTGGAATAGACCTCTATTGCTCCTGAAACAGTATTCAAAGGAGCGTAGTCGCCGCCCATAACATCCAGACCAATCCTCATATAAAAAGACTACGAAGTAGCTTTCTGCACCATAAGACGGCCTCTGTAGTAGCCGCATTCAGGGCAAACACGGTGATAAAGGACTGCGGCACCGCAGTTAGAACAATTTGCGAGTGTTGGAACCGCTGCATGATCATGTGTCCTTCTTTTATCCCTGCGGGTTTTTGAAATCTTGTGTTTCGGATGTGCCATATCTAAATATTTTAACTTAATTAATTCAATAAATCTTTTAATTTATCAAAAGGTGAGCTGTTTTCCATCTCTGAAACCACTCCCCTTGCGTTTTCAAGTTTTGCAATCATTTCAGGATCGCATTTCCCCTCTTCATGCACCATTTTAATAGGCAAAGAGAGACAAATATAATCGTAAAAGAACTGTCTGAGGTCTAAAATAGTCTCTGAAGGATCAAGGGTTATTGTCTCGAGATCCTCTTCCGGTTCATCCTCATTTTTAACAAACCTCACCAAGAGAGAGGCCTCAGTTTTCAATGGAATAACCAATTCATCCAGACATCTGTCACACTCAACGGAAACACTCCCATGAATGACACTTATAATCTTAATCCATGTCTCACTTCTCTCAAGTTCCACATCAACGTCTATTGATGCGCCCAGTATTTGTGAGTTTTCAAAATCCTCAAAAAACTTATCATCAATCAGAAAACCATATTTATGTTTCCCGATTGACAACCCCTTTACAGGAATTGTATATAGATTATCCGGCTCTTTTCCCATATTATAAATGAGCCCGCAAAGATAATCTATTTTTTTAAAATAGCAACCCTAATCAGCCCTTTCTTCTCTTTCTCTCGTTCTCGTCAAGGTATATTTTTCTCAACCTCATACTGTGTGGTGTAACCTCCACAAGTTCATCTTCCTGAATATACTCAAGAGCCTCCTCGAGAGAAAATACGATAGGTGGAGGGAGAACAGCCTTATCGTCCGTACCCGAGGCGCGTATATTAGTGAGTTTCTTTGTTTTACATATATTAATACCTAGATCGTCTGCTCTTGTGTGTTCTCCTACAACTTGTCCCGCATAGATATCTTCACCCGGACTTATAAAGAATTTGCCCCTATCCTGAAGCTTATCCATTGCATAGGCAACAGCCATGCCTGATTCCAAGGCCACAAGAGATCCATTGTTCCTCTTCTCTATATCACCTTTATATGGCTCATACCCCTTAAACCTATGAGCAACAACAGCTTCTCCTTGTGATGCTGTCATCAGGTTACTTCTCAAACCGATCAATCCTCTTGAAGGAATCTCAAAATCAAGATGAACCCTGTCGTTCCTATGCTCCATATGCATTAAGCTTCCTTTTCTCCTTGTTGTCATCTCTATCGCTTTGCCCACATGTTCCTCCGGAACGTCAATTGTAAGATGCTCGATAGGTTCGCACCTGACTCCGTTTATTGTCTTGTCAAGTACTTTCGGCTGTCCCACCTGTAGTTCAAAGCCCTCTCTCCTCATAGTCTCAATCAATACGGAGATATGCAATACTCCACGACCATTGACAATAAATGAATCGGCAGTCAGCCCACTCTTGATCCTTAGAGCAAGGTTCTTCTCCAACTCCTTGTCAAGCCTCTCTTTTATATGTCTGGATGTGACATACTTTCCCTCTTTACCGAAAAATGGCGAATCATTGATAGTAAAAAGCATACTCATTGTAGGCTCGTCAACCGATATTGGCGGCAAAGCCTCGGGATTCTCATAATCTGCTATAGTATCTCCTATCTCAAACCCCTCTATACCTACAACAGCACATATATCCCCGCTCTTGACCTCTTCGCTTTTGGACTTTTCAAGACCACTGAAAACCATCAGGTCTTTAATACGGCTCCTCTCAACAGAACCATCCCTTTTACAGAGAGATACCTGCATTCCTGGCTTTAAAGAGCCTCTGCGTACTCGTCCCACTGCAATTCGTCCGACATATGGAGAATACTCCAATGAGGATATCAACATTTGCGGAGTTCCTTCCAACATTTCCGGCTCCGGAATCTCAGAAAGGATTGTATCAAAAAGTGCAATTATATCTGTTGTCTCATTTTTCCAGTCCATAGACATCCAACCCTGTTTTGCACTGCCATATACAGTCTTGAAGTCCAGCTGTTCTTCAGTGGCGTTAAGGCTGAACATCAGGTCAAAAACTTGCTCGTTGACAACATCAGGCCTACAGTTTGGCTTGTCAACCTTATTAATTACAACGATAGGCTTTTTACCCATTTCAATTGCTTTTTGAAGCACAAACCTTGTTTGCGGCATTGTACCCTCAAAAGCATCAACCAAGAGCAGAACTCCGTCTGCCATATTAAGGACTCTTTCAACCTCACCTCCGAAATCTGCGTGTCCGGGAGTGTCTATTATGTTGATTTTATAATCTTTATATGGAACTGAGACGTTTTTAGCAAGAATTGTTATTCCCCTCTCCCTTTCAAGATCGTTGCTGTCCAAGATTAGATCACCCATTTTCTCAATCTCCCTCGAGAGCTTGGCATGGTGTATCATTCTGTCTACGAGTGTAGTTTTGCCATGGTCCACGTGGGCAATGATGGCAATATTTCTTATTTTTTGCATAATTCAGGGCGCAAAAGTAATATTTTATTTACTTTTGCAGGTTACAATTTACGAAAAATATTTCCTTATGACAGAAAAAATCATTATACTTGACTTTGGTTCTCAGGTTACTCAGCTTATTGGAAGAAGAGTGAGAGAGCACAATGTCTACTGCGAGATATACCCCTACAATAAAATTCCGGAGATTGACCAAAGTGTAAAAGGAGTGATTTTATCTGGGAGTCCTTTTTCTGTTCGTGACCCACAAGCACCACAAATCGATCTGTCAAACATCAAAGGCAAGTTACCACTTCTTGCAATATGCTACGGTGCACAATATCTTGCACAAAAATTTGGTGGAGAAGTCAATCGCTCTTTTTCAAGAGAGTATGGTAGAGCAATGCTCTCCATAGAAGATTCTCAATGTCCGTTGTTTACGAACATTCCATCAAATAGACAAGTATGGATGTCCCATGGAGATACCATCTCAGCCCTACCTGCCAACTCCGTAGCCATAGCATCTACCGGGAGCATTTCAAATGCGGCTTTCAGGATTAAAGGAGAAGAGACATATGCTGTTCAATTCCACCCGGAAGTCTACCATACAGAGATGGGGTCGGAGATGCTAGGGAACTTTGTAAGGAACATATGTGGCTGCAAAGGTGACTGGACTCCCGATTCATTTATAGAGAACACAATAACAGGTCTTAAACAAAAAATCGGGAACGACCATGTAATCCTCGGTCTCTCCGGCGGAGTTGACTCTACTGTGGCTGCCGTACTGATGAATAAAGCCATAGGAAGTAATCTTCACTGCATATTTGTTGATAACGGTTTATTAAGAAAGGACGAATTCACTTCTGTTCTTGCCTCATATAAAGATATGGGATTAAATGTAATCGGAGTGGATGCCTCCGAAAGGTTTCTCTCTGCCCTTAAGGGTGTTACAGATCCTGAGAAAAAAAGGAAGGCCATAGGGAATGCATTTATAGAAGTATTTGACGTTGAGGCACATAAGATAGAAAATGCAAAATGGCTGGCTCAAGGCACCATTTACCCGGATGTGATAGAGTCAACCTCTGTGAACGGGCCAAGCTCCACCATCAAATCTCATCACAATGTCGGCGGCCTTCCTGAATACATGAAACTCAAGGTCGTAGAACCTTTGAGATCTCTTTTTAAGGACGAGGTCCGAAAAGTAGGAAGAACTCTTGAAATTAAAGACGAGCTTATCTCCAGACATCCTTTCCCTGGTCCCGGACTAGGAATAAGAGTATTGGGCGAGGTTACTGCAGAGAAGCTTGATATTTTAAAGGAGGCTGACCACTATTTTATTGACGGTCTCAGAAAAGCCGGACTCTATAATCAAGTATGGCAGGCGGCCACAATACTTCTTCCTGTGAAAAGTGTGGGTGTCATGGGAGACGAAAGGACATACGAATACACCATAGCACTCAGGGCTGTCACTTCGACAGATGGAATGACCGCTGACTGGGTACATCTGCCTTATGAATTTCTGGCAGATGTTTCAAATGATATTATTAATAAAGTGAAAGGGGTTAACAGGGTGGTCTATGACATCTCTTCAAAACCACCTGCAACAATTGAGTGGGAGTAATACCCGTTTGCAGTATATTTAACTTCTAACGGCGTGGGTGGCATCTTAAAATTCCCTCACGCCATTTTTCACTGTCTACATGTGTATAGATCTCAGTTGTAAGAATACTCTCATGCCCAAGCATCTGTTGCACAACCCGCAGATCAGCACCGTTCTCCACAAGATGAGTTGCAAACGAGTGGCGGAATGTATGTGGTGATACCTCCTTAGTGATTCCTGCAATTTCAGCCTGATTCTTGACAATCAGAAATATCATCTGGCGTGAAAGTTTGCCACCTCTCCTATTCAGGAAAACAACATCTTCACACCCTCGTTTTAGTGGCAATCTTCCCCTAATGGACAGATAGAGAGTCAAGGCTTCAACAGCCGGATCTCCAAGTGGTACAAGCCTCTCCTTGCTTCCCTTTCCCATAACCCTGATAAAGCGTTCTTCCAAAAAAAGGTCTGAAATCTTAAGGTTTACCACCTCACTGACGCGCAGCCCGCAAGAGTAAAGAACCTCGAAAATTGTCTTATTCCGCTCCCCCTCATATGTACTTCTGTCAACTGATTCTATTATAGATAGCACCTCCTGGACAGAGAGAACTACGGGAAGATATTGAAGAATTTTTGGAGGAGCCAATTTCTCTGCAGGATTAGATTTACACTGCCCACTCTCCTCCAAAAAACCGTAGAAAGATTTAAAGGCACTAATCAGTCTTGCCTGAGATCTTTTTGTTATACCGGCCTTCATCCGGAAAGAGATAAAACTGTTAAGCTTGTCAGCAGTCACCTCATCCAGCTTTACGGGAACAGCATTCTCTTCGCTATTTTCGATGAACGAAAGAAGTAGCATCATATCAGAGCAATAAGATTTTATTGTATTTTCCGATAACGAAAGTTCCAATCTTAAAAATGACGAATAATCTGCAATAAGCGGATCCTGGTATCTCTTTTTCAAAATTCTCAGTACATTTGTAAAACAAAATTAGCAAAATATGCACGAAAAGAAAACAAAGATAATCTGCACAATCTCAGATAAAAGATGTGACACGGAATTTATCCGCACTCTCTACGAGGCAGGCATGAACGTTGTCCGGATCAATTCAGCTCACACAACCCTTGACTCCTCTACGGAAATAGTCAGGAATGTCAGAAAGGTGTCAGAAAAAATAGCCATTCTCATCGATACTAAAGGACCCGAGATTAGAGTGACAGCTATGAAAGAGAATGAGGGATTCAAAGTCAACAAGGGCGATAAGGTTGTTTTTGCTGATGATGTGAACGGCATCTCTTCAAAAGAGTTGCTGTATACCAATTACAGGAATTTTGTCAAGGAGGTGCCTGTCGGGGTAAAGATACTCATAGATGATGGCGAAATGTGCCTCACAACGGTTAACAAGCTTGAAGGCAAGCTGATATGTAAGGCTGACAACAACGGAATTATTAAAGGTAAGAAAAGTCTGAATGTTCCAAATGTAAAGATAATGCTACCTTCTGTCTCGGAAAAAGACCGAGAGTTTATTATATGGGCCGCAGACAATAATCTGGACTTTGTTGCTCACTCTTTTGTCAGGAACAGAGAAGATCTAATAGCCGTACAAAGAATATTGGATGAGAAGAAGAGCCATTTGAAAATCATTTCAAAAATTGAGAACCAGGAAGGAGTCGACAACATAGATGAAATACTGTCCCATTGTTACGGGATAATGGTTGCCCGTGGCGACCTGGGGGTAGAGATTGAATATCAGAAGATCCCCATTATTCAGAACAACATAATAGAAAAGTGTCACAAAAGAAAGAAACCGGTTATTATAGCCACCCAAATGCTTCATACAATGATCGAGCATCCGAGACCTACACGGGCAGAGGTTACAGATGTCGCCAATGCTATTCTAAAAAGTGCTGATGCAATTATGTTGAGTGGAGAGACTGCCGGCGGGGCATATCCTCTTGAGGCTGTTCAGACAATGACCAGTATTGCCGTAGAGATAGAAAAACATCAGACTCCATTCTATGACCTTGAGTTGCAAAATGTCACAGAACCTACAGCAGCAGTACTATCTAAATGTATTGTGGAGGCAACGGCAAAACTTCCTATCAAAGCGATAGTTCTTGATACAATGTCCGGGAGGACAGGAAGATACCTTTCCGCATTCAGACCAAATGTCCCCATATACGCAAAATGCTACAAAGATCATGTAATGAGAGAATTAGCCCTATCATATGGCGTTTACGCCTACTATACGAACCCGTACGACAGCAAAGAGGATTTTATCAAAAGTGAAGTCAAGGCGCTATTAAAAGAGAAGTGCTTTAACAGACATGACACAATCGGGGTTGTTGCAGGAAGCTTCGGGACATCAACCGGAGCAACTTTCATGGAGATCAGTACTGCGATGAACATGATAATGTAGGCACCATTTCTTAAGACCGCACAATTCACATTTCGGTTTTCTTGCCAGACATATGTAGCGACCATGCAGAATAAGCCAATGATGAGCCGTTGCCCTTTTCTCAACGGGTATGTTGGCTGTCAGGTCTAATTCCACACCAAGCGGGGTGTTTTTTCCCGATAGCCCGAGCCTCCTTGATATTCTGAACACATGAGTATCAACAGCAATTACCGGCTTTCCGAAAATAATAGAAGCAACTACATTTGCGGTTTTTCTCCCTACCCCAGGCAACTCTTGCAATAAGAGAGGATCAGAAGGGACTATGGAGTCAAATCTGGCTACAAGCACCTTCGCCATATTTACCAGATGTTTGCTCTTATTGTTAGGATATGTGACAGATGAAATATATTTAAAGACCTCCTCAACAGATGACGAAGCCAACTCTTCAGGTGTCCTATACCTCGAAAAGAGTTCTTTTGTAACAATGTTGACCCTCTTGTCTGTACATTGAGCTGAAAGGATTACAGCAACAAGAAGCTGAAAAGGATTGTCGTACAACAGCTCACTCTCGGCGATCGGCATGTTTTTTTCAAACCAACTTATGACAGCGCTGTATCTTTCATTTTTATTCATACAGTAATTGAGAAAAATCAATCTCCTGTGTCTCCACAATCTCTTTAAATGCAAGATTTTCACAAAGCATGAGCTTGCCAGGATACTTTTTGAGCAAGGCCCTGTTATGCGTTACCATTATTATTGCCGGCTCTTGCTCTTTGTGAATTCTCATAAGCAGGTCCATTATCTCACAAGCGGTATCGGAATCAAGATTCCCGGTAGGTTCATCAGCAAGAATTATCTGAGGATCATTTAAAAGTGCTCTTGCTATAGCAACCCGCTGTTGTTCCCCTCCTGATAGCTGATGGGGCATTTTGTGAGCTTTCAGCAACATCCCAACGCTCTCTAGTTTATTCTTGATTTTGTGGTCCACCTCCTTTGAATTTGTCCAACCTGTGGATTGCAGCACGAACTTAAGATTGTCGTATACACTTCTGTCTGTAAGAAGTTGAAAATCCTGAAAAACAATACCTATTTTTCGTCTAAGAAGCGGTATCTGGTTTCGTTTAATCCTCTTCAGATCAAAACCTGCAACATTTGCCTCACCTTTAGCTACTGGTATTTCTCCAATTATTGTCTTAATAACTGACGATTTCCCACTACCCACTCTGCCAACTATATAGACAAATTCACCGGCTTTGACGGTAAGGGTTACATCGGACAGGATCAGGTTCTCCTCTTTTATAATATCTACTCCACTAAGTTCTATTAAGTTTTTGTTGTATTCTGTCGGCATAATTTTCGCTATTTCCTTACAAAATTACTAAATTTGAAACCTAAACCATTATTTGGGATAATTATTTCTTCAATGAATAGACTAATAAAAAGATGGAACCTTGTACTTTGTGCACTCCTCTTTTCAATCGTAGCATCATCAGCTCAAGACCAACATCCGGGATTTCACTACTCTAAGCATTACAACAGAGGGGTTGAACTCTACAATAAATCCCTTTTTCAGTCTGCAGAAGTTGAATTTGACAAAGCACTGTCTCTCATATCAGACGATATGGTTGTCAGGCGAGCAGAGGCTGAAGGCTATAAGGTATTGATTGCCATCGAAATAAACAAACACAACAAGGAGGCACTCGTAAAGGAATATGAGGCAAACTACCCTTATTCAAACCAGTTGGGCTCAATATACCTGAGTTTTGCAACATCTTTTTTCAATGAGGACAATTTCGGACGATCCCTTGAACTTCTGAACAAAATTGACATAAAGAATCTCAGTAAGGGGCAGATTGCAGAATACAACTTCAGGCTCGGTTATTGTCACATGAGAGTGGGAAACCTTGTCAAGGCGCTATCCATTTTTAATACTCTACACACAGGACCATATACTACCTATTCCAATCCTGCGTGTTATTATTCGGCATATATCCACTATATGCTCAAAGAGTTCAAGGAGGCCAAGGTTGGGTTTGCAAAAATATCCGGTGATTCAAGATTCAACCTCCTTGCCAGGTTTTACACCCTTGAATCAGATTTCATGCTAAAAGATTATGAATCCGTAATCACAAACGGAGAACTTCTTTATGAACTTTTATCAGAAGAGTTCAGGACAAAGACCGCAAGGATGCTCTCTGAGGCATATTACGACAAGGGAGAGACTCAAAAAGCACAGTCATATTTTGACAAATACTCTCAAAGCAGTGCCTCCCTCTCCAGAAATGACCTGTATTACCAAGGAATGATCTCATATAGGCTAAAGAGCTACAAACTTGCGGTGGAGTCTTTCGGTAAAATCATAACAGTTGAAGACTCTCTTTCTCAAAATGCAAAATATCATATGGGTTTCTGTTACGCTGAAATGAAAAAAAAGCAGCAAGCACTAATCTTTTTCAAGGATGCTTCTGAGATGAATTTCGACCAACTGCTCAAGGAGGACGCCATGTTCAACTTTGCAAAGCTCTCTTTTGACCTGAATTCAGATATTTCTAAATTCCAGAACTATCTCTCCACATATTCACCTCCCGACCCGAAATTTAACGAGATACAAAACTATATTGCAAGCCACTACCTCGTTTCAGGAGATTACAAATCTGCAGTCGAGGCTTTAAAACTTATAAAACGTCCTACAGACCGTGATCGTCAAAATTTACAAAAGGCATCTTTCTTAAGAGGAATGCAACTCGTCGATCTGGGAAGTTATCGTGACGCCATTCAATATCTTGAATTATCCATTGACAACTCAACTGGCAATATCTATCTAAAGAATCTTGCCTCTTTCTGGCTCGCAGAAGCATATTACAGAAACGGACAATTCCAAAGATCAATTGAGATAAACCAAGAGTTGATAGGCAAAGAGCTAAGTTTCAGGAAAACTCCCGAATACCCGGTAGCTCTCTTCAACCTTGCTTACGGGTATTTCAAACTTCCGGACTACAAAAAAGCGGAGGAGGCATTTAGAAAATATTTATCAAACTCATCATCCGCCCCTTCATATGTCTCTGAGGCCCGGCTCAGATCGGGAGATTGTTTGTTCATGCAGAAAAACTACAACGCAGCCATTGACCTATATTCCGATGTAAGCACCAGAGACCAGCTCTCATACACTTATGCCCGTTACCAAATGTCTATTTCATACGGGCTTCTCGGCGACGAGGGAAAGAAGGTTGAGGTTCTGAAAGAGGTTGTTAATTCGAAGGTTAAAAACAGATATTATCCGGAGGTTCTATACGAACTTGGAAGGACACTCGTCCAGGCAGGAGCAAACAGCGAGGCTGTACAATATTTCAAGGAACTTAGCGAACAGTACCGGGAGGGGCCTTATTACACTAAGGCTTTGCTGGAACTTGGACTGATATGTCTCAACACGCAGGACAATGCCGGTGCAACTGAGTATTACAAGAAGATACTTGAGCAAGGTCCTGATTCTCCTGAAGCTCAAAGCGCAATAGCAGGGCTTGAGAATATTTACCAGGAAAAAGGAGAGGCAGAAGAATTTCTCTCATACCTTGACCAAAAAGGACTGTCAACCACAAAATCTGCTGGAGACAAGGAACTGATGTTGTTCAACTCTGCCGAGAAATTGTATCTTTCGGGTAATACTGCAGGAGCTATAAGTTCTCTTACTTCATTCACAATGAAATACCCTTCAAGCATCAAACTTTCGCAAGTATATTATTATCTTGGAGAACTCTATATGAAATCCGACAAGCCGGAACATGCCCTGGACGCCTATCTGAAGGTTATGCAACAAGGTGAAGGCTCTTTTGTAGAACTGGCAACTCTGAATTACGCAAGGATAGCATACCGGTTAGAAAAATACAAGAAAGCCCTTGAAGGATACTCTACTCTCAGTATAATTGCTAAGCTTCCAAACAACAAAACAGAGGCTGAGTTAGGAAGGATTAACTCTTTCTTTATGGATAAACAATATGAAAATGCTGTTGCGGAGGCTCAGAAGATTCAAACACAAGGGTTGGATGACTCTGACAAACAAAGAGTAAAGTACGTCATGGCAAAATCATATTTTCTGCTAGGAGAAAGAAACAAGGCTCTCCCACTCCTGAAAGAGATTGCAAAGAACAAAGCGACACCGGAAGGTGCGGAATGTCAATATATGGTTATCACCAATGCTTTTGACAACGGCGATTTTACAACCGTGGAAAAAGAGGTCTTTGCTTTTTCTGATTCAAATACGCCTCAGACATACTGGCTTGCCAAGAGTTTTATTCTTTTGGGAGACAGTTATGCTGAAAGGGAGATTTGGGAACAGGCAGAGGCAACTTTTAAGAGCATTCTCGAGTCTTATAAATCAACATCAAAAGATGATATAGCCGACCAGGTAAAGATGAGGCTTTCAAAAATTGCAAAAAAGACTAAATAACATCTTCAGCATGAAAATTATTAAATTTATATATCCGGTAATTGGCGTTCTTGTTTTATCATCCGTTTCCCTGCCTCTTTGTGCCCAACAAAAGATAGATCCCACACTTGAGGTAAGAAGGGATTTTGACGCATATCTGTTAGAGATTCAAAAGGGAAAAATCAAACCGGCATATCCTGATTCTTTGGGAAACTTTAATCTGAATTTTGACTACTCAATTTTTGACAAACCAATAGCGAACTTATACGAGTTCTCTCCTCTGCCCTCTGCACAGATAGAGCATGGCACAAAGAGCCGTTATCCGATTCTTTACGGGAACTTCGGCGTGAACATCCCTCTGAATCCGCATATTGACATATATCTCCAACCCTCTTTACCTTCAAATTACACCCTTACTTTATATGGGAAACACGATTCATTCTGGGGTGACTTAAGCCGAATGAAGATAGAAGACGGAGAGGCGCTGAGATCAGAAAGGCAAACAAAGGCACCATACAGCAAAAACAACATCGGATTGAATATCGGCCACAGTTTTGCCAAAGGAGAAATTGGTCTGGACTTGGGCTACGACAGAAATCTTTTCAGCTTTTACGGATTTAACGACAGCACTTATCAGAATAACAATGTGCTAATTTCACCTCAAGCAAGATGGGGTACTGCATCTTATCTGAAAGATACACTTTCACACTCTTTTGACCGATTGGGAGCAAGCTTCTTTATAAAGTCAACAAATAAGAATTCCAACTATTTTTACTATGATCTTAATATTAAATACAACTATATCAGCGACAAGGTAAAATACCTGGAAATGTTGGAATCTGCCCCCCAATATTACAATCCATATTTTTTCTACGAAGAGAATTATGTTGACGCAAAGACAACTCTCGGACCGGTGTTCGCCAAACATCACAAGTTTCTGATAGATCTGGAGTATCAGGCAGCCAACAGCATTAACTCTCAAAAGCTGGACAGGTATAATGTGGACGTATATCCTCGCTATCTATTCAATAAAAACAAATGGATATTCGAGCTAGGTTTAAAACTGGGAAAATATGTTGACAAGAGTGAGGATGCATTCAATGTTTACATCAGAGGGTCTCTTTCATATGAAATTGCAAAGGAAAAACTCTGGTTTTACGCCTCGGTCGACGGTAACAACCATTTCAGAACATACAGCCAAATGATGGATATCAATCCTTGGATTACGCCTTCAATTAATATCAAGAACACCCGAGAGCCATTAATCGTAAGAGGCGGATTCAAGGGAGAGATCCGAGAGAGGCTTTCATACAATGTCTGGGCCGGTTTCAATGAATACAAAAGTTATATGACAATGTTCCACTTCACTGATAACATCTATGGTCCTGTCAATACATTTCTTGCTTCTTATAAAGACATGAACAAGATTTCGGCAGGTGGAGAGCTCTTCTGGAAATCTGACGCCATAGAGTCCGGAATAAGCATGATCTATAGTAATTGTGACAACAAAGACGGTTCGACTGTATTCAATATACCCCCATTTGAAACAAGAGCATTCGGCAGATACAACTGGCGTGAAAGAATTATTGCTGGCCTGACCGTTCACTACAGATCTTCAGGGAAGACTCTGGCATACTTTGACCAGTACGACGTCACTGATGAAACCTCATCGGTGACAATACCTGCATTTACTGTTCTCAATCTCGATTTGACATATGCATATAATCGCAACTTATCCTTCTACTTTAAAGTAAACAACCTGTTGAATACCAATGATATTTACTATTTAAACTACGGGAATCCCGGTATTGGCGCAGGATTGGGAGTTGTATTTAAGTTCTGATTTTCAATACATTATAAGACAGATTAAACCTGATGATTTCTAGAAAATTATTAGGTTTTTTTTGTGGATTTTTGTAACTTTGTTTCTTTTAAAAGAGATAATATTTCAAAATGAAGGAAAAAGAATCTGCAATTGTCGGTGGAGGCTATTCTGCTGACAGTATTCAAGTTTTAGAGGGATTAGAGGCAGTCAGAAAAAGGCCTTCAATGTACATAGGAGACATTGGTTCAAGGGGATTACATCATTTGGTATACGAAGTTGTGGACAACTCCATCGACGAGGCGTTGGCTGGCTTCTGCACAGACATCGATGTCATTATAAACCCGGACAATTCAATAAGTGTTACTGATAATGGCCGAGGCATACCAACAGGCATGCATGAGAAAGAGGGGAAATCGGCTCTTGAGGTTGTTTTGACTGTTTTACATGCAGGAGGAAAATTCAGCAAGGATTCATACAAGGTTTCAGGCGGACTTCACGGAGTTGGTGTTTCATGCGTAAATGCACTCTCATCTCACCTGATTGCCGAGATTCACCGTGAGGGAAAAAAATTCATACAGGAGTATTCAAAAGGGTTTCCATTATACCCGGTTAAAGAGGTTGGAGATTCTGACAGGACAGGCACAATCATAACCTTCAAGCCTGATCCTGAAATTTTCACAATGGGAACAGTATATAATTACGAAATACTTGCTACCCGGTTAAGAGAGCTGGCATTCCTAAACAAAGGAATCAAGCTCACCTTAACAGACCTGCGCGCCAACTCTGAAGAGAAAGAGGGAAACGGCAATCTTGAAGATAATGAGAATAAAGATAACAAAGAGGTTTTCTACTCAGAACTTGGTCTGTTGGAATTTGTACAGTATCTTGACGGGACAAGGGACAAGCTTACAGAGAAACCGATTTATCTCGAAAACGACAAGACCGGAATCCCAATTGAGATTGCAATGCAGTACAACAACGGGTTTACCGAGAATGTCCATTCGTATGTCAACAATATAAACACCATTGAAGGTGGCACACATCTTAGCGGATTCAGAAGAGGCCTCACGACAACATTGAAAAATTACGCCGACAAAAACGGTATGCTTTCAAAACTTAAGTTTGACATTGATGCTTCCGATTTCAGAGAGGGTCTAACAGCCATAATTTCCGTAAAAGTACAGGAGCCTCAATTTGAAGGACAGACCAAGACTAAACTTGGAAACCCAGAGGTAATGGCCTCTGTATCACAAGCTACTACTACCGCTTTAGAAAATTACCTTGAAGAGAATCCAAAAGATGCCAGAGCTATCATAGACAAGGTGATACTTGCGGCAACCGCAAGGCATGCAGCCAGGAAAGCCAGGGAATTGGTACAAAGAAAGACTGTGATGTCAGGATCCGGCCTACCCGGAAAGTTAGCAGACTGCTCAGACAGGGATCCTTCAAAATGCGAGATTTTTCTTGTTGAGGGAGACTCTGCGGGTGGAACAGCCAAAACCGGTCGCGACAGGATGTTCCAAGCGATACTGCCGCTGAGAGGAAAGATTCTGAATGTTGAGAAGGCTATGGAACACAAAGTCTTTGAAAGCGAGGAGATCCGTAATATCTATACTGCTCTTGGTGTTACTGTCGGAACAGAAGAAGACAGCAAAGCACTTAATCTCACCAAGCTGCGTTACCACAAAGTAGTAATTATGACAGATGCCGATGTCGACGGAAGTCACATTGCCACATTGATACTCACCTTCTTTTTCCGCTATATGCAGGATCTTCTCAAAAACGGATATGTATATATCGCAACACCTCCCCTTTACCTGGTGAAGAAAGGTAAACAGGAACAGTATTGCTGGACTGAAGAAGAGAGAAAAGCCACTATTGACAGGCTTGGTCTTGGCAAAGAGAGCGGATTACATGTACAGCGCTATAAAGGTCTTGGAGAGATGAATGCCATACAGTTATGGGATACCACAATGAATCCCGAAACAAGAATCCTCCGCCAGGTAGATATTGAGAATGCAGCTGAGGCAGACAGGATTTTCTCAATGTTGATGGGAGACGATGTACCGCCTAGAAGAGAATTTATTGAAGCTCACGCAAAATACGCTAATATCGATGCCTGATACTGACAACCTTAAACTTATATCGCTGCTGCTTTTATTCTTGACATTTTCATTTGTCATAACAGCAGACGGAAAATCAAAGAAACGCGAGATCGTAATGCTATCGATCAAGCCAACTATGACACTACCCGATATTCCTGTTTATGGTCCTGACTACTCTTCAGAAATATTTGGATTGAATTACTCAAGACCTATTCCTGAACTTATTGAATTTGAAAGAGGATGCGAAGTCTCCGACATGCCTGAAGAGTATGATATATGGAGCGACAACAAAATCAATCCTTATCAGGTAGATCTGGTTGATATGAAAGATACCGTCACACTGGACCTATCCGGATATTGTCCCCCGTCAGACAAATATGTGACATCTGATTTTGGCTTCAGAAAATGGAGATATCATTATGGAATTGACCTGAAAGTTGTAAAAGATGACTCTGTATACTGTGCCTTTGATGGTGTTGTCAGACTGACAAGATATGACAGGAGAGGATATGGTTACTATATACTGGTCAGGCATTTCAATGGCCTTGAAACCTTATACGGCCACCTTAACAGCATTATAGTTAATCCTGGAGATACAATCCACTCAGGAAGCATAATCGGTCTGGGTGGTAGTACAGGCCGTTCAACAGGATATCACCTTCATTTTGAGACCAGATACCTGGGGAACCCAATTAACCCAAATGATCTGATTGACTTTGAAACACAGAAAGTTAAATTCGACAGATTCCAGCTTACGGCCAAAAATTTCCAGTATAAAAAGGAGATTTCAAAAAGACGTTACTGGACTATCCGCAGAGGAGACACACTTGGCAGAATAGCCATGAGAACCGGAGTTTCCGTCTCCAGACTATGTTCTCTTAACGGAATAAGAAGAAGCTCCTTGCTAAGGATTGGCAGAAAATTGAGATACACATAATTATTATACAACAAATGGATATTTTTGAAAGAATTATTAATGATGAAGGCGGTCCTTTAGGGCAGTACAGAACAAAGGCTCACGGTTATTTCGCATATCCTAAGCTTGAAGGTCCTATTCAGCCGAGAATGATATTCAACGGAAAAGAGGTACTTGCCTGGACATTTAACAACTATCTTGGATTAGCTAATCATCCTGAGGTGAGAAAAGCAGATGCAGAAGCTGCTGCAGAATGGGGTTTGGGCTACCCGATGGGGGCACGTATGATGTCAGGGCAGACTAAATATCACGAACAACTCGAACGTGAACTTGCAGATTTTGAGTTAAAGGAGGATGCTTTCCTTTTCAACTTCGGTTATCAGGGAATGGTCTCAACTATAGATGCACTCGTTACCAGACATGACATTATTGTATATGACTCTGAAGCTCATGCTTGCATTATGGATGGAGTACGGCTCCACATGGGTCAGCGCATAGTTTATCCTCACAACGATATTGAAAAATGTGAGAAAGCTCTTCAAAGGGCAACTAAGCTTGTTGCTGAGACAGGTGGCGGAATTCTCCTCATTACTGAGGGTGTGTACGGCATGACCGGCGCCCTTGGAAGACTTGACAAAATTGTGGAGCTCAAGAAAAAGTACAAATTCAGAATACTGATTGATGACGCTCATGGTTTTGGAGTGATGGGAGCCAATGGCCGCGGTACTTCAGAACACTTCAATGTTTTGGATGATATCGACCTTTACTTCGGAGCGTTTGCAAAGTCAATGGCATCTATAGGCGGTTTTGTTGCCGGACCTAAATCAATAATTAATTTCTTGAGATACAATCTTCGTTCTCAGATTTATGCAAAATCTCTTCCTATGCCTCTTGTAATGGGTAACCTCAAACGTCTTGAGCTTATCCGCACAAAACCGGAGCTTCGCGACAAATTGTGGCTGATTACCAGAAGATTGCAAGAAGGGCTCAGAGAGAGAGGTTTTGACATAGGAAAAGCAGAGGCGTGTGTAACACCTATTTTCCTTCAGGGAGACGTTGTTGAAGCAACAAACATTTGTGTGGATCTTAGAGAGAACCACAAAGTTTTCTGCTCAGTGGTTGTATATCCTGTTGTACCTAAGGGTGTAATTATGTTCAGGATTATTCCTACAGCCATGCACTCTCTCGAAGATGTGGAATACACACTCAATGTATTCTCAAAGATCTCCGAGAATCTTAAAGCCGGCATGTACAAAGGAAGCGAGATGCAGAACAAGGCTATTGAATAGAGAATAAAAATATGCTTAAAGACAAGGTTGTAATAATAACAGGTGCGAGTTCAGGTATCGGTCTTGCAACAGCATGCGCTTTTGCCCACAAAGGCGCAAAAGTAGTAATGGCTGCCCGGAGACTGGACAAATTACTTGAAATCGACAAGGAACTTTCATCTGTTTCCGAGATTCTCTCCGTAAAGACCGATGTTTCATCCGAAAGCGAATGCAAGAATCTTATAGATCAGGCAATTACCCGTTTCGGAAGAGTGGACATACTGGTTAACAATGCCGGGATATCTATGAGAGCCATGTTCAAAGACCTTGATCTTTCAGTTATAAAGAAACTCATGGATGTTAATTTCTGGGGCACGGTTTATTGTACAAAATATGCCCTGCCCCATATATTAAAGACACATGGGTCAATAGTTGGTGTCATCTCGATAGCAGGATTCAAAGGGTTACCGGCCCGTACCGGCTACTCCTCATCGAAGTTTGCGATATATGGATTTCTTGACACCCTCAGAGTTGAACATCTGAAGGACAATTTACATGTAATGATATTCGCCCCCGGATTCACCGCATCCAATATCCGTGAAGAGGCTCTTGTATCTGACGGTTCACGTCAGGGAGAGACACCGAGGGATGAGGCCTCTATGATGACTGCCGAGGAGTGTGCAAGACACCTGATAAAAGGTATTGAGAAAAGAAAAGCACAGGTTATCCTTACTCCGGTCGGAAAACTCACCGTTTTCCTAAACAAATTTTTTCCACGTCTTGTTGACAGACTTGAATACAATTACATGAAAAAAGAGCCGGATTCTCCTCTTAAATAGATTACAATATAGATTTGATATTCTCTACAATCATTCCGGCAAGTCGGCTTCTTGCCTGAATACTTGCCCATCCGACATGAGGAGTCAGTAATATCCTTTCCGGATAATTCATTACAAGATATGGATGATCCGAAGGAAGAGGCTCCTTTTCAAATACATCAACAGCCGCACCGGCTATAATTCCCTCATCAACAGCTGTTGCAAGATCTCTCTCGTTGACAATTCCACCTCTTCCGAGGTTAACTATCACGGCAGAACTCTTCATTAACTTCATCTCCCTCATTGTAATCAGATTTTTGGTCTTATCATTCAGAGGTGAATGAATTGATATAATGTCTGAACTAGCCAATAACTCTTCAAATGAAACCATCGGATACTCTATGCAATGAGCTGTTCCACCTGTTGAATAATATTGCACACCAGCACCGAATGCAGTGGCTATCCTTGCCACGTTACGACCTATATCCCCCATCCCTATGATTCCGAATTTCATGGTAGACAATTCAGAAAACTGTCTCTGCAGGTTGGAATACATTTTTCCTTTACTATACTCTCCACTTTTCACATAGTTGTCGAAATAGGGAATATGGTTCAAAAGAGCAAGGATGTGGGCGAATGTTATCTGTGTTACACTATCGGTAGAATATCCCTTGACATTTTTTACCGGAATTCCCTTTGTGGCAGCATATTCACTGTCAATGTTATTTGTTCCGGTGGCAGCTACACAAATGAGTTTGAGCCCAGGTGCAGAATCGATCTCCTGTTTTCCTAATACTACTTTATTTACAATTACCACCTCAGCATCGCTTATCCGCTCCGCGACCTCTTCCGGTGAGGTGAGAGGCCAACCTTTATAATCCCCCAACTCTTCAAATTGAGCAAAGGAGATATCGTCTCCCATGGTTGCCTGATCCAGAAATACTATCTTCATAAAATAAAAAAGAGCCGTCGTTAAACGGCTTTAATTTTTTGGTGCCCAGAACAAGACTCGAACTTGCACACCGTAATCGGCACTACCCCCTCAAAGTAGCGTGTCTACCAATTTCACCATCTGGGCTGCGGGTTTGCGGGTGCAAATATAGCACCTTTTTTTAATTATAAAAATTTTATAAATAATTTGTAACTTAGCATAAAATAACAAAAAGCACCATGAACGAAAATTTCAAACGACAGATTTCCAATACTGATAATCTTGTGGAGATAAGCGAAATATTATCAGAAAGCACTGCGTTATTGGAGAGCATATCAAAATACAAGAAAAATCCTTATGACCCTCAGTTCTCAAAGGATGGTCACATGATACCCATAAATTTTGACAAAAAAGGCGACACAATATACCTTCTTGGAGAATATCTTGAAAAAGAAGATGACAACAGTTCCATCATAGAAATTCTGTATGACGCAATAGAGAACAAATTATTAACAAGTGCCCACCCGCTTATGAAAAAAGGTCTTTTCTGCGGACTTGTTGAAGCTTGTGCCATAAAGAGACTTGGATTTGATATTACATCCGATTCTGAAATTTCTGAAAAAGATTTTTTGTTTGACGATATAAACTCTGCCATATTAGTCAGTGTTACAGGTGAACAGGAGGGTAAGTTTGTTGATTATATGTTTAATAATGGAGTGCGACTGACTCTTTTGGGTCATGTAACTAAAGGAGAGTTAAGATTAGATGACCTCTCATTCGGATTTATCAGCACTTTTTTAGAATAATGGAAAAAGAACTGAGTAAGGAACACTCGACGATCTCCGCCATGTTCAACTCTATTGCAGGCAAGTATGATCTTCTTAATCACTTGCTCTCTTTAGGTATTGACAAGAGATGGAGAAGAAAACTGGTAAGAGGGCTGAAGAGGTCGTCAGCAAAGGCCATACTTGACCTTGCGTGTGGCACCGGCGATCTTACAATTGCCCTTTATAAGGAGGGATTTACTGTTACAGGAGCTGACCTGTCTGTCAATATGCTGGAGATTGCACGTCATAAAAATGAGAAAACTATAATAGAGGATAGACCCGTTCCCAAATATATTGAATGCTCAGCAGAAAATCTTCCCTTTGAAGATTCTTCCTTTGATGCTGTTACAATTTCTTTCGGGATTCGCAATTTTCAAAACAGAGAGATTGCACTTCAGGAGATTTTCCGGGTATTGAAATCAAACGGAATACTGGCAATTCTAGAGTTTGCCACCCCAAAGAATTTTGTATGGAGAACGCTTTTTAACACATATTTCTCTGTAGTATTGCCGGTTATTGGGAGGCTCGTCTCCAAAGACACATGGGCTTACAGATATCTTCCTGAGTCAGTAAAAGAGTTTCCGCAATATGAGACATTTTGCAGCGAGATAGAGAAACGAGGATTTAAAATCATTAACTTCAAGCCACTTACAGGTGGGGTTGCAGTTTTATATTTTGCAGAAAAATTGGGGTAACTGAAATCATATCATTAATACTCTACTCTGTATATTATCTTCTGGCAATCATCGCTTCTGCAAGAATAATGTACAAGAGACTTGATCCTGTCAAGTCTCTTTCATGGATTGTTGTTATTCTGTTCCTTCCATATATAGGGCTTATTCTTTACCTGTTTTTCGGCCAAAACTATAGAAAAGCAAAAATATACAACAGAAAAGGAGTAAGAGATGAACGTTACAGACGCTTCATGAGCAATAAACAGAGAAGGCAATTTAAGAATAACCCGGAGACAGTTCCAATTGAGCTTCATCAGTTCAGAAAGCTTATCAATCTTAACCTCAAAGGTAATAAGAGCACTGTGGGACAGAACAGCAGTATAGAATTGTACTTTTCCGGAAAGGAGGCTCTGGATTCCATGTATGACAGCATACTCGATGCCCGGCAGCATATTCACCTCCAGTCATACATTATTGTAGATGACATTGTAGGCAATAATTTCAAATCACTTCTCATATCAAAAGCCAGAGAGGGTGTTGAAGTGCGTATTATTTATGATGATGTGGGATGTTGGCAAATGAATGAGGAATTCATTGACGATATGATAAAAGAGGGGATCGAAGTGCTTGTATTTGCTCCTGTAAAGTTCCTCACACTTGCCTCAAAAGTAAATTACAGGAATCACAGGAAAATTCTTGTGGTAGATGGCACTGTCGGGTTCCTGGGAGGAGTCAACATTGCTGACAGATATTATAACGGGGGTAGTTTTGAGGAGTGGAGGGATACACATATGAAAATTGTAGGAGAATCTGTTTCCGCGCTTCAGTCAAGCTTCCTTCTCGACCGATACTTTATTATAAACAAGCAGATGAAGAGAAAAAAGAAATATTTTCCCTCAATTCATCCGACGACATATTATAGCACAGAATTAACAGGCACTCCCATCTACTCTCAGATTATCACGTCAGGGCCTGACAGTGATTGGGCAAGCATTATGCAGTGCTACTTCCAGGCAATTACAAATGCAAAGAAGAGAATATATATCATAACCCCCTATTTCACGCCTAATGAGTCTCTTCTTGATGCTCTCAAGATTGCAGCCTTGGCTGGGCTTGAAGTTTCAATCATGATACCAGAGAGAAGCGATACCGTACTCGGTCATTGGAGTACAATGTCCTATGCATCAGAACTGCTTGAGGCTGGTGTGAAAGTTTATCTCTTCAGCAAGGGTTTTAACCATTCTAAGGTAATATCCATAGACGGAGAGTTCTGTATTATCGGATCTGCGAACTTTGACAATCGTTCATTAGAACACAATTTTGAAATAACAAGCATCATTTACAACAAGCAAATAACAGAACAAATCGATATTCAATTTTTAACAGACACCGAAAGATGTAAGTCCCTAGGAAGTTCTAAATGGGCAAAACGAAGTGTCAAGAATCAGATAAAGGAGGCATTTGCCAGACTTTTAAGCCCACTTTTATAGATGAACAACATTAAACACCTCCTCTCCACAACTCTTCTTTTATTGACTATTATAAATCCCTGTTTTGCACAGAAAAAGACGATAGAAAGCTGCTTCGGGTTCGGAGCCCTAAAAGTAATAAATAAAATACAGATTAATCCGGGAACAAAGCTTAGAAGCTATACTGGGACGTCATTTTCAGCAGAGGGAATATTTCACTCGGAGAATATGCCGGCCATATGCCTGAGAACAAGTACAAATTACATATCTACATTTGTGCAAAGAAGGAATTTCAAGATCAACACTCCTCATATATCATGGTACTCTATACAGGCAGGTCCCTCATACTCGCTGTTTTTGTCCGAAAATTACAGGATAGGCGGGAAACTCCTTGCAGGAGGTTCATTTCTCCCCTATTCAGAAATGAACGGATATTTTTTTGAAAAAAGATTTGGGGTAAATCTCTCTTCAAGTGTATTTATTGAAAGGAGTATTTCAAGAGATATTGCATTCAAAGCATTTGAATTCTTGGAGGGTTTGTTTTATGATAAAAAATGCCACTATATTATTTCATCTACAATAGGGTTATCCGTAAGTTTTATTTTTTAAACTTTATACAACCAATGTTGTCTTAATTTTTAATGTTTTTTTTTGTTGTTTTAGCAAAAAAAACATTACCAGCTTAGGAATTTTATCAATTATATATATATTTGAAACAAATAAACAACAATATGTTCAAAAAGAGTATCAAATTAACAATTTTAATTCTACTGCTTGCCGGGAGTTTGACGGCTCAGGTTAAGAATCCCGTAAAATGGAAAATCGAGTTCAAGGAGAGTGGCAAAAATGTTTATGACCTGATTTTCATTGCTACTATTGGCGAAGGATGGCATCTTTATGACCTTGGACCATATACCGATGGTCCTAATCCCACCCAATTCTATTTTGATGAAAGCAGCAACTATAAAAAGGTTGGTGGCATAAAAATGCTCATTCAACCTAAGATCGAGTTTGATGAGATGTTCCAGATGAAAATCGGATACTTTTTGAACAAGGCTCAATTTTCTCAGTCAATACAGGTTGTCTCTAAGGATTCTGTTACAGTAAAAGGATATGTTGAATGGATGGTGTGTGACAACGGATCGTGTTTGCCACCTACTGAATATGAATTTACCGTTAAGCTCCCCGGGGCTAAAGGTTCTGCAGTTACAGCAATAGTTCAAAAACCGGCTGTTGGGAATAGTGCAAAAAATAGCATTTCAGAGCCAAGTCAAACCGCAATACCCACCTCTGTTGTAATTGAAACGACTCCGGACACAATCAGTGTTTCAGATACTATTGCTTCTGCTCCTGCCGGCCATGTTGTTGTTGCAACTGTTGACGGGAAAGAAGATAGCAAATCTCTTTGGGCTATAATTCTTGAGGCAATTGCATGGGGATTCGTTGCACTGCTCACACCTTGTGTCTTCCCGATGGTTCCTATGACAGTATCATTTTTCCTTAAAAACAGCCAGGCAAACAACGGATTGAGTTCAAAGGCAAAAGGCAAATTGATGGCTTCTTTATATGGATTTTTCATAATTGCACTATATACTGTTCCTATTGCCGTAATAATTTTTGTAACATACTTCGCCGGAGGTGAGGCCGTAACTGCGGATATCTTCAACTGGCTTGCCACACATTGGATTCCAAACATAATTTTCTTCCTCGTATTTATGGTATTTGCAGCATCATTCTTCGGTGCTTTTGAGATTACCATGCCTAGCTGGATGGTCAATAAATCAGACTCAAAATCCGACAAAGGGGGCGTTATTGGAGTATTCTTCATGGCTCTTACATTGGTGCTTGTCTCTTTTTCATGTACAGGGCCAATCGTCGGGACAATTTTGATAAAATCGACTCAAGGCGAGATCTGGGAACCTATTATTACAATGCTAGCCTTCTCTACAGCTTTTGCTTTACCTTTCACTATATTTGCATTTGCCCCGTCATTACTGAAAGACTTACCAAAATCAGGCGGATGGCTCAATTCTGTAAAGGTAGTCCTTGGATTCCTTGAAGTTGCACTCGGTTTGAAATTCCTTAGTGTTGCCGACCAGACCTACCACTGGGGCATCCTGGACAGAGAAGTTTACCTTGCAATCTGGATAGTAGTATTCACCCTGCTTGGTCTCTATCTTTTAGGAAAAATCAGATTCGTATATGACTCTCCAAAAGAGCACGTGGGAGTTGGCCGTCTGGCGTTGTCGATTGTTGTATTCAGCTTCGTAGTCTATATGATACCCGGTATGTGGGGAGCCCCTCTCAAAGCTCTTTCAGGTTATATGCCGCCTTTGAATTCACAGGATTTTAACCTCTATCAGGAGAAACAAACCGGAGGCATGAATGCGGCCACAAATAATGAAGGGACGACGTTTAACGCAAAATACAGCGATTTTCTTGAATTACCACATGGTCTTCAGGGTTTCTTCGAATATAAAGAAGCCCTTGCATACGCAAAAAAAGTAGGAAAACCTCTATTCGTAGACTTTACCGGTCACGGATGTGTCAATTGCCGTGAAATGGAGGCAAGAGTATGGTCTGATCCAAGGGTATTAAAGCTATTCAAAGAAAAGTTTGTAATGCTCGCACTATATTCGGATGACAAAAAAAAGGCGGACGAGAAAGACTGGGTTACAAATGAGAGTGGACGTGTATTAAAGAGCATAGGTAAGATTAATTCACACCTTGCCATGACCAAGTTCAACGTAAATGCCCAGCCCTACTATGCAATCCTCAATCCTTTCACAGAGCAGCATATCACTCAACCGAGAGGTTACGATTTGGATATTGAGAGTTTTATAAAATTCCTCGAATCCGGTTCGGAAATTAAATAGAAATTTCGTTTCTTTTATTGATAGAAAGAGGTGTCCAAAATACTTGGGCACCTCTTTCGTGTTTTCACATAAGTTCAACTAATCATTTATCATTCAATTCCAATCTGAGCGGCAGGCACGTTTATTATATTAAGATACATCAATCCTTTTTCATCGGGAAATATGTGATGCCATTAGAACATGCATCCGGTTTTGAGAAAGGATTATATTAATTTATCAATTCTGCTTAATAAAACAACTATTATCAAAATGGTCGAAATAATATAAAAACTGTTCCATCCTTCTTTTTGTCTTATATCCGGTTTAGCTTTTTTCTATAATTATACCATCCGAAAGAATTAAAGATTAAAGCAATAACACAGAATAAAATTGTAAGTATATTTCACATAATTATAATAGAGTTAATTTTACCACCAGCCCATACAATCTCCAAATTCATATGCAAATATCGCTGCTCCAACCCAACCAAGTGTCCTCACTGCTACTTTTCTTGCGGAAATCCCCAATGCATCTCCTGCATATTCGCCAATTTGAAATGCTTGTTCATTTCATTCTCTTAAACCTATAGAGTTTGAAAACATAAAGAATAGAGATATATAATAACATCATAAGAAACAAGAACGAGGATTCAGGCGCCTTGTTAAAATGGGGGAACAAAACTTCAAATAAAGCCTGTTGATCAAGAACACTGCATCCTAAAACAAAGAAAACATAGGCTATTACCAATCTTATTATAAAGAACAATGTAATTCTTTTCATTGATTTAAAATACTTTAGTGCAATTTAATAAATATATCACAATAAAAAAACAGCTCAAAATGAGCTGTTTAAGTGATGGACAAAACCACCTTTGTGACCCCGACAGGATTCAAACCTGTAACCGTCTGATCCGTAGTCAGATACTCTATTCAGTTGAGCTACGGGGCCGGGATGAAAGCTTAATTAAGCTTCCAAATCTTTTACAACGTTATATTTTCTCTCTTTGATACGAGCCTTCTTACCGGTTAGTTCACGGATGTAGAAAATTCTCGCCCTGCGTACCTTACCGCGTTTGTTGAGTTCAATTGATTCAATAAAAGGCGAAGTAATAGGAAATATCCTTTCAACTCCAACACCGTTTGACATCTTCCTGACTGTGAAAGTCTCGGTTGAACCGGTGCCTTTTCTCTGAATAACAACTCCGCGATACTTTTGGAGACGCTCTTTGTTTTCCTCTTTGATCTTGTAAGTAACAGTAATTGTGTCACCTGCCCTGAAAGAAGGAAACTCTTTTGCTTCGGTAGCAAATGCCTGTTCTGCAATTTTAATTAAATCCATTTCTTCAATGTGTTGTTATTGCAACATTACAGACTCCTGTGTTCTTGTAAGCGGTTGCTTGTAAAATTTGGACTGCAAATGTATGAATTAATTCTAATTTCACAAAATTAATTATGCTTTCCTGCTTTATACATAGCACCTCCTATACAATCGTACTTGGCTCCGGTTACGGATGAGAGACAATTTGGAATGTCAGACACATATAAAGCCCCTAAAAAAGCAAAAATAAGTGCCTCTTTAAAATTCACAGTCATGGCATCCGGAACGATGATTTCGCATTGAGGTGCCCTGTAACGCATTCTCTCAACAAGGTATTTGTTGAATGCTCCGCCACCTGTCAATAGAACCTTCCCGCTCCTGATATGTCCTGTAATCTGACACGCCACATGTTCACAGAAGGTTGCAAGAGTGTCCTTCAACGGCAAGTTGAAGGAGTCAATCTCCGGTATTACAACCTCTTCAACCCACTCTCTTCCGAGAGATTTCGGTCCCTGTTGTGTATAAAACGACAAATTATTGAGCTTTTCCAACAATTCATTGCAAACACTTCCTGTTCTGGCAATCTCTCCGTCTTTGTCATATTCAAGACCTATTGTCCTTGTATAGTAATTAAGAACATAATTGACAGGTGATATATCATAAGCTATCCTCTCAGCTCCATCATCAAAGGAGATATTAGAAAAGCCTCCCAGATTCAGACAGTAACTATATTCTGAAAACAGATTCCTGTCCCCTATTGGCACTAAAGGTGCTCCCTGTCCATATAAGGCAACATCTGTTGTCCTAAAGTCACAAATTGTGTCCACACCGGTCTCGGCAGCAATTCCTGCTCCTGAGCCGATCTGTGCCGTAAATCTTTTAGAGGGTTGATGGAATATTGTGTGACCATGTGATGCAATATAATCCGGAACAATCCCGTTTATACTCATAAAATCCTTAACCACGGAGCCTAAAAGTAAACCGTAATCAGAGTTGAACAGGGCATAATCAAGAGCAGACATGTTCTGTGCGGTAGCAAGTTTTTCCTTAATATCCTGAGAATACTCCCTCGATTCGGCTTTCAGAATCCTGTAGTTCCATTTTCCAGTATCGTGTCCGAACTCGGCAAAACATATATCCAGTCCATCCAAGGAAGTTCCGGACATCAACCCAATAATCCTCACCATCACTTTACACTTATCATTTATCACTTATAACCCTTCACTTTACACTTTTAACTTATCACTCTTCACTTATCACTAAGAAAACATCTTCTTCATTCTGTCGAAGAAATTTTTATCATCTTTATTCGGAGCCGGCTTGAAATTATCTGACGACTTCATCTTTTCCAATGCCTCCTTCTCTTGCCTGTCTACCCTCTTTGGTGTCCATACCTGAATATAGACAAGAAGGTCTCCACTACCATACCCATTAACATCCGGAAGACCTTTTGACCTAAGTCTCAATATTTTGCCGGACTGTGTACCGGCTTCAATTTTAATTCTGAGCTTACCGTCGACAGAAGGAATCTCTGCATCACAACCTAATATGGCATCAGGAACAGATATAAAAAGAGAATAGATCAAATCATTCCCGTCTCTCTGAAGTTCAGGATGCTCCTCCTCCTCTATCACCACCAGCAAGTCACCGTTTATACCACCCAGTTTTGCTGCATTTCCCTTTCCCTGAACGGTCAGTTGCATTCCTTGTGCTACACCTGCCGGAATCTTGAAGGAAATCTCCTCCATCTCCTTTACAAGGCCGTCTCCCCCACACTTCGGGCATGGTTTGACAACTCTTTTTCCTTCGCCATGACATGTGGGACAAACAGAGGATGTCTGCATAGTACCGAGAATTGTCTGAGTCACTCTTGTAACCTGCCCAGTTCCCTTACATGTTTCACAAGTATGTATATCAGCTTCAGATACAGCCCCCCTGCCGTTACATAAAGGACAGGCAACCTGTTTGTTGATTTTGACCTTTTTTTCTGCTCCGTGGGCAATCTCCTTAAGATCAAGTTTCACCCTGATTCTTATGTCTGAACCTCTGTTAACACGTCTCCCGCCTCTGCTACTACCGCCAAAACTCCCGAAGCCTCCGAATCCACCGCCGAAATGGCCTCCGAAAATATCGCCGAATTGGCTGAAAATATCTTCCATAGAGAATCCCGCACCACTAAAGCCTCCCCCACTGGCTGCACCGCTCATACCCGCATGACCAAACTGATCATAGCGTGATTTTTTGTCAGGGTTGCTCAATACATCATAAGCCTCTGCAGCCTCCTTGAATTTCTCTTCGGCATCTTTGTCTCCGGGGTTCTTGTCAGGGTGATATTTGAGTGCCAGCTTCCTGTATGCTTTTTTTATCTCATCTGCCGATGCTCCTTTTGTAACACCCAGCACTTCATAATAGTCTCTCTTAGCCATCTCTTATATCTTAAATGCCAACTACCACCTTGGCAAACCTTATTACTTTCCCGTTAAGTGTGTAACCATGCTGAGCGACATCAACAATTTTATTCTTGTGTTTTTTGTCAGGTGCAGGAAATTGAGCGACTGCTTCATGAAAGTCTGTATCCAACTCCTTGCCTTTAACCTCTATCTTCTTTAAACCTTTTGATTCCAAATATGAATAGAGTTTATTGTAAATCAATTCCGTACCCTCAATGGCAGCTTTATGATCTCCCTCGGAACTTTTGAGAACATCAATTGCTCTTTCACAATCATCCAGCACAGGCAGCAACCCTTTTATTGTATCTTCTGCTGCTGTCAGTACAAGATCAAGCCTCTCCTTAGCAGTTCTGCGGCGATAATTGTCAAATTCAGCTGCAAGTCTCAGATATTTGTCATTCAGCTCTGCAATTTTATCTTCAGGGTTATCCTTTGACACAGGCTCGTGTTCCTCTGTTTTCTCTCCGGATTCATTGTTTTGAGGCTCATTTACAATTTGTTCCTGTTCTGCACCAGGAACAGTTTTTTCTTGAGCTTCAGACTCATCATGACACTTCTCTTTTTTCTGATCTTTCATTATATATTTTCAATTAATTCTTTTCGTGACGCAAAGATAGTCACAAATAATCTGCCAAAAAGGGATATAAGACAAAATGACACAAATGTCACCAGCCATGTTTGCTTATCATCTGAAGCATACTCTTTTTAACAATTTCCACCTCTTTGCCGGAAATTTTAATCAACCCCTCTCTGCCAAAGTCATTCAGAACACGGCTGATACTCTCTCTTGAGGCATCAACCAGATTCCCTAGATCTTCCTGGTTAATCTGTAAGACAAACTTGTCAGAATGATATATGTTATCGGAAAAATCGAGCAAAACATCTGCAACCTTGCCCCTGACCTGTTTTTGAGTGCGGTTGACACACTTCTGATATGATTCAATCTCACCTTTGCAAAGCTCAACAATTATCTGATTGCTGAAATCATGATTCAGAGCCAACAATTTTCTGAAATAGGTTATATCAATAAAGCATACCTCGGAATTTTCAACAGCAGTGACAGAGTACTGATTGACCTTGTCTCCGAATGTTGTCGGCAAACCCAGATAGTTTGCCGGTTTTACTATTCTCACTACTTGTACGTGATATGGCCCCTCAATGTGAATCTTTGCCAGACCGCTTTTCAGATATGCAACATTTGTTGAATACGTTCCTTGTCTGATTATCGAATCTCCCTTTTTGAAGCTTACTGTAAGGCAATTACAAGAAAGTTCCTCCAACTCCCTCTCTGTCAGTTTCGTCTCAGCCACAGATTTATAATTACAAAATTCACACTTGTTTTCCATAAGAAATTTATTTCTAAAGCAAATATATGTAAAATTGTGATATAAATCACATTCTACATCAATAGAGATCATATTTCATTCCAAAATATATGAGTAGAAATGGGTTTACTTTGCAAAAAAAAGAGACAATGGAAGAGAATAATCCTAAAACAATCGAGCAGTTGCAACAACAGATTGACAAACTGCAGAAGAAAATTACAAAAATGGAGAACAACAGAAAAGACCAACTCTCCATAGCATGTGTATCAGGAGATCTTGACAAGATTCTCGCTACAATGATTATATCTCTGGCTGCTGCGGCAATGGATACAAAAGTGAAGATATTTTTCTCGTTTTGGGCTTTATCCGCACTGCGAGATCCCAAAAAGCACCCTAAAGGAAAGGATTTTATATCTAAGATGTTCGGGTTTATGTTACCGAATGGCAAGAATAAGCTTGGCCTTTCAAAAATGAATATGGGAGGAATGGGCCCTAAAATGATCAAATATCTGATGCGCAAGAACAATGTACTCTCACTTGAAGAGATGTTCAAGACTGCCGGAGAACTTGGAATTGAGATAATTGTCTGCGAAATGTCAATGGGGCTTATGGGGTTCAAAAAGGAGGAGATGATTGATTACCCTCACCTTTCATATGCAGGAGCTGCAACATTCGTCACAGATGCAGGCGAGAGTGCGGCTCAGTTATTTATATAAATATTCAACAACATATTAAAACATAGATTTATGACACAGGAAGAATTAAAGGCTTTAAATGTAGCAAAGAGTGTAGATGCGAGAGGAACAGCTTGTCCGGGACCGCTTTTGGAAGCAAAAAAAGCACTCGGGACTATTGAAGACGGAGATATCATGGAGATACTCTCTGCTGATGAAGGAACCAAGGTTGACATACCAAAATGGTGTACAAAACAAGGCCACGACTATCTCGGCACAGTTGAGGAGAATGGCTATTACAAGATTTATATGAAGAAAAACGAATAAAGGATTAACTGATGGTCAGCCAAGCAAAGATTCTAGTCTTCTCTACAGAAAAAATATCAGATCCTGCCATTGACATGGCAGGATTGCTTAAACTTCACTACCCTCCTCAAGTATATACGATTGCTGTTCCATGTTCCTCCGGGGTGAAACCCAGATGGATTTTAAAAGCTCTGGAAAAAGGCTTTGACGGAGTATTCATTGCCGCTGACGGAAGTGACTGTTCTTATGGTGAAACCTGTACAGAAAAGACAGGAGCCATAGTTAGCAAGACACACAATATTATGAAAGAGATGGGAATGGACCCTGCCAGACTAAAGATGGCAGCACTATGCTCAGTGTGTAGTGAATCATTTGTAAAGCAGATAAGAAGCTTCAATGAATATCTGCTGAAATCAAAAAACAGTTGAGATGCAAATCAGGACAAAACTTAAGTTTGATGCCCTTGTAATAGGGGGAGGAATAGCCGGAGGCGAAGCTGCACTAAACATTGCCAATAACGGATACAAAGTTGCAATAATTGAGAAAGAATTATCTATCGGAGGGAAGATGATTCTCCTCAGCAAGGTTTTTCCGACACTCGATTGCTCTGCCTGCATCACAACTCCGAAAGTGTCAGAGATTTCAAGACACCCGGGAATTACTATATTCACAGAAAGTGATGTTGAGAACATCGAGAAGAGAGGTGAACAAAATTTCACAACATTAATAAAAAGACGCCCTAGATATGTTGTTGCCGAGGATTGCACCGGATGTCAGCTTTGTGAAAAAGCTTGTCCTGTTATTACAAAAGATCAGTTCCAGTTTAACCTCGTGGGCAGAAAAGCTGCATATATCCCCTTTAGTATAGCCAGTCCCAAAATTGCAGCAATTGACATGGAGAACTGTACATTATGTGGTGCATGCGAAAAGGTATGCCCTTCAAACTGCATCGATTTCACACAGGAGGATAGGTTTTATGAAATTGAGGCCAGGACTGCGATTATTGCAACCGGGTTCAAGCTGTATGACCCGGCTAATTTACCGAGGTATGGTGCCGGTCTTTACAAAAATGTTCTTACATCAATGCAAATGGAGAGGCAGCTTGCCCCTACAAGGCCATTTAATACAATTCTCAGACCGAGTGACGGTAAAGTTCCTGATAAAATTGCATATATTCTATGCGCCGGTTCAAGAGATGACTCTGCCGGCAACCCGATTTGCTCACAAATCTGCTGCATGTATTCGATTAAGCAGGCCCAGCTTCTTATGGGAGCACTTCCTATGGCTGATATAACCATATATTATATCGATATCAGAGCCTTTGGGAAGGGCTATGATGAGTTTTATGAACAGGCTAAAGGCATGGGAGTGAAATTCATCAAGGGAAAGATAGGCAAGATGTCAGAACTTCAGAATGGAAATCTCATCCTCAGATATGAGGATATACAGAGTGGACACATCAAAGAGTCAGAACATGATCTTGTGGTTCTATCTGTGGGAGCCCTTGCAGATAAAGAGACTCCTCTGCTTTTCAAAGGCATTCGTCCGGATGTGGATAACCATGATTTCATTCTTCAGGGAGATCCTGTTCTAAGCCCTGCAAAGACTACAGTTGACGGAATCTTCGTTGCAGGCACAGCCTCCGGCCCGAAAGATATCCCTGATTCAATACTGTCAGCCGGATCTGCAGCAGCAGAGGCACTATCATATTTAACCAGGTAATTGACATAGAAAATGGATAAGAAACTAGGAGTATATATTTGTGCCTGCGGAGGCAACATATCTGATTATGTCGACATAGAAAAAGTAAGAGAGGCCATCAAGGACGAAGATTGTGTCCTGCTTGCAAGAACAACAATGTTCGCTTGCGGTGACTCCAATCAAAAAGATATGGAATACGACATAAAGGAGAATAATCTAAGCGGCATTGTTGTGGCTTCTTGTTCTCCGAAATTGCACCTGACAACTTTCCGCGCTGTGAGTGAAAGGGCAGGATTGAACAAGTACAACTATGTTCATGCCAATATTCGCGAACAGGCCTCTTGGGCACACTCAGACAATAAGCAGGGAGCAACAGAGAAGGCGATTCACCTTGTCAAGGCAGCAATCGCAAAAGCGAGATTCGCAGAATCGCTTGAACCTACCAGAATTAAATCCCAGAAATCGGTGGCCGTCATAGGTGCAGGTGTTGCCGGAATTAAGGCATCTATAGCACTTTCCAATATGGGAGACAGCGTTTTTCTGATTGAAAGGGATAGTATGATTGGAGGAAAGCTTGCATCTCTGGGAAAGATTTTCCCTGGAGTTGTAAAAGGAGAAGATATGGTTGATAGGTTATATAAAGAGGTTAAAAACGATGAAAGAATCACCCTCCTTACAAATACAAAAATAAAGGAGTGCCGCGGAAACATCGGAGATTTTAAAATCAAGCTTCAGAATAACATAAGTGGCGTAAGTTCTCCGGATTCAGAAAATGATATCAATGTCGGGGCAATACTTGTCGCTACCGGGTTCGAGTCATACAGTCCCAACGATGGAGAGTTCGGTTATAAAGAGATTAACAATGTAATAACCCTCCCTGAATTCAGAGAGTTGTTGAAAAATAGAAAAGAGGGGAAAAATCTTATCGTTAAAAACAGAAAAATCCGTGACATCGCTTTTATCTATTGCGTGGGAAGCCGTCAGATAAAAGGTGAGAACAAGTACTGTTCGAGATACTGCTGCTCTGCTGCAATACAAAGCTCATTGGATATAAAGGAGCAATTCAGTGACATACAGGTTTATCACTTCACCAAAGGTGTAAGGACTTATGGGGCTCAGGAGTTGAAATATGCCGAAGCAAGTCGCTCGGGAGATATTTTCATTCAATTCCCGGACAAAGAAGAGCCTGTTGTTTATTCCGAGAAGGGACAAACATTGGTAAAGGCTAAGGACATACTCTCCTCTAAAAAAGAGATAGAGGCAGCTGTTGATCTGGTGGTCCTTGTTACAGGGATGGTGCCGGATAGTGACAAATCCGTGGGGTCTCTTCTAAAACTTCCAAGAGGACGTGATAATTTCTTCAATGAAATTCATATGAAGCTCCGTCCGGTAGAGACTGTAATAGACGGGATTACTATAGCCGGCACCTGCCAGGGGCCTAAAGGGGTGATGGAGTCGGCAAACTCTGCCCTCTCCGCAGCGGTCAAGACTCACTCATTTGTAAGCAAGGGAGAACTTGAACTCTCGCCGATAATTGCATATACAGATGTTAAAACTTGTGAATGGTGCGGCGCATGCAGTGAAGCATGTCCTTACAATGCAATAAGCAAGAGTGATGTGGAGGGGAAAATGGTTGCTGTTATAAATAAGACTACCTGCAAAGGGTGTGGTATGTGTCTCCCTGTCTGCGACTCTGACTCTATTGAATTGACCTCGTTTACAAACAAAGAGATTGAAAGCATGATTGAGATACTTGCAAACTGATAATATGGAAAAGGCAAAAAGTGAAACAGTAAAGATCCGCAGAGAGAAGTGGAAAGTATCGGACGCGGTTAAGAACAATCTAAAGGAGTTCAATAGGATTAAAAGATCAATTCTTCAAGAACTAGAAAAGGAGGATCTCACAATAGCCCAGTTATGCGAAAGGACAGGATTGCCCAAAGATGAGGTTGTTTATTATCTCCTCTCACTCGTTAAGTTCGGGTTTGTTGAGACAGGCGAAATAGATGATATGGATGAATACTTTAACTACAAAATTAAGAGGTAATGACCAGAATAGACCCTAAATTCGGCAAGAAACTCAAGAGATACGGAGCATTTGACTACGATGCATGCTACAATTGTGGAACATGTACGTCAGTTTGCTCCCTGGCGAAGAAAGATGAAGAGTTCCCAAGAGAGATGGTACGATATAGTTCAACCGGTAACCAGAAAGAGATTTTGTCTTCTCTCAAGCCATGGCTATGTTATTATTGCGGTGAATGTTCAACCAGTTGTCCGAGAAGTGCGAACCCCGGAGAACTGATGATGTCTTTGAGGCGATGGTTGACTGCTCGTTATGACTGGACAGGCATATCCGGATTACTATTCACATCATTGAAAGCTACAATTATTGCACTTCTTGCAGTAGCTGCCGGCGTCATCCTGTTTGCCTCATTTATGAACTTTGACACAGAAGCCATCATGAAATATGGACATTACTTCGAAATGGCTGCAATATCAGGTGTTTTTGCTGTAATACTGTTACCGAACCTCATAAGAATGTGGTATTTCACTATTATTCAACCGGGTTTTAAAGTCCCATTAAAATCATATACTGTTGCATTAAAGGAGCTGTTCATCCATATGTTTACTCAAAAAAGAGCACTTGGATGCGATGATAATCAAAAAAGATGGTTTGAACATTTTATCCTTGTGATAGGCTATCTCACTCTTCTCTTTACAACTGTCTTTCTGGATTGGTTCGGGACGTCAAGCCTCCCAATCATAGTTACAGGTTATACTGTCAGTGCGATTGTTTTCATTGTTACGGCAGATTTTGTCTCAGGAAGAATAAAAAAGAGCCGAGAGGTAAGCAGACACTCACGTCCATCAGACTGGCTCTTTGTAATATGGCTTCTTATGATGGGACTGACTGCCTTTATCGTCAGGATAGCTATTGACGCCGATTTTTTAAAAAACAATTTTTGGATATATATAATCCACCTAACAATTCTGGCACAATGGGCTCTTATAATAGTTCCTTTCGGTAAATGGACACATTTCCTTTACAGGTCATTTGCAATATACTTTTCAAAATTGACAAGAAAGTAAATATACTTTCCCTTATAACCGATTGTTTTTATTTCTAATTTTGCTGTGTTATTAAAATATACCTTAATATGGCAGTAAAAACAGAGGGAAAAATCTCTCAGGTCATAGGTCCGGTCGTGGACGTCAGTTTTGAAAAAGAGAATCCGGACGAGGTTGTCACACTACCAGGCATTCATGATGCTATTACAATAGACAGGCCTGAAGGTCGCAAACTAATTATTGAAGTACAGCAACACATCGGAGATATGACTGTCAGATGTGTGGCGATGGATTCTACGGATGGCCTCAGAAGGGGGATGAAGGCTTATGCTTCAGGAGAAACCATACATATGCCGGTCGGCTTACAAATAAAAGGGCGGCTGATGAATGTTGTCGGAGAATCTATTGACGGTCTGGGGCAACTGCAAATGAACGGTTCTTACCCCATTCACCGGGATCCTCCAAAATTTGATGAACTTGTAACAAGTAAAGATGTCCTTTATACCGGAATCAAGGTTATTGATCTTCTAGAACCCTATTTAAAAGGAGGTAAGGTCGGACTGTTCGGAGGCGCAGGCGTTGGTAAGACAGTAATAATCATGGAACTTATCAATAATATAGCGAAAAAGCACAACGGATTCTCAGTGTTCGCCGGTGTCGGAGAACGTACAAGAGAGGGTAATGACCTACTCAGGGAGATGATCGAATCCGGAGTTATCCGATATGGAAAAGAGTTTCTCGAAAGTATGGAAGAGGGAAACTGGGATATTTCTAAAGTTGACAGGGACGAACTTGGCAAATCTCAGGCGACACTGGTTTTCGGACAGATGAATGAACCACCCGGTGCACGTTCCAGTGTTGCTCTATCCGGTCTGGCTGTTGCCGAATCATTCAGGGACTCCGGGGCTGAATCAAACGACATTCTTTTTTTTATTGACAACATATTCCGATTTACCCAGGCTGGGTCCGAAGTTTCGGCGCTTCTTGGGAGGATGCCTTCTGCTGTAGGATATCAACCCACTCTTGCAACGGAGATGGGCACAATGCAGGAGCGGATAGCATCTACAAAAAAGGGATCTATCACCTCTATACAAGCGGTTTATGTTCCTGCAGATGACCTTACAGACCCGGCTCCTTCAACGACTTTCTCTCACCTTGACGCAACGACTGTCTTAAGTAGAAAAATTGCAGAATTAGGAATATACCCTGCCGTTGACCCTCTGGAATCAACATCCAGGATTCTCGATCCGCTTATTGTCGGGGACGAACACTATGAGACAGCTCAGAGAGTAAAACAGATACTGCAGAGGAATAAGGAGTTACAGGATATAATTTCTATTCTTGGTATAGAGGAGCTCTCTGACGAGGATAAGACTATTGTTAACAGAGCAAGACGTGTTCAACGTTTCCTATCACAACCATTCTCAGTTGCAGAGCAATACACCGGTATTAAAGGTGAAATGGTGACAATAGAGGATACTATAAAGGGTTTCAAGATGATTCTTGACGGAGAGGTTGACAAACTGCCTGAACAAGCATTCCTGAATGTCGGAACAATAGAAGAGGCTATTCAGAAAGGAGAGAATATGATGAAACAGGTATAAAAATATTTATATGAAGCTATCTATATATAATCCGGGCAGAAGCCTTTTTAAGGGCGAAGTCTCTTCCGTAACTGTTCCGGGAAGAGAGGGGCTGTTCACTATTTTAGATAGCCATGCACCTATCATCTCATTGCTTGATCCCGGAAAAATCACTATCCGAATTGCTGAGAGTACTGAAGAGAAGACTTTTAATGTCTCTGAAAGCGGTTATGTAAAGGTTCTGAATAACTCGGTGACTATTTGTATAAATTAAAGATGATTATCATGGGAAAGCTTAATCTTAAATACTTAAGAATACTCTTAACAGTATATGTGGCATTTGGAATAGTCGTCGGCTTGATTTTATACTATTTTATACCCGGACACTATTTCAACTGGTATCCTGTTATTCCATCATACTACTCAATAATTGCCGTAATTCTATATAGATCCTTGAATTACTTTAGAAGAAAGAACCCTGCAAAGATGATAAACGCCTATATGATGATGAGGGGCATAAAACTTTTCCTGACGGTTCTAAGTGTCCTGTTATACAATCTATATATTGATGAGAAGAATGATGAATTTACAATAATTATATCTGCTTTCTATTTCTTTTACCTTGTACTTGAAACATATTTTTATTTCAAATTTGAATTATCAATAAAGAATGACAAAAGGGGTTAGATATATTACAGCTATTTTGTTACTGGCAACAGTTGGAATCCTTCCATGTCACCTGTACGGTAAAGATATAGATGCAAAAAAAATTATTTTTTCGCATCTTGGGGACTCATACGGGTGGCATATTACCACATGGGGGGAGAAGCATATAACTGTTCCCCTTCCAATCATCGTTTTTGACAAATCATGGAAACTGAGTATATTTTTATCATCCAAGGTTGAGGAGGGCTCTATATATAAAAATTTCAAAATTGCTGACAGTGGAGAGTATTCCGGTAAAATTGTTAAAATCGGAAAGAACGGAGAGATATCACGGCCAATTGACATATCTCTGACTAAAAACGCTTTCGCTCTTCTGTTAAATAGCATAATACTTATCACAATAATACTCGTTGTTGCAAGATGGTACAGAAGAAAGCCCCTGACCCCGCCAACCGGTTTTGTGGGAGCTATGGAGATATTCATTATGGACATAAATGACAATGTCATAAAACCGTCAATCGGTGAAAACCATGAAAAATTCGCTCCGTATCTTCTGACAGCATTCTTCTTCATATTTATAAACAATGTCATGGGACTCATACCTTTGTTCCCCGCCGGAGCAAATACAACCGGAAATATTGCGATAACAATGGTTCTGGCTCTCTGCACGTTTTTTGTTGTGAATATTTCCGGCACAAAACACTATTGGAAAGAGACCGTGTGGCCAGATGTTCCTCTATGGATGAAGGTTCCTCTCCCGCTAATGCCTTTGATTGAGATCTTCAGTATATTTTCAAAGCCGTTTGCTCTTATGATACGTCTATTTGCCAATATAATGGCCGGACACGCAATTACACTGTCACTCACACTGTTAATATTTATAACAGTGGCAATGGGCCCCGCAGTTAACACCGGAATGACCGTGATATCTGTGATACTAAGCATCTTCATGAACTGTCTGGAACTTTTGGTAGCTTACATTCAGGCATATGTTTTCACAATGCTGTCTGCAATATTTATAGGTCTTTCGCAAGTCGGAAGGAAAAAGATTGAAACATGTTAATATTTATTTAAAAAAAAGAATATGGCTCTATTTACATTACTTGAAGTAACTTCAGCGCACATTGGGACAATGGGTGCTGCTATAGGTGCCGGGCTCGCTGCCATAGGCGCAGGCATCGGAATAGGAAAAATCGGAGGAAATGCAATGGATGCAATTGCCCGACAACCAGAATCAGCCGGTGATATAAGAATGACCATGATCATTGCTGCTGCACTGGTTGAAGGTGCGTGTCTCTTTGCAATAGTAGTATGCTTCCTGGCAATCTAATAAGAACAATATGTCACTGTTGACTCCTGACGCAGGATTGCTGTTCTGGATGCTTTTATCTTTCGGAGCTGTGTTTTTCATCCTTGCAAAATACGGTTTTCCCGTTATTGTAAAGATGATAGAGGAGAGACGTGCCTACATACAGCAATCCCTTGATGCTGCCAAGGCAGCAAATATCAAGCTTGAAGAACTAAAAAGAGAGAGTGATGCCATAATCGCCTCCGCCCGGGCTGAACAGACTAAGATACTGCATGAGGCGCACATCTTCAGGGAGAGCATGATCAGTTCAGCGAAAGAAGAGGCGGGAAAATTGACCACAAAGCTGATTGATGATGCTAAAAAAGAGATTGAGAGAGAACGAGAGATATCTATGAAGATGATACAAAATCAGGTTGCCGCTCTCTCGGTGGATATAGCCGGGAAGGTTATCCGGAAAGAGCTTGAGGCTGATAATGCTCACATGGATTTGATAGAAAAATACATAAAAGAAACCACTAGTATAAAATCATAGATGAACATCGGCATCATATCAACCAGATATGCACGTGCCTTGCTTAACCATGCACTGGAAAGAGGTACGGAGGATGCTGTATATAACAGTATCCAAAGGTTATCCCAATCTTTCCATGAAGTTCCGGAACTTGAAAGTGTACTTTTGTCCCCGGCAACCCGGACAAGGGAAAAACTTTCACTTTTAATTACAGCCTCCGGTAGTGATTTTCCTGTTGAATTCAGTAGCTTTTTAAAGCTGATTTTAACAAAAGAGAGGGAAGGACTTCTTAAATCGATATGCCAGATATACAAAGAGTTGCACAATAGACACCACAACATTACTATCTGTGAATTAGTGACCCCGATTCCCGTCTCTCATGAAATCGAGGAGAAAATAAGAAGGATTGTAACATACCGGACTCGAGGCCCGGTCATCATAAACAAAAGTGTAGATCCGGATATTATCGGCGGTTTTGTCTTTGAGATCGGTGACTATCGGTTGGACTCGACAGTCAGGACACAATTGGAGAGTATTAAAAGGAAATTAACAGAATCTGAATATCAGTAAAAAGGATTATATGCCCGATATATTTAAAGTAAGTGAAGTCTCAGACATTTTGAAAATGCAGCTTGAAGGGATCAACAACAAGCTGGAATTTGAGGAGATCGGCAAGGTGCTTCAGGTAAGTGACGGAGTTGCCCGTATCTTCGGATTATTTAATGCAGAATCAAACGAGCTGATTCAATTTGACAACGGCATGGAGGCTGTTGTGATGAACCTCGAAGAGGACAACATCGGCGCTGTTCTTCTTGGTCAATCAGATAAGATAAAAGAGGGAGACAGAGTGACCAGAACCGGAAAAATTGCCTCAATCAAAGTTGGAGAGGCTCTCCTTGGAAGGGTCATCAACACATTGGGACAACCAATTGACGGAAAAGGAGCCATTAAAGGAGATCTAATAGAGATGCCTTTAGAGAGGAAGGCTCCGGGTGTGATTTTCCGCCAACCCGTCAATGAACCCCTTCAAACAGGAATTAAGGCAATAGATGCGATGATTCCTATTGGAAAAGGGCAACGAGAACTCATCATAGGCGACCGTCAGACTGGAAAAACCTCTATTGCTATTGACACAATTATAAACCAGAGAGAAAACTTTCTTGCGGGAAAACCTGTCTATTGCATTTATGTCGCTATTGGACAGAAGGGATCTACAGTTGCATCCATTGTAGAGACTTTAAGAGAGAAGGGCGCTATGGAATATTCCACCATCATTTCTGCAACAGCATCTGATCCGGCAGCAATGCAGTATTTTGCCCCATTTGCCGGTGCTGCTATCGGAGAATACTTCAGAGACACCGGCAGAGATGCCTTGGTTGTATATGACGATCTTTCAAAACAGGCTGTGGCATATAGAGAAATTTCCCTTATTCTTAGAAGACCCTCTGGACGCGAAGCATATCCCGGAGATATATTTTACCTGCACTCAAGGTTGCTGGAGAGAGCCGCAAAAATCATCAATCAGAATGAGGTAGCTATTAAAATGAATGATCTTCCATACAGATTGCTTGACAGAGTAAAGGGTGGAGGGTCCCTGACAGCTCTCCCTATAATAGAGACTCAGGCAGGAGACGTTTCGGCATACATACCTACAAATGTGATTTCAATCACTGATGGACAGATATTTCTTGACACAAATCTGTTCAACCAAGGAAACCGTCCGGCAATTAACGTGGGGATATCTGTATCACGTGTGGGTGGTAAAGCACAGGTAAAGGCGATGAAAAAGGTTGCCGGCACGTTGAAGATCGATCAGGCGCAATTCAGAGAACTGGAATCCTTTACAAAATTCGGAGGAGACCTTGATCCTGTGACAGCAATGACCATTGACAAAGGACAAAAAAATGCAAGACTCCTTGTCCAGAAACAATATACGCCGATGCCTGTTGAAGAACAAATTGCAATTTTGTATTGCGGCACTCACGGACTTCTTAAAAACCTTGAGCTTGACAAAGTAAATCAGTTTGAAAAGACCTTCATTAACGCCTTAAGATCTACTGACATACTTGTCAACATAAAAAAAGGGGTATTCGACGAAAAAATTACAACTGATTTGGAAAAGACTGCGGCATCAATTGTCGCAAGTATGACAAAATAAATAAGCAGGATGTCATCACTGAAGGAGATAAAAGGCAGGATTGATACAGTAACCAATACACTGAAGATTACTTCGGCTATGAGGTTGATTTCATCGTCAAAATTTCACCGTGCCCAGATAGCACTCAACAATTCAAGGCCATATATGACCGCCTTATTGGATATGCTTTCGGATCTTCAATCCGAAGATGCAATTCCATTTTCACCATACTCAAATGTGAGACCACTGAAAAAAGCAGCAATTGTCATTGTCTCATCTAATGCTTCACTATGCGGCTCATTTAATATCAATGTTGAAAAATTATTGCATGAAACAGTTGTCAGATTGAAATCTTGCGGTGCTGAAAAAATCGTGATATACTCTATAGGAAAAAGAGTTACCTCTCATTTGAAAGATCCTTCATACTCAGTTGTTGAATGTGACCATATGTTGTCAGAGAAGCCTGATTACTCAGGCAGTAAGAAAATTGCCTTGAACTTGATGACACAATTCGTAAAAGGTGAGATTGACCATGTGGATTTGATATACAACCATTTCAAATCAATGGGGACCCAAATTCCCACGGAAGAGCAGCTTCTTCCAATCGATATTAACAAAACCGTTCCGACAAAAAGCACATATTATCTATATGAGCCTGACAGAGAGAAGATTGCTGATGACATAATTGATAAAATGCTTTTCTCAACAATATTCAAGGTGCTTCTGGACTCTTCTGCTGCAGAACATGCGGCAAGGAGTGTAGCGATGCAACTTGCTTCGGACAATGCCGGAAAACTTATTCAGGAGCTCACTCTGCAATACAATAAGAGTCGCCAACAAGCCATTACAAATGAACTTCTGGATATTGTCGGGGGCAGTGCCAGATAGCTATACAGTATTCCAGGCCCTGCTCCATTTTTTATATAACTCAAACCAGGTTATAGTTACAAATCCTATCACCAGACAAATTATTGCCTCGATAAATGAGATAACCTCAAACTGAAACAAATCCCGGAGAAATGGCATATTAAGTATGAGAGTCAAGAAGAATCCTGCCCCTCCTACTACCCATTTCACGGTTTTGTTCGGTGTGGCCAATATCTTGAAAATGCTCTCACTCCAGGATCTGTTGGAAAGAATAATTGCAATATTTGAGGCAATCAGTGTGACAAACGACATAGCCCTCACTGCCCCGTCATTATAGCCTAGATATTGCCCCACAAAGAATACTGCCAGAGTGCTTATCAAAACAGAGATTCCCTGAGAACAACTTAAAAGAATCTTATTTATACCGAAAAATGGTTCATCTACAGACTTGGGAGGCCTGCTCATAACGTTCTTCTCAGCCCTTTCCGCCTCAAAAATCACAGAGCATGCCGGATCAATGATCAACTCCAGAAACACAATGTGAACAGGCCACAGAAGTAGCGGCATATCTTTGAAAAAAACCGGTATAAGAGAGAGTCCCGCAATAGGAACATGTATTGCAAAAATATAGCTGAATGCCTTCTGCAGGTTGTCAAATATCCTTCTTCCCATTCTGACCGCACCTACAATTGAAGCAAAATTATCATCCATAAGGACAAGTTCTGAGGCTTCACGGGCAACATCGGTACCCTTTTCACCCATCGCAATGCCTATGTTTGCCGATTTCAGTGCCGGTGCATCATTTACGCCGTCACCGGTCATTGCCACAACCTCCCCGTTTTTCTTCAGGGCATTTACAATCTTCAGTTTCTGCTCAGGAATGACCCTGGCAAAAATATTAACACTCTTTATCTTTTCGGAAAGGGTATTCTCATCCATGTTCATCAACTCCTGACCTGTAATACACTTATCACTGTTCACTAAACCAATCTCCTTCCCGATATTCATTGCCGTCACAGGATAGTCTCCGGTTATCATTATCACCCTTAATCCGGCTTTGTAGCACTCCTTAACTGCAGAAGGAACGTTTTCACGTATAGGATCAGACAGACCTATCAGACCTACAAATTCAAAGTCAAAATCGTGCTGTTCAACAGGCAGCCCGGCAGGTTCCAAACGCGCTTTAGCAACACCTAAAACCCTTAAACCACTGGAAGCCATGCCTGAAACAATCTTCTCATATTTTGTCACACTACCTGAATCAAGGTGACACAGATCAAAAATTGCTTCAGGAGCACCCTTTGCTGCAATTACCTTCTTTGTAGAATCAGGACTCTCGAATACACGGGACATTGCAAGCATCTCCCTTGAAAGAGGATACTCCTTCACCATTTTCCAGTCATCATGAATATGCTCAGTATCTCTGAGAAACCTCTCACCTAAATTTTCAATGGCCTTTTCCATTGGGTCGAATGGTTTCACCTGACTTGACAAAAGCCCATATTCCACTACCTCATGGTACTCTTCAGGAAATGTTTTGGAATTTGCTATATTGATTAGATCATCTCCGTTATATAAGGAGTTGATGGTCATTCTGTTTTGTGTAAGGGTTCCGGTCTTGTCGGTGCAAAGCACCGTCGCTGAGCCTAGAGTCTCAATTGCAGAAGACTTTCGTGTAAGTACATTGTTCCTTGATATTCTCCATGCACCCAATGCCATAAAGATTGTAAGAACTACAGGAAACTCTTCAGGAAGCATAGCCATCGCAAGGGTTATCCCGGCAAGAAAACCTTTGAGCAGGTCTCCTCTTGTAAGAGTATATAGTATGATGACTGAGAGACACAAAATCAAACCAAGCATTGCAAGTCTCTTTACCAAGACTCCCATCTCCCTCTTAAGTTTTGTCGGGTGTTCCTCTACAGATTCAATAGCTTTTCCGATTTTTCCTATCTCAGTGGATTGTCCTATGGCAGTCACTTCGTATACACCGTTACCTTGAACCACCATTGATCCGGAATAAACATAAGGTATATCATCTCCTCCCGGTATAAAAAGAGTATCTTCCTGAACCCATTCCCTCTTTCTGACAGAAACGGACTCTCCTGTTAATAATGATTCATCGACCATTAAATTAACACTGTGAAGGATCTTACCGTCAGCAGGCACTCTGTCTCCCTCTTGGAGTACTACTACATCACCCTTGACCACCTCTCTTCCGGCAATACGTTTTACCTCACCCTCCCTTATTACCAAAGCTCTGGGACTTGCCAGGTCTTTAAGAGCTTCCAGAGCTTTTTCGGTCTTTCTCTCTTGAAAATACTCTATTCCCATGACAAAAACCACAAAGGACATCAACATCACACCCTCCCTGACGTCACCAAGAAAAAGGTATAAAGAGCCACAGATAACCAGTAATATAAACATGGGCTCCTTGATAATTCCAAAGGCTATCTGAAGTGTACCCCTTTTTTTTGATGATGGGAGCTCATTCAAACCATCCTTTAATTGCCTTGATTTTACCTCCTGCTCGTTAAGGCCGTGAAATTCAAGATTAGAGACTTTGTTTTGCATAAAAATGTGTGAATTTGATGTTAATCAACAATTTTCCCGACAATACGGATAAACTCCTCCAGCTCACTGTTTGTCACCTTTCTTGCAATGTGCTTTGCAATGGCAATATGGGCGATATCGTGTGTGGCGTTAAGTTCTGCACCGCGTTCCGTAAGGTGGAGGTGAGCACTGCGTCTGTCCCTGTCTGAACGTACCCTGTTGACAAAACCCTTTTCTACCAATCTGTCCACCGTTACAGTCACTGTTGGCTTCGAAAGCTTGAGTTCGCGAGATAACTCTGTCACTGTCGGGTTATCGAGATCTGCTATCTTCTCCAGATAATGCATCTGGGTCTCTGTAAGACCGTGTTCTTTGCATTGATTCTTTGCTTTCTCCTCAGAGAGAGCAATGAAATTTGACAGTTTCGCTATCGTATCGGTAATTGTTATCATGGCGCAAATATAGTTAGGTTTATCTAACTAACTATATATTTTTTTCAGAAATCAATAAAAAAAGGTGCCCGGAAATAATCCGGACACCTTCTTCTCATTATAATTTAAAATTAGATTTTATTGTCGCTTCCAAGCACATTGATCACCTTATGCTTGTATAGAGCTTTCAAAGCATCGCGAGCCGGACCCAGATACTTACGAGGGTCAAACTCTTCAGGTTTTTCGGCAAACACCTGTCTGATGGCTCCGGTCATTGCAAGACGGCCATCTGAATCAATATTGATTTTGCAAACAGCACTTGCTGCTGCCTGACGAAGCTGTTCCTCAGGAATTCCTATTGAATCTTTAAGCTTACCGCCGAATTTATTGATCTGAGCAACAATCTCCTGAGGAACACTTGATGATCCGTGAAGGACGATTGGGAAGCCGGGTATCCTTCTCTCAATCTCTTGAAGTATATCAAGTCTGATTTCAGGTTTCTGTCCCGGTTTGAATTTAAATGCGCCGTGAGATGTTCCGATTGATATAGCAAGTGAATCAACTCCTGTCTTCTTTACAAACTCCTCAACCTCCTCCGGTTGTGTATAGGTATGGTGCTCTGCTGATACTTCATCCTCAACACCGGCAAGAACTCCGAGCTCTCCTTCAACTGTAACGTCATGAGCATGTGCATATTCAACAACTTGCTTTGTTAATTCAATATTTTTCTCGAAACTCAGGTGAGATCCGTCTATCATTACTGATGAAAAGCCCATATCGATGCAAGATTTGCAAAGTTCAAAAGTATCTCCGTGATCGAGGTGAAGAACTATAGGAATATTACAACCCAGTTCTTTAGCATACTCAACTGCACCCTGCGCCATATACCTCAGTAATGTCTGATTGGCATACTTTCTTGCTCCACTTGAGACTTGCAGAATTACTGGTGATTTTGTCTCTACGCAAGCAGAAATGATTGCCTGCATCTGTTCCATATTGTTGAAGTTAAATGCCGGAATTGCGTAACCTCCTTTGATAGCTTTGGCAAATAGCTCTTTAGAGTTCACCAAGCCTAGTTCTTTGTATGATATCATATAGATTTAAATTTATAATTACTGTTAACAATTAAATCGCTGCAAAGTTAACAATAAAATTTAACTTTGTAATCAAAACCAAATCATTGTATGCAATCATACGTTTTAAGGGAAACAAACTGGAAATCAATCAAGCAGGCTGATATCAAAATTGCACTTCTCCCCTGGGGTGCAACTGAGGCCCACAACTTGCACCTTCCATACGGAACAGATACCATTCTTGCAGAGAGAATTGCATCAGATGCTGCAAACATTGCAAATTTATCCCGGGCCGGAGCCATTGTACTTCCCTCAATAGGATATGGAGTCAACACAGGACAGATGGAAGTCAGACTATGCATGAATATGCGTCCTTCAACACAGATGGCTATTTTGGATGATATACTTGAAGTCCTCTCAAAACACGGAATAGATAAGTTAATAATCGTAAACGCACATGGAGGCAACTCCTTCACACCCATAATAAGGGAACTCTCCTTAAAATACCCTTCGATACTTATGTGCAACATCAATTGGTGGATAGCATGCAAGCCAGATGGATATTTCACCGATCCGGGAGATCATGCCGGCGAGCTGGAGACAGCCTCAATGCAATATGTCTCACCTGAACTGGTACTGCCATTGAGTGAGGCCGGTGACGGATATGAAAGGCACTTCAAGCTGAAAGGTCTTAGAGAGAAATGGGCATGGATACCACGTAGATGGATCTACACTACTGAGGACACAGGAGTGGGTGACCCATCAAAAGCAACGGCAGAGAATGGAGAGCGGTTTGTAAAAGCTTGTATTGATAAGATTGCCGATTTTATTGTGGAGTTTTCCAAAATTAAATCCGAGAAGGATCTTTATGAATAACAAAAAAGTTATTATATTTTCTGCTCCGTCAGGTGCGGGCAAAAGCACAATAGTAAGCCATCTGATGAATAGATTTCCTGTTCTCGGCTTTTCCGTGTCTGCAACTTCGAGAGCTCCGAGAGGAGCTGAAATAAACGGCAAAGAGTACTACTTTTTCACTACAGAGGAGTTCAAGGACAAAATAGATAATGACGAATTTATTGAATACGAGGAGGTCTACAAAGGATCTTATTACGGCACACTCAAGAGCGAGATTGTCAGGCTCTGGAATAACGGCAAAATTATTGTTTTTGACATTGATGTCGTTGGTGGAGTTAATCTCAAGAATCTCTTCGGAGAGTCTGCACTTTCTGTCTTTATCAAACCTCCGTCATTGGAGGTGTTACGAGAAAGACTCGCCGGAAGAGGTACTGAGGATAATGAGTCTGTTGAGAGTCGTATAAAGAAGGCTCAATATGAATTAACATTTGAGAATAAGTTTGATAAAGTACTGATTAACGACAACCTGGAAGATTGCCTCAAGGAGGCTGATAAAATAACAGAGGAATTCATATCATGAGAGTTGCCCTCTATTTTGGATCATTCAATCCTATGCATACCGGTCATCTTGCAATTTGCCAATATATAACCGGCAAAGAGGATATTGACGAGTTAAGATTGGTTGTAAGTCCTGTTAATCCTCTTAAGGATACACTCAATGAAGCAAACGGCAATCAAAGACTAAAGCATGTAAAGTATGTGGCTGCAGGAATTGACTGCCAAGTCAGGCAAAATGGCAGTCGCTGTAAGATAAGTGTTTCCGATATTGAGTTCCACCTTCCGAAGCCTCATTACACGATTGACACTCTAAGGGTTATATCTTCAAGAGAACCGGACAACACATTCATATTGATAATAGGAGCAGACAACCTCTCAATAATTGAAAAATGGAACAGATGGGTTGAGTTGCTCAAAGAGTATGAGATATGGGTATACCCAAGATCCGGATATGACCTGCTGTCGCTCTGCAACAAATATCAAGTAAAACCTATTGATGCCCCTATGATAGACATCTCATCAACTCAAATAAGAGAAGAGGAGATATCAGGACGGGACATGTCTGCCTATAAAGTCTGAGTGAGCGCCTTCCAAAGATTGTCGTCAGGCACAGGAGCCTCAACAAATATCTCGATCTTTTTCACCGGGTGGACAAATCTTATGCTACGGGCATGTAAAGAGATTCCTCCATCTGGATTTGACCTTGGGGAGCCATATTTAAGATCACCTTTAATAGAGCAACCTATTTTTGAGAGTTGACAACGGATCTGATGATGTCTTCCGGTTAAAAGCAATATTTCAAGCAAGTGATATCTGTCACTTGAAGCAATAAGTTTATACTGCAATCTTGCTTCTTTCGATCCTTGCTTCTGGATATCGTATGCGAATGATCTGTTCTTCTCCTCATTCCTCACAAGATAGTGTTTCAACTCTCCTGCTTGGGGCTCAGGTTTTGTTGCGACTACCGCCCAATATCTCTTTTCAATATCTCCGTCTCTGAAGAGTTCGTTCATTCTCTCCAAAGCCTTTGATGTCTTGGCAAAAACAGTAATCCCGCTTACCGGCCGGTCAAGCCGGTGAGGAACACCGATGAATGCATCCCCTGGTTTCTCATCGCGTTGAGCAATAAACCTGGCCATCCTGACACTGAGAGGTTCGTCACCAGTCTTGTCCCCCTGCACAATATCCCCTGCCCTCTTGTTTACAATTACAAGATGGTTATCCTCATAAAGAATCTCTGGATCAATATTGTTCCTGATCATTTGGAAAATCCTTCTCTTTTACATCCTTAATATAATTCTGAACTGCTTTAAGCATCTCTAGATGAAGATTATGATATCTTCTCAGGAATCTTGGAGAAAATTCCTGTGTGAGACCAAGCATATCGTGCATGACTAAAACCTGTCCGTCCACACCGTTTCCCGCGCCTATCCCTATCACAGGTATCTTCAATATGTCAGCTACTTTTCTTCCCAATTCTGCAGGAATTTTTTCCAACACCAAAGCAAAGCAACCTGACTGTTCAAGAGAGATGGCATCTTCAATGAGCTTGTTTGCTTCAGCCTCCTCCTTAGCTCGTACGTTATAAGTACCGAACTTGTGAATGGATTGAGGTGTAAGGCCTAAATGACCCATTACAGGAATTCCTGCGGAGATTATTCTGAGAACTGATTCAATTATTTCCGAGCCACCCTCAACCTTCAACGCATCCGCCTCTGCCTCCTTCATGATTCTTATTGCGTTTGAAACAGCAAGTTTTGAGTTACCCTGATATGTACCGAAAGGCATATCAACGACAACCATCGGATTCTTAACAGCCCTTACCACACTCTGAGCATGGTATATCATCTGTTCTATCGTTATCGGCAGGGTTGTCTCATGTCCCGCCATAACATTAGCGGCTGAATCTCCCACAAGGATTATATCAATCCCTGCTTGATCAATTATTTTGGCAGAGGTATAGTCATAAGCTGTCAGCATGGCGATCTTTTCACCGTTCTGCTTCATTTCCAACAACCTCTGTGTTGTTATTATTCTTTTTTTACCTTCAACTGACATTGTGGTTTCAAATTTGAGTTTTAAAACAGCGCACAAAGCTAAGGAAATAATCCGAATAGAGAGTCTGACACCTTGTCAGTTTTTCCATTTGGCACAATGTTAGATACATTACTGGCAAACGAAAATAGAAACAAACAAAAATTAACAGATATTATGGGAAAAATTATTGGAATTGACCTTGGTACTACAAACTCCTGCGTAGCCGTAATGGAGGGAAATGAGCCAACAGTCATTATTAACAGCGAGGGTAAGAGAACAACCCCTTCTGTTGTTGCATTTGCTGACAATGGCGAAAGAAAAATCGGGGACCCTGCAAAAAGACAGGCTATCACAAATCCCACAAAGACCATCTACTCTATCAAGAGATTTATGGGTGAAAGTTTTGACAGAGTACAGACAGAGGTCGGACGTGTTCCATACAAGGTAGACAGGGGTGACAACAATACATCTCGAGTTAATATCGACGGTCGTCTCTACACACCACAGGAGATATCTGCAATGGTATTGCAAAAGATGAAAAAGACCGCTGAGGATTACCTCGGACAAGAGGTAACAGAGGCCGTCATTACCGTACCGGCATATTTCAGCGACTCTCAAAGACAAGCCACAAAAGAGGCAGGAGAGATCGCCGGACTTAAAGTAAAAAGGATAATCAACGAGCCTACTGCCGCAGCATTGGCATATGGTCTTGACAAAATGCACAAGGATATGAAGGTTGCCGTATTCGACCTTGGAGGAGGGACCTTTGATATCTCAATACTTGAACTCGGAGAGGGAGTCTTCGAAGTGAAATCGACAAACGGTGACACACACCTCGGCGGTGACGACTTCGACCAGAAGATTATCGACTGGTTGGCAGATGAGTTCAAGAGCGAAAATAACGGTATCGACCTCAGAAAAGATCCGATGGCTCTTCAGAGACTGAAAGAAGCTGCCGAGAAGGCAAAGATTGAGTTGTCAAGTCAAACAACATCTGAGATCAACCTTCCTTACATCATGCCTGTTGACGGTGTCCCAAAACACCTTGTAAAAACTCTTACCAGGGCAAAGTTCGAGCAAATCTGCGACTCCCTTATTCAAAAGACAGTAGAACCATGCCGCAAGGCTCTTAGTGACGCCAACTACAAGGCTTCAGACATTGACGAGGTTCTTCTGGTAGGTGGTTCAACAAGAATCCCTGCAATCCAACAGATTGTAGAAAAATTCTTCGGCAAGACTCCTAGCAAGGGCGTTAACCCGGACGAGGTTGTGGCAGTTGGTGCAGCTATTCAGGGCGGTGTTCTTGCAGGTGATGTGAAGGATGTTCTTCTTCTTGACGTAACACCTCTGTCACTCGGAATTGAAACTTACGGCTCAGTTATGACAAAGCTCATTGAGTCAAACACAACAATTCCTACACGCAAATCTGAAGTATTCAGTACAGCAAGCGATAACCAGCCATCAGTAGAGATACACGTTTTACAAGGCGAAAGGCCAATGGCAAAGGACAACAAGACTATCGGACGTTTCCACCTGGACGGAATAGCTCCTGCACCAAGAGGTGTTCCTCAGATTGAGGTTACTTTCGATATCGATGCAAACGGTATTCTTAACGTTTCTGCAAAAGATAAAGGCACAGGCAAGGAACAGAAGATACGTATCGAAGCTTCATCCGGACTTAGCGAGGCAGAGATTAAGAGAATGCGTGACGAGGCTAAGGCCAACGAAGCTGCCGACAAAGCCGAGAGGGAGAAAATTGACAAAATCAATGCTGCAGACGGAATGATCTTCCAGACAGAGAAGAACCTAAAGGAGTACGGAGACAAAATTCCTTCAGACAAGAAGGGTGCAATCGAGAGTGCTCTTGCAACTCTGAAAGAGGCACATAAATCAGGCGATGTTGCAGCTATCGACAAAGCGATGGAGAGCATGAACGCTGCATGGCACGCTGCTTCTGAAGATATGGCCAAAGCAGCCCAGAGCGGACCTTCACAGAGCGCATCAGCTGATGCGGGTCAGGCCGACAACACCGGAAACAACAACGGTGGTGACAAAGAGGTAACCGACGTGGATTTTGAAGAGGTTAAGTAGCTAGTTAAAAGTGGAGAGTGGATAGTGATAAGTGAAAAGTGAGGAGTGAAAAGTGAAAATTAAGAGCTTTAAACTGAGACTAAATACTGACTCTAGATTAAGCCGCTGCAAGCATTATGTTTGCGGCGGCTTTTCTTTTATTATTTATAAACATTAGTGTCCACTAAAAATTAAAGCTTAATTGAAGATAATCCTCATCAGATATATCACATGCTGGGTCTGCCCTTTCGAAGAGCTCTCTTATAGGAGCCTTGTCGAAAAGAGACATACTAAGTATCCGGAGCACATCAAAAGTACTGCGATTGAGACGAAGATCATGTTCAACAATAGCGATAAGACAATATGCCGTAATTGCCGAGTATATCTGGATTCTAACCGCATTTTCGGTTACTCCCCAAAAGGATTTTACGTGCAGATGTTGCTTGATCCATTTAAAGAACAGTTCTACCTGCCATCTGTTTTTATAGAGCAATGCAATGTGTTCAGCCTTGTCTGTAAAGCTATTAGTGAGATATGTGAAGACCCTTTTGTGCTCTTTAGAGTAGTAAACAATACGTCGAAGAAGACTCGGATATTTCTTTACCGTCAGTTGCCCTGTAAGACGTATCGTCTGGTCATAGAGGATATTGTCAGCCTTTTCAAGAAGGTCCTCTCCATCAACGATTTCATATTGAAGTTGTCCTCTTTCTCTTATGACAAAGTTAGAGCCTATAAGATTTACAGTAAAGAGTCTTGCAAGGTCAAAGTAACCTCTGTCAAAGATATAGTATGCATTAGATTCATACGGGATTTCATCCATTGCATTCATGTCATGAACTCTGGCTTCCGTAATATGAAGGAATGTCGGGATTTGAGTAACAATGTCATAGAGTGTATGAACTTTAATTCCACTTTTTGTTTTGCGGAAGTTGGCCCACCAAAAAAGACTCATACACAGGTCTATAGTGGTGGAATCAAAGGCATAGAACCTTCCGGCAATTTCAAATTCCCTTGTTATTCTCTTGCTCTGGGCAATGGATATCATCTTGTAAGCAAACTCTTCAAAGATCTTGCTGTCTCTGTTTGCGTTAGCCTTGGCAAGATTGCTGCGCGTTATTACGGACTTGCCAAATCCAAGATGATAGGTCTTATTGGTATGAGCGGCTGTAATGCATACAAGTTCTCTGAGGCTTTCACAACCGGAGAGTTGACCAAACATCATAACCAGCAACTGGTTCCAGCAGCTGAACGATTTAATGTATTTATCTCCCTGATATCTCATTACAATGCAATCAAATACTCTCTTTGGAAGAAACTCAACGAGTTGACTGAAAACATGTTTGCTCTGATTCATAATATCCTTTTATATATCGGATACTATATTACAATTTCAAATCGACACGTTAAAATTATCGCTATATGTTATTAATAATTAATTTATTATGCGGTTTTAAAAATATTTTAAGTGGACACTGATGA
>JAYFOS010000017.1:0-65340 GCA_034928745.1 Rikenellaceae bacterium
CTTCATAATTTCGTATTCATTTAGCGTTTGAATTATAAAATTATGAAGGATTTTTAATTGCCACCCGCTGGGGACGCCTATTTGCCAAAATGTGGGGATTCCTATTTACGAAAATTTGGGGATTCTAAATTACCGATTACACGGTTCTCACAAAATTCAATTGAAAGGGGAATCAATGAGAAAAAAGATAACTTTGTTTGACATGTTTTGATCAATCAAAACATGGTTGACCTTCGGGTTGCCCTTCGGAGTACGGAGGGGTCACAATCATCCCGGAATGGGGGTCAACATCGCCGGAATAAACAGATTAACGTTGAATAGTTCAATTAATTGTAATGAGAAGCAGATAAGCATCTCAAAATATGAATTGATAGACTTTAATTATTTAAGTAATTATTTCATATAAATCTCGGCAAATAGCTTCTGCTTGATAAAATTTGAGTATTCAACTATTGGCAGAAGTTCGTTTAGTTTGACAATCAAGTCTTTTCTTTGGGAGAAGAAACCTAAATTCTCTAAAAAGAAATCAATCGTTTCTAAAGAATTGGAGGCGTTGAGTAAATTACAAAGTTCGGCTTCCCCATTTTTCCATTCTAAAATAAAAACAGAATTTAAAAAGTCTGAGAATTTTCGGTTCAGTCTTCCTTGGTATAGTTTATTGTGCGGGCCTGCCATCCACTCAATGAGAATATTTTCGACAAACGATTCGTTTTTTGCATACGATGATAGATACTTTTCAAAGTCATGGAAATCGGAATCAATTATTTTGCTTTCATCATTTGGAATAATACCTTTTGTTAATAAGTCTTTGTAAAGAACAGTATTCTTACCTAAACACAAATGATGCGAAACAATATCACAAGGCAAAGACAAATTGCGAATAAGTGCAATTGTTTCAATTAAACTAGTTGACGATTCCGCTGGATTATTAATTATGAAATCGTAAAAAACAGATACTTTGTCCTTGTAAATAGAAACCATATCAGATACTTGATAGATTTTTTCATTGGTCTGTTTTCTATTATACAATTCAAAATTTGTTTTTTCATTGGTCTGAATACCAATATTTAATTCAATGCACCCAGCATTAATGAGACTTTTTAATTTGTTTACTGTAAGCTCCATTGGTGAAACCATACAATAAAATGGGATACCGATTTCTTTTGAATACAATTCGGCAAATAATTCAAGTTCATTTACGGATCTACTTGCCATATTGTCATTCATAATATTAATAAACCGATAGGCATTTGCCTCACGATCAATTATTTTCTTTATCTCTTTAATGATGTTCTCAATAGATTTCTTTCTGTAATAATTTTTTGTTCCAAAAATCTGTTTCAGGTTTACATTATAGCAATAATTGCAAGAATGAGGACAACCCCTATCGGAAGTGTAAACCAATGTTGTGGAGTGGCCAATTTGATGATGATTGTATTTGTGGTTTTTTGCGTTATTAATTTGGAATAAACCTTTTTGAGTTGCGTAATTATATTTTGAAAAGCTGAAATCTGGAGCAGGTAAATCATCCAGATTTGAAGTCAAGCCCAGTCGTTGAGTTTTAATAATTTCATTTTTATCTCTATACCAAAAGTTGGGAATCCTAATATCTAATCTTTTATCCCAATTATCCAGCAAATTCATTATTAAGCCGTCAGCCTCTCCAATGCAAAGTGCATCACAATGATTGATACATTCATTTGGATATAACATGGCATGAACGCCACCCATAATTACAGGTTTTCCTATAACAGACCTAACAGAATCGGCCAAAATACTCAACTGATTAAATCGGAAATCGACTGCCGTCATTAGGACATAATCTGCATCATTTATGAATAGTAATAGTTCGCTAAAAACGTCTGATGCTTTATCTATCACTAACTCATTTGTATTTAAATAGACACAATCATATTTGCCACTTATTTGTGATGCAATAGTTCTTAACCCAATGTCAATTTGAGTAGCTGTTACAAGAATTACTTTCTTTTTACTATGTGATTTTAGGTCAGTTGACATTGGGTTGATTTAGTGATTTCGAATTGAGCATTGTTTACTCTTTTTTTACAGAAAGAAGCTTTCAAATAGTATTCTTTAAAATAGCTAAAGTTTAAAACTTCTTCCTTTGTGTTAAGGTGATATTCGGGATAATCGATTTGGAAGTGTACCAATTCCGAATCTGAAATCTTGGTTTCAGCATTTCGATAAAGCAAGCCCTTATTTTTATCTACTTCTCCAATGCCTGCACCATCCATCATTGTTTGTTTATCACGAGAGTAGATATAATCGGGCAACAATTCTTTAAATGCCTCACGCAATATGAATTTAGTCGTAAAACGACCATCCAATAACCTCGATATTTTCATTGAAGGTGGAATATTTAATGCGTATTCAACTAATTCACGGTCAAGAAATGGTTCCCTGATTTCAACTCCATATCGCATTCCTGTTCTATCAATTCGAAGTAATTGGGTGCGGTATAAATCGGTTAAGTATCTGTACAACAAACTCTGAAAATCATTCGTATTTGAAACATGAAGAAAGTCTCCATAACCACCAAATATCTCGTCACTGCCTTCGCCACATAAAACGACTTTAAAACCTAATTTATTTGCATTTTGTGCAAGAATATTGGATAACACAGAACCACGAATCAGATTTGGTTCAAATGTTTCGATTGATCTGACAATATCAGGTATAAAGGCAATTAGTTCGTTTTCAGTAATTGGAATATAATGGTGTTTCAAATTAAAGTCGTAGCATAATCGTTTAGCAAAAATTACATCCTGACTGTTTTCTAAACCAACAATTAACGAAGTCACATTGGGATGAAATTTACAAGCTAACAAGTTAACGATGACACTGTCGATACCACCTCCCATAAAAACAGCAACAGGCAAATTTGTTTGAACCCTTTTTTCAACAGCTCTTTCAAGTAGTGTTCTGACTTTTTTAGAAATGTCAGATAAATTATCAGGCGTAGGAACAAATTGGGGCAACTGGTAATATTTGCAAAGCCCCTTCGATGTTAAGTAATGCCCGGGAGGTATTTCATGATATTCTAGAACTTCCAAATTGTCAAAAGCTTTAAGTTCGGATGCAAAATAATAAGTGCTGTCACTTTTTGCATAAAATAGTGGCTTAACTCCGAAGAAATCTCGTACAGCCCAAAAATCATTTTCTTTTTTGTCGTAAATAATAAAGGAAAACATTCCTTCCAGCTTATACAAAAATGATTTTCCATATTCTTCGTAGAGATGAACCAATATTTCTGAATCACAATCAGTTTTTAAAATATGCGATTTAGAGATTAGATCGTTTTGCAACGATTTATAGTTGTATATCTCACCGTTAAAAACAACCCCAACGGTTTTATCTTCGTTGTAAAACGGTTGATCCCCATTTTCAATATCAACAATCTTTAATCTAACAATACCTAATATTGAATCTCCAAAACATGTATATGCAGGATCGCTATCGCCCCGATGTTTGATTTGTCTTAACATCTGAGCAATTTCGAAAGTGCTTTCTTGCTTTGGATATATAATTGCCGCTATACCGCACATAAACTGATCTTATCAAATTCTTTCTGCAAATAAAGAAGTCATTTTGCTATTCTTCATTTTTGATTGGTTAATTTTTCATAAACCAAGGCCTACTTCTGATACCTGATTGGTATGTATAAATTTGAAGCTTTAAAAAATTTGGGCAAATCAACTCACCCTCCTCATTTGAAGAATATGTTAGAAATATGGACTCTTTAAATTTATTCTCAATCTGTTTCTTCTCAAATAGGTTCAATTTTATGTAAGCATAAACAGATTGTTCTTTTGATTGAAATCCTAAGCTTCCATATTCCGATTTATGAGTTAACCTATAAGAATGCTTCAACGCAGAATTTTTGAGAACTTCGAACGAATCACCTTGCTTAAAGTGTGTATCGTCTATTTGAGTGTCAAGAATGATGTTTTCAACAAATTCCCATGGCGAATTAATTTGATCTTTCAAAAGCTCTTCACTTAAAACGTCTGACATCATAAGAAATTGACAACCTTGCTTTTCAAGCAATCTTTTTATTTCGTTAAAATATGGCACAAAATCAGCCGCTTTATAGCCGTTTAATAAAGCATGGGTGTCGGCAAAAATTACAGTAAGATTAACTTCAACTTTATATTCATTCTTAACTGTTTCTAAAAAATTGAATATTTTCTGTATAGCCAAATGATCGTAAATATCAGCATGGATTTTATTTGAAGCCCCCCAATACTTTATTAAGTGCAAATTCGATTTTTTCTTACAAATCATGGATAATTCCTGTATTTGCTTCTGACGAATTTCACATTTACGGGCAGCTAAAAAAGAATTTATGGTGTTTCCCATTTTAAAACTGTATTCTATTCAATAAAGTTACTTGAGAGCTAAAGCCCGAACAATTTTCAATTTATTCTTCTCAATGATTGAAACCAGGAAGTTGAAAAAAGCGGACAGCAATATGATACAAATAATTGAAGCCAAAACATAGGGAACATCGTATATTCCACCTGCTTTTAAGATTATATATCCAAGCCCTTTTTCGGATGCGATAAACTCACCGATAAACGCACCTAAAACGGCTAAGCCACTATTGAGCTTTAAAGACTGAATTACCCAACCCATTGACGATGGAAAAACAAGTTTCCAGAACTTTTGACTATTTGTTGCTTTGTGCAGAATAAAAAAGTTCAGATCGTCTTGCGATATATCCTGACCTCCCTGATACGCCTGAGAAACAGCAACAAAAACAGTAGAGAAAAAAGCCATTGCAATTTTCATAAATAGCCCAGTGCCAAACCAGATAATCATCATTGGCGCAATTCCAAAAATGGGAATTGAGCTTAATGCTACAATATATGGTCTAGAAATTTGAGACGTTTTAGGAAAATATAAAAGAGTAAACCCAATTAAGCTGCCAATCAACACACCAGAAGCAAGGCCAACAATTGCCTCTAAACCAGTAATCAATGTGTGACCTATTAATTCGCCACTCATGATTTTTTCAAAAAATTTAATTGCAATAGAAGATGGAGAGGCAAATAAAAACCGAACCTTGTCGGAATTAGCTGCGCTGATTTCGCATATAATTGACAATACAATTAGTGGGACTAAGTATCGAAGAATCTTTTTTACCATTATAGTTCGCTAAATCTTTTTACAACTTCGAATAAGTATTCTGAATAATGAAGCGAATTCTTTCTTTCTGAAGGTCGCAACTTTATAAAATCGGATGGAAATGTTTGGTCGTAAACAATAGTGCCTGGATTTGACGACAACATGATTATACGGTCGCTAAATGAAACTGCTTGTTCCAAGTCGTGATTGACCAAAATGGCTGTTGAACCATTTGTTTTAAACAAATTCCAGAGGTGATTTTCGATGTCCATTAACGTGTTGCGATCAATTGCAGTAAAAGGCTCGTCGAGTAAATAAATATCAGCATCAACCAAAATAGATTGAATGATACCTACCCGTTGCTTCATTCCACCAGATAGTTCATTTGGATGTTTTAGAGTAGCATCTTTTAATCCAAATAACGAGAACAGGTTCTCAATTTCAGTTCTTGATTTTGTATTTGTGTTATTTTTCAACTCCAAACCTAATAACGCATTTTCGTAAGAATTGCGGTATGATAATAAAGTAGGTTTCTGTGTTAGATATGAAATCTCGGAATTTGAAATTTCAATACTACCTTCCTGAATTGGGAGTAAACCAGAAATCAAATTAAGCAAAGTTGATTTTCCACAGCCGCTTTTACCAAGAAATGAAACTATTTCGCCTTGTCTAACAATTATTGAAAGATTGTTTATGACCTTTATTTCATTTGCATAAGCGAACATTAACTTCTCAATCTCGATCATAATTAATCTTGCTTTTGATTATTTCTCCTATTTTCAGCTGATGTAAGCAAATTGATAATAATAGGAATCAAGAAAATCAAATTTACTTTATCTTCCAACATGCTATTTAAATCTGTTCTGTAACGAAGTATATTATAAAGTATAAAAACGCTGGCAGTTGCTATTAATACAGCAAGAGAACGATTTATATTTTTATACCAGTATAAAAAATTTCCGACAAGGAATACAGGATAACTAAAGATTACAGCTAAGGGTCTAATTACTGGACTTATACTATATGTTCTTATTGAAATACCGAACTGTTTTGCAATTGACTTTTCTGAATTATAAACATACTTATTACAGACAAATTTTCTAAAAGAAGTACGTTTGTACCTTTTTGTTGTTTTATTATCCCACTGTTCTGCTTTTGAAAAGGCTAACAAGGCCTTATCCCAACATTTCTTGGAAATATTTAAGTCCGCAGGATAAAACTTTTCTTTATTTATAAGACCAACGATAATATCTATATCTTTCTTATCAATTGGCTCTTTTATTTTTCCATCTTCAACTATACCCTCACAAGTTTTTATTGCGGTTTTACTAGAGGAATAAATAATAGATATAGACTTTTGAATACCTTCAATAATTTTAGTAACTACTGTAGGGTATTTTTCACAAACATTTTTGGAAGTAATAATCCCTGTTGTAAGAAATTCTCCCTCATTTGAAAATCGATACTTAATGGCAAGCTTTTCTTTGTTTTCTAATTGCATTCCTTTAGCTAGACTTACTATATCCGCAGTAATAGCTATTGCATTTGAATTACCACCAATATTATGGGTTTTTAGGTGATCCCATTCTTCTCTAAAGTCAACTGGCGTTGGAGTTTTAATCTTAATCTCCTTCAATATTTCTTTTCCAAGATAGTTTCCTGTAACTAGTGAATCATTGTAATAAATAAGTTGCTTGTACTTTTGTCTTGGAATTTTCTTTCTTGTCAAAACTTCATCGGGATCATGATTGACCACCCAAAATGGTAATTTATTAATTATTGACGCAACGATACATGACTTCTCAATATCATTTGCCCAAGGATACGATTGCGATAAAACAGCTAAAGGATCACTGATTGCAAATGAAATTTCTTCATCAATGCCTTTCAAGTTATTAATTAACATCGAATTAATGGCCTCTTTATCTCCTCCTTTTTCTAATGTTTCAAGAACTATCTCTACTCCCTCAAATTCGCTATTTAATAATGTCTTAAAAATATCTAGATCGCGTGCTAAATATGTTGGAAGGTATAGAAACGCATCTACTGCTTGGTAGAAAATAATTTTCTTAAGCATAGTCTTTGAACTATTGAAGCTTTTTTGCAAATGACATATCTAAAACGCTTTTTGCAATTTCAATTGAATTCAAATCGCCAATTTCTTTTCTTAATTCAATTGCCTTTGTCCAAGCTTCATCAGAGATTACTACACTTTTAGGAAGTGTGTTTGATTCGATAATACGATACATTGCATCTTTTACAATCCCTTTATCCATATCGGGGAATTTCTTTGTGGCATAATAAACTGCACTGTCGGGATATGTATGTGCAAATGTTTCAGCTTTCTGAAGAGCATTTACAAATTTCTGTACTAATTCAGGTTTGCTTTTAATAGTGGATTCCAAAACAGTAACCCCAGTAATGGCAAAATCACCATAAACATCAGCCAAAGAATAAACAACCTTGCAATTGTTGTTCTTTATTGCAGTTGACACATTGGGTTCTAACTCTAGTGCAATATCTGCATTTCCATTTTCAAGTAATGGCAATAAAGCACCAAATGCAGCTTGCCTGATATTTGGTTCCAAACCAGCATCTTTAAACATTTTTGTTTGCAATGAAAACGCAGTGGATGGAGATGGAAATGTTGCTACCGAAAAACCTTTTAGTTGTTCTGCTTTTTCAATCTGAGGGACTTTACCATCTTTTTTGGCAACGCCCCAAAAAGGAACACCATTAACTACACTTGCTATTACTTTTCCACCTTGCCCTTTTTCTGTTGCAATTGCTGCAAATGTTGGATCGGCTATTCCAAAAGTAGCAGAACCACTGATAAGGGCTGCAAATGTTTTATCGTCGCCACCAGTACTTGTTAGGCTAATTTCAAGGCCCTCTTCTTTGAAGAACCCTTTACTTTCGGCCAAATAAACTGGCATATAAATAAACACTTCCCCAAATTGGGCAACTTGTACTTTCTCTAACGATTGAGTTTTTGTTTTACAAGAATTGCAACCACTCAAAATGAAGGATGCTGCGAAGATTAGAAAGATTACTTTTTTCATATTTTTTTTAGTTTAAAAATAAACATTTAATAGTTAACTTATAATTATTGTGACAAATAGTCGTGTTTTTAGATTAAAGTTAAACAAGAAGGGAATTGCCTTAAAATTCATAAATTCTTGCATTTTCATAACGCTTTTAAAAAAACTAACCGAGTTTACGAATCTTTTCCTTTATATCTGACCATGAATAAACCCTAATTATATTAGGAGGCATCATTTCTGGTTCAATTTGATTATATGGATGATCCATCAAAAAAACATATTCGCAATAAGCTGAGAGTTTTTCAGCGTTTTCATAGGAATCTTCTACGAAATAACGATAAGATTTTTTGCGCGAATAATAAAATCTATTCTTAAAATTTATTTTAGGAATGCCCCAGAAATTAAAGCTTATCGAATTAACATCAATACTCCCTTTTTCAATTAGTAGCTTATTGTAATGTATTCCATTAGCTTCTAACCACTCCTTTGTTATTGAGGTAATCGTTTTAAATCTAAGATTATTTTTCGATGTAAATAACCCGACTAGAAATTTACTGATTTTGAATTCGCTGAAATAATATGACTTCCATGTTTCTAAAGTTTGCTGATGCAAATCAACTGGAAGATAAGTTGTATCTGGCCAAGCTCTATAGCTAAAAACGCAAATTTTATAACCAAATGTATTTTTTAATTCATCAATAATTTTACCTACATTTTCCTGAATGGCTTTTTGGCTAACCCAATAATTAATATCATTGAAAACTAGAAATTCATCGCTTCTTTCTACGTTTTTATTTGGAATTAATGATACAGGAATTTTAACTATCTCATCTGCCCATAAGGTTTTACCCGTTTTATTATATAAAAATTCACAAAAAGTATCCCTGTGTTTATTCAAAACCCCATCTATATCAATTCCAATAGTCAGATTTTTCATGTACGAAAAATTACGATAGTTAGAAAAATAGATATAATAGATGAGGTGAATCGAGAAGAATATAAGGGCAGCAATCAAAGTGCAACTAAGGTTGTAATTTGGACATAAGATTGGAATTTTGAAAATAAAATATTCATTAAAAAACTGATCACCAATACTTGCAATAACCCTTGTTCCAAGTCCAAAATAAATTGAATTGATTAATGCTACAGCAAGAACAATAATTGTGAATGCATGGAATTCAACATATTTTGGTTGACTTGTTTGTTTTGGCAAAACTCGAATTTGATTCTCAAATAAGTATTTTTCTTTGTTATAAAAGTATTTCCTAATACCATTAATGGTTCGGGCATATAATATGCTATCAAATCGCAAATTAATCATGTAAAAACAGAAGATCAATCCTATAAATGAAATTGTTATAAGAAAGAATCCAATAAACAAACAAAGATTTAAATTTCTGCTAGACAATAATTCGTTTATAATTGACCCACTTTTACCAAACCATAAAAATATGGCTGCTGGGGCAGAGGCAACTAATAAATAATACCTAAAGAAAATTCCAATCTGTTTGTTTGCTTCAAAATGGGCATTAGAGATATTTTTATATTCCTCCAATTGAAACTTATCAAATTCAGTTTCCATGATTTTTAATTCTATGTATCTATTTTCTCAATGAATATTTTTTATCTGATGTCAAAACAACATCGTCCCTTGTAATGGTATAATGTTTTAAAACTTCAATGATCTGATTGCTATTTGTTAAAGATTCAACATTTGAAAAGTTGTTTGATTCAATTATCCTATTGGTTTCATTCTTTTCATTTTCACCCAACGAATTATATGAGTTCCACCATTTTTCCGTAAGCCCTATCTCTTCAAAAAACAACCGATATAGAATATAAGTCTCAGGCATATAAAGGAGTTTATTCAAGAATTCAGATTCATCTTCACCAAATGCTTTATAGAAAAAACTCTTCCCACGACCAATTTTACCTTTAGTCGCATTTAGAATAGCTTGTACCGCTCTAATATATTTTCGATTCCAATACTTGCCTAAATAATCTCTATTGAATCTATCTTTACCCATTATTGGGTGAAATTTCATTGGGAATGAATAGATAGCAATGTCTAATTCTTCACATAGTTCAACATTGATTTTCAAACGTTGATATAACTCTACGGGTTTATCATTATCGTTATAAAGCAAGTAGTTAGACAAGTGGTTAATTCCGTTTCTTGCAGCTAGCGTGACAGCATTAATATAAGGCTTTTCATATTTCATGCTGTCAAAAGCAATCCGAAGCGGGTTGATAGGTATTTTGCTTAACAATTCAATATTTTGCTTATTAATTAGTCTTGCGTCCACACCTTGATTAAAGTCAACATATCTCTGTCGAGGAATTCGGCGAGTATATTTTGAATAAATAGCTGAAATCTCAGGTGCAATTTTCAGTAAACTTTCTTTAGTTGTTGTTTCATATTTTAATAACAAATTAGAATCAAGCAAATTGTAAAAATTCTGCTGAGGAACACCGCGAATTTTATTCAGTAACTCAATTATTAACTTGTTAGATTTTTTTAAATAGGCAACATCGTTCATTCCCGATTCTAAATTCTTTATTGCAATGTCAAATTGATTCGGTTCAATGTATGTGGCCCCTTTTACAAAACCACAGGCAATTATTTCATCAATAATCTCGGGGAAACGATCTGAGGCTAAGACATTGTTGTCAAGCAATAATAGATTTTTTTTCTCTCCAAAGATTTCTTTTGTCTCTTCAATATTCTTGGTAATAGGAATAAACTCGTTGTATTTTGGTTCAAGAGTAGGCACAGCGCAGAAACTACATTTTCGAATACAGCCTCTTGTCATATAGCCATAATAAGCTCCATTCTCGGGATATTGATAATCGATTTCGTCCAATATTGAATAATCAAGGGATAAAGAATCGACGATAATGTCATTATCAGCATCAAGTATGCCTGGTTTGTCTAATAAGCCCGCAATAGGTACAATTCCTGTTTGTTTAATAATGTCATGATATAATACCGTTGCAGTAACACCACCCACTTTTAATTGAGAAATATCCTTTACAAGGTTTTTAGCAAAATTTATTGTTTCGATTGTAATATTCCAGTAAAAAGTAAAAAGTGTTGTAATATATACCCTATCAAATAGAGGTTCATTCTCATATTCCTTTTTCCAATAATAGTTTTTGAAATCAGATAGAGCATTATTAATTAAAAAGGGGTATTTGGATTTATCTATTGGTATTTCTTCTAAAAATTGATTTTTTTTTGTTTTAATAAATTGCCGAATTGAAGCAAGATGAATATTCCATGTTATTCCGTCATCGATCTTATTCAATTTCTCAACACATAACTTAGCTGCACAATCTAAAACTAAATCTTTGAGTTCCCCTTTAAAAAAAGTGACTTTATCACCAAGCAAGCGATGATATGTCGCTATTTTCATTAGCCCTATTGGGGGGTATTTATTTTTATAATTAGGCTCAATTAAAAGTATATTCCTCATTTCTTTAAATCCTCATCAATTTTATCAATTAAGTTTTTAGCCATGTCCTTAGATAGTACATTTTCTATAACGGTAAAAACCTGTGATAAAAGCTTTCTTTCACTCTTTGGTAGCCAACTATATTTATCAGTGATAAATGTGGTTTTTCTTTCGTCTGGTTTTATATCAATCTCCGAAGGTTTTATATCATGAGTGTTAACAACCTTATCAAAAATTTTTGAAACAGGTGTATTTAAGTCATCAACCTTCTGCTTTATTGTTTCTAATTTTTTCTTAGCATCCTCTGCTTTCTTTTTTTTGTTTTCAAATTCTTCAAATATCTTTTTCTTGTCGTCATTATTTGTAAAACCGGCTGTAACTTTTGCTTGAACTACTTTAGTAAAATCATCTAATGCCTGCACATCCTTATTTAAACTTCTCATTTTTGAAGCTTCATAATAGATACGATGAAGGGTATTGTGAAAGAACGAGCTTAATTTCTTTTCGAATAAATGGCACATCTCATTTTCGCTAAAATAATCACGCCTTGAATTGGGAATTAAATCAAGATGAATTCCATGTACTTCTCCAAAAAAGTAATAATTACCACGATTTTTATCTTTATGCAGTTTTAATAAAGTGTGTTTCGATCCTACTTGAATATTATTCTTTCTTAGTCTAATACCCTTTGCAAGATTATTGTCATCAATCACACCGTTGTAGGAAGAAATGCCGTACCACCCCCAATATAAAAGGTCGCCAACCGAATCTGTTTCTTTGAAAAACTGCAAATCGAAAATCTCATCAACTTTCGTTTTATTACCGTTATTGTCTTTGTAAATGTTGGTTGTATAAGCTTTAAAAAGTTGATCACCATTCAAGAATATCTTATACTCATCATGAACCACATTTTCTAAGCTTGATATATAGTCTTTAATTTTTGATTTAAATAGAAAGCCTGTTGGATATGGCAATGGGGCAACCATTTTCAAGTATTCTTCGATTGACTTTTTATCAATTAGGGTATCATTTGTAACCTCTTCTAATATTACCTTGAAATAATGTTTCTCTATATCTTCTTGCTTGGTTGTTAAAGTGGTTACTTTTTGAATGACATCGGCAGCATTTTCCTTATGATGTCTATTATTGATTATTTCTTTCAATAATTGTGCATCCCAAGTCATTATTGATTTAATAGCTTCACCCTTATACGAAGTTTCAAAAACTAATTTTTTACAATAGCCTAATCCTCCAAGACGACCAATCCCACGAAATCCTTTATCAATGCCTTTTTCCTTATTTGAATCAGCGATATTTTGAAGAGTCGAAAAAACATTCTCTTGTTGGATTCCCGTGGCATTATCTTCTATCTCAATTCTCCTTTTGGCATAATCTATTGATATATAAATTGCTTCGTCTTCTTTTTTTAATATTCCTTGAGCAACTGCTTTATCAATCTGGTCTGCTGAATTTTGAATATATTCCCGAAAAATAAAACGACAGTCTTCGTACATACTTGTAGTAAGAATATCGATTATAAACTTACCAATCTTTGCATTTTTATCATTATCCATTTTTGAATTGCTTATAAATAGGTTTTGGGAATTTTATATTTAAAAGAGACCGGAAAACAGGATTTTGGATTATATATTCTCCCTGCTTAAGTCTAGTTAACATTGATTTATAAACAGGTGGGACATATTGAAAATCTGGTTTTGAAATTTCAATTACATTCGTTCGACCGTAAGCATGAGTAGAGCAATTTCCTTTTACCCTATCATGTATATCACTCTTGAATTGCTCTGCTGCAAATAAGATTATACCAAGTGAACGGCCACGTTCTGTAATATCAAGTATTTGTCTTAAAATTGGAGAGCTTTTGGGTACTTCTTTAGACGCATATTTATTTAACTCATCGATAAATATTACAACTTTTGAAGGTATATCCTTTTCTTGTCGATCTGTCGTTCCTAATTTCAGGTCATAAATTGCTCTCATTACATCACCAAAAACAAAACCTTGTGTTTCTTCGTCAAGTTTAGCAACGTCAATTACAAAGACATCATTCTTTTGGATTTCTTGTATGGATTTTTTTAATTGTACTTCTTGTGGAACGCAACATCTATTAGCAAAAAGAGATTTATTCTTTTCATAAGACTTATTTAAAAGCCTATAAAACTTACGCCAACTTAGAACCGAAATATTTTTATCAACCTCTTTATTGCCAGCCTGAGCATATTCAGATACTGTTTTCAAAAGTTCAGCCCATTCGGTAATTCCATTGAACTTTCCTTGTCCAGTTACAATATAATTAACGATTGATTCCATTGTTTCCTGAGGGTCGTCAATATTGGCAAACAATAAGTCTATACTTTCTTTATCGTCCTCAAAAACATATTTATACTGAACAGCTTTATTAAGGCTCATTTGACTTTTTACATCTTCAGTATGTGCATAAGTCGTTGGGGCAATATCTTTTGAATATGGATAAAAGTATTTTACATTCTCAAAAGGTTTTTTTTCAAGTTGCAATAAATCATAAACTGGGAAAATCTCTTTTTCAAGATCGTCTTTATCATTGAATTCATCAATGGCCAATAAATCACGCCCCTTTACATTTAACATTACAAAAGCGACTGAATCATCAGGCTGACAATGCAAGTATTGATCTTGTATTGCTTTCATTAAAAACATTGCATACGAAGTCTTTGAAGCAAGACCCGAAATTCCAGAAATATTTAAATGAGCCCCTTCTGGTCCAATTAGGAAATGAGAATTAAAGTGTACTGGAATGGTAATCCGATTTTCACCTTCATACATCTCAATATAACCTGCTGGAAGTTTATTTTTAACATCTGCAAGACCTAAAGCTTCGTTAACTTGCTCTGCTTCGGCTAAGGAAACAGAAGAGCCGTCAGTAACAGGTGTGTAGATATTTTTTGTATTACCAACAACACGAGCCTTAACGTAATTCATTCCTATTCGCTCTGTATTGGCAATGTGGTCAACGTCTCCAAAATCACTCGAAATATAACCTGCTAAATAACTTGGGGCATCAGTAATATGAGATATTTCCTCAATGACACCATACGTAAAAGACTTTTGAATATGACCAACAACTACAACATCGAAGGGTTTTAATAATCTATGTTTATCTGTCCAGAAATAGAAATCATCTATTGTTGTGGGATTTTTCTCAGTTGCTACAACTTTACCTATTAATTTCTTCATCAAAATAAATTTAAGAAGTGTAAATCGCTTATATAATTGCTTTTTAGAAATTTCTCAGTTAAATAAACGGGATAAAGATGATTCGCCCAACGTTTATCTACTCCATAACAAACAGGATTTCGCTCATTGATAATATTCGCAGTTATTGTATCAATTTCGTCTGAGTCTAACCCATTTTCGGCTTCATTACCTGTCATCAACATTTTTTCAACCTTTAGAACACCTGCAAAAGGTGTCTCTGTATATTTTATTTCCCTAATTCTAATATACCAAACAGCAAATTTCACATCACCAAATTGCTCCCCTGGAGAATACATAAAAGCAGGTGTTCTATGATAAATTGGTAGGTGAGCAATAGAACTAGCATTGCTCTTGTCATTTTTATCCCTGATTAACTCAGGATTAAACTGTTTAGATACCCCTACAACACACCTGTAATTATTTCTAATTTTAGTGATTTCTCTGTAATCACCTGATTTTACGGGTTTATATTGCAAGGAACCATCTTTAATCAGATAGTTTTCTTCGTTTAAAAGGCTCTTAGATGTTAACTGGGCAACAATTCTTTTTTCACATTCAATCATTTCATCTTGAATTTTAGCGATGCCCTTGTTTTCATACTTTTCACCTTCTGCTAATTTTCCAGAATCATAAGGTAATATTTTTGAGAACTTTAAATTGTATTTGGTAAGACTCGGTATTTGATTAATCTTTACTGTCAGATTATTGAAAAAAAGATCAGCGTTATGACCGTCTGCATAGGCATATCGAGGTAACGATAATACTAAATCTTTTTCAAGCATTGCTACTCGAAAAGAAGATGGACTCTCACGAACACAGCAACCAACTCCAATTTGTCCGCCAATTATTGGGAATATCTTTTTTTGATATTCGATGTCATCGATTTTGTATGTCCTTCTTGTTCCATCAAGAAAGTATTTAAATAGAGGTTTTGATGATTGAATTTTTTTCGCCCTTTGGGACAAATCTCTGACCTTATCGTTATGGTCAGTTTCTCCAAACTCTTTTAAACTAACCTTGGGTTTATCTTCATAGTCCAGAGTAGGAACGGCAATCCCATCATGACAATACTTATAAGAAGTATAACATTCTCCTTTAGTCTCTTTAGCAATAAATTGCAGTATTTTCTCCATTAATATTTTTGGGTTTCTTTTGGAACTTATCAAAATTAGCTATAACCATGATACGAAGCACTGGTGCGAGGGCAAAAAAACAGCTCTTTTGCAAGCTGAAGCTAGGGTATTTGCGCAGGGCTTGCAAATGTGCTGTTTTTTGTGCGGGGGCTGTTGTTTTCCCTAATGCGCCCATCAGGCGCAAAATGCGTGGGGAGAAAAAAATTGAAACCCCTTGCTCTAATACTCGCACTCGTAGTATTCATTTTTGTCATTTTATTTTGTCATTGTCAAGGTTGAACTAATGTGTCATAAAAGCGTTTTTTGGCTTGGTGCTAACGTTTTCGGGCTTTGCATTCGGGCGGGTTTCGGGGCAAAAAACTGTCAACCAGCACTACACTTGAATAGAAGCACAAAGCTCCAAGTTTGCACGTCACCCCGCCTGACGCAAAACCCGTGTTAGCAGCAGCTTTTCTTTTAAACTTTAATAAATTCATATTGTCCAGCTATGTCTTTTAATTCGTCAATGTCAAAAAAATATTTGTCGTTCCAAATGTGAAAGCCAAAACCGTTACTTTCAACAAATGCTTTCAGACACTTTCCTTCTATTTGAATAAGTAGTCCACAGTCAATAAGATTTGAAAAGCTTGGGTCGGCATTTTTAGCTTCGTCAGATTTTGGGTGGCAAGTGATTTCTTCACAACCTCCAATAGTCTTAGAAAGCACATCACCAAATGGGTCTTTCTTTCTTGTCAACCATGTTTTTACATTTTGTTTTGCTTGATTAATTAATTGTTCAGTTTTAGAGAATGCTCTAAATGCCGTGAAATATAAAATTACTCTTACAATATAAAGTTCTTCTACTTTTTTGTCCTGGCAAACAAGTTTAGTGTGTTGTCCTGGAGAATAATGTTCTAAATGTTTTGTGAATTGTCCGATAATGGCTTCGTCAGATTTATTTTGAGTGTCGGCAATTTCAGATACACATTCAATTTGAAAATAGAAGTCGCTATAGTCAAAAGTAATTGTCGTAAAGTCCCACCAAATCTTGTGAGGCGGATTTGCTTTGATTTGTCGTGCGAATTCAATTTCGCTGTCTTTGTATGTGTAGTCCATTTAAAGTTGCTGCTAACGTTTCGGCGGCTGAGCCCGTTTTAATGGGCGTAGACGCCTGTTATGGGTCGGTTGCGCTATTGGCTGGTTGTTTTATTTATTTTTCTATAACTTCTATATCATTAACTCTCTCTAAAAATACTCATAAACTCGGCTGCCTCTCTTTTTCTGCAAATGACCGGTCCTTTTGCTCTTAGACAGATACTTTATATTCTGATCTTCTCTCTTTTTCTTCTGCCGTATTGGTTCCCGCAACTGACCCATTAACTTGTTTTTATAATCATATTTATTGAACATACCCCATTAATATGGCGGAGTAAGTTCACTTTTGTCATATGTTTGGGCTTATGGATTGTTACTTAAAGAAAGCCAGTTATAAAAATATGATTTTTTCAATGGCTATACAAATAATTTTGAGGGATTTACACAAATATTTTCAAAATGCCAGTATTTATTGGGGTTTCCGCAATTACCTGGAAACTAACACTAATACGATTTGACATCCAAAGTATAAGATTTTACCTAAAAAAACCAGATTTCACCCAGATTTTCGCAAGGGCAATTGAAGACATCTGATTAAAAAATTCTAGTTTTTATGTGATAATTTGAGAATTTCCCCAAAATTTAAGAATCGGCAAATTGCCTCAGTAGCCGCTTAAAATCAGGCGGAGATATGCCGGAACAAGACAATTATCAGCCTTGCTGGAGTGAGGAGCAATTGAAGACATAAAGCCGAAAAAGACCTTGATTTTTTAGCCGTTTCGCAGCGTGGTTTTCAGGAAAAAGTGCGAGGACCGTTCAACGACCGAAGGGAGGCGTTCCACAGCACCCTGAAAACCCGCAAGAAACGGCGTTAAAAAAAATCAGCGTCTTTGAGGTTTATGACGTCAATGCGACTGAGGATGAACAGCCCTGAGACGATATATCTCCAATATATAAAGCGGCCACAGAGAAGAATCCACGTCTTTGAGGCTTATGGCTTCATGACTCACAAAACCGGCGGGGCGGAGGCTCTGTCCATGCGGAAACTCGTAGTGACATTATTGGCCCTGAGCCCAGTCCAAAACATAGTCGCCCCCACAATATCAACATTCCAGCACTCATACGCCAACCCGACAGCCCCACTCTGAAGATCATTCGAATAATTAGAAGCCAGAAAATTCCCGTACAAAAAATACCCACCATTATTATCCACCTTCGAAACCCAATGACCAAGATCATCCTTGTAAAAATACGAGAAACTACCATCAGGAAAATAGGACCAATAATGAAAACCATCAACATTTTCAGGCGAAGTAGACCTCCCGTACCAAGTTCCTAAACATTTCGCCCTCAAATCCACCCTCACCCTCTTCATCGAATAAAGCTTCGGATCAGGATAAACAACATTATCAATCTTAAAAACAGGAACCCTGTAAATCAAATTTTCAGCATCAATAGAAACAATCTCAAACTCCATGTAAAACTGACCCGAAACAGCACCTTGCCCCTCAATGATTATCGATTTCCCATCCACCTTATAGGTAAATTTATCATTCTCAATCCATCTCTTATTACTTGCATCAAGCTCATAACCTGTCGAATAAACCTCAACACCATCCTCTCTGAACTGCATCGTGAACACCTTATCCGTCAGAACAGGCTTAGCGTCAACCTGACTGTTTATCCACGTACCAATGAGCAACTGAGAGTAATCACAACCATCATCCTTACTGCACCCCGCAAGAATAGTCACACAACAAACAAAGCAACAAAGCAAATTTCTCATAAATAAAGTTTTAGTTACACAAATTTAATTTATTTGTATCTATATCTGGTTTTATTCTTATCACCAAATTTATCAATAATCCCGTTCTCTACAGCGTAACTCAAATCCCGGCTCGCTGTTGCTGACGAAATTTCCCTGAAATTCTTTAAATACTCTTTTCGTGTGAAGTAGTCGTCTTTAACAACTGATTTGAATAAATTAATCCTGTCAATATTTGTCAAGTTTACATTTTGGATATTCAGTAATTCCTCAAGTGATTCAAGAATTATTTCAAGCATAAATTCAATGAATGCAGTTGATTCACCTGCATTGTCAGACTGCCCGAGTGATTCATAATACTCTTCCTGCCTTTTTTTTATTAATGTCTCAATTGGTAAAAATTCAAAAACCGGGTATGACTCTTTTAAAATCAGTGTTTGCCATAATCTTCCCATTCTGCCGTTTCCGTCAATGAATGGATGAATAAATTCGACCTCGTAGTGAAAAACACAACTTTTAATTAAAATTAAATCTTCGTCATTTTTTAAATAGTCAAATAAATCGCTCAGTAATGGTTTGATCATTTCACCGCGTGGAGCAATATGGGCTATTTCTGTGCCTTTAACAATCCCGACAGATTTATTTCTTATTTTTCCTGCTGATTCAACAAGTCCATTCATCAACTTTCCATGAGCCTCACAAAATGAATCAAAATCAAACGGATTTAATTTGTCGAGATAGTCATATACGGCAATTGCATTTTTGACCTCCTGAATCTCCTTTTTGGGACCAATAACTCTCTTCTTTTCAATTATTGAAGTTACTTGCTCAATTGTCAAAGTGTTTCCTTCAATTTCAAGTGATGAGTGAATTGTCTTAATTCTGTTTTTCTTTCTTAATTCTGTCGGGGGCTTATGCAAATGGGCAGAATTTACTTCTCCTATTTTCTCTGAAATCAAAGCGACCAACTTTAATATCTTGACAGTTAATTTGTAAGGTGGTTTCATCTCTTCAATCCTTGATAGTATCATATGATAGTATCAAAGATAGTATCAAAAATTGACCTTGCCAAGGTTTTTTGTATTTCACCCTAAACAGGCATCGTCAATTTGCCAGTTAGCCGCTTACAAGTTAATGGAGCTATGCAGAATCAGGGAAATTTTCAGCCGGAGCGGGAGTCAGGAGCAATTGAAGCCATAAAGCCGAAAAAGACCTTCAATTATTTGTTATCTGAAGCCGCTAACAAAATTGTGGAGATATAACGGATCAGGGCATTTCAGCCGGAGCGGGAGTCAGGAGCAATTGAAGCCATAAAGCCGAAAAAGACCTTGATTTTTTAGCCGTTTCGCAGCGTGGTTTTCAGGAAAAAGTGCGAGGACCGTTCAACGACCGAAGGGAGGCGTTCCGGAGCACCCTGAAAACCAGCAAGAGACGGCGTTAAGAAAAATCAGCGTCTTTGAGGCTTATGACTTCAAAGCGACTGAGGATGGACAGCCCTGAGACAGTATTTTCCATAGTATAAAAAGCGGCCACAGAGAACAAATCAGCGTCTTTAAGGCTTATGGCTTCAATGCGAAAAACACTCGTAACGAAACTTATAATGCTCGTTTCGTTTCAATTCACTCGCTATAGATTGTCACATCGAAACAAATTCAGAAAAATAATTTTCGTTTTTGTATATCGTAAAATAATTTTAGATAAATTTGTTCTAACACATCCGCAAAACAAACACCATGTCAGACCAATTTGTACTTACACTGGACGAGGGAACTACAAGCGCACGCGCAATCCTCTTCAACAAAAAAGGAGAAATTGTCGCATCAAGCCAAAAAGAGTTCAGACAAATCTATCCGAAACCAGGATGGGTAGAACACAACCCGGAAGAGATCTGGAAATCACAGTCAGGATCAGCACACAAAGTTATTGAAGAGGCAAGCCGTTTCAATGCGAAAGTCGCATGCATAGGCATAACAAACCAACGCGAAACCACCGTCGTATGGGACAGAGAGACCGGAGAGCCAGTTTATAATGCAATCGTCTGGCAAGACAGAAGAACATCGGAGTATTGTGACGGATTGAAGGGCGAAAAGTGGGCCGAAATCATAAAGTACAGGACAGGCCTGATACTTGATTCATATTTTTCGGCAACCAAACTCAGATGGATACTGAACAACGTTGAAGGCGCCATGGAGAAGGCAAAGGCAGGGAAGCTCGCTTTCGGGACTATTGACACATGGCTGATATGGAAACTCACAAACGGCAAGGTACATGTCACAGACGTGAGCAACGCAAGCCGTACAATGATGTACAATATCCGCACCCTTTCATGGGACAAGGAGCTTCTGGGGCTTTTCGGAATTCCGGAAAGCGTTCTTCCCGAGGTAAAATCCTCTTCGGAAGTTTACGGATACACAGCAAAGGATCTTTTTGGAACAGAGATTCCGATTTCCGGCATTGCGGGCGACCAACAGGCTGCAACATTCGGGCAGATGTGCTTTGAAAAAGGAACTGTCAAGAACACCTACGGAACCGGTTGCTTTATGCTTTGCAACACAGGCAGCGAGATTGTCAGCTCCGGAAACAATATGGTGACCACTATCGGATGGCAGATTAACGGCGAAACGGTATATGCACTTGAGGGTAGTATCTTCACAGGCGGATCAATAGTACAATGGCTGCGTGATGAACTCGGCATCATAAAATCCTCTTCCGAGGTTGAGGCTCTGGCGGCAAAGGTTCCCGACAATGGCGGCGTTTATCTTGTTCCGGCTCTTACAGGCCTAGGCGCACCGCATTGGGATCAGTATGCCAGGGGAATGATTATCGGTCTTACAAGGGGTTCAAATGCATCCAATATAGCCCGTGCGGCACTTGAGGGAATAGCTTTTCAGACTTATGATGTTCTCAAGGCCATGCAGGATGATCTCGGTTCTCCGATAAAAGAGCTGCGTGTTGACGGCGGTGCAGCTGTTAACAACCTGCTCATGCAGTTCCAAGCAGACATTCTGGGAATACCTGTTTACCGTCCGGTGATTTTCGAGACTACGGCACTGGGAGCGGCCTATCTGGCAGGTCTTGCGACAGGTTTCTGGAAAGACCTGGAGGAGATAAAGGGACAAAAGGCTATAGAGAGGACATTTGTCAAGAAGATGGAGAATAATAAGAGCGAAGAACTTATAAACGGATGGCGGAAAGCTCTTTCGAGGGCAAAAAGCTGGGTTGAACCAGAAAAATAAAAGAAAAAATATATGGGAGAATTTTTAGCTGAACTAATAGGCACAATGGTGCTTATCCTTCTTGGAAACGGAGTTGTTGCCAACGTGGTTCTTAAAGGGACAAAGGGAAATAACGGCGGTTGGATAGTTATCACCATGGGATGGGGACTGGCCGTCTTTACCGGAGTTATTATCGCCGGCCCGATATCGGGAGCCCACCTGAATCCTGCGGTGACAATAGGTCTTGCACTTGCCGGACAGTTTGCATGGTCCAAGGTTGCAACGTTCATAGTTGCCCAGCTTATCGGTGCATTTTTGGGAGCATTTCTTGTTTGGGCATTCTACAGACACCACTTTTCAGCCACAGAGGAAAAAGATTCAATTTTAAGCTGTTTCTGCACTAAGCCTGCAATCAGAAAAATTCCCAACAATTTCCTTTCGGAGATGATAGGAACTTTTGTACTGGTATTTGTAATATTTTACGTACAGGGTGCCTGCCTTACATGCGAGACAATGCCTGATGTCAAGATCGGGCTCGGCAGCGTCGGGGCGTTGCCTGTGGCCCTTGTTATTGTCGCAATCGGACTCTCTCTCGGTGGAACTACCGGATATGCAATCAATCCTGCACGTGACTTCGCTCCAAGACTAATGCACTCTATACTCCCTATAAAGGCCAAGGGAGATAGTGAGTGGAGCTACTCTTTTGTTCCGGTTGTGGCCCCGCTTGTTGGAGCTGCTATTGCAGCCGGACTGTTTTTACTGTTATGATGACCTTGCCAAGATTTTTCCTTGGCAAGGTCTTTCGTTGAGATCCATAATTAATTTGGTTAGTGATTATGGGTTGTTAAGGAGCTCCCGCAAGGGGGCAAAACAAAAGGCTGCAAAATTTGCAGCCTTTTCACTTTTCACTAAATTGAAGCCATAAGCCTCAAAGACGCTGATTTTTCCGGATTTGTTCTCTGTGGCCGCTTTTGTATTGCGTAGCTACACCTGAGCAGGGCAGTCCATCCTCACTCACTTCGCTCGCTCCGGCTGAAAATTGCCCTGCTCAGGTATATCTCCGCTAACTTTTGAGCGGCTTCTGAGGACAAATTGCTGATTCTTGTTTTAAGGTAAAACCCTCATAAGATCATCGCACCTCCTTAACAATGGCAGGCCTTTCAACTCCGCTCCAGGAGCCGAGGAAAAGTTTGCCTCCGATTTTGTCGTGCACCATGAAACCTGCCGGAAGTTTTCCGTTTGGCGAGTAGTGAACAAAATAATATCTGGTGTTACTGTATTTCAGTTTGCCTTTTCTGGCAATAAAAGCTGTCTGTCCACTCTTAAGTTTGTTGGCAAAGGCCCACTCGTCAATATCCCTTATTCGTTTCAGATCTTCCCAATCGGCAATCTCACATTTGCCACGGAAATCTCTTCTGACCTGCTCGTTCAGATCCATTCTGTCACTGTACCTTTCCATTGTGACACTTATACCTCCCCACATATCCCCAGGACGGTTTCTGTCATTATCTCTGTTGTCCCCTGACCAGTGATCTCCTCTTGGCGGGTCATCCCTTCTCATATCATCCCTGGAACTTGCTCCCTTGCTTGCAAGAATATGGCAATAATCACCGGACCAGGATCCGAGGAAGAGTTTACCTGCAAACTTGTCATGTACCAGAAATCCGGCAGGGACACGTCCATTCGGTAAAAACAGAAAGAAGTAAACTCTGTTCCCGCTCTGTATGAAACGCCCGTTACGCTGTATAAAATATTTACGTCCGGGAATAAGTTTTGTTGAAACTATCCATCTGTCAATATCTTTTATATGTTTTATATCATTCCACTCAGCTAATCTGAAATCCGGCCCGAACTCATATTTAACCACCTCATTTATATCGACATCCTGCTCAATATAGGCTCCGACAGTAGCCCTGAACTCCTGTCTCATATTCCGTTCGTCGTGCCTGTCTTGCAGTGAGTTATTGCGGTAAATACTGCGCTCCTGTGCAAAAGCGGCACTAGTTGTACCTGAAATTGTAAAAAATGCAACGAGGGAAATTATCGCCCCCTTTAAAATTTGATTTGTCTTTAATTTCATTACTGATTATGGATTTGTGTTTCTTATGATACAAAATTAACAAAATCGACGTCATTTAATATAATCCGGTGAGACAGGATCACCACTGAAGAACTCTCCTTTCTTTCCCAAAGAGATAGCCCAACGGTCAATCCATGATATGCCCCACTTCCCGTAGCTTGTAACCTCGCTATTGTATGCTTCATCCCGTAGTGCCGTATCCATGTCCACAAACTCATATCCATTCCGCTTGTACATCGAGGCAAGGGAGTCAAGGTAAACAGAGTTCAAAAGACTTGCGTGGATAAGGAGTATCTGAGGAATCTTCCGTCCGAACAAGGCTAGCGATTGTCTTTCGTAAAAATGTAGTTTCCTTTCCATATAAACAATGTAATCGCGCCCGATCCTACTCATCAGGAGAGTATCTTTTACATCACTTGCCTTTTTGTATGCCAAGGCAAAAAGGTAATCTTCATTATCTATTGTGACAGGAGCCACTTTGTAGCCATGCTCTTTAAGAAATGAGTCCAAAGAGTCAGCCTTGGATTTAGTCTCCCCAACATGAAGGAATGGATGCCGGAAATACTTAATGCTCTTACAGGACTCAGACAATATCTCTTTAAGAATCGGCTCTCCTTTTAAAATATCAGAAGTGTACTCTTTGCAGGAAACCTTATTAAAATCCGGATGGGAATATGTGTGATTCCCCAATTCCAGACCACTCTTTATCCAATTTTTCAGCAACTCTTTCTGATATCTTCCCCCATCCGATTCTTTGCGCATTTTCCCCTCATTGACAAATCCAATAGCCGGGATTTTGTTTTTCACCAAAGAGCTCATAATAGAGTTGAAAATCATTTTTTGATAATTGGAATCATTAATTCCATAAGAAACGACCGGCATGTCGTCTATGGAAAAACAGATTTGTGTTTTTTGTCCTGATGCCACTGTTGATATCAGCGACAATAGTATGATTATCAGTTTTTTCATCATGATTAACAACTATAAATACTAACGTGTAAGATACACATTTCACTCTTCACTTCTCACTGATTACATTAATATACGCTGATTTGGATTTGTTATCGGCAGCCACTTTTTCATATTGGAGATGTAACTTATAAACGGCATCAAAGTCGCGCCAACTCAATTGCTTTTTCCAGAAATTCATCCCTTCCCTCTTTGACACCTTTGATGGTTTTGTTCACCAGAACATCCGGGATAATACCGACACCATGATGTTGGCTGCCGTCGTGCTTGACCACCTTCATTCCGGTCCAGTAAATGTTATACCCTCCGGGCAGAGTGAATGGATTGACATTACCATTTGTCCCGGCAGTGGGCTGACCAACTATTGTTGCCAACTTAAACCCCTCAATATAACCCATATAGCTCTCAGCATAGCTTATTGCTCTTCCGTTAGTGATAAATATCACTTTTGTGTCAATATGGGTTTTTGAAGGTTTCAGATTCCATCCGTGTTCCTGGTATCCTGCTACTTTTTTGTGATCCGGATAGATAATCTGCGGAACCAGCATCCACTTTGTATCCTCCTCTTGTTTTAGAAGGTAGGTTATTAAGTTTGTCGTATTACGCGGGTATCCTCTCAGGTCACAAATCAGAGCTTTGGCTGCTTTTATCTGAGGAAGAAGGGTGTCAATATCCTTCATGTCGGCATTGTTGATGTTTACATATACGATGTCATCTCCGATAAGTCTTGTCTTATCAGCAACCGGACCAGTAAAACTCTTTTGATATATATCATTTTGAGTCATATTCCTGGTCAGATCTATACTCTTATTCTTAACAAGAATTGTCAGTTTACTATCCTTATCCCCTAATAATGACTCATACTGAGCCCTGTATGCCATCCACCCGTCGGTTGCTGCGGATATTCTGCTTCTTACAACTTTAAAATAGCTCTCCGGATCTTGTCCGTCAATTTTATCCACAATATCTCCCGGTTTTAATTGAATATCTTCACTGTAAACTCCTGTTATCACAAGTTTACCCTCTATGAACTCCCATGATATCGGTGGCATATATGATTTTGCCACCTTTGAATTGACCCGCACATGACCATCTTTAAGTTTAGCCGTCATCTCTCTCAGTGTGATAAGGAAATCCCAGTCGCTACTGTCGGTGAAACACTTTGCTGCAGCCTTCCTGAACGCATCGCTCCAATCTACATTTACCACATCGAAATATGGGTAAAAATGTTGAAAAAGATTCCATGCATTTATAAGATCTCCCATCCTCATCGACAGGCTGAATTCGTTTTTGTTTATTTTAGACAGGATATCTTCCAAAGGGTTAGAGTTACCTGCCGGATAAGTATGCTCCTTTGTACAGTAAAGCACTAAAGGTACAATACAAGAAACACCGCTGCCTATCTCCTCTTGAACCACCTCTCCGAATGCCGGCTCCTTGTCAAAGATTTTTTCTCCCGGGAAAGCTTGAGTCTTTTTTGATTTTTTTATAGAGACACATTTTGTCCCGTTTGAACCATCATCCTGCAGTAATGCGTACTGATATCCCTTGCCTCCTCCCCACCAAACTTTTGAATTTGTTATTTCGGCCAGGCTGTCAGCCTCGAAGTCGTTGTATTTCAAAGGAATTTCAGCCCACTTATCACCATCCATGGTATATATATGAAAATCATCCACCAAAAGTTCTCCGGCTCCGTTCAGAAAAGAGCCGGCAGCTATTCCTACGGCCGATGAGTCTACACTACCGGCTATCTCGTACTCACACCACTCATTTTTTGTTATTGGTCTGTATCCCATATTGTCAAAAAAGCCCATCTTTTTATCAGGCAAATCCACCCGCACCCATAGGTGTCCGGTTCCCTCAGAGCCACTTACAAGCTTCACCTTGCCCGTCATCTTTATCTTTCTCCCCTGATACTGTTTTGCATTTATATATGTGGCAAAGGTGGCAAAGGTCGAGCTTCCCTGCTGTTGAGACACAACTTTATCCCTGTTCACTCTTACACTGTTATAGAGAACTCTTTGTGCCTGCATTCCCTTGTCCACACCCAAATGTTGCCAGTATGTCTTTTTGTATCCGGTGGTGTCCGGAGGTGTGAGAGAGCTGATGTCAAACTTAATCTTCTTTCCTGTTTGATAGAATTTTACTGTCGGGGCAATAGGGTTGAAAAGTTCATTTAATGTACTGATGAGCTGTTTTTGGTTCTTGCATAAGAGGATTTTTTCCGATCCGTAAATTGCGAATTTATCCCAGTCAATCTTGTCGGCCTCATCGCTGGGATGGAAGTATTTAACATAACCGTACGCTCTTGAGAATGTCTCGAGATACTCTGTCTGAGACTCTGTCCGGCGGTTATTATTGGGGAAACCTGAGGAGCTTGTACTGTTGCCGGCAATCACTATCAGCAAAATTGCCCGCATAAAGAACCAAAACCTGCTTGTTTTCATACTTGAATTTTATTATTCACGGCCCGTCTATCAAAATGACAGACAGCCATTTTTGTTTTCATAACCCCATTTCACATATCATGCCACTCCCCACTATTCACTCTTCTTTTTTAACTTTTAACTATTCACTCTTCACTTAATGACACCAGATTTTTCAAATGGCCTCTTAAGCCACTTTGTTACTGTGGTAAATACTGTCTCAGGGCTGTCCATCCGTTGTCGCATTACAGCTATAAGCATTAAAGACGCTGGTTTTTCTTTACGTGATTTGATTTCGTGTTTTTCCTGGCTGCGAAACTCCTCCCTTCGGTCGTCAGACATTCTCGCCTTTTCCGGAAAAACACTCATAAAATCACTAAAATACCAAGGTCTTTTTCAGCTATATATCTGTAATCGCTCCTTACTCCCTCCGGCTGAAACGCCCTGATCCAGCATTTTGCCACATATTTGTAAGCGGTTTATGAGGCAAATTGACGATTTTTTATGAGACACTATTCCATCTTAACAACAAGTCGAAATATGGCTTAAATTTTCATCACTACGCATAAGCCTGATATTTAGGACAATCTATAATTGAATTGAAAATAAAGTTTCTATCTTTATATGGCAAAACCTCAACATTCAGTGATGAAAAAAGCAATTGAAATTATTAAGAATGATTAGCGACACGCAAAATCGTTATAACTATTTTTTAAATATTGAAGGAGAATTGCTTAACTACGAACAAGTGCGCTCATCTGTTGCCAGATGTTTAGGTGTTAACACTGCAGGCCTTGTACCTACTAGCCGGCACATTTAGGGTGTTGTAGAGATGATGCTTGATCCTGTTATAAATGCTGCTATTGCCAATTTTGGGTTTATCATCATACACCCCGTTTATGACGGAAATGGCCGGATTACTCGACTGGTTTTTACAGTGTCTTAAAATTCAAGGAGCAATTGAAGCCATAAGACCGAAAAAGACCTTGATTTTTTAGCCGTTTCGCAGCGTGGTTTTCAGGAAAAAGTGCGAGGACCGTTCAACGACCGAAGGGAGGCGTTCCGGAGCACCCTGAAAACCAGCAAGAAGCGGCGTCAAGAAAAATCAGCGTCTTTGAGGTTTATGACTTCAAAGCGACATCGGATGGACTGCCCTGCATAACTCAGCAATATATCAAAAGCGGCTTAAGTGGCAAGGATTGAATTCGAAAATAATATATAATCTTTGTAATATTATCCTGCATTTTACGACTAATATCAGAAAAAGAAAAAGCAAGATGGATATTGACAAGGAAAAGGAGTTCGTTGAGTTAATCGAGAGCAATAAGGGCATTATTTATAAAGTCTGCCTTTTATACTCTGATGACTCTGAGAGTCACCATGACCTCTTTCAGGAGGTGGTTGTGAATCTGTGGAGGGCTTATCCTCGCTTCCGGGGCGAGTGTAAGGTACAGACCTGGATTTACAGGATTTCTCTAAACACTTGTGTCAGCTTCTTGAGGAAGAGTAAATCAAAACTTTCCACGCTGCCGATTTCTCCTAACATAGAGGCACTTGCCGAAGAGTCAGACTTCGCGAGGGTAAAGGAGCTGTACAAGATGATTGACTCTCTCAATAAAATTGACAAAGCTCTTGTGTTACTATATCTGGAGGATAAATCACACGACGAGATTTCCCAGATTGTCGGCATTTCCAGATCCAATGTTGCAGTCAGGCTTTTTCGCATCAAAGAGAGGCTGAAGAATATGTCAAACAATTAAATCGTAGAAAAATGGAATTAGAAGATATAAAGGCTAACTGGCAGGAGATTTCCAACAAATTGGAAAAATCAGAGACATTGAATAAAACAATAATTGTAAACCTCGCAAAGAAGAGTGTGAGATCAACAAAGGAAAAACTCGAGAGATTTGAATACTTTTTCTTAATTCTATCTCTTATATGCATTGCGTTTAATATTATGGGCATAGCTGTCACCGACGGGATTGCAATCAAATACGGCTCTCTGTATGTTTTCCTCTCTGTGTTTGTCATTGCTGCCGTTTGGCAGGGTTACAAGATTCACCTTCTGCACAAAATTGACAACGAAAGGTGCACAATGGTCGAGCTGATTGAAAGAACAACGCGGTTCAAATTTCTGACTCAGGCCCGGGTGATTGTGGGAATGATACTTCTTATACCGATTTTAGCATTGATCATATATCTGCAAAGGGAGATGCTTACAACCGAAATGTTATGGGGAGCGCTGATCGGAGGCTTGACCGGTGCTTTAATGGGTCTCAGGGCTACTGCAAAACACTGGAAAAATATAAACCACCTGCTTGCAGATCTTAAAGAGTTGGGAGAATATGAAAGAGTTTAAGAAACATGACTCATTCCGGAAAGTCGACAAGGTTATGTCAGTTATATTTTTATCCGGCACACTTGTTTTCGGATTGTCATCAATCATACGCGTCTTTCTGATCAAAGACCACAGCTACCCACCGGCAATGAATATCCTGCTAATAATAGCAACAGTACTTTTACTGGTCTCTGCCGGATGGTGCCTGGGAAGGTGGGTAAATCCTTATGGAATTTTGAATAAGGAATCTTAGTGGCACAGATTTTTGCATTTATAACAAAATGTGCGCATTATAATATTAAAGCAGGGGCCAAACGCTCTAAGTCGAAAACGTAATTGCAAACAAATCAGATAAATGCAAAAATCTGTGCCACTGACATCAAATCCTCAGGCGCAAGATAAAGCTGCAGCCCTCTTTTGCCGGCGCTTACATAAATCTTGTCGAAATTTTTGCATGAGTGGTGAATGTATGTGGGGAAGTGCTTCTTCATGCCAATCGGGGAACAGGCACCTCTTATATAGCCGGTCACAGAAAGTAAATCCTTCATCGGAATCAGGTCACACTTCTTATTACCGGATACCTTTGCAGCAATTTTAAGATCAAGCTCATCGGCTCCGGGTATCACGCAAACGAAATAACCGCTTTTGTCTCCTTTAAGGACAAGTGTCTTGAAAACCTTCTCCACCGGCTCTCCGAGCTGTTCTGCAACATGCACTGCACTCAGATCCTCCTCATCCACCTCGTAGGGGATCAATTCATATTCAATTCCTGCCTTATCAAGAAGTCTGGCAGCATTTGTCTTCTCAATTTTCATTATTTTTTACCATAGCCAAAGCCCTTGCAGGAGACCCGTCGCTATCTTTGATTTTCAACGGCAGGCAAATCAAGGTGAAACACTTGCCAATCAATTTGTCCAAGTTGCAAAGGTTCTCAATTATGATCATATTGCTGCCGAGAAACAGCTTGTGATTAGTCAAATCCGGTGCAGAGACCGGGTCTGCAGAGATTGAATCATACCCTACACCTTTAAGTCTGTGCTGTGTTAGCCAGATTGTGGCTTCATGAGTCAATACGGGAAAATCCTTGTAATAATCCTCTTTTCCCCATTTTGATGCCCATCCGGAATAAAAAAGAAGAAAATCGACCTGTGTCAACTCCTCCTCATATTTTGTAATAAAATCTTCATCAATAACACCCCCGGGGCAAATACTCACATCTATCACCATAGCATCTCCCACGAACTTATCTGCATCAAACTTGTCAAGGGATTTTTTGCCTGCCAGAACATGTGATGGAGCATCAATATGGGTTCCCGTATGGGAATAAAAGGTTATGAGTTTTTCCGCAAAGCCCTCCCACTCAACGCTTGTTGCCTGAAGAATAAGGGGCTGCCCTGTGCCTGGATAAACCGGCATATCTGACGATATGGTCTGAGTAAGGTCAATAATCTTCATCCGTGTATCTTATTTTCTGGCTGAAGCCTGATCTGTATAAATCTCAAAAATCTTGCTGAACCCGGAGATGTCAAAAATTTCCTTAATTGAGTCCTGCATACTGAATAGTTTAAACTTGCCGCCTGAAGCCATCATCTTTTTCTGTATCACCAGAAAGACTCTCAGCCCGGAACTGCTTATGTAGTTCAAATCTGAACAATCCATAAGGATTGTCTTTATTTCATCTGTAATAGCCTCATTAACCGAGCTTTCAAACTCCCCGTAATTTGTAGTATCCACTCTTCCCTCGATCTTTAACAGTACTTCACTACCGTTTTTCTCTGCTGTAAGTTTCATGTCAGTAAAATATTTATACAAATATATTTATAAATTCAATCAATCACCCAGTAACTTCAAAGATAACATAATCTGATCTTTTCCCGTACTGCCTTGCTCAAAATCATGTATAAAAGGGGGCTATATATCTATTTTTCACAATAAAAAAGGATAATCTGCCACTCTTCAAGTCTTTGCTTCTGATTTGTTAAAAAATCTTACAATATCAGAGTGAAAGCTTTTCTTTCAGGAACTTGTATCCGGTTGTACTTGCCTTGAGGGTATTGCCGTCTTTAAGGTATACATTGTAGCTCTCCTTTCCGAAGAGTTCAACTCTTGCAATAACTTCGGAATTTACGATACATGAACGGTGTATTCTTACAAATGTAGAAGGAAGATGTGATTCGAAGTATTTCATTGTCTGCTCCTTTATATACCGGCCCTTTGCTGTGATAAGTATCACATAATCCCCGTAGGCCTGTATATAATGAAGCTCTTCAACATGAACGATATGTATCTGGCTCCCCTCCTTGACAGAAATTCTCGAAATCAGTTCCTCCTCCGGAGATGGGGTGACAGCCTCCTTGAGCTCCTGTTCCACCTCTGTCATTTGAGATTTTCCCACTATCTGGCCGTACCACATGAGCAGAATAACCCAACCGAAGATGCCATACACAACCATAAGCGGAATCTGTACTAGAAAGTACCTAGGCTGCTCTATCCCGCAAAACAGGAGGGCCAGAAAAGCCCCGGCCAGGCTTACAAGTAGCACAAGTATTGCCATTACGACTTTACCGGGAATTGACGATATGTAGCTGTTGATGTACCAGTACATGTAGCCGGCGGCGGCCTGTATGAGGCCGAAAGTCATTCCGGCCGCCGCTGCACTGTACAATGAGAGACCACCATAATAGAAAAGAAGGAACGAGAGCAGCAATGCGGATAAAACCGCAATTGCCACTCCGGATTCCCTCCTGATCAGTGTTTCAGTTAAAGGGTGTTGACTCATTCTTTTTCTGTAATATATCAGCTTTTTATCTCTATTCCGCCAAAGGTGTTGCTTCCTCTTATTATCAGTTTATGCTCAAAATCGATGTTCTCCCTTGAGGTGAAACGTTTGTCATCACTACCTCCGGCAACGTTGCTGGTCTTAATCTCTACAAACCATGAAGATGGCACATATATCTCAATTCCCCCGAATGTGCTGTCAAGGTCTATATATGTCTCCGGTGCGGCCAGAGATGTGCGTCTGAGATCAAGGACTGTTCCGCCGAATGTGTTTGAAAGCTTGGCCCCCTTGAAAACCGGGTCAAGGACAATCTGACGTACTGATCCGAATGTGTTTGAAGATGTTACAAAACCATCCTCGTTTCTTGAAACTCCTCCGCCACTATTGTGAGACCTGTCCCTCCTGTAAGGACCGCAACAGTTTCCGCTTTTACCTATGTTGAACAGCAATCCCACACCGACAATTACAAATATTACAGGCCAGTATGTACCGAGCCAGTCGTGAGGATAGCCAATGACTCTTGGCAGAAGGAAAAATGCTCCAATGCCCACCAGGATAAATCCTGCCGTGTCATTTCTCTTGATAAATTGCCCGATTCCAATTACAATAAGCAACATCTGCCATGATATCAATATACGGAAGAGGTTGTAATCCACCAGGCCCATATTTTTGCCGATGAGAAGGACTCCGACGGCAATAAAGCATAAGGCGACAAGTAAGGGGTTCAGCCATCCCTGGTTAAATCTCCTTGGTTTTTCAATTACATGCATAATCGTGTTTTTTTAAAAGTTTGATGCAAAATTATCCCCCGCTACCGCCCCGGACAATACTTTCTCGTCATTTTACGGCAAAAAATCGTTGAATCGCCGGATTTTCCCGATAAAAATAGAAAATTAAATGGTACTTTTAGCATTCAAAATCACAATTAACAGACACAATCAGATGAAGAGAGTCATTTTAACCATTGCTGTCATATTATTAAGCCTCTCCCTCAAGGCACAGTACAATAAAGAGATTGTCAAACAACCATTGATGCAGAGTGACACAACCTACTCCGGGCAACATATTAACTTTCCGTCAGGCAACGCAGTCATCTCCATTTCCAAAGTGACAATTCCGGCCGGATGTTCGACAGGCTGGCACAAACATGACAATCACGTTTTTGCATACGTTCAGCAGGGCACACTTACACTCGAACTTGAAAACGGATATAGCAAAGAGTTTAAAAAGGATTCCACTTTCGCTGAGGTTGTGAACACTCCGCACAATGGAGTAAACAGGGGGAATGAAGATGTCGTGTTAATTGTCTTCCAGACATTGCCGGGTAAAAACCAGACGTTGCCGGGTAAGAAATAGTCTCAGACTAATTTATCTACCCACTTTTTCTTGGATTCTGTATAAGGGGGATATTTAAGATCAAACTCTCCCTTGTTGGGTTTCTCGAAAACCGCTTTCTGATGGGAGAAAGCCATAAATCCGAATTTTCCGTGATAATTGCCTATCCCTGAATTTCCGACTCCTCCAAACGGAAGTTTGTCGTTTGCTATATGCATTATTGTGTCGTTGATACAGCCTCCTCCGAATGAAATTTTACTTGTAAAACTCCTCTTTTGCCTTTCATCATTTGAAAAAAGATAGGCAGAAAGCGGCTTTTCGAAGGAAAGTATTTTTTCCAGGGCCTTTTCGAAATCTGTAAAGCCGATAACCGGCAACACCGGTCCGAAAATCTCCTCCTGCATAACGGCATCATCCCACCCGACATTATCCATTATGGTAGGTTGGATATAAAGTGTATCCTGATTGAATCCTCCACCGTAAACGACCTTTGTGCTATCAATCATTTTGACTACCCGTTCAAAATTACGTTTATTTATTATTTTCACGTAGTTATCCGAGCCATCCACATAATTTGAACACCCAATCCTCTCTCCTATAAGCTCCAGCAACCTATTCCGCACACACTCCTCCACCAGCAGATAATCCGGTGCAATACAGGTCTGTCCGGCATTTAAGAACTTTCCCCAGACAATCCTTTTCGCAGCAATCCTGAGATCCGCACTTTTTGTAACTATGACAGGTGATTTCCCCCCAAGCTCCAGAGTAACAGGAGTCAGATTCCTCGCCGCCGCCTCATATACTATTCTGCCCACTTTAGGACTTCCGGTAAAAAATATCTTATCATACGGGAATTTCAACAACTCTGTGGTCTCCTCAACCCCACCCTGAACGACATAGAGGAATTCGGGCGGAAAATTGTTGTTGATTATCTCAGCCATAATGTTCATTGTATTGGCCGGTAGCTCGCTCGGCTTGATGATGCATGTATTGCCGGCAGCCACGGCTGTAATGACAGGCAATAGGGTAAGCTGATAAGGATAATTCCAGGCCCCGATAATCAGTGTACATCCCAAAGGTTCATAATAGATCCTACTCTTGCCCGGAAAATTAATCATATTGGTCTTAATCTTTTCCGGTTTGCTCAATCTTGAGATATTCTTCAGAAAATAGTCTATCTCTGAGTACATTATACTGAGCTCCGTTGTATATGTATCAAATTTAGATTTAGCAAAATCCTCATATATAGCCCCATACAGCTTCTCTTCATTAGCTTTGAGCAGCCCCTTCAGCTTCAGGAGCTCCCTCTTTCTAAATGCTAAATCTTTTGTTTGCTGCGATCTGAAAAAAACCTGCTGCGATTGAAATATTGACTGGAGATTCATTTTTGTTGATGGATTTAGATTATTGCCGTAACTCTTTTTCCTACAAACCTTATTCCGCAATCACTATGACCGGATTCGAGCACTCATCGAGACTCTCTGTGTTTTTACACCCCTTGGAGGCAAGGAACCGGGCAAATGCCGTTCTTGTACTATCCTGATTTTTTTCAGTATAATTCATATTAGAAATATCGACAAAATCTATAAATGCATCTCCGCTTACCCATTTCGGGTAAAATGTAAGATTAAGGCCGTCAGTATAACGAAAGTCTGCTTTGTAACATGAGTCGTTTTGCTTGGATATGAGATACATGTTGTGTCTGGCTGTGTTTATATACAAATCAAGATAAATGTAATTACTGTCTTCAATATAATTTGATATCAACACCAGCCCCTTTGACCTGTTCTTTAAGTCTGAGAATGCATATTTCAATGACTCTTTTCTGTCAAAATTGAATGAATATCTGTATTCCAGTTCATGGGTGCGCTGATTATAAGTATAGACTGTGTCCTGAAATTGTTGATGATAAATAATATCTTTTCCGTCTTTATTAAAGGATTTGTATTGTGGAAAAGATATAATATTCTCACTCTCAAAGAAAAAGTTATTTTTGTTTGTTGCCAGTGTGTCTCCTTTTTGGGAAAACTCCACAAGCCTGACGCTCTCCGTTCCTTGAACAACTTGTTTGTTTAACAAAATATTACCGTTTCCAAGTAACATACCGTCATTAAAACAAGGTTTATGCGGAATATCCTTAATATGATTCCCATCCAGGTCAAACAACATTATTTTAAACAGATCAAACATTACCAGCAAATCCTTCTCTTCGTCGATATAGATTTGCCTTATTGAGAAAAACTCGCCAGGCCCCCTGCCGCAATTTGAGATCTTCTTGATAAATTTTCCCTCTTGCGAAAACACGAATAAGTTATCCGGATTTGCAGAAACAATATAAAGCCGCTCTTTGGTCCGGCTAATGCAAGAGATGTATCCCACCTGCGACTCAGTCGTTGTCTCTAACGTGATGAATTTCCACTCACGTCCTGTCTCGTTTAATGTAATCGTTTTGTCTGCACTCTTTATCTCGTCATAGGTAAAGACTCTCTTGCCGGGTTTATCTTCACTGCATGAAATAATGGATAAAATAAAAATAGCAATTACTGCAAATCGTTTCATACCTTCTATCTTTAATGTATGCTTCTGGCTCTTAATTTATTGCAATTTAGTTATATTTTTTTTTAGTGGCACAGATTTTTCTATATTTCTCGTAATCTACAAGATAGATACATCACACAAATACACTCTATTCTGCATGTATCTATTTATCAACAATATAGAAAAATCTGTGCCACTAAAAAAATCCTTATATTTGCATTAAATTTCCAAAAATGAAAAAGAGCCCCATTTTCGCTAAAATACTGCTTTCTGCAGTAATCTTAATCCAGTCCACATTTATAAACAATAGTAACCTTCATGCTCAAGGCAGGCAGCTTGATAGTACGGTTTTTGATACATGGAAAACTTGTGAATCGCTTACAATCTCTGACGACGCCTCATGGAGCATTTCCAAATATAAGAATAAGAAAGACGGGACAATTCTTGTAGTCAAGATTGACAGACTCAGGTTAAAAAAGGAGATTAAGGGAGGTAAGGATGTTGAAATGTTTGACGGACAAAAGTCTGCTATATTTTTTGTTAAGGATTCGCTATACTGTGTTAATGGCATAAACGGAAAAATTGATACGCTGGGAAAGACAAAGAGTGCTGTAGTAGACAAGAAATCTCCATTCATCACTTATATGAGAGGTGACACACTGTACCTTAAAAACACTACAGACGGCAGGATTGACTCCGTGCAACACACCAGAACCAGAGTATTTGCAACTCCGGAATTGCTGGTTGCCGTTACCGGTCAAAACGGAGCTACTACAATAACAGGCCTCAATCTTAAAGGGAAGAACGGAGTTGAGAGAGTTTCTCTTTACAGCGGAGATTCATATATAGACGGAGTCTCGTGTGACAAGAACGGAAAACGGTTGGTATTCTATTCCGATAAAGATTCCCTTTTCAGCAATCCTAAAATTTCAGCTCTCGATATAAAGACTAAGTCCCTGACCAATTTTAATATTGAGAGAAGTCTGTTGCCTCAGGACAGAAGGTTCAACATAAAGAAGGGCGTTGAGTTCTCCGCCGACGGGAGTTATCTGAAATTTGAAATTGAATTGATAACAGACTCTTTGGCAAAACCTAAAGAGAAAAAGGCCAAACCAGCCTTCGAGTACGAATTGTGGAGATGGAACGACACACTTATTCCTCTAAAACAGAAAAAGGGGCCCACTATGTTTGCCAAGAGCCTTAAATGTGTCTACTATCCTCAGACAGGAAAATTTATTCAGCTTTCAAAGGGAAAAGGTGTCTATCTGCAAATTGAGGACGACTCTCCTTATGGATTTGAGTTCGATGAGACTCCGTATAGAATGACCTCTGATTGGGAGGATCCTGCTCCAAGAGATATTTTATGCACTGACGTTAAAACAGGTGAGAGAAAGACTCTTCTCCGCAAGTTCAAAGGCAATTTTACCGTATCTCCGAGGACACCGCATATTTTCATATTCGACTCTGATGCTGCTGCATGGTTTATAATCGATATTAAAAGCGGAGAGCGGGTATGTATATCGGATCTTTTACCATACCCTGTAATAAATGAGGAATTTGATCAGCCGCAGCCTGCAGGTAGTTACGGACAGGGCGGACTGACAAATGACAACCAGTATTTCATTGTATATGACAAGTATGACGTTTGGGCGCTTCCCACTTCTGGAATTGGAGAACCAATAGCTATCACAAACGGATACGGCAGGAAAAACAATATCCGTTTCAAAGTACTGAAGCTCGAGGATAAAGGTGACAAGAAGATTGGTGTAAACCTTAAAGAAGATATCCTGCTTGAATCTACTAATCTTGGAAATATGCACAGCGGTTTTTACAAGGTCAGCGTAGGAAAAAATCCAATAAAACTGCTTGAGGACGCATGCAAATTTTCATTTAGCAAAAAGCTGGGCAAGAGCAATTATGTGATAAAACGCGAACGTTTTGAAGAGGCTCCGGATTTCTGGCTTACAGACAAGAATTTCAGGCTTCTCATGAGGCTTACAGATCTGAATGAGCAGACCAAGTATTTCGCCATCGGAACCTCTGAGGTGATAACCTGGAAGGATAGCTCCGGCGTGGAACAGAGAGGTGTTCTCTACACTCCGGAGGGATATGATTCAACTAAAACATATCCGGTGATTGTCTATTTTTATGAGACAATGACCCAAGATGCATTTAAATTTTATGTCCCGGAGCCTACCGAGTCTACAATAAATCCGGCAATGTTCGTAAGTCGTGGGTATGTAGTCTTCATGCCTGACATTCATTATGAAATCGGCTGGCCGGGTAAAAGTTGCGTCAATGCAGTTGTCAGCGGCACCGAATATATTATAAACAAAGGAATTGCAGACCCGGAGAGAATCGGGGTTCAGGGCCACAGTTGGGGTGGATATCAGGTGGCATATCTAATCACTCAGTCGGACATTTTCAAATGTGCCTGTTCAGAAGCTGCCGTTACAAACATGACCTCGGCCTATACCGGTATAAGAAGTGCCGCCGGTACACCGAGAATGTTCATGTATGAATGTACTCAAAGCCGTATCGGAGGCAGCCTATGGGAAAAACAGGAGAATTATATAAAGAATTCAGCTACATTCTATCTGGACCAGGTGACAACCCCACTTTTATCAAGACATTGTGATGCGGACGAGGCGGTTCCCTATTCTCAGGGAATTGAGCTTTTCCTTGGACTCAGGAGGCTTGGCAAGCAGGTCTGGATGTTCAACTACAAGGGAGTCGGACACAATATTCGTCCATGGGAGGTCAAGAAAGACTGGTCAAGAAGGATGGATGAATATTTTGACTACTATCTGATGGACAAGCCGAAACCATCATGGATGAAGTGACATTTTTACTATTTGATAAATAAATAGTTGATTGTGGATTTATTGTCGTACCTTTGCGTTCTATACAAAAAAGGCCGATGTTTCTATGCGGCTGAATATTTCCAAAATCATAAATGACATTTAACGAACTGAACATTATTGAGCCGATTTTAAAGGCTCTCACCGTAGAGGGTTATACTACCCCTACACCAATCCAGGAACAGGCTATTCCAATTATTCTAAATAATTCCGACATATTAGGCTGCGCTCAGACAGGAACAGGAAAGACTGCGGCATTTTCTATCCCGATTTTACAGAAGCTATACAGAAATGTAAAGCAGGGAAGAGATAAAGAGATCAAGGCACTTGTACTTACCCCCACAAGGGAACTTGCAATACAGATAGGAGAAAGCTTTGAAGCTTACGGCAAATACACCTCTCTTAAACACACCGTGATATTCGGAGGTGTCGGCCAAAGACCGCAGACAGATGCCATAAGAAACGGTGTTGACATATTGATAGCCACTCCCGGAAGGCTTCTTGACCTGATAAACCAAGGATATATTAATCTCAAAAAGATTGACTTCTTTGTTCTTGACGAGGCTGACAGAATGCTTGACATGGGTTTTATCCATGATATCAAGAGGATTCTTCCTCTTCTCCCGTCAAACAAGCAGACGCTCTTCTTCTCTGCCACAATGCCGCCTGAGATTGCTTCACTTGCAAACTCTATATTGAAAAACCCAAAAAAGGTGGCAGTAACTCCTGTATCATCAACAGTTGATACGATTGACCAATACCTTCTCTATGCCGGGAAAAAGGAGAAAACTGCATTATTGATTGACCTTCTTAAAGACAAAAGCAAAAAGTCCGTTTTGGTCTTCTCCCGCACAAAACATGGTGCTGATAAAATTGCAAAATCACTCTGCAATGCAGGGATAGGCACTGCCGCTATTCACGGCAACAAGTCCCAGAACGCAAGGCAAAGTGCACTGCTCAATTTCAAGAGCCACAAAACCCGCGTTTTAATTGCCACAGACATTGCGGCACGCGGTATTGACATAGACCACCTCTCACATGTTATCAACTATGATCTTCCGGAGGTTCCTGAGACTTATGTGCACAGAATCGGCAGAACAGGCAGGGCCGGCAACAGCGGTATTGCAATGTCATTCTGCGATCCGCAGGAGGAGATAAGCAGACTTAAGGATATCCAGAAACTTATCGGCAGGAAGATTCCTGTGCTTGCTGACAGGTAATCTACCTCTCATAAGAGAAATCATATTTTCTTATAAGCTCTACCAGAGATTTTTCCGGGATTAGTGTATTGAACTGACCCCAGAATTTCTCGTCATAGACATAAGATTGCTCAGAGAAGAAGTCTCTTGTCGAGACTCTCTCCTCTGCTGTAAATCTTTTTACATTTACTGTATCAGTCTCACAGTTCGCCATTTCAAACCAGACATGAACATTTGAGCCGAAAATCTTTCCTCTTTTTTTCATTCTCAAATCCAGATCGGCTCTGACGTGACTCAGGTAATATTTACCGCTGTACGGGGCATATGAGACTTCATATCTGGCACTTAAAGGCGTTGCCTTTATATGCCTGCTTTGCTTGAGCACCAATATCTCTGCGGATTTGTGAACATAAATCGGGTTAATCTCAAAAGTAGCCTTGAGTAACGCATAATTCTCGGCGTCCACATATAATTTCCCGGTAAACAGTGGATCTGTAACCTCCTCCTTTTGTATGAAAGAGAATACCCACACCCTTCTGTTGTCCAGTACGGTTATGTCTGTATGGGTGAAATCATAGTAATGGTTGTACTGAAGATCCAGAAAATCGGGCAGATTCTTTGCTAAATCGAGCATCTGACAAGAGTTGATGCTGGACTTGAGTTTTGTCACCAATGTGTCATTGTAACCCGGGGTTGTAAGCCTGCGCATCTTCAATATCTTTACTTGTTCGCTGGAAAGAGATCCCTGGATTCCGGTCTTGTATATCTTAAGGACGGCTTCGGTCAGGTTGAATCCATTCTTGTTTTCCACCCCCTCACGGAAAAATGTTGTCATCCAGACAGGTTTGATCTGGTTATTCTCCTCCCTTCGCCTGAGCATCTCGCGCAAAGCTGCTTTAGGGTCTATAATCCGCACCACAATCTCCTGAAGAGGTATAACCTTCTGGTCAAGAAAGATATCTATATTACGACCCGCTATTAATGATGCATCAATGAGCCGGTTCAGATATCCCATATGAGATATTCGTATCAGGGCCGTGGAGAGTGAATCGGGAATCTTAAGCATGAACTCTCCGTTTCGGTTTGAGAGAGCTGCCATGGAACTCCCTTCGACATTTACTGTACCATAGATTACCGGCTCTCCGGTTATTCGATCCAGTAACTTTCCCCTTATCACAAGCATACTGTCAACATGAATGAGAGGTTCGGCCACAACCTCCGGAGTACTTTTCACATAAGGGAGATATATCAGGAGATAGCTTCCCTGTATCCTCAACTCAATATTTCCGTTACCTGTAATCTTCCGGACAAGGTCCCGCAGATGATAGTCACCGGGAACCACCCTGACTTTTTTCTCATTATCTACAAGCTCGCTGTCATAAATGAAATAATATCCTGTAAGATCAGAAACCCTGTTGATCATTTGGTATACTGTCCCCTTTTTCATGTCAAAACGGAGATTGATCTGAGAAGGATCCGGAGTTGTCTGCTCCTGTGCACGCAGGATTTGCGGGCAACACTGCATGGCGCAGCATATAAGCAAGACAGTCAGGATATATTTTTTACTCATATATCAATATAGCATCCTCTTTGGTATCATATTTCAAATTCAGGGCTATACAAATCATTTGTGCTATCGATTCCGGTGAGTTATCTGTAAATGTTGCGGTGAGTTTACGTTCATCAAGAGATTTGTCAACGGAGATTGTAACCCCTTGAGCCCCGCTGTTTGTCATCCTGTTTATAACATTTATGACATCTGCAAGCCTCTCATCCTTGAAATGTATCTGATCAGAATATCTTGAAAATTGTGTTATATCAATTGTTGGCACTATTTTAAGAGCCTTCTCCTTAACCGTTGCCGTCTCTCCTGCTGCCACCCTGCCGCTTAGCCCTCCTGATCTGAGAGTTACCTGTACAAGACCTGTTCTTACGGAGAGTGACGGGGCCAATGTGTCAGCCGTCCTGACATTGAACGATGTCCCGAGAACCTTAATCTCCATAACGTTTGCATCTATTATAAAAGGCGCATTCTTGTCTTTGGCAACCTCAAAAAAAGCATCTCCCTTGAGTTTTATCTCTCTTTTATTTTTATCAAATTTCGATGGATATGTAATCTGCGCCCCTGAGGCCAGATATACTACGGACCCGTCTGCGAGAGTCTTGACCAGAGTTGTGCTTTCACTATTACTTAGTATCATCATCTCTCTCTTTGAACCGGAGAGATCGGACAGAATATAAATTGTTGCACAGGCTATCAGAACCAGGGAGGCTGCCAGGCTGAGAGCAAATCTTCCTTTGAATGGGGTTCCCTCTACCTTCACAGCATTATTATCCAACAGACCGTCCCTCTCAAGTCGATCATGAAGCTTGTTCCATGCAAGGTCTGTCATTCTTTTGTTTTCTGCTGAGTTCATAATAATTCTGTATGTAATTCTATCTCTTTCCGTATTGTCTTGAGTGCTTTGGTTATCTCCGCCTCTATGGTCTTTACCGAGAGTGAGAGTGCCTCGGCAATCTCTGTATATTTTTTATTCTCGAAACGATGCATCCTGAATATTTCAACTCTTCTGCTTGGCATCTTTATCATGCTTTTCTTAAGAATCTCTTCCAGTTCCCTCAGCTCCAGCATCTCCTGGCCATCCGGCGGGCTGTCATATCCCCAGACCTCGTTTCTCCCTTTAAATCTTTCATCAACCTTTTCATGTTCCAGGTATTGAAGAGAGCGGTTTCTCACCGATCTGTAGAGGTATCCCTTTAACGAGTGCATTATCTGCAGACTTTCCCTCTCCTTCCAGATGTAGTAGAAAAGATCCTGTATTATCTCCTCCGAAACATCTCTTCTCCCTGTAATTCCTGCTGAATAAAGTAAAAGAGGGGTATAGACTGACTTGAAAAGTGTCTCGAAAGTCGCAATATCCCCCTCCTTTATCCTCTTTATGATGAACAGCTCCTGAACCATTTTGAATTAGTAAAACTTACTCAAATATACAAAAAGGAACCGTTTAATTCTTAATTGACTTTCTCAGTTTGTTTACAGCGCTTTCTAGTGACTGTTCCGGCTCAATGATGTTGTAGTCTTCCCAGAAGTTCTCGTCATAGAAATTGTCTACCTTATCTGAGAGTGAGTATGCGTCATTGAAAGCATATTTTCTTGGTGCCTTGAGAAGCAGCTTGTCAGATCTCTTTGTTACGACAGTCTCTGAGACAATGGTGTAGTTTGTTGAGAACAGACGTCTCTTCCAGTCGCATTTGAAGCGTAGCTCACTTCTTACATAGTTCAGATAACTCTTGTCACCCATTCTCTTGTAATTAACCATGAAGGAGACCTCTTCGGGTTTAAATCTCAGACTGAAAGGTTTCTTCTTCAATATCATCTGTGTTGCCTTGTTCTTGTCGTCCATGCTGAGGCTGAACTCAACTCTTGAGAATGTCAGTGTCTCCCTGTCTATGTAATATTTACCGAAATAGAGAGGGTAAGGAAGTACAACCTGAGGCTCAAAACTGACAACGTAGTGAGGTCTGTCGTCTATCATGACAGGAAGCTCCATCCTGTAGTAATAATCGCTAATGTTCATATTTGTGAGCATAAGATCAGGATTCTTCACAGCGTCGATATATATGGATAGATTTGGACCGCCAAGGAGTTTTACCAAAACTGTGTCATCCATCTTTGGTGAAATGATTCTCCTGCCCTTGTAGACCTGTACCAGATCTCCTTCAAGTCTCTGCTCGCCATATTTGCTCTTATATATCTCAACTATTGCCTCAGCAACATTGACATAAGTACTTCTCTTCTTTATAGTTTCCCTGTAAAATCCGGAAAGAAGATTGTCCTCACCGCTGTAGTTGTCTCCGATCCTGCTTATTGCCTCCTGTACAAGCTCTGTAGGATCCTTACCGAGTATTGTTATGGCTTCAAGAATATTTTCCTTTGGTGTCAGATAAACCACAAGTTTGTCGATTCTGACTCCATTTACGGGAATCACCTCTGTCTTGTAACCGATGCGTGAGACTTCAATCGATTCCGCTTTAATTTCGTTTTTGATCTTAATTGAAAATTCACCGTCCTTGTTAGCAACGGTTCCGATGTTTGTACCACTTATCGAGATATTTGCATACTCGAGGATTTTGTTTGTCATTTTGTCCTTTACAATACCCTTAACCACATAAAAATCTTTATCGGCTTGGGCCCAGGCTGGTGTAATTATAGAAATGGACAATGCTACCAACATTAGCCTGAAGAAAAGATTAAGTCTTGTTTTCATATTTCTCTGAATTAAAGTTTCCAATCCGTTTACACATTAAAGACCGGCAACTGAAGAAATACCCTATAACTTTTTTACATTTTTCTATGATTTTGCAATCGTGTAATTATTTTATTAAATTTACTACCATATTGCATGTGTTGTTTGATGTGCCGGGATAATGCCGTATGATTACCTTCATGCACCGCTTTCCTTAAGAATATTCTGTACCAGATATTATAAACTAACACACAATTCAATGGACACTAATGCTGAAATTCTTGTCGATAAAAGAACTATCGATGAGATTATTTCCAGAAATGAGGGAAAGCCGGGGAAATTACTCACAGCCATGGAAGAGATTCAGGAGGCCAATGAGTACAAATTCCTAGATCCTCAAAGTATGGATTACCTCTCCTCCCGGACAAAGGTACCACTTTCTCAGATTTACAGTGTGGCTACCTTCTACTCATTTTTCAACCTGAAACCTCAGGGCAAGCATACCATAATTGTGTGCAGGGGCACAGCCTGCCACACAAAGGGCTCTAAGGTTCTACTCGACGACCTTGACGCCCTTCCGGGCTGCAAGGAAGCTTTTGAAGCAGGTGAAACCTGTTTCACTACTGAAGACAGACAAATAACAGTCAAAACCGTTGCCTGTTTCGGGCAGTGTGCACTAGCACCTGTTGTGGCAGTAGACGGCATTATCTACAGTAATGTAACATCTGAGAAGATATTGAAGTTATTACAAAACTTAAGGGAGGACAAAAAAGATGAAAATATCAGACTTTGCTAGTTTGGATGGTATCCGAAAAAAAGCAGCCACCAAAATTCTTCCTGACAGGCCTTATATCGCAATCGGTATGGGAACCTGCGGAATCGGAAGAGGCGCAGAGGTCCTCTATGACAGTTTTGAGCGAATAATCAAAGAGAGAGGACTTGACATAATCCTTAAAAAGACAGGGTGTTTTGGCTTTTGTGCCGAAGAGCCTCTTGTAAACGTCTATATTCCGGGGAAACCCCTTGTTATTTTACACAGGGTGTCCGAAGTGGACGTGATTCCCGTCATATCCGGCATACAGAAGGGCATAATGCCGTTCAGGAATGTCCTATGCCGGATTGAGGAGTGGGACTTTATCACAGGAAAATTCGAATTTGGGAAGGGGCTTGAGGAACATCCTCTCTGGAACGATATCCCTTTCTTTAAATGGCAGAAAAAGATTGTACTTCGCAACTGTGGTCTGATTGTTCCGGATGACATAGAGGAGTATATAGCTGTCGGCGGATATTTTCCGCTATACAGCGTGTTGACCGGAAAATCTCCGCAAGAAGTGATTGATGAAGTGAAGCTTTCAAAGCTTCGCGGTCGCGGGGGTGCAGGTTTTCCTACAGGCCAGAAATGGGAACTGATGGCCAAGGTAAATGCTGAGCAGAAATATGTGATCTGTAATGCAGATGAGGGTGACCCGGGAGCTTTCATGAACAGGAACGAGATTGAGAGCGACCCGTTCATGCTTCTTGAAGGTATGACCATAGGTGCTTACGCAATGGGAGCATCAAAGGGAGTTGTATATATAAGGGCTGAATATCCTCTTGCTGTCAAGCGTCTCAAGGGGGCTATCGATCAGGCCAAGTCTCTCGGACTTCTGGGAAAGAACATTATGGGAACCGCATTCAACTTTGACATCGATATAGTTGAGGGAGCCGGAGCATTTGTTTGTGGTGAGGAGACCGCACTTATACGCAGTATTGAAGGTAGAGCCGGAAGACCTATTCCACGGCCGCCTTACCCTGCTGTAAAAGGAGTTTTCGGATTCCCGACAAATATAAACAACGTTGAAACGTGGTGTAATATACCTGTTGTAATGTCAAAAGGTGGCGAATGGTTCACCGGGACAGGAACAGAAAAGAGCGCAGGCACAAAGGTTTTCTCCCTTGTGGGCAAGGTAAAGAACACTGGTCTTGTAGAGCTTCCTTTAGGCTCGACATTGGAGACAATTGTCTTTAGGATTGGTGAGGGCACAGGCAGTCAGAAAAGAGTGAAAGCGGTCCAGACCGGCGGTCCTTCCGGAGGATGTATTCCGATAGACTATATTAAGACTCCGGTGGATTATGAGTCACTTAATGCCCTTGGGGCGATTATGGGTTCAGGAGGTATGGTTGTCATGGATCAAGACAACTGTATGGTTGATGTTGCCCGGTATTTCACCGAATTCTCCAATGCGGAGTCTTGCGGCAAATGCACACCTTGCCGTGAAGGTCTGGCTCAGACTCTTAAGATAATCAAGAAATTCACAAGCGGAACTGCTGTTGCACAAGATATCAGCACACTCGAAGAACTCGGCAAAGTAATAAAGGCTACAGCCCTCTGCGGTCTTGGTCAGACTGCTCCGAACCCGGTGCTCACAACCCTTAGGTACTTCAAGGATGAGTATGATCACCACATGATTGAGAAGAAGTGTGAACCGGGTATATGCCAAGACCTGTTCACTGCTCTTTGCGAGAATAGTTGTCCGATGCATATGAATATACCTCGGTATCTGCAACTTCTCAAAGAGGACAAGCTGGAAGACGCCTTTGAGTCAACATTGAGAGACAATCCGCTTCCTTCAACAATCGGACGAATCTGCCACTTCCATTGTCAGATGAAATGCCGACGTGAGGGTATTGACGCTCCAGTATCTCAGGGAGAGATTCACCGTTACATCTCAGACACAATCTATGCAGAAGGTAAGACGAGAAAAATTTATGACAGGATTATCAGTGAAAAGATGTCCCCTACATACAAGAAGATAGCAGTCATCGGAGGAGGCCCCGCAGGGCTTACAGCTGCCTATTATCTGGTCAGACTCGGGCATGATGTGACTGTATATGATTCCGAGACCGAGGCCGGAGGCATTTTGAGATGGGGTATTCCTAAGTACCGACTTCCGCTGGATGTCCTTCAGCGTGAGATTGAATTCATCAAAGAGCTCGGTGTCAACTTTGTTTTCAACACTACTGTTGGCAAGGATATTTCAATGGAAAAGCTCGAACATGACAATCATGCCGTCATTATTGCCGTCGGTGCAAATAAAGACACCGAACTTCAGATACCTGGCTGTAAACTGAGCGGAGTAATATCCGGCATGGAGTTTCTGAAGGATGTATCACTGGGTAAGAAACCTGAGTTGGGACACCATGTCGTTATAGTCGGTGCCGGCAATGTGGCAATCGATGCAGCTCGTACAGCTCAGAGATTCGGAACCGAGGTGACTGTAGTTTACAGGAGGCTCAAGGCTGACATGCCTGCAAATAAGGATGAGATTAAGGAGGCCGAGAATGAGGGCGTTAACTTCCTCTTCCTCTGCAATCCTGACGAAATCCTTGCTGATGCAAATGACAAGGTCAGGGGTATCAGTCTGATGAAGATGGCATGCGGTGAGATTGATCTCTCTAACAGACGCAAACCTGTTCCAACAGGTGAGAGCTTCACATTGAACTGTGATACGGTAATTATGGCCATAGGTGAAGAGGTTGAGGCCGGTTTTGCCAAGGAACACGGCATTAGGACCTTAGGTAACGGGAATGTTTATGTCGATCATTTCACTCTAGAGACAACCCGGCCTAAGTTCTTTGCCATAGGTGATGCAACCACTGGTCCGGCAACAGCTGCCGAAGCAATGGGCCTTGCAAAGAAGGCCGCAGAGATAATTGATTATAAATTGATGGACAAGAGACGTTTCCACAGACTCTTCAGAGAATTTGAATACAGTGACGAGGTTCCGCTCAAACCGGAAGGCGGGAATCGCCATTACTCGGTCAAACGTCCGCTCGAGGAGAGAATCGGCAATTTCAACGAGATCAGTCTTGGCTACACACCGGCACAAGCCTATGCAGAGGCAGCAAGATGCCTGCGCTGCGATGTCCGTACTACCGTCAAAACAGAGGAGGAATAATCATGAAAAAAAATAATGTAAACATAACTGTAGACGGCCGGGAATATCAAGTCCAGGCTGACACTACTATTCTGGAGGCTTGCCGCGGGATAGGGATACAGATACCTTCCCTTTGCTACCTGAAAGATGTCTCTCACAATGCATCCTGCGCAATATGTGTGGTAGAGGTCAAGGGGGCAAAAAACCTTGTCAGATCGTGTATAAGCAATGTTGCTGAGGGGATGGAGATCAAGACACACTCTCCACTTGTTGATCAGGCCAGAAAGATAAATCTAGAACTTATACTCGCCAACCACCCGAAAGATTGTCTTATATGCGAGAGGAACGGCAACTGTGAGTTGCAGGATCTGACAGCAACCATAGGCATCAAAGAGACTGTTTTTACAAGGACCAAACCGGTCAGCAAAGTGGATGACACCTCACTCTCACTTCTGAGAACTCCTGAGAAGTGTATTTTATGTGGCAGGTGCGTCGCTGTATGTTCTCAAGTACAGACTGTAAATGCAATCGATTTTACAGGAAGGGGACTCAAGACTAAAATTTCCACCTATCTTGACAAAGGTCTGGGAAATGTTGCATGTACCAACTGTGGTCAATGTGCCCTTGTATGTCCTACAGCTGCAATTATAGAAAAAGATGAATCCCGGAATGTTTTCGATGAGATATACAATGAAAACAAATATGTCATTGTACAAACCGCTCCTGCCATACGTGTAGGCATTGGGGAGGCAATGGGCATGGAATACGGGGCTCTTGTCACCGGCAAAATGGTCGCAGCTCTGCGAAGGGTAGGATTCGACAAGGTCTTCGACACCCAGTTCACTGCCGACCTTACAATCATGGAGGAGGGGTTCGAGCTTATTCACCGTATTAAAAACAAAGGGGTCTTACCTATGGTTACCTCCTGCTCTCCTGGCTGGATAAAATTCATAGAACACTTTTTCCCGAAATCTCTGGACCACCTTTCAACGTGCAAATCTCCTCAGCAAATGTTCGGAGCTGTTGCAAAAACTTATTATGCAGAGAAGTTCGGAATTGATCCGAGGAAGATTGTCGTTGTCTCAATTATGCCTTGCACTGCAAAGAAATTCGAGTGCAAGAGACCTGAGATGAAATCTGCATTTGAGTTCTGGAAAGAAAAAATGGGACTCAATGAAAATGAGTCATTTTTCGATGTTGATTATGTACTTACAACCCGTGAATTGGCAAGGATGTTCAGACAATCAGGCATCGATTTCAAAAATCTTCCTGAAGAGGAGTTTGATGAACCGCTTGGAATATCTACAGGAGCCGGAGTTATTTTCGGTGCCACAGGAGGTGTGATGGAGGCGGCCGTTCGTACTGCATACGAGGTACTCACCGGGAAGCCTCTTCCAAAGATTGATCTCAATGCTGTCAGAGGATTTGATGGGATAAAAGAGGCGGAACTTGACATTGACGGTCTGAAACTAAAGGTTGCCGTAGCCCATACTCTCAAAAATGCCCGCACACTATTAGATCAGATAGAGGAGGGAAAATCTCCATACGCATTCATTGAAGTAATGACATGTCCGGGAGGATGCCTTGGAGGAGGTGGACAGTCAATTCCGACAACATGGGAGATCCGACAAAAAAGAGCCGACTCGATTTACAAGGAGGACTCTCTTAAACCGATTCGCAAATCGCATGAAAATCCGGCCATTAAAGCTATTTATGATGAATTTTTAAAAGAGCCTCTTGGCCATCACTCTCATGAACTTCTCCATACCAAGTACACTGAGCGTGGAATATTCTGACAATATTAACCCGAAATAAGCTCCAAATACGAATCATTTAAAGCAACCCGTAAAACGGTTGAAAAGAACAAGTGAAAGTATTCTGGTAAAGGGTGGCAAAAAAAATTGCCACCCTTTTTTGCGTTTTTAGTGGCACTGATTTTTCTAATTTGCATAAATATAGGCACATAATTTTTTGTTTATTTATACATATTGGTATTGTGCAAATTAGAAAAATCAGTGCCACTAAAAATAACATGGTATAATTTATGTAATCAGAAAATCAACCAAAACATCATAATCATGAAGAAGATATTGACAGCAATCGCAGTTTTGATTGCAACAACTGCTCTATCGGCGCAAGAGAAGAACTTTATTGATCAAAACTACATAGAGATTACAGCCTCTGCCACTAAAGAGGTTTCTCCCGATGAGATATTTATAAGTATAACCATTGAAGAGAGGGACAATAAAAGCAAGTCCCTTGAGAAACAGGAGAAATTGATGTTTGCAAGGCTGAAAACCCTGGGTATTGATCTTGAAAAGGAGATGCTTATTAAAGACATGGCCACTCAGATTCAGGAGTATATTCTTAAAAAGAATACAGTTGTCACTTCAAAATCATACCAACTCAAGATAACAAGCACAGATATGCTGATTAAGGTTTTCAAGGAGTTGGAAAAACTTTCGATACCAAATGTTTCTATTGTCAAGACAGATGTCACTGACAAAGAGAAGGTGAAGAACGAGGTTATGATAATGGCAACTGAAAAAGCAAAAGCCAGGGCCGAGATTCTTGCAAATGCCCTTGGCAGGAAACTGGGCAAAGCAATCTACATACAACATAGCGAAGGATATCAGAGAGACATTGTAATCAGAGGATTAGCCTCATTCGGAGCTAAAATGGAAAATGCCAATGTAACTGAAGAGTATGCCGGGCCTGATCTTGCCTTTGGCAAAATAAGCTTTACCCAAAACATATACATCAAATTCTCTCTGGAGTAATCCTTCACTTTTAACTCTTCACTAAATAAATGACCTCCAGGAGAAGACGCCGCCACCCGGTCAAAATATCCGGGCTAATACTTGCTTTCATTATTGTCACCGCACTCCTTATATTTACAAAATCACTCCTCACAAAAGAACAGAGTAGTGAGGAGCCAAAATATAAGGAACCCCTGTTTGCACTGAACCATCTCCTTTCGAATGAAAAATCTGAATTACCTGAGACAAAGAAGCTGGACGGTTATATCAGGCAGTTCATGCGCCAGTGGGGCATTAAAGGTGCATCTGTAGCCATAATGAAAGATGAGCGTCTAATCTACGCAAAAGGATATGGATGGGCTGATGAGGAGGATTCTGTAAAAACAGAGGTACGCCATATTTTCAGGATAGCATCTGTTTCAAAACTAATTACAGCGGCGACTGTCATGAAGCTTGTTGAAAAGGGAATCCTGTCACTTGACCAAAAGCCCTTTGCAAGGGGAGGTCTTATGGATATACCTGAATTTAAGGACATTAAAGACAAGCGCGTCAGAAGCATTACAATAGAGGAATTGCTCAGACACAGGGGAGGATTTTCCCGTAGAGGTGGAGACCCTATGTTTATCCCAAATATTATACGTAATCGGATGAAATTAGACTCAGCCCCGGGTACAGATGACATTATAAGATACGTTCTGAGCAGGGATCTTAGCTATGAACCCGGCAACGGGACTAAATACTCAAATTTCGGATATGTCCTGCTTTCCAGAATAATTGAACAGGCCACGGGCATTCCCTACGAGTCTTATGTAAAAAACGTCATACTGGCACCTGTAGGAATCTACGACATGCACATTGCACGCAACTTCCACGAACAGAAGTTCCCCAATGAAGTAAGATATTATGAGCCTCATGACGAGTTGTTGATCGAGTCGTTTGACGGAAGTGGAATTATGCGTCCGAAATGCTACGGGGGCAATAATGTGGCCGGATTATTGGGTGCAGGCGGCTGGGTTGCCTCGCCAAGTGAGCTTATTCGTTTCCTGGCATCAATAGATGGCAGGCCGGAGATACCGGACATACTCTCCCCCGAGAGCATAAAGATTATGACAACCGCCGATGCACAACATTTACCTATAGGTTGGGCTAAAGCCCGTCCGAATGGAGATTGGACTAGAACAGGAACTTTATCGGGAATGAGTGCAATGTTGAAATGCCAGAAAGATGGGCTGACCTGGGTATTTCTTGCCAACACCAGTTCTTGGAAAGGGGCTCGTTTCCCGCGAATCATAGAGGGAATGTTCAATAAGGCATTTTCAGGAATGGACTCGCTGCCTCAGAGAGATCTTTTTGATGTCACTTCTGATGAGATGTCTGAAACAGATCTCCAATCAGAAGGTGAAGAGTAATTTCTGATATCTTTGCCTGATAAACTGCCTCCAACATTCTGTCGGATGCATCAAGATAAGAGAGCTGAATGTCACGGAATTCAATACCTGACAGTCCTCCCAGCTTGTATTTTTCCATGGCTGCCTCAAGGTTGAAGTAGGCTGTTTCCTTGTTCTCTCTCTCAAATTCAACCATCCGGATATTGTTTATATAGAGATTGTAAAGTGAACGCAACTGACTGTCAAGATCCTGTCTCTCTCTCTCAAGATTCAATCTTGCATTCTCCCGGAGTATCTTTGCGTTTTTAATCTTCCTGTTTGCCTCCAGGCCGTCAAATATGGGAATTGAGAGGTTCAGCCCGAAATTATATCCGTTATAGCGGTCAAACTTCGAAGGGAAATAATCATTGTCATAGAGATTATAGTTGTACCCAGCTGATAAATCCAACACAGGATATCTCGATGATTTGGCAATTTTCAGATCAAGACCTGCCACTCTCTCTCCGATTTTGGCTGCAAGCACGGATGTGTTGTTCTCCATACCCTTACCTAGAAGATAATCCAGACTCATTACCGGCTCTGGTAAAATAGTGTCTTTGATTATATACTTTGAACCTGTCGGGACATTCATCAGTCTGAAGAGTTCAATATAGGCATTCTTAAGTGTTTCCCTCTGTAACAGAAGCTGCGAAGAGTCACTGTTAAGATTTATCTTGGCCTGTTTGTACTCCAATCCAGAATCCTTACCAATCCTGTATCTTGTAAGGGCCTGATTATACCTGATATCTGAAATCCCCAAGAGTTCATCGAGAAGCTTCACCTGATTCTGGAGACTTATTATCTTATAGTATTGGACAGAGACATTCATAACAAGATTTTCGACTACAGAGCGGAACGCATACTCTCCCTTTCTAAGCAGCTCAACCTGCTTATCCCTCTCGGCAAACATCGAGAATCCGTCAAACAGTCTCCAGTTCAAGGTTGCACTGCTGAGAATGGTTGTTGTCTTTGAAATTTCCCCAGAAATCGCCCCCTGTTGATTATATGACCTTTCATTCAACTCAGTGGTTGTCTGTTTTGATCCGAGTGTCAGAGAGGGAAGAAAAGGGGCAAGATTCACGTTGTTCTTTGATATCTCCAGTTCGTTAGAGGAGATGATGACAGAATAGTTGTCCTTCAGGGCAACGGCTATGCACTGTTGCAATGTTACCGGTTCCTGAGCCAAGGCAGAAAAACCAAGAAGCAAAACTGCACCGAGAGTTATATATATTTTTCTATTCATTATTATCAGTCAAAGCTTTTGATGATGAAATATAGGAATACATGGCAGGAATAATGTAGAGCGTGAAGAATGTCGCAAACACAAGCCCTCCTGCAACAGCAACACCCATGGCAACACGACTTTCGGCTCCGGCACCTGTTGCATAAACCATAGGAAGTATACCAAGTATGGTGGAGAGACTGGTCATTAATATCGGTCTGAAACGGGATGCAGATGATTCAAGTATAGCATTCTGCTTATCTATACCGGCAATCCTTCTTTGATTTGCAAATTCGACAATAAGTATTCCATTTTTTGAGACAAGCCCGATAAGCATTATAAGCCCTATCTCACTGAAGATATTCATTGTCTGAGCCGCAAGCTTCATACACAACAGTGCGCCGACAAGAGCCAGAGGAACAGTGAGCATTATCACAAGTGGATCTCTGAAGCTTTCAAACTGTGCCGAGAGAACAAGATATATCAGCACAAGAGCAAGTACGAATGCAAAAAAGAGGCTGGATGTACTCTCGACAAAATCCTTTGACTGTCCTGACAAAGCTGTTGAGAAGCTGTCCGGATCAAGCACCTTGTGTGCAATCCTATCCATCTCCTCTATTCCCTGGCCTAAGGTGTAGCCATGTTCAAGGGATGCGGAGACGGTTGCCGCGACAAAACGGTTGTACCTGTATAATTGAGGCGGCATGCTGCTCTCTTCCATTTTTATCAGATTGTCCAACGGAATCAGGTCTCCTGTGTCATTTCTAACAAAAATATTTGCCATGTCAAGAGGCTTATTCCTGTCATTCTGGTTAATCTCGCTCAATATCTGATATTGTTTTCCGTTCCTTATGAAATAACCTATTCTTTGCTCACTCATGGTTAGCTGAAGTGTCTGAGCAATGTTCTGAATAGATATTCCCATTAAAGATGTCTTGTCCCTGTCTATTGAAATGCTCAATTCAGGCTTTGTAAACCTTAGGTTAACATCTGAGTTTGAAAAGACTTCGCTCCGGGCGACCTCAGACATGAATACAGGCAAAGCACTCTTTAAAGAATCAAGATTTTTGGCCTGAATCACATACTGCACCGGCATGCCACCCCTTCTTCCCCCAAAAGTCTGTTGTTGTGTGACAAAACTTTTTGCTCCCGTCATTCTTGATACCTTTGGTGAAAGTTCGTCTGCTATATCCTGCTGTTTCCTTGATCTCTGATCCGAAGGAACTAATGACAACTGGAAGTTAGACCTGTTAGAGCCTCCCATGCCAACCATCTGCAGAGCATTTTCTTTTTCCGGTACGGAAGCATCAATCATATCCCACATCTGATCAGAATAGTCAAGCATATAATAATATGTTGCTCCCTCTTGCGCCGTACTTGATATAGAAATCATCGACCTGTCCTCAAGTGGCGCCATCTCTGAAGGAATTGAGACCCACAACCAGACTATCAATCCGGTTGTAATCAACAAAAACAATGGAGCGAGCCATTTTTTCGCCATAAAGGATTGCAGTGAATGTCTGTAGGCACCATTTAACCATACAAAAAAAGGTTCTGTCTTTTTATAGAACGCCCCTTCATTAACTCCTGCCTTGATCATTTTTGACGTAATCATCGGAGTGAATGTGAGAGCAACAAAACATGATATCAACACAGAACCTGCTATCACTACCGAAAACTCCCTGAAAAGACGGCCAGTCACCCCTTGAAGGAACACAATCGGGAAAAAGACGGAAACCAGAGTAATGGTAGTTGCAATAATCGCAAAGAAAATCTCCTTTGATCCCTCAATGCTTGCTTCCTTCGGTGAGACACCCCTCTCAATCTTGGTGTATATGTTCTCCATAACCACTATCGCATCATCCACCACAAGACCTATTGATAGCACTATTGCAAGCAATGTCAGTATGTTAATGGAGAAACCGGCTAGGTACATTATGAAGAAGACACCAATCAGTGATATCGGGATGGCAAGTACAGGTATGAGGGTAGTCCTCCAGTTCCTTAAAAAAAGGAAGATAATTAAAACTACAAGGAAGAAAGCCTCCATAATAGTAGACTTGACCTCACTGATGGAATCTCTTATAAAGACTGTATTATCAAAGCCAACACCAACCTCTATATCCTCAGGAAGAGATTTCTTAAGCTCTTTGATTGCCTTCTCTGCATCATCAACAATATTGATATAATTGGCTCCCGGCTGAGGTATCAACACACATGCAACCATAGGCACACCATTTCGCTTTAAAATCGATCTTGTATTCTCTGCATCTACCTCCGCAACTCCTATATCAGAAAAACGTACTATCCTTCCCTCATTTTTTGAAATAATCAGGTTATTAAAATCATCAATTGTTTTGAGACGACCCAATGTTCTTACGGTAAGCTCCATTGTCGATCCCATTATTGTTCCTGAAGGCAATTCTACATTCTCCCTGTTGACTGCATTTCTCACATCTAGTGGAGTAACCTTGTAAGCTGCAAGTAACAGGGGATCCATTCTCAATCGGACAGAGTATCTTTTTGAACCCCAAACATTCACACTGCTAACGCCACTGATCGTCTGAAGTCTCTCCTTAAAATTCACCTCTGCATATTCGCTGAGGTCTATAATGTCACGAGTCTGACTCTGTAAAGTGACAGAGTATATAGGTTGTGCATCTGCATCTGATTTTTCCACAACAGGAGCATCAATATCCTGAGGTAATCTCTTCATAGCACCTGAAACCTTATCTCTTACATCATTGGCAGCCGTTTCAAGATCAACTTCAAGATTAAACTCTATGTTTATTGAGCTTTGCCCGTCACGACTAGTACTTGAGATAGCCCTGATACCGGGGATACCGTTAACGGCAGCCTCCAAAGGTTCTGTAATCTGAGTCTCTATTACATCTGCATTAGCTCCCGGGAAAGAACATCTGACTGATATCACGGGATTATCCACACTAGGATAATCCCTGACTCCGAGTGACACGTACCCTATAGCCCCGAAGATCATTATTACAAGGCTCATTACGGTAGTCAATACCGGCCTTTTGATTGAAGTGGTGGATAGACTCATTCAGCCTTAAGATTTGTGGGATTTATAGATACTCCTTCACGAAGCTGCATCAATCCGGTTGTTATTACTGTATCACCCTTTTCAACTCCGGAAATTATCTCCATCATATCTATTGTTCTAAGACCGGTCCTAACCTGTGTCATTGTTGCCTTTCCCTCTTTCAGCAACCATACGGAGTGCCCTTTGACACCAGAAACCACAGCCTGATTCGGCACATATACGCTCAGTGCATTGTTCTGTGAACTCAAACTTACTTTTGCATACATCCCCGGTCTGAGCAAACCGCGGCTGTTGTCAAACCTGGCCCGTAACATTAATGTACGCGTCTTGACATCTACCTCCGGGTCCATGGCATAGACCGATGCGTGAAACGGCTCACTCATCCCTTCTACCGTAAATTTTACAGTTGTGCCTATCAATTTGTTTCTGGTATACTTCTCCGGTATAGAGAACTCCAATATCAAATGGGCAACATCAACAATTGTGGCAACTTTTGAGTTCTGTACCAACATGGCACCGAGACTGATATTCCTAAATCCTATGACACCGTCAAAAGGTGCCCGGATCTTCATCTTCTCAATTTTTATCTTCAGTTGCTCTATATCCTGTTTGAGCACGTTGAACTCTGTCGAGACCTGATCATAATCCTCCCTGCTGACAGCCTCCTTACTGAGAAGGATTTTCTGTCTTTCAAGTTTTTCCGACAATAATGTATGTTGGTACTCAGCCCTTACAAGCTGTGACTGAAGTTCATCGTCGTTAAGCTTGACCAAAACCTCCCCTTTACGGACAAACTGACCCTCCTTGAAGTTGATACTTACCACCCTGCCAGAAAGCTCACTTGCCATCTCCACTCTCTCCCTGGCTATAAGTGTTCCTGGCAGTGTCAGCCCATCTTCTGATCTTTGCAAATCTGCAATATATACCGATACCGGAAGGGATTTTTTATCGCCTCCGCCCCTTTTAGACTTTTCTCCCTTTGAATCGGAAGAAATATCACTACCACCCATCTTAACATCAGAGTAAAATGAGTTATAAATAATAATTGCTAAAACTAGTAAAACCGGAATACTGATATAAGCTATATACCTCTGCCTCTTTTTCATCAAAACAATATCTTAGTGTTGTATTTGACAATAAAGATAGCAAATGGTTTAAAGATTCTGCGACAACATTTTACTTTGCGTGAGAACCGTCACACCATGGTTTGTTGCCGGATTTGCCACATCTGCATATGTAGCAGTTGCTCTTCTGCTCCTCCTTACCGTCAGGATGGATTACCACAACTGTTCCCTCGACCTTGAGGGGACCGTTCTGGATTAACTTCAGTTTAACATCTGTACTCATAGTAGTAGAAATTTTTGAGGTTAAATCCCTATATTTGCAAATATAATAATAAAAATGTTCAGAAAACTAAAAGTTTACGAACTCGGGAGGCTATCAGGAGAGGAGTTTAAGAGTGCCCCCAAGAGCCCGATAGTTATTGTCTTAGACAATATACGAAGCCAACACAATATAGGTGCGGCTTTTCGGACAGCTGACGCATTTGCGGCGGAGCAGATTATCCTTTGCGGTATATGTGCAAGCCCGCCTAATGCTGAAATTCATAAATCCGCACTTGGGGCAGAGGAGACTGTTGCATGGAAGTATGAGAAGGATGCTGTAAGGGTCGTGAAAGAGTTGAAAGAGCAAGGATACATCATTCTTACCGCTGAACAGACAGAGAACTCCACATCACTCGAAGATCTTAGTGTCGAAGGTTCAAAAAAATATGCAATTATTTTCGGAAACGAAGTAAAAGGAGTACAACAGGAGGTTGCTGACCTCAGTGATCTGGTTGTTGAGATTCCTCAGAAAGGGACAAAGCACTCGCTTAATGTCTCAGTCAGTATCGGGATTATTCTTTGGGAGCTTTTCAGTCAAATCCGTGCAACTGCCATGAAAATCGAGTGAAGTAAGACGGCGACTATTATCCCCAACTTTTACTTATGATTCATAAATTTTATGTAGATAACAACTGTGCCTTTAGGGCAATAGAGGGTACAATGAAACATTACCCCTTTCTTTAACGAAATTAACGATATTACCAGAAGAGCTGCAACTCAGGTCAGAATTACCAAAAGTGTTGCAGTTCCGGCAGAGGTCCTTGAAATTCTCAAAACCAAGGCAACTATAAATATTACATCTTTCCTGTCAAAAGAATAGAGAATCAGCAAAGAGACCCAATATCAACTGCGAGTAAAAGACGACTGTGAATAATATCCGTGAATAGATCCTCCATTAATTTCTACGGTCTCTGAACTACATATTATACGAGAGAAGGAGACTGTGCAGAGTTATAATTGCCACCACTATCCTCCCATTATGGATAATCATCAGAAGAGAAAGGACAATTTATCTGACGAATGTTGGTATTTGTACGTAGCAATTACTTCTCGGCACTTAAAATCTTCTCTATATAGCGTGTAAGATATGCATAATGTGCATCAGAGAGATAGTCACCTGTCTTCATACCCTTGATATGTTTAAGGGTTTTTATTATCTGGGTGTATGCAACTCCAGATGCTTCTGTCATATCCTTAGGGTTTGAGGTAATAACAGGAGGGCCTCCGAATGTGAATGCATTGGCTCCGGTGAAGAGATCACAGAGACCGATTACATAAGCTTTCTGAAGGATTCTCTCATATGGATCTGTCACCTTTTTCTTCCACACAACTTTGTCAAGTGATGAGAACATATCCTCAAGCGTATAAACAGACTTGCCGTATTTTCTCTCAGCTGAGGCAAGGTTCATTATCACCCTTTTACTTAGCAGTGTTCCCAGAGCAGCATTGTAAGCCCTCTCAATAAAAAGTTCGGGACGGTTTACGAATTTGTCCATATAATTGTTTGGTATGAGCCAGAGCGGAGCATTCTCAAAAAGATTCCTGTTAAGGAAATCCATTGCCTCTTGTTGTCTCTCTTTCTCTACCACCCTGTAAACATCTCCCTCCATCTCAACTGTCTTCGGATCTTCATAAACCCCACCTATCCACTTGGCAACATGACCTATATAACGGCGGAACTGGTTGTTAACCTCTCCGTGCATAGTCCTGAGGTTAGAATAATCCTCGTTTGGTTCCTTTGTCCACTCGGCAAGACCATTCATCACAAGCTTCAGATTTTTTATTCCGAGTTCGTTTGCCTTCATCTGGTTTTCACCAAGATCCTCATTCTGCAATCTAGGATCATTTGAACTAGTCTCAGTTCCGAAAAGATAGTATGGGTTCTTCGTTTTTTCTATTATCCATTTATTGATAAATGGCAGCTCCTTCTCAGGATTATCAATATCCGGGAATCGCTTGTAACCCCACTCGATTGCCCAAAGGTCATAATGGCTTATCCTTGGAAAAAGCAGGTCTCTTTCAATTTTATCCTCTGGCTGTGCAACATAGTTAAACCTTGAATAGTCCATGATAGATGTAGTGTGACCGTTTGCCTTGAGGAATTCCGGATCTCGAAGTTGTTCAACTGTATAGTGGCTAGTACCACCGAAATTGTGTTTCAACCCGAGAGTGTGACCTACTTCATGAGATGAGACGAATCTTATAAGTTGTCCCATAAGCTCAGTGTCAAACTCCATTTTTCTTGCCGAAGAGTCAACCGGTCCGCATTGAAGCATATACCAGTTTCTTACAAGTGACATAACATTGTGATACCAGTTTACATGACTCTCTATAATCTCGCCCGAACGCGGGTCGCTTACGTGAGGACCACTGGCATTAGGTGTTGCAGAAGCTTTATAAACTATTGCACAATATCTTGCATCTTCCAACGACCATGTTGAATCCTGCTCCTTTGTTGGAGCAATTTTACCCATTATAGCGTTCTTGAAACCTGCCTTCTCAAATGCTTTTTGCCAATCATTAACGCCTTGGATAAGATAAGGAATCCACTCCTTAGGAGTTGCAGGGTCTATATAGAATATTATCGGTTTAGTCGGTTCAACCAACTCGCCTCTCTTGTATTTCTCAAGATCCTCAGGTTTAGGTTCCAGTCTGAAACGTGTTATCATTGAAACCCTTTCCACACCTTGCGGGTTCTTGTCAAAATCCGTATAATTTTCTGTAAAATAGCCAACTCTGTCATCTGCATATCTTGCAACCATAGGCACCTTAGGAAGGAGCACAAATGAGTTGTTTATCTCAAATGTTGCATTTTCCCCGCCGTCAGACTTCTGATATGTCTTCACTGTTTTTATCTCAGTATTTATCGGATACGTCCTTACTACAGAAACATAAGAGCTCTCCTTCTGTAAGCCTCCCAGTTTGAATGCTGTTTTTGATCTTTTTCTAAAGAACAACATCTCAGAATCACCGTTGAATAAATCAGTTATATCAATAATATTATCCTTTTTATCTTCAGATTGAGCCTTGATTTCAAACGTTGTCACAATCGGTTCTGTATTAGACCTAACTACTGATTCATACATAGAACTTGTGCTGTCTGAACGCTCACTGTTAATTACCTCCCTGAGAAAAATCTTATTATTAGGCCCTTTATCAAATCGAAATACACCTTGATTTATCTGGTCTCCAGCGTAACCTTCAAAATCAGTGCGTACTCCTGAGGCTCCCAGAGAGATTCGTGTAACCATCATAAGGTCTCTTCCTAAAAGTGAATCATTTATATTGATAAAGAACTTATTCTCCTGATTGTATACTGTTGTCATACCCTTCATTATTCGGGCATCAGATTTGACAAACTTATCAATTGTCAGAGGAGCTTTTTCAGGGCTCTTTTTTGTAGAGTCGGCAGCCGGGGTCTTTACTTCGGTCTGCTGTAGTTTTGCAATAACTCCCTTAGTCTTCTGTGCAGGGAGAGTTGTGCTCAGACACACTATCAGTGCGAATGAGAGCAAGGTTCTTAGTGAAATGGCTGTTGGCATAATTTAGTTTTATCAAGGATTCATCAGATCTGTATTCTGAAAACTCAGAATTTCATAGATAGAGTCGATTGCATAAGCAGCAGGTCCTGTGGGATTGAGAAACTTTGCCTTATTCAAGGCGTTGATTGCCTCTCCCCATAATTGTTCTCTTCTCAACAATCCGCCTAACATATACCAAGCGGAGTCGTTGTCAGGTTCTCTCTCCAGAAATTCCAGCAACTCTTCATGTGCTTTCTGGAGGCTTCCCTCTCTGAGGGTTTGTTCAATTTCGAGCAAACTCTTTTTCATGACTTTAATTTGTTTGAGCAACTATACCAACCCTGCAAAGCCCATGAATGCAAGGGCAAGTATACTTGCGGTAATAAGTGCTATCGGAGTACCTTTGAATGCCCTGGGAACATTGTTCAGTTCAAGTTGTTCCCTCAGACCGGCAAAGAGTACCATTGCCAAACCAAATCCAACCGCACTGGCTGTTGAATACACTACAGCCTCGGCTAAATTTAACATATGAGGGTCTCCTCCGAATGCAAATTCCTTTGATACAACAATGATTGCAAGACCCAACACACAACAGTTGGTTGTAATCAGCGGAAGAAAAATACCTAGTGCCTGATACAAAGAGGGGCTGATCTTTTTGAGAATTATCTCAACCATCTGTACGAGGGCTGCAATAACAAGTATAAAAGCCACTGTCTGCATGAACTCAATGCCAAGCGGAATCAGGACATAGTATTGAAGCAGATAAGTTACAAGAGTAGATAGAGCTATTACAAACACAACAGCTCCGGACATACCGGCAGCTGTGCTGATTTTATTAGATACGCCAAGGAAAGGGCATATGCCCAAAAATTGCGATAATAGTACGTTGTTAACGAATACGGCAGCTATTATTATAATTATGTATTCCATACTCTTTACTTATCTGTGAATTTTGATTTGTACATATTAAACAGGACCATCAGATATCCAAGAACCATAAAAGCGCCCGGTGCAAGGACAAAAGCAAGCATTCCGTCACCATCTATCAGTTTTATTCCAAATATTGACGCAGTACCCAGAAGTTCTCTTACCGCTCCTAAAACTGTAAGAGACAATGTAAATCCGAGTCCTATACCAATACCGTCAAATGCAGAGTCCAATACTGTATTTTTTGAAGCAAAGGCTTCTGCTCGTCCTAATACTATACAGTTAACCACAATAAGAGGGATGAATATTCCCAATGTCTGATATAGTCCAGGCGTATATGCCTGCATCAACAGTTGAAGCACTGTTACGACCGCAGCTATCAGTACAATGTATACAGGAATCCTCACTTTATCAGGAACCTGTTTTGCTACAAGTGAAATCAGTACATTTGAGAAAATCAACACGAAGGTTGTGGCAATACCCATTCCAAGGCCGTTAATAGCCGAAGTTGTTGTCGCAAGTGTAGGGCACATACCCAAAACTAATACGAAGGTGGGATTGTCTTTTACAAGTCCTTTTGTTATCAGGTTTAGTTTACTCATTTACTGCCTCCTTTTCTGTTTTATCAGCCATACATAGTTTAAAGACCTCGTATGCAGATGTCATTGCTCCACAAAAAGCCCTTGAAGATATCGTTGATGCTGTTATGGCATCAACATCGCCTCCGTCTTTCTTGACAGATAGTTTGAAATCTGCAGGATTCTTGCCTTTAAACTGAAGGCTGAAATTACTTTTGCCTGCAACCATCTTGTCTCCCAGACCCGGAGTCTCGGAATGGTTAAGGACAACTGTATTTATTATTGTACCATCCATGCTGAAGCCAACCATCAGAGTGACTCTTCCGCCAAATCCGGCATTTGAAAATGTTTCAACAGCATAACCGACAGTTTCTCCACCTTTTACAGCAGGATATACTTTATATTTTACACCATTGTACTCTTTAGTAAAAGAGTCTCCGTTAGGGTCGTTGTCAAAAGGTGGAACCACACCGGCTATAGATTGGTTTATCTTTGCCAGTTGTGCCGCCTCTATCGGCTCTTTTGTCAGCACATATGCCCCTCCAAGCAGAGCGGATGATGCGAGACAGATAAGCGTAAGCACCACCACCATATTCTTTAATGTAGATTCTCTAGCCATTCTTTACCTCCTTTCCGAAATATGCCGGTTTCATGAATTTATTAATCAGCGGCACAAATGCATTCATTATAAGAATCGCGAATGATATTCCCTCCGGATATGAGCCGAAGTACCGTATCAGAACTGTAATTATTCCTATCCCTACTCCGTAAAGTATCATTCCTTTCTTGCTCATAGGTGATGTAACATAGTCTGTGGCCATGAATATCGAACCTAACAATATACCTCCGGACAGTATATTAAACAGAGGATCTGTGTACTGCTCCGGATTAACCACCCAGAAAATTCCGGTGAATAATGCAACTGTCAGTATGATTGAAAGCGGGATATGTGCTGTAATTACTCTTCGGTAGAGAAGATATGCAAAGCCGATTATTAGTGCCAGGGCAGATACCTCACCCACAGAACCTCCTATCTTGCTGAAAAGCATCTGCATATATGAGAAATTATGAGTCTGGAATATCTGTTCCAATGATAATCCTTGAGCAAGGCCCTCTTTCACTATTGAGAGAGCTGTTGCTCCTGATGATGCATCTATACCCTCTCTGAACCATGACGCGGGAATTGTCCAGTCTGTCATAAGGACCGGAAAAGAGACCAGGAGGAATACACGGCCGACAAGTGCAGGATTGAAGAGATTCTGTCCAAGTCCGCCAAATGTAAGTTTGGCTACACCTATCGCAACAATTGAACCTATCAGCATAAGCCACCATGGTGAGTTGGGCGGCAGGTTGAGAGCTAACAGCAATCCGGTAACTGCTGCCGAGTAATCACCTATTGTAACGGTGCATTTTATTAGATATCTTTGAATTACATATTCAACTGCGACACATGTCACAACTCCGACCAATGCCAGCTTTATTGCCGAGAATCCGAAGAAATATATCGATACCAGCAGCGACGGCACCAGGGCGATGATGACATCTCTCATAAGGCTCTTGGTGGTCTGTGGACCATGTATGTGGGGAGCCGGAGATACAAGTAATTTTTTCATCCGTAAATTATTAAATTATCCAATCCTTATTCTCTACTTTTTTGGTCTGCTTCTCATGATTTTCAAGACCTT
>JAYFOS010000026.1:0-7092 GCA_034928745.1 Rikenellaceae bacterium
TTAATAATAGATTATGGCAACAGCTAAACCAAAAATCACTATTGAAACCCCTCTGGACGGAGGAACTTTCATTTCTTTGCAGAAGACTTCCAATGAGGGTGACCTCAGTATGGAGACAAAGCTGCGTCTTTTATACGATCTACAACAAACCGACAGTAAGATAGATAAGATACATCTTCTCAGAGGCGAGCTCCCTCTTGAGGTTCAAGATCTGGAAGATGATATCCAGGGACTGAGGACAAGGCTTGATAATCTGCAGACTGAACTGAAGGAGATTGAGAAACTGGTTTCCCAGAAGAAGAATGATCTGGAAAATTCAAAATCTCTTATTGAAAAATACACAAGCCAGCAAAATAATGTAAAGAACAACCGTGAGTACGATTCTCTTACAAAAGAGATAGAGTATCAAGGCCTTGAAGTTCAACATGCCGAGAAAATAATTAGAGAGAAAACCATAGCGCTTGCCGAGAAGAAGGAGGCCGTTGCTGCTGCACAGGAGGCAATAAAGGAGAGAGCGATAGACCTTGAGAACAAAAAGAGCGAGCTTGACTCTATTGTTGCAGAGACAGCCAAAGAAGAGAAGGAGTTGGTTAAAAAGTCGGAAGAGATTGCTTCTCAGATAGATATCAGGATGTTGGCAGCCTATAAGAAAGTCCGGACAAATGCAAGAAACGGTTTGGCGGTGGTTACTGTAAGAAGGGATGCATGTGCCGGTTGTTTCAATAAGATACCGCCTCAAAGACAGATGGATATCGCTTCCAGCAAAAAGATAATTGTTTGTGAATATTGTGGGAGGATTCTCGTTAGTGCAGACTACGAGAAAGAATAAATGTCTCCGATGCCCTATACTTTAAGGGAACTTTTTTTCAAGCATGTAGCTCAAACGTCCCCTTCTCCTTTTGGTCTTGAGATCAATAGGGCGGAGGGCGTTTTTTTATACGGCAATGATGGCAGAAAAATATTAGATCTGGTTTCAGGAGTGGCTGTATCCAATGTGGGACATGCAAACAGGGAGGTTCTGGATGCAGTAGTCCGTCAAGTGAATAACCATATGCACCTTATGGTTTATGGAGAGGTTATACAGGCACCACAGGTAGAACATGCTGCCTTGCTTACTTCATTACTGCCGGAAAGTCTGAATAGTGTATACTATGTCAATTCAGGAAGCGAGGCAAACGAAGCTGCAATAAAGTTGGCGAAGAGAGTTACAGGAAGAGGTGAGATCATCAGTTGTTATAATTGTTATCACGGTAGTACACAGGGTGTAATGAGCCTGATGACTGACGAGGATTTAAAACGCTCTTTCAGACCGTTGTTGCCTGGTGTGAGCCATATCAGATTTAACAATGTCGATGATCTCAAATTGATAAACGGAAGAGTAGCCGCAGTTATCATTGAACCTGTACAGGGAGAGGCAGGAATAATTCCCCCCAAGCCCGGGTATCTTGAAGCATTAAGGCGAAGATGCGATGAAATAGGTGCTCTTTTGATTTTTGATGAGGTACAGACTGGGTTCGGCAGGTGTGGACGACTTTTTGCCTTTCAGAAGTACGGAATTATTCCGGATATTATTACCTTAGCAAAAGCATTGGGGGGAGGAATGCCGTTAGGTGCACTTGTTGCATCAGGAGAGATGATGGAGAAATGGCAGTACAACCCAGCTCTAGGTCATATAACCACATTTGGCGGGCATCCGGTCTCTTGTGCTGCGGCTCTTGCGTCGTTAAAAGTATTATTGCGTGAAGGGTGGATTGATAAAGTAGAAGAGAAATCCCAACGGTTTACGGGTAAGATTGAAAAGCATCCGGCTGTCAAAGAGATAAGAGCGTCTGGGCTATTGATGGCTATTGAGCTTGGTCGGTCAGGGGCGGGAGAGAAAGCAGTCAGATTGCTTCTTGAGGAGGATGTAATGACTGATTGGTTTCTATCCAGCGACACAGCATTTAGGATTGCACCTCCTCTCTGTATATCAGAGGATGAGATAGATTTTGCAGTTGAAAAGATTTTACGGGTTTTGGATAAAATGTTTTTTTGAAAGATAAAGGAGTATTAAATGGCTAAAACACAGTACAAAAAAAAGGAGAATCCCGATAAAGGCATAGATGTCCTGAGTCTTGAGATGGGGAAGAAACCACCTCAGGCCATAGACATAGAGGAGGCAGTACTCGGGGCATTGATGCTCGAGCCGGATGCTGTGACTGATGTTGTGGATACATTGATTCCTGAATGTTTTTACAAGGAAAGCAACAGGAAGATTTTCTCTGCTATAGTGGCTCTGGCTACAAGGCACGCTCCCGTAGATATATTCACAGTTTCCGAGGAGCTTAATAAGACCGGGGAGCTTGATGCTGTCGGAGGTACACTCTACCTAAGCCAGCTGAGTATGAAGATTGGTGCTGCTGCACATATTGACTACCACTCAAAAATACTGCTCCAGAAGTATATTCAGAGAGAGCTTATTTCAATATCTTACCAGATTCAAAGAGACTCGTTTGATGATACTTTGCCTGTGGATGATCTGCTGGATTCAACCCAACAGAAGATATTCACTCTTTCTGACAGGAATATGAAGAGGGACACCCAGGCTATTCAATATATTATATCTGAAGCAATTGAAGATTTACAGAACACTCAGACACAAGCAAACGGATTGAGCGGAGTGCCTTCAGGCTATACCTCAATTGACAGAGTTACTTTGGGTTGGCAACCTTCCGATTTAATCATTGTAGCAGCCCGTCCCTCTATGGGTAAGACTGCATTTGTCCTTACAATGGCTAGGAATATGGCTGTAGATCACAATGTGCCTGTTGCCTTTTTCTCTTTGGAAATGTCATCCTTACTTCTTGCAAAAAGGTTGATGATAAGTGAAACCGGTCTTGAACCGGATAAGATCAAGGGAGGAAAGAAACTGGAGGACTACGAATGGGAGCAGTTGAACACAAAGCTAAACAAGTTGGTAAAGGCCCCTCTTTATATAGATGATACCCCCTCACTCTCAATATACGAGTTCCGTTCAAAGTCAAGGAGGCTTGTTGCAAATGCCGGAGTTAAAATGATCATAATTGACTACCTTCAGCTCATGACTGGACCTCCGGAATTAAAAGGCATGAGGGAGCAGGAGGTCTCTGCAATTTCCCGTTCGCTTAAAGCGATTGCAAAGGAGTTGAACATTCCTATAATTGCACTGTCACAGTTGAGCCGAGCAGTGGAAACAAGAGGTGGAACAAAGAGGCCGCAGTTGAGCGACTTGCGTGAGTCAGGCGCTATCGAGCAGGATGCGGATATCGTAATGTTCATCCACAGACCGGACTATTATGCTTCTTCAGAGGAGCATCCGGAACTTGTAGGTTTGACAGATATAATCATTGCAAAACACAGAAACGGTGAGGTCAGGGATGTTCAGATGAAATTCCGCCACTCAGAGGTGAAATTTGTGGATTCCACCGATGCCAAGCTTGATATGGATGTCTTTTCTAATGACAGAATAGAGACTTTCTCTTCAAAGATGAATGGAGCGGAGTTTGTATCCAACTCTGACTTTGACAAGGATTTTTAGATGAAAAGATTCCTCTCACTGATTGTCATTCTTCTCCTCAATGTAGAGAGCTTTGCACAAAAGGAGAGTCAGCAGGCGTTCAATCCCGGCGAGAGACTGCGTTATCTGCTGAGATATCAATGGGCATCTATTAATACAGATGTCGGGGATGTAGTATTTACCCTAGACCAGATGAAAGACAGCTCACGGTTATATTATATTGCAAGAGCAACCGGCAAGAGTTTTAAATTCTATGATATTTTTTTTAAGGTGAGGGATTATTACGAGTCACGTTTCTATCCTGACGGTATGATTCCTGTTTATTTTCACAGAGATGTCCTCGAAGGCAAGTATAGAATGATAAACCATATATATTTCTTTAAGGATAATAGAATAAAGGCATCCTATAAAAAACGGGAGGCCCCTTTCAGGGATACTCTCCATAAGGTAGAAACAAAGACATTCGACTTGCTGTCACTTGTCTATGCAATAAGGAATGACAACTTTTCAACCAAAAGCATTGGAGAGGGCTCTAGAGCAAGTTTCGCAATAGATGGTAAGATATATTCTATAAAGTATATATATAGCGGAACGGAGATTAAAAAAGTAAGTGGATTAGGAGTTTTCAATACATATAAGATTGAGGTTAAAGCTGTCTCCGGTCATGCATTCAAGGGAAGTGAAAACATTACCATCTGGATTTCGGCAGATGAGAACAGGGTGCCGGTTCAGATAGAGACACCCATACAGGTTGGTAACGTAATGGCAAGACTTATCGAATTTTCTAATTTGAAATACCCATTAAAAAGCAAGATAAAATGAGCAAAAAAGATGATACTGTTGAACATGAAGGCATTGTTATAGATGTAGATCAAAATTTTGTTTCAGTTGAAATGATACGCCAATCAGCCTGTTCATCATGCGGGGCAAAAGGCATGTGTAGTGCTGCAGATTCAGAAAGTGGTGTGATACAGGTACCGGTTAGCGGGTTTGAATTATATGAAAAGGGAGAGAGGGTGAAAGTAGTCCTGAAAAGGAGTCTGGGATTTAAGGCTCTCTGGATATCTTATCTGATTCCTTTGATTATTCTTTTGATTTTATTATTACTTTTGTCAACTTTTAAAATTTCGGAGATACTAATAGGTTTATCCATTATTGGTGCATTAGCCTTCTACTTTTTAATCATTTACTTTCTAAAGGATAGAATAAAAAAGGAATTTGTATTTACTTTAGAGAAATTAGATAAATAATGAATACTGTATTGTTTACGATCTTGTCCTTAAGTATTCTCGGCATTCTTCTGGCGCTGATACTATATTTTGTCGCACAGAAGTTTAAGGTTGAGGAAGACCCTAGGATAGATGATGTTCAGGCAATTCTCCCCGGGGCAAACTGCGGAGGTTGCGGTTTTGCCGGCTGCAGGGCTTTTGCAGAATCTTGTGTCAAAGCTGAGACACTTGAAAAGAATTTTTGTCCTGTAGGGGGGAATGAGGTGATGAAGCAGGTTGCACAGTACCTCGGAATGGAGGTGCCAGAAAAGACCCCTCAGGTAGCGGTTGTAAGATGTAACGGGAACTGTGACAACAGACCAAAAACAAACAACTACGACGGATTTTCATCCTGTGCCGTAATGTCTTCGTTTTATTCTGGAGACACTGCTTGTAAATACGGTTGTCTAGGCCATGGCGACTGCGTACTTGCCTGCCAGTTTGATGCAATTAAAATGGATCCCAGGACCGGTCTGCCGGAGGTTGACGAGAGCAAGTGTACCGCATGTGGAGCTTGTGTCAAGGCTTGTCCTAAGATGATAATAGAACTGAGGAATAAAGGTATAAAGAGCAGGCGTATTTTTGTCTCCTGTGTCAATAAGGATAAAGGTGGAATAGCCAAGAAAGCTTGTGCCGTCGCATGTATCGGTTGTACAAAGTGTCAGAAAGTTTGTGCCTATGATGCAATCACAATAACATCAAACCTTGCATACATTGACTATAATAAATGCAAGCTTTGTCGTAAATGTGTGGTAGAGTGCCCTACCCATGCTATATGGGAGGTTAATTTCCCTGTCAGGGTGCCCAAAAAGGAGACTTCTCCATTGGTTGAACAGTAATAGAGAGGATATGAGCAAAACATTTTCAATAGGAGGAATTCACCCTCACGACAATAAAATATCCAAAGATGCGGCTATCGAAAATTTTCCGTTAGTAGAGACAGCATATATCTCAATGTCTCAGCATCTGGGTGCACCGGCTGAGCCAATAGTGGCAAAAGGAGACAAAGTCAAGGTCGGTCAGTTGATAGCAAAGGCTTCCGGCTTTATTTCCGCCAATATACATTCATCAGTCTCCGGGACGGTAAGGTCGGTTGAAACACTCCCTGATCTTGCAGGCAATCCAGTACAACATGTGGTTATAGATGTTGAGGGGGATGAATGGATTGAAGCAATAGACAGAAGCCGTGAGATTGTCAGGGAAATAAAACTTGGCAAAGAGGATGTAATAAAGAGAATCGCTGATTGCGGCGTAGTCGGTCTGGGAGGGGCTGCCTTTCCGACACATATAAAACTGACACCTCCTCCGGGGAAGGTTGCAGACGTACTACTAATAAACGGATCGGAGTGTGAGCCTTATCTTACTTCAGACTATAGGATTATGTTGGAAAATCCTGAGGAGATACTCATCGGTGTGAGAATAATGATGAAAGCTCTAGGTGTGTCAAAGGCTTACTTGGGTATAGAGGAGAATAAGCCAAAGGCCATTAAGAGCATGAAAAGTGTTGCTGATAAAGGCTATACCGATATAAAGATTGTCCCGTTAAAAAAGAGATATCCGCAAGGAGGAGAGAAGCAGCTTATTGATGCAGTAACCGGCAGGAGGGTTCCGTCAATGGGATTACCTATAGATACAGGAGCCGTGGTTCAGAATGTTGGGACGGCACTTGCTGTTTATGAGGCAGTTCAGAAAAATAAGCCTCTGATTGACGGAATAGTCACAGTTACCGGAAAATGTATGACTGAGCAACGTAATTTCAGGCTAAGAGTGGGAACAACCTTTGATACAATGATGTTTGCAATCGGAGGCTTTCCGAAAGATGCTGTCAAGCTTATAAGTGGCGGGCCTATGATGGGGAAGGCGGTTGCCTGTATGGATGCTGCCTCTGTAAAGAGTACTTCCGGCCTTCTGCTGCTTACAGAAGAGGAGACAAAGCGAGGTCCTGAAAGAAACTGTATAAGATGTGCAAAGTGTGTTGAAGCTTGTCCAATGGGCTTGCAGCCATATCTGCTTAACAGGCTTGCAAGGGCAAACAGAATGGAAGAACTTGAGGAAAATATGGTTCAGGATTGTATTGAATGCGGTTGTTGTTTGTATTCATGCCCGGCTAATATACCGCTTCTGGACACAATAAGGCTCTCCAAGGCCAAGGTCTTGAAAATCATGAGAAGCAGACCAAAAAAGTAGAGAATAAGGATTGGATAATTTAATAATTTACGGATGAAAAAATTACTTGTATCTCCGGCTCCCCACATACATGGTCCACAGACCACCAAGAGCCTTATGAGA
>JAYFOS010000021.1:0-164489 GCA_034928745.1 Rikenellaceae bacterium
TCCCCTAATCTTTCAATTAAACAGACCCAATCTTATTTTTTCCTCGCTCGAGATGAATCTTCAGTTTATGTCTCCATATTCTTACTTTATTCTATCTCTTTTTTTCTTTACCTCTTTATCTCTCTCAAAACTTCAAAGAACTGTCCGTTTTTTCTCAAACGGGCTGCAAAGGTATGCACTTTTTTTGAATCTCCAAATATTTTTTGGTCTATTTTTTCCTATCTTGGGCCAAAATTGAAAACAATGGCAAAACGGACATTATTACTAAGTTTTATTCTCATTTTTCTACCTTATATAAAAGGAGAAGCTTGCACAAATCTCATCGTTACCAAGGGTGCCTCGGCTGATGGTTCTGTTATGGTAAGTTACTCTGCCGACTCCCACACAAGATACGGGGTATTGGTACACTATCCGGCAAAAAAATACGCACCGGGGAGTAAGCTCAAGATTTACGAATGGGGCAAAGAGAGATATCTGGGGGAGATTCCGCAAGCGAGAGAAACCTATGAGGTAATAGGCAATATGAATGAATATCAGGTAGTGATAGGTGAGACAACCTGGGGCGGCTTGAAAAGTCAATATGATCCGGAAGGCATTGTAGATTACGGATCACTTATATATATAGCACTGCAAAGGGCTAAAACAGCACGTGAAGCAATAGCGGTTTTCGCCGGCTTATGTGAAAAATATGGCTACGCGTCTAGCGGAGAGTCCATTTCAATATCAGACCCGAATGAAGCATGGATTCTTGAAATCATTGGCAAGGCACCCAAGAAGGTAAATGGGGTAAACGTAAACAAAGGAGCTGTCTGGGTTGCTGTAAGAATTCCTGACGGATGTATTTCTGGTCACGCAAATCAAGCCAGAATAACAACATTCCCCCTGAATGACCCTCAGAATTGTCTATATTCACCAGACATTATAACTCATGCACGTGAACAAGGATTATATAGTGGCCCGGATGAAAAATTCAGTTTTGCCGACACATACGGTCCGGCAGACGGAAGCACCATAAGAGGCTGTGATGCCCGTATATGGAGCTTTTTCAACAGATTCGGGGCTGACGACATGAGAAAGCATCTGGATTATGCACTAGGTAAGAATCCAAACAACCGAATGCCGCTCTATGTAAAGGCTAAAGGGAAGCTTAATGTCAGTGACGTAGCGTCAATGATGCGCGATCACTACGAAGGGACACCCATGGACATGACTCAGGATATAGGTGCAGGAGGAAATGCTCTTCCATACAGATGGAGACCTATGGACTGGGAGATTGATAGCAAGAGCTACCTGAATGAAAGAGCAATAGCAACACAGCAGACAGGTTTCTGGTTCATTGGTCAATGCAGATCTTATGTACCTAACGAAATTGGAGGTATCTTCTGGTTTGCTGTAGATGATGCAGCCACCTCTCCACTTACACCTGTATATACATCTTCTAAGGCAATTTCACCTCATTATGCATCAGGCAATGGATCTATGATTGAGTATTCCGACGAATCAATGTTCTGGATTGTGAACCGTATAGCCCAGTTTGCATATCTTCGTTACAATCATATAGGAAAAGAGGTGCAACAGGTTATTGCAAAACATGAAGAGCAGTGCATAAAAGATGTAGCGAATCTGGACAAGAGGCTTCTTAAAATGATCTCTGACGGCAATTTAGAATCAGGATCCGGGTCAAACTCGGCGAAGAAAATATCAGACATTACAACAGCGTTTTCTGTATCTAAAGCTGATTCTCTTTTTTACCAATGGAAAAACCTTGATAGATATCTAATGGTGAAGTATATTGACGGAAATACAAAAAAACAGAATCCGGATGGTTCATTCATGAACAATGGACACTCCAAAACAATACCACCTCAGCCGGAGTTCCCCGGATATACTGAAACGTGGAAAAAAGCTGTCAAGGAGAATATCGGGACGAGGCTTACTCTTTGATATTTAAACGTGTGCCATTTGGCCTGAGTTATACACTAAAAGTGTTCCAACCACCACCGTTATAGACTTCAAATCCAAGCTTGCTTAAATAGGCCGATGCGCTTTTGCTTCTGGCCCCGCTTTGACATACAGTGATTACAGGTTTTTTTTTATCAAGTCTGGAAATTTTGCCGGGAAGCTCGTCAAGCGGGATATTAACCGATCCCTTGATATGTCCGTAAAGGTTGTATTCCGTAGTAGTCCTTACATCGACTATAACTGCACCGTTTTTTATGAGTGATGCATAATCCGCATCATCCTTCAGTTTGAATAAACTACTGAAAAATCCTGCCATATTAGTTCTTTGGTTTTGAAGTTTGAGCTGACTTGTCACGTTTGAGTATACTCCCTATAAGTATTCCCATTACAGAACCATATATTGTACTGTTCAACGGAGACGAGGTTATAGGACATGTCCCGGAATTACACCCAACAAACCGCCAGTAGAGATATCCCGCAACGGCACCTGCTACTGCTCCTATTATATATGGAAGGTATTTTTTAAGAAACAGTTTCATCTTTATTTTTTTAGAGTGCAAAGATAGTATTTATTTTCCATTAGAACAATTTTCTTATGGAATATTATATTAAAACTTTTTAAGGATTCTTCTTAAGAATAGATATGAATAACAAGTATAAGGATACATTGTATTTCTATAGCCGATTCCGTAGTTAGCTTTTCGGTTTCTTTTTATTGGATAAATTTGCCATATAAATTCAAAATTCAAGGAATATAAAAAAAAACAAGCTTTCAGTTAAAATATTATATTTGGACATTATTTCAATTGACAATACATTTTTACTTGCTTAAACTTAAGACTATTTTCTGTTACATAACTTGAATAAATCATTAAAGTGCTTATAACCCTCAATATAATATATGAAAAATAATATATTCATCGGATGATAGATACTTACTTGAATAACTTCGACGATCTTTCAAGGCGACTGAAACGCCAGGATGAGGCTGCTTATATTGAGCTGTTTGACCTTCATTACAGATATCTGCACACAGTAGCTGTCAATTACGTTCTAGATTGCGATATTGCCAATGACATGGTACAGGAAACGCTTATCCATCTGTTCAACAATATTGAGAAACTAGAGGAGATTCGGAACTTTAAAAGCTACCTTCGTGCTTCAGTCCGTAATAGGTGCATCAGCTATCTGCGTCAACTAGATATAGAAGATGCTCATAAATCACTATATTTAAGGGAAATTCAGCTAATTGGAACGGAGGATACAGAAGAAGAGGATTTAAGCCCCTTTTTAAATGAACTGATTGATTCTTTACCTGATTCATGTAAACAAGTGTGCAAACTAAGATTTCTTGATGGTTACAAAATAAATGAAATTTCAGAACAGTTATCATTATCTCCTAATACGATAAAAGTTCAGATACATCGTGGCAAACAGAAAATAAAAAATGACATGCTTAAAAGTTCTGAGTTATATAAACGTTTGGCAAGGTGCATCCGGCTTTTCTTTTATTAATATTGAATAAAATGAAAATAGATATAAATATTCTTTTAGACAAAATACATGGGCGACTAGATGATAACAACAAACCCCTGTTTGAAAGTTGGCTGAATTCCGACAACAGGCACCGTATGTATTTTGAAAAATTGGAACAGCGTGAGACTGTTTCTAATTATAATGAGACCGAATTACCGGATGATAAGCGGCTTGGATATCGTCAGTATTTCATTGAAAAAATCAGGCAGGTTAGCCTTACAAGAAAGAATCAGAGGAAAAAAATGTATTTTATTGCAACCACCGCTGCAATAATAATATTATTACTTTCCATCAAGCTATTCACAGAAAGGGAGCATGACGTAAATGCAACCTCAATTTTTACCGAGGTCTTTGTCAAAAATGACAAGAAAGAGACTGTCCCATATGCAAAAACACCAAAGGTGTCAAACAAGAAGGTACAACTTATTACAGCTAAAGGAGAGAAGATATCGTTATTAGAAATGGAGTCCGGTAAAACAGTAGCAGCCCAACCTTTCCAGCTCTCAAACGACAAGACGGCTTTGACATATGCCACTACAAATGTTGCGGAAAAGATTCAAGGTTTGAATACCCTATTGGTTAATCGTGGCGCTGAATTCCGTATAATATTAAGTGACGGCACGAAAATACACCTCAATTCAGATTCCAGGTTGGAATACCCAACTGTATTCAACGACAAAGAGAGGAAAGTCTACCTTAAGGGAGAGGCCTATTTTGAGGTTACCAGGGACGAAAGTAAACCTTTCATTGTATGTGTAGGCGCTACAGAAATAAAGGTGTTGGGAACAGTATTCAACATCAATGCCCGTCAACCGGAATCTGTAATGACCACTCTTGTTTCAGGATCTGTAAGTGTAAAATCAAGAATTCTTGATGAATACCTATTAAAACCAGGCCTTACTGCAATCGTAAATCCGATCAAAGGGTCATTAGATATTGATGATAGAGATATACAATGTTATATCGGATGGGAGACAGGGAACTACATGTTTGAAGAACGAAGCTTGTCTGAAATTCTGAATGAGTTGGCAATATGGTATGACTTCACAATTGATTACCAAACGAAACAAGCAGACCAAGAGACATTCACAGGAAACCTTTCTCGAAATATCTCAATTGAGAAACTCATACAATTAATTGAGAGAACAAATTACTTATCCTTGGAATTAAAAGGTAAGACATTAGTTGTCAAAAACAAGGAGAACGATTTCTAAAACAAGGTGAAAGATTGTTAATGCACTGAATATTTTTTGGCCAGTAGGTTCAAGTTCTCTTTGACAATTTTTTTATTATTGTTTAATTCATTTTTGTAAACCTTTTTTTTATTTTTTTCGTCTTTTACGCAAGAAGATGAAGAGATACTCTTTTATCTATTATCAAGAGATACACTTAAACACTATATATTAACTTAACCGTAAAACAACCTATGAAGAAAGCTTGCGTGCTTGTAATTTTAGCGATTTTCGGATTATCATTCTCTGCTTTTGCTCAGAAGCAAAATCATCCGGAAGAAAAAAGAGTAACTCTTTCTCTCAAAGACCAAACTGTTGTTCAAGTATTTAAAGCAATCCGGGCATCAACCGGGTTGAACTTTATCTATAATGACAAAGATTTTAAGGGCATTGAGAAGTTGAATGTTGAAGCAAAAAATGAAAAGGTTATTGACCTGCTTAAGAGACTATTTACAGGTAGACCGTTTACATTTGAATTTATGGAGAATACTGTAATAGTACGAACTCCCAACACCATTACAGTATACGGTGTCGTAAAAGACAAAAAAAATAATGAAGCACTGCCTGGAGCCAGTATTTTAGTAGCAGGTACGACATTTGGAGTCCAAACAGATATTGACGGTAATTTTTCATTATCATTTCCAAAAAACAAGATCAATAAATTGACTATCCGTTATTTAGGATATGTAGAACAGGTTATTGAAGTGAAAGAGAGTGGAAAGATTATTATAAGCCTTGAGGAAAATGAGAATTTATTGTCAGATGTCGTTGTAACAGGCTATGCGAACATTAATAAATCTAGTTTTACAGGAATATCTACAAAAGTGACAAAAGAGGACATTCTTAAGATTTCTCCCCGGAATGTTATTGATGTCCTGCAGGTTTTTGACCCATCATTCAGGGTAATGCAAAACAACACAATGGGATCAGATCCTAATACATTACCGGAATTCTATATAAGAGGACGCACAAGTATTGATGCTGTAAAGCAATTAGACAATTTAAATGCCACTGAATCCGGGACACTCTCCAAATTTGCACTGACCAACAATCCGAACTTGCCAGTTTTTATTCTTGATGGTTACGAAGTAAGTGTTCAGAAAGTTTATGATATGGACCCAACGAGGATCAAAAGCGTCACAATACTTAAAGATGCTGCTGCCACGGCTATCTATGGTTCAAGAGCATCAAATGGTGTGGTTGTTCTTGAATCTGTCACCCCACAGATAGGTAAACTAATGGTCTCTTACAACCTTACAGCTTCACTTACAACTCCAGATCTTTCCGATTATAATCTGATGAATGCCTCAGAAAAACTACAAGCAGAGGTACTAGCAGGTGTTTTTGACTGGACAAATGCCAATAGCTATAACAGTTATGCCAAAAAAAGCAATTTGATTGCAAAGGGAATAAATACCGATTGGATCGCACAACCATTGCGCAACGGAATTAATCAAACGCATAGTATCTCCATTGGTGGCGGTACTGAGGGTTTCCGGTTTGGTATAGATTTAAGTTATGATAATGAGAATGGTGTTATGAAGGACTCTTATCGTAAACGTATGGGAGGTGCTATGTATGTCGAATACAGGGTAGGCAAGGTCCAGTTCAGGAACCAAGTCTCATATGATGGCACCAACTCTCAGTCTTCTCCATATGGTTCATTTTCAGACTATACCTGTCAGCTCCCTTACGAAAGAATTTATAACGACGACGGAGTATTACTCAGCACATTAGAGATATCTTCCAGAAGCAACCCACTATATGAAGCCTCCTTGGGAAGTTTCAACCGTACAAAATATAATTCAATTACCAATAATTTTAGTTTTGACTGGCGTATAACAAATAATCTCCAATTTAAATCTCAGTTATCAGTAACACAGAATACATCTAATCAAAACATTTTTAAAGACCCTCTTTCTGCTACATACACATCGTCAAATACCCCATTTGAGAGAGGAGATCTCTCTGTTTCAGATATAAAAAACAATACATGGAACCTGAATGCATTCTTTTTATATAATAACTCTATTAACAAGCATCATATGAACCTGTCAGGAGGTTTAAATGCTCAAGAGACAAATGCATTTCAAATTTATTCACAATACAAAGGCTTCCCATCTGCATCGCAACACTCCATAGGATTCGCCAATATGATTGTTACAAAGCCAACAAGTACAGATAATAAAACTCGACTTGGAGGTCTATTCATTTCAGGGAACTATACTTATGACAATATCTATTTAGCAGATGCCTCAATTAGAGTAGACGGATCCTCTGAATTTGGGTCTGATTCAAAGTATGCTCCTTTCTGGGTATTGGGACTTGGTATAAATACTCACAACTATGAGTTTTTGAAGGACTCGGATGTTATCAATCAACTTAAAATAAGAGGGACATACGGACTTACTGGGAAGGTAAACTACCCACCTTATGTAGCGCGCCATACATATAATATTATTCTAGACGAATGGTACACCACTGGTATGGGGACAACACTAAATTATCTTGGAAATGAAGATTTGAAGTGGGAACGTACATATTCATCCAACATCGGTTTTGATCTCTCATTATTTAAAAAGATTACTATCTCAGCGTCATATTATAACAGACAAACAAAAGATATGATAGCAGATGTGGCGATACCTTCATCGTCCGGATTTACAACATATAAGGGCAACATGGGCGAAATACGAAATCGTGGATGGGAATTAACTGCAAATTATGCTATTGTATCTTCAAAGGATTTCGGAATAAGCCTATTTGGATCTATGGCTCACAATACAAGCAAGTTGATGAAATTAGCTGAATCTTTGAAAGAGTATAATGAGAGCATTGATTCATTCTACAATTCAAAAGCAAGCTATGACAATAGTAAGAAATATTCCGTCCCTTATATGAAATACGAAGAGGGTAGCTCCCTGACTGCAATTTATGGAATGAAATCGATGGGTATTAACCCAATGGATGGAAAAGAGGTATTTCTCAACAGGGCTGGAGAGTTGACAAGTACTTGGGAGTCGTCTCAGCAAGTTAAAATTGGAGATACCGAACCTACCGTTCAAGGTGCATTCGGGTTGAATCTCCGTTGGAAACAATTCACTTTATACACCTCATTTTTATATCAGATGGGAGGGCAGATTTACAATCAGACATTGGTGAACAATGTAGAGAATGCAGACATCGCATCATATAATGTTGACAAGAGAGTACTTACAGCCAGATGGCAAAAGCCCGGTGACGTGACACCTCTGAAGAATATAGCAGATCAAAAGAAAGTGACTTTACCGACATCCAGATTTGTCCAGAAATTGAATCAATTGAAATTTAATTCACTATCCATAGGTTATGATGTGAATCAGAAATACCTCAAGCCACTGAATGTATCTATGATGCGTGTTCAATTAAGCACTAATGATTTAATGGTTCTTTCAACCGTTAAACAAGAGAGAGGATTGTCATATCCTTTTGCAAGAACATTCAATTTTTCTTTAAATCTTAATTTTTAATTCATCAACAATGAGAAAATATATTAACACCATATTAACAGCAGCTCTTATATTGGGAGCTACGTCTTGCTCAAATTGGTTTGATGTGAGCCCGGAAAATCTAGTAACCAAAGATGATTTGTTTTCAACCAATGAAGGTTTTCGCATTGCATTGAACGGAATATATATTGACATGTCTCAGAAGGCTTTATATGGTCAAGAGTTGACATGGTCATTTACATCCTTTCTCGGCCAGAATTACGATCTTTCTCCATATTCATGGAATACTTTATCTCCTTATATTCCTGCTACAAAATATGATTACGAAAACAGCTACCTTAAGGGTATAACAGATGCGATATGGACTAAGGGGTTTAATGCTATTGCCAATTGCAACCTCTTAATCCAGGAAATTGAAACACATGATGGTTCATTTTTCATGGAAGGGGAAAGGGAAAAAAAGCTACTTCTTGCAGAGGCAAAAGGTTTGAGAGCATTAATGCATTTTGATATATTGCGTTTATTCGCCCCAGCACCTATTGTGAATGATAATAACGCCTATATCCCTTATGTAAAGGCATATCCGACTATTCAGCCTCAACGACTGAAAACAACAGAGGTAATGCAGAATATCATTGAAGATCTGTCCTACGCAAAGACAAATCTTGCAGAAAACGACACATTATATAATGCTTCAATGATGAGCGACCCGAATTATCGTTTTACACCAGGTTACTCGGGAAATGCAAAAGGCGGGGCATTCTTTGGATTTAGAGGAACTCGATTTAATTATTTTGCCGCAAGCGCACTCTTAGCTCGCGCATATCTATATTTAGGGGATAAAGAAAATGCCTACAAAAATGCATTGGATGTATATCGTTTCCATTCAGTTAAAACATGGTTCAAATTCACTGCATCAAGCAATATAATCATTGAAGATAAAAATGTGAGACATACACGTCTTTATGACGATATACTCTTAGCATTCAATAACACCAATGTATATACACTTTACACAAATTGGAACACAAATAACTATTTCTTTAGTCCTCTATCAATTAAAAATTTATCAAATCTTTTTGGTGGAGACACTGACGACTTCAGACTGACTAAGCTAATTTATTCAAACTACTCTCTGAAATGGGAACCTAAAACATTAGACTCATGGTATAATGGAAGTATTATAGAAGAAGAAGATAGATTGCTCCCCGTCATCAGGCTCAGTGAAGTATATTATATTATGTGTGAATATCTTGCAGATAATAACATTGCAAAAGGCATTCAATTACTACAGGAACTTCGTACAGCGAGGGGGGCCAAAGTTGCTCTCAGCACAACACTCCCAAAAGATAAATTCCTTGAAGCGGTTTATAATGACGCAACTCGCGAATTTATCGCCGAAGGTCAGACTTTCTATTTATATAAAAGGCTTAACAGACCAATGTACAATGGAGCTACCCCTATAGATATGACGGGGAAATATTTTATCACATTACCAGACAGTGAAAGGGCTTATTATTAATAATCTAATACTCTTAAAATGAAATATAATATAATTTTTTTGACAACAATACTATTCACATTAATGGCAGCAACAGGATGTGAAGAGCAAAAGTTGGAAACTTATAACGGAGATAATTTTGTTCAATTCAAAAAAACAATTTCTGATTCAACAAATGTCTCCTTCATGTTCTATCCAGGGAAAGATTACATTGAATTTCCCGTAGTTCTTGAACTTGTAGGAGTTGCTTCAACCAAGAATCGCACATACAAGGTAACCGTTGATAATGAATATACTACTGCGTCAGAGCAACATTATTCAATCCCCTCTGAGCAAATATTCCATGCCGGCAGATACATTGATACTTTATATATAAGATTAAATAACACTGCAGATCTAAAACAAAAAAAGGTACGTCTCTTATTAAGAGTTGAATCATCTTCCGACCTGAAAATTGGTAAAATAGAACAATCTGCTGCTTTAATATGGATAACCAGCACACTCTCAAAACCAGCATGGTGGAACAGTGATGTTGACTCATATTACTTAGGAACATATAGTGAAAAAAAATATGAACTATTCATTCAGGTTACCGGCATATTTGACATGACAGGATTAGACGCAAGCCTGAAGCGTTCGTATGCTCTTCAACTGAAGCAATACCTAAGTGAACATCCAACATTGGATGAAAATAACCAATATATTGTAGTACCTGTCTTTTAATAATTTGAAGCTATGAAAATAAAAATATTGTTATTGAGCCTGCTTGCTCTCACTCTTTTTACATCATGTATAAAAGATCAAGGTACTTATGAACTAAAAGATTTAGGTACCCCTACAATTACGACATTTACAAAAGGAAACGCAACAATTGGTGACCCATATATTATTAAACCAGTTATTGATTATAATGGGTTATCTGAAGATGACTTTGAATATTTCTGGTTTGCAAATATGTCAGACTATTCAACCGCAGATACTCTTTCATTAAAAAAGGACTTAAGTTTTGTCTTTACGAAGGCTGGTTGGTATATTGGTGTATATCAAATAAAAAACAAAAAGACAGGGGGAATTATCTCTAAAGTCTTTGACTTTAATGTCGTATCAAAATATCAATTGGGTTGGGTTATTCTCTCTGAAAAGAACGGGAACTCTGTATTAAGTTATTCTCGTTTGAATTCAGGTAAAATTGACACAACATTCGTCGATTTATACAGCTCTCTTTATGGAGCCAACACATTGGGTAAAGGGCCATTGAGCCTTGGAAGACATTATTCAAGCTCGGCAGATCAAATCTTAGTGGTTCAGAATGGTGAAGGGGGAGCCGTTGAACTTAACGGAACGAATTTCGCTAAAGTCATTACATCTGATAAGGAATTTGTCGATGGAAGTTACCCTTCAGGATTCTCCCCGATTAAAGCGGAATACGGAGAACGGATAGAGATGATTATTGGAGAGGATGGAAGAGCATATACACGTATAAACGCAAGCGGTACTTTTCAGACTACCCGTTATAGTAATGTGGCAATTGATAATGCCAAAATAACCAAAACCCATTACAGAAATAGCCAAAGTTATATTTTAATGTACGATGAGCTTAACAAACGTTGTATGGGTATTCAGGATCTTCCACAGCTATATACAGGAAAACTTTTGTATGTAAAAATGGATCCGTTAGGTGGAAATGCGACAGAATTTACAGATCTGGCAAATATGGGAACTGATTCAAAGCTAATTTACATTGGTAGCTATGCCTCAGGATCATCACGTTATTTTGTACAGATCATAAAGAAAGGAAGCAGATATAGAATCCAGAAATTTATGCTGCGATTAGAAACCGCAATTCAAACTCTGTATGTGATAAACGGAACAGAGTCTGATTTTTTAGGAAACGGAACAGTAACAGACAATACTCATTATTTTCTCACAGGAAGCCAATATCTTTTCTTTGGAGAGGGAAATGGCCTGTACTATTATGATTTTGACTTGAACATTATTAAGAGATATACAACTTTCACTGGAAACGTTACTGCAATAGAGTCCAATTCTGATAAAAATCAAATCGGCGTAGGGTTGGACAATGGTGAATTTCATATTTTCAATATTTCTAATGAGATTCTGGCAAGTGGCATTCCAACAACTGTCGTTAAAGTAACGAATTTAGGTAAAGTTGTAGATGTACAATATAAATATGGTAATTACAAGAATTTCAATTTACAAAAATAAAATCTATATCAGATATACAAGTATAAAAAAATATATATGAGAACTATCTTTCAAATAGCCAAGTCTGAACTAAAATTATTATTCTGTTCACCAATTGCATGGTTTGTCCTGGTTATTTATACTTTTCAGTTAAGCTATGGTTTTACTGAAATGTTGAATGGCAAACTGGTTAATGCAGTTATGGGACAGAGATTGGATAATTTAACCTTTGAAGTGTTTATTTCCGGATTCGGCTCTCCATTATTTAAATCGGTAGTCTCTTCATTATTCCTTTACATCCCGTTGATAACAATGGGATTGATGAGTAGAGAGTATAGCAGCGGCTCTATTAAGCTGCTGCTCTCTTCCCCAATAACTGAGGTCCAGATTATTTTAGGAAAGTACTTCTCAATGCTTGCCTACGGTGTGATTATGATGCTGATTATTGGTGTCTATATCATTTTCGGAGCTTTTGCCATTAAAGATATTGATTTGCCATTACTAATAGCAGGAGTTGCCGCCATATACCTGCTTTATTGTTTCTATTCGGCAATAGGATTGTTCTTCTCTTGTATAACTTCCTACCAGATAGTAGCAGCTTTAGGGACTATTATTACTATGGTTTTTTTTCAATTTATAGGGAAACTTTTTCAGGCAACTCCATTTTTAGGAGAATTAACCTTTTGGTTGTCTAGTACAACGCATGGGTTGATAAGAGGCCTTATAAGCAGCGACCATGTGTTATATTTTGTTTTATTATCATCCATGTTTGTCGCCTTCTCCATTTTAAATATCAAGTTCCAAAGGCAAAAGAAAACTGTATTTAATAAAACACTTCAATATTTTAGTATTTTCCTGCTAACTCTGGTGATAGGATATGCCACATCCCGCCCAAAAACCACTTTATACTGGGATGTTACTCGTTACAAACAAGAAACCCTTACGCCGAAAAGCCAGAAAATCCTTAGTCAGTTTAAAGGGGAGCCTGTATTGACCTCATATATAAATTTCATGGGGTACCCACCTGTTGTAAATAAGGGATATCCTGAAAATATCAATGGTGACAAGCTTGCTTTTGGACAATATATCCGTTTCAAACCGGATATGAAGATGAGATATGTCTATTATTACGAAAATGTTCAGACGTGTAATAGCAGTGAGTGTGAAATAAATAATCCTGATGAATTTATAGCTCTTGCTAAGAAGACTGCTGGAATAAATTCAATCAATTTTAATAAAGCATTGACAGGAGATGATATAAGACAGTATATTGATGATAAGGAGGCAGAAAATGGATTTGTACGCACCTTTGAAGTCGACAATCTACCTAAAGGTTATATAAGAATGTATATAAATGACTTACAGCCATATCCAAGTGAAATTGAGATATCAACTGCTCTGGCGGCAATGCAAGATGGTGTTGAAAAGATTGGATTCACTGCAGGTCATGGCGAACGGGATCTGGATGGAACCGCAGATCAAGATTATAGTGGTTTCCCGAATTCAAGAAGTTCTCGTCGCACATTGATTAATAAAGGATTCTATCCTTTGAAATTAAAAGTTGAAGAACCAATTCCTACTGATGTAAATATAATCGTCATTGCAGATATGAGGGTTCCATTTTCAGATGATGAACTTAAAAACATAGAACAATACATAGAACGAGGAGGGAATCTTGTTATCAATACTGATATAAACCGGGAAAAACAAATGGAACCATTGATTAAGTTGTTAGGTGTGGGAACAATTCCAGGAATATTAGCCCAAGGTAATTCAGGATATCCTCCGACTTCTGTGTTTTCATATTTCTCTGATAGCAACAAGATGGTCAGCTCATATCTACCAAGTTTTAAGGATCGAAGAATCCCAATTGTAATGAAAGGTTGTGTTGGACTTATCAAAAAATCTGATAAAGGCTTTGAGGTGGAGTCCTTGATGGAGGCAAGGAGAGGGACATGGAATGTAACTGCCACATCCAACCCGGACGAAATTGAGGAAGATTCACTGGCAGCAAATACAACAGAGATATACAGTACTGCTTTGTCGCTGACAAGAGATATAGGAGGCAGGGAGCAGCGTGTTCTGATCTTTGGTGATTCTGATTGGTTCAGCAAAGGGGAACTAAGCGCAGGATGGACTATTGCCGTTGCAAATGAGTATTTGATAAGCACAATGTTTAAATGGATGTCTTACGATAAATATCCAATATCGTTTGATAGACCCTCACTGCCGGATAATGAACTTCATTTTAAATATAAACACAAGGAATTATCCAATCTGTTTTTCCTCTTTTTGTTTCCGCTATTCTGGCTAGGATGTGGTAGTGTTGTGTGGTACAGACGGAAAATAAAATAATATTCCTTCATAACAGTAAAAAATAGATAATTATAAAAATAAATTTATGAATTCAATTGTTGAGGTCAAAAATCTCTCACATCGTTATAGTGTACAATGGGCAATCCAGGATATCAATTTTGAAATTAACCAGCGGGGAATTTTAGGTTTGCTAGGATCCAATGGAGCTGGGAAATCTACCACAATGAATATAATTTGTGGAGTCCTGAATCAAACATCCGGACAGGTATTGATTAATGGAATTGATATTAGAAAAAATCCTGTTGAGGCCAAGAAAAATATCGGTTTTCTACCCCAGAAGCCGCCTCTCTATAGCGATCACAATGTAGACGAGTACCTTACATACTGTGCAAATCTTCATTTAATGGACAAAAAGAAGATAAAAGCTGCCGTCGAGAAGGCAAAGGAAAGAACCGGTATTACGAATTACAGCAAGCGTCTGATCAGGAACTTATCGGGGGGCTATCAGCAACGGGTAGGGATTGCTCAGGCCATAGTACATAACCCAAAATTCATTGTGATGGATGAACCCACAAACGGGTTGGATCCTAATCAGATACTTGAGATAAGAGCCTTAATAAATGAGATCTCAGCAGATCACTCGGTTTTACTTTCAACACATATACTTTCTGAAGTGGATGCAATTTGTGATAATATCAAGATGATTGAGCATGGTCATTTGGTGTTTAGCGGAACCATGGCAGACTTTAACCATTCAGTCAAACCTAACACCTTTTTATTGAAATTGACTAATCCCCCATCTGATGAAGAGATAGCTAAAATAGATTCTGTTATTCGTATTAAATCAGTTGATATCAACACTTTTAAAGGTCAGATTACATCTGAGAACGATCTACCTGAAATAGCAGAGGCATGTGTGAAGAATGGATGGGGACTAAAAGAGATTGTTATGGAGAAAGTGTCGTTGGATGAAATTTTTGCTCAATTATCAGGAAAAAGAACAATAAACAAATTTGAAGAATGAAGACAGTATTTCGAATTGCAAAAAACGAGCTATGTACATTATTTTATTCTCCGATAGCATGGCTTATTCTTATTGCTTTTTCTTTTCAGATATATTCGGGATTTGCGCAATTACTGGGTTTTTTTGCAGACTCTATCTCGTTAGGCCGTCTTGATTTTCCAAATCTTACCTTCGATTTGTTTTATCGTGGTGCAGGAGCACCTTTTCCAACTGTTACATCGTATCTCTTCCTGTATGTTCCTTTGCTTACAATGGGGCTAATAAGCCAAGAATATAACGGTGGGTCAATAAAGCTGTTGTTATCATCCCCTGTAACAGGCTCTCAGATTATCTTGGGAAAATTTCTATCAATGATGTTCTATGGACTTTTATTAATTGGAGTGTTAATAGTCCCTTTAGCAGTTGCAGAGATCCTAGTCCCAGAATTATTTACGCCTACCATTCTTGCAGGGTTACTTGGAATATACCTGCTTTTCTGTACCTATGCCGCAATTGGATTATTTATGTCAACTCTGACATCATACCAGATTATAGCAGCATTAGGAACCTTGACGACCCTAAGTATACTTAATTTTATCGGGAAAATAGGACAAAATATAGATTTTATCCGAGATATATCATACTGGTTCTCAATTGCAGGAAGAACTGATAAATTTATAATGGGACTTATTTGCAGCGAAGATCTTATATATTTTGTAATTGTCTCCCTCATGTTTATCGGGCTATCCATTTTCAAACTAGAGTCAGGAAGGCAGAATAACACAAAACTAGTACAAGGCTTTAAATATGGGGGTTTTATTATTGGGTGCCTTTTATTAGGATATGTAACAGCTCGTCCTGCCTTTAAGTTTTATTATGATGCCACAGAAAACAAGCAGCATACTCTAACCCCAAATAGCCAAAATATCTTATCCCAGATTAAAGGAGATTTGCAAATGACATCATATGTAAACTTGATGGATGAAAATGCAGTTTATGGACTTCCGGTATACAGAAATAATGATAAAAGAAATTTTGAAAAATATATCCGTTTCAAACCCGGGATGAAGTTAAAATATGTCCTTTTCTATGATTCAATTAAAGGTTCAAATGTGACCCAAGAGCAGATGCTTAAGCAGGTTGAGAAGATGACTGTAGTCTACAACCTGAATCCCGGAAAAATTCTCAGACCAGAGGAGATACGAAAAATAATTGATCTTAAACCGGAAGAGAACAGATTTGTCAGGTTAATTGAGACTGAAGAAGGAAAGAAGGCCTTTCTACGAATGTATGAAGGGAGTAATCATTATCCTGGTGAGAGTGAAATATCAGTTGCCTTTAAGTCACTAATCAAGAAACGGCCAATAGTAGCATTCGTAACAGGCCACAAAGAGAGACTATTTAACCAGACTGGAGATCTTAACTACAGAATGTTCACTTGTATATTGCCTCAAAAAGAATCCCTTGTGAATCAGGGATTTGACCCAATCCCACTTAGAATTTCCAAAAATGGAATTCCTGAGGATGTTGATATTCTGGTTATTGCTGACCCTCAGATTTCATACAGCCCGGAGGAGATGAGCTCAATAAGTAAGTACATCGAACAAGGAGGAAATATGATAATTGCAGGAGAACCTCGTCGTTCGCATATTATTAATGGCATTATCAACCAACTTGGAATTGCCATGATTCCGGGAACGCTGGTGCATACAATAGGATCAGAACTGCCAGATTTATCATTTGCCTCTGTTATCCCTCAGAGTAATGCGATTTCGCCAGAGCTAGGACGTATTGCCTCTCTTGGAGGAAAGATATCAATGCCTTCTGCGGGTGGTTTAGGCATTATTGCTGATAAAGGGTATAGAATTATTCCAATTGCAGCAACAGACCCTTCCGGATATTGGAATGAGATTAATACCCGTAATTTTTCTGAAGAGACTCCCTCGCTTAATACTTCTATTGGTGAAGTTGAAGGTTCAATACCTACCGTTCTGGCCTTGTATAAAAAAATTGCAAACATAGAGCAGAAGATAATTGTGATGGGAGATGCAGATTGCATAAGTAATGCAGAATTAAGTATGAATCGGGACAAAATGTCTGCAAACTGGGCCTTCATTGTCAAAGCATTCAAATGGTTGTCAAATGATGAGTACCCAATTGATGTAAGTCGTCCGGTATCTAAGGACGATGAAATTAAGATAACCCCGAAAAGCTATTATGTAATAAAGGTTGTATTGAAATGGATGATTCCTGGTATGTTGTTGCTTTTGGCAGTTTTTGTATGGATAAAGAGGCGTAGTCATTAAGTCTAGTTAAGTAAAATAATGAAGAGTGTCTTTTTTTTCCTTACTTGCTTGTTGTCGGTTGGATCAGTTATTGGCCAGCCGACATCAAGCACCTTTCCTATTGATACTAATGTCCGTTATGGAAAACTCTCCAACGGCCTGACCTATTACATTAGACACAACCCTATCCCCGAACATAAAGCCTGTTTCTATCTAGTACAACGTGTCGGTTCAATACAAGAAGAGGATTCCCAGTCAGGGTTGGCTCATTTCCTTGAACATATGGCGTTTAATGGATCCGTTAACTTTCCCGGAAGAAAAAGGTCTGTCTCATTCATAGAGAATAACGGAGGTCAGTTTGGTTCAAACATCAACGCATACACATCTTATGATGAAACTGTCTACAATCTGTCAGATATAATTCTATCCAATGATGCCGTAATTGATTCTTGCTTACTTATTTTGCACGATTGGTCCGGGTTTCTGACTTTGGATAATTCTGAAATTGACAAAGAACGTGCAATTATCAAAGAGGAGTGGAGAACCCGGAATAATGCCCAGTCAAGATTAACAGACAAACTTTACTCCAATCTTCTTAAAGGGAGTAAATATGCAACTCGTTCCCCGATTGGAAATATGGATATCGTGGAAAATTTTGGTTACCAAGAGTTGAAGGATTATTATCGCAAATGGTATCGACCAGATTTACAAGGTGTCGTTATAGTTGGAGACTTTAACGACACGTTGATGGAAAACAAGTTAAAAACTGTTTTTTCAAATATCCCCGCACCAATAAATCCGGCAAAGCGTATTTACTATCCGGTGCCGGATAACGAAGAGCCACAAATTGCAATCATTACTGATCCTGAAGCAACATCAACCTCTGTTTCTCTCTGTTTTAAACACGACGTGATACCTGATAGCATCAAGATAACCGATCAGGAAACATATATATCATTATTACGTATACTTGCATCACAAGCTTTGTCAGACAGGCTTTCTGTAATTAGTAAAAAAACGGATGCTCCCTTTGTTGTCGCCAATGTCAGTTCTAGTAATTTTTTAATTACCAAGACAAAAGACTCCTGGACACTGAGTGCTATACCTAAGAAGGGTAAAATAGAAGAGTGTCTGGCCAGTTTACTTAGAGAAAACTTACGCGCATACAAATATGGATTTACCAACGCAGAAATAGACAGGATCAAGGCCTCATTGTCAGCTTCATATGAAAATCTTTATAACAATAGAAATAAGCAAAACAGTACTGCTTACGTTAACCAGTATGTCCAGAATTTTTTAAATAATACACCAACAATAAGCTTTGAGACTAAATATAATTTGGTTAAAAATTTCCTGTTACAGATAGGGCCAAAAGAGGTGAGCGGATATTTGCAGCAAGTCATCTCAGAAAAAAATATAGCAATAGCAATTACCGGCCCTCAAAAAGATAATATTACATATCCGGACGAGCATACTTTTCTTGAATTAATAAAAAAAACTAAAGAAGAAGATATTCAACCTTATGTAGAAAAAAAAGTACCCTCAACCTTAATGAAAAAGCTTCCCAAAAAAGGGAAAATTATAAAAATAACCACTGACAACAAGTGGGGTACTACTAATTGGGTACTTTCAAATGGGATAAAGGTGATATTGAAAAAAACAGACTTCAAGGATGACCAAGTAACCATGAGTGCTGTGTCCAAAGGTGGTATTGCTCAATTTCCAGATAAAGACATTCTTAACGCAAGTGTTATAAATGATGTAGCCGGTTTAGGGGGGCTGGCATCTTTTAGTAATGATGACCTGAGTAAGATATTGGTTGGGAAATCAGCATCTGCATCAGTCTCAGTTTCATTGACTACTCAAGAGATCAGAGGATGGTCTTCAGTTAAAGATATGGAGACTTTATTTCAAATTATTTATCTTCAATTAACATCTCCCGGAAAAGATAAAGAGGCTTACTCTATATTTATAAATCGATTACGTGAACAGTTGCAGAATGCAAATGAGAACCCTCTTACCACAATGAATGATACAATCACCCACACAATGTACGGAGAGAATCCCCGTATCCGTAAAATAAAATTGAGTGATCTGGACAGTCTGAATTATGACCGTATACTGGAAATGTATAAAACATGTTTCTCTAACTTAGGATCGCTAACATTTACATTTGTAGGGACAATTGATGAAGCTGCCATAAAACCTTTAGTTGAGCAATATCTGGCATCATTACCAAAAGGCAAGCAACTTACAAATAAGACAGAAGAGTATCCCTATTTAATTAAAAAAGGTCAACATATAAAAACAGTTCATGTTGAAATGCAGACACCAAAAGCGTCTGTTTTCAATGTTTACAGCGGTGTAATTCCTAGAAATCTAAAAAATGACCTTACATTAAATTTGCTCCAGCAGGTATTAGGAATTATGTTTAACCAAAATGTCAGGGAAGATGCAGGTGGAACATATGGGGTTAATACTAATGTTACTTGCAATCGTTTTCCTGAAGGACTTACTAAAATAGAAATCAGTTATGATACCGCTCCGGTCAGTCTGAATCGGACTAAACTTATTGTGCATGCCTGTTTGGAACATATTGCAAATAACGGCGTGCCCAAGGAAGTTATGGATATGCTTATAAATTACACTTTACAAAAGATTGAATCGGCACAAAAAACAGATGAGTATTGGACGTCAGTCCTTCAATCTTATTATTTATACGGTGAGGACATTGTCTCAAATATATCTTCTGTTTTGACATCTATAAGCTCAGATGATGTTAAGCTAATAATAAATGAACTCCTTAAACAAAATAATAAGATTGAGGTGGTTCTGCTTCCAAAAGAGATTAATTGAATAATTCTGTAAAAAATCTTTATAATGGAATGAATCAAAGGGTAGAACTTCCCCCTATTCTACCCTTTACCTTTTCCCATGCATGAGATTCCGTCAGGCATGATTTCTCGATGGTATAGTACATGGTTCTGAATCTTGACATGGGTATAGCCAGGCTTAGAATGTCGGGCTCAACATGCAGTTTTTCTGAATACCAGAAAGCATCCGGGAACTTGTAACCCCCGAAAACTTTTTCTGAAATACGCGATAAATCTTTCGTTTTCCACATATTTCAGTCTTTATTATGACTTATTTAAATATTTTTCATTGCCCTCAACAAGGAAGCAGCCCACCAGAAAACATTGTGTTTAAGTATTGCCTGCCTCATTTGTTCCATTCTAACACGCTGATCATCAGGGAGCATCTCCAATGCAACTTTTATAGCATCTGCCATCTCTTCAAGATTATACGGGTTGACAATTATCGCCCCTTTAAGTTCATGCGCTGCGCCGGCAAAACGACTAAGAATCAAAGCTCCATCATTTTGTGTTCTTGCGGCTATATATTCTTTAGCCACCAAATTCATTCCGTCATGCAAAGAGGAAACCATACAAAAATTGGAAGATGAGAAATATGGATTAATTTCTTCGTGGGTATGATGTTTGGTCAATAATAGTATTGCCTTCCAGTTCTTTGATTTAAACCGTAGGTTTATTCTGAGGGCCTCGTTTTCAATAACCTCTATCATGTCAGAATAACTTTTAAGAAATGTTCTGCTAGGCGCTCCGATTTGGATGAATGTAAACTTCCCTATATATGAAGGATTCTTCTCAAAAAACCTTTCTATTGCCAGGAATTTTTCTTTTATACCTTTAGCATAATCAATCCTGTCAACTCCGACACCAATGTATTGTGCTTTTATACCATAAGCCTCAAGTAATAGTGAAGGGTTGATCTTCTTTTCAGTCACTTCAAAATCTTTTAATGATATATCTATACCAATAGGAAATGGTTTTACAACGCTGGTATGGCCAGCTCTTTTTACTGAATAGGTTGCCCATTGAACCCTGGATTCCAACGCATTATTTACTGTTTCAAGAAAATGGTTGCAGTGAGATTGAGTATGAAACCCAATCAAATCAGCACCGAGCATCCCTTTTAAAATTTCACTCTGCCATGGACATATTCCAAAAGATTCCGGATTTGGCCAAGGGATGTGCCAGAAAATTGCAATTCTCGCTTCCGGTTTTATTCTTCTTATCATTTCAGGCAACAATGCAAAATGATAATCCTGAATTAAAATAAACGGGGAGGACTCACCTTTCGTCTCTTCTGCTATTGCTTTTGCAAAACGTTCATTTACCTTTTTATAGTGCAACCAATCCTCGCTCCTGAATATGGGACGAATATGAGCTATCAGGCATAACGGATAGATTCCTTCATTGGCAAAACCATAATAAAAATGTATCTCTTCCTCTTTTGAAAGCCATATTCTTTTTAAAGTATATTTTGGCTCTTCAGGTGGTACTTGAATTTTATCATTTATATCAACCGTCTCCTTGTCTGCGTCTCCCATCCCGGAAGCAATCCATAAACCGCCACATGCCTTCAGAATAGGCTCCATCGCCGTAACCAACCCACTGGCAGGCATTATACAATTAACCCGCTTCCCCTTTCTGACATGCATATATGGCTCCCTATTTGAAACAACAATCAATTGTTCGTTTTGTATCAGACTCTTAACCTCCACTTTCAACCGCTCAGAAGTCCAGATTGCATTTGCACGTTTCCTTATCAAAGCCTCCTCCTGAGCATGTGATTTAGCCTCAAACATTGCTTTTGCAACGTGACTTACCTCTTTTTGCAACGGAAGCAGAAACTTTGCGCGCGGTTGTTTGGTTAAGACTTCCTCTCCTTCAACACGTGCTGCTTTTAGCCAATTAATTGTCTTTTTTATAGGAATTAATATTCCTAAACGAATAATTAATGTTGTTACAAGAGATATAAATAATACCTGTAAAAACCATCTCAGAAAATTTCTCAGCCATATTTTTTTTATTGTATTATCTATATACCCCGCATCTGCGTAATAAATGACAGCGCTTTGAGATATACTGTCTGACCCTAATGGTTTTATATATTGATAAATATCTTCTTTTCTTACATTTATAAAATTGCCGACCGTCTTATTATTAACGACAGACCTAGAAATATCATCAAGTGAGTAGTGTATAAATTTACGGACGGTCTTGCTGCACAAGATGCTGTCCTTACTGTAGTATATAGCCAATCCGGATAAATTATAACGGCATTTCACACTGTCAATGAAAGATTCAACATCATATTGAGTGGTGCTTTTATTAAAAAAATCGTAGTCAGACAGTTCCCCGGCAACTTCTGCCACTCTTGTTTTCAGTTCGCCGTTCAACCTGGAGCGTTCAACCGTTATTTGATAATAAGTAAAACCGAAAGCAACTATACCGACAGCAATAATAATAGAAAGAATAAGTGCAAGATTCAGTCGCATAATGATAAGTTTTTAAGTAGTGAAACAACTTCAGTAACCTCTTCAAGCCTATACTTTGCACAGGTATGTCCGTCTCCTACCTTGACTGTATATGCATCAGGATTATCCTTGAGAACCTCAAACATCTCCTCATCCGTTGCCTCATCTCCAATTGATATAATAAAATCATTTATGTTATGGCTGATTAATTCCAGAACAGTATGTCCTTTTCCGATTCCTCGCGGTAGGATTTCAACATTTTTAGAACCAATATGTATTTTAAGATCGTGCAATTGCAATAGTCCACCATCTTCCAGCTTACTGATAATCTCCCTGGATTTTAAAGATCCTGACTCCGGATTAGAGGATCTATAGTCCCAATTTAGAGAAAAGCGCTTATTTTCAATATATGATCCGCTACAATCTCTTGTCATTTCTTCCAATACAGCAATAACGCTCTTTTTCCACACATCACTTTCCGCTACAACACTATGCCACATATTAAAAGATTTGATCATTGCTCCATGCTCGGCAATCAATGTAATCGGCAGTTTGCCAAGTAATTTGTCCATATCATCGCTACTTCTGCCGGAAATTACAACAACCTTCGTATATTTATTGTTTTCCAATCTTATTAGAGTATCCAATAACTCTTCTGATGGCAAAGCATTAATTGGTATGGATGAAAACTGTACAAGAGTCCCATCATAGTCTAAAAGCAGTAATCTGTTTCTTGATGTTCTGTATTTTTCTATAATATACTTCATCATTTTTTCATAAGTATAACAGGCAACAGCACACGCCTAAACAATCGCAGGTATCAACAATGTGTTCTAACCCCAGATTCTTAAATATACATAATTTTTCCAAGACAGCATGATAATGGATTGCCAATCTTGAAGAATTAATTATATTAAACGTTCCTTAGTTGAAAATTATCTGCTTTTTATAGCATTTGCCGACAACTGTTGAATCCATCAGGTGGTATACCGGAGAAAACGGGTATTTTTTGCTGCCGGCATCTTTGAGTTTAATTGGGTTATCTGAGATCACACCCATCATAAGTGGTCCATGCATTATCTTAAAGAATTCAGAGGTAAGGGTTTTGCTGCTTGAACTTTTGTTGCTAGCGCTTTTGATGTTTGAGTATTTGCCGGCAGCAAGATCATTATTCAGTAATTTCTCTTTATACACGATATTCTCAAACCTTAGTTCAATAACGTCTCCTTTTCTAAACGATCTCTCTATCACTACAAAACCATCTTTTATAATTAAAGGGACTTTGATTCCATTGATACGCAAAGAGTGTTTTCTGGCCCATTTTGTATGACCGGAAATCTTAATGCAGTCCAACCCTTCCGGTTCCCCGTTCAATACAAGCTTTACATCTCCGGTAAATGGATAGCCGGATGTCTGAGTGACATCAACCTTGAGGCCGGCGTCAGAATTAATACGAGCAGTGTTATCTCCGAAAAACGGCACCAATAATGTGCTCCCATTTGTAAAATAAGAGTTCCCGGCAATACGTCCCAGCCCCTCTCCCCCACGCATCGTACAGCACCAATGAGCTTCGTATGCATGAATTTTGAGATACGGGTCATTTGGAACAGGGCAGTTATCGCAACCGAAACCTCCGTTCACTCTTTGAGTATGAGCTATAGCGTTATAATATATTAGCTCGGCATCTTCGAGATATTGCACCTTTCCGGTGTGTTGCCACAATTGAACTGCAAGCATATAAGAGTCAATAATGGCACAAGGTTCTGTCCAAGTATCATATCTTGTAAACCAGTTATAATTCTCATAGTTTTCAGTCATCCCCCACTTTTTGTACAACTCCCAGATATTCTCCACAAAGCTTATATATGTATTGTCCCCTATTATGTCAGAATAGCGTATCAGCCCTCTCAGACCGGTCAGCGTAGCGTGAGTCTGCGCATGAATCTTCACAAAATCTACCTTCTGAAATTTTTCTACCATTTCAATGATGACATCTTTTATCTTCTCTTCCCGAAGAATGTCATAAGCTTGTATAAGCCCGTCCATGCCGATGAATAAACAGCCTATGTCTGTAGACAAATTCCAGTTTCCTAGCTTTGAATGAATAGATCCGGACATCTCGCCTGTTCCCTTTTCCCTCTCTTCAGGTTTGATTGGGTAGGCGCTGTAATAATTCTTACCTGCAACAAATAAATTATCTGCAATAGATTTTATTATCTTCAACACCCTGTCATCCTTTTTCCATAGGTAATACTCGCAAAGACCTCGAAGCATCCAGCCGTTGCCAGACAATTGTTGCTCATCCATTATACCGGGATGGACTTCTCCCATATATCCTTCGGAGTTAAGATGCTCATGGAGTAGATCGATAATTGTTTGCAGATATTTCGGAGTTCTTCCCGTAGCCCGTGCATCCATAACCAGCCCTAAAATGGTACGCCCCTCAGTGTCCCCCGGCCATCCACCTGACTCCTTTTCTGTAAGAAATACATGATCCGGCTGATATTTTTCTTCCTCAAGACGATTGAAGTTCTGATTAAGCCTTTTTGCCACATCTCCTTTGATGACGATCTCTTCATTTTTCACAGATTGAAACTTTAATAATCCGGCATTTTGTCCTTCAAGAGGTAAGTAAAAAGTGATTAAGCAGATTATTAGCAAAAAACAAAAACGGGAAACCGAGATTTCATCTATTTTCAAGGTTTTAATATATGTCATTCTATCAGTCTTTTGCAGTTTTATATATGCTAATTTGCTTAATGAGTGTTGAAACATCCTGCAAATTAAAAAGATTATTTCAAAAATAATAATTGATTTCTGTTGCAGGAATAAAGCCCTGAGGCGAGAGGAGAGTTGACGGAAGGGCAAAAAGTTGCGCCGACAGCAGTCCTTAGGTAACATTTGTGGCACTGATTTTTCTAATTATCTGTATGATTGGTCTTTAAGTTAACAAGAAAAACAATAAGAGAAGCGTGTGATTTTTTATGGCCTATATATCATGCAATTAGAAAAATCAGTGCCACAAATTAGTAAAATGTTTTACTATTATTCCAAAAAAATTATCTTTGTAGCATATACATTAATGAAACCAATTAATATGAATAAATTTCTCACCCAATTCCGCAACGAAGACTGGATCGCCACTATTATAGGCGCTGTGCTGGTAGCCGCAGTTATAGCCTTCCCCACATTCATGACAAATATTTATGTCATATTCGCAGCAATAGGTGTACTTGCTGCACTCGGGCTTATGCTCCTGGGAAACAACATAAAAACAATGTTCGCCCTCTCCTATACTGTTGTATTTCTGATTGCACTATTTGCCCAATATCTGAGCGGACTCTCCTTCATCAAGACAACAGGGTTTGAGGCAGTGTTCTTCTCTGTTCTTATCGGTTTACTCATCCGGAATACTGTTGGGCTTCCAAAATGGCTCGAACCTGCAGTTAGAAGCGAATATTACATCAAGGCAGGATTGGTTCTACTCGGGACAAGCATCATATTCTCAGAAATTATGAAAGCCGGCGCATTGGGAATGGTACAGGCAGTAGTGGTTGTAATCTCTGTCTGGTACTTCTCTTTCTGGATTGCAAAGAAATTCGGTGTGGATAAAGAGATGGCCGTAATGCTTTCCAGTGCAGTCTCAATCTGCGGAGTCTCTGCCGCAATTGCAACTTGCGGGGCAATAAAAGGGGACAGCAAAAAACTCTCTTTCGTCGTCTCAATTGTTCTCGTAATAGCCGTACCGATGATGTACCTGATGCCATACCTTGCTAAACTTATAGGACTGACACCGGAGGTTGCTGGAGCCTGGCTCGGAGGAACCATAGACACAACCGGAGCCGTTGTAGCATCAGGTAAATTTCTGGGAGATGTTGCTGAGAAGTACAGCGTAATTATCAAATCATCGCAGAATGTGCTTCTTGGTCTTGCTGCATTTGCAATTTCAATTTACTGGTCATTCAAAGGGACTAATAAGGATATAAAGCCATCTGCTTCCATATTATGGGAAAGATTTCCTAAGTTCGTAATCGGATTTCTGTTCGCTTCACTTGTTTTTAGTCTTTTTTTGGAACCAAATAATGCCAAAGAGCTGGGCAAAGTTGCCAAGGGGCTTAGAGAGACACTCTTTTCACTGGCTTTCGTATCTATAGGTCTTGAGACAGATTTCAGAAAACTCTTCACCAAGGAGAACAAGGGAAATATTTATACATTCCTCACAGCTCAGACATTCAATATTGCGGTAACTCTGCTCGTTGCCTATCTGCTGTTCGGGAATTACTCTTATTTCAACTAAATAGAGCTACTTAATTTTGGAGAGGGCACTCTCCATCTTTGCGCGAATTTCAGTTGTACACAGGTTGCCTATACTTCCCTTGTGGGTATGGGCAACTTTCTTATTAGGGATGAAGTTCCCCTTATTCACCTCCTGCCCTACTCTTTTGTACGCCTCTCTGAAAGGAACTCCCTCAAGGACTAACTTGTTTACCTCCTCCACAGTAAAGAGATAATCATACTTGGAATCATCAATCACCTCTCTGTTAACTTTCACGGCCGAAAGCATAAGCATCGACATCTTGACACACATATGCATCTTATCCAGTGCCGGATATAAAATATCCTTCAACAATTGAAAATCGCGGTGATATCCGTGAGGAAGATTGGTTGTGAGAAGCGAAATCTCATTAGGGACACTCTGAATCCTGTTGCAATTTGCCCGAATAAGCTCCCAAACGTCAGGATTCTTCTTATGAGGCATTATGCTTGAACCGGTGGTCAGCTCATCAGGAAAAGATATAAACCCATAATTACTATTCATAAAAATCGTGCAATCTGCAGACAGTTTGTTAAGTGTGGATGCAAGTGATGACAGTGCATTGGCCACAGCCCTCTCTGACTTCCCCCTGCTAAGTTGTGCCGAAACGGAGTTGTAGTTCAGAGTTCCAAAGCCAAGCAACTTTGTAGTCATCTCCCTGTCAAGCGGAAATGAGCTACCATATCCGGCCGCAGATCCGAGAGGGTTCTGGTTAACCACCTCCCAGGCAGCTGCAAAAGAGTGAATATCATCAATGAGGGTCTCAGCATAAGCCCCGAACCACAACCCGAATGATGATGGCATTGCCACCTGGTAATGAGTATATCCCGGCATAAGGACATCTTTGTACTTGTCGCTCAGTGACTGAAGAAGTTTGAATAAATCCCCTATCTCTTCTTTAAAATCAACTATCTCCTGTTTAAGATAAAGTTTAATATCAACCAGCACCTGGTCATTCCTTGAACGCCCCGAGTGTATCTTTTTCCCAACATCTCCAAGCTTGTTTGTCAGATACAACTCAACCTGAGAGTGAATATCCTCCACATCCTGTTCAATTTTGAATTTTCCCTCCTTAATAATTATCAGAAGATTTTCAAGCTCCGTTGTCAGCATCTGCAACTCTTCAGATGTAAGCAGTCCTATACTTTCAAGCATTGTTATATGAGCAATGGAGCCCCTGACATCGCATTCAGCCATTCTTTCATCAAGCAGTCTGTCGTTGCCGACCGTGAATTTCTCCACAAGACTGTCAGCTGTCACGCCTTTATCCCATAACTTCGCCATAATCTTACATTTTCATTTTAGATACAAAATTAACATAACCTTCTACACCACCCCTCACTTCGTCAACATATACAAACTCATCTGCCCTGTGTGAGCGTGAAGAGTCGCCCGGCCCCATCTTCACTGCCGGAAAATCCATCCTCATCCAATCAGATGTTGTAGGAGAAATATATGTCTCAATCCCACAACCCAAAGCCGCTTTAACAAGAGGATGACCTGTCGGGGTTATTGAAGAGCGGTTTGTAAGAGAACGCGCCTTAAGCTCGCTCTTCATATTCGCCTTCAGAATCTCCATAATTTCTGGATTAGAATAACGATCAGTAGGTCTTATATCAATTACAAACTTACATGCGTCAGGCACAACGTTGTGTTGTGTTCCGGCCTCTATCTGTGTTACCGAGCACTTAACTGCACCCATTCTCTCAGAGACCTGTGGAAATGAGTAATTTCTCAGCCATGCAATATCATCAAAAGCAATCATAATTGCATTAACTCCTTCATTTCTGGCAGCATGGCCACATACACCATGTGCAACTGCATCAACGACAAGCAGCCCTCTCTCTCCCACTGCCGTTTTCATGCATGTTGGTTCACCGACAATAGCACAATCAGGCCTTCTGATGTTTTTCAATGCGAGGATTATTCCGTTTTTCCCGGATGTCTCTTCCTCAGCGGAAATGACCAACATTAAGTTGAATGGTAACAAGTCATTTGCCTGCTCTTCAAAGTAGAGAAAAGTATGTATCAGTGAAACCACAGACGCTCCCGCATCGTTGCTTCCAACGCCGAATATCTTTTCTTCATCCATTTTTGGGTCATACGGATCAAACGAGTAAGCACTTACCGGTTTTACTGTGTCCATATGTGAATTGAGCATCAGAGTTTTCCTTAAAGGATTAAATCTTTTTGAATAGACAACAATATTATTTGCTATTCTTTCAGGAATCAGCCCGTTGGATATCAGATATTTACAAATATGATCAGATACTACTGACTCCTCACCTGAAATTGACGGGATTGAAACCATCTCTCTTAAAAGCTCCACCGCTCCATTTAAATACCTGTTATCCATTATATTTAAATTTATAGTTTTAATACTGTTCCTTTACTATTTCCCAAATTCAGGGCATGCTTAATACACACTTCTGCAACTCCGCTCTCAATAGCTGCAAAGGCATTGTCAAGTTTAGGGAGCATACCTCCGGAGACAGCTTTTGTCTCCTTTAACAACTCATAACTGCTTTTTGTAATTAACGGAATAACCGAATCCTCATCATCAGGATTAGAGAGAACACCCTCTTTTTCAAAGCAGTAGATAAGTTTTGTCGAATAATCCCTTGAAAGAGCTATTGCCAGACTTGAAGCCATAGTGTCGGCATTTGTGTTTAGCAAAGAACCATTCCTGTCATGGGTAATTGCACAGAATACAGGAGTTATTCCTCTCCCTAAAAGGCTTTCAAGAAGTGCAACATTTATATCGACAGGATTTACATCTCCGACATATCCGAAGTCAACAGGATAAGGAGATCTTCGTGTCGCCGGAACAACATCTCCGTCTGCTCCGGAAAGGCCAATTGCATTGGTTCCGAACTTCTGAAGCAATCCGACTATGCTCTTATTTATCCATCCGGCATACACCATTGTAACCAATTTTAGTGTATCCAGATCAGTTACTCTTCTCCCGTTTTGCATATTTACCTGCAATCCCATTTTAGAAGATAACTCTGTTGCCATCACTCCGCCACCATGAATAAGCACCTTCGGGCCACTCTCCTTGCTGAATTTTTTCAGGAATTCCTCAAGTGCAGCAGGCTGGTCAACTATATTTCCTCCGATTTTAATAACCGTCAACTGTTTCATATACCGATATTTATTAAAGGGACTTCAACATTTCCCGAATAACAACCTGTGCAGACACCACTCTATTTGCAGCTTCCGGAATCACAATCGAATTTTTCGATTCAATAACGTCATCCGCAACTATCATATTCCTTCTCACAGGCAAACAGTGCATAAATTTAGCATTCCGTGTGAGTTGCATCTTTCTTTCATCAACCATCCAGCTTCTGTCAATATTCACCACTTTACCATAATCAGGATCATTGAATTTAGACCAGTTCTTCGCATATATAAAGTCCGCATCTTTATAAGCAGCCTCTATATCATACTCTATTTTCACACCTTTGGTAAACTCTTCCGACAATTCATACCCTTCCGGATGCGTAATTACAAATTCATAATCTGTTTCTCTCATCCACTCTGAAAAAGAGTTCGGGACAGCCTGCGGAAGTGCCTTTGGATGTGGAGCCCATGTAAGGACAACTTTAGGTCGTTCAACCTTTTTGTACTCCTCAATTGTGATGAGATCGGCAAAACTCTGCAAAGGATGACGTGTGGCTGCCTCCATGCTGAATACCGGTTTTCCTGAATATTCAATAAACTGGTTCAGGATTGTCTCATTATAGTCAAATGCCTTATCCTCCAATCTTGCAAAGGAACGAACCCCTATTATATCGCAATATGAAGCCATTACAGGAATTGCCTCGAGAATGTGTTCTGACTTGTCACCATCCATAATCACACCTCTCTCAGTCTCAAGTTTCCACGCCCCTTGATTGATATCAAGGACAATTACATTCATTCCAAGGTTCAGGGCTGCCTTCTGTGTGCTGAGTCTGGTCCTGAGACTTGAATTGAAAAAGATCATAAGCAAAGTCTTATTTTTACCCAGAATCTGGTCGGAAAAAGGATTTACCTTTACTTCGGCCGTCTTTGCCAAAGCAATGTCCAATGGACCAATGTCCTGTACACATGTGAATTTTTTCATGGATACTATTTAGATAATTGGTGAATAAAACACTTAAGAAAAAGATCTGCATCCTCTTTTGTAATAGATAGAGGAGGGAGCAACCTTATTATATTCGTTTTTGCAGCCCCTGTAAATATGTGATCTTCAAAAAGCAATCTGTTCCTTACATCCTCATAACCACTTTCCATCTCAATGCCAATCATAAGACCTTTACCTCTTATTCCGGAAATCCTGCCTGTAATTTCTCTCTGAATCCTCTGCAAATTCTCAATGAGGTAAGAACCTACTTCATAGGCATTTCTGACCAGAGACTCGGACTCAATAACATCCAGAACAGCTATACCGGCAGCACAAGCCAGATGATTTCCGCCAAATGTTGTTCCCAACATTCCATATTCAGCTTTGATATCAGGAGATATAAGCACACCTCCTATCGGGAATCCGTTCCCCATGCCTTTTGCTGTAGTTATAATATCGGGTTTAATATCAGAATACTGGTGCGCAAAGAATTTTCCTGTTCTTCCGTAACCTGACTGAACTTCATCAAGAATAAGCAAAACTCCGAATCTCCTTGTCAGTAGGCTGAGCTCTTTCATAAACATCGGATCAGGCATATATATGCCCGCAACTCCCTGTATCCCTTCAATGATAACCGCAGCAACATCTTCCTTTGCGAGCTCAGCCTCCACAAAGGAGATAGAGTTCATCGGCAAGAATGTAACTTCATGGTTTGAATTGAAGGGGCTTACAATTTTCGGATTATCAGTTGTAGCGACTGCTCCGGATGTCCTTCCGTGAAAAGCACCTTTAAATGCCACCACTCTCTTTTTACCTGAGACAAATGAAGCCAATTTTAATGCGTTTTCGTTTGCCTCAGCACCTGAATTGCACAAAAAGAGAGAGTAATCCTCATAGCCACTCTGCTTTCCAAGCTTTTCAGCAAGCTCTCCCTGAAGAGAATTCTGCACCGAATTTGAGTAAAAACCAAGCTTTTCTGCCTGATCACATAACATTTTTCTGTAATGAGGATGAGCATGGCCTATCGAAATAACAGCATGCCCTCCGTAAAGATCGAGGTACTCCTGCCCCTCTTTATCCCAAACCTTGCACCCTTTTGCCTTTACCGGCTCTATCGGCCAGAGTTTGTATACGTTAAAAGTCTTCATTTTCTAAAATGCGCTACCTTTCAGGTTGAGAGAAGTGTTCTCATCAAACCCGAACATTAAATTCATGTTTTGCACGGCTTGTCCTGATGCACCTTTTATAAGGTTATCTATAGCCGATGTAATATGCCAGTATCCATTATGCTTTTCAATGTGGATTACTGCTTTGTTTGTATTTACAACCTCTTTGAGAGAAATTGGCTTATCTGAGATAACAACCAGAGGAGAATCTTTGTATATCTCTCTAAAATAGTTTGCCAGGTAGGTCACTTCCTTACTCTCAGAGGCCTTCGTATAGATGCTTGCAAAGATTCCTCTTGTAAAATCACCTCTCATCGGAACAAAATTAATCTGCGGAATCTCCCTGCATGCAAGAATTTCAAGATTTTTTCTTATTTCCGGCACATGTTGATGTGAAAATGGCTTATATACCGAGATGTTATTATCTCTATAACTGAAATGAGAGCTGTCAGAAAGCGATCTCCCCGCACCTGTTGACCCGGTTATTGCATGAATATGAATCTCATCTTTTATCTCACCTGCCAAAGCTAGTGGAGATAAAGCCAACAATATTGCTGTTGCGAAACATCCCGGATTAGCAATGTTTGAGGCATTTTTCACTTTATCTCTGAACAGGTCGCACAATCCGTAAACGAAGCTGAAATCTTTATATCTCTCATCTAACCTGAAATCATTGCCAAGATCTATGATCTTACACCCTGCCTTTAATGCATACTCATCAAGAAACTCTTTGGAAAGGCCATGCCCAAGGCAAAGAAACACTACATCGGCAGAGAGAAGTGCTCCTGCAAACTCGCTCTTGTCAGAGAACTTCATATCAAGTTCTCCAAGCAGGTCTCTGTGGAATGATGTAACATCTGCTCCGGCAGTGCTGCTGCTCAGGATAGATGTTATCTCTACATGCGGGTGACGGATCAGGATTCTGAGAAGCTCTCCTGCCGTATAACCGGTTCCGCCTGCTATTGCTACCTTAATCATTTTCGTGTACTGAATAATAAATCTTCAACGGGTTGGCAAGTACCTTTGTAAAACCAATCACATCCTGACCGGTGAATGATTTGTTTGCCTCTCCGTACTCACCGAATTTCGCACTCATCAAGTCATATTTGCTTTCACATGCAAGCACTGCAAAATGATATGGCCTCAACTCCACCTCAACTGTCCCTGTTACGTTCTTTTGTGTATCATCAAGGAAAACCTCTATATTTCTCATAACAGGGTCAAGGTATTGGGCTTCGTGCATGAGTTGCCCGTACCATCCGGCAAGTTGCTCTTTCCAATAAAGCTGACCCTTTGTCAAAGTGTGTTTTTCAAGAAGATGGTGAGCCTTTATAAGAATCAGCGGAGCAGCAGCTTCGAAACCGACTCTTCCTTTTATGCCAATTATTGTGTCACCTACATGAACATCCCTTCCCACTCCGTATGGAGATGCTATTGCGTTCAACTTATGGATCAATGTAACCGCATCCATTTTCTCTCCATTTAAGGCACAAGGTTCACCCTTCTCAAAGGAGATTTTTACCCGTTCGCTTCCACTCTTGGTAACCTGAGACGGATAAGCCTCTTCCGGCAACACACCGGATGCCTTGAGTGTCTCAACGCCACCTATACTTGTGCCCCAGATACCCTGGTTAATTGAATAACGGGCCTTTTCCCATGAATATTTAAAACCATTCTTACTCAGGTACTCAATCTCGTCCATGCGGGAAATAGCAAGTTCCCTTATAGGAGCCAATACTTTAACTTCAGGAGCCATAACCTCAAATACAAGGTCAAAGCGAACCTGATCATTTCCGGCTCCGGTGCTTCCGTGAGCCACATACTCTGCCCCAAGTTCCTTTACCACCTTGAGCACTTCAAGAGCCTGAAAGACCCTCTCAGAACTTACAGAAAGCGGATAGGTCGAATTTTTCAGAATATTACCGAACAACAGATATTTAATACCTTTTGTATAGTACTCCTGAACCGCGTTGACGCTTCTGTGAGATGCCGCACCCAGAGTCATTGCCCTCTCCTCAATCTTCTTCTCCTCCTCTGCAGTAAATCCGCCTGTGTTAACCATTACTGTATGCACCTCAAGATTTTTTTCGTTCTTAAGGTACGGAATACAAAAGGATGTGTCCAGACCACCGCTGAATGCCAGCACTACTTTACTTTTCATCTCTATTATTTTTTTAGGGTTATTATTGAACTAATCTTTGATGCAATATACGGCAAGGCCTTTATTGCTGCCGTTTTTTTCTCCTTTACATGCTCTGCCGGATCATATAACAATCCGGTACACAGGCACATTTTCCTATTATTCCTCTGAAGCACGTCGAAATTTATACAGCCTTGACATCCCTTCCAGAACTCCTCGTCATCGGTAAGCTCTGAAAATGTTACAGGTTTAAAACCCAATTCAGTATTCAGTTTCATAACGGCTAAGCCTGTAGTTATACTGAAAATTTTTGCTTCAGGATATAGTTTTCTTGAGAGTTCAAACACTTTAGCTTTCACTCTTCTTGCCAATCCCGATTTTCTGAATTGATGTGCAATAATCAGACCCGAATTTGCAACGAATCTGCTGTGACTCCAAGTCTCAATATATGAAAATCCCGCAAATTCATCTCCGGCAAGAGCTATGACAGCTTTTCCCGCCACTATCTTCTCGGCGACATATTCAGGTGACCTCTTGGCAATACCTGTACCCCTCTCTTGTGCAGAGATGTACATAAGTTCACAAATCCTCTCTGCATACTTCACATGACTAATATTAGCCACACAGATGTTTACATCCATTATGTTCTTAACAATATAAGGTTAAAATATGATTGTTGTGCAGGAGACTTTACCTGCGTAGTTGTGTTGTGATCCCGGAAGGATCAGATCAATGCTGTCCCCCTAGGCACATCGTCGGACGTGTCTATGCTTGTGATTAAGCTCTATGTAACAGCTATCGGTTTTCATTGCGGCTGCAAAGGTAAAATAATTATTTAGAAATTTCCTATCTTTGAAAACTAATCATTAAAATTTATGCAAAACGAAGAGAAAAAATCGGTGGGCCTGCCGGAGAATGCCTACCGCGAACTTAAACAAGGAGAGGAATATAAACCGATCATGTCCCCGGACAAAGTCTATCCGGAAGTTAGTGTTTGGTCGGTGTCATTAGGTGTTCTTATGACAATAATTTTTTCTGCAGCGGCTGCCTATCTCGGTCTTAAAGTCGGGCAAGTATTTGAGGCTGCGATTCCTATTGCAATCATAGCCGTGGGTGTCTCTGGTGCAATGAGGAGAAAAAACGCCCTTGGAGAGAATGTCATAATCCAGTCTATAGGTGCATGTTCCGGAGCTATAGTAGCCGGAGCTATATTCACACTCCCGGCTCTTTATATACTCCAGGCAAAATATCCTGATCTTACAGTTGATTTCATGAAGGTATTCTTCAGCTCTTTGTTGGGTGGAGTTCTTGGAATTTTGTTTCTTATTCCATTCCGTAAATATTTTGTCTCTGACATGCATGGAAAATATCCTTTTCCTGAGGCAACAGCAACCACACAAGTTCTTGTCAGTGGTGAAACCGGAGGAAAAGGGGCGAAACTTCTTCTAGTAAGTGGTCTGATTGGTGGTCTTTACGATTTCATAGTCTCAACCTTCGGATGGTGGTCTGAAGTTTTCACAACCAGAGTGCTGCCTTACGGAGAGGCAATCGCAGATAAAGCAAAGCTTGTTTTCAAAGTCAATGTCGGATCTGCTGTTCTTGGTCTTGGATATATAATAGGGCTCAAGTATTCATTTATAATTTGCTGTGGCTCCTTCCTCGTCTGGTTTGTAATAATACCTCTTATGAACCTGCTTTTCGGTGCGAGTGTAATAGACCTGATGAATACAGGACTTACCGACGTTGTCGGAAGTATGTCCCCTGAAGTGATTTTTAAGACCTATGCCAGACATATCGGTATTGGAGGTATAGCAACAGCCGGTGTCATAGGAATTATTAAATCTGCAGGAATCATTAAATCTGCATTTGGACTTGCAGCTAAAGAGCTGAAGGGTTCCGGAAACGTTAAGAACCACATCAAGAGAACTCAGAAAGACCTGTCAATGAAGATAATTGCTATCGGGATTATGATCACTTTAGCTATTACATTCTTATTCTTTTATTTCGGAGTTGTTGATAATCTTTTCCATGCCGTGATAGCCCTTCTCGTAGTCGGCATCATTGCCTTCCTTTTTACCACTGTTGCTGCAAATGCAATTGCTATTGTTGGTACAAACCCCGTCAGCGGCATGACACTTATGACATTGATTCTTGCATCTGTGATCATGGTTGCCAGCGGCCTTTCCGGAACTGCCGGCATGACAGCAGCCCTGGTGATAGGTGGTGTCGTTTGTACAGCACTATCGGTTTCAGGAGCATTCATAACAGACCTCAAGATTGGTTACTGGCTTGGCTCGACTCCCGCAAAACAGCAATCATGGAAATTTCTCGGAACTCTAGTTGCCGCAGCAACAGTCGGAGGAGTAATGATGATACTGAACAAAACATATGGATTCACCGGCGATCATGCACTGGTAGCGCCTCAGGCTAATGCAATGGCTGCTGTGATAGAACCCCTTATGTCCGGCGGCGGAGCACCTTGGCTCCTTTATGGAATCGGGGCATTGATAGCAATAGCATTAACTATATTCAAAATTCCTGCTCTTGCATTCTCTCTCGGAATGTTCATTCCGCTTGAACTAAACGTTCCGCTTCTTGTGGGTGGAGCAATTGCCTGGTTTGTATCGACTCGCAGCAAAGATGAGGCTCTCAATACAGCACGTAAGGAGAGAGGGACTCTTCTCGCCTCAGGATTCATAGCCGGTGGTGCCTTGATGGGTGTTGTAAGTGCTATTATACGTTTCGGAGGTATAAACCTGACAAATCCGGAGTGGATGGAATCCAATGCAGCAGTTATTCTTGCCCTATTCATGTATCTTATCATAATTGCATACCTTGCATGGGACAGCATGAGAGCAAAAGCTGACAACCAAAATGGATAACAAATTAATTTATGCATTTATCCTGACTCTGCTGGCCGGTCTTTCGACCTCAATCGGTAGTGCTGTTGTACTTTTCACAAAGAGATTCAGCTCGAAATTCCTTGCAGCCTCACTCGGTTTCTCTGCCGGTGTTATGATATTCATATCACTGGTCGAGTTATTCAACGACTCTAAAACGAGACTAGGAGAGATTTACGGAGATAGAATGGGGTTTTTGTACGCCTTGATTGCATTTTTTGGAGGTATTGCTGTTATAGCAATAATCGACAACATAGTTCCTTCATATGAGAATCCGCATGAAGTCGGAGAGTTGTCAATAACAGAGAATCCGAGTGAAGGAGACAACAAGCAGTTGATGAGGGTTGGAATCATCTCATCATTGGTAATAGCAATACACAATTTTCCGGAAGGAATCGCGACATTTGTAAGTGCAATGAACGACCCGGGTCTGGGTTTGAGTATTGCTGTTGCGATAGGCATCCACAACATCCCGGAAGGAATTGCAGTTGCCATACCTATCTACTACGCCACAAAGAGTAAAAGAAAGGCATTTACCAATGCTACACTTTCCGGTTTGGCAGAGCCTGTAGGAGCAGTAATCGGTTACTTTCTCCTCTCCTTCCTTTTCCATGACAACTTCATGGGTATCATATTTGCAGCTGTTGCCGGAATTATGGTTTACATCTCTCTTGACGAACTGCTCCCTACGGCAGAGAAATATGGCGAACATCATACAGCAATCCTTGGAGTCGTAGCCGGCATGTTTGTCATGGGGGTAAGTTTGATGCTTTTTTAATAACAGAAATAAATTTTAGAAATAAACATAATGGAATCAGTAATAGATAAATTTCTACGCTTCATATCCGTAGAGACTTCGTCAAATCCGGACTCTGAGACACAGCCGAGCACAAAGGCACAGACAGAGTTCATGAAGATACTCGTCAAAGAGCTAGAAACGATGGGTATTCAAGATGTATCACTTGATGAATTCGGCTATGTCATGGCAACTATACCATCCAATCTGGGTAATGGAGAACAGAGGCCTAAACTAGGTTTCATAGCACACGTAGACACCTCACCGGATGCTTCAGGAAAAGATATAAAGCCACAGTTCTTCCACAATTACGATGGTGGAGACATTGTTATCAACAAGGAGAAAAATCTTGTAATCTCCCCTGTTGATTTTCCTGAACTTGCAGATTACAAAGGAGAGACAATAATAACAACCGACGGCAATACCCTTCTGGGAGCAGATGACAAAGCCGGAGTGGCTGAAATTATGGCTGCTGCCGAGTACATAATGACTCATCCTGAATTCAAACATGGCGAGATTAAGATTGGCTTTACACCCGATGAAGAGATTGGCCGCGGTGTAGATAAATTTGATGTAGCTCGTTTTGGTGCAGACTATGCATACACAATGGACGGCGGCAAAATCGGAGAGTTGGAATACGAGAATTTCAATGCCGCATCAGCAAAGATCTTTATTCAGGGAAGAAATATCCATCCGGGTTACGCCAGAAACAAAATGATCAATGCCATATTACTTGCAACAGAGTTTAATGCAATGCTTCCGGTAGAGCAGAGGCCTGAACTGACTCAGGATTACGAAGGGTTCTTCCACATTGTACATATGAGCGGAACAGTTGAGGAGTCCATGATACAATATATTATAAGAGATCACGACAAGACAAAGTTCGAGTCAAAAAAGAAACTCATACAGGAGTGCACAAATTTTATGAATATGAAATATGGCAACGACCGCTTCAGACTTGAGCTCAAGGATCAGTATTACAATATGAAAGAGATGGTTGAACCGCATTATCATATTATCGAGAAGGCTATTGAGGCAATGAAAATGGCAGGAATAACTGCCGAAGTCAAGCCAATACGCGGTGGCACCGACGGGGCACGACTCTCTTTTATGGGACTTCCGTGTCCTAACATTTTCGCAGGTGGTCACAACTTCCACGGGAAACTTGAATATGTACCTGTAAAGAGTATGGAAAAAGCAGTGGAAGTCATACTGAATCTTATATCACTTTATGCAAAAACAAATTAAAAAATAAAATCATGCTACTCACAACAACATCAACAGTTCAGGGTCGTGAAATCGATCAGTATTATGGCCTTGTTTCGGGTGAAACTATAATCGGAGCAAACATTGTAAAAGATTTTTTTGCAGGTATAACCGACATAGTAGGCGGAAGATCCGGCTCATACGAAAGAGTATTGAAAGAGGCAAAGGAAGAGGCTCTCAGGGAGATGTCAAATCAAGCCATTGCTCTTGGTGCAAATGCTGTAATAGGTATTGACCTCGATTATGAGACCATCGGCTCTTCAATGCTTATGGTTACAGCTGCCGGAACAGCTGTAAAGATTAGATAGAAAGTCCTGATTAAAACTTTTGAACTGTATTCTGGATATCGTTCCGATACTCCCGGGGCGTCTGATTTCTGTATTTCTTGAATGTATGATTGAAGTTGGAAAGGTTATTGAAACCGCATGAGTAAGCTATATCTGATATGCTCCGGGTGGTCTCCTCCAATAATCTTGAGGCATTTCCGATTCTTACATCATTCATATATGTAATAAAGCTGCGTCCTGTTCTCTTTTTAAAGAAATGGCTGATAGCGGACTCCGACATATTTACCAGATCTCCAATCTCTTTGAGAGTTATCTCTTTATGGTAATTTTGATTGATGTATTGGCAGATTGTATTTATTCTCCTGCTTTGCGATGTCTTCACGATAGAAAGGGAGCTGTAATTTGTACTAGCAAGTATTCTCTGTTTCTGCGATGTTGCCATATCATATAGAATGGACAGGAAATCCAATGCAGAGGAGAATCCTTGGGAATGGCTCAGTTTGAGCAACCTCTCCTTCATACTTGTAACTGTCTCCGGCGAAAACAGAATACCTCTCGAAGAGCGCTCCAACATCTCTTTCACCGGAAGAAAGAGTCTTTTCCCCAATATCCACGAATCAAGCATCTCTGCCTGAAACTTAATATTTATTATGTGGTTCTTTTTGTCAAAAGGGGCCTTCCATGCATGTGGCAAGTTACTGCCTATTAAGACCAGATCGTCAACCTGGAAATTCTCTACTGAATCACCAACAATTCTTTTACCGGTAATATTCATCACCAGGTTTATCTCATAATCCGAATGGAAGTGAATCGGGTAATCGAATTTTGCCGGTTTATGGTTTGCCAGCAGAAACAAATCCTCCGGATTTAAGTTGGTTATTTCTGAATGAATCTTTGACATTTGAATATTTTTGGCACAAAAGTAATAAATTTTAATATATACAACGCAATATTCGACTCAAAATAATACCAGTCAAATATTTTTCAAACACCTGTTTTATTGTCTTTTACATTTGTTTAAAATATTTTTGTCAATTTTCTGTCAAAATTAAACATAAAAGTTCAACTAATAATTGAATCATTACTTTAATTTTACATTATAAGAATAACTAAACTTCAATATGAAACATCTAGTATTAATCCTTATGCTCATAGCCGGACTTGCCTCTTGCACAACAACCGAAACGACAATCACAATCAGCCCGCAAATATCAAATCCCGACATTATAGGGAATGGCGCAGAATGGGACCCCTATTGCGAAGCCGCCCATTGGCATTCCCCTATGACAGATCAGATGTGGGAAACCATATTCAGACGAACCGACGAAATGGGAATGTCTGTTGTCAGATGTATGATAAACAGCCCATTCAGATATTATGACAAAAAAAACGGGACTTTTTGCAAAGAACAAAACATTGAATCTCTTAAGAGAGTCCTTGATTATTGCCAGAAGAACAATATTGCAGTAATGTACGGAGAGTTCAATCCCCCTGCATCTGAGTTAAAGAAGGACTCAAAATGGATAAAGATGTCTGTTGAATACCTTAATTACCTTGTTACCGATTGCGGATTCACATGCATCAGGTATTTCATACCCACCAATGAGCCTGACGGCAACTGGTCAATGTATGACGGAAATTATCAAATGTACAGAGAGGTCGTGGAGATGTTCAACAAAGAGATCAGACACTATCCGGTACTGGCGTCACACATCAAATTTGCCGCACCGGACATTGTTCTTGGCTATAAAAATCCAAAGTATGAGATGGACAACGCTGCATGGATTTCCAGAACTACAGAGATAGACTCCCTAGTAGGAATATATGAGATTCATGCTTATCCCGGTTACAAACAGGTGAGAAGCGGCGAATTCGCCAGAATGTTCAGAGAGGTTGCACAGAGAGTCCCTAAAGGAAAAAAACTGATACTCGGCGAGGCCGGATACAAGCCAGGAAGAGAGGAGGACTCTATTGAAAACAGATCTCATATTGAAAGACTAAAATCCACACCACTTATTCAAAACAAAGAGGAAGCAGATTGCAACATGCGTGTATATGATTTTGAATATGGCCTGGACATGGCCCTGCTTGCCATGGAGGTAATGAATAACGGCGGTTCCGGTGTGGCAGCATGGATGCTGGATGACTCACACAGTGTCGGGGACACAGGGGAGCCTAAAAATCTCAAAATATGGGGTATGTGGAACATATTCGGCGGTAAGGTCTGGGACATGAAAGAGGAGGAGAACATTCGCCCGTGGTATTATGCATGGTCACTGATGTGTAAATACTTCCCGTCAGGGAGCGACATACTCACTCTATGTAATATTGTGGATAAGGATATAAAAGTTGTTGCAGCCGTTAAGGATGGCAAACTTACAATTGCGCTCCTTAACCTCTCTACAGAGAAAAAGGCAGTGAATGTCAATTTGCCTAAAGCCATTAAAAATGCAAGTATGTATACTTATAAAAAAGACACTGGTGCAAAAGGCTATTCTCTCGATCCTGTAAGAAGCGGACTTACTGCAGAAAAAGTGCTCAAGACAGATATTGCAGCCAACTCTCTTTTAGTGGTAACAGAACTATAATACACTCACCATGAAAAAAGGACAAACTCATCGGACATCACTTTTAACCTCCTCACTTTTCACTCTATCACTCTTCACTCTATCAATAACCTCCTGCGAAAAAAAAGAGAACACTGATCCGGAACCGGAACCAACCAAAACGGTATTATCTATTGTTGACAAGAACGCTACTGCAGCGACAAAATCGCTTTATGCCAATCTATGGCAGACTCAGAAAATCGCCCCGATGTTCGGACACCACGACTACTCTGCCTATGGTGTGGGATGGAGAGATATCGAAGGAAAAAGTGATGTGAAAACTCTTTGCGGCGACAACCCGGCCGTCTTGAGTGTGGATATTGCCGGAATAGAAAGAGACAGTGCAGAAAACGGAACAAAAATTCCTTTTGACAGGCTGAGAGTTTTAATAAAGGAATGCCATGCCAGAGGTGGCATAACAATGATCTGCTGGCATCAGTGGAATCCGGTCACAGGAGGTAACGCATGGGACAACAGCAAGGCCGTGGACAAAATTTTGGCTAATGGAAGTGAAATAAATATCAAGTATAAGGTGTGGCTGGACAATGTTGCCAAATTCATGACAAGTCTTAAAGACGATAAAGGAGAGCTCATCCCTGTTATTTTCCGTCCACTGCATGAGCACACCCAGACATGGAGCTGGTGGGGAAGCTCTGCGACCACAGATCAGGAGTTTATAGATCTCTGGAGGATGATTGTGACATACCTCAGAGACACTAAGCAGGTTCACAATATACTTTACGCCATTTCACCCCAGATGGACGGCAATTACGGCACAGCCACCCTGGAGAGGCTTCAGTTCAGATGGCCGGGTGATAATTATGTTGACTTTATAGGTATGGATTGCTACCACGGAACAAATACCAACGCCTTCAAGAACAATCTTGCAACTCTCACTCAGCTCTCATTCAGACTGAAAAAACCTGCAGGCGTAACCGAAACAGGCATACCTTCAGGAAGATCTGCGGATTATTGGTCAACACAGATAGAGTATCCCCTAAAAGAGACATACTGTTCAATGGTGGTCATGTGGAGAAACGAAAGCACTTCACATGCATACGGCCCTTATCCGGGAGATGTGTCTGCCTCCGATTTTATAAATGTACATTCAAGGAAATCCCTTTTGTTTGAAAAAGAGATCCCCGATATGTATTCAATGCCTGACAATATTAGCATTAATTAAGCACTATACTCAGATAATTATGTTCAAAATAATACAAGTTTATAGCACAATTTTACACAATTGTATTTATCTGTTTTTCTGCTCTTTATACATTTATTCCCTATTCTTTTCAAAATATTATCAAATATTAACAGAATATATAAAATAAATTAACATGTGAGAGGATAACTTTACACTATTATGACAAACTTTTAACTAAACACTTGAACAATGACAAAATTCAGCTTAAGTCTGTGTTTGCTTTTATTGATGAGCGTCTCGGCAATTGCTCAGAATATAAAGGTAAACGGAAGCATTAAAGACGAAAAGGGAGAACCTATCGTCGGTGCATATGTTTTCGTACAAGGAACCACTACCGGTGTCAACACTGACGCAAATGGCAATTATACCATTAGCGTGGCTAAGGGGCAGACACTTGTTTGCCAGTCTCTCGGCTACACCGTTGAAAAAGTAGTTGTATCCAACTCAGCCTCAATAAACTTTATTCTTAAGGAGGAGGCCTCTCTTTTAAGCCAGGTTGTAGTCCTGGGATATGGAAGTATAAAGAAATCCGACCTCACCGGATCTGTCGCCTCCGTTAAATCAGACATTGTTAACCGCCAACCTGTACCATCGTTTGAAAAATCATTACAAGGCAGAGTAGCCGGAGTCCAAGTCTCAACAGACACCTCTCCTGGCGGTGGTGCAACAATTAGAATCAGAGGAGGAAGCTCAATCTACTCTGATAACTCACCACTTCTGGTAGTTGACGGATTTCCATTAGGAAGTGCTGGAGGCTTGAAGCAGATATCCCCTGATGAGATTGAAAGGATAGATATTCTGAAAGATGCTTCTGCTTCTGCCATATACGGTTCCAGAGGTGCGAATGGTGTAATAATAGTTACAACCAAGAAAGCAGCTGAGGGTACAACACGTGTCTCAGTAAGTAACCAGACAACATTCAACCAGCTTGCTTCCAAACTTGATCGCTGGCATAATCTGCTTCTCATGGCACAGTTGAGCAATGAGTCTTCAATAAATGCCGGCCTCAATCCTCGATATATAGGCAAAACTGATGCATCCGGAATTTACTACCCATCTTTGGGAGACATCTCATCAGGTGCCTGGCCTTATAATACTAATTGGGAAGATCTGGTGTACAGGTCTGTACCTGTCACCAACGATTTGAATATCAGCATAAGCGGCTCAAATGCAAAGACACAGTATAATCTTGGAGTTTCATACCTTTATGAACAAGGCAAGTCAATCAGGGACGATTATAAGAAAGGGAACATCAACTTTTCATTACAACACAAGATAAACAATAGTATAACTGTAAAATTCAGCGAAATTCTATCGAGAGATTACAGGTATAACAACTCTCTATGGCTTAGAAATCCAATTTTCCCGGCTTTCAACGAGGACGGCTCATATTATATGCTCAACAGTGTGGACTATTCTCATCCGATAGCCGTATCGGACAACAGTTACAACTACTCCAACGGATTCGACAGCATCACAATGCTTGGAGTTGAGAGCGAAATAACAGACTGGCTGAAATTTACCGCACAGGCAAGTTATAAATACGGAAACTCCATAAATGACTATTTCCAGCCTGCCAAGTATACTTCAGAGGGAAATCTCAGGAACGGATACGGAAAGATTTCAAACTGGAACGGCCAGAATGCAGCAATTGATGCATATCTGACATTCAACAAGACATTCGGAGATATACACAATATCAACGCAATGGCCGGTTACTCATACGAGTATGCAACAGGCAGAAGTTCTACGCTTACCTCAGAAGATTTTATAGACTCTGCTCTAGGCAATGAGAATCTCGGTTCCGGCAAGGCAGAGAAGATGAGGGTATCCAACAGCCTTTCGGAATCAGAGCTTGTTTCAACTATGTTCAGGGCTAATTACTCCCTTATGGATAAATATCTCTTTACAATCACAGCTCGTATGGACGGCTCCTCAAAATTCGGTGCAGACAATAAATATGCATTCTTCCCTTCAGGAGCTGTAAGCTGGAAAGCCCACAATGAAGATTTCATAAAGAATATGGAGCTTTTTAATGAATTAAAATTCCGTCTCAGCTACGGTACATCGGGGAACCAAGGTATATCGGCTTACCAGACACTGCCAAGATACGGACAACAGCTCTACTATTATGACAACGAGTGGACAAATGCAATCGGACAAGGATTTGTGGCCGCATGGACAGGCCCTAACGGTAGAATCAGATTGTTCGAAGGATTGGGCGCCCCTTCACTTCGCTGGGAGACCACAACCCAGACCAACTTTGGAATTGACCTTGGAATGCTTGACAACAGAATCAGGCTCACATTCGACATCTACAACAAACGTACTGATAATCTTCTCCGCGACGGCTATCTTCCGCCATCGTCGGCTTTCGACCGTAAAAAAATCAACGGCGGAACCGTGCTGAACAAAGGGTTCGAAATAACTCTAGGCGGAGACATTAAGAGAAGTAAGGATTTCAAGGTATCAGCAACAGCAATCTTCACATTAAATAGGAACAAACTTCAGAGTTTGGGTGACGTCACCAGCGTAGGATTCAATGTTGACCCTAAAGACAACATGGCTTATCAATACTGGGGATCAGTTCCATCTGTATTCCGTGAATCAGGGGTGAACATCCTTGCCATCGGAAAACCCGTCAATGTTTTTTATGGATTTAAGACAGACGGTATTGTCCAGAGCCTTGCAGAAGGACTTGAAGCAGGGCTGTCAGGAGATATGGCAAAAGCAGGAGAGATAAAATATGTCGATTTTGACAATAGTGGAGTATTTGATGATGGTGATAAAACGGTAATCGGAGACCCCAACCCGGATTTTCTTGCCAGTCTGACACTTAACCTGTCATGGAAAAACTTTGAGGCTGAACTTTTCTTTAACGGCTCATATGGAAATGATATAATAAACACTCAAAAATTCGGGACCCCAAAGACAATGCCTTTAAGGTGGACACCTGACAATCCAAATAACGAGTATCCTAGCCTTAGAGAATCTCGTTACGAATACCGTTTCTCTGATTTCTGGGTTGAAGATGGCTCTTACCTGAAGCTTCAGAACCTGAACATCGCATATAATATTGACTTTAAGACAAAGAAATATGTTCTAAAGGGAATCAAGATAAATCTGAATGCCACAAACCTGTTTACCATAAGTAAATTTTCCGGTTATGACCCACAAAAGGCAGGCATGGACGGAATTTACTGGGGAGGTCTTCCGTCATACAGATTATACACTTTAGGGCTTAATTTGAATTTTTAAACAGAAATGAAGATGAAAAAATATATTATAACACTGATTCTCTTTATGGGCCTTATAAGTTCATGCGACCTTAAAGAGGATCCATACGGAATATATTCAAAAGAGAATATGTTCTCCAATGAGACCGGTGCTCAATCAGTCCTGCTTTCGGCATACAGGTCTCTATGCGATGTTGACTATAGCATCATGCTCATATACTTTGGTGACATGACAACAGATATTGCTTACAACAACAGAATGGACGACCAACCATATCCTGAGATTACAGAATGGAAAATCAGTTCCCTTGCAAACAACATCTGGATCCTTAATTTCTACAAGACCCTTTACAGAACAATCAACTCTGCCTGTGACGTAATTGAGAATGTACCCGGGGCTCCGTTTTCAGAGACCGAGAAAAACAGGATGCTCGGAGAAGCTTATTTTCTAAGAGGGTATGCATACTATCAGCTAGCATGGATGTATGGAAAGGTTCCGATGAAACTAACAACGACAGAATCTTTCCCAAAACTGGCAAAAAATCTTGATGAGGTATACGCACAGATACTAGGCGATCTGACAAAAGCGGAAGAGCTGCTTGCCATAAAAAAGAGCCCTGGTTGCGCAGATAAGGTTGCAGCATGGGCAATGCTTGCAAAGACTTACCTTTTCCTTGCATCGGCTAAGGAGCACAACGCTATTCAGTATAAAGACATGACAACGGTAAATGTTCAATCATATTATACCGAGGCTGCAAAATGGGCAAAGAAAGTTGTGGATAATCCGGAACAGACAACATATTACCTGGACCCTAACATATATAATGTTTACAACTGCAACGTCCAGAATGGTCCTGAGCACATTTTCCTCCTATCGCACTACCGCTCAGGAAGCTCAACAGAAGGAGATTATTCAAAGATTCCGAGGTATTTCCTTCCCGGTAACGGTGGCGCGGCATACTATGTAAAGAGTCCTGTCGACGGGAGTTATGGAATCACCTGTGACGGATGGTCAATATGCGTTGGAACCGACAAACTCAGATCAGATATGGAGACAGCAAGTGCCGTAGACAAAAGACTGACCTTCTTCCATACAGCGTACTACAAAAAATCAGGCACAAACTATGTGGCGGAATCTATGATCCCTCAGAACCTTACTCACTACATCTTCACATCCAAATATCTTGATGTTGATGCAAACGGAACTGAAAGGACAAGCGTACCGTCATATCTTATCAGATATTCAGAGATTGTATTGGCATACGCTGAGGCATTAGGCAAGAACGACGGTCTTAAATGGCTGAATAAAGTTACTGCACGTGTTGGCGGCAAACAATACCAGGCTTCCGAATTTGCAAATGACAATGATTTCAGACTTGCAGTGCTCCAAGAAAGAGCTTTTGAACTATGTTTCGAGCACAAACGTCTTGAGGATCTCAGAAGGTTTAACCTTGTCCGCGCAAAAGTACATGGTAAGAAATGCTACGGCAGGAGTGACACGGACCTATCCGGAGTGACTGATGCTCAATTAGCATTCTTCCCTCTGCCACAGAGAGAAATAGACCTTAATCCAAATTTAAAATAACATTCAAAAAGAACAGAGATGAAAAAGATTAGTTTTTTGATAATATCTGTCCTCACTCTTGCTCTCTTCTCCTGCCAGGAAGATATTATGGATGAGGTTAATGAGGGCAAATGGAATAAAGAGAGAAATATAACCGAAATAAAATTCGAGAATCAGATAGGTCTTCCTACCATTAAGAGAGAGGGGGAAAGTGCTACGGTTACCTTTAAATACAATATGGATGCAACCGGGTTGAAGCAAATTAAGGTTACCTCTATAGTTCCGTCTTGGGGAGCAACTGCCAGTATCAAGACAGGAGATATCCTCGATTTTGACAATGCAAATAATCAGGCAAAAATAATTGTAACTTCAGCCGACGGTAATAATCTTGAATGGACTATAACTATGATTCCATTCCAGGAACCGATTAAAGGAACCTGGAAATTATCTGCCATGATGGTTTACGGAGGTTGTGACGGTGGAGCATATGGTGGAGATGCCTGGGTAAATATCGGAACGATGATATATGAATTTTTGGACAACAAGCCTAGTTGCGAAATGGACAACACATACACATTCGAGCAATCAGGATATACCGAGGCAGGCAATTCATACGGCAATATCGTCAACAATGCCGGTCCTGACGGTAAATACGCAGATTTTAAATGGAAGAACGGCACAGACAATGCTGAAAGGATATACAGACTTATTCCTCGTACAGGCGGAAAATGGGAACATGATGCGGTTACCGATCAGTATCTTATAAAGGATTCTGACGGGAAACTGATTATAAGTGCCACTTTTAACAGAAGCGTTCCTTTTACATTCAAACCGAACAATAAGAAAGGCTACACATTCAATGACAACACACTTATATTCAACGTTAAAAGCCTCGGGCTATTTGTCGGAAGCTGGAGTTGGATATATAACTCGTATGATGCAGTCATAGCCAATCCGTGGTGTTATTGTATAAGCATTAAGAGATAAGCAAAGGTGCTTCAAATTAGGTTAGTTAAGTAGTTATTGCTGGAGAGCTCCTCCGCTTCGTACGGGGGAGCTACTCCTTTTTAATATCAAGAAATAAGCAGTATGTCAATAGGAACTCTGAGCATAATAGACGTGGTCGTAATTACCCTCTATTTTGTCTTTATAATATTACTAGGTTTAAAATACCGCAAAAGCAGCACTACAGAGGGATATTTTCTGGCAAGCAGATCTGTAAGCTGGCCAGTGGTAGGTTTTTCAATGTTTGCAGCAAGTATATCCTCATCAACATTGATCGGGCAGAGTGGAGATGCATATTCTACCGGGATCGGAGTATTCAATTACAGCTTTATGGCTATAATAGTTATGCTTGTATTTGTCTGGTTTATTTTACCATTTTATATAAAATCAGGCGTATACACTATTCCGGAATTCTTCGGGAAACGTTTCGACTCAAAAAGTCGTTATTACTTTTCTGCTATAACTATCATAATCAACATATTTCTGGATGCAGCAGGTGCTCTCTACGCCGCTGCACTCGTAATGAAGCTTGTTTTCCCCGATATCTCCATCGAAGTCTTTGTTGTAATATTTGCATTGATAGTGGCTGCATATACCATTCCCGGAGGGTTGTCATCAGCAATCAGAGTCGATCTGATTCAGGGCATTGTACTGACAGTCGGCGCTATATGCCTCACAGTGATAATCTCCTTAAAAGGAGGTGCATCATATATTATTGATATGATGAACAACAACGACATGATGATGAAACTCGTCAGACCGATGAGTGACCCGTCAGTACCTTGGTTGGGAATGATTCTCGGAATACCTATTCTCGGACTGTTTTTCTGGACGAACAATCAGCAACTTGTGCAACGTGTACTTACATCAAAGAGTCTCGATGACGGAAGAAAGGGCGTCCTCATGGTTGGCTTTCTTACTCTTCTGACTCTTTTTGTAATCATTATACCCGGAGTTATGGCCAGGGAATTTTTCCCGGGGCTTGAGAAATCAGATATGGTTTACCCCTCTCTGATTATCAACCTTCTGCCGGTTGGTGTGATAGGATTTCTTCTGGCGGCTCTAATTGCTGCTTTAACATCATCACTAAGCGGACTTTTGAACTCGGTCGCAACACTGTTCACCATGGATTTCTACAAAACTTTCAGGAAGGATGCCTCTCCGGAAAAACAAGTTAAAGTAGGAAGAGTGGTTTCTTTTGTTGCTCTCTGCATCGCAGTTCTTTGGGCGCCACAAATTGGTGAAAGATTCAGCTCTCTTGTAAAGTATTATCAAGAGATGCTCTCCATGTTGGCACCACCGATTGTCTCGGCTTTCATGCTCGGGTTATTCTGGAAGAAAATCAACGCTAACGCGGCATTCTGCGGGATGATCGTAGGCGCAATCCCGGGGCTTATTAATATGATATATAAAATAAACACAGGCTGTTCTATATTCGGAAATATCCATTTCCTGAACACAGTTCCTATATACTTAACTTTCAGCATGCTCATAATGATAGGGTGTTCATATCTCTTCCCGTCTCAGGATGAAGAGAGGGTAAAAGAACTTGTCTGGACCAAAGAGGTATTCAGAGAGGACACAATGTCTCTCAAAGGGATTCCTTTCTATAAAAATTACAGATTCATTTCATACATTCTACTTGCCACATTCATTGCAATGTTGGTTGTTTTCTGGTAAATAAACTGACCGTTGATAAAGATGAAACTAAATAAATACAGTGGGAACCCAATACTTAGTCCACTTGAAAGAAACAGTTGGGAGAATTTGATTGTTTGTAACCCGGGAGCATGGTACGAAAACGGCGTTTTCTACCTGCTTTACAGAGCTGCCGGAGATGACGATAATCACGTTATCAGGTTTGGGCTTGCAACAAGCAACGATGGATTTAATTTCAAGAGGGCTATGGACACTCCCTGCTTCGGGCCAAGTATAGAAGGGCCTGATTCGGGGTGTGTCGAGGATGCCAGAATTGTAAAGTTTGATGACTACTATTACGTGACCTACGCTTTCAGGCCATTTCCTCCTGGCCAATACTGGCGCTTCGCCCATGATGAGGTCATGACCCGTGATATGGGAGACAATGCCCCGGATTTTCTTAAAAGGAACATAGCCAATTCTGCCCTTGCAATTACAAAGGATTTCAAAAAATGGAGAAGGCTTGGCAGAATAACTCAGTCTCATCTTGACGACAGGGATGTGATACTCTTCCCCGAGAAGATTAATGGTAAGTATGCCATGCTCCACAGACCCAAAGAGTGGGTCGGAGAGAGTTTCGGACCTAAATACCCGGCCATTTGGATAAGGTTTTCCAATGACCTGCTAAATTGGGACGAGCCAAGTCAGGTATTGATAGAGGGAATCGAAGGAAGCTGGGAAGAGAAAGTTGGTGGAAGCACTCCTCCTATAAAAACCGAAAAAGGTTGGTTTATGTTATACCACGGAGTGGAGAACGGAGGAAAGGGATATTACAGGGTTGGTGCTCTCATGCTTGATCTAAATGATCCGACAAGAGTAATTGCCAGAACAAGAGGCTTTATCATGGAACCTGAACATTATTATGAAACTGACGGGTTTTACAAAGGATGTGTATTCCCGACAGGAAATGTAGTCAAAGATGGGATTCTGTATGTATATTACGGAGGTGCAGACAAATATGTAGGAGTTGCCACCGCAGATTTCAATGACCTTGTAAACAACCTGTTAAACAACGAATTATAGTGAAAAAAGAATTCATTTATATACTTTTACTCATCTCTGTCTCGTTTTTTAGTTGTACAAAGAGCGGAGGCGAAAATAATACAGATCAGTTTACCAGCAACTCTGTAGTGGATGTAAGCTCTTCACTGAAAAGCAATATGGTATTGCAGCAGAAAAGTGATTTCACCATCTGTGGAAAAGGGAGTTCAGGAGAGAAGATCCGAGTAACTTGTTCTTGGCAAAGTGAACCTCAGATAGTAACAGTCGAGGCCAATTCAGAGTGGAGTGTCACAGTTTCGACACCGCAGGCCTCAATGAATCCTGTAACGATAAAAGTTGAGGGTAAATATGTAAAAGAGTTCACAAACATACTTATTGGAGAGGTGTGGATCTGCAGCGGGCAGTCGAATATGCAGTGGTTCCTGAAAAACGCTGATAATGGGGCAACTGAGGTTGCCTCAGCCACACTACCGAAAGTGAGGTTACTTAATATGACCCGCAAAACAGCAACCACACCTCAGGAGAGTTTCGATGCCGAATGGCTACCTTGTATGCCCTCTACTGCAGGGGATTTTAGCGCCGTAGGCTACTTTTTCGGCAAGGCTCTTTTTCAGGAGCTTGGTGTTCCAATCGGTCTTATAGGTGCCAACTGGGGAAATACTGCAATAGAAGTCTGGATGGACTCTAAATGGGTGGAAAACGATAGTGAACTAAACAGTGACAGTCAGCTCAGAATGACAGGACACACCGACGGGAGCCCATATCTTCCGGGAAGCGCATACAATGCAATGATTCATCCTCTAAAAGATATCCCTGTTGCAGGAGTAATATGGTATCAGGGAGAAAACAATCAAGGCAGTCCGTACATCTATCCAAAATTTCTTAAAACTATGATTGAAGGATGGAGAGGTATATGGAAGAGAGATTTTCCGGTATACATATGTCAGATTGCCCCATATCAGAGAGAGTGGAACTACAGGACTTACTACTCCAACCCGGCAATGCGTTTTTCACAGGCGGAGGCTACCAAGATAATTCCAAAGACAGCTATTGAAGTAAATGATGATATAGCTGATATCTCAAATATCCATCCCAGGAATAAGAAAGATGTGGGAGCCCGACTTGCATCGTTGGCCTTAAGCCAGACTTACGGGAAAAGCTCTTATAACAGGTTGAGATGCCCTATTTTCAACAATTTTACAATAAACGGCAACAAGGTTGTTATTAATTTCAGCTATGCAGAGAGTGGCCTGAAAACAACAGACGGCAATGCCCCGACAATGTTTGAGATTTGTGGTTCCGACAAGGTTTTTTATACTGCTGATACAAAGATTTCAGGAAGCACAGTAGAGCTTACCAGCCAGAAGGTGCCAATACCTGTAGCTGCAAGGATGGGGTGGAGTTACACAAAGATTACTAACTTGCGCAACAATGAAAATCTTCCAGTAAGTGTATTCAGGACTTATCAATGGGAGGATGCAAGTGAAGAAAAATAGAGATTTATGTTTTACAGATTTCTTGCAATTCTAGTTTTAGCTCTTCAGACAACATTGCTGAACGGGCAGGAGTTGGAGGTAGCCTCAATATTCTCAGACGGGGCTGTTTTGCAACAGAATAAAAAAGTCAAAATCTGGGGTAGTGCTCTCCCAAACTCAGAGGTAACAGTAACGCCATCCTGGTCTAATCCCTTAACAGTCAAGACCGGAGAGTCGGGGGAATGGTGTGCGGAGCTAAAAACTCTATCTGGGAATTACACCAGATACTCTGTAAGAATCACATCATCAGGGAAAGAGATAAAGTTGGACGACATTCTCTTTGGAGAGGTATGGCTTATTTCGGGTCAGTCCAATATGGAGATGACATTTCACGAGGACAAGCTTAACTCCATGAAAATTGAAGGCTGCAAAGAGGTTATCGAAGGAGCTGACGACCCATACCTGAGAGAGTTCAAAGTTACCAGATGCGAAAGGTTCTATCCTCAAACAGAGGTTACACCCAATGGCGGATGGAAATATAAAAACAGACAGAATGTAGAGTGGTTTTCGGCCGTCGGGTATTTTTTCGGCAAAATACTTCGTGTCAAACTCAATGTTCCGGTCGGGCTGATAAACTCATCTTACGGAGGCACACCCGTGGAGAGCTGGATTCCTGAAAAAGAGGCCTCTGCAGAAATATATAACTCAAAACGTATTGAGCGTGACGAGGAGATTCAGATGAGCACATTAGGAGAAGAAGCCGCAACTGAAAGATTCAGCAAATGGGTCGAACAATCACAGCTTTATCCGGGAAAAGAGCTTGCAACAATGGATTTCTCGAATTTCCCAAAGTTCTCTCTTCCGAATTATTTTTTCAATACCCCGCGAGGAGAATCATTAGGGGGTACTTTTATATATAAAAAAATCACCCTCCCCTCTCCTTCCGATCTGACGCTCGAGCTTCCGCAAGTAGACAGGAATTGCCAGATCTTTTTCAACGGAGAGATTGTCTATCAGGAGATTCTTCCATCAAGGGCCTACAAACATCCAAGGGTAAAGATTCCGGGCAATCTGACAAAAACCGGAGAGAATATTCTCTCCATCAATGTCCTTACATCATTATGGAATGGGGGCATTGTCGGAGATCCGTCAGAGATGAGGATTACCTCTCCTTCAGATACAATATCTCTTGCAGGAGAATGGTCTTATCTAAGCACCTTTGACCTCTATAAAGTAAGTGCGGCACCGAAAGAGGGGCTGCCAAATGCATTCCTTTTATCATCACTATACAACGGCATGATACATCCTCTCGGGCAATATACTGTAAGGGGATTTCTCTGGTATCAAGGTGAAGCTAATGTGGACAACTCCGCCCTGTATCCTGAAATGTTAAAGGATATGGTTAAGGGATGGAGGTCTCTCTGGGGAGAGGAACTCCCATTCTACTATGTGCAGATAGCTCCGTACAAATACTCCGGAAAAGATAATACAGAGGCTGCAAGAATGAGAGAGATCATGTCTTCAGCTTATAAACACATTCCCGTATCTGATGTCGTGCTTACAGTTGATCTTGGTGACTCTGACAATATACACCCGACGCGGAAAGCCGAGGTTGGTGAGAGACTTGCATTAAAGGCTCTATATGAAACATATGGTGATAAAAAAGCGGATGTAAGATACCCCGAAGTTCAATATATTAATACAGATAAAGGAAAAATAATAATCGGACTCGGCAACACATACGGTAAAATAGTGACACAGTCAGATAATCCCGGATTTGAGCTCTCGGAAGATGGGACCAGGTTCTTTCAGGCATCACATACTATCCGCGATAATGAGATTATCCTTCAATGTGATTCAGTCAGAAATCCTCTCTTTGTAAGGCATGCATACCATAATGGTTCCAATGTCTCTGTTTTCAATGCTAAAATGCTCCCATTGGACTGCTTCTGCAAAAGAATCATAAATGCACCTTGCATCGATAACGGGATGAGTGTTATATGGAACATTGCGCCTGATAAGAGGTTTGAGGATCATTTGAATTTCAACGAGAGATATGCCGATGAGCTTTCCTTGATTGCGAAAAAACCTGCTCAACAAGGGTTCTCGCCCAATATAGATGTGCTATTTGTAGGCAGTTCATCTGTAAGAATGTGGAAAACGCTTCAGGAAGACATGAGACCACTCAGCGTTGTAAATAACGGATTCGGAGGCTCTACAATCAGAGATATAATTTATCATTACGACATACTGGTCAAACCATATCAACCAAAGAAAATTGTTTTATATGTAGAAAACGACGTTATTCCTGAAGACAAACTGGAGACAGCGACTCTTTTCGAGTTTTTCCGGATATTTCGCTCTAAGGTACATAAGGATTTTCCCTCGGCAACCCTTTACATTGTATCTCTAAAACCCTCACCGCTAAGGTTCAGTATTTACAAAGACCAGTGCGCCATTAACACTCTTTTGGAAAAATATGCGGAGGGACAGCCGAATACAAAATACATCGATGTTGCATCTGCAATGATTAAGAACGGTCAGCCCGACAAGAGACTCTTTTCGGAGGATATGCTCCACATGAACTCTGAAGGCTATGCTTTATGGAGCAGGATTATTAACAGAGAAATATATTAGCATCGAGATTTTACAAAATCAAAGGTGTCCTGGGATTTCTTCCAGGACACCTTATATAGGTTGCATTTACTAAACTTTTACTTAACCCAAAACTATTTAGCAACCATTATTGGATTTATTCTCCGAAGATTTTACTGATTTCTTCATAAATTGCAGGTGTATTGCCAATTGCCCGGAAAATAATCTTTCCTTCTTTATCCAGAAGTATCTTTGTAGGAAATCCCTCGATTGCATACAACTCAGACAGGTCTACACTTCCTGGGCCATCATCATTCAATACTTGTATCCATGTCATGCCATCTTCCTTAACTGCTTTCTTCCAGGATTCAAAGCATTTGTTTAAATCTTTGTTCCTTTCGTTAGCAATACCGACAATTTCAAGACCCATGGATTTATACTTCTCATAAATCTCCAAAAGGTGTGGATGGCTTGCCCTGCATGGGTTACACCAACTACCCCAAAAATCAAGTATTACATATTTACCCTTTAACGAACTAAGAGTAAGGCTATTGCCGTTAATATCCTTTTTTGTAAAATCAATGCTCTGACTCCCAATTGGAGGGATCCTTTTTCTTGTTTCAAGAGTATTTTTCAATCTCTGCCAAGTTTCTGAAGCCCCTAACGATTTCTGGGTTAAACTCAGAAGCTCTTCAAAAACTGAGTCACTCAAATCGGAAGATTGACAGACATTTGCCAAGAGCATAAGTGAGACCTGTGATTCAGGATGTTCCTTTATATGAACAATTTTTAATTGTTGTATTTGAGTCCATATAGGTTGTGCTTCATTCACATATTGTTGCCCGTCTTTTTCTCCTTTTGCCTGAGCCAACCTATATAAGCTGTCTATTTTATCTGTATATACCTTTTCTCTGTCGTTGTATAAGTTGAATTCATCCTGTAATGCCGTTCCTGTTATAGATGAATGTGATAATGAGGGCCCCTTTATTATAGTTGTCCCCGCAGAAAGAAAGAAAGAGATACTATTTGAAACCTCCTTTTCCTTTTCAAAGTCGGTTTTATCTCTAACTAATGGATCTGCAGATATGCATGCTCTCATATCCTGTTGAATAACCCCCGTTATCTCAAACTTCCCGTTTTTTGTTATTGCAGAATCGCGTAGATAAGCATCATTACCTAACGCCCAACAGGAAATAAATATCTTATACTCTTGTTTAGGATTTATAATCTCACCCTTAATAGTAAATTGCTTACCTTCTTTCTTGTGACCTGTCTGTGCATATGACCAACATGAAGATAGTATCAAGAGTGATAGAAATATTTGTTTTGTACTCATATATATTTTGGAATTAGTTGGTTTAATTATTTCATTATCATCTCTATCATCGTCTTCGTCTCTTCATAACCCTCATATTCATCTATATATCCAGTTTCTCTGAATCTTATATTTCCATTTTTGTCAATAATTATCTTTGTCGGAAGGTATTCAATCTCGAAGGTTTCCCCAAGTGGATTCTCTTTTCTGACTGGATCTTTTAAATCCATATATAAGTCAAAAGTATAATGTTTCATTAATAAGAGCTTCTCTGCCACTTCAGTCGCATCAGAATTTCTTTCAGAGGTATGGATGAATATAAAAACGACAGATGTGTCTTTTGAAAAATAGTTAACTAACTTTTGCATTGCAGGGAATGAGCCGACACATGGCTGGCACCAGGTTGCCCAGAAGTCTATTATAATAGTCTTGCCTTTAAGACTTTGCAATGACACCCCCTTCCCCTTCACGCTAGTAATACTAAAATCCGGAGAAGGTGTAGAGATCATTTTTTTATTTATCTTTTCAATAAGGATTCTCCCATTAACTTCCGCGACTGAATCTATGAATTTATTATAATACTGGTCGTTTCCATATATCTTTTCAAATATTTCCCTAGCTGCCGATTTAACATCTTCTTTCTTATCCCCCGGTTTTTGAAGCTCAAGCTTTATCTCTTGAATTGCTACTTTTGGATCTCCGGCTTTTACCAGAGCTATTGCATATAAATCATGCAAATTTTTCTGAAAATGCGGCGTCATGCATTTTAATGCTTCAGGGTAATTACCTTGCCCATATAAGAGTAACACATATAAAGATTTAAAATTCAGCACATTTCCATGTGTGGAATTATATACCTTCTCTTCTCCCGTCCGGATAAAAGGGAGTATAAGAGTCTCAGCCTCGTTCAATCTTTTTGCAGATATATATGAATGAATAGCACTGTAAATAGCTGTATTCTTAGCCTCTTCTCCATTTATCGTATTAAGCCAGTAATTAACCTTTTCAACATTACCGGACTCGGCAAATGCAGAAATAATAAGCGATTTTGCATATTCATAAATATCCGAAGCGGGATCCATCTGAACAAAAAAACTCTCTTTTATAAAAGGATCAACCTCCGATTTTATTGCATTGTAAAAGTCTGTTTTTATTTCATTCTGCTGAGCCTGGAGACTGTAAGAAATTATAGTAAAAAACAGAATCAGTATTGATAATTTTTTCATATACTATTTATTAATGCAATAACTATCTTGAATAACCATAATCATAACCTCGAGAAGCATAGTAATCATCATCCATGTCATAGGTATAATTTACGAAATGAGTCTCCTTTACTTTACCTGTCCCGGCAACAGTTCTTTCGGGAGCCCCTAAAGGAAGTCCTCCAACCATATTGTACATATAGATATGGTAACTATTACTATTTTGAGTGGCAATAGTGAGATAATCTGTTTTTGGAGAGGCATTACGGTCATATCTGTTAGATATATATGTAATTATCTCATTTAATGGCAGATTTTCAAAAGAGAGCTCATGCTCTGTATCGCTAGTAACATCATAGTAGAATGGTTTATTGTTCTCAACGAAATAGATAAATTGTGCACTACGTTCATTTGACCCATACATGGAAGCTGAAGAGAATTTCATGGCAGAAGAGATCTCTTTGACGGTAGAAATAACAGGAGGCCTTGAAGTACTCTTAGTGGTTATTGTATATAAGTATACTTTAGAATCGGTTTTATCTTTAAAGAGGGCATAAATGGTTCCTTTATATGATCCCATGAATAGACATTTATAATTTGTTGTCGGATATAAAGTGTTTGATAACACATAAGCCGTGGCATTGTAATTAGTATATAATAATCTGTTATTAGTTTCATCCCAATACACCAGACCGGTTAAAGTTGTCGCATAAGCCCAGAAACGGCTACCTCCTGCAACGCCATTAGGGAATCCAAGTATTCCGGAACCGGCTTCTATGTTATAATCGGCATAAACTCCCATATTTGTAATAAAAGCATCAGTCCATTTGAAAGTTACGAATTTGTATGGGGTCAGACTATTTTTATCGTAAAACAGATTGTCCTTATTAAACATGAAACACATATCGGATGTTCTGAAAATAGAATAGTTATTATTTGAAGAAATAATCCCGATGCATGTAGAATTGGATTTATTCATTGTAAGAGGATCTATCAACATCTTGTTGTACAAGATACCCATACTTTCAGGAGCTCCAGACATGGAGGCTCCCTGAGTCTTCAGCAAGACATCAGTTATTAACTTACCGTCATTAAGGAGAATATCAAAATCCGTATTACCCGAAGGTGTCTCTTTCAGGATATAATGACCAAGGCTATATTGAGTAGAGACAGTGAGAGCAGTCTGGGCATGTCTGTAATAGGTATTTGACTTATTCTTTACATAGTAAAATATAGTGTAGGTACCAGGGGCATTTTTTACTGGATAGTTCAGATTTCTCTCTTTTCCCAAAGTGTCACACTTGTTATTCCTATCATAAATCACCCATGTATACTCAAAATCGCTTTCATTATATGTACTTTCAATTTTGGGTGTTATCCTAAGTGTGTCTGATGCTGCAATCTTTGAATAGTTGCTTTCTATCCCTGTTATTGAGATATCACTTATTGTAGTATAATCATAATTGCCTTTATCCACATAACATGCAGTTATAAAAAAGGCAGCAACTGATATTATAAAAAATTTTACTTTCATTTTGATAATAATTAGAGTTTATTGAAAAGCCACAACAGTCCCGTCTGCCTCTTTTAGAACATCAAGCCCTTGTGCCAGACGGCCGGCGTTATATTCAGACAGCTTATTGACAAGTGACTGAGACAAATAGGAACAATATCCCCCATCATAATTATCATTTACGCCTGTTTCATAATCATCGCTGCTTGTAAAGCCAAGGACATTGTTTAAATAATCGTCATCCCACTTTTTCCCTGTTTGTTCAATCATCCATTTGTGCTTAACAGGACCATAATCACCAAAATAAGCAGAACAATAAATAGCCCATCTGCTAGGACGTGCAAGTTGATCTGTTAATACAATCCTCACTCCATTCCTCTCTTTACTTATGAGTTTAAAATCTTTATTAGATTCAATACGTATCATAAGATTATAGCTGTTTTCCTTTAACGAACCATCTCTTTTAAGTACAACTGGGATTGAATCTCTTGAACGATTTGCACGCATGAAATAATATTTCTTCAATGAAGCATCATTAAACGAAACGTAGTGAGTACCGGCGACAGCATCATCCTTACCTGTCATCTGCTGTACAATTGTTATCTCCCTATCCCTGTCAGACAGTGGTCCCATTGTTTCAACTTTAACCCAGACAGTATCGGTGAGCATACTTGATGGTCCATAAACAAAGGAGTAGCTTAGAAGGGTATCTGATGTAGAAGTATAGTAGAAATTCAGCCCGCTGCCGGCATCATAAACCTCAGGAGTTTTCTCACAGGACGATGCAATATATATTAAGGCAGAAAATATTAAATATTTATAAATACTCTTTTTCATCTGTTCAGGTTTTATTTGTTTGGGTTAAATTCAGACTTCGGAAGCGGAATAATATAATTAGACTCTGTAACAGGAGAACTTCGCCACAACATAGAGTTTGCCGCCCTTCTTTTATAAGTGAAAAACATCTGTCCCTCCCCAAAAAACTCACGTCTGTATTCGTTAAGTACCCCATCCTTGACAGCATCGAGGTTGTTATAAGTATCACCAGATATTTGTACCGCATGGGAAAGCATATACTCTGTCCAAAGAGCGTTTGCTTCAGAAAGGTTAGTGGTGCTCTCCATTGCTATTAAATAAACCTCCGAAAGGCGAATAAGCGGGATAACCTGATGCCTGTACATATCTGAACCGGTAGATGTTGTAGCCTTGACATCATAGTAGTACTTCTTTAATGTCGGATAAATTTTACCTGAAACATCCATTGTATTTCGGTCCCATGAAGAGTTGTAACGATTGTTGGATGCTGTGCCTTGATTTGCGAAAAGTTCGTTTAACTGAGCAACAGTAACAACATAGTGGGATTCTCTGATCTTGTCGGCTCCCATTCCTAAGATTTCAGGAGAATAATCCATAAGGTTATAAACATTCAGCATCATTAGGGACTCGGAAGGGCACCCTATGTATCCTTCAGAAATATCATTGGCTCCGCTAAGTGTCATCAACGCGTTATTATCAGCACCTTTGGCGTTAATAATTGCTTTTGCGACAGTATAAGCTTTTTGCATATTTCCTGTATAGAGATAAAACCTTGCCTGTAAAGCCTTCACCGCCCAGTAATTAAACCTGTTCTGACGGTATAACAGGAAATCGTCAATATTTGAAACTGATCCGTTTAGTTGAGTAAATGTATATTTTGAAATCGGATCATTATTCTTAAGAAGTAATTCAGCTTTATTCAAATCAGCTTCAATTTTTGCAACAAACTGGCTATATGTATAATATTTAGGCAGATTGGTTGCAGATACTGTTTCAGCATATGGGAGTGAAACTTGGATTGAAGCGTTTTGAGGTAACTGCCCAAATAGACGTAGAATGTCAAAATGACAAAAGGCCCTTATTGCATATGCCTCACCGGCAATCATATATCTTTTTGTAGTGTCCCCAATTACCTTTCCTCTATTATCAATATTGTAAATTATCATATTTGCCTGGGCAATTACATTGTAAAGACCGGCATAGATAGAACTTATAGTTTTTTTTGCATTATCGTTAGTGTAAAGAAAGTTCCTTAGTTCATAATCAGTGGGATTAGTATTGGCATCAAATGGTTTCCAAAGTTGTGCAAGTGACTCGATATTCGACATTGTCAACTTTTCCCCATAAATATCTCGGTGTTTCAATTTAATGTAACATCCGTTCAATGCATCACAGAATCCTGTATAGGAACTAAAAAGCTCTTTAGTTGTTTTCTGGTTATCAGGATTTACCTCTAACCACTTATTGCAAGATGTCGTAAAGAGTAATATTAATACTATGCTGTATATAAATGTTTTTTTCATTTTATTATCATTTAATTGGTTAAAACATAACTGCAATAGAAATTCCAGCTCTTCTGGCAAAAGGATATGTTGTTCCTCTCTCTCGCTTTACAGATGACAAGTAAAACAGATCAGACATGTTTAAATTAAATGTCATGCTTTGAATATTCCATTTTTTTAGAAACTGTGCTTCATCAATTTTGTATTGCAGACTCGCACTTTGTAATTCAAAAACATTTTCATCCATTACAAAGCGAGATGTTGCATGAGTATCATTATTGGAGAAAGCCTTGAAGAAAGTTACATCGCCGGGTTTGCTCCATCTGTCACTCAAGACTCTATGATCAACATTCTGATTGTAAAGGGTGTGAGTTGTGACCTCCACCTTGTCCAGTAAGGTTTGGTTATAAACCTGCCCACCCCAATGGTAACCGAAAGTAAGATTCAGGGTAAAATTCCGGTATCTTAGCATAGATGAGATGTTTCCGTTATACAAAGGATCGCTTATTCCACAATACACCTTTGCACTTGGATGCCATGTTTCTGTTATATCGCCATTTTTATCCAAAAACAACTCCTTACCGGTGCTCGGATCAATACCCAGAGATCTGACCGCCCAGATGGAGTTTTGTGCATAACCCTCATAAAACAAAGTACTAACATCAACATCCTGATTCCTGTAAACTTCATTCTGAGTTTTTATTGCCTCAGAGAGTTTATCTATACTATTTTTATTATATGCCAGTTTGGTTCCCAACAACCATATCACACCACCCTTGCTGGTATTCCTGAATACATACCAGTTTAAAGAAGTCTCAAACCCATTATTCCTGACTGCGCCTACATTTTCAATATAAGAAGGATATCCTGTTGAATAAGGCAGGTCCATAGCCGATAGGAGATTTGTTGTCTTTTTACGGTAATAGTCAAATGTGGCATTAACTCTATTATTAATTATCCCGATTTCAGTTCCTATGTTGAATTCATTTGTTGTTTGCCACTTGAGTTTGTCATTCCCAAGTGCTATAAGATATGCCCCCGTACGGTTAAGATACTTGTCACCCGTATAATACTGGTATGTTTGAAGTGCTTGATAGGCAGAGAAATTCTGTGATCCGGTCTGACCATAAGATAGTTTGACACGAAGTAAATCTATTACTTCACTGTTCTTGAGAAAATTTTCCCTGTGTAAATTCCATCCGAGACCGGCACTCCAGAAAGGTGCAAATCTGTTTTTGGAACCGAACTGAGAACTGCCGTCCATGCGGTATGAAAGATCAACATAATAACGGTTTGCATAAGTGTAGTTCATATTTCCGGTCACACCAAGGCTTCTGGTCGTACTTTTCGACCCTGTAGGTAAACCCTCATGTTCATACTGAAGGGCATTTCCAATGAAGGGGGGGCTATCTATAGGAAATCCCTCAATTTTAAAAGTATAACCGTAATAGTCATTATTTTGGATAAAATAGTCCAATCCGGCATAAACCTGATGTTTTCCTTTAAATGTTTTAGAATAACTGAGTGTTATCTCCCCGTCATATTTAAAATTATTACCTGTACCAAAAGTGTAGGAGCCTCTTCTGAAATATTTATCATCTGTAGTATAATCCTTGAATGAAGAATGGTTAGCCGGCAAGAAGTTATTGCTCTCTGTCAGTTTTTTAGAAATTCCCAGTTGAGCACGAAGTTTAAGCTCTTTCATTATATCCCACTCAATCGAAAAATTATTTATCAACTCCACATATTTTGAATCGTTCAAGCTATTCAAAGTTGCATCTTTTAACGGATTGCCGATTCTTGCCATGCCCTCGTATAGACCCGGAAATTCAGCTATAATTTCTCCATTTTCATCATAGGGCTTATCATAAGGCATCATTTTAGCCCATGTACCAAAAGATCCATAACGGCTTTCAATTGCATGGTTCTGTCCGATACTTAACTGGTTTTTGAACAATACATTTTTATAAGTGTAAGCAATATTAATCAGACCGTTAAATGTATTCCTCTCAGAGCCCTTCATAGCACCTTCTATATTATTATACGAGAGAGAGGTACCCCACCGGAACTCATCACTTCCACCCTCGAGTCTTAGGTTATATTTATTACTGATTCCAGTACGAACAGGATAGTGAAGCCAATCTGTATCCACCCCTTCCAAAACATCTTTAAGCCTGGCCTCATAAGCTACCTGCTTTTTATTCATAGTATACGGAATATCCGATGAATATAGTCCGAGCCTTTTTTGTAACCCCAATAATTCGGATGCATTAAGCAAATCATAACTTGTAAGGTCAGGCATTTCCAATGTAACTCCAGCCTGGGCGTTTATTCTCAATTTGCCAGGTTGGGGTTGTTTTGATATAATTACAATCACACCATTCGCCCCTCTGGATCCGTAGATAGCGGTTGCGGAAGCATCTTTCAGAACATTAATAGACTCAATGTCCTCATCATTATAGTCCATCAGTTTTGTCAGGGTGATTTCAAATCCATCCATTATTATAAGCGGAGTATTGACTGTGTTCTTCAAACCTGTATTATACTCAGAGACGCTAGTGGGTAAAGATGAATTACCTCTCAATGTAAATTGAGGCAGGGCATTCGGGTTGCTTCCGATTGTATTGTCCAACCTCACATTCAGAGAAGGATCAATATTTTTCAATGTCTGTATCAGATTCTGCCCTTTCGCAGCTTGAATTTGATTTGCGGTAATTGTTGAGATCGAACCGGTATAGCTTCCCTTACTTTTATTAAACATACCTGTTACGACTACCTCATTTACCTCAGAGGCAAAATCCTCAAGAATTATATCCTGTTCCTCCTGCCCTCTGATTCTAACCTCTCTCGGCATCTTTCCCACGCAAGAGTAAACAACCACACAATATTTTGGAATATCCAACTCGTAAAAACCGTTCGCATCGGTCGCCATCCCTTTAAGTGTACCTTTCACCTGTACCGCAACACCTTCCAATGGCAATCCGGCTATATCCCGGACTGTACCTCTTAGAAAATGTTTAGCCGGCTTAGGCTGTTGTTCAACATCTTTTCTTGGTTGGACTATTATCAGATCTCCTTGTAAAGAGCTATAGAACTCTGTGCCCTCAAGACATGCCGTCACACATTTTTGTACAGTAGCATTTTTCAGGGTCAAAGTGATCAATTTTTGTGCTTTAGACACCTCTTCCACTTTAAAGAGTACTTGATTGTTTGCCTTTCTGTTTATCTCATTTAGAGCTTCAGAAAGTCTCACACTTTTCAAATTGATTGAGATCTGAAGCGGAGTATTCTGCCCAAAGCCAGGAATTGCCCCTATAAACAAGATTGAGAAAATCAAACCAAATAGGAATCCTTTAGAAAATGGTCTTTTCATAATTAGTTAGGTTTATTGAATATTTTTCAGTTGTTTTCCTTGAATGGCACTATTCAGGTGTTATATGAATAGTTTTTCCCTCACTATCAATTTTGAATTTAGGTCCCCCTGTAAGGTAAATTGAGTTAAGTGTGGTAGATATATCTCCGTATTTACTAAATCGTCCGCTGAATGTATTTGACCCGGCTAGTGGTTTGTCATAAATAAAACTAACCCCATACCACCTGCTCAAAACTTTGAGGATTTCATCAAGATCTGTATTATTAAACATGAAGTAACCGGTTCTCCAAGCAGTGGCAAAATCCGTGTTGGCTATACTTGTTGTTATTTCATTTGTTTCTCGCTGACAAACAGATTCCATTCCCGGTTTCAACATAACAGTAGAGCCACCGCTTCCCACAGCAAGACTTCCTTCTATAAGGGTAGTATAAATATTCCGGTCATTCTCATAGGCTTTTATGTTAAAAGATGTTCCAAGCACCTGAATAGTCTGATTAAGACTATGAACTATGAACGGTCTCTTACTGTCTTGTTTTACTTCAAAATAAGCCTCTCCTTTAAGGTTTACAATTCTTTTTTCTCCTTTGAAATTTACGGGGAACTCTATTTCCGAAAGTGCATTAAGCCATACTTTTGTACCGTCACTTAAGACAAAAGAGTATTCCCCACCAATATCTGTTACTATTTTATTTTTTACCTCGGGTTGATTCTGTTCATGTTCTCCTTTAGCCTGATAAACCAGTTCCCCGTCATTATTGACAATTAATGCAGCATATGCATCAATACTGTCGGGTATCTCTTTATCGAGGTTGATTACCTTTCCGGAACCCATAACAAGTTTAACCTTGGAATTCTCTGCCAAAGATGCCGGTAATTCCTTTTCACCATGTTGTGACAGGAAGAGCCAACCTGCAAATATAAAGACAATACAGCCTGCCACAATTGATGTTGCAAATACGACTTTGCGTCCAAACTCCTTTATCATGAGCTTACGTGCAACTACTCCACAAACAGCATCCCAATCAAGAGACTCGTTTAACCTCTCCTCAAGCTTCAATCGTTTAAGAAGAGTCTCTCCTGTAATTATATTCTTGTATGTCTGCCTATTAGCCTCACTTTCATCCAACCAGCTCAAAAGCATTTCACGCTCCTCGGCAGTAGCTTTGTCAAGTCTGATTTTAATAATTATCTCAGCAAGTTTTTTAGCATCCCTATAATCCATAAAATTCATTTTATATAAAGACACCACATAAATAGAAAGTGGATGAGACATTCGAAAAGTTGTTTTTATAAAAAAAATAGTTCTAATTTCGTCCCGACAAGAATTAAATCACTAATCATATCGAGAAGAGTTTTGACATATTCATCAAGGCACATTATGCATCATCTTGTGCAGTAGCAGAGAGATTTGTAAAATCTCCGGTGATTGCACAGGATATTGTTCAGGAAGTTATTATCCGTTATTGGACAAATCCGAATAAAGAAACGATAACCTCTGTTAATGACTATCTTTTTATTATGGTAAAGAATGCGTCACTTAACTATCTGCGTGGAAAAAAGAGGGAGGAACAGCGCTATCTGAACATCCACTCAGAAAGAGACGACAAGGATGATGAATTGTTTAACATTTTAGTAGAAGAGGAGTACAATCAGTTATTAATAAGCTTAATAGAGCAGTTGCCCAAGCCGAATGCTCGTGTAATACGTTATGCTTTATCTGGTTACAATAACAAGGAGATATCAATTTTACTTGGAATATCAATCAACACAGTAAAATCCATGAAGTATTCCGCAATCAGAAAACTGCGGGAATATTTCAATTCTTTGTACTGATTAAACGTTTTCAATACATTCCCTTACAAAAAATGTATTTTTACGTACTCTGGATTAGCCACCAATGACAAGACATTGCCTGGTAACATCTCTTTTTATTGTTGACAACAAATATCCGCCCAATGAATTTATAAATGATTCGGGTTTCCCCGACAGCTTTAATATTGAACTGTTCAAAGCCATAGCTGAAGAGATGTGTACAAAATTGAATCCATCGAAGAGTTGATAGGTAAGGAGGTTATTGTCCAGAATCAGGCATTTCTCTTAGAGCAGGAATAACTCTTAATGATTTATTTCCCAATGACATAACAGTTAAGAAGCTGGCAGATAAACAACAGCATCAGATTTAATTAATTACAGAAAGGCTCGTTAATATATTGATATTCCAGACAACCGGAGGTAATGGCTGAAAAGAGAGGTTCACATTCCTGAGTCAATCAACAGAACAATTGTTCGGAGGTACTATTGATGAGGCATATATTGAAGTCCCGGGAAGTAAAATATGGTTTGAGTCTCAGGAAGGTAAAGGCTTCGCATTCTTTTTCACAATACCGATTAAACAAAATCACGAAAAAATATTTGAATATTTAATTTTATCCATTACTTTTGTCACGTTATAATTTGAAAGAGAGAAATGACAATCCAACACACAACTTCAATTATTATGGGTTCAACATCCATGTCAACAATCACAACAACAGTGTTGTATGATTGAAGTTGGTTATGTTAGGCATATATAAAAATTGAAACCGGCTTCTTACAAAGGAAGCCGGTTTTTTTATGAAAAAAGTGAAAACTAAAAGATTATGAAGGTATTAAAGTTTGGGGGCTCATCTGTAGGCAGTCCGTCTCGCATCAAGGAGGTAATTGACATAGTTGTAAATTCAGATAGAAACAATGGTGGAATTGCCGTTGTATTCTCTGCCTTCCAGGGGGTTACGGACACATTAATCAATATGGCAAACCTTGCCTCAGGTGGTAACCAACAGTATCAGGCTTTTCTTGAAGAGTTGAAAGAGAGGCATTTTGAAGCCGTAAGAGAGCTCATCCCAGTAAAAAATCAGAGCCACATTCTTACAAATATACTTTTTAATATCAAGGAGCTTTCGGATATTCTTCATGGGGTATCACTGGTAAAAGAGTTGACAGGAAAAACTCTTGACCATATTCTCAGTTTTGGGGAGAGGCTGTCGGCATATATTATAAGCGAAGCTCTTAAGGAGAGAGGCATAGATACAGACTTTCTGGATAGCAGAGATTTGTTGATTTGCGATGATAACTTCGGAGCCGGGAGGGTAAATTTTGAAATAACAGACAAGAACATTGAGATATATTTCAAAAGCCATTCCAAACTACAGGTAATCACAGGATTCATAGCCTCCACAAAGAGAGGTGAGACAATCACACTTGGACGAGGAGGCTCTGATTATACAGCATCAATCTTCGGTGCAGCCTTGCAGGTTGAGGAGATTGAGATATGGACTGACGTAGATGGAGTTATGACAGCAGATCCCAGAAAAGTCAAAGGAGCGTTTTCCGTACCTTCACTTACATACGATGAAGCTATGGAGATGTCTCACTTCGGGGCAAAAGTTATCTACCCTCCTACCATGCAGCCTGCTATGGACAGAAATGTACCGATCAGGATAATGAACACCCTTAACCCCTCTTTTCCCGGCACTTTAATTGGAAGAAAGAGCGAAAACGAAAAGTTTGCCATAAAAGGAATATCCTCAATCGACAACATATCAATGCTTTTGATACAGGGAAGCGGAATGATAGGTGTTGCCGGAATCTCAAAAAGAGTATTTGGCTCTCTGGCAAACATGAATATTAATGTAATACTGATCTCCCAGGCCTCCTCTGAGCACTCGATTTGCATAGCTGTCATGCCTGACTCGGCTGTCAAAGCAAAAAGATGTATTGAGAAGGAGTTCAAGTATGAAATTCAGGCAAAGATTGTAAACGAGGTCAGTATAACAAACGACCTCTCCATAGTCACAGTTGTCGGAGCACAGATGAGACAGACACCGGGGAATGCAGGTAAATTCTTTCAATCATTGGGCAGGAGTAATGTGAATATCATAGCCATAGCACAAGGTTCTTCAGAACTTGACATCTCTGCCGTAATTGCAAAATCAGATCTCAGTAAGGCCCTTAACGCCATTCATGACACATACTTTAATAACGGACATAAGCCTATAAATATATTTCTTGCCGGTACCGGTCTGATTGGCAGTGAGCTCCTCCGGCAAATTGAAAGACAACAAAGTGATCTGTTCAAGAATTCTCTTTTGAAAATAGAGGTGATTGCTGTTGCAAACAGTAGGAAGATGTTATTTGAGAACGGAGGTATAACACTTAAACATTGGGAATCTTTGTTGTCCGGGGCAAAAGATGTAGCTGATCCGGACATATTCGTCGACAGAATGCTTTCCATGAGCCTTCAAGGATCCGTCTTTGTAGATTGCACCCCGGGAGAGAAGTATGTAATAAAATATCCCGAAATACTCGCTGCTGGAATTTCAATAGTAACCCCAAATAAAAAGGGAAACTCGTCACAACTTGAATTTTACAGAAAGATCCGTTCGAGCTCAAAGAGAGGCGGATCGAAATTTCTTTATGAGACAAATGTTGGTGCAGCTCTCCCGGTAGTAGGAACATTAAAGGATCTGATATCATGCGGAGACAATATCGTCTCAATTGAAGGAGTGCTATCCGGAACCCTAAGTTACATATTCAACACCTATGACGGGAGTGTCCCATTTTCAGAACTTGTAAAGGATGCTCAGGTAAAGGGATACACAGAGCCGGACCCGAGAGATGACCTGAATGGGATGGATGTTGCCAGAAAGCTGCTGATTCTTGCAAGAGAGTCCGGATTTAATATGGAAATGGAGGAGATTCAGCTTGAGAGTCTTATACCAGAGGGCGTATCTTTGACCGGAAGTGTAGAAGAATTTTATAAAGAGATGAAGAGATTTGATTCTATATTTGAGCAAAAGCTTAACAGGGCAAAAAAAGAAGGTAAAGTACTGAGATATATCGCTTCACTCAGTGAGGGCAGAGCATCCGTATCACTAAAAGCTGTTGACAGTTCTCACCCGTTCTTCCCACTAAAGGCTAATGATAATATCGTTGCTTTCAATAGTAAATATTACAGTACAAGACCACTAGTCATACAAGGCCCCGGAGCGGGTTCTGAAGTGACAGCTTGTGGTGTTTTCGCAGACATTCTTAAGAGTATCAAAAATTAAAAAAATATAAAAACAATAGAAATGGAAAAAGAGAAGGTAAAAGTGGCTGTACTTGGTGCAACCGGCAGTGTAGGTCAAAAATTCATAGAACTGCTTCAAAACCATCCGTGGTTCGAACTACACGAGGTTGCCGCCTCTGAACGTTCTGCCGGGAAAATATATAAAGATGCTGTAAACTGGGTTCAGTCAACACCTCTTCCTGCAAAGGCATCAGGTCTGATCGTCAAAGAGTGTCGTCCGGGATTGGAGAGTAAGATTGTCTTCTCAGGTCTGGATGCCTCTGTAGCAGGCGAGATAGAACAGGAGTTTGCAGAAAACGGGTATTATGTGATATCTAACTCACGCAACCACAGATTCGACAAGGATGTACCCTTGCTTATTCCGGAGATTAATCCTGACCATCTTGAACTCATAAAATGCCAGAAGTACAAGGGAGCAATCGTTACAAATCCCAATTGCTCTACAATAGGTCTGGTTATGGCACTCAAACCTCTGCAAGATCGATTCGGAATTGAAACGGTAAATGTTGTGACAATGCAAGCATTGTCAGGGGCAGGTTACCCGGGAGTCTCCTCACTTGACATAATCGATAATGTTATTCCGTTTATTGGAAGCGAAGAGGAGAAGATGGAGAGTGAACCGCTGAAGATACTCGGTAAATTCACCGGCTCGGGAATCGAGAACATTGACATTAAAATAAGTGCCCAATGCAATAGGGTTGCCGTAATTGACGGTCACACCGAGACCGTTCAGGTTAAATTAAAAAACAAAGCCTCGGCAGAGGAGATCAAAGCGGCCTGGAGAGTGTTCACTGCACTACCTCAACAATACGATCTGCCATCAGCGCCTTCAAATCCTGTTCATTACTTTGATGAGAAGAACTACCCACAGCCCAAACTCCACAGAAACATCGATAAGGCAATGGCCGTTTCTGTAGGCAGGTTGAGAGAGTGCCCGTTATTCGACTATAAGTTTGTCATAACATCACACAACACAATCAGAGGTGCAGCAGGCGGGGCGATACTCAATGCAGAGCTCATGTACAAAATGGGTTACCTCAAAAACATATAAAGTCATACAATGAAAAAAGAAGTCAGGGTATTTGCACCGGCAACAGTAGCAAACATTGCATGTGGATTTGACATCATGGGGTTTGCCATAGACGAGCCCGGAGATGAGGTTGTAATAAGAATTTCCGGAAAACCGGGAGTAAGAATCACCAATATCTCAGGAGACCAGGGGCGGTTGCCTCTTGATGCCGCTTTAAACACGGCAGGCAAACCCCTTCTCTCAATGGTGAAAAAACTCGGTATAAAGTGTGGCCTTGAAATGGAAATTCACAAGAAAATGCCTCTGGGCAGCGGACTCGGATCCAGTGCTGCCAGTGCTGTAGCTGCCGTTTTTGCCCTTGACAGATTGCTTGAACTTGATCTACCGATAAAAGAGTTGCTCAATTTTGCGATTGAGGGGGAGCAGCTTGCCAGCGGATCTATCCATGCAGACAACGTTGCACCCTGTCTGTATGGAGGATTCGTTCTTATAAGAAGTTACGAACCTCTTGACATAATAAAGCTGGATGTCCCAGAAGAGCTATACTGCTCAGTAATACACCCACAGATAGAGATATCCACAAAGGAGTCCAGGCAGATTCTCCCGTCAGAAATTTCACTATCTAAAGCTATAAAACAATGGGGCAACACAGCAGCCCTCGTTGCAGGCCTTCTGAAAAGCGATTATAATCTTATCGGGCGCTCTCTTGAGGATGTTGTTATTGAACCTGTTAGATCACAACTTATACCAGGCTTCTCCGACATCAAGAGGGCTGCTATCGGGAATGGTGCTCTAGGATGTAGCATCTCTGGCTCAGGGCCCTCTCTTTTTGCCCTTTCAAAAGGAGTGGAAACTGCCCAAAAAGTAGGTGTTGCAATGCAGGAGAGCCTATTGAAACACCAGCTCAAGTCCGAGCTTTATGTGTCAAAAATCAATCAAAACGGGCCAAGAATAATTGAAATAAACTAAATCATGAAACTTTACAGCACAAACGACAGAAACAAGCTTGTCACATTCAGGGAAGCTGTTATTAACGGTATATCGGAAGATGGGGGACTTTTCATGCCTGTATCATTGCCCAAAATGCCTGACGCCTTTTTCGAAAGGATAAACATACTTGATATACAAGATATTGCCTTTGCTGTTTCCAGAACATTACTCAAAGAGGAGATTCCCGATTATGACATGTTCGGAATTATAAGACGTGCCTTTACATTCACAGCACCCTTGGTAAATATCGGAAATGACAAGTATGTGCTGGAGCTGTTCCATGGTCCCACTCTGGCCTTTAAGGATTTCGGCGCTCGATTCCTTGCTGAGACACTCTCATATTTCAATAAAGACGAGAGCAAAGAGCTGGTTATACTGGTTGCAACATCAGGGGATACAGGAAGTGCTGTAGCCAATGGGTTTCACAACGTTCCCGGAATAAGTGTGGTGCTTCTCTACCCATCAGGAAAGGTAAGCCACATACAAGAACAACAGCTAACCACTTTGGGAGGAAATGTCACAGCTTTGGAGATAAAAGGCACATTTGACGATTGCCAAAGGATGGTTAAACAGGCATTTGCAGATAAAGAGCTCAGATCAAAAGTGAGAATCTCGTCAGCAAACTCGATCAACATTGCAAGATTGCTTCCTCAGTCGTTTTATTATCACTACGCATACTCACAAGTGGAAGATAGAGAGAAAGATGTCGTCTTCTCCGTACCCAGCGGAAATTTCGGCAATCTGACAGCAGGTCTTTTTGCCAAAGAGATGGGGTTACCTGTTCACAAATTTATTGCTGCCGTAAACTCAAATGACATATTTCCCCACTATCTGCAAACAGGAGAATTTAAACCAAAAGCCTCAGTCCAGACAATCTCCAATGCAATGGACGTAGGAAATCCCAGCAATTTTGCTCGCATCCATTCAATGTTCAAAGGAAGTACCGCAAATATCAAGGATGTGATCTACAGCCGCTCATACACAGACCAGCAGACTCAAAACGCAATCCGCGAGGTCAACGAAAAATCCGGTTATTTAATTGACCCTCACGGGGCAGTAGGTTACCTGGCACTAAATGACTATTTGCATGAAAACCCCGGGACGTACAATTCAATAGTACTTGAAACAGCCCATCCTGCAAAATTCAAGGATATAGTAGAAAAGAGTTCAGGCACTGCCGTGACAGTTCCGAAGAACCTTAAGCAGTGCCTGAATAAGGAAAAGAGAAGCATCGTATTGTCTAATGAATACGACGCATTGAAAAGTATATTACTTTGATTTTCTCTCCTTGATAATCTCAAGAAGAAGTTCCGGCTCGTTTGTGGTTATAAAGTCAACCCCTTTGTCAAGGAAAGATACGAGTTCCTCTTTCTTGTTGACAGTCCACACATTTACAGTCATTCCGGCAGCATGGGCATCTTTGACAAGATTTTCATCTTTCTCAAACATCTTGTAATTAAAGTCAATACCCCACATGTTTATCGCCTTAAGATCCTTCACGCCCTTGTCATCGCTCAGATAGGCTGTCCTGGCCGATGGATCCATCTGCGCAGAGATAAGGCATGAGTTGTAATTGAATGAAATGTAGCATGCAACCCAAGCCTGAGCTTTCATATCATGAACAAGTTTCATAACCTTGGCTGTAAGCTCATCTGTCCTCTCCTGACTTTTCAAAGAAGCTTTTATCTCAATCACAATCTTAGTCTTGTTCTGTTTCTTTACATCCTTGATAATCTGTTCAAGAGTTGTAACAAAGTCTCCACCTTTGAGTGAAACAGTTGCCATATCTGCAACAGTGTTGTCCTCAACTATTTTCCCGCCTATAGACGGGTCATGATTAAGTACAATCTCACCGTCAGAGGTCATCCACACATCCAGCTCGGAAGCTTCGCAACCTATCTCAATTGCATATTTCAGCGAATTTCTTGAATTCTGGCTTGCTTCATGATTTTTCCATGCACCTCTGTGAGCTATAACCTTGTTCTTTATAAACTGATCCTTTACAAGCTCAAACTCTTTTGATTCACATCCGGATTTAACAGTGATGCCGTAAACGAAAGCAGGAGAGTCGGCACTAAGAGCCACACCCTTTTTCAAAGCTATTGAACCATGTTTATCGACAGTAAAAATACCGGCAGTATCCTTCTCGATAGAAATCTCGTGGCTGCAATGTGAATCGCATGATGATATAACTTTTGCGATTTTTGCACCCTTAACCCCCACGGGAATTGAATAATTGTCAAGTGTCAGCATAGGATCTGTATCCAGCGGACTTGCATTTGCCATCCCAAAGACTGCCAATGAACCGCAAACAGATAAAACAATTGATTTTAGTTTCATGATATATTTTTAAAGATTTATATTCACCCCCGCAAATATAATCTTTTCCTTTCAAAAGCATTTACCTTTTGCTTCGAAAGGGTTTTATATGTCACGAAAATTTAATTAAAAGTATATCCTCCTGCGGTCAGTAAAGAGTAAAGCTCTTTATCTCTGCTTTCATACATGCCTCTGATGGCCTCCGAACGGAACATCTCCTCGGAAATATAATCAACACCGAGTATTTCCTTTATTATACCATTCATACCGGCAGCCATCTTGGCCTCATCTCCCTCATTTTCCCAATAGTTGAGCACAGAAGCAGGAATTTCGGCACTTCCTTTTGAGATCTTTTTTCCATCTTTCCTGAGTTCGCCAACTTCGAAATAGATTACGAAATCGGAATTGAAACTCTGCATGTTACGGTCTTCTAAAACCTTTTTATTAGTATAGTTCACCTCCCAGTAATTCAAAACAGCTCCCGAAAAACGGTTTGAAATTGTACACCATGAAGCCTCATACATCGGCGAGTGATAGATGTCATAGGTAGATTGAGCCTTGCTGACAGCCGATCTTGGAATTATCTTATAGCTGAATCTCAGATAATCTACAGCTCCCTTCAAAGGAACTACCCGGATCCCGAGGCTTATTGTATTCAACTTGTTTGAAAAGGGATAATACTCTTTGTCGATTTCAGCAAGGTCAATCTTTACATATTGACTCACATCACTCCCCTCTTTGTAATCTCTCCAATATGTAAGGATTGAATCTGCCTTTTGGGAGTATTGCCCATACTGTTTCTCCCAGGCAACTTTAAGGCTGTCATTTATGGAGTTAAAAACGGAAGTATCGTTTATATACAGTACAAAATCATTTACTCGCTGATATGTAATCTCTCCCCATTTCTTCCCCGAAACATCATCCGAGAATAGTGAGTCCTTGACCTCCTGTATATATGCATACATATTACCGAAACCGGGATTTTCCTTTTCGATCTTAGCCAGCTCCTGTGCTGTCAGTATCTCCTTAATGGATTTTTTAAGTGGGTTGGCGCAACCCGATAAAAGAGCTGCTACCAGAACTAATGTGAATAGCTTTTTCATGACTCTTTGTTTTTCTTAATATAAAGCTACTCATTTTTTAGTATTTATTAACCGTTAGAAATTAAATGCCTTCCGAAGAGCCCTGTAATTTTCAAATATTCTATCAGCTCCGGCTGCCCCAAGCTCTGCCTCCGTAAAAGAGGTCATCAGGGCATACACGATACAATCAGCTCTCTTAGCTGCCAGAATACCATTGGGAGAATCCTCAATGACGACAACATCTTCAACACTGACATGCTCCAACGCTTTCAGATATGGATCCGGATAGGGTTTATGGCGGGGCGCGTCGTCTGCGGCAATTATCTGCTCATAAGATTTCGAGAAGTGCAGATAATTGTCAATGTTAGCCAGTTCTACTCTTGTAGATGATGTGACGAGTATTGCTCCAATCCCGGCGGCGTGCAGAGAGTCCATAAATTCCTCGTAACCTTCTATAAACGGCATTTCAGGTAACATCTTTGCCAGAAATTCATGCCTCTTCGATATAAACTCATCACACGATCTGTGAAAAGGATCAAGCTGTTCAGAGACATGCTTGAAAAAACCAAGCTCAGTTATGCCTTTGAACCTGTCAAAAAGATCAGGAGAGTATCCAATTCCAAAATATTGCAAAGTCAAAGCCTTGCTTCTTGCGTGAAGAGGCTCAGAATCCACCACAACCCCGTCAAAATCAAAAAAAACCTTTCTAATCATCAACATCTTCAATGCTTTCCGGTTTCAAGGCCTTATAACGCCTGCCCCAGAATTTATATTTAGTCAGGGAGGTAAAGACGGCCACCCTTTCAAAAAGCCTGTACCTGTTTAAATAATGTACAACTCTGTACCATGCCCCCAAAAGTATTAAGAAAATCAAAGGTTCTAAAATTGATTTAACAGTTTCGTTTCTTATTTCAAAAAAATAAAGACCAAAGTACTTGTAGAAGAGTCCCAACAAGAGTGCTGAAAAGATTATTACAAAACCTATAATGAAACCATGACCGACCTCTATTGCCTTCTTAGGGCAACTTCCCATACACCTCATACAGCTTTCACATCTGAAAGTCCAGAAGGGTCTGTTGTCAACCCTGATAATTGCTTTAACAGGGCATTCATTTATGCACAATCCGCAATTATTGCAAGCAGACGAGGCATAGTATGTCTTGGCAATCATAAACCTGCCTACCAAATAATAGAGAACAGCAATCGGTAGTAGCAAGATATCATAGAACTCCAGCAAAGCTTTGAAATCAGAGCTGCCACCGAGGATCCTGTGTGTAAATTTTCTGACCCGTTTCCTCTCATTCTTATGAATATATTTGACTGTTCTTGAATTCAGCCCCGGGTGAACTGATATCCAATTAGACGGAAGGTTTACAGGAAAGAGAGCCTGGATTCCATATCCCTTTAATTTCAACAGAAGCGATGAAATATAAAATGCAATACCGGTCATCCCCGGAGTGACAAACTTGCCTATTAACATTCCGGCCCGTGTGTTCATAAGCACAACCCTGTTTAGCCCCTTTGGAAATCTTGCTATAAAATGGAGCATCACAGGAGGGTAATTAAAGCCATGAACAGGTGAAATAAAGATAATCAAAGTTTCAGGATCAGGTTTGGCGATATTGAGCCTGTCGATTGCGGCAATATTGATTAACCGGCAATCTACCCCACTTTCAGCGGCAATCTCAGAAATCCACAAAGCAACATTTTTTGAGTTGCCTGTCCCGGTGAAATAGTATATTGATATCTTTTCTATCTTACTCTCTATTGCTTTCATTTTCTTCTCAATAAGAGATTGCCAAATTTAGTTATTTAATAAAATAATAGAAATATTTTTTGCACTTACTTATTAGTAAGTATATTTGTAGAAAATAACAGAAATGTCTGTCACCAGGGAGAAGATATTGGAACTTGGGGAAAACCTCATACGCACAAAAGGTTACAATGCTTTCAGCTATCAGGATATCTCCACAGAGCTGGGCATTAAGAATGCTGCAATACACTACTATTTCCCCTCTAAGGAAAATTTAGGCACCAGTATAGTTAAGACCAACATCCAGCGTTTCGAAGAGATGGTTGAAAATATGAATAGCCGTAAGTTCGGGGAGTGGCAACAGCTTGAGATTTTCCTGAAAATTTATACCAAAAGTCACAGAGAGAACAAGAAATGCATTGTCGGAGCTTTGAGCCCTGACTATTTCACACTAAACGAGACTACAAAGAGAGACCTGAGAAGAATGGTCGAGATGATCCTTGCATGGTTAACCGACCTTCTTGACAAAGGCAGGTCAAAAAAGATCTTCTCATTTAATAATGATCCCGAAAGCAAGGCCACAATAATCTTCTCAAGTCTGGTTGCAAGTCTCCAGCTTTCTGCAGTTCTGGACAAAATAGATTATAAAGGCTTTTATCAATCAATTTTGGATGATTTGAAACCCTAAAAAATTTTATCTCCACCACTTACTTACTAGTAAGTATATATGTTTATATAAAATATGATAATATGAAAAGAGCCGTAATAACAGGATTGGGTGCAATAACTCCTATCGGAAACAGTGTCAACGAATTTTGGACTAATCTAATTCAAGGAAAGAGTGGAGCAGCGCCAATTACCCGATTTGACACGACAAATCATAAAACGAAGTTTGCCTGCGAAGTGAAAAATTTTGATCCCTTGCAATATGTTGAGAAATCTGAAGCCAGGAAAATGGATCTCTTTACACTCTACTCAATAGCTGCCGCCGATGAGTGCATCAAAGATTCCGGTCTGGATCTCGCCACTTGCGATCTTAACCGTATTGGTGTTATAATGGCCACCGGCATTGGAGGAATTAACACATTGGAGGAAGAGCTTAAGTATTTCTTTGAGAATCCCTATTATCCAAGGTTTAATCCGTTTTTTATCACAAAAATGATTTCAAACATAGCTGCAGGGCAGATAACCATAAGGTACGGATTCCACGGAGTGAGCTATGCTATAACGTCTGCATGTGCAGCATCCAACAATGCAATCGCAAATGCTCTTGACTTGATAAGGCTTGGAAGGGCAAATATTATTCTGGCGGGCGGTACAGAGGCGACAATTACACAGACTGCAATCGGTGGCTTCAATTCAATGAGAGCATTATCCACACTCAATGAGACACCCGAAACAGCTTCCCGTCCGTTTGACAGGACCAGGGATGGATTTGTCGCAGGCGAAGGTGCCGGTGTGCTGATGATTGAAGAACTTGAACATGCTTTGAAGAGAGGTGCGCGAATCTACTGTGAACTTGCCGGATACGGTGCAGCATCCGATGCATATCACGTAGCTGCAACTCATCCTGAAGGGCTCGGAGCTGTTCTGGCGATGCAAGAGGCTTTGGATGATGCCGGAATTAAAGCTGGCGATGTTTCATACATAAATGCCCATGCAACCGCAACTCCTGTCGGGGATATCAGCGAATGTAAGGCTATTGCGAAGGTGTTTGATGGGGCATTAGACCAGTTGCAGATCAGTGCCACAAAATCAATGACCGGGCATCTGTTGGGTGCTGCAGGTGCTGTGGAATCAATTGTCTGTATAAAAGCAATCGAGCAAAACATTATCCCGCCTACCATCAATCTATCAGAACCGGATCCTGAAATTGACCCGAGACTGAATTTCACTCCGCACACAGCCTTGAATAAGGAGGTGACAATCGCACTGAACAACACATTCGGATTCGGAGGTCACACCTCGACTACTGTTTTCAGAAAAATGTAAAACCCGGACTTTACTCTTTAAATCTCACATAAATCAGCTCATCCATAAGCTCTCCATTTTTATAGAGTGCCTTTATCAATCTTGCCTCCAGTACAAATAATTAATTAAATCAACCCAAAACAAATTGCAATAAAACTCGGGCCGTTCAGCCCACCGTGCATTATAACCCCGACCCATGAATTCTTGGTTTTCTGCACTATATACGATTGGATAAAAATCAGCGGGATTAATGTAATCAACAAGTGCCAACCGAATGCCACATGAAACAGCCCCCATCCGAATCCGTGAATCAGCCATGTGTACTTTCCGAATGCCAGTTCCTGCCTTGGCAGCATTACACCCCTCCACAGAAATTCCTCACCCATAATATTCAGAATCCAATACGGAAGCCAAACCAACAACAACCAGTATCTCCCTTTTGACAAAGGTTCAAAGACCATAAATGACGGTGAGTGGTCAAAGCTGCCGATAAAGTACTCCATGCCCTTCATCACCAATCCGCTTGCAATACCGACAAAAATCAAACCGAGAAAACTCCACAATAAATCTTTTTTTGTGATTTTGCGGAATCTAAGACGTTCATGCCAGGTCTTTCCGGTAAATTTAAACCCCTCTCTTCGCAAAATCAGCACCCCGGTTATAATCAGCGGAGTGAATATTCCAAGACCTCCGACAAAAAACCAGAAGAGGATTGTCTCTTGCCCGGTCACACGACTCAAATACGGAATCATATATTTTGTCATGCAATACATCAGGATTGCGGCAGGTATATATATCGCAAAAGAACCGGCCAGACCCAGTTTCTTAATTGGAGTTTCCATCGTCATGCTTTGATTTTTCATACTCATCAACAATTAATTTAGCTTTTTCATAATCAGAATCAGAAACAACCACCTTGACCCCACCCTCTGGCCTCCATCCATAACTTCTTGTTCCTATAATCTCATCTTTCAAAAAAGACTCGACACCCTCTATCTCAAGGATATTTCTTATCATCTGACAGTCAAACAGCGTCCCGTCATATATTTCAATTGCTTTCATTTTTCACCCTCCCTTTTCACTATTCACTATTAACTCTTAACTTTTCACTATTTACTTTCCACTCTCCACCTTCCCTCTAATACATCGTACAGAAAAACCTATCCATTTTGGATGTACATCCCTGTACAAATCATCAAGGCTATATACGATACTGCGAAACCAAGCACCTGACGTTCCGTGTTCAGTACTACTCCACCAGAATCCGCTACTTCCGGCAAGAGAAAACCTGCCTTCCCTGCATCGCTCACCTCCGGGAAGAGCAGAAAAACCATATAGATTCTCTCCATTTCCTCCTGACCGCCAACCGGAATTATTCTTCAAATGTCGTCCGCTTTTGCTTCCAGTTTCATACGGATCAGAAGATTTATCAACGATTATATTCTGACTGTCAATAAATTTTCTCAAAATATCCCACTCCTCATCGGTAGGCACACTCCACCCGACAGGGCATATTTTTCCGGTTTCGACCGTGTACCAGTTATACATTGCCCCATATGTCCGGGAAAAGCGGTTGTCATTATTATACCAGCAATATGCTCCGTATAGCAGTCGGGGCCACGCGCTGCTGTCTGAGACAAGAGTTATGCTTCTGCCATTGTTGTAGCGTGTTGTTCTCAGATTTTCAGCCATCCACTCCTGACCACCAATAATTATTGTCTTATAGATATTTCCTTCAAAATCTGAAACTATACCTGCAGTCAAGACCTGCGACCTTAACGTATATGCTATGAAACAAAAAAACATCAAGAATACAATTCGTCTGCTCATGAGAATTCTATTGAAGCCTTTCCTTAAATCTATATAAAGCTCCCTTTTTTAATATTTTTAGATTGCTAATTAGTAAAACTATTATGATAGGCAAAAATCCATACTCAAAATTTTGGATATGGTTTAGCCGGATAAAAGCCATACTGACAATAAATAAGATTAGTAGAATTGACAAAAATTTCTGGAATTTTATCCATTTATTCCCAAGCAACAAGATTGCTAAAACAAGATATAACGGATTACACCATAACAGATTAAAATTATTTTTCAATTCAAGATGCTCCGTAAATAGTGTGATCAACAATAGAAATAATCCCGCAATTCCCACAATAATAAAGATTATTGACTGGATTGTGGAAGACTTAGATAGCAATATTGCGAGAGCTAAAATTGAGAAAATAAAAACCGGCGTTAGAAAAAAAGGAAAATGCCCTGAACGTCGGGGATTTTCATTGTATATTATCTCATCTCTTACTAGATTCTTACCATCAATTATAACATTGTTTAGTTCTCTTGAAAGAATATCCGGCAGGAACATACTTTCATAGGTGTTTATCCTTTTGTCAATCTCAGATCCCATCGCCAGGTTTATTCCTAAATCCGTCCATGGTTGCTCTTTAAGATATGATGAAAGGAAATCTCTGAAACTCTTGTTTATCGGTTGACTTTTGAAATCAGAATGAATGTTGCAGAATATTAAGTCTCTTAGCTCTGTTGTGCAATTTTTTCTAACAAAATTGTAATAATAGAATCTATTTTCCGGTCTGTATAAATACTCTAATCTATCTACTATTTTTTTCTCATTTTCTTCAGATAAATCTATTTTTTGTTCTACTACTTGTCTTCCTTCATCAACATAGCTTTTTATGAAAACATCAGTATTGTGTACACCCAGTTGATATTTCAATTTCCCTTGAATAAACTTTAAATAAAAATGTGGAGTTGAAAAGTCAAACAATCCAAAATTATATGTTAAATCAGTAAAATTATCAAAATTAATAACCCTGATTGCACTATGCCCCCACGCTTCATAAGACTCTTGACCACTGGAACATGTCAATAAACTTATTTCAATTTTATTGGAGGGGTACGCATTTCGTATCCCAAAAATCAAAATAACTAATGTTAGGATTATTCTTTTCAATTGATTTGCTGGATAATAAATCATAAAACAGCCTAGACTAATTGTAGCGTCTTTCGGATTGCCTCGATTTTCTCCTCTCTTTCCAACGAAAAGGTTTTGCTTTTATCGTTGCAATAATCATAAAGCTGCAACGCTTTTTCATAATAAAGACGGAAAGTATCAGATTTGCCGCAGGATCCTAATCCGGCAACACATTCGGCCAAAAGCTCAATATTTTCTACACTTAAACCCTTTATACCGGAGAGATATGCATTACCCTCCGCTTTATCCAATGACATGAACTTTTCCAAATCAAAGCCCGCATCATTTAAAAGCATACCCTTTGTTTCCTCAAACTGTTTTTCAACAGATAATGAAAGATTGTCACTTCCTCCGAAAAGTTTTTGACGGATGGCTCCCAAAATAGCAGCCATTTTCTCGATTTCCCTGAGAATATAATCTTTTTGCTCCACTCTAGTACTTCTTAAAGCTGTACTTCTCCCTGACTAATTGCTTCTCTTCGTCAGGCAGAGCTTTGAAGTAAGACTTCCATCCGGGACAAAAATTGATATGCCAACGCCAGAACCTTCCGGCAAAAGATTTGGGTTTGTTGTCATACTTGGCCCTCATAGGGCAATTTGCACAATTGCTTTCCATAATTTTCTGTCTTTATAGATTTATAAATCAGATTCGTGTTATTTCTTCAACAAATATCATCTTTTTTAAAGACATACTAAAAAATACTACACTTAATGGATCCCTTATAAAATAACACAGATAATTAAATCATTCTGTATTTTATAATAACAGGATTTTTGTCACTCCCAGGGTTACCTTTAACAACAAGAATATCTTTGGCAGAATTCCCCTGAAACATTAAGTCCAGACTGCCAATCGTCAGAAGGCTGTCCTTATTGTCTTTAATTTGCACATTTTGTGTATAACTATTGGTTTTAATGTTATACAGTGATAAGAATGGAATTCGCTTTCTTTCTATGTTATTAGATAGTGAATACATAAAGAATACAATATCCCCACCCTGAATTACATTTCTCATATTAAGCACACTCCGCCCCAAATTTCCCAACCTGTCCATGAAAAGTTCATCATACCCAATTCTCAGATTCCCTGATCGCGTTAACCATGCCGGAGTCAGCTTTTTATTCTTAGCAACAAAAACCGTGTCATTAAAATAATTATAGATATATGGCCCCTGCTTGTCACCAAAAATAAAGAGATTCCCCAGTATAAGTTCCTCCGGCAACATATTCCTGTCTTTCTGTGAAACAGGCTCCATTATTTCATCCTCTTGATTGAACAGAAACATATCTACTCTCGCAGAGTTATTGGAACTATAAAATAGTAACCCATCCTTATACTGAAAAAAAGATTTGAGATATAACAGAGTATCTTCGAATTTTGGTTTAAATGAGGATATGTGGTTACCATCTTTATCATATTTTAGAATTCTCTGACTTGGGAAATCAAAAACAGCAATACTCCTATCATCGTGATTTACAGATATTCCACCCACACTAAGATACTCTCCCGGGCCTCTTCCTTGAGAGGCTAACTGTCGAATATACTTTCCCTTTTTATTATATTCATATATTGATTTTTTATCTGAAACAATAAAAAAAGAACTGTCCGACTCATACAAACCGGTTATTGCACCAATAATCGGCGCATCTTCAGAATTGTCCAGTTCAATGACTTCTGTCCCGGCAACAATAGAATCAAGAGGAATAGTTTTGCAATCTTCATTTTTCGAAATGTCATGCAGGTTAAATTCTTTTAGATTTCCACCTCTTGAACATGATAATGATATAAGTAGTATAAAAAATAATACTACATTACTAAGCCTGAATTTTTTCATATCTGAATAATTATTGACGGAATATTATAATAAGATCACTATTTAAAATCCTTTTATAGCATTGTGCTATAAAGATATAAATAATATTCCTCAATCAACTCTCAGATGACCATATATATAAAAGCGAATTACCTTTTCTCAATCTCCCGCAGATGCTCCATCCTTTTCTTTTCAAGGAATCCCTGAATGGTCTCCAAATGCTCCTTAACCTTTCCGTTCCCGAATTCATAGACTTTTGTGACCAGACCGTCCAAAAAGTCACGATCGTGAGAGACTACGATAAGAGTCCCGTCAAAAGCTAGGAGGGCTTGTTTGAGAATATCTTTTGTCCTTAAATCCAGGTGGTTTGTAGGCTCATCGAGAATAAGAAAATTCACAGGTTCAAGCAGCAACTTTATCATTGCCAATCTGGTACGCTCACCTCCGGAGAGCACCTTGACCTTTTTATCAACATCATCCCGGCCAAACATAAAGGCTCCGAGCATATCCCGAATTTTGGAGCGGATATCGCCCACCGCAATATCGTCAATCGTCCTGAACACAGTAAGATCTTCATCTAACAAGGAGGCTTGATTCTGTGCAAAATATCCGATCATGACATTGTGACCGAGAGTTAGCTTGCCGTCATGCTCAATCTCCTTCATAATGCATTTCACCAAGGTTGATTTTCCCTCACCGTTCCTCCCCACAAATGCCACCTTGTCACCACGCTCGATCGTAAGTGATGCGTTAGAGAAGATTGGCCTGCCATCATAGCTTTTTCCCACCCCGTCCATTATGACAGGGAAATTGCCACTGCGCGGGGATGGCGGGAATTTTAGCTTCAAGGCAGAAGTGTCAACCTCATCAACCTCAATTAGTTCCAGCTTTTCAAGCATTTTCACACGCGACTGGACTTGCAGGGTCTTTGAATATGTGCCCTTGAAACGCTCAATGAAATCCTTTGTCTCTGCAATCATTTTCTGCTGGTCCTCATACTGCCTCTGCTGTTGCATACGTCTCTCCTGGCGGAGTTCCAGATAATGGGAGTAGTTCACCTTATAATCGTAAATGCGCCCCATCGTGAGTTCAATCGTTCTGTTCGTAACATTGTCCACAAATGACTTGTCGTGTGAGATCAGCACCACCGCCTTTGCCTGATTCATCAGAAAATCCTCCAGCCAGATTATAGACTCCATATCCAAATGATTGGTAGGCTCATCCAGCAGGATAACATCCGGCTTGCGAAGCAGTATCTTTGCCAGCTCAATTCGCATTCTCCAACCGCCGCTAAGTTCCGAAGTCTGTCTTCCAAGCTCTTCCCGTTTAAAACCAAGTCCGAGCAGCACCTTTTCCACATCCTCCTCGTAATGGGTGATATCCACAGAATAATACTTCTCGCTCAAGGCAGAGAGATCCTCAATCAACTTGTAATACTCATCTGAATCATAGTCGGTCCTCTCCTCCAGTTGCCTGTTATAATCCGCAATCTGTGCCTCAATCTCATGCAAGTGCTTAAAGGCTAACGAGGCCTCCTCAAAGACAGTCCTACCATCCTCAGTCATCAGATGTTGAGGAAGATATGCAATCAACGAATCTTTAGGTGCAGATACAACGCCTCTTGACGGATTTTTCTCCCCTGCCAGGATTTTCAGCAATGTGGACTTACCCGCCCCGTTTTTACCCATCAGGGCAATCCTGTCATTGTCATTTATTACAAAAGATACATTTTCAAAGAGAACCGTACCCCCAAACTCTACACACAACCCGTCGCAAGAAACCATTTTTTAAAATTTTGAGCTGCAAAGATATACAAAAAACTTTGGCAAGGTCCTACTTCATTATAATCGGCGGGGCAAGGAACTTTGAAGGGTCGACAATAAGGGAGGCGGCTTTGGTTGCGGGAGACAGTTCGTTCCGGTCCTTTGCCCGGAATTCGGTGAACGTATACTGTTCTCCTGCCATACGTTTTATTCGCTTGACGATAATTTCCCGGGATGGGGCATTTATATAACGAATATTATTAATCATAAGAGATCCGCTCTCCGCCCTCCAGATACCTTTTGAATAGTAGTAACCTCCTTCATAAGTGCTTACATATGAATAAACCGGATCAGAGAAGAAATGCTTCCATAAGACAGTCGCACGATCATTTGTGGCATCCACATTCAAATACATTCCATATCCCTGAACCGTACGCAGATTGGCAACTTCAGATGCGGGTATCTCCCCGGTATAGTTTATATATTCATCTGCAAGTTGTCCAAAACCGTGTCCGCATGCTTCATGCTGGATAATCCCACGGAAATCATATGGATAGTCAAGAGGTGAGAGTGGGCAAATTGCGACAGAGGAGCCGCTCGCACTCATACAACATGTGCCTGCATATCTGTTTGAATTTGCTATTAAGACCACATTAGTTTTTGTATTATCGACTAAAGGGACCACTTGTGCATATGTATTACACAATCCGGAATTAGTAGTCATGTTCGTACCTGTTTCCGATAAGAATTTAGTATTAAACTTTGTGTTTACTTTATCATTCAAATAAGTTATTCCGCTCTCCTGTGAAAAAGCATAAACCATGTAAATATTAAAATACTCTCTGTAGCTTCTGTACGGCTCTATATCAAAATAATGCGAGACCGCTGTGTTTATATCGGTTACGTATTTACCGGCAACGATATCAGCTGCCGTATAACCATCTCCCATGAAGACCAGATCTATACCCGCACCTCTGGTTGCACTATGTAATTTGGTCCAGGAGCCATCAGAGTATGATAACGAGTATTGATAAATAACCAATTCTACAGTTGCGGCCCCACTTTGCAGACTTAAAACAATCTTACCTTCACGAAACGTCGCCCCGCTAAGAGATGATACTGTAACACTCACATTTGTACTTCCGGCATTACCGACATTATTCGAGAGTGTAACCCAGGAAGGTTTACTGTCCACTTTCCAATCGCTTGAAGATTCAATTTTAAAACTATCTGTTTTAACATCATTATAGCACAACAGGCTCTTTTTATCGCATCTTATGAAATCATCATAGGAATCACCCAATTCAACTATCTTCTTAAATACCTGAGTATTATTCCATCCGGATGTAGAGCTGTAGATATCTTTTTTACCTTTTGGAACAATTAATACAATTCCATAGCCAGAAAAACAGTTTCCAAGCTGGAACGGAGTATCCATCAAGGCGGTAACAGTACTAAAATAACAGCTGTGAAATGCTCCAAAACCGATTGATTTTAGAGACTTGGGAAAAGTGATTCCAACTATTTCCCCACATTGCGAAAAAGCGTAATCTCCTATAGATTCGAGAGATGCCGGAAGTATTAAACTACCCATAATTCCCTGGCAACGCACAAATGCTGCATATCCAATATTTTTTAAACTTACAGGCAGGTTAATTGAAGTCATCAGGATACATCCAGCAAATGAACTATGACCTATCGACTCCAAGCCCTCAGGTAAGACAACCTTTTTCAAAGCCATATATATTGTCTCATCTCCCGCAAAAGCTACATCAGGTATAGCTTTTCCGGGTAGTGATGTTTGTGATAGGTCGATTAGTTCAAGATGTCTGAAATATGTACGGATAGTCAGAAAATCTTCATCAATAAGCTCACCTTCAATTTTAAGTCGTGTAATAGAAGGGCGGGATACAGCAGGGATGGACTGTTCCAACCTAACACCCTCATTAAGACAGAGATAATAACCGTCAAAGCATGTCTGTTTTATTACTACAGTATCTGCCAGAGATCCCCCATCTTTTTTGAAAAATCTTACCTTTCCGACTCTGTCTGCATCAGTAGAATTGGTTGGGATCCTGAAGGTGAAAGTTGACTTTGTTGCGTCAAAATTTGTCATAGAGATCCAGGAAGCACCTTCAATAATGGAGTAGTCTATTTCAACTGATGCAATGACTTGAACATCCAAAGTAGATCCTGCCTTTTGAGCAATAATTTTACTAGACATACATTCAACATAATAGTACTCCTCCTGATTGATAGTAAGCGTGTCGGCAAGTGTTCCTCCTTTTTCCCTGAAAATAACCTTGGCACTTCTTGGAGTATAAGACATATTCTCTGCAATGCCGAATTCTACTGTGTTGTTTGTAAGCGCTTTTGTGCCCAGATGAGAAATCCAGAGGGCATCCGGCGGAATGATTATATCGAAAGTGATATTGCTCTTTAATTCAACACTAATCTTACCTCCCTGAGAATCGACACTTCTGCTCTTACCTGTCAGAAGGATTGTGCTTTTCTCACTCTGGGTCACACCTATCTCACTTTTTAGTGAGCCACTGGTGACGGTAATTTTGGTCGATCTGGTATCTGTTGACGGATTCTCGGCAATATCAACATTTACAGTTGCATTACCCTTCCCGGAAGCGGGAGAGACAGTACACCAGCTGTCCGTACAACTTACTGTCCAATTACCTGTAGCCGTTATTGAAAATGTCGTTTTTGTTCCCTTTGAATTGGATGTCAGAGAACTGACAGAGAGTGATAATGATTCATCGCCACCAGGCGGGTTGTCTGATCCCTGTTTTGAACATGCAGCGTTCATCAAAAGAATCAGTCCTAAAACTGCAGAAAAACAAATCCGTGACATATCTATTATATTTAGAGCAAGGAATATTCTTCAAGGCAGGACAATGCTTTCGGGGATTACCAATAAGCGTTAGCGGCTTATTATCAGCTTGTAAATATAATATTTTATAATACCATCTGCAAAAATTACAATTAATGCTCTGAACTGCGAAAAACATTGAAGTTTCTGCCCAGATCTGATTGTTCTAGTCTTATGGTGGTGATCCGAAAAGTCGTTTGGTGCAGACACAATGTTTCAAGGACGCTGGTTTTTCTTAATTTGTTCTCAGTGGCCGCTTTTTATACTGTGGGGAAATACTGTCTCAGGGCTGTCCATCCTCAGTCGTTTCTCTCCCTCCGGCTGAAATGCCCTGATCCAGTATTTACCCACTCACTTGTAAGCGGCTTATGAGGCAAATTGTCGATTCTTGTGTTTCCACTAAAAAACCAAGGTCTTTTGCGGCTTTATATCTTCAATTGCTCCTAGTTACAAAAATGCGAATCATCTCTTTCTGATGTTCAGCCTCTTGCAAAAATCTTTGGCAAGGTCAGATTTTTTGGATAATCAAAAATAACACTTAACTTAATGAGGTTCTTATAGATGTCGTATCCTGGCGATTTTATAATAAATACTAATAGTTCCGCAAAAAAATGAAAACACAAGCACAAATAGAAGACAGATTAAAAATCATTAGTGTCCCCTAAAAATTAAAGCTTAATTGAAGAAGATCATCATCAAACGTATCACTGACTGGTTCTGCCTTTTCGAAGAGCTCTCTAATAGGAGCCTTGTCGAAAAGAGACATACTAATAATGCGGCGCACATCAAAGGTACTTCATAACATTTTTAGTTATTATGGCACGAAGAGCTTTAGCTCATTGTTCAAAATAGAACTTTAAACAAAAAAATATTTATGAAAAAATTTATTATCTTATTAATTTATTGTTCTTTAATTTCTTGTAATTTTCACAAGGCTCCTGAAATCACAACAATTCTTTTTTCGGGAACGGAAAATTGCAATTTATTTTCAAAACAATCATTAGAATTATTAAGTTATATCCCCCTTGAAACCACAGGAAGCCCAATAATAAGTTCTAGTGCTAAAATGATATGCAATAATAATTCATATTATTTTTTTGACAAGTTTAAAATGATTGTATATAGATTTGACAAGTCTGGAAAATTTTTAAATAAAATTGGCACAAAAGGTCGTGGCCCAACAGAATATTCAAACGTTGATGATTTCTGCGTTGATCCGGCAAATGGTAATATTGAGTTTCTATCATTCACATCACAACAAGTATACAAGTACACTAATGAGGGCAGTTTTATCTCCAAAATTAAAATCGTGGGGTATCCTTACTCTTTTACAAAATTCAATAATGGGACATATCTTTTTTGCAAAGGTCAAGTGGAAGATGAAAACATCGGTAAGGCCCAATTATATATTTCGGATGAAACTGGAAATGTAAAAGGAACATATCTTCCTGTTGAAAAAAACACGGCCTTTTCAACGCCAATGCAGGATGAAAGTATTCAGATTTCCAATGGCAAAGTTTTTTTCAAAACCTGGTTCACAGGAAATGTATATGAAATCACAAAAAAAGGTCCAAGTCATGTTACAACCATTGATTTTAAAAATAAGGCCTACGATAAAGATATATTATCAAAAACCCCTAAAGAATTTATGCAATTTCTGGTTAACTCAAATCCCTTTAATATTGATAAATATCTCGAGAATGAAATATATATATATGTTTTTATAATGGATGCCTATGCGGAAAATTCCTATCATCTTCTTTATAGTAAAAAAAGTTGTAAGACACTAATAACAAAAGCCTCAAGAGATAATTCTAATTATTCAATAATAGGATCTGCAAAAGAAATAACCCCTAATGATGAATTGCTGTTTTTAATTGATCCTATTACAATTTTAGATCTTAGAAATACTACTAATGATGCCTTTGACAGTAGTTTGGATATGTCTTCTTTGACAGAAAATTCAAATAGTGTTTTAGTAAGGTTTAGAATTAGAGATTTTTAAATATTATTCGATTTTTGTAATTAAGGTATTCTAATACAAAAAACTTTGGCAAGGTCTCCTAAAGCTTAACCTTGAGAGAGAGTCCGAAATAATTCTGGTCTTCAAAGGCCTTTGTGGGATCCGGGCCATTAACATAATCTATTCCAATGCTTGCGTTTGTTTTATCATTTTTGGAGAATATATAGTTTAATGAAGCACAAAAGTTATGGCTGTTCCAAACAAATCCTTCTGCACTATGAAATAGTACATTCCTGTATTGATATCCCAAATTCATCTCAACATAATAATACAGGAACTTTCCCGACTCATCAATCTTCGGAAAAAAATGCAATATTGACTCAATCTTAAAAACGAATCTGGTTATATTCCCCTTAAGAGAATCCGCCTTAGCCCTGAACCGCTGATCCAGTTCTATACCAAAATAAGGCACATACTCAAAACCGAAAACACCGCTTTTGCCGATTTTAACAAAATTGCCGGGAACATACCAATTTGTATCTGAAGGGGCAACTCGTGTCCAGGTAGGAGCAATGAAAAACTCGCCTTGAAGCGACTCTATTTTACTGACATAATCACTACTATATTTTACAGTAGATGTGAGTACAGGCATAAATTTCGTCTTCTCACTCTCAAGAATCCATTCAAAATACAATCCTGAAGACAATTGATTCTGATCCTTATCAATCATAGTATTCCTATTGTACTCAATATATGGAAAGAGGCTGATTAGCTCTTTTTTTTCATCAAATAAAAGAGGAACAACATCTATCCCCAGTGCAGCATTAATTAGCAAGGAACTCTCTTTTTTATTTGGTATAGTAAACGAAATTACCGCCGGCTTGAGCTTATCCTGATTTGATTGAAAAGACTTTACCAAATCAAAGTCCGAAAGTTTTATTTGGCCATAAACCTGACATACCATCATAACAGCCAATAGAGTACTGAACAGATGTTTCATGTCAATGCAGTTTAGACAAAACCAGTTTGACACAATCTGAAACGTACTCCAGTTTAATGCACTCATCCATATTGACAAATTTCATACTATGCATACCTGTAAGAACTTCGTTAAAGTACTTCATTAACACTTTTTTTTCATTTGTGCTTATTCCAAGGTTAAATTCAAGATGGCTGTTGTCATTGATTTTTCGAATATCAATTCTAGCTACCTTGGCCACGATGTTAAAAACGTGATATCTGACGGTGCTTACCGGGTCCGCTTGAGATGGATTGAACCGCGGGGATTCAGGTTCAGGATTCTCTGATGGATTAATTGCCTCTTTTTTCATAATAATCGATTTTAAGTTCAACATATTATTGTCGCAATTTCTATGGGGGGTAAATCAAATTGTACAATAATTGATATAGATTAAAAGGGGTATATATTAAAGAATATTAAATACATACAGGGAAATATTTAGTTGCGCCATTTAAAACAAATTGTCCAATTGCTTTAATTTAAGTTTAATTTAGGTTTAATTTTTGGCACATTAATAAGTGTATTTTGGCCGCAAAATTTAATTTGTCATATAAATATAAGCATAATATAAAGAAAGGCGGAAACAATAGTGAAATAAGCCATTTATGGCTGTATATATGAATTGTAAGAGGAGCACTTATTAGTGATCCTCTTATTCTTTTGCATCCGTTATAGAAAGATGCTGAAATAACCTAAAAATTGATTGGGTGTACAAATGGGTAGACAAATGGGTAGACAAAAACGCGAAAAAATATATCAATAAACCACCCTATACAGACCAAAATAACATTTAAAAAGGGTCAAAATATGGGATAAGTACCCCCATAATGCCCATATAAGAAATAGAATACCTATATATAAAATGAAGATAATACGCCGATTATGTGAACACTTTCTGGATTTTAGGCGAAAAATGCGTGTGTGTAGCCCTTATAAGTACAGAAATATACGAAAAAAGGCACCCAGTGAGTGCCTCAAAACTAAACTGCCTAAGGTTATGGCAGCTGAAGAAAAGATGTAGCTTATAACGAAGAATGTTAATTAAGCTGCAGAGCTACCATCGATAGGTACTAAAAAACGAAAATATTTCGCTCTTTTAGGGTAAATGCGCTTCCCGTTACGAACAACGAATCTACAATACACTACCTTAAACCCAGGAGTTTCATTTTCTGCAAAAAAAATTGAAGTTTCCATATTTAATATAGAATTAAGGTTCGACGTTTTACTATAGGTATTCGAACAACAACCCTCTTTGCGGTCGCAAAGAAAAAAAGCCCAACACACTGGATGTCGGGCTTCAATTTCTCAGAATTTAGTAGTCTCTTTGGTGGGGCACTACATCAAATATGAGTTTCAATTTTTTTTGCATGACAAATGTAATAAATAATTTATTACATGTAATTATTTTTGAAAAAATCGTAAAAATCTATTGTTAAACAATCATTCTAATCGTATAACGCCTACAACAAGTGCAATGCCGGTTACTTCAGATAATGGTATAATAAACGGATCATAATCAAGATTGTCAGATACAGCTAGTATTGTTTCTCTGGTATCTCCTTTTTTAATTCTCTTTACTAATAGGCCTTGTTCCCTTGTCGCTATAACATGGCATTTGTTCCACTGAATAAATTTACTTTCTCTAATAATTGTACAAGCGACAATATCTCCTGAATTATATTTAGGATACATTGAAGAACCGCATATTTCAATCATGAAGTCTATCTTCAAATACTTGAATTTAGGTATAATGTAATAATCCTTTACATCGCGTTCCGAAATAGAAAAATTAGCAGAACCAAAACCGGCAATAGCCAGCTGTTCTACAAGTGGAATGCCGGGTTTGCTGTTAACTTTAATTATTTCTATATCATTTTCAAGGTTAGAAGACTTAAGCATCTCCCCTCTTCCAGTAATAAGCCACTCAACACATAAATCCTTAAAAACTGCTATGATCTTCGCAAGAAATATATCAGAAATAGTCGCTTCAAGCTTGTCTTTATCTAACAAGCCCCGTTTAATTTCTGTTTTTTCGTAGAATTCAGTACGGGAAATGCCCTTAAATTCAAGGTATTCCAATAATCTACACTTTGTTGATGCTATAATCATCGCAAATAAATTTGCAAAATGCTAAAATCTTAGTAATATTGCATGGTCTTTTCAGGTGTAAAGGTATAAAAATTATAATATCCACAAAAAATGACAAAAATTCTCGTTGAATTCAAAGAAAAAACACTGTTGGCTAAGCTTTTTTCAGTCAGTAGGGTGACCATCAATGCCGCTTTGCGTTTTAAAACCAACAGTGCCCTTGCGCAGAACATTCGTGCTGCCGCGCTCGCTCGTGGAGGAAAACAAACAGACAACTAACACATATAATATGAACAAACTTTTCATCTGGTCTTTTGCGGTGGTGGGTGTATTTGCCTTGCTTGCTGCGATATTTTCAGGAGCCTATCATCATTTTTTCACAGCTGCGCTGTGTGCGATCATGTGTCTGGCCGGAATAGTAGGTGACAGACAGGATAAGAAAAACGATTCAAAACAATCAATATGAAAAATCTTAAAATCACATCAGAGGCAGTAGCGAAGGCATATCGTAATGCCTCTGCAGATGGGAAAAGTCTGCTACGGGAGATGTTCGGCTCTCAGGTTTCCTTGTCAGATGATGTAAGGGACACGGTAAGGTCCTTTAACGATGCATGTACGTTGCTTGGAATAAGCACGAACCTTCCGGAAGTGTCATCTTTGCCGGAGTTACACCGCAAGGCCATAAGGGCCAATTACAAGCTGATCATCATTGCGGAGGCTCTTAATGAAGGATGGAGACCGGATTGGAATAACACGAATGAGTTTAAGTATTTCCCATGGTTTACCGTCAGTACTGCGGGTCTCGGCTACTCGAGTACGTCTACTACGACTACGCATGCGAATGCGAATATCGGCTCGCGGCTTTGCTTCAAAAACAGGGAATTGGCTATATACTTCGGTCAGCAATTCATTGACCTATGGGAAGACGTTCTTCTAATTGAAAAATAACATGAACATGAAAAAGATTATCGACTATCTAAAGTGCTTTATAAATAAGCTTGTCAAGAGACACAACATTGTTGTGAGGATCAGGGTTGGTTCTAAGACAATCATCACGGCTGCAAATGATTCTGAGGCAGACAAGAAGGTTGCAGAATACAAGGCAAACAACGGCATCAATGACATGGCAATCAACAGGCGTGTCATCATAACAATCATACCAATATCATTTAAATAACAAGGAAATGAACAAAGTAGAATCTTTCGAACAAGCGTGCTCGCTTCTGGGCATAGGTACTGAACTTCCAGATGTCTCCATGATGCCTGAAAAGGACAGGGAGTCGATTCACAGCTTTTACAAGCTGACAATTATCATTCGCGCAACAAACCTTCGTCCTGATGGCACGTCATGGGAACCCGACTGGCTTGACGCGACACAAAGAAAATGGTACAACTGGTTCTGGGTTGAGGAGGTAGATGGCAATGCGGGTCTCGGCTGCTCGCATACGAATAGTACGGCTACGCTTGCGCCGGCGAATCTCGGCTCGCGGCTTTGCTTTGAGACAATGGAACAAGCGGTATACGTACGCGAGACTTTCAAGGGATTGTACGCCAAGTATCTTTTATAGTCCACATTCATCCCGGAACAGGCGTGAGGCTGTCGGATCGGATCCGGCTCCGGGAACCACTAAAACACAAAACATCTTTATTATGAAAAAGAAACATTATTTACAGGAAAGGGATATTGAGGCAACGCCTTCTGCATTTGAGAAAGAACCTCGAAATTGTGTCTGCCAAGTCCAAGAAAACCATGTTCCTCAAAAACATGATCAATCAGCTTGCGAAAATCTCTTGCAGAAATTTTTGTCTGACGTGAAGAGCGAAAATAGACAAGGTCAGTTATCAGGGCTTTTAGATTTGGCTGCTCTTCATAATCTTGCTCGTCAAAAAAGGGGAAATCGAGTGATGTCTCCACGTCAATTCCTCGAAAGAATGCAATATTACTTAAAGTCTCAAGAACTCGTTCTCGATAACACAGTGCGCAAGTCTTATTTGCATATGATACAGTGTAGTTAACCCTCCATTTTTTATGTTTTGGGGAATCCCTAACAATCTTAGTTCTTTTATTCATAAGCTTAATTTTTAATGATTAGACAACTTAAAGTTAAGCAATCCCGCGGAGGTATACAAGGCCTCCATCCCGGTTCGGGTCCGGGGGCGGGAACAACAGTAAAATCAATGGTAGAGTATTTCGACAACATATTCTGTATTCAGGCTAACTGGCTCTTCGGCGAGGGTGAGGTAATGACTGAATTATCATACAAGCAATTGACTAATCGCAACAAGGTCAACGTTGTCCGTCGTGGTTGTCGCAACACTCCTGCCCTGATAGAATATGACAGTTTACCGTCTCGTTTCCGCACTATAGTTGAGCAGAAGGTTGGCAACCCTAGGAAGTTGATAGAGAAGAGTGATGTTGAGCAATTCATTGAAGTGGACAGCGAGGCGGTTTCCTATTTCTCGCATTATGAACTTGATGACAGCCGTTCTCTCCCGCGTGAGGTGCAGGTGGAGTACTATTGGAATGCCGTTGTCCTCAATGCTGTCAGGAAAACAGTCAATGAGAAGAGGCAGTTGCACCGCAAGATGAACAACAGCCCTTCGGGTGTATGGCAGAGGATTTCGGACAATGTAAATGACCTCAACCGAACAAGATACCCGCACACCCTGCCGGCCAATCCGCGCCGGCTACAGGATAAATACAATCAGTACATCAATGAGGGATACCCGTCCCTGATACACCGCAATTTCTGCAACGCCAACTCCCGTATTGTCGATTCACATCTAGAAAGGCTTATACTTTCCATCTACTGCATGGGGAACAAGCCTTACGCTTCATGGGTGCATGAGGACTACATGAAATTCCTTGCGGGTGTCCTTGACATAGTGGACCTTGAGACAGGGGAGATCTTTGACAGGAATGACTTCTGGAATGACAAAAAGGGCACCTACAAGACCATCTCAGAGGCTACGTGCTGGAACTACATCAAACAATTACTAGTTGGGGAGTTGGGAGAGAATATGCCTGCAGTAGTTGGTGGTAGTTCTGTGACATATATGAGTGACTACTTCTATACATCCATACCTGCTTCATCAGAAGAGCAAAGAGGGGTGTTGTTCGGTGGGTCTGCGTATTTTGGTGCGTCTGCGGGTCTCGGCTGCTCGATTACGCATTATACGACTACGCCTGCGTCTGCGTCTTTCGGCTCGCGGCTTTGCTTCCTTCCGGGTGCATAGCACCCCGGTCGGATTTTTTAGAAAATTTGGTTGCTTCTCGAGGAGTGTTGTTCAGTGGGAATGCGAATAATGGTGCGAATGCAGGTCTCAGCTACTCGAATACGAATAATACGACTACGAATGCGAATGCGAATATCGGCTCGCAGCTATGCTTTAAAAAATAGAGAAGGACCATGCCACATGGCAAAAAACAACAATTTATTGAAGGGTGTTGGTAGTGAATGCACGAAGACTCCCGCTAGATAAAGCAAACATGAAAAGAAAAGGTGACATATTTGAAAATATCTGCAGCATAGAAAACCTGCGACTAGCCGATGAGAAGGCACGCAGGGGCAAATTGCGCTCCTATGGTGTCAGAAGACACGATAGGAGTCGCGATTTGAATATACAAAGACTTCATGAGGATTTGATATCTGGAAGGTATGAGACTTCACCATATGACATCTTCTCACTTAAATGTGACAATGGCAAAATAAGAGACATATACCGTCTTCCATACTATCCAGACAGGATTGTACATCACGCCATAATGAACATACTTGAGCCGATATGGGTTTCTACGTTTACGGCCGATACTTATTCCTGTATTTCCGGACGCGGTATACATGCTGCTGTTAAAAAGCTTAAAATACAACTACGTGAGGATCCACATGGCACAAAATACTGCCTGAAGCTGGATATTAAGAAGTTTTATCCATCAATAGACCATGATATACTTAAACGTGTTATAAGGAGAAAAATAAAGGATAAGCGACTTTTATCGCTACTTGACTCAATAATAGACAGTGCTCCTGGCGTGCCCATAGGCAATTATTTGAGTCAGTATTTTGCCAATCTGTATTTGACATACTTTGACCATTTTTTGAAGGAAAAGCTGCATGTCAAATATTATTATCGCTATGCGGATGACATCGTAATATTGTCAAGTAATAAGGATGAATTACACGCAATTCTTCGAGTTATCCAAATGTATCTTGATATTAATTTAAAGCTTACTGTAAAGCAAAATTATCAGGTTTTTCCGGTCAGTTCCCGAGGAATTGACTTTCTTGGGTATGTGTTTTATCATGATCATACTATGCTAAGAAAATCGATAAAAAGGAACTTTTGTAAGGCTGTCGCAAAAATGAATAAAAAAGACATTTCAGAAAAAGCATACAAGCAAAAGACATGCTCTTGGTTAGGCTGGGCAAAACATTGCGATTCTAAAAATTTAATTGAAACACTTAATAAAAAATCTAAATATGAAATCAAATTCAAATGAACGTCCTGAGATCTTTCTTGATCTCGGTGACGGGAACTATCATTACAACTACAATGTCAATGAAGTTGAAAAAACAGATGAATCCGGAGAAAAACATGCGTCATTCGATTATGACTATGTAAAAATCTATGGAAAACCGACTTACGAGGAATGTGTTAAAGCCGTCATTGCTTCACTGTATGACTATGCGGCTGAAATTGCGCTGATTAACAAATATCAGTCATATGTACTAGGGCTAGATGACGACTCTCTCGCAAGAGATGAATATCTCACCTATCTTCAGTATGTGCGCGATGTTAAGCAGAAAGTTAAACAAGATTTAAATACCCTTTAAACAGTATGAAAAACTTCAGTCAATTAGGCATAAAACAAGCGTCCGGGACTCTTGTTGGAGACAAGATCAAAATCTCAAAAATATTAAACAGGGAGTGCGTAATTCACGCATTTAAGATAGAGGTAAGCAAGTATCCTAAAAACAAGTCCGGTAAATGCCTTTATCTTCAAATAGAGATTGAAAATGTAAAGCATGTTGTTTTTACCGGTTCAGATGTTCTCATTAATACGATAACTCAAGTCCCTGCTGAAGAATTTCCTTTTGTTGCAACAATAGTCAAAGAGGGAGAACACTTCGAATTCAGATAGAATTCAGATAAATAAAAAACCCTCGCGGACTGATCGAAAGATCGGGTGTCAAGTACGCCAATACATAGTCCACCATCCGCGAGGGTTAAATCCTTATGTGGGCTATGTATTGGCACAACAAATATAAACAAAATAATTTAGACACCCATATTCATGAAAACCCCTATTTCCTATTATGGTGGAAAGCAAACCATGTTAAAGCACATCCTTCCACTAATCCCAAACCACAACCTTTATACCGAAGCATTCTGCGGAGGTTGCGCAGTGTTATTCGCAAAAAAACCCTCAGATTGCGAGGTTGTCAATGACCTTAACAGAGGCCTGATTAATTTTTATTGGATAGCCTCAATGTACTACCCTGACCTTAAGAAAGAGATTGATAAAACTCTTCACAGTAGGGATATCCACGCACATGCAATGCATATTAATACTTATCCCGAGTTTTTTACTCCCGTTCAATGGGCCTGGTCTGTGTGGGCCTTGTCTAAATTAAGTTTTGCCTCAATGCAAGATGGGGCTTTTGGCTATGACAGGGCTGGAACAACGGCACTTAAAATATCAAATGCAAAGGATGAGTTTACTGACTATATATCTAAACGCCTTAGTAATGTTACTATCGAAAACACAGATGCTTTAGATGTGATAGAGAGGTATGACTGCGAGAACGCATTTCACTTTGTTGACCCCCCCATATGTCAATAGCGACTGCGGCCATTATGAGGGTAGTTTTAATGAGGGTAATATGAAATCATTGCTTGACCTATTATGTAGCCTCAAGGGAAAATTCATGCTTACTATGTTCCCTTACGAGCAAATAAAAGAATATGCCGACAAAGAGGGTTGGGTAATTCATCGTGTAGAAAGAACTATATCTGCAAGTTTAGAAAGCAGACGCAAGCAAGAGGAATGGATGGTGTGTAACTATCAAAATGTACGTCAAAAATCAATATTCGAATAATGTGTGTGGGAAATAAAATGTACAATTTGTTTTAAAGGATTGTACATTTTGTTTTCGCGATTATATTTCTCAGCTTTTGTGTTAGAAATGTGAAGCTATATAGAATGAGAAATGTTTCATTTGAATCCGGGAGATGCCCTCCAACAACAGCACTGTTTACATATAGAGAACATTTGTTATAATAAAGTTATCAATAATATTTCGTATATTATTCTTTGATTGCCATAAATATCAAGAAGTTAAAACCACAAATAAGTTCAACCTATACGAAATGCCCGACTGGATTATGTTTTGCTTATGAAAGACCATGGCTAGGTGTCGTTTCTTGTATTATCACTAAAAATAAGGTTTATGCGCCCTGATAGTCAGCCTCTTGCAATAAACTTTGGCAAGGTCAAGCAATAGTTCTATCTTTACAACGAATATCATTCTATTTGTTGATTAAATATTATTGGCTCTATGAACAATATGTTAGCATTTAATATGTCTAATCCCACCGATGTGGCGGAGCAGATTGCTGCAAGGGTTAAGGCACGCCGGTTGGAACTGAATTTAACACAAGAGGGATTAGCCGCAAGAGCCGGTGTTAAATTTGCCACTTATCGCAGGTTCGAACAAACGGGAGAGATATCTCTGAGAGGTCTGCTCCGGATTGGCTTTGCCCTGAATGCACTGTCTGACTTTGATGTTCTCTTTACTCAGAAGCAATATGTGTCGCTTGACGACGTGTTGAATGAGCAGTATGTAACCCGTAAAAGAGGAAAGAAGAATGAATAGCATAAAACAGACAGAGGTTATCTGTGATAACCGGTTGGCAGGCCGTCTGGCTCTGACCAAAGAGGGATTGTGCGCATTTGAGTATTCGGCTGAGTGGCTCAATTCCGGATTTTCCATATCTCCGTTTGAACTCCCCTTGCGCAGTGGTGTCTTTGTGGCAAAACCCCGTCCGTTTGATGGCGGTTTCGGTGTTTTTGACGACTGCCTGCCAGATGGGTGGGGTCTGCTTATTCTTGACAGATACCTGCAAAAGAATGGTCTGAATCCACGGACACTATCGTTACTTGACCGATTGGCATTGGTTGGTTCTACAGGGCGTGGAGCATTAGAGTTCCGTCCGGACAAGAGTGTCACATCAAAGCAGGACTACGCCGACTTCGAGAAACTGGCTTTAGAAGCTGAGCAGATTCTTGACAGCGACGATTACACAGGAGAGGGTATTGAGGAATTTCAATATAGGGGAGGTTCTCCGGGAGGTGCCCGCCCTAAAATCTTTGCTCGTTATGATGGTAAAGAGTGGTTGGTGAAATTCCGGGCAAAGAGAGATCCAAAATGTACAGGCACGGATGAATACCATTACTCGCTTCTGGCAAGGGAGTGTGGGATTGAGATGCCTGAAACAAGGCTTTTCGAGGATAAATATTTCGGAGTTGAGCGTTTTGACCGCACCCCGAATGGCAAACTGCATGTGGTTAGCATTGCCGGGCTCATAGGTGCTGATTATCGCATTCCGGGCATCGATTATATGCATATTTTTCAGGCTTGTGCTGCGTTGACGCATAGTGTTTTGGAACTTTGGAAAGTTTATCGTCTGATGGTGTTCAACTATCTTATAGGCAACAAGGATGACCACGCAAAGAATTTTGCCTTTATCTACCGGGATGGTGATTGGCATTTTGCTCCGGCTTATGACCTGCTTCCGAGTGATGGTATCAACGGTTTTCGCACGACCTCAATAAATGGCAGCATCGAACCTTCTAAGGAGGATATCTTTGCGGTTGCAGTGAAGGTCGGATTGAATAAAAAGGAGGCGATGGAGGTGTTCGGAAAAATTGAAAGTATCCTTTTAGGTTAATTTGTTCTCAGTGGCCGCTTTTTATACTGTGGGAAAATACTGTTTCAGGGCTGTCCATCCTCAGTCGCATTGAAGTCATAAGCCTTAAAGACTCTGGTTTTTCTTAACGGCCTCATAAGCCGCTTTTATACTGTGAAAAATACTGTTTCAGGGCTGTCCATCCTCAGTCGTTGCACTCCCTCCGGCTGAAATGCCCTGATCCAGTATTTTCCCACTCACTTGTAAGCGGCTTATGAGACAAATTGTCGATTTTTGTATCCTCCCTTCGGTCGTTGAACGGTCCTCGCACTCTTTCCTGAAAACCCGCTGCGATCCCGGCTATAAAACAAAGGTCTTTTGCGGCTTTATGTCTTCAATCGCTCCTAATTACAAAAATGCGAATCATCCCGTTCTGATGTTCAAGCTCTTGCAAAATACTTTGGCAAGGTCTCGCTTATTAAGTTAAATATGTTGCTATTACTCATTTTTCTTCTTTCTGGGTTTTAGCAGCCTTGGTTCTTTGTTTTTGTCAATCGTTTTAATACTGTCTGCCACAGGCAGGTTTTCGGGCATTTCGCCCCCCAGCTCCTCAATGGTTTTGCGAACTTTTTTACCCACTTCGTAATGGGTTTGGTTGGCCTTCTGTTTGTCTTTGTGCTCCTGATCCAATATTAGACCATTTCGAGGATATCCTCGAAATGGTCTAATATATTCTGGCCACTATTTGTACAAGCCTCTTTTGCCCTTTCTATTACGGGTATAAAGTGCCTGTATTCAGAATATTCCAAAACCTTGGCAAGGCATCATTTTTCCAACTTTATAGTTGCTTTTTCGAACTTTTACAAGAAGTTTTCAACACTTATCGCTATCTTAGCGAGGGTGATAAATAGTATGTGGTCTGTATCTCATTTCACATTTCCGAGCATAAAATGAAATATCCATTTAAAGGAGAAAGAGAATGAAAAGCCCGTTTACAGGAGGAAAGGCAGTACTCCGACAAGAAGATTCAGAGTTGGTATTCAGAAAGGAGAAGTTTAAATTCACCTATCTGTATTATCAATGCGACGATACCAAAGAACGATTCACAACTACTGAGATTGATGAGATCAACCTCTCCCAGGTATACAATCAATATCGAATAAAGTACGGGATTCCGTTTCCCGATGAGATTAGAAAGATTCGCAAAGCGTACGATCTTCCGGCATCAAAGATGTCAGAGATTTTAGGGTTTGGAGAAAACCAATACAGGTTGTACGAAAACGGTGATATACCAAGTGAGACGAATGGTAAGATTCTTAACTCCATAAAGCGCCCAGACGTTTTTATGTTATTTGTCGAGAATGCCAGGAATCAATTCGAGGCAAAAGATTATGAACGGATTCTGAGCAAGCTGAAAAAAGCTATGGAGATTGAGCAACCGGACATAAGGGAGGCTCTTATTTTCGAGTCATATTCCAGAGGGATTTACAATGGATACGCAGCTCTGTCATACAGCAAGTTAAGGAATATTATCCTCTTCTTTATTGAGAAATGTGGCGACACATTTAATACTAAGATGAACAAATTGTTGTTCTATTCTGATTATCTCTCTTACAGGACTTATGGTTACGGAATGACAGGTCTGGCTTATAAGGCTATTCAACATGGTCCTGTTCCTGTTAAGTGGGACAGGGTTTATAGTCTGATGGATGATGTCTGGCCGGAAATAGTAGAGTTTCCCTCAGGAATAAGCGGAACAAAATTATGCTCGACAGTGTCACCTGATTACAGTAGTTTCTCCTCCGGGGAGTTAAACATTTTAAATTCTGTGCTTGACAAGTTCAAGGATGTCTCCGCCTCCGAAATCTCCGGGCTTAGTCACAATGAAGTTATCTGGAAAAAGTACAGCAACACTAACCAGCTAATCGACTACAGAGAAGCCTTCACACTAAAGGCGTTTGAATCCTTGGTCTGAAACAGAACATCCTCGAACTGCCCAGAACCGGAAAGTCATATCCCGCAGCCACAATGTCTCAAGGACGCTGGTTTCCTTAAATGGCCTCATAAGCCGCTTTTATATTGTGGAAAATACTGTCTCAGGGCTGTCCATCCTCAGTCGTTTCTCTCCCTCCGGCTGAAATGCCCTGATCCAGTATTTTCCCACTAACTTGTAAGCGGATTATGAGGTAAATTGTCGATTCTTGTATCTTACCATCGGTCGTTGAACGGTCCTCGCACTCCTTCCTGAAAACCCCGCTGCGAAACCAGCTAAAAAACCAAGGTCCTTTTTGACGTTGAGGCTGCTGGTACCACTCCTTCCGGATGAACCCATATTTATGACTTACTGTCCCACCACTTTATAAATAACAGGGAAATGTCATACCAATACAAGCTTTTGTTATATTATTTATAATTATCAACTATACAATTGTAATATTCAATCACATAAGCTATATTTGTAATGATGAATAAACATAATTTCGGTCATGAAACAAAAGTTTAATAATATTTTAAAAGGGATATTCTTGACATCAATTGCATCAATGGTATCTTCTAATGAAGCAAATGCCATATCCTACAACCTTTCGAAGATAAGTAACGATCAGGACACTAACATAGAGCAAGAAAAAAAGAAGAACCTTACGCCAAAATATAAGTTAAAAATCCATAATGACAACTCATATTTGATTGCCATGCATAGCAGTCACAGGTCTCACTCTTCTCATAGATCACATTCATCACACAGATCTAGCAGCTATGGAACATATAGCAGTCCGTCCTCTTCAACAAACACGAATTCTACAACTTATAAGACAACAACCAATACATATACAAAAACTTCCTACAAATTAGGAGAACGTAGTATTGTTAGTGGAGTTGCAGGAAAAGATGTGACCGAATTAGCAATCAAATTAATAAAACTAAAATATATCACAGAGCCGGATATTGAAAGGAATTATTCGGGAGATGTTGTATATTCTCCAAAATTAGAGATTGCCATAATAAAGTTTCAATCTGATAATTCCCAAAATATTGATGGTGTTGTTGGGAAAAACACTCTGGATGCAATTAATAAATGTTTAGAAAAGAACGAAAAACTCATTTTGGAAAAAAAATACCCTAAATTAAATTTAGGTGACCGCATACTAAAAAAGGGAATGGAAGGAAATGATGTTACTCAACTGAAGAATATTCTCATAGACAAAGGATATCTATCAGGAGCACTTTTGAAAGGAGATTCGGTATTTGACGAAGATACAGAAAAAGCTGTAATAAAATTTCAGACATTTATAGGAATTGATGCTGATGGTATTGTAGAAGTTCAAACCGTTTACTTCTTAAAAAAGTAATATATCTATGATTAAAGCACTAGCAAAATCTGAGAACTCATTCCTATATATAATTGACGTTTCTATTTTTAGCGAAAGCGTCATAACTAAAGTATTGTATTGGTATTCTGAATTTTTCGTCATTTACTGGAATAGGAACAAAAGTACTCATGAAATAACGTTAGAACTTAAACCCAATAAAAGCCATTTTTACACATTTGAATCTGTAACTCAAAAATTTAATCAAGATTTAATAGATTTTAAAAATAGAGATTTGATTATTTCTGAAACCAAAGACATTCGCAATATATTATATGTAAAAGCATTCGCTAACAACGATGATTTTGAGGATTACAATCTAGAGTTAGAATAATGAGTCTATATTATTTGTTACCTTTTAAATTTGAACGAATCGATGGGCAAGAGTTTGTTGTCAATGAATTGGGAGATTTTATCTTTGCTCCGCAAGGTACTGTGGAACGAATAATTAAACGCGAGCTTAATAAAGAAGAAGACCTTTACAAAGATTTAGTTGCCAACTTCTTTATTTCTGAAAACCCCATACCTGAATTAATTGACTTAATGGCTACGCGATTGAGAACCAAAAAGGCGTTTCTCGATTCATTTACTCCTTTACATATTTTTGTTTTAACATTAAGATGTAATCAGAATTGCATCTATTGTCAAGCTTCAAGTAAGGAAAGCTGCGCCAATATCTATGATATGCAAGAAGTACACCTTGTGAAAGCAATTGATTTAATGTTTAAAAGCCCATCCCCATCTATTACGATGGAATTCCAGGGAGGTGAGCCGTCTTTAGCATTCCCACTGCTAAAAAAAGCTCTAGAAACAACAGCTTTGATGAATTTAGAATTTAAGAAACAGATCACGTATGTTTTATGCACAAATTCAATAAATTTATCTGAAGAAATATTACACTTATGTAAAGAATACAACGTTCTTATTTCAACCTCCTTAGATGGCCCTGATTTTATTCATAACCACAACCGAGGAAAGAGTGATAGCTATAACCAGGTAATAAGTGGTATAAATAGAGCCCGTAGCTACTTGGGGCAAGACAAAGTTTCTGCGTTAATGACCACATCAGAATTGTCGATTAATTACCCAAAAGAAATTATAGATAACTATATATCAAATGGGTTCAACAGCATTTTCCTTCGACCACTTAACCCCTACGGGTTAGCACTTAATAGCACAAATTGGGGAGCCTATTTTGATAATTTCATTGAGTTTTATAAAACAGCATTAGATTACATAATTGACATAAACATTCAAGGCAGATTCTTTGTAGAAGAGCTTACTGCTATACTATTACGTAAAATTCTCACACCTTTTACTACTGGGTTTGTTGATCTGCAATCCCCATCAGGTATAATTAATAGTGTTATTGTATATAATTATGATGGATTTGTATACGCTTCTGATGAATCAAGAATGCTTGCAGAACATGAAGACTACTCGTTTAGGTTAGGACACGTAAATGATAAGTACGAAGATATATTTTATGGAAAACAAGCACAACGTTTAGCAATGATATGGGGCACAGAATTTATTGCCGGATGTGCTGATTGCGCCTTTCAATCTTTTTGTGGAGCTGACCCAGTACGAAATCACTCAACGCAAAATGACATATATGGGTTTCGCCCAACTTCATCTTTTTGCAAAAAACATAAGGCAATAATCACTCACCTTCTACAATGCATACAAAATAACCCCAATAGAGTAATGCCGGTATTTAAACAATGGCTTAATAAAAATGAAAGCGGTTTTTGATATAAACTCAAATGACAACTCCTTGTTTGTTACATCTCAGTGTAATAATAAATGCTTGATGTGCGCACAACCACCACTCAACGTAGATGATATCAATTTCTTCTATGAAAAAAGCACAAAACTTATTGACAATGCTCCTGATGGATTAACAAATATAGGGATAACTGGCGGCGAGCCCACATTACTCCGAGACAAACTATTATCCTTAATCAACTATATACAAGTACGTTATCCAAACAGTTTAATACATATACTAACAAACGGAAGACTTTTTTCCAATATTCAATACGCTAGCCAATTTAAAGGAATCCCAAATCTATTATTGGGCATTCCCATACACTCTGATTATTCAAGAGATCACGATATAACAACTCAAGTTAAAGGGTCATACGTAGAGACCCTAAAAGGTTTATACAATATTGCAAGTATTGGGATTGATATAGAATTAAGAATAGTAATAACCCAATTAAATTATAAAAGATTACCCCAGATATCTGAATTTATATGGAAGAATCTACCTTTTGTTTCATATATATCTTTCATGGGTTTAGAAGACACTGGGTATTCAATTAGAAATCACGATTTGGTTTGGATAGATCCTATTGATTATCAAGAAAAACTGGAACAAGCAATCTTAAATTTAGCAAGCTGGAATATGGACGTTTCCATTTTCAACATACCTCATTGTCTACTAAAACCTTCATTATATTTATTTGCAAGAAAGTCCATCTCTGATTGGAAAGTAAAATATCTAGAAGTTTGCTCCGGGTGCTCAAAGCGAAATGAATGCTGTGGGTTGTTTACAACATCAAGAATACAAAGTCCCAATATAAAAGCTATGTCATAAAGAGAATATCTTGACAAGCACCTATTTATTCTTTTATATCCAGACACTTATAATATCTTGTAAATATATTTCTGGTATAATTATGAAAGCTGCGTACAACAGCCTAAAAGCATCAAGGATATTGGGTTTTCTTAATTTGTTCTCTATAGCCGCTTTTATATTGTTGAAAACATTGCAAAATATTTTAGCAAGGTCTAGAGCTCTTTTATGCCAATACTTTTGAGATATGCATAAGTCCCATCATAAAATTCAGGAAGTCGGGTAGCGTCTTCAGGAAAGCCTTCAGAGTTTTTACGACTGTTTCCATCTGGGACACAAATTACAACACCTTGACGTGCGCGGGTGAGCAAAACTCGGTAAGCATTGAGCATATATTTGCGGCTCTCTGGGTTTTTTTCGGGATTCCAGTTTGTTTTACCGTTAAACTTGAAATAATTCCATTTATGGTTACTACACCTCATGTCTGCATCCCAGAGTACACAGACGTAATCAAGCTCCAATCCCTGTACCTGAATCTCCGTTGCTGCTTCTTCAAGATAGTTGGATGAGCGTATGTCTGTTTTGTCTTCAAGGAACCAATGCACTGCGTTTTCGTCTCCCTGAGCGAGTACATTAACTGCTTGTGGCTTGAAACGAGCTGCCACTTTTGATACTAGTATCCCTGTTTGTTCAGAGCCTCTGGATTTGGATCGCAGCCAGGCTCTCGCTTTGTCAATGTCCCGTGTGAGCATAACTGGATATCCTTTTGAAGAGACATCTTTGTATAAATTGCTGGCATCAGGATTAAAATCCAATAGTGAGTGTACGAAAGAAGAGAGTGTTTCGGCGCGGAAAGACCTCAGGCTCACAGCAAGGTGCAAATCATCGGAGTAGGTTACTCTATCGTTATCATCAAGCAACTCATTGACTTTACCTTCTGCATATTCCGGTTCGGTCAGTTTGTTGGAAATAAAGATATTCCATTGCGTAAAATGTTTATTCAACGCATCAATCCATTCAGATATTCCAGCTTCACCAGTATTGATCTCTTGCCCTCCGCCCACCAGACATATTATGACAGCCCAGTCTTCTCTTTGGTCAAGAGACCATATAAGAAATGCCGCTTCCGATACAGGGAAATTTGGCACTTTTAACTTGTTGCCATACGTACCTCCACGCTTCAGATAATCGGCAAGACGTTTATGGGTCCATGAACGCTGAGCTTCGTCGAATATAGCTACATGCTCGACCTCTGAATAACCTGTACTCCCATGTGCAATTGCCTTCTGTGGGTCAATTTCCAAAACACCGCCCTCAACCGGATTTTTTATTTTTGCTATCATGGTGTCCCGATATCTGTGGATCATCTGGATGAACTCTGACACCTCCCTGCGTGAATCTGACAGATTTTTCTTCTCTCCCTTTTGTTTGCATTTCTTCTGATTGTCAATCGCCAGAGCTTCTGTAAGGACCGCTACAAGTGGACCATTACCGGAAAGATATACAGCTCCATTCTCTTTGTCCTTTTCACCATCTTTGTAGGTCTGTTTTATTGCAACATCAAGCCCGACAAGGGTTTTTCCCGCCCCTGGCACACCAGTTACAAAACAGATACTCTTCTCACCTTTATCTTTGCTATTTTCAATAATCTTGAGCAAATAGGCGATAGTCCTGTCTGTTGACACCTTATCCGCTTCGTGGCGTGTTATATCTTCAACAGAATGATTCTCATACAATGTACGGGCTGCTTCAACTATTGTGGGAGTAGGTGAGTAAGGGCTTATAATCCATTTTTCACCCCATGTGTCCGGATTTATTTCATCCTCAGTATGGCTTATAATCTTCTCTATCGTTTGTTGAAGATTTTTTGCGCCACAGATTATAGGATTAAATATTCCGTCATCATAAGGTGATGGTTTGAATTCTGTAGTTGCTGTTTCAATTCTGCTGGGTACGAGTATCGGCACGATTTGTCTATCTGCACTGAACAGATGAAAGTTTTTAAGATCCAGTGCATAATCAAGCACCTGCTCAAGATCATTTTGAAGAGCCTGATTTTGACCTATCTTGAATTCCAGGCAAAATATTACTCCTCTTAGCAAGAGTACAGTGTCAATTCTTTTACCGAGGCGTGGTATGTCATACTCGAATATTATATGTGCATCCTCATCCTCCCACTGCTTAACAACATCTTTTAGAATGTTTATCTCTCCCTCCCATGCATCATTTGTGGTAGTAAGAGTCTCTCCGTGATAATTGGAATGCAATGTTCCCAGCACAGAGAGCGACGGCGTATGGAGAAAATCCTTGAATGATGAACTATATAAACAACGAGCCATAACTGTTAATTTCGGTTCTTATTATGCCTTATAATACTCATCATCACCAAATGTGCATATTCTCTCACCCTTGAAATATATATTGGTCGAATCCAGATCCTTCTTCAATAAATTCAAAATTTAAACGAAGGCACTAAAATTCTTAAATAGCAGTAAATGAATTATTAAGATATTGCTTTGTAGCCTTACATAAAAAGGGGTAGCTTACAGTTGACCATAGGATTATGGAGGGGTCACAATCATCCCGGAATAGGGGTCAACATCGCCGGAATAAACAATAAATTCTCTATTTCCTCAGAATGCGTTTAGTTTTGCATTTTATTTTTACCATGAACTTTAAGAAACTTCATTGATTCTGTCATCAGGCAAATGTCTTGTTTCTCCCATTGATTGTTAAGGCATTCTTTTGACATATTAAAAGGAGGACCTTGTTCATAGCTGTATAAACTTTTAATGCATTTGTCATATAGCGGACAACGCTGATCATTTTCCGAAGTCATTCTTCCAATTACCATTTCTAATGCCCTAAGTCGAGCAATATCTATTTTTGAAGCTGCCCCCATTAGTGTAAGTTCATTGGAGTCCACCAAGGGGATTCCGTAGAAATTCAGAATTATATCTATTGATTCATTAGAAGTGATATCTGATTCGTAAAGCAATTTTAATATTAGGTTTTCCCCTGACAAAATCTCAGATTTACAATTTTCAAACACCTCAGAAAAATACTCTAATTCACCACCAATTGCCGTTTGTATATTGTATTTGTAATCTTCAATGAAATCTATAAATATTTCTTGCATCGATTGAATTTTACGAGGTCTGACAAACTTCATATCAATCATATGTTTGTATAAATGAATGCCATTCATTCTTGGATTTTGCCTTACAATTTCGAGTATTTGAAAAAATCCCCATGCTGGATTTTTGTACATTAAGGAACAAAGGCAAATACTGTATAAGAGCTTTTTGTCCTCAAGTATTTTAGGAAACATGAATTTCACAAGCAGCTCCACAGATAAATACGGAATTTGGGAGTGCTCAACGGTAGGATCATAAAAACGTTGAAAAATATGTGCCATGCTTTCAATGATACAGAGATAGCCAAAATTCAAAGTATATGTATCACCAGTATTCGTTTCAAGCAAAGTAACCTTGACAGAAGATTTTTTCTTTTTTGCATTTGAAATTTCTTCTTGACCAACAATAATTCGTTCAACTTCGATAGGTATATTAGATTTATCACCTTTAAGTTTTTTGTATCCGGCTATATATTGCTTTAGATTGGGATAATCTTTTGTTATATTTAGTGGTATCTGGATATCATTGTTTTTAGAAAAATACTCACGGCAATAACTGAAGTAGTTGTTATAAATTATGCCGTAAGACAAGCCGAAAATTGTATTAATAAACTGGACATAATGTAAATACTCGTGCATAAAAGTGCCTTTCTTAATGCTGTCTAATTCAGTAACTTTCTCTGAATTTATATCAGAATAAACATACATGTGAAAATAGTTTGTTTCACATTTGCCTCTTAGTTCGTTTCCGAAATCAAAAAAATCATTCATTATCAAAACTTGTGCTATAGAAACCAAATGTCAAGAATAACGGTGCTAATATGCTTTGCATCAATGTTACCAAGTTCTGAAACGGGCTTGTTATATTGGTGTGTAACACCATCATAAGAAATAACCATCTCGAAATACTCTGAAATTCAAGCACATTGCAATTTTATAGTAAAGCAGTAATAGAGTGTGTATTCGCTGCTGTTTTGGATTTTAGCAGGTAAAAGAATCTCAATGTCATTGATAAAATTTTGAGATACAACCACATTATCCAACGAAAGAAAGTAATTCTGCAAAATGTGCCGGAAATAATGTAAAGCAAAACAAGTGCTATTATTCAAATCCACATTACAGCTAAAATCCGGATTTTCTTCTTGATCCGAAAAGTTACAATACAGATTTTGGATATTTTGCAATTCCAGTTCGTGTCTATCCCATAATTCACCAGGATATTCGCTTTTGCGTAATGGGCGAAATGAATCATCCTTTTTCTGTTTGAAAAAGGAGAATGGCACCGGATTATCAGGTGCTAAAAACGTAATAATATTGAACTGTAATTGCATAATATTATTTAGGAAATAGGATTAACTTATGAGTGTGTGTTTATTGTACATAATTAAGCTGATATTTTAGCATTCCCAATCAGCATGGCTGACAGGCAGTTTGTTTAATTCCGCACGTATTTGCTTCCAATTTGGGAGAAAGGTGTCCATGTAATAAAGAAATCTTTCGTTGTGGTGCCTTTCGAGAAGGTGAACCATTTCGTGCAAGATAACATACTCTAAACAGTGGACTGGTTTCTTTGCCAATTCAAGATTTATAAGGATTCTTTTTTTCTCTATTTTGCATGTTCCCCAATTGGTTTTCATTTGTTTTACCTGCCATTCATCGATAGTTACATTCAACGATTTTTCCCATTTCTCAATTATGCCCGGTATCAGTTTCTTTAATTCTACCCGATACCATTCTGTTATTACTTCTTGCCGTTTTTCAAATGAAGTATTTGGTCTTATATATAATTCAATGTAGGTTCTTGTCCTTAAAATGACTTTGGGTGGTTCATCCCTTTCAATGATTTTCATCAGGTAGCGTCTGCCTTGAAAGTAATGGCTTTCACGTTGTTTATATTCCCGTGGTGAGATTCTTTCCTGTGCATCAAACTCACGTTGGTGGCGTTTTATCCAACCTAATTTGGAAATGGCAAATAACCGAATTGCATCATCGTTTACACTTAATGGCGCAGCAATACGCACCCTGCCAGTTGGTGGGTAAACAGCAAGGTGTATATTCTTAATGTCCTTACGAATTACATCTATTGTTATATTGCTGACTGTGATCTTATCCATTAATAATCCCGTTGATTATTCACTAAATCGAAAATTCGGTGTATTTCATTTTCTTCCGTGATACCATGATCTTTTAATACTTCAGCTATGGCATTTCTCACAGCTTTTAGTTTTTGAGGGTGATCTCTCCAACCGTCTTTTTTTGTTGAGCGGATTTTGTCATCCATTTCATTCGCCAATCTTTCATTTCGGTTTAAGTTGTCGAATAAAGCCCTTCTTGCATTGGTATTTATTGTTGTTGGGTAATCAGGGGTTGTATTCGGTTTTTTTACTTTGCCTGATAATTCAATGATTTTCTGCAAATACTTCTCGTATTCAAGTGTAGCTGTTTTTCTCAGTTTGATTAATTCGTCTAACAAAATACTCATTTTCTCATAGTACATTGGATTTGTCGGACTTTCTTCAATGATAACTTTCCTCAAGTTATTTTCAATAGCTTCGGCCATTGCATCCGGGTTCTTTTTGAAACTATCCGGAAAACTAGTGACGGCATCTTTGCCTCTTTCGACTAATAATTCAACCAAACTCAGATCATCAAAATTGGCAAGCATACGGCTTTCCTCTGCTCCAATATAGCTGTCAATTAAATGGCGCATGGCTGGCTCGTATTGCTTTAAATCAATATAATCGCCACTGGCAAGTTGAATTTCTTTTCTGACAGCTTCAAAGTGTTTAATGTCTGCCCTTATTTGTTCGGCTTTTTTATCTGTATAACCAGCTTCTTTCATATCGTCAGCGACATTGGAATATACACGAATCAATGAAATAGTCAGTTTATACAAGGCAACACGTCTTGGCTCGGTGTCTTTTAGTTCGTCCGGATTTTCAGTGTCTTTGCCACAGAAATAACGTATAAAATCAATGGTGTTTTGTGGAGGCTCAACAGGTTCTACCAATGCTTTGATAGCTTCCAACGCCTCATCTAATCGTTCTTTACCTTTCTTTAATCGGTTTTCTAATAACCCTACAATATCCGATTTTTCATATCCACTTAACGCTTCGGACGTGTAATCATTAAATGCGGATTCCAGACTATTGAATAAGTCCATGTAATCAATCACATAGCCATAATCTTTATCATCACCATCCAATCGATTGACACGACAAACTGCCTGAAAAAGCCCATGATCTCTCAGTTTCTTATCAATGTACAAATAAGTGGCCGAAGGAGCATCAAAACCTGTTAGCAACTTGTTTACGACTATTAGCAACTTCATTTGTGCCGGTTCTTCAACAAACTTCTTCTTTACTTCCGTTTCAAATAGCTCAACTTTATTGATTGCTGTTTCGGGGGATTCATTGAAGTATGTAGCTAACATGTTTTGATAGATTTCAAAACGTTGCAATTTTTCGGTATATCCTTCTCCGGTTTCTTCTCCTTTGATATCGTTATGGTTTGGTACAAACGAAGTAATAATAGCGAAATTTTTCAATCCTGCTTTTTGAAACAACTCATAGTAACGACAAGCGTTGTAGATACTATCTGAGACCAATATAGCGTTACCTCTTCCATTTTGAAGTCGTTCTTTTTGTTCCATATCAAGCATCACGTCCATCACTATTTTTTCCAACCGCGATTTACTGCTAAATACTTTACGAATAGTACCCCACTTTTGTTTTAATTCAGCTTTGGCAAAATCGGTAAGCCCTTTGGTTTTGAGGTCAAACCATTGGTCTATTTTGTCGGTAGAAGTAAGTTCTTGCTCAACATCCCGGGCTTCATATCGCAAATCAAGAACAACTTTATCCTTTACTGCTTCATCAAATTTATAGGTATGAATATATCTACCAAATACCTCCAGACTGGTTTGCTTGTCGGATTTCAAAAGTGGTGTTCCTGTAAAACCAATGTACATAGCATCAGGAATAAACTGCTTCATGGCTTCGTGTAATTTACCCGATTGGGTGCGGTGACATTCATCTACAAATACATAAATATCGCCTTTAGCTTTATAGTCTGTTGGGATATTGTTTCTCAAATCCTGTAAATAGGTTTCTATGTCTTTGTCATCCGGCTCCTCTTTTCCACCAAACTTGTGTATCAGTGAACACATCAACCAGGGCGAAGTATCATTCAATTGAACCAGTAAAGCGCTTCCACTTTTTGTACGGTAAATCTTTTCCTGAACGCCTGTAAATACCTTTTCAATTTGTTCGTCTAATTCTTCCCTGTCGGTGATTATAAGCACCCGGGCATTGTGGTTGTACTCTCTAATCCATTTTGTAAGCCAAACCATGGTGAGGCTTTTTCCACTTCCCTGCGTGTGCCAGATAATTCCATTTTCACGACGAGCAATAAAATCCTGAGCGGATTTAATCCCAAAATACTGATTCTGACGACAATGTTTTTTAATACCACGGTCGTAAACAATGAAATCGTGCATTAATTCCAGAAAACGCTCTCTGTTGAACATTTCTATCACATTGCGGTCTAATGGCAACTCATATTTTGCGGCCTTTTCTCTGATTGGTTTTGTGATTTCAAGCAAGTGAGGGTATGCGCTGTCTTTTTCTTCGCTTACTTCTTTCCATTTCAGGAAATACTTTTCTTTGGTTTCGATAGCACCATAGGCAATACCTTCTACATCGTTTCCGGCTAATACGAACTGAATGGTACTAAAGAATGGTTTAATGAAGATATGTTTCTGATTGTCGAGGTTCTGACGAATGCCTTCTGAAATAGAAACCGTACTCCGTTTTAGTTCCAACACGCCCAAGGCAATGCCGTTTACATACAACACAATATCGGGGCGTTTTTTGTAAATGCCTTTAATGGTAACCTCTTCGGCAATAGCAAAATCGTTATTCTGTGGATTTTTCCAGTCGATAAACCAAACGGTTTGTTTGTTTAGCCCCATTTCTGCCTGTACATTCACACCGTAACGAAGCATGGAATATACTTCTTTATTTATATCGTATAGCGATTTGCTTTGATTATTGGTAGCTTTGGTGAAATCTGAGATTGCTTTCTTGACAAGGCTCGGGCTGTATTGCTTTTTAGTAAGCAACCAGTCTGAGAGAATTTCTTCTTCTACATTGCTATTGGTTTCACGCTCTTCCCAATTACCGATGTAACGATAGCCTAATTCCTTTTGGAATAAGCCAATAATGCGATTTTGCGTAATACGCTCAATTTTACCAATTTGTCCCATAATCATTTTTATTGTTCAAATAAAACAGAACATTGTCGAATCGTCAGTTGAATATTACTATCCGAGAATATTTCACGTTCTAACTTTGCACTCCATTCTTTGTCCGATTTGATCAAGTTTTTTATGTTATATAACGAAGCTACTTTATTCTCTTTTTCCAAATCGCATATTGCCATGTCTATAGTAGCCAGAAGTTCCAGTTGATCTACGGTTTTGAATTTAAACTGAGATACAAGCCATTCAACATCAGAGTGCATCTCCCATTTTTCAACATAGCCAAGCGCTTCACCTATTTGCTCCCCTTTACTGAAAATAGAACCCAATTTATTTGAGCTGACATGTATGTATTTTTTATTTTTAGCAATGGGTTCTCCGCCTTTGTATCTTACTTCGTCGGCATAAGGACCTGCTGCTTTTCTTTTAAAAGCATTCATATTTGCCTCCTGTTTCCGACGCAGTAAATAGAGTAACTTCTGCACTTTTTTTCTTCCCAGAACATATTTTTCTGAATAAAAGCTATCTACAATAGCTGCAATGAGAACGGCATCTTCAAAATAATGGTTGCGATTAAGTGATTTTTCCAGTTTTAGCTCTATAGTTTGTGGTAATTCCTGCTGTTTATTTAATCTGATTTTTCCGGTTAATAAACTTTGCATCATTCCTTGTTTGAGCTGCTTTTGCTTTTCGAGCCTTTGTTTAAGCCCTGATAATTCAATATCGATATCTTTAAGAATAAGACCTATTTTTTTCTGTTCTTCAACACTTGGGTATGAAATTTCTATATTACCAACAATAGAGATATTAAGATTTCTCTGAGTACCGGGTTGTCCTTTTCCAACTAAAGCATCGGTTTCTTTTTGCAAAAAGAAATATAAATAAAAAGTGTCTAGGTTATTCTCATAATTACTAAATAGCACAAAACCATCATGAATACATGCTGGTATATTAATAATAACGGGAACGCCAATGGTTGCACAAATAGACATTATTAAGTCGCCTTTATCAACAGGGACACTATATTTAACTCCTTCTTCCGAAAGATATTGAGTTGTTGAATTAAGATAAACATTGGAACTTGTTACATCTGAAATCCTTATCCAACCTCTACCTTTTTGTGAGAACCATTTTGGATCTTTAATTGGTCTTGGAGAAGCACCTCTTCTTATATTAGCAATATCCCCAAGTGATTTAGTTTGCCAACCTTTCTTTGCCTTAAATAGTTCCTGAACAGCTCCTTGTTTTATTGCCTTTTTCTTCTCAATCAATTTTTCTAAACTGTTGATAAGTGCATCAGCATCGCTTAAAGCTGTAGCAATAGCGGTTTGTTCGGCGAAGGTTGGAGGAAGAGGAAAATTAAATGTTGTAAAATCTTTTTGATAAAGGTGACTAATGGTTGATCCTGCCACCAATTTATTTAAGAAATCACGAAAATAAGACGAATTAAAAATGTAGAATAAAAAAATCGGAAGGTAAGCCTCTTTCTTTGGTCTTATTACAAAAACACCACTATTAAGTGTTGCTGGCATTGTCATACTATCAACATAAGCAACTTTCCCAATAGTTCCATCTTTCGTAATTAAAATATCACCCGATTTAATTTGGATATTCTTATCTTGAATAAATCTGTCCTTATTTACAAAATGACAAGTGTCCCACTTAATCCTACCATCAACCAGATCTGTTCCAGTAATTAGAAAGTAATCACCTCTATCGAGATATTCAGATACAGTTAGACCTTGCCAACCTATGCGTGCTTTCATTGTTGAAAATTCAACAATATTCTTAACATCCCAATCAAGAGGGATTGCACCTATTTCTGTCTGCTTAAAATTTCCTACCATTTATAATTCATTTGTTTTAAATGGTTTTCAACTTTGGCAGATAGTGTTTCCACTTCTTGAGTAAGTAATGGCATGGGTGTTTCGTAGCGGTCTGCCAATTCTTTAATGCGCTGCGTTAGCCGGTGGCTAATATTGTCCATTTCGGTATGTATGCGTTGCTCCATGGCAGCCATCCATTTCCGTTCCACTAACACGGTTTTAATTTCGTCAATGGTGAGTTTAGGGTATTTGGCAATTACTTTCTGCTCCAAATCGGCTTTCCGGATTTTGAGTTTCGACGTGTGTTCGGCTTCTTCTTCGGTGAGCCATTTGTAAAGTTCCAATAAATCGAATTCTTCTTTCAAATCGTCGTCTTGCTTTTTACCCTTTTTCGGAGCTATTTCTTTCAGGCGTTTCAGCACAGCTGCTTTGTTTACTTTGCCTTTTTCATCTGTAACTTCAGCCAGCAATCCATCTTCGCCTGAGTTTTCTTCAATCAGTTCTTCTAATTTCGATTTTACTGTCTCCATTTGGCTTTCCAACTCATCAATAGCTTGTTGTTCTTTGGCAAAATAGACTTGAATCATCAAATTAGGTGGAATCAGTCGCCCTTCTAAGCCTTCCAGACCAGGTACTTGTTTAATAATTTCTTTTTCGCCTTTTTGGGTTTTCTTTTCCATTCGTTTCAAGTCATTACCCGCAATCCAACCATCAGCAGCCAATTCATAGAAATCATCTTGCATAGTTTCAGCCCAATAGTCCATCAGGTGCTGATACATGGCGTATTTGTCGGTCAGCGGTTTGTTGTGGTAATAATTCAACAGGTTTTCTGCAATGGTGTGTATCTCGTTTTTCGGGCGTAATCCTTTTTCCATGGCTTTACAATGAGCAATCGTTTCTGCTTCCCATGTGGTAAAAACCTCTTCCATTGTTTTGCCAAACACCGCAAATTCCGGGTGGTTGAAAATGGTATTTTTGATATCTTCGTTTACCACGTTGAGCTGGTAGTAATTTGGACGATTGGCGATCGGACTGAATAAGTCTGCTTTCATGGTTGGATAAACCGTCCAGTAGTCCTGCAAAGCATCAACATCCCGATTGGGAATGCCGCCTAATAAGTGTGCTTCAATATCCTGAATGTCTTCCGCCTCCTGACTGTCAATGTAGCGAGGTATATTGAGGTTGTAATCATTCTTAGGGTCGGCGATTTCTGTGATTGGAACTGTGCGTGAAAATTTGTCAATCGTTAAACGATTGGTGTAGGCATCTACAATTTTGTGAATATCCTGTTCCCTAAGTCGGTTTTTGTTGCCGTCTTTGATAAATCCTTTGCTGGCATCCATCATAAAAATGCTATTCCGTTTGTCGGCATCTTCTTTGTCGAGAACAATGAGCGAAGCGGCAATACCGGTGCCATAAAACAAGTTGGTAGGTAATCCGATAATGGCTTTGATATAGCCTTTTGTAATTATCTTTTTGCGAATATCGGCTTCTGAATTTCCACGAAACAATACACCTAATGGTAATACAATACAAGCCTTTCCTTTTGATTTCAGCGATTTAATGAGGTGCAACAGAAAAGCAAAGTCGCCATTTTTTTTAGGTGGTAAGTTATCGCAACCTTCAAAACGTTTGTAAACATCGTTTACAGGATCTAAGCCATTCATCCACGATTTATAACTGAATGGTGGGTTGGCAACTGCGAAATCGAATTGTTTGAGTTCGCCAGTTTCATCGTTTGTAAATAGCGGTTTCGACATGGTATTACCTTGCAAAATTTCTGCATCGGCAAAGTTATGTAACCACATATTCATAATGGCTAAGGCACGAGTGGCGTTATCGTTTTCCTGTCCGTATATGGTGATGCCGTGTGGTGCAATATCCGCAGCTTTTAGCAACAGTGAACCCGAACCACAGGTTGGGTCATACAGGCTCTGATCCTGACTGGTAGATTTGTCAATGCCAATCAATTGAGCCATTATACGTGAAACTTCGGCAGGTGTATAGAATTGTCCTTTGCTTTTTCCACTCTCGGTTGCAAAGTGACGCATCAAAAACTCATACGCATCGCCCAACAAATCATCTCCTTCGGCTCTGTTTTTACTGAAGTCCAGTTCGGGTTTATTGAATATATTCAACAGGTTGGTAAGCAAATCAATTTTATCTTTCCCTTTACCCAGCTTTTCTTCATTTTCAAAATCATTGTCGTTGGTATCAATTATTCCGGTCAAGCCGTTTGCTTTTGCAAATGCTCCAATAATTTTATTGATTTTGTCGCCGATTTCTGCATTTCCCCGATATTTCAACATATCATAAAAAGAGGATTCTGGCGGGAAATCCATTAATGGGTCTTTGCGGTCGGAAACGTATTTCATAAATAGCAAGACTAACACATAATTTTTGTATTGACTTGCGTCCATGCTACCTCTCAATTCATCACAACCAGCCCATAATGAGCTGTATAATTCAGATTTTTTAATTGCCATTGGTTTGTTTGAGTTTCTATTAAAAAATTATTGAATTAGTTTTGCATCATTTTATTTATCTCATTCCAGTAAAAGAAAGCCTCGATATTGGATTTCTTGAGCTTGTTGAGTTTTGTATTTAATGGTTCATTAATGACAGCATTCCTCAATAGTTCGATATTTTGAGGGTCGAAATGAACTGCGGTTGCCACACCATTAGCAATCAATGTAGAAAGATATGCCGCTTTGGAAGCGTTGGTAATGGCGCTGTCGATATTGTATTTCTCGCTATGGATAAAACTTTGTATTCTTTTTGTTCCTGTCTGGAGGAGTTTGAAAGTGTCGGGGTCTACCTGACCTCTCAAACATATACACAGTGAGGTTTGAAAAATATCATCAAGTACCTGAGTTATGTTTTCAGGGTCGAGATTTCGGTATTGCAACTCAACGGTGGCGAACTTTTGGAATGTTTCGGCAACCACCTTTAAATCGTTGGTTACGTCAAACAAAGAGGCAATATCAAAAAGCTGCTTTATGATTTCCATAGAGCAATCTTTATCTCCTTTGAAATAAGGAATACCCGTAGTGTTTGGGGCAAAAGCAGTCAATTTATCGCCCAACATATCGGCTTTGCCCGGTACATTAACCATAACCGGCTCTCCCTCTAATTTCAAGAAACGGCTTTGAATGGGCAGTGACTCAATTTCGTGATAATGAATATCCTCGAACAATACATCCAGAAGAATGCATTCTGTTTCAGTATTGGTAACGTAAGTTACCTGATAAAAGAATTTAGCATGAGTTTTCGGGATATTGTGTGCTGTAACCCGTTCCACTAATCTCACATCGCCAAAGCCATATTCCTGCGCATGTCTCTGTACAAATTTCTCAATGTTTGTGCCGGGAGGGCAAATGATATCAATATCAATAGAAAGTCGATTTGCACTATCCATGTGAAGCATTAATGCAGTACCGCCTTTAAATACAAATGGGCAACCCGATAACACCAAGGATTCGAGTAGCGAAAACGCCCTTATCGATTTCTCAATAAGCGCAATATCCGGAAATTTATTCTCAGCAGCTACCTGCGTCATCCATTCGATTGTCCGACTATCGGGGTGAATCATAATTTATTGGCATTTATTAGTTGTTCGACTTCTTCTTTTCGTCCCCGACGGGCAGCGTAGCGTAAGAGTTTGTTTTTATTTACGTTGTGCCTTTCAAAAATCGTTGTATAAACATAGTTTATCTCCGAACCCTGTAAAAATGAAAATTCCACATCCCCCACAATGTCCACCAGCACTTTTTCTATTGTCGGGGTGTTAATGCCCGCTACCAATTGTAATGGCGATTCGGATATTAACGGACGAATGATAATGGCATCGTTGGTGTTTATGTATCGTTCCATGTCGGTGAGCGAAGGCAGTAGAAAAACCCTTTTATTGCTATCTACATTTAAAAGATTAAAAACGGATTCAGCCACCTCCCGTTCTACATCAACAAACAAAAGATTCAGGTTTGGAATGTGGTGCATGTATGGCATTAGGGTTGAGGCAGACCAAAGGCAATAATCAACAAAAGGAAATTGTGTTTTTATTTGCTGATTAATTTGTCTCATTTCTTCGGAGCATACAACCGAAAAATCCTTTTTTGCATCATCGGGCAATTTATAAACCCCTCTTTCAATGCGAAGCAATTGTCCCGATTTTAAAAGACGGTTCAGTTGTTCGGAAAAAGTTCCGGGTGAGCCAATTTGATCTTCGCTCTTCAAATTGGCTATTAATTCTTTACGTGTAAACACCTTATGTGTAAATGCGAAATTTAATATGTCGTTCGTTTTAATCATATAACATAATACGAGGGCAAATATATCACTAATTTGGCAATAAACAATCCATATTGCCAATAATGTGATAAGATATTATTTAGAAAAATTTACAGACTTGAATATTAGGGCTTTTTATACTTGTCATGAGCGAAATGAATGTAAGCATCCGATCTCAAGAAACAGATTCAACGCATAGAGACAGAGAACAAGATATTAAAAAAGCTTTAGGCATCATCTCCAAGAGCGATCGTTGATTTATAGGTTTATATTTGATCATGAGTATAAATGGACGGTTGAGATGATGTGCTGTCAACGATGAAAGGCGTGTAGCATTCCAGCATGAATGTCTTGTTCGTTATGTTTTCCGAGTATCTTTCAAACTCGGTCTGGTCCATCTTCAGGTACTTCTTTACTGTCCTGAAGTTGACGCCCAAATAATCTGCAATCCATTGGATTGACTTGTGTTCCTCTCTGCGGAACCGGTGGATTTGATCGTACATGATAAATCGGTATAGTGCTTTTTGCTCTTTGTCTGTCATAACACCTTTACTTTATCGTTATACATCAAAGTTCTGGTTAATTATTGCTTTACTGCACTATTGTTGCCATTTTTACTGCATTTCTAGATTCCGGTTACAAATCCACAATCAAAATAATTTTCTTTTAGTATTATTTGTAAATATGTACTCATTAACAGTCTCTCTCTTTGCCAATTTGCCACCTATTAAGTTTTTTCTACCAACTTCTATTGGAGAGGCGATATCCGAATATAAATTTAAAATTGATTTATGTTTAGCGTTTGTAAGAATAAAGTAAGCATCTTTTTTTACTAGCTCTTTTATATAATCGTGTAATCTTAATTGGTCATCCCATTGAAATATCTTTTGATTATATTTAATAAAACCATTATTTTCATGCATTACAGTATAGGGCGGATCTAGAAAAATTAGATCATGCGATTTAACATTTTGTATGGTATCATAGAAATCTACATCTAAAAGTTCAACATTTTTAAGATCCTCTTGTGCTTTAAATATATTATTGAAATCATATAAATTCTTAATGTTCCTATATCCATATGGCACATTGTATTGTCCTTTTAAATTAACTCTGTATAATCCATTAAAAGAAGTTTTGTTCAAGTATATAAATTGTACAGCTTTATCTGTCAAATCTTGACATGATTTGTTCCTAATTTCATAATAGTCTTCTTTTTTGTTTTTTATTGTTTGTAATTTATCTATAACTTGTTGTGCATTTTGTTTAATTTGGATATATGTATTAATAAGTTCTGAATTAGAATCAGAAAGGAATACTTTATTTTTAATTTGTTTTGATGATTTCAGATAAAAAAATAGGGCTCCACCACCAACAAAAGGTTCATGGTAATTATTAAATTCATTTGGTATAAATTTAGCAATCTCATTTAATAACTTTGTTTTACCTCCTGCCCACCGAAGAAATGGTTTTGTTATCATTTGTACATCCTTTGACATTACCGATTAATTATGTTTTTTGAAAAAAGTTTTAAATGAATTTGCTATAAGTCTATGCTTTGATATCACTCTAATTGTTGATAAAGTATTCTTTTCTATTAATTTATAATTATCATCATCTTCAGTAATTTCAAGTTCCAAATTGTTCTCGATTAAAGCATTTACAAGCTTTGCACAACTATCAATTGATCTAACAACTAAAATACCATTTAAAACACCACTACTAAGAATAATTTGTAAAGCTAATGGATGGACCTCCCTAAAAACTTTTGCTCTTCTTTCGAATCTCATCGCAATAGCAACAAGAATATCTTTTAATTTAAGTATAAGTTCTTCGGTTAATATATCTGAGCCTTTTTCAGAAAGGATCTCTTGCAACCATTTTTTCATAAGAGAGCAATCATTGTTAGTAAGTCTTTTTTCAAATTCTCCTTCTATATCAAAATCTGCCCAATGTTTTTTTATTATCCTTACATAATCTTCTTTATCTGCTTTTTCCAGTAATTTATGTAATAGTGTAGAATGTATAGCTTCATTATCTTCTAATTCATCAATCTCATTTTTGATATCTGTTGTCCCTATTTTATTTATTTCTTCAATCAAATCATTTCGTCCCATTCTACCAAACTTTTCTGAATCAATTTTAAGATTCGAGTCAAAAAGTTTTGGTACATATACAATGACCGGTTTGCCTTGTCCTAGCGTAACAGATGCTTCTGAATCTTTACCAAAGGTGTCTTCCTTTTGAGCCATATAAATACAAAGATCCGCTCTTTTCAGCATTAGCGCTTCAACTAGTCCTTTAGCAACTCTGTCCTCAATCCATGATTGGGTTGGATTAAAATACCTTAGTTTTAATTGCCTCACATCACAATGAGAAAATAGTGTTTCTACAAATTGATTTACAGAAACAAAATCAGCATTATTACGCATCGAAGTTGCAACATATACATCCATATAGTCTGCTGCAAGATAATTTGATAAATTATGATATGCCTTTTTTTGAGTGATTTCCATTTTTGAAAGATTCTCATCATTTTCAGGTGAAATATATTCAGCTTCTTTTCTTAATGTTTCTATATCTGGATTAAATAATGGAGAAAAAAGCCCATTATTAATAGTAGATTTAAAATCTCTCAATAATGAATCCATTCTCTTTTTCTTTTTATTGGAGTATTCCTCTATATTAAATTCACCTGCTTCTTTTTTATCTGCAATTTCTATTAAAAAATTAGCGAGTTCCTTTCTTTCTTTTTCCTCTCTCCGAACTTTATCAGCTGCTATATATCCCAGAAAAGGTAAGTCTTTATTCGGAATTTTATCAATTTTATCCCATTCGGTCCTAGTTGTATAACCATCTGTATCTTTTAGTTGAATTGGTGCGAGCAAATTATCAAATTGTTCTATTGTTGTTGAGTTTAATGTTGTGTAAGCTTCATTTATTGAACTAAATAGTCGAATGGCTTCTTTTTGAAATTTTAAAATTGCTATCTCAAAACTATCTGAGGATTTGAATGAGTCTTTTCCAATATATCTGTTAAAAAAAACCTTGGATAGTGGTAGTAGTCCATAATAGACAATAATGCTATTAAGACAATCAAATGACTGCTCTGGTGTTAAATTTGATTTGAACAAATGGTCAATCTTATCCTCAATAACAGATATTATTGTCTGGTCTAAATTAAATGTTGATACAGATTCTCCAGATAGTTGATTTAAGAGTCTTTCAAATAGTAATCGATTCTTAGACTTTTCATTGAGAAATTGTTCCCAAATAGGCCTTGGAAGCTTAACTTCTAAACATATTTTTTCTAAGATTGCCGAATCATATGGCAACTTTCTACCTTGCTCTAAATGAGCTATATTAGATCTATTTATTCCTCCATTAGTCTGATCAGCCAACTGCTTCTGAGATAAACCTAGTTGTTCTCTGTGGATCTTAACTTGGTAGCCTAATTCTTGAATTGTTATATTATACATTTTTTTAAGTGTTTATTTCATTTGTTATAGTGTTTTGCAACTATCGACCAAAAATTAAGAATATGCATTTCTCTCTAATACGCTAATTATTTATAACATAAGCAATGAGCTCGATTTAAAACTAGAAATTAACCTGTTTATAATCCTAATAATTAATTTTTATACCTTAATCAACTCTGAAAAACATAACACAGTATTGTGTTCTTTCAACAAAAAATAGTTTTTTCAAACTGTCTATAACCTAATAGTGCAAGTGAATTTAATCCTAATTCAGGGAATTGATAAGGCTATCATAACCAATACGATATAAAATTACTTTTTTTTTTGCTTATTTATATAATTATTAAGAATATTCTCATGTAAAATCCTCTTCATCATATCAAATATCAGGATTGTAAACATATAATAGATATTAAGGATAATTATTAAAAATAATCCAGAATTGTATGCTCTCTATTATATGAACATTACAAGTTTATGAGATATCTAGAAATAATAAATATGTATTCACAACCTCTGCATTTTTCAAAAACAGAACAAGCAAAAGCTATAGTCCTTATTATTTATCGAAACATTAATAACCCACCCCGCTGCTCTTTTCCATATAAAAGCTCGGCATGAGGCGGGTGGAGCGTTGTGCGAACAAGGCGATTAGTTGCGCTGACGGCTGTACTTAGCAAAATGCGTCTGTCTGAGCCGAAGGCGAGTTAGCATTTTGATTTGGACAGCCTAAGCAGCAACAGCCTTGGAGACACGGCTCCGCCCGCCCCATGCCGGCTTCGATATAAAAGAAAAGAGCAGCTCGCAATGGGAATAGTGGTTCAGTATTAAATGGGCAGCAACATAGAAAAGAATTACTTTCCTTTAATCAAAATGATAAAACAAAGAAGATGTCGAGCGCAAGGTTATGTCAAACTGATTCAAACTATAACCCATTAAATGGAGACATAATTCTTGTAAAGAGTCACATTTCTGTGACTAAGACAATAGCATACAGGATCACTCAATCACCTTGCCGGTGAGTGGCCAGCCGGTGAGGGTGGAGATGTAAGGAATCAGATTCATGGCGATCTTCTTCTGACCCTCATAATTCGGATGCCCCGAAGAACCCTGATCAGAACCATCATTATAAACCCCGTTCAAATACGCCGCAAACCCAAGCCTCGCATCCTTAGAATCCCGTACAAAATCCCGGATAAAATCAAACGCAGGACCCTTAGGAGGAGCAACACAAAGAACAGGAACATCAGCCCCATAAACACCCCTCAAACGCACCAAAATCTCAGCATACGCCCCCAAAAACTCCTCACGAAGAGGATGAGGATTAGTCGAAAAATCATTCGAACCAAGATTAATCACAACCAAATCCGGCTTATAACCCTTGAAATCCCATTTAAAAGTCGAATCCTCATCAAAAGTATTCATCATCCTCTCCCGCATCGTATTCTTCGAAACCCGGTTCTTATCCCCGTAATTCCTCACAGCACCCCTGCCCGAATGAGCAATAAAAGTGTAGTCAGCATCAAAATACCTTGAAATGATAGCCCCGTATGCAAGATTACAATTCTCGGTCTCAGCCTTGAAAGGCTCGGTCTTCACCTTACCCTCGGTTCCGTAACCCGCAGTGATTGAATTACCTATAAACTCAATATGCCTGGCTCTGGAAGGGAAATAAGAGACAAGCGAAGCCCCCTTTTCCAGATCAAAAGAGTGAACGGTAGTCCTGCCCTGCTCAGCCTCAGACCTCTTCTGCATCCTTAGCAGATGTTGCTTGCCGGCAAGCCCCTTTGCCAGGACAATAGTCGAGTCTTTGCCATGAGTGGTCACAACTCTGACAAACTCACCGTCTATGAAAAGATTGTAGTAATTCTTCCTTGAATCCGAGACCTTGACTGCACAATAACCCCCGGTGAATATTGTCTCGAAATACGTTCCGCTCCAGTCAAAAGAGACGGAGTTGTCACTGTTTACCATCGTACGGCCTGTGTAACGGATGTTGGAGTCGTTTGCAGGAATGGTTGTCACACGGTTTTGTGCCATGGAGATGTTGACCGCCAGTAAAGAGAGGACGATCACTATTGGTTTTAAATTCATAACGCTTTATTTTAAATAGTTACCCTTAATGTCAATTCTGACATTTGAAAAAGGATCGAGTATCTTATCAATAACAACAGCACACTCCAGTCTGTTCAAAGCCCTTGCAGGGTTGAAAGCCGTGAGACCCATCCCGCTCCACTCTTTGGAGAGTGTTTTAACAATTGAGGCCGGAGTGGTTCCGTCATTGGAATTTGTTGCCTTAATCTTCGATATCATTGAGCAAAGCTGTGAAAGAGTCACAGGCTTGTCGCCATAATCTTCTGCAGATAGTTGCGGATATACCTCGGAAAGCCCCTCGGCAATCGTGCGGGCAGTAATCAGTGAGTCTGTCATGAACCAGGTCTGGTTCTCCCACCCTTTGTTCATCCCTTTGCCCTTGATAATTCCGGTTACGCCGATTCTCTGAATTGCCCTGAAATGCTGATGGGCGGCCGGCAGGTCAAGGTATGGCATCAGGTAGCCGCCTGATGCCAGGAGGCTCCGTTGCACATCACGGACACTTACCTCAGCCACATCGAGAGAGTCCTTCACGGCAAGAGCGGCAAGCGTGCCGGCCGCCTCCCCGATCTGCAGCACCACCGGCTGAAGCCTTGTGGTACCGTTTGCAAGGTTGCTCACCGATATAGATTTCTCGGCTACAATCAGCCCCTCGCGTCCCTGAGGTACCATTACCCCGAGCGGAAGCCCGTATGAAGGCACAGGGTGAAAATGGAGGTCGGGCAGTTCCGCCCAGCCTGTGTAACGTGTATGGTGGTGGTCAACAGGGTAATCACCAACGGCAACGGATGTCCTGTAAAGCTTTTCCGGCTGGATATATGGCTCAGATATATGGTTCGCCGTAAATCTCACGACACCGTTGATCCGTCGTGACTCTCTGTGATATGGTATGAACGGGAGCTTGTCGGCAGTCGGATATTCGTCGTCTGCCAGCCCGAGCTTGTTGAATCCCAGTTCTGTCTGGATATAGTAAAGGAATGAGAGCGAATGCTCCTTTGCCTTGGCAAGCTCTCTCTCCCTCTGCTCGGGAGAAAGTTCTATTATGTTGGTGTAATAGTCATTACCCTCTATAGGCCAGTTTATCATATACTTGCCGTTCGGGAGTTTGCCGTATGTGATCATCTTCTCGGGACTCCAAAGGCGTTGCTTCTCCTTGGGATTCTTGCATTTCTCGCAAATTGTGGAGCAGTAGAAGAGCGAAGGGTTGTAGTTCTCCGGTTGCTTTATGGTCATATCGCGGTCATACTCCTTGAGTATCATCACATAGGTCAGATCCTGGATAATATCATTCTCCTTCTCCTGTGCCATATCCTCACCTGTGACACTCCTCGAGTCCATACCTATCTGGTAACCAATCCCCAATCGGGCAGCCACATCTCCCAGCTCTGTGGCGTCGATAAGCACCCTGGCCTCCACACTCTCCTTTTTGCCGTTGACATTCAGAGATATCTTCCAGATACCGTCCTCTCTTGTAAAATTCGTAGCTGTAGTGTGGAATTTAACCTCAAGATCCTTCTCACGGGATGCTATATTTTTCAAAATTTTGGCACCAACCGACGGTTCAAAGAGAATATTGCTCACCCACCCTGTCTTTAGTGCGTTTTCCGAGCCGTAGTAGCTGCTCAAAGAATCTCTGAACTCTCCCCAGAATCCACCCTTGAGCTTATAATTTCCGTCAAATGCACTCACGCCTGCAGATGTCAGCATGCCACCCAGCCATTCGAACTCCTCGGCAATAAGTGTTCTGGCCCCCAGCCTTGCAGCCTTTATACCTGCGGTGGTCCCGCTGGTCCCTCCACCGATGACAACTACATCGTAAAATTGGGGCAGAGACTCTCTGTACTCCCTTCCGTAACGGTCCACGGCAACCACCTCAACCTTTCTCGCCTGAGGGTTGAGCTTTGCCCTGTAGAAATGGTCCGATACTGACGGATATATCCATTTGTGCTCTAGCTTCTCCCTGTCAGAATACATCTTTTTGGCATCAGGATCATAGGCCGAAAATCTCTCCATGCTCCCTTTGCTCACCCCGTCCTCATAAAGCTCAACCCTCCAGGAAGGATCGCTGTTCCATATATTGGCAACAACATATCCGTTAAAAGAGTTGTCATCCCTTCCGGTATAGAGCCTCATCTGATAGCTCTCCTTCTCGCCGGTGGAGTGGTAGTGCCATGTAATCTCATTGCCCTCGGCAATAAAGAGACCGTATCCCTTCGGAGCACCGTCGGTGCAAAGTGAACCTTGCCACCAGGCCCCCGATAGAGCCGGCAAATTGTATTCAAAGATATTTGCGTTTACCTGCTGGTTGGCGGCGGTATGGGTATGGCCGGAGATTATATGCGCCTTATATGGTGAAAGCATTTTATAGAGGGCGGTTTTGTTTGCCATTGTTGCCCCCGACTCCTTATAACTGAACTTTTTCCTGTCTTCGGTGCTTGTAGTGGTTGGGATATGCATCACCAGCACTACAGTCGATCCCTCCTTTATATATGAAAGATCTTTTTCAAGCCATGCAAACTGTTTTTCATCGAGATAGCCAATATAAAAATACTCTCTTCCCACATAGAAGTTATCATCCAGAAAAACATAGTGAATGTTTCCGACATTCATGGAGTAATACGCCGGTCCGAATGACTCCTCATACTTACCGAATGTGGTTTCAAAAGAGCGCCCGTTATTTACCATATCGTGGTTTCCCATAACGTTGAAAAACTGAAGCCCTGTCCCGGCTATTATCTCCTTATACCTCGGATAGAGCCCATGGTCATAAGAGACTATGTCTCCGCAGCAAACTCCGTGAAACGGCACTTTGTATGACTCGACAGTTATCTTTATATCAACGGCTGCCTCCTGAAGAAGTGGGAACTCCTTTGCCGCATATATCTGAGGATCCGCTATGGCTATAAAACCGTGCTTAGTGTCGTCCTGACTCTTTTTATCAAGAACAAAGTCATAACTCTTCCGTATCTCTGCCAAAGGGATGTAAAAAGCAGGTGTATTGCCCGATTGCGGCACACTGTACCCGGAAGGAGTTGATATATATACAAATCTTGCATCCTCGGCACATTCAAGTGTATACTCACCTTTGTTGCCTGTAACGGCAAAGTTCTTACCGTCGGTGACTACCACCCCGCGAAGAGGTGTCTGATTGCCTGTCACCCTTCCTTTTATGCTTTTTGCGAGTAACGTCTGGGACGCCATCAGGAGGGTTGCCAGAAGGATTATTCCTGCAACTCTTTTCATATTCGGGTCTTTATAATGTTTCCAAAACTTTGCTTATCTGGTACAGGCCTCTGGGGATATGAAAACATCCTTTCCACTTTCCGCCCTTAAGATCAAGCAGAACCTCTCCCCTGCGGTTGAGATATCCGAACCACTCCGGATTTTCTCTGTCCTTGAAGTGCTCCCAGGTGTAGTCGTGAATTTTTTCGAACCAATCCAGACACTCCTTTGAGCCGGTAAGCTGATAGCCCTTTATCATTGTTATCAGAGTCTCAATATGAACCCACCATAACTTCTGATCCCATTCAAGCTGCTGTGGAGGGTATCCCTTTCTGTCCATGAAATAGAAAATACCGCCATATTGCTTGTCCCATCCGTAATCTGCTGTCCTCAATGCAATCTGCACAGCCTTCTCAACTATCTCTTTCCTGTCAAGCTTTACCCCGAGATCCATTAAAAACCACATGCTCTCGAGTGCATGTCCGGGATTCAAAACTCTTCCCTCAAATGAGTCGGAAAGCTTTCCGTCAAGAGTAACATTCTCAACAACAAGACCAAGCTCCTCCCTGTAAAAGACATTCATCACCTCGTTCAGACATGTCTCTATTGTCTGATCTAAAAGCGACTTGTCTAACAGATGCTCTATTTCAAGGGACAAGTTACACAATATCATCGGAAGTGCAAATCCCTTCAAATCCCTTGTCCCGGGATATGCCTTGCTCCAGGTTCCCTTAGGGTTGTCCATCTTTTCAAGAATCCTGTCGAAAGTGGTTTTTGCAATATGGGCATACTCCTCGTTTCCGGTGGCTTTGCCAAGCTGGGCAAAGGCCATTGCAACAAATGTATATGAAAATATGTTGTATGGCTGGATTATTGGTTTTCCTTCCCTTGTAAGAGAGAAATACCAGTTGTAATTGCCATCGTGACCGAATCTTTTAAGGAATTCCGCTCCCTGGATGGCGCAATCCAACCACTCTTGTTTTTTTTCAAGATTGTTAAATAACATGGAGAACATCCATACCTCTCTGCCCTGCAACCAAATGAATTTATCAGTATCGTATACGTTGCCCTCCCTGTCTAAGCATGTGTAATATCCTCCAAGCTCCTTGTCCTGTGATTTTTCCAACCAAAACGGGAGAATATTGTTAAGAAGCTCATCTTTGTAAAGATGGGCCGTTTGCTTGAAATCCATATCTATTTCTTTGTTTCTATTGTTTTTAAATATTCGAGATATCTGTCATATAGATGACCTGCCTGCAGATATGCTGACTGAGGGCTCATAAAGTGTGAGAACTCAAATGTGATTGCATTCTCAATTCCGGCCTCCTGAGCCATGCCCATCTTCAGTCTAAGCTTCTCCCACTTGATCGGCAGAAATTTTATAGGCATGTCTCTGTCAAATGTCTCCGAGTTTGTCCAGCACTCAATCCCGTATTTGTCTGCAAGTCTCTTGTTAATTTTAAGAAAATCGACAAGTTCATCATACTCGACATGACCATCCTGAAAAGCCACTATGTCCACTGCACCTTTAATACCCGAGAAGATTTCGTCCCACTCCCGCTCATGCTCGGAGAGTGAGACGCCCTCTCCTCTGGTCGTTGCATTAGTGTATTGGCTAAGGTTCTTGGATCCGTCTATATATGGTGAAATAATTGTCGGCAATCCTCCGGAGACCTCTTTGCAATAACGTCCGAGACTAGCATAGAGATCTATAATTTTTCCCGTTTTCCGGCTGCATTCCTGAGAGATATACCAACCGGCAAATGATCTGTAATGTCCGTATTTTTCCCAGACCTCCCTGATCACCTTGTTATTTATTTGTACCTCCTGTTTGTACTCTCCGTTTGCCCAGTATTTACCCGAGTCGTAGAGTCCGAAATAGAAGTTCATATTCCATTTATCACTCAATCTGAGGAACATATCCACCAGATCAACCGGCGGCATATAACACCCCTCCTCTTTGTGCAAAACTTGGGAAGGATATGTCATCCAACGCTTGTAACCGCTCCTGATGAGGATTACAGTGTCGATGCCGGCCTCCTTCATGTATTCAAAGTCTTTGTCCCACTCTTTTTCTCCCCAATTCTGATGCGGTATGTCATGGCTTATCTCATCGAGGAAAGTTCCTTTGATTTTCATTTTCCTATTTTTTCTATTTTAACAACTTGAGTCTCTTAAACTCTTTTGCCCATATTAAATAGGCCTCAGGATGGAGATGTAACCCATCCTTGGTCAACGAGAGCCTCAGCTCCCCTTTCTCATCCTTTAGAAGAGATGCAATATCCACAAAACCTACACCCTCCTCCTTGCACATAGACCTGAGCTTTAAGTTCAGCTCATCTACTGTCGGATTGTCCCCCTTCACAGTTGTGTATACCAATCTCGTCTCGTTTATCGGAAGAACACTCTCAATGTACAGACTGCACTGCGGGGCCATACACTTTGTCATCCTGACCATCTTGCGGATATTTGCAACGATTGTGTCATTTGGAATCTTGAGAGAGATGTCGTTTATACCGCACATCAGGAACATTTTCGACGGCTTAGCCTTCAATATGTCCGGAAGACGATCCAGCATTCCGTATGCATTATCTCCTCCTATGCCTCTGTTTACAATGTTCTTTGTCTTGAAAAGCATGCTCCACCAACCTTGCTCCGTTATGCTGTTACCCAGAAATACCACCGAACCTTCGGGAATACCCTCAAGATCATGGGCGGCTCTTCTTTGGTCATAATAAGCTCCTCTGAACTTTACCTCTGTGGTTTTGTTCTGTGCAGGAGCCTGTAGTGCCAAAGCTCCTGCAAACAGCATGGCAAGCATGATTCTAAACATTTGACTTTTCATTCTCTTTCTCTATTTTTTAGCAATAGCAGCGTCAATTCCGTTTTTGACATATTGCCATTGGTTGTTTTGTTTCAGGTGAATCATGTCGAAGAAGAAATATCCGTCTCCGGCATTGATACATGCATCCACCGAGTTTGATATTGCCAGCGCAACATCAGTCCCTGCAGGCACCGCGCTCGGATAGAACGCGTTCCCGTCGGGTCCGCCGGAAATAGGTACATCACCCATTGTTACGGCTTTTGCCTTCGTACAGAATCCCTGCATTGTCCACTCTGTGCTTCCGTACACCCTGTTGGCTGCGGCATATGCCCCTATAAGCAAGAAGTCGAGATGGTCGGCGTAACCGAACTCTTTATAATTTGATGTAGCCCACCCGTAAGTGCCTGATGTATTGTATTTAGGACTGGCCCAGTTCACTCCGACATCATAATATGTTGAATACCAGCCACCGACGTACACTGCAAACTTAATGTCCGGATTGACACTCTTCACTTTCGATTTTGCCTTAACAATGAAATCGTGAATGGTCTTTACCCTGAACTCAAGCCACTGTTTATAATATGTAGGGTATGGTGTAGGGATCTTGCCCACAGCTGTTCCCGGAGGGATAACCGATGCCGGGAAATTTGTGACTGTTGATCCTATGTACTCCTCAAATTTAGTCTTTGTATAGCTTGAAAAGTCGCTCTCATAACCGTCAAAGCGGCAGCGGTCAAGCACGATACCGTCAAGATCCTGGTATGCAGCGAGATCTTCAAGTATTGAGAGGAGGTAATTCTGTACCTCCGTTCTTACAGGATTGAAAAACTTTGCATTGTTGCTAGTGTTCATGATGTTCACGATTCCTCCGGAAGTGTTCAGGTCTGTTGCCCAGAGCTTTTTAACATTGTCTCTGAAAACAACTCCCTGGGAGCCCAGCGGACTTGTATTTCCGCCGACCATAGTATTGAACCCGGCATGAATCTTCAGCCCCAGCTTATGTCCTTCATCTATGAATGCTCTCAGATAATCAAATGTCGCGGTGCGGTCTATCCTTGTATATGTACCATTAACCCAAGCCCCGAGGTAGGCAACCTGATCAACCATGTCGGTGGTGAAAAGCACATCACCTGTCGTTGGTCTCACGTCTACAATTATATCTGTAAAGCCTGTGTTTTTTGCAATTGTCAAATCTCGTGCAATATTCTCCACACTGTTTGCAAAGTCCGGAAAATTCGCCGCAGCATCAACCCACAGATAACGTGGTTTATCGGCATTAGGATTTGTTGTTGTGGTATCGTCCCACTCCCAATCAGGGGTAGATGGTTTCTTATCACAAGAGGTCAGTCCGCAAGCGGTGATTATTACCAGAACAAGAGCAGAGATCAATAATCTGAGGGCATCCTTCATAAAATGTTTTCTTTGAAAAAAGTGACTATTCCGGCATCCCCCATCAAGAGGATGCCGAAACTATCACAAAGTTAAAATCTATTTGTCAATACAGTCAAATTCCCATGCAACCAAACTCCTGCAGTTACCGTCGGTGTAGTACAACCTGAGCTTGTAACCGTCCGGTGATGGTATCAGGAGAATGTCACTTGATGCAAGGACAGGAGAGCCGAACCTATAGTCATTTGTATTAAATACAAGTGCTGGTGCATTGTTGATCAATCCTGTAAACTGATCAAGTGTTGACACATCATACATATATCCCACACACTGGCTGTAAGTGAAGTGCATACCTCCGTATATCGCTACATATGTTGCCTTGTTAAACTCAACAGCATCTACCGCATTGAAGTTTGAGTTTGCACCCCATGTTGCAGTTCCCAGTCTTGCAACTCCTGTGTTGGTTGCTCCGTTAACAGCATCAAGTTTGTTTCCTATACCACTGTAGCTTGTTACAAAATATCTTCCGGCAGTCGATGTTGATGCATATTGTACATCAGCATTTGCAGAGTTCCAGTTGACGATGTTTGTAGGTGAAACAACCTCTGCAGGTCCCGGAACGCCGTTTGTAACGACCCATCTTATGAACTCATGGTGTGCAGGTGTTGCAGCCCAAGCCCATGTAGGAACTGTTATTATTGCATTTCCGTTGAGATCTCCCTGTACATTTATCTTTGCACCCATCTTGACACCGACACCTATGTTGTATGTCATTGAGATAAAGAGTGCCGGAGCTTCTGTCACAGAGCTTGTCTTGTAAATATTGAATGTTGCATTCTTGGCTGCAACGTTACATAACAGCATGTTACCGGCCTTGTCGGATGTGATTGCTCCTCCGCTGAGGCTCATACTTCCTGCTATATTTCCAATCTTCTCGCCTGTTGCGCTGTTGAAGTAGAACTGCTGTGTACCGTCACTCAATACAAGGTTTGTTCCTATTGCGGCAAGTGTGAAATTCTTTCCTGCAGCATTGGTTATACCATACTTGAGGTTAAAGTCATTTGCCCAAAGCTCTGTTGCGCTTCCTGTGCGGAAACCGTAATTGATCTTAGGAGGTACTGTCTTCTGAACTGTATAAGTTGCTTTAGTTGTACCATCCTGAGCTGTTACGGTGAATGTTACGTTATTTGCATAATTCCTTGCCACTGAAGGGTCCGGAGATATAGTAGCATGTGCTGAGATAGATACATCAGCTGTAGATGTTCCAAGATTATCCACAGAGATAAGTGAAATTGTCTTTGCATCTTCATCTATAACACCGACAATGAGAGGATTCGCAAGCACAAAGCTTGAAATTGCGCATTTGTTGCTCTTCCTTCTCTCACCTGTGATATAGTAACCCTTCTTGGTCCCGTCGGCCTTTGTAACAGTGATATAGTTCTTCTTTGTAAGGTCCATACTACTCAAAGGAGGATCTATGCTTACATTGTCATCCAGATTTGCAGTAATTCTCATGTTTGTTATCTCGGTATTGTTATCAGTCTCTTCCGGATAGTTCCATGGGATAGGGATCAATATCTCCTCCTGATCAGGATTTGTAACCTGAACGGTAAACTTTGCATTTGCATCATTCTTGTATTCCCCCGTAGCAAATTGTGCCGAAACGCTGTTTAAGCCCTGATCGGCATCTTTGGCTACCGGTATTTCTGGTTTGTGACATCCGCTCAATACTCCGAGCAGAGCTACAAAATAGAATATTTTATTTTTCATGATTCTCAATAGTTATTTGTTATCTCCACTCTTCATATTGCTGAACTGCTGAATTGTTTGCCAGTTCAGTCTCAGGCATCGGTATCCTGTACATCTTTGCAGGGAAGTAACGGTCCTCTTTGTCACAGTCAACATATGTGTAGATGAAGTTTGCACCTTGTTTCTCTATCTTGAGTCCGTGAACACGGCTGTTAGAGCCTGAATATTCAATATGTGCAAGCTTCCAGCGACGCATATCCCAATAGAGATGACCCTCGTAAGAAAGCTCAACCTTTCTCTCCTGCCTGATTGCATTGAAAAGATCCTGTCCGCTCTTGTCTGTATAAGGAAGTCCGACTCTTGTCCTGATAGCCCTTACACCTGCATTTGCACCCTGTACATCATTGAGCTTATAGCAAGCCTCTGCACGGTTCAGATAAACCTCGGCCATTCTTATAGCTACAAGTGTCTTGGTGCCCGGAACGGAGTTAAGGTCAGTATGTGACTCATCCACCAATTTTCTCAGATAGTACCCTGTAACAGTTTTACCTGATGGGTTAGGATCATCCTTAAATGATGCCCATCCATCCTGTCCGCCAATGTATGGCTGGATAGTCCTGCCTTTCCATGCAGCTCCGTTATATAGTATCGAAGCATGGAAACGAACCTCAAGCTGGCTGTATGGAGGTGTAGCTGTAGTTCCTGTTGTTGTGTTGTGCCATGCAGACCAGTCAGGGAATCCACCTGTTGCAAGCTCGTATGACTCAACCATCTCTTGTGTAGGAGTCGCTCTTCCACCCATACCGGCAACATCGCCGCCAGGAGTGAAGAGTTTGTCAAATCCGTGGTTAGGTCCGCTTGCAAGGTAGTTATACTCGAGTATTGCCTCAGGGTTGCCACTGTAGTAAGACTTGAATGAGTTATTATACTGAGCTACAGTTGTAGCTGTAGGGATAGAATAGATATTTAATGCAATTACGGAATCTGCTGCAGTCTTGGCAACCTGCCACCTTTCTGCATAGAGCATTGCCCTTGACTGAAGTGCAAAAGCTGCTCCTTTTGTAACCCGGCCCCTGTTTGCTGTAGGCCACTCCTTAGGAAGATTATGTGCGGCAAATTCAAGGTCACTCTCCACGAAATCCCAGCCTTCGCTTTCAGTGCTTATAGCCTTGTCTTTAGAAATCTCAGAAAGATCCTCATTATAAAGTATGACATCCTTGCTTCTCTTGATAAGCTGGAAGTATAAGAATCCCCTGAAGAATTTAGCCTCAGCCTCAAATCTTACCTGATCGTCCGGATCCAAGTCTGATCCGTATTTCTTAAGACCGGAAAGAAATTCATTGACTCTGCGTATTCTAGTATATAGATCATCCCACATACCGAGATACCATGATGCTGTTGGTGCGGAAATACCACCGTTTGAATATGCAAGCATATTAGGGAAACCGACATTTGTTCCTGAGGTCATCGATCCGAACTTAAGAGTTTCGGTCATACCTTCTGTCAAACCGGCGTTAGAGTCACCGGAGCCGTATGGGCTGTATATTGTGATGTATGGGTAGAAGCCGTTAACATAGAGCTCTACGTTCTCCTTGCTCTGCCATACAACTTTATCAGAGAGTTTGTCTGTAGGGGTAAGGTCAAGGAATTTGTTACAGCCCGACAAACCAATAACACTGACAAATAATGTGATTATAAATATTTTTGTTTTCATGTTATTCATCGATTTAGAAAGAAATTGTTAGACCACCCATGAATGTCTTCTGTTGAGGATAGTAACCGTTGGTAACGCCCGGTCTTTCAGGGTCAATACCTTCAGGCAGACCTGAGAGTGTGAAGATGTTTGTACCCTCTACAAATATCCTTATGTTGTCAAAGCTTAGCTTATCGGCGAACTTCTTAGGTATTGTGTAACCTAACTGAGCTGATTTCATACGGATATATTTACCATCCCTGAACCAGTATGTAGATGCATAAGCATTGTTAGTATTAGGTGTGTTGATTGACAACCTTGGGAACGATGCATTTGTGTTCTCTGGAGTCCAGGAGTTCTCTACAAGGTATACTGGAGCATTCGAACCGGCCTTGAAAGGTTTTGTAAAGATGGTGTTATCATCGTTATAGTTGTAATATGTACCTGTCAGTGAGATGTCGCATATTGCACCGGCAGTGAAGAGCATTGAAACGTCAAATCCTTTATATGATGCATTGAGATCCAGACCTGCTGTAAGTTCCGGTCTGTTTGGCTTTCCTACTAAAGCACGGTCCTGTGAGTAAGATATTACGCCGTCACCGTTAAGGTCTTTGTACTTGATATCTCCGACACGCGGACGTGAACCTACAATGTACGGAGAGCTGTCAATCTCCTCCTCGCTCTGGAAAAGTCCGTCGGCAACGAGACCGGCCATAACCCAAGGAGACTTTCCTGTTCTCTTTGCATAATCAGGAGTGTTTGGGCTGTCCATATATTTTATATATCTTGTTTTTGCCCAGCTAAGATTCAATTTAGCACCGTAATAAAAATCACCAATTTTGCCGTTATGTTCCAGCATAAGGTCAATACCTTTTGTGTCAACACTATTATTGTTTACATAAGTTGTATAGTATCCGCCCATTGAACCCGGCATACTTGTCTGTGTTCCGAGTATATCCCATGTGTAGTTGTAGAATACATCGAATTCAACGTCTAGTTTTCCGCTCCACATTGAAGCATCGAAGCCGAAGTTGTAAGCAATTGTCTTCTCCCAAGTAAGGTTAGGGTTTGCAACAGCAGAAGTCATAAGGGCATTCTGTCCACTTCCGTTGAGAACCACCTGTGCAGTAGGATCACTTCCACCCACAAATGCCATAGTGCTAAGGAAACTGTATGCTGAAACAGGGTCAGACCCTAACATACCTACAGATCCGCGGATCTTGAGGTTATCAATAAAATCGAGATTTGCGTTCTTGAAGAACTCCTCGTTTGAAATTCTCCATCCGAGTGAGAGGGATGGGAAGAAGCCCCATCTCTTTCCCGGGACGCTTCCAGAGAATTTATATGAACCGTCGTAACGACCTGTGAATTCTGCAAGGTAACGATTATCGTAATCGTACTTGATACGGCCTACAACACCTACACTTCTGTTAGCATTGCTTGATCCGCTGATAGGATCATCTGTAGGCACCTGCGCAATGTCAAGTTCAGGAAGTTCCTTAAAGTAGAATCCCTTTCCGTAGGCTGCAAAGTTGTTTGTCTTGTAGTCTCTGGCCTCCATAAGGATCATACCGTCAAAATTATGTGCTCCGAATGTTCCTTTATAGTTTGCACTTACCTGTGAAACAAGTCTCTGCCATTGTGTATATCCCTCACCGAGAGTCATCAGGGTCTGATTGCGGGCATCTGTTGTTAGTCCGTATGTAATCTCACTTGTTGTTGAGCTTGGGATTGTCTCAAGGTAAACCTTGTATGGTGTACTGAAGTTCTTAGAGACGGTTGCCGATTGGTCATAGGCACCTGTGAACTTAAGGTTCAACCCTTTAATCCATGGGAGATCCCACTGAAGGTCAACATTTGTCTGAACCGCTCTGGTTATAGACTTGTGGTTTCCGGAAAGCTCAGTTGCAGCTATCGGGTTTATCGCATTGTTATATGCATTGCGGCTTGCCACTGGAATGCCGTTTATACTTTTAGGCAGGTAAGGATGTGCATACGAAGCTTGTTCAGCAACGCTTAGCCATTGGTAAGATGCGCCAACACCGGCAGATCCTCCGGCACCGTAACCCGGGGTTCTGGTATCACCTACATTTCCGGCAACACCAATATTTACTTTTAGGTTCTTTGCAACTTGCGCCTCCAGATTACTCCTGAGGTTATATCTTGTATAGTCGAAATTCTTTATGTTACCGTTTTGTCCCATATAACCGATAGAAGCGAAGTATTTCATCTTTTCACTTCCTCCGTTTATTGTAAGATTGTGCTGCCTTGTTGTACCGGTTCCGAACGTCTCACCTATCCAGTCTGTATTTCCCCAACCGTCGCTGTCATCACCATTGGTCATCATAGCCACCTGAGCTGATGTGAAGACAGGTGAATTCCCGTCCATTTCACTGGCTTTATTGTACCAATAAGCATAACCCGGTCCGTCAAGGAATTTTGGATAATTCGCATTAACCGAAATACCATAAGATCCCTTATAGGTAATCTTTGACTCCCCGGCTTTTCCCTTCTTGGTTGTGATGATGATTACACCACCGGCACTCTGCAGACCGTAAACCGCTGCAGAAGATGCATCCTTGAGAACAGAAACAGTCTCGATGTCACTTGGGTCAATGTCGTTTATAGACCTGGGCATACCGTCTACTATATAGGTAACGGCTGCCCTTGAGCCACGGATTCTCAAACCGGCTCCGTCAGCACCCGGCTGTCCTGACTCTTGTACGGAAGTAACACCGGAAACACGGCCGCCGAGAACGCTGGTGATGTTTGTAGCCGGAGTTTTCAAGAGCTCTGAACCCTTTATCTGAGAGATTGAACCTGTCAGACTTGCTTTTTGCTGCGTTCCATAACCGACAACTATAATCTCTTCCAGTTTGGACACATCTTCCTGCATTACTACATTTACTACAGCCTGTCCTGTTAGACGGACTTGCTGTGTAAGCATTCCAAGTAAAGAGAACTCGAGAAGATCTCCCTTTTTTGCTGTTATCTGGTACTCCCCGTTCTGGCCTGTTGTGGTGTAGTTGTTTGTTCCTTTTACAACTATTGCCACCCCGGCGATTGGAGCTCCCTTGGTATCAGAGACCGACCCCTTGATACCCGACTGAGCGTATCCAGAAGACGCACAGACAAGAAGTAAGAACAGTGAAAGAAGCGAAGCCCCTCCCACCATTCGGAAATTCCTGAAAATCAAATATACATTTTTCATAGAATACCTTTAGATTAATAATTAGTGTTAAGTATTTTAAACATATTGTTTCTCTTTATTGCTTAAGACCTCTCTCCAGACTTTCCCACCAGTTCTTTGTGATCACATGAGAGATGTCAAAAATCGTAACTCCGTCCGTACTCTTCATTGCCTGGCTGACAGCCTTTTCAAACTGCAATGAATCAGTCTCGTACTGGCTTACGAGTATGGCTCCCATAACCGGCACCACACCTTTAGTAATTCTCTTTGCAAGCTCGGCTCCTCCTTCAACACAGTACCAGTAAGTCCTGTTATTGATGTCCATGCCCGGCTCTCCGGTGTAGCCCAAAGAACGGTTGGCTTTATCAACATCCTCTTTTGTTACATTTGTATAGTACAGACCGGTCATATATACGTCCAAAAGATCTGCATATCCGCTTTTATAATAATCCGGGGTAGCCCATGCGAATTCCTTTGAAGGGTCGTACTTCACGCTTGCCCAATTGACTCCCAATTGATAATAGGTAGGATACCATGCTCCTGTATAGTCTCCGAGTGTGAGCTTCTTATTTATTTTTTTAAGCTCTCTATGTACATCTTCCGCAAACCCCTTTATAATCATCGCCCTCCACTCTGTCCACTTCTTGAAATGTTTTCCCTCCTTCCAAATTTTCTTTCCATCCTTCTCTGTCCAATAGAGTATATCATCAGGGAAGTTCTCCACTTTAATTCCGGAGTAAGCTTCAAATTGCGCCTTTGATGCCTGACTGAAATCAGAGGTTACATTGTCAAAACGCATCCTGTCGAGAATAAGCCCGTCCACATTTCTATACTTTGAGACAAACTCCTTAAGGATACTCAATTGATATGTCCTTACCTCGGGATTTGCAGGATTGAGCATTCCGTTGTAGTTCCATTTCATATCCCCTATTTTCATCAGTTTACCCTCATGGTAAACCAACGATTGCCATTCCGGATGCTGCTTGTAGATAATACCTCTGTTAAAGAAGTTGTGTCCGCCGGCAAATACATTTAGGGACGCGTGTACAACAAGTCCCCTTTTATGCCCTTCCTCGATGAAAATTTTCATCATGTCAAAATCCGGGTCTCTGTACCATCCCTCCCACTCTGCCATGAAAGGTGCAATTTTGCTTTTGTACAGGACTTCACCCATAATTGATTTGACATCGACAACGACATCGGTCACTCCCACACTTTTCACCTTATCCAGATACCAACAAATTGAATCTTTGGTACCAAGTCTGTTGAAGTTTGCCTCGCAGTCAAACCACATATAGACTTTTTTACCCTGTCCGTAACTGATTGTTGCTATTAATAATGTTGCAATAAGCAAAAGTCGCTTCATATGCCTTAATTTGTAAATAAATATTTGTTTAGCGAGTACAAACATAGTAAATATATTTTTCTTTCAAAGCATATTTAATAAATATTTTTATTAATTAGTGCGTATTTATATAAATTTCTTACCATCTTTGTATCGAAAAAAATAATTATTACATTTGTAAGTTACTTATCATATCTAATTTTAAATAACATGAGCCTATCCTGGATCGACATTCTAGTAATCGGAATATACATTGCAGTTATTCTCTCTCTCGGTTTCATCCTTTCTAAAAAAGCATCTAAAAACATAGATACCTATTTCCTCGGCGGCAAAAAGATAAAATGGTACTTTCTGGGACTCTCCAACGCTTCCGGCATGTTCGACATCTCCGGAACAATGTGGACTGTCGCCATCCTTTTTGTATACGGATTGAAGAGTGTATGGCTTCCTTGGTTGTGGCCCGTGTGGAATCAGGTATTTGTAATGGTGTTCCTTGCAATATGGATGAGAAGATCGAATGTGATGACAGGTGCCGAGTGGATTCTTACCCGTTTCGGGGGAAGGGGCGGTAAAATGTCTCATATTGTGGTTGTAATATTCGCCATTATAAGTGTGATCGGATTCATGGCATATTTCTTTGAAGGTATCGGCAAGTTTGCAATTCAGATTCTGCCATGGGATCTTACATGCAATCTTGGCTTTATGACCCTTACATCCGCAGAATCTTACGCTCTTATTATTATAGGTATTACTACCCTGTATACTCTCAAGGGAGGTATGATGAGCGTTGTTGCTGCAGATATTTTCCAGTTTACGATAATGACCGTTTCCTGTTTGATTGTTGGATATATCGCATACACTTCCGTTACCGGAGAGCAGATTGCTGCTCTAACCCCTCACGGATGGGACAATATGTTTTTCGGATGGAATCTCAATCTTGACTGGGGAGGCATAATGCCTGCACTTAACGACAAGATTGCCTCAGACGGATATCAGATATTCGGAGCATTGGTAATGATGATGGTCTTCAAGGGTATATTCGCCAGTCTGGCCGGTCCCGTACCGAGCTACGACATGCAGAGAATACTCTCTACAAGAAAACCGTCAGAGGCTGCAAAGATGAGCGGTCTTACAATATTTCTCCTTTTCGCACCGAGATATCTCATGGTGGCAGGACTGGCGGTACTCTCAATTGTATTCCTCTCTCCGGAACTGGCAGGACTTGGTTCTGCCATGGATTTCGAGACAATCCTTCCGATAGCTATAACACGTTTCGTACCAACAGGTGTAAAGGGGCTGCTTCTTGCGGGACTTCTTGCTGCGTTTGTAGGTACGCTTGCTGCTTTTGTTAACTCCGCCCCTGCTTATATAGTCAACGACCTATACAAGAAATACATAAAGCCGGATGCCGCACCTAAAACATATGTCAGATTCAGCTATGTTGCCTCTATTGTATTAGTTATTGTAGGTGTAACCTTCGGATTCTTTGCCAATTCATTAAACTCTCTTACACTTTGGATTACCTCATCCCTTTATGGCGGATATGCTGCTGCCAACGTGCTGAAATGGATATGGTGGAGATTTAACGGATACGGTTACTTCTGGGGAATGCTCTCAGGCCTTATCGCATCAACCGTTAAACTCTTCTTCTTCCCTGAGATACCCGACATCTACTTCTTCCCTATCACATTAGTCGCCTCCTTCATCGGCTGCTTCGCGGGAACGTTTCTTACTAAACCTGACAACGACGATATTCTTATAAAATTCTACAAAAATGTACGCCCTTGGGGCTTCTGGAAGCCTATACATGAAAAGGTTGTGAAAATAGATCCCACATTTGAAGGGAACAAGGATTTTGGCAGGGATATTGTAAATGTTATAGTCGGCATTGTATGGCAGATGGCCCTTGTGGTCCTCCCTATATTCTTCATAATACACAAGACAGGAGCTACTCTGATTGCTCTTGGTGTGGTTGTTATCTGTATGGTAATACTCAAATACAACTGGTACGACAAGTTACACAGAGCTGATATTGGATTTGAAAACGTGAACTAAACTGATTATATGAAAAACACATTCCTGCAACAGTCATATGATGGTAACAAAACTGCCACTCTCAAGAAAGAGCTGATCAGATTGTTTGTCCTTAACGGAAACTACAGCATAACGGACTTAAGCAGAGAGGTGAATATAAGTGTACCTACAATGACAAAGCTCATCGGGGAGCTTATTGCCGAGGGTTTTGTCCTTGACTTCGGGAAACAGGGGACCAGCGGCGGAAGAAGGCCGAACATGTACGGACTTAATCCCGATGCAGGCTATTTTATAGGTGTTGACATAAACAAGGACAACATATCACTGGGCCTGATAAATTTCAAGGGACAACTCATCGAGTACGAGCCGGACAAACCGTTTGTTCTGGAAAACACCATACACTCTCTTGACAAGCTTTGTGCAATAATCAAATCTTTCATCGCCAAGGTTACCGTTTCAAAAGAGAAGATACTTGCCGTCGGGGTGAACCTCTCCGGTCGTGTAAATTCACAATCCGGCTTCAGTTACAGTTTCTACTACCTTGACGAGAAACCTCTCTCGGCACTCATTGAAGAGAGACTAGACTATACCGTCTTCATCGAAAACGACTCACGCTCTATGACATACGGAGAGTACATGCATGGCGAAAATAGCAATTTTAAAAATATGCTCTTTATAAATGCAAGCTGGGGACTCGGTATAGGAATAATCATAGATGGAAAACTCTATTACGGAAAGTCTGGCTTTTCGGGAGAATTCGGACACTTTCCATTCTTTAACAATGAAATAATCTGCCGTTGCGGCAAGAGAGGATGCCTCGAGACCGGTGCATCCGGATCTGCCATGCACAGAATGTTCATGGAAAAGCTGAGCGAGGGTCGTGTCTCCACCCTGTCCAACAAATTTAACAAGGGTGAGCAGATTTCTTTAGAGGATATAATGGATGCTGTTCACAAAGAGGATGTCCTGGCAATCGAGATTATAGAGAGCATTGGCAATGAGCTTGGAAAAGCCATCTCAGGCCTCATCAACCTCTTCAATCCGGAGTTGATAGTTCTCGGAGGAACGCTTGCAAATGCTAAGGACTACATAATGCTGCCCATCAAGAGTGCAATCAACAAGTACTCACTCATCCGAGTAAGTAAGGATACAAATATCAGACTTTCCAAACTTGGTGATAAGTGCGGCATCATGGGAGCTTGTATGCTCGCACGAAGCCGCACTCTGGGGATTCTTTAATATTAATAGATATAATATTTCTTTGAGAGTTTTCTGAAGCTCTCCACATCCTTATACCAATAGTTCCGGATATCTTCAAATCTGTTCCTTTCAGAGAATTTCTTACGGATTTGATCCGAGCCGCATACTTTGTCAAACATATTAAAACGGGTCTGGTCCGCATTTTTGAACACTGCTTTGTCAGGCCAAAGTTCAGCAAGAGCCTGCATCACATAAAACTGAATGTCTGTCAGTGCACACTTACTGTAATCAAGTATGTGTACCTGTACTCCCTTAAAATCCTTTCCTGCACCAACTGAATAGAATGGCTTATAATAGATGGGACGGAACTTCACCCCGGGAAGGTTGTAGCTGTTAAGCCTATCGGTTAAAGCCTCTGCATCTATCCAATCTGCTGCAAACATCTGGAACGGGATGGTGTAACCGACGCCTATCGACAGGTAGCCCAATTCTCCCAGGATTCCGGATGCAGGATAGTACATCGAACTTGCTATCTGAGGTACGTGAGGTGAAGAGGGTACCCACTGCAACCCTGTCTGTTCATATGTCATACATCTCTTCCATCCCTTCATCGGTACGACTGTAAGTTTACACTGTGCTTTCAGCATTTTTTCACCGTTCAGGAGCTTTGCAAGTTCGCCGCATGTCAGTCCATAGATATATGGAATTCTAAACTGGCTTACAAACGAATAGAAACCCTCTTCTACGAGACTACCCTCAATTTTTTCTCCTCCTAACGGATTCGGTCTGTCTAAAACGACAAACTCGATATTGTTTTCTGCAGCAGCTTCCATTGCAAATCCCATTGTACTGATGTATGTGAATGATCTGCTTCCTATGTCCTGTATGTCATATACCAACACATCAATACCCTTCAGCATCTCCGGAGTCGCCTTTTTTGTGGCACCATATAGAGAAAACACAGGAAGACCTGTCTTTTGGTCATTTGTGGTCTCAACATGATCTCCTGCATGGACATCTCCACGCACACCGTGTTCAGGACCATATAGGGCTACCAGGTTAACATTCGGGGCCTCATGTAATATATCAATAGTGGATTTAATATTGTTGTCAAATCCTGTGGGATTGGTAATAAGGCCCACTCTCTTACCTTCAAGCACCTTGAAGTTGGACGCTTTAAGCACCTCAAGACCTGTCATGATCTTCTGAGAATATCCTTTAGAAATCGCCAGGGTCAAAATTATGATCAATCCAATTTTTAACTTGTTCATATCTAAATTTAAGCTTTTACCTCGGCCTGTTTTTTACCGAATGAATCATCAACTTTAATAAATGCAGTCACAGCAATTGTTGTCACACAACAAATCATTACCCACCAGAAGAAATTTTCATATCCGATAAGTTCCTGCAACCAGCCCGCCATCATGCCCGGCATCATCATACCCAAAGCCATGAAGGCTGTACATATTGCATAGTGAGCTGTTTTATGCTCACCCGCAGCAAAGTAAATCATATAAAGCATGTATGCAGTGAAACCGAATCCGTAACCGAACTGTTCAATGAAGACACACAAGTTTATAACCAAAAGACTTTCCGGCTGAAAAACACTTAAGTAAACAAATGTCGCACATGTGAGCGAAATACTCCAAGCCATCGGCCATAGCCACTTTTTCAGACCACCTTTGGCTGCAATTATACCTCCTATAATGCCTCCCAATGTAAGACCCAGAATACCTATTGTCCCGTAAACAAGACCTACCTGTCCTGTTGTAAGGCCCATACCCCCGACCTCTCTTGCGTCAAGCAAGAATGGAGAGATCAGCTTGACAAGCTGTGCCTCGGGAAGTCTGTATAGTAACAGAAAGGCTATTGCAATCCATATCTGTTTCTTCTTGAAAAAAGAGGCAAATGTCTCGAAAAACTCCTTGAAAATATTTCTTGCAGTCACCTCTTTAGCCGGTTTGTCTGTAACCGGTTTTGGAAGTATGAACTTATGGTATAATGCAATCGCAAGGAAAAATCCCGCAAGGATAAAGAATGTCACTGACCATGCAAAGGAGATGTTACCTGAAAGACCCTTGAATGAGGCAGATGTCTCGTGATCCAGTTTAGGATCAACCTGTACAAGCAAATACGCCGGCTTGTCCCAGTTTTCCGAAGTGAATGTGATTCTCTCTCCATATGCCAGGAAAATACTCTTGTCACCATTCTTAAGAGAGGTGTTGAGTACAATCTTCTCTCCCTCTGCAGGAGCTTTGGAAAGCTTGACGGCAACAAGACGGGCGTTTCCGTTCATCTTGTGCACCTCTTTACCTGCGTTCTCCTCACCGAAGTTTGTCTTAATAAATCCACCTAGAGGAGTTGACACATTTCTTGTCCACCATGACTCCTCCTTCTCAATCTGTGCTTTACTCTTCTCTGCCTCAACAAAACCATTTGCAATATTGTGCTCAACCGCATAAGCTTTAAGGATCGCAGCAGAATCGACAGTTATTGTGTTCGTTCCCAAGTTCACAACCGGAGGATTGACCTCAAACATATAGTCAGATGCCTGTACAGGTGTCACGTCCATTGCTGTATCTTCAGCAGGAAGTGTAAATGTAGACGCATATTGAGGCCCGGCATTTACCTGCAACTCTGCCGGTTTAAGCCCGGTGGATGACTCAAGCATACCAGCTATGATTATCAACAAACCTTGTCCGGTAATTGTTGCTATTCTGTAGAATGTACTCCTTATTCCCACGTACATAGCCTGATCATGGCTATCAAGGGCAAGCATATAAAATCCGTCTGCCGCTATGTCGTGCGTTGCGGAGCTGAATGCAATCAGCCAGAAGACAGCCAATGTGAGTTGGAAGAAGTTACTTGCAGGAATAGTGAAAGCGATTCCGGCAAGACCCGCTCCGACTAATATCTGCATAGTAACAACCCACCATCTCTTGGTTTTCAAAAGATCTATAAATGGGCTCCAGAAAGGTTTTATCACCCAAGGAAGGTATAGCCAGCTTGTATAAAGTGCTATATCTGTATTGGAGATACCTAACCTCTTGTACATTATCACTGAGACAGTCATGACTGCAACGTACGGCAGTCCCTGAGCGAAATAGAGCGTTGGAATCCAAGCCCATGGAGATCTCTTCTTGCTGTTCATCTTTTAATGATTATTTATTAATACTTTTTCTCGATTGAAGCTCCCACAAAATAGTGGAGCAGGATCTCATCGTACTTGTAACCTCTCTCTCCCATAACCGCTGCCCCTATCTGGCAAAGACCCACACCGTGACCCCAACCTGCGCCTTTCAATACAAATCTGCCGGGCACACCCTTGCTGTTCATGTCAAGCTTCACAATTATAAAAGCAGATGAATAAAGGTGGGATTCCGAGAGAGTTCTTCTTATCTCCAGCTCTTTCCCGATTGTTCTGGTCCTTTTTGTCCCGACAATTTTTAGCTTAACAAGCCTACCTGATGTTCCCCTTTGCACAGGCACCAAGTCCAGAATTTCACCGTAATCGACCCCCGACCTTTTTAAAATCAACGCAGAGAGCTCTTTTTGTTTATAGGTGACACTCCACCGGTAAAAATTTGTGGTCTCCTGATCGTAGTTATTGAGCACCTGCGAAAGTATCTTTTTATCTGTAGTGTTACAGAATGCTTCCGGTGAGGAGAGTATCCACTCCCTTGCATTAAGCTCGACGGTAAGGTCCATCATATCTGTATTGGTCTTGCTGTCCCTCTTTTTCACAAGATAGGGGTGATTTACATTTTCCCAACAATTGCCGAACTCTTCAAAAATACCCCCGCAACTCTTTGAATATCTTGCGTCACATATCCTTCCGTCATACATCAGTAACTGACCTCTGGTCTGATTGATAGCCTCTTTAACTATCTCGGTAGATGCCCTTGTAATTCCCTGATAACGCTGGCAATGATCATCGGCGCATATGTCGAACCGTGTGTGATCTTCCCTGTCATACCATTTTATGAGCTCCTTTGGAGTCTCATGCATTGTAGAATATTTCTGTTCGGATTTTGCAATCTCTTTGTTTTTCTGAATCTGAGCCATAAGCCACGATCTTGAAATGACCGCATGAGCCTTTAACAGTTCAAGCGAAGCTGTTGCACTCATTTCGGATGATATCACAGATGTCAGGTACTCTTCTATACCCAACAGATTGATCGCTGTGATCTTATTATCCTCCACAATAAACTTCAAGGCTCCCCTGAATGTCTGATTCTCCTTCCTCTCCCAATGGAAATTTATTCCGATAGTAACATTGCGAAGTTCAAAAGATGCCCTCTTTATATCCTTCGGTTCAAATAAAAGCTCCTCATATGCCTCACCCATCCACTCAATCTTCCCCTCTGCGAATTTAACAACCCGGCTACCTTCCACATCCTTACCATTGCATACAAATGCTGTGTTCAGCCCGAATTCTATCTGAGGCTCAAACATTATACCTACGCTAACTTCCGGCTCTGTCATGACTATTATAATATTGATTTTATTTTTTCTATTGTATCATCAAACTCCTCACGGGAAATTAGAATTTCCGAAAGGATGGAACTGATATCCTCTGCCGTGATTTTATTATAATCCTTCTCCAAAGGGGTGATGAAAACTCCGCCCAAGTCCACAGATGCAGGACTAATCAAAATATTCTCCTCTCCCTCTTTGAAAAAGCACTCAGGTCTGTGTTTGCTCCTGAGGTAGATAATAGCTGCCCAGGATCCTTTGTCATACCAGCACAGTATGTTCAACATTGGTTCCGACTCTCCCTCCTTCACCTTCAATGATGAGTATATCTTATCGAACACTTGGGAGGCATCCTCAATTGATATGGATTCCATCACAATCACTCCATTCATCACAGAGGTTAGCTGACTCAGGGTTGTCTTTGAACTATGGTAAAACACCTTCATTTTGAGAGGGACACTCTCTATCGGCATAAATCCCTTTATACCGGCCTGAAAGTGGAAATGGTCAGGAGCTGAGGCTCCGCATTTAGGCCCATTGTAGAAGATTGTATAATCGGGTAATTGCCTTGCAAGCTCGAGCATTGCATCGAATCTGCCTTTTATAAGCTGATCCTGATGTTTATCCATAGGGATTGTAAGATGTCTTGAAAATATCGGGAAAGGGTTAATCAAGACTGTGTAGTGATCCTTTCCCTTATAGAGAAAGTCAATACCCTTCTGCACAGCAGGCCTGTTCTCCTTGCAAAGAAAACATTTACGCTCCTGTATTGACTTTGCATCTACTTTAGCGGCTGAAGAGACTATTCTGGCAGGGTTAAACTGTACCTTAAAAGGGAAGCCGTCAACCTGAATCTCCTTTGCCAAAACTCCGTCAAGTGCCTTATAGTTGTTGTATGCTTGCTCCCATGAGGCAAATTGCTCTTTAAAAAGCTCCTTCACCATTTCAGAATTGATTTCAGACATCGGATTACCTCTTATTTTTGTTCAGAGTAATTCTTGCCTGAAGCTCCCAGGTTCTGATCCTGTCTTTATATGTGTTGTGAGCATTCATCTTTACTATATCCAATGCTGCATCCGAATTTCCGTCCCAACGACGGCAATGGTACAACACCTCATAAATCCTTCCGATCTGGTGCTCTCTGGAGATATTGAGCCCCAAAGCGTAGTCCTCTCCGTAACTTGTATTAGGAACATTTATTTCCCTGAGAACAGGTGTGTAGAAAGCTCTTGGAGCACCAAGACCGTTGATACGCAAGGCATTGTTCCTGCCGTTCTCAGGTGTCCACTCTTTGTGATCGATAATACCCGGGGCAATCATCTCCATATTGAAATTTGTCATCATATATGTCCCGACAACCATAGCGCAGTTCTGGGCATAAAACGAGTCAACTACCTTCTGGAGAGTTTTCTCATCGGAGTAAATATCGTCGCTGTCAAGCTGCACTGCAAACTTTCCGCACTTTGGATGATGCACTCCGGTATTCCAGCAACCACCGATTCCAAGGTCGTTTCTCTCAGGAATGAGGTGAATAAGCCTTTCGTCACCGGCAAATTGCTCTATCGCCTCATAGGTCCCGTCTGTAGAGTGGTTGTCTATGACTATCAGATTGAATTTGAATGATGTCTTCTGCTTCAAGACAGATGTTATCGCATCCTTGATTGTCTTGATCCTGTTATATACCGGAATAATTACAGATGCCTCATATTCAAAATTGTTCTCTGAAAACTCAATGTGTTTGAATTTCGGTTCAAGATAACCGCCTATCTGTTTAAGGTGCTCTGTGCATGCAGCCTCCATCTCAATCTGCACACCTCTGTTCTTAGGATCTACATAATCAAAAATCTTCTCACCGGATTTTCTTGTATCCAGCTCAACCTCTGTGTATAGATACTCATTAATGTGAACCAAATCACCCTTTTGTGAAACTTTCAGCCTTAAATCATAAAGAGCTGCGAATTTATAATCCACATTCATTCTTGAAACAGCCTCCTTAAGTGCAGAGGCTCTGTATAGCAGCACCGACCCGAAATTAAAATCATCCCTGAGACTTCCCATCTGATAAGTTATTACCGGACAAATAACTCTCTTACCGTCAATAACCTGATAGTGGTCTGAATATACCATAGCAGCAGAGCTGTCTTCGGCAAGTTTCAGCATTCTCTCCAATGCAAACATACCCAATTCAAGTGTGGATTCCTTTGTATAAATAAGTGTGAACTCCGCATCCGATCTCTCTGCTATTTTTCTCATCGCCGGTGTACACTTCATTGACTCTACATGTATTATTTCACAACCTTCCAATGGTTTTGCTTCCGGATTGACAGACAAAAGATAAATCCCGGATACTGAAGAATTTTCCTTAAGACCTTTAACTGTCTCTTTTACTTGTACTTCATCCTGATAAGGTATAAAGCAGTTTACCTTGTTTGACATATAATTCTTGTGTATTTAGTTTCAAAAATATCTTTGCTAAGGTAATAATATTAGCAACAAATACAAAGCTCACAATACAATATCCTGTTTAACTGGCGTTTAAATACTGCTTTAAAGAAAAAATCATTTAGTATTTTTATTAAGGTAGAACCATATGATTTTAAGATTGTTTAAGATTATTGGAATACAATTACAGAAAAAAGAGTAATTTCGCGGCTCATAAAGATCAAAAATGCACCGATACGACTATATTATTGTAGGGAGCGGGCTTGCGGGTTTATACGCATCGTACAGAGCATCTCTTTACGGCAAGGTTGCCTTGATTACAAAATCCACAGTCAGGGAGAGTAACTCATATTATGCACAGGGTGGAATTGCGGCTGTCACCGATGAAGAGGACCGCCCGGCATTTCACTTTGATGACACCGTAACCGCCGGAAGAGGTATATGTGACTATAATGCCGTTGACATCCTGGTAAATGAGGGTCCGCACAGGATTGTGGACCTTGTAAATGATGGAATGCAGTTCGACATGCTTGGGGACAGTTTTGCCCTGGGGCTTGAGGGTGGACACCATATGAGAAGAATACTTCATGCCGGCGGCGATGTCACCGGTATGAAGATTACAAATTTCATGATAGAGAAGGTTCTTGCCGACAAGAATATAATTCTTTTCGAAAATCACACAGTTCTTTCGATCCTTCAGGAAGGTGGCAAGTGTTATGGCGTGAGAAGCTGGAATTCAGAGACTGAAAGTGAGGAGATATTTATTGGAAAGTATACTTTTCTGGCTTCAGGCGGTGCTTCTGCCATTTTCAAAAGGACAACAAATCCGCACACCACAACCGGAGATGGCATAGCTCTTGCCTATGAGGCAGAATGTAAGATTGCAGATATGGAGTTCGTTCAGTTCCACCCAACAGCATTGTACACAGAGGTTGACAAGTCTTTTCTCATAAGCGAGGCTGTTCGCGGAGAGGGAGCTCACCTACTCAATCTTAAAGGCGAACGATTCATGCCTGCGATTCATGAGCTTGCAGAACTGGCACCGAGGGATGTGGTGGCAAGATCTATTTTCCGTCAGATACTTCAACAGGAAGAGCCTTACGTCCACCTTTCACTCAAACACATAGATCCAACAAGGATTAAAAGCCGCTTTCCGAATATTTTTGAAAAATGTCGGCAGCTTGGTATCGACATGACAGACAAAATCCCTGTTGCACCGGCAGCACACTATATGGTCGGAGGAGTTAGGAGCGATGTCAACGGAAGGACCAACATCGACAATCTCTATGTATGCGGTGAGTTGGCATCTACAGGCATCATGGGTGCTAACAGGCTTGCCTCCAACTCACTTCTTGAATGTCTGGTTTTCGGATACAGGGCAGTTGAGGACACAAAGGAGATTTCAAAAGCAAATAATGGCAATGAATTTATCCCTGACTTCAAACCCAAATTCCGCAAGGATCCATCAAAGGAGGAGATGTTTCAATCACTAAAGGTTAGAATATCGAATCTGATGAATGACAATGCCGGTATTATAAGAAATGAGAAGCTCCTGTCGGAAGGGTTAGAGATTCTGGAAAATGAAAAAGAGGTACTTGCAAATGAAAAAGATGAGTATTATTCACTATTAAGCTACAATCTCATCACTGTCGCCGAACTGATCATAAGACCGGCAATATACCGGAAAGAGAGCCGCGGAGGACATTACAGAGAGGATTACCCTCAAGAGGAAAACAGTTTTATCAAACATATAATCCAACAGAAAGGTAAGCTGATAACAGCTATTCCTGTGGATGTAAAATAAACCCAGATCATATGGAGAGAGAATATCTGATTGACAAGATAATATCCCTCGCGATTGAAGAGGATATAAATACAGGAGACATCACCACAAACGCCCTGATTCCTGAAGAATCCAGAGCAACTGCAGAGATGACAGCCAAGGCCCCCGGTATTGTGTCCGGCCTTGATATAGCGTTAAGGGTATTCAAGTATCTTGACAGCAACACAGTATGGACTCCTCTTGTGAAGGAGGGGCAAAGAGTCTCCAAGGGTAACAAAATCGCCAGAATTGAAGGAAGCTACCGTGCACTACTCACTGCAGAACGTACAGCGTTGAACATTCTGCAAAGGATGTCGGGTATAGCTACTGCCACAGCTATCTTTGTAAAGGAGCTCGAAGGCACAAAAACAAGGCTGCTTGATACGCGAAAGACCGCTCCCGGAATGAGGCTGCTTGACAAAATGGCCGTTAAGGCCGGTGGAGCAACAAATCACAGGATGGGTCTGTACGATATGGCTCTGATTAAGGACAATCATATCAAGGTTGCAGGTGGCATAACAAATGCAGTCAAACAGGTCAGAGCATCAATTCCTGCCGGCATCAAGATTGAGGTAGAGGTTACTGATTTCAATGAGGCTAGAGAAGCGTTGGCAGCAGGTGCCGAGATAATTATGCTTGACAATATGAGCAACGAAGCCATGGCTGAAGCGGTAAGGTTTATTGATAAGAGAGCCGAGACCGAAGCTTCCGGAAACATGAACGTTCAGAGATTAAAGGAGGTTGCAGCCACAGGTGTTGATTACATAAGCGTTGGAGCACTCACACACTCCGTCACAGCTCTGGACATAAGCATGAACATAGTACCAAACAAATAGAGATCTCATGGATAAAAAAGGGATAATAGAGCGTATCCTTCAACTGAAAAAGGAGAAAAACGCTGTTATACTTGCCCACTACTATACAAATCCCGAAATACAGGACATATGTGATTTCCTGGGTGACTCACTTGGTCTTTCTCAAGAGGCCGGGAAAACCGATGCCAAAATTATTCTTTTTTGCGGGGTAAATTTCATGGCAGAGACTGCCTCGATTATATCTCCTGACAAAAAAGTACTTGTTCCTGATTTAACCGCAGGTTGTTCTCTTGCCGAAAGTATAACAGGAAAAGATCTTGCAGAGTGGAAGGCAGCCAATCCTGACGGTGTTGTTGTGGCTTATGTAAACACCACTGCAGAGGTCAAGGCATACACAGATATTTGTTGTACATCGGCTAACGCACTTAAGGTTGTAGAGTCAATCCCTGCCGGGAAGAAAATATTGTTTGTCCCTGACAGACATCTTGGTAACTATATCAATATAAAAACAGGAAGAGACATGGAGCTGTGGTTCGGCGACTGTTGCGTACACGACCGTTTCAACACTCAAATGGTAAAGGAGATGGCAGCACAGTATCCTGATGCTGACATTCTTATACACCCCGAGAGCAGCTGTTCCGGAGACGCTGAGATACTAAACATGCCGAATGCCTATTTTTACTCTACCAGCGGTATGGTAAAACATGCAGCAATGTCTGATAAAAAACAGTTCATCATTGCAACTGAGAAGGAGATAATCCATCATATGCAGAAAACCGTTCCTGGAAAAGAGTTTATTCCTATTAATTCAAGAGCCATTTGCGGTCACATGAAAAAGGCAACCCTTGAAAAAGTTCTGAAGGCATTGGAGAGTGAAAGCCCTGAGATCAAAGTCCCGGACGAGATTCGTGAAAAGGCCTGGATACCTATCAGGCGTATGCTGGAACTCTGATCTTCAAAGAGTTTACAACGAAACCGTAGTCACCTTCCCTGAAATTGTAAAAGTTCCTTTTTGAGAACCCCCGCTATATGTTCCACCGGTGTATAATCCGTTTGTAACAGAACCTCCGGTACAAGTACCGCCTGTGTATACTTTATACGATTTCCCACTTGCCAGTTCAGAAGATGAGAACACTATATAATAGGCATTTCTAATCGGCGCGTATGTAACTAGCGTAGTACCTGATGAGTTCTGAATATTGAAGAGAGTACCGGCCGCCAACCTTGAATTCAGCTTTATAAGAACAGTGTATTGAGAAGAAGTGGAACTTGTTGCTTGTATCATATTTCCCGAAGATGGACCTGAAGCTGTCAATAACCCTCCAGAAATATTAAAGCTGCCGTTATAGTCCATCGCCACCTCCGGTGCCGAATTCGGACCTTGCACAGAGACACTTCCTCCGGTCATTGATATGCTCCCGTTACTGTCAAGCGCGTCTCCTGTTGTTGCATTTAGCGACAATGTACCTCCTGCAATTGTTACAAGGCTTCCGTCATTGTTCTCACCTCCATTGCCTTTGGTTGCATTTACAGCATCATCCGATGCGGTTATGGCACTGTTGCCGTTATTGAAAGTTATGTTTGGAGCCTCAACACCCTCAATTGACTTAGTTATTGACAGTGTCCCGCCATTTATGGTTATTGATGCTTCGGATTTTATACCATCATCGGCAGAGGAGAGGTTGACTGTCCCATTATTCTGAATATATGCACCGTCACATTTTATCCCTTTTGCCTCACTTTCATTTCCTCCATATGAGAAAATCGATCCAGTTGTCGTAATGTTCAATAATCCGCCGTTTACATTCAGGGCACCGTCAATTGTCATACCCTTACCTGCTTTTCCCGAACTGGTAATAGTCATGCTTCCTGAACTGAAGGTCATATTTCCGTCGCAGTTGACTCCGGCCGCTGCTGCTATGTCAGAATCTTCAGTATCATAATAAGCTGCACCAGATGTAGTGATTGTCACGTCTCCATTCTCCACACTGAGATCCCCTCCGGTCTTGATACCTTTTGACGCCCTTCCTGACACCTTGAGTGTAATGGGAGCTGTACTGTTGATTGTTGTGTTTCCATTACTGGATATTGCATTTCCCTTATCTCCTGAGGTGGTTATGTTCAATACGCCACCGTTGACAGATATATACCCCGCCTCACAGTCAACTCCATCCCCGGTTGATGTTATATTAAGTGTTCCTCCGTTCATCAAGAAGTAGTCATTTGCATGAATACCATCTGAATTTGCATTGTTAATAGTTACAGATCCCTCCGAAATGGAGATATAGTCATCACTGCATATTGCATGTGCTTTGTTTCCCGTTACTGAAAGAGTTCCCTGCCCGACAAATTCAATTTGTCCCTCGCTGAATAGTGCAGCCTTCTGGTCTTCAGTGCTTGAGGCATAAGTTGTACCATCGATAAGTGTGCTCGTAGTGTTGGCTTCAAGGTATACAGAGGCTCTCTTGGATGACTGTATGTTAATTGCCGGGCCATCGTCATTAGCTATATTGACACCATTCAAAGTGAGCCTGAATTTATAATCGCTGTAAATCTTGAATGAACCGTTACTTGTTGTGCCGGCAAGAATATAATTTACCTCTGTGTCACTGATAGTAGATGTCACAATAACATCCCCGGAAGAGACCGATACACTCACTCCACTTCCCTGGTATGGATTTGAGACTATTGCAGTTGTTCCGGCATAGGTAACCACGACATTGCTCGATGTCGCATTTACAGTAAAACTGCCGGATGTTGCAACAGAATTTTCTCCCACAGTAACCGTAATTGCTCCGGATGTTGCCCCTGAAGGTACAATAACCGTAAGTTGGGTTGCTGTTGCAGATGTTACTGTAGCCTTTATACCGTTAAATGCAACTGTGTTAAGGAGGGGATTCGTACTGAAGTTTGCACCCGTAATTGTAACAGTTGTACCAACACCCCCGCTGGTTGGAGAGAAAGCTGAGATAGTAGGCGGCTCTGATGTCTGATTTACAACTGTGAATGTTGTTGTTGATGTTACAGTGGTTGATCCGACTGTGACTGATATGATGCCTGTCGTTGCCCCTGAAGGAACTATAACGGTAAGTTGTGTCGTTGTTGCAGCCGTTACAACTGCTGCTACTCCATTAAACAACACCGTATTATTTGAAATAGTTGTACTGAAATTTGTCCCGTTTATAGAAATCGTAGCCCCTGCTGATCCGCTTTCTGGATAAAAACCGGAAATAGTCGGGGTTGTGACCGATTCCTCAGGATCTTCCGGATCTGCCACCTGTATACAAGCGGAAAGTGCAATTGCAACAGCTGCCAGCATTAGCATAAAAAAACTTTTTTTCATTATTTAAAGGATTATTCACTTTTCGTCATAAAACTACTTTAATAAATTTTCTCAAAAAAAACAGATAAGTCAATACTAGCTTTCTTTCAGTATAATCACCATTTTTATCAGTAAACACATATTTCACTTTTTTATAAATAAAATGAACATTGTATTGAATAATTTATTAGTTTTGACATATATAAGGGAATCTACAACATAAAAACAAACAGGATCATGAAACGATTATTGGCAATCGCAGTGTTAGCATTTGCAGCATTCACTCTTGCAAGTTGCGAAAAATCCCCCTCAGGGGACGAAGATGTTGTTACCGGAAAAGATGTTGAGATATATCTGTTAAAGAGTTTCACAAAAAGCTCCGGCAAACAAATTGACGAATCCTCAGTAGTTTTGGAGTCTACGCCGTTAATCAGATATGCTGATATCACTTATTACAATAAGAGCAATCATACTTTCGGCCTTACAGACCAAGGAAAGAAGACAATCTTCAACATGGAAGTCCCTGTTGGAGGTATGGCATTTGGAGTTACAGTAAATAAAGAGCTTATCTATACCGGATACTTCTGGCCGTCATACTTTTCAAGCTTGTGTAATTGGGTTTATACCGACTCATTTATAGGGGGGGCCTCAGGCAAACTGGCCATCGAGTTGGGAATTATCATAGAAAATGATGTGATTCCAGACAACCGGAATAATAGCAAAATACTTACCGTTATGGCAAGGGACGGCAAATTAAGAGAGTAATTCTTAAATGCTGGATTTCCGACTTCAAGTATTTCTATCAGTCGCAACAAAGCTGAGCTTCACAAAAGCATCGGAGGAGATGTTCATTACTCAGCCTGCAGTCACAAGACACATCAAGGAGCTCGAATCTGAATATGAGGTCAGACTATTTGACCGTGTAGGAAACAAAATATTTCTCACTCAGGCCGGAGAACTTCTATTATCCTATACTACCCAGATACTTGCCCTGCATAACGAGGCCAAATTTGAAATTAGCCAGCTTAAAGGCAAAGCAGAGGGAGTATTTCGTATCGGTGCAAGCACGACAATTGCGCAATATGTTATTCCGGCTGCATTAGCCTGTTTTATAAAAAAATATCCCGAAATAAAGTTGTCTATGATTTCTGGCAACACGGAATACATCGAGAAAAAGGTACTTAAAGGTGAGATTGACCTCGGTATAGTTGAGGGCAAACCATCCAATCCCGATATTCATTACACTCCATTTCTCAACGATGAACTTCTTGTCTTCACCTCCTGCTCAAATAAAGAGATTCCTGAGAAGGTCAGTAATGAGGAGTTCTGCAATATTCCGCTTGTCCTGAGAGAGAGGGGCTCAGGCACGCTTGACATAATTGGAAAGATAATTCAAAACAAGGGCATCACTCTCAAGAAACTCAACATAGCCATGTATCTTGGCAGCACCGAGAGTATCAAGTCTTTCATCGAAAACGGCCATGGAGCAGGAGTTGTTTCAAAATTCGCTATTGAAAGAGAGCTTGCAAAGGGGATTTTCCGGATTATTAAAACTCCCGGACTGCAATTTACCCGTCAATTCTACTTTATCATGCCGCAGGGAGGAGAACCTGCCGGAATTACAAAGCTGTTTCTCAATTACGTGGAAAAACACTATAACATATAGTTATAGGCTATTAAAATTATCAATTTGACAATACGCTCATATTAAAATACTTTTGCGACTTCAAATACCAAATGTAATGAACGCTCGCAGATTTATTTTTATTTTCGCAATTCTCCTTTGCACCATGCCATTTATTGATACCCCAATAGCACTTCTGTTGGGAATCGTATTGACATGGCTCTTTAAACATCCGTTCCCTGAAACTGGGAAAAGTATCACTAACAGGCTCCTCAAGATTTCGGTAGTAGGTCTTGGATTCGGCATGAATGCATCTCAGGCTCTGGTAGCGGGGAAAGAAGGATTTGTCTATACACTCTTTTCAATCGCTATTACACTTTGTGCCGGTCTTTTACTAGGAAAATTTCTTAAGGTCGACAAAAAGAGCTCCTATCTTATCTCATCCGGAACGGCAATCTGCGGAGGAAGTGCAATTGCTGCAATAGCATCCGTGATAAAACCGGATGACCGACAAACGGGAACGGCTCTTGGAACTATATTTATATTAAATTCATTAGCTCTTCTAATCTTCCCTGCAATCGGGAAGTTTCTTGGCCTCTCCCAGCACGAATTCGGAACCTGGGCTGCAATAGCAATACACGACACAAGCTCAGTAGTCGGTGCTGCAAGCAAATACGGCAATGAAGCCCTTCAGACAGCAACAACCATCAAACTTGTAAGAGCCCTTTGGATTATTCCCCTTTCTCTATTGACTGTTTTTCTATTCAAAAGCGAGAGTAAAAAGATAAAAATTCCGTGGTTTATACTCTTTTTCGTAGGAGCCACTATTCTCAACTCAACAATACCGGCAATAAGAAATATATCCCCATTTATTGTCGAGGTCTCAAAAATAGGATTAAAGATAACTTTGTTTCTGATAGGTGCCAGTCTTACACGTGAAATGGTTATCGGAACAGGTGTAAGACCTTTAGTACAAGGGGTTCTTCTCTGGGTTTTCATCTCGGTTGTTTCAATTCTCTCTGTTCTCTATATATTTTAAGAGTATATTTGTACTGTAATTTAGATTTAATCGCCATGAAACTTAAATTTAACCTTGTTGTTTCCATACTCCTGCTCTCTTTAATCCTGACCTCGTGCGGACAAGTGATGATTACCGGCAGAAAACAGTTTCTACTTTATAGTCAGGGAGATATAACATCTCTTAGCAATCAGGCATATACAGAATTGAAGACAAAGGCAAAGTTATCTGATAACGCGAAGTACAATAAAATGGTAAATGATGTGGGCGTAAGGCTCACCACTGCTGTCTCAAGATACTGCAAGCAAAACGGATGGGAAAGTGCCCTTGAGGGGTTGAACTGGAAATTTGAGGTCTTTAAAGATGAGACCGTAAACGCATTCTGCCTACCAAACGGCAACATCGTTTTTTATGAAGGAATCCTGAAGATAACCAATACTCCTGATCTTGTGGCCGTGGTTATGGGACACGAGATAGCACACGCATTGGCTAAACACGGAAACGAAAGAATGAGCCAGGAAGTTCTCGTCGGAACTGTTGGTCAGGCTGTCTCTTCTTACATAGGAACAGAGAACCAGAAGACACAGGCTGTATTCGGATTGGCTTTTGGCCTTGGGTCGCAGCTAGGCGTCCTACTTCCCTACTCAAGAAAGCACGAGTATGAGGCGGATCGCCTTGGTCTGATCATTATGGCTATGGCAGGATACGACATCAATGTCGCTCCCAAATTCTGGGAAACAATGAGTTCTTCAGGCTCCAAACAGCCTGAATTCATCAGCACACACCCTTCAGATGAGAACAGAATTAAGAAAATACAATCAGTCTTACCCGAAGCTGCTAAATATTATTAAATATGTGGCACAGATTTTTCTATTTAACTGACTATGCGGCATTTATATACCTCTAAATATTAGACGATTGCAAAAAACAGTGCCACAAAAAAAAACTCACCTAGATTTTAGGTGAGTTTTTTTGTGGAGAATAAGGGAGTCGAACCCTTGACCCCCTGCTTGCAAAGCAGGTGCTCTAGCCAACTGAGCTAATTCCCCGGGTTAGAGAGTGCAAAGATAACACTGTTTTCCAAAAGAAAAAGAGACGAAGTCTAAAATTTCGAAGATTTTATAGAAATAAGCTTGCTTAATTTCTATAAATCTGAGAAATTTTAAATAAATGCTTTAGCATTTATTTTCTTTTGCTCTCTTGTTACTTTGCCGAACGAGAGGGGAAACAATGCGGAACGAAGTGAAGCATTAATTCCCTCGCATTTGCAAAATGAATTCAATGCGGAACGAAGTGAAGCATTAATTCCTCCTTTTGCAAAAAGGTTTCAATGTGAAGCATTAATTCCCGACTAATTCTAATGTTAAAGAACTTTTTTAGTAGTCCCGAGCGGAGTTGAACCGCTGACCCCTACATTATCAGTGTAGTGCTCTAACCAACTGAGCTACGGGACTATATAAGAATTTGACAGCATGAGTAATAAGGCCAACTTTAGTTGGTACAGCTCCAAAAAGGAGGTGTTCCAGCCACACCTTCCGGTACGGCTACCTTGTTACGACTTAGCCCCAGTTACCAGTTTTGCCCTAGGTCGCTCCTTGCGGTCACGAACTTCAGGCACCCCCGGCTTCCATGGCTTGACGG